>NZ_JBVKBE010000001.1:0-1314952 GCF_055657325.1 Streptomyces sp. NPDC107562 | reverse complement strand
CCCGCGGAGCGGGTAATGCGGCGGCAAGCCGCCGCATAGCGAATGGCTCCGCTGACGCTCCGCCAAATTCCCGCGCAAGCGCGGGAATTGAATTCCGCAAGCGGAATTCTAAACGCAATGCAATTCGCGCAAGCGCGAATTGCGGGCACCCGCGCAAGCGCGGGTGCTGAGGCTAGCAGCAAGGGGAGGGTGCATCACGCTCGCGCCCGTGCAGCGTCTGGGAATCCCAGCCACCACCCCCACAGAGAAAGTGACGGACCGTCGGCCCGAGAGGATGCCGGCCACACCGTAGAGACGTGCTCCGCTGCACTCCACCCGCACCCCTCCCACGCCACGTCATTGGGATCTCTCCGATAGGTCAAGTTGGGCGCGAAGAGCTGCATCGCACTTCTGTGCTGTGTAGTAACTGGGATTCTGTACCGCTCCCTGGCGCAGGGTGTGCGCCTTCTGGATGCGGGAATGACTTCCCCCTCTGTCTGTGCTTCGGTCTGGCCATTGTATGGCGAGAAATGGGCGCTTGAAGCGTCCGTGATTAAGGAAGAATATGGGTGTCTGAAGGGGCGGCAACTCCTCCGGACTTCGTAAGCCACCCAGCGAGTGGAGGAAAAAATAATGAAGCTGAAGCCGATTTCTATGGACGTATTCGCCGAGGCGCGGGAGGAGGCACACGTGGTGCTGGCTCAGATCATGGGGCGGCTGGCTCCGGGTGAGCACGTCGTGCGGCTGGGGGTCGACATGGAGGGCCAGGAGCGGCCGTTGAGTGCCACGCTGGCGCTGACTGTCGAGGGCGACGGCGGCCCGGAAGACCTGGTGGGCGCGGACCAGCGGTACTTCGACAACTTCGCGTTCCTGCTGGCGTGTGGGCTGGCGCAGACGCTGTCGTACGGGGTGATGTACCTGCGCTCTCCCATGGCGGGTGAGGGCTCGGGCCACACCGTGCAGGCGTGGCATCTGGCTTGGGGGGTGCTGAACGAGTGCAGCGCTGCTGAGGCGGCCGAGCTGCTCGGGGGTGGGGAGGCGGCGGCTTTCCTGGACGCGCCTGGTGTCCATGGTGAGGACGAGGGGGACACGGAGGCGGTCTACCCGCCGGTGGCGTACACGGTCTTGTAGCGGGCTTGGGCGGGCTGTGGATGGCGACCTGGCCCGCCCTTGTGTCCCGGTCCTCACCGACGGGGCACAGGGCCGGGGTGCCGGTGAAGGGATCTCGGCGCCCCGGCCCCGACTGAAGGCGCATCGCGCCGTGCTCCTCTGGTCGGCGCGCAGCGCTGCCCTGGGTTGCCGCTTGCGGGGACCCGCCCTTTTTGAGCCCCCGGCTTGCCGGGGGCTTTTCACTTGCCCGGCGCGCAGCGCCGAGCCACCCGCTCCGCGGGGAAAGGTGAGTTTCGCTGCTTTGCTGCGCCCTGGGATTCTTTGAATTCTTGTTGGTTTGAGCTGGTGGAGAATTTGGTTTCCGGTAGGTCGGCAAACCTGGTCCGGGGATTCTCCACCAGCGCACCTCCCAGCGAAGAGGTGCTCCTATCCTAGAGGGTGCCGTGTTGTGGCGGGAGCGGGATGCTGTGGTGGGTGGGGGTTGAGGGGGATGGTCGTGCCAGAGGAGACGCCGCTGCGCACGGTGCATGAGGGGCGTTGGGTGGTGAGTCGGGCGTGGGTGCGGCAGTTGACGGGTGCGTCGGCCGGGACCGTTGATCGCTGGTATGTGCAGCGTCACGGGCAGCCGGAGGAGCGCCGGCATCCGGAGGTGGTGCATGTGATCGGGCGTACGCAGTACTTCGATCAGCGGGCGGTGGAGGCGTTTTGGGTGGCGTGGCGGGAGGATGTCGGTACGGGGCGGCTGGGCAGGGCCGGTCGTAAGCCGGGGAGCCCGGCGACCGCCGACCGTAGCCGGCGGGACCAGGCGGTGGGTGTGGTGCTGGCTGCGCTGCGCGCTGACGGCGGCCACCGGCGAGGGCTCGCCGCGCGTCTGGCCCGTAAGCATGGCGGAGTGCCACGCAGTTGGCAGCGCGCCGTCACCGAAGCCCGCGCCTTGTACGAGGCGGAAGCTGGCGACAGCACGACCTGAGGGCCCTGAGCGTCTCTCAGAAGCCGCACGGGTGCTGCACGCGGCCTCGCCCCGTCTGCGCCTTGCCGAACCGGCTCTGCGGGGGCTTGGCCGCTGGCTGGGTCGTGGTAGCGCGGAGGCGGCCGCCGACGCGCAACAGATACACCCGCCGCCCTGATCCCCCGGCCGCTCACCCGCCCGCCCCAGCCCCGCCCTTCTCCTTTCCTTTTCTCAGACGGGTGTGGGTGCGGTGGTGTGCAGAGGGGGATGTCGGGCCGCCCACCACGACGAGATTGATGTGGTGACCTGCTGCGTTGCGGGTGGAGGCCCCAGAGGCTGGCAACAGTTATGGGTGGGGTTGTCGGCGGGGTTGTGGGCCCGGTCGGGGGCGGTGTTGTCGAGTCGTGATCGTGGTCAGGGCTTTGTGGTTGGTGCTCTGGTCGGGGCCGGCTGGTGCGCTCGCTTCGTGAGCACGGCGCCGCACGGAGCGGCGCCCTCGGAGAGGCGGGGAGCGGCCGATGATGATGGCGCAGGCGGATGCGGGTGGCGGTGACCTGCTGGCGTTGGCGGTACTGGTCCAGTACCGGATGGCCACAACCGGGCAGATGCATACGGTTATCGCGCCGGGAGTGCGGATCGAGCAGACCCGGCGCCGGCTGGCCAAGCTGCGGGCCGAGGGGCTGGTCGACCGGATCACCCTTCCCCAGGCCGGAAGGCAGCGGGTGTGGTACCCGACCGCATATGGGGTGCAGGTTGCCTCCGAGTGGCCGGAGTTGCGGGGCCGGCGGCCGCCACGGCTGGCATCCGACCCCACCGCCGTACGGCTGCGGGTCGGGCATTCGCTGACCGTCACCGAAACTGGGCTGGCCTTCCTCAAGGACGCGCGGCGCCGTGGCGACATCTGCGAGGCGCTGGACTGGATCCCGGAAGTCCACCACCCGCTGGGCGGGGGTGAAGCTGTCATCCCCGACGCGCTGCTCTACTACCGGCAGGGAGGCGAGGGAACGATGCTGCGGGCGTTCGTGGAGGTCGACCGGGCCACCATGGGACCCGAACGCCTCGCTGCAAAACTCGCCGCATACGCCCGCCTTCACGCGTACACCCCGGCCCCTCCCCCAGGCCGGCGCAAGCCCAGCATGGACGTGCTGGTGGAGGAATGGCGCAAGCGCTACCCGCTCTTCCCACGCTTGCTGTTCGTCCTCGACGGCACCGGACCCGCCGGCATCGAAACCCGCATCACCGCGCTGCACACGGCTGCACAGGACACCGGGCTGGACGGCTTCCTGCGCACCGTTCCCGTCCTGGTCGCTCCCCTCGTCGACATCTTGCGCAACGGCCCGGCAGAGCCCGTCTGGCGGCCCGTCCAACATCCCGACACGCGAGTCGCGTGGGCGCAGACCACAGCGGCTGTACCAGCCCCAACCATCGGGGCCCCGGCCCCGGCCGGTCCAGCACTCTGGCAGCCGGTGAACTGGGGCAGCCGATCGGCCCGCTGAGCACACGCGCGGACAAGGCTGCACAGTAGGGGTCACGACCGACAGGTGCGCAGCCCCGACCACGGTCCTGCGCACCCCGGCCTATGCGCATGGCTGAACGGGTGCGGGTTCGTGAGATCGATGACGATGAGGGCCGGCGGTTGCTGCGGATTTCGGCGCGCACAGATGGTGTTGCTCTCCGCAGGGCATGTCGGTGACGAAGATCGCTGAGGTGACCTTCACCAGCCCGGACCGGGTGCGCAATGTGATCCACGACTTCAACGTGGACGGGTTCGAGGCGCTCTGCCCGAAGTACGAAGGCGGGCGTCCGAGGACCTTCACCCTCCCCGAGCGGCGGGAGGTCAAGGAGATTGCCCAGTCCAAGCCGGCCGAGCACAGCGGTCAAGGCATCCCGATCGATCCGGTGGAGCCAGCCGTCTGGGTCGCGGTGCTCGGGTCCATTCACCGTGACGGTGAATCGCGATCCTGGTACGCCGAGGACGGCGACCTGACCGGGTGGACTACCCGGGAGGGACCCTTCGAAGACCGAAACGGTCGGGCGGAAGCATGGAGGCTTCCGGATGAGTCTGGTTCCTGGAAAAGTTCGGCGACCCGTGGGCGGTCTCCTCCGCCAACGCGTGACAAACGAGCCGGACGGCGCCGCTACGCCGCATCTTCCTTGCCCACCTCCCCCGGGTCTCCCACGGGCCGTGTCAGCCCATCGTTCGGCTTCTCCCGGCGTTCCGGCTGCGTGTCGTGCAGACGCCAGTACTCCCGGCAGTCATCGCACCGGTACTCCACGATTCCCGCGTCGATCGTAAGGACCTCACCCTTCGGGCAGCGTCCGTCCCCGCGGCCTGCACACTCCTGCGTGTATCCACGTGTGTCCCCCATGCGTTCGACGGTGCTCCGCCTGGGCGGGTTCGTGGAGTGGGCGTGATGGGGCGCACAGGCGCTCGCGTCGGGCACTGCACCCCAGCACCCGCCAACCGTCCCACCAGCGGCCCCTCACCTGTTCGAGCGGAAAGCCCCGGAACGCCCCGCCCCTCCTATTCGGTCGGCACACTGCGCCCATGCCTGCTCCCGAAACCACCGTCCAGCCCTACCCGCCCGGCACCAAGTGGACCTTTAGCACGCGTCGTCACACCTACACACCGACCGAAGAGCTCGCCCTGTACGCAGAGCCCGACTGCAGCTCCATGTCCGATGAGTTAACTGCTGCGCCTCGCTGATCTCGCCCTCGGCGGCGAGCATCTGCTGCGCCTTCGCCGACTCCTTGAATGCGTCACCAACACCGCTGAGCGCGACCTTTGTGCCGATCGCGGCCGTGCCCGCCGCGGCGATTAGGCCGGGGATCGCGCCGAGCACACCGACGGCAGGTGCGGCCGCGGAGACGAGTGCCGTCAGTCCGGCGCCGTACTGGCCGATGAGGGCGACCGTGGGCTGCACCAGCGACACGAGGGCGCCGATGCCGAGCATCCTCAGCCCGCGCCGGCCGCCGGGAAGATGCATCCGCACCGGCACGTTGACCGGGTTCCGGTCGGCTTCGCCCTGCGCGCTGCCGATGAGCCCTCGGATGCGGGTCAGGAGACCCCCGCCCGTCGAACCGTCACCGCCGGGTGTCACGAGCGTCACCTCCGGCGAGATCGCCCAGTTCATGTCCCGCAGGTCTCCGCCGGGGCCGTGGTCGATGCGCAGGTGCGGCCAGGGCGCCTCTTCGATTCCGGACACACGGCTGGGGCCGCCGAGCACGGCGGCGACCGCCGGGTGTGCCTGCAGCCAAGGAAGGAGGACGGAGACCGGATCAGCGTCCGCTAGGGCGGGCTCGCTCATCAGACCTGGGTGGCGTAGCCCTGGCCGCGGAGCCGCTGGGCGTAGTCCGGAGCGAGGAGGAGCTTGGCGCCCGGGGGGTAGTCGGCTCCGTTGATGTTGTGGTGGTGCGCCAGGGGCACGGCGACCGGGTCGGCGCCGGCGCGCAGGGCGGGCCCAACGATGTTCGGGTCGAGGGACGGCTTGCGGACGGGACGGGCCGGGGCGGTCGCGGGGACCGTCTCGGCGGCCTCCGCCGCGCTGTCCGCGGCGGGCTTCTTGGGAGCGGAGTTCGTAGCCATGACCCGCACTGTGGCCAGCCTGCGCGGTAGTGTCGCGTGCTAGATCAGCAGGGGGGATGTGCTTATGAGTGGGAGATTTCGCAACTGGTGGAGCGACACGCCTAGGCCGATTCGACTGGTGGTCTACTGGGCTATCCCTGCCTGGTTCACCGCGTTCGGCCTTGGCGTCTACGGCGACGCCCATCAATGGTGGGATAACCGTGCGTTTCTGACCAACCTGATATCGAGCTTCACGGGACTGCTCCTGGGTGTGCCCTTCGCCTTGGTCGTGCTCTCGCACCTGGGAGCGATGCAGGCGGATGCGGCGGATCGGCGGGCCGCCCTCCGGCGGGGCAATGAGGTGGCGCAGCAGTTCATCTCCACCAGTCTCAGAGGCTTCACCTCCCAGGACCTCCAGTCGGCTCTCACCGAGCTCATGTCCCTTCGGGCCGCAAACGCCAGGTTGCGGAATGCCGTCAATGTTCGAGCTGCCAGCGGGCCTGTAGGTCGCTCGGTGCAGGACAGAACGGTCGCTCGCCTCTACGACGAGCGTGACGCCGCGATCCGACGGACGTTCCGACTCGTTGGTGAGGCACGGAACGCCTGGCTTGATCAGATCTGTCAGGACTGGGACCGGCTCGAGCGTGACGTACGTCCTCGGCTCGAAGAGGTGGGAGGTCGTTGGCTGAGGCCTGACGCCTACACGGACCTGCGGAACTCGGCCAAGCAACTTGGCAACTTGAGCGCTCGACCGATGCGAGGACTGCGGCGGACCCGGCAACTGTTTGATTTGCCGCCAACGGGCATTCCCGGACCTCACAGCGAGCAGCGTCAGAGGGCGCTGGCCACGTTGCAAGGCGATACTGCGGCAACTGGCGAGGCTGTCAGTGCACTGCTGGAGATTCTGCGAAACCTCAGGGAAATCGAGCGGATTGCGAACTAGCGACGGGCGGCGAGTCGTTGTGTCGCGTGCGGTGGCGCGTGCCTGTGTGCTGTGTCAGTCTCCAGCACTGCCGCCGTCGCCACCCGCGCCGAACCCGCCCGCCCGCGGCTGCCGTGCGGCCTTCACCCAGTCAGTACGTCGTGCTCGGCGGCCGAACAAGGTCGACAGAACCGACCAGGCCACGGTCAGCCAGAAGTGCCGCTGCTCTCGTCGCGACAGACGGCGCACCCGACCGAATCCCTGTCCCTCCCGCCATCCGACGCTTTTCCGCCATTCGGCGGTCGTCTGCCGTCGGGCGGTCGTCTGCCGTTGCCTGCACGCGTGAGGTTTCGCGAAGGACACCCCAGGGTCGTACAGCTCACCGCACTTACGGCACGGGTACACGTTCATCGTGTCGCCCTCCCCAGTCAGGCCCGTAAGGGTATCGAGCGCCGCCGCAGCCTCCGCAATAGCGGCACACATCAGCGGCGGGCGGCGACGATTGCGGCCGCACGGGACATGAAGTGGGTGCCGTCGGCGCGCAGGTTGCCCGGGTAGACGGTGCCCACCTCGGCCTCGACCACCAGGGGGGCCTGGACGGACACGGTGACCGTGACCTTCTTCCCGGCGACGACTGGCTGGCCGGTGTTGATGTGCCGGGCGATGCCCTCCGGGTCCTTGTGTGCGCGGCAGCGGCAGTTCTTGAGGTTGGCGACGGCCCGGGAGCTCTGGTCGAGGGGCTCGAGCATCCCCAGTGATGTCGCTGGTAGCGACAGGAGGGCCGTCGCTCGACGGCTGAGTTCGCTGAGTAGTCACGCCGAGCACCATGGACAGCGGACGGCGCTTACGTCGCGTGCTCAGCGCGGGAGCCGGGAGACCCCAGACATGTAGGCGCCGATGCCGCGGCGGTTGATGGTGCCGCCGGGGATGATCAGGGCGTTCGGGCGCGGGGTGGGCACCTTGCGCTTGGCCCACTTGGTCTGGTCGCCGCCGATCAGGTGCGTATTGTCGATCTTGGCGGCGCAGTCGTCGCCCTTGACCTCGTCGTAGGGGCGGCGGCAGCCGTCGCAGTACACGTCGAGCGCCTCGATGCGCTGGCCCTCGCTGGTCTTGAAGCTGCCTCGATAGTCGGCGATACTCGCGATCTTCGGCGTGACCTCGATCGTGGCGGCGACGACCCACACGTGGGAAAGGTCGGGCTTCATCTCCGGCTCGGGCGTAACCGGAGGGCCTTCCGGGTCAGACGCCGGCAGCGTTTTCGTCTCGGCCGCCGGTGCTGGTGCTTCAGGCTCGAGCCAGGCGAACAGGCCGTCCTGCAGGTGGGAGCGGCCTGTCTCGGGCGAGAGGGGGGCTGTCGCGGTCGTCACCGTTCCTCCAGATCACTGCGGGGTTGACGTAAACCGCAAACCCTGTCACTGCCGGAACGTCAACCACCGCGATCTGTTACACGCATAGCCGTGTCTCACGCGAAGGGCGCCTTCCCCGAACGGAGGGAAGGCGCCCATTCAGTCACGGCTCAGTAGGTCAGCGTGAGTCGGCTCTCGGGCTTGCTGATCACGTGCCCCGAGACGTCCGCAGCAGAGGCTGTCGCCCGGGAGATGGTGAGGCGGGGAACCGCGGAACGGGCGGTGCCCCACGCCTCGACGTGCGCGATGAGGTCCTGGGCGAGCTTCTCGGCGTGCGGCCCGTACGCGGCCGCGCCGAGCCGGTAGGGTCGCTGCGGGTCCATGTCATCACGGCGCACGATCAGGTAGGCCAGGGTGTCCCCGTCGACCAGGACCGGGCTACGGACGGGGATCGACGGCCGCAGGATCAGTTCTTGCGCCACAGCATCGGGCATGACCTGCAGGCGGCACACCCGGTCGTCGGAGGCGGTGGCGCGCAGCCACACTCCGTCGAACGATTCCTCGCCGCCGATCCGCTGCTCGGACATCACCACGACGCCCGTGGCGCTGCTCAGGCTGTGGCCGAGGGCGTCGGCGTCCACGGCCTGGTCCTCGTCGTGGATGACGCGAATGGTGCCGTCGGTGTTGAGCGGTGTGGTCCTCTCACCGTCCTGGCCGATGACGGGGACGAAGCCGCACAGCTCCATGCCGTCGGAGACGAGAGTGTCGCCGCGGCGGGTGAGTGCCACGGAACGGGTCTGGCCGCGCCACCGCAGGGGCAAGACGAGGCGCCCGCCCTCGGCGAGCTGCTCCCACCATCCAGTGGGCACGTCCCACAGACCCACGGCAGCGAGCATCCGGTCGTAGGGTGCGTTCTCCGGCGCGCCGATCAGCCCGTCTCGTTCCATCACATGGACCCGCTGGTATCCGGCGCGGTCGAGCACGGTGCGCGCGTGGAGCGCGACGTCGGAGTCGATGTCGATGCTGGTGACATGGCCTTGGTCGCCGGTGAGTTCAGCCAGGAGCGCGGCGTTGTAGCCGGTGCCGGCACCGATCTCCAGGATGCGGTCGCCGGGCTGGACGTCGAGCTGGTTCAGCATCATCGCGACGACGGACGGCACCGACGCGCACGACAGGGGCAGGGGGCCGCCGAGGGGGTTGTCCTTGATGGAGACGGCTTGGTCGACGTAGGCGTCCTCGAGGTCGATGCCGGGAAGGAACGCGTCGCGGGGCACCGCACGCATGACGCGTTCGACGTTGGCGGACACGCGTACGCCATTGAGGATTGCGTCGACGAGGCGGTGGCGCAGTTCGTCGGCAGTGGGGGTCTGGCTCACGGGTAAGGCCGTCCTTTTCAGTTCAGTAGAAGGCATGTCTCCCAGCCCAGATCCGCGGGCTGGGGACGGGTGAGGGTGTGCAGCGTGAGCAGGACGCCGGCGTTCCCGGTGAGCAGGCCGGCGTCCTCGGGTATCTCGTGCCGCTCCCTGCGTCTGCTCAGGTGCGCTCGCAAGGTCGGCAAGTGCTTGCTGATGGCGGGGGTCACGGCGTCCGTGGCGATGCGGTCGCTGGTCAGCAGGAGTCCGGCCCAGCCGTGACAGATCGCGGTGTCGGGGATCTGGGAGAGCTGTTCGGGGTCCGTGATGGTGTCGAGCGCGACGTGTTCGGCGAGCTGGCGGGCGGGCGCGTTGCGTCGGGCCATGGCTGCGAGCTGCAGGGCGCGGCTGATGCCGGGTGCGCCGTAGCACCAGGAGGGACGTCCTGATGTGGCTCGGGTGATGGGCCCGGTCGTGAATTCGTCCAGGGTGAGGAGTTCGGGCCATCCGAGGGTGTCGGCGTGGGAGGGCTGCGCCCAGTGGGTGAGGAAGGTGATGCCTTCGTCGAGTGCTTGCTCGTGGCCGTCGACGGTGATCCCGGCACGGCTGGCCAGGGCGAGCAGGGCGAGCGGGCCGGGCATGCCGTGAGCGATGCCGAAGTTGGCGTGTCCGGCGCTGAATGCATCGTCATCCATTCCGGCCGGTGCGTCAGTGGACCACCAGCCGGGGACGGGAGTGCCGGCGACGGTGAGCGGCTCGGTGAGCAGCCGGACGAGGTAGCGGAGGATGCGCTCGAGCGCGGTGTCGCGTTCGCGCCGCAGCAGGTACGCGCCGAGCCCGGTGAGCCCGCTGATCAGGTCGTATTCGGCTGTGCGAGGCGGTTGTCCGGTGTCCATGCGGCGCTGCGCGGTGTCCAGGCGGGCGGCCACGATGGCGATGGTTTCGGCGTCGAGCTCGGCGAGGGTGCGGGGGCGCGGTTGAGCGAAGTGCAGCGCGTAGGCGACGGCGGGAACGCCTCGGTACAGGCTGGCTTCGTCGGGGTGGCCTGCGAGGGGGTGGGCGGTCATGGTCTGTGCAGCGGTGTGGGCGGCGGCCCAGGTGCCCGTGGTGTGGGCGAGCACCATCTCGTATAGGGCGGTTCCGGCGTGGCCACCGCCGAGGTCGTCGTGCCTCATGCGTCTCCTCGGGCGGTCAGGGATCGGCAGGCCTGCCGTGCGGCGTGCCGGCAGGCGGCTTCGCTGGCTCGGTCGGGGCCCGACATTCGGTTGTGGTGCATGTGCAGCAGCGACTGGAGGATCTGCGCGGTGCGCTGATCGCTGAGGCAGGCCTGGTACTTGCCCAGGGCTGCCCGGCGTTGCGCTACCGCCGTGGTGAGGCGGGGAGATGCGGCCACGAGGGGGTGTGTACGCACGTGGCGGAGGGTGGGGCGCGTGATCTCGAGGTGTCCCTCTCCGCTGGGTGCTGGGGTGGTGGCCATCCACGTCCAGCCTTCGCGGGTGCCGAGGAACCCCTCAGCCATGTCGATCATGCTGAGTGCGCAGATCACCTCCCGGGGGAGATGGGGCAGGTCGGTGAGTGCGCAGCGGGTGACGAGGCTGTCCGCGACGAACACGGCTTCGGCGGCTTCCATCGTGGGGCCGGTCCCGTAGCGGCCGGTCTCGGGCCGGTAGCCGTCGACGACGAGGTCGGAGGCGAGGTTCTCCGCGGTGAGCTGTGCGGTCCAGGCGGCCACCGTCTCCAGGGTGTTGCTGTGGGCGGGCACGCGGATGCGCAGGTGGTCCGTCTCGTGCAGTGAGTGGTAGCGCACGAACCACGCGTCGTCGGTTCCCAGGGCCTCGAGGAGGCCGGGCAGGCGCCGCGTGATGATCTGGTCCATGGCTGTGGGGTGCGTGAAGACCTTCGCCTGCAGCCAGCGGCCCCCGTCGCCAGGGCGCGGCAGGTCGCTGTTGGTGATCAGGGGGGCGTTCGTGAGGTCGGGGGCCGGGAGCTGCGGGCCGTCGGCGGCAAGCGGCATCGTGATCTCGTGTGCGTGGCCGATCCAGCCCAGTTCGTCGGCCGTCACCGTCTCGGCGAGGACGGCCGACGGGTGGTGCTGCAGGTGCTGGTGGATCAGGGAGGCGTGGAGCGGCTCGGCAAGGTCGAGGCTCATGGTCTGGTCGTCGTTGCGCAGATCGACGTGCGGCGGGCAGTCCCATGTGGTGGCCCATTCGGTGAGCGCCTCATGCCACTGCCGCGTGAACGGCCCGGCGGGCAGGGAGCTGGCAGACAGCTTCCAGCGTGCTGGGGCCAGGATCGAATGGCGGTAGCGGATCCGTGGCAGGAAGGGCAGGGCGACGGCGGCGGGGCCCCAGTCGAAGGCGGTCCAGGCGGTGACGGACCCGCGTGCGAGCATCGCCAGGAACCGGGCCAGGGGCGGCGCCTGCTTCTCGAGAGCGAGCGGGTGGAGCACGAGCAGCTCCACGACGCGGCGTCGGGAGATGCTGACCAGGTGAAGATGCTGGCCGGTGGAGATCACGGCCAGGTCGTCGACGTCGACGATGTGGTCGGCCGACTCGCGATGCTCACCCAGGCTGACGACGTTGCGCAGCAGTGCGGGGATGCGGGAGACGTTCTCGCCGTGGGGGAAGACGGGCGTGAAGGAGAGCTGTGCCGGTAACGCGCCTTCGACCATGGTGGGCAGTCTGGGGTACAGGTCTGACAGTTCGGTCCTCAGCAGGCTGGTGAAGCGGCCGGACAGCGCACCGGCGGTCCAGGCCGGTCGCACGTCGAGCAGGAAGTCTCCCCGGTCCACGGCATCAGAACTAGCGGACCGGATCCGGATCGCCATCTCGGCGTGCGGGGCCACCCATCCGTCTCGGGGAGCGTCGGCGAGCTGGTCTATGTCTGCTTCCGTCAGCACGATCTCGCGGGCGCCGGTCACCTTCGCGTGCATGGCCATCGCCGCGAGGTGCTCGTCACGGGGCAGCACCTTGGACGGTGTCTCTGGCCACAGCGACATGGGGTAGTCGGCAGGAAACCCGATCCCGGCGGCCATGTCGGCGGCATCACGGACGGGAACAAGGACTCCGGCGCCGTACCGCTCCCAGAACCGGGTGTGGTACCCCGCCCACGCCGGCGTCTCCCCGCGGGTCCGGGTCAGGCGCACCAGCGCATCCGCGGCGTGCTCCGCTTCCTGCAGGACGTGGCCAGGGACACTGACACGAGCGTCGAGCCGCAGGTCCAACGCGATGCGGGTGCGGCTGGGGGCGGAAGCGAATCCCATCAGAGCGTGGGCAGTGCCGCGCAGTTGGGCCGCTTCGGCGCCGCCCGCACGGTTGTGATCGCCGATCAGTTGCAGGGCTTCGCCCAGTTGGGCGAGGACGTCACGGGTCTCCGGTGTGAGGTCCTTGTGGTGGGGCCCGAGAGCGCGCACGATGTGGCGGGCGGGATCGGTAACGGTCATGGGCGCCGCAAGGCTGCTGGTGAGGTAGCCGTCCGCGAGGGCCTGCCTGATGAGGCGGAGAGCCTGCTCCGGAGTACCGCCCGCTTCGGTGAGCTGCACGAGGAGCTCCCGGCCGGTGGTCGGCTGCTGAGCCGATCGCAGCAGGATGGCCAGGGGCCGGCTGATGCGGGCACTGGCGATACGGCCGCCGGAGCGCGGAATGCTGAGGGTGTCGCCGCTGCGGTGGGCCAAGTTGTTGATGTGGATGGTCAGGTGCGGCAGTACGTCGGGCCGCCCCTCGAGGTCGGTGCGCAGGTGGTGCACCCACACGGTGTCGGGGCGGGCGACCGCCTGGTGCGCGGTGCCGATGGCGGCGTCGGTGGCACCCACCGTGGCCGGGGCAACCCCGGCGAGCAGACCGAAGGGCGTGGGCCGCCCCGTGGCTCGCAACAGGTACCCGGCGACTGAGCAGGTGGCCTTTCGGATTCGCTTCGCCTCGATGTCCTCACCGGCCAGGATTCGGTCCACGTACTCGACGAGGCGGGGGGAGGCGGCGCGCAGCGAGGCGACGAACGTGTCGTCGTCCCACACGTGCGTCAGCCATTGACGGCATGCGTCCGAGGAGCTGATGGCAGGCCAGTCTGCGGGCCGGGCCTTCACGGGCAGGGCAGCGGCGCGCAGGACCAGCGCGTTGCCGAACCGTCGGAAGATCGGTGGAGCCATGGGTGTCTCTCCTCCCTCCGTCGGGGGGTGCGCCGGTGCGGGCGGTGGCCGCCCGCACCGGCGCGAGATGGGGGTCAGCTCGAGGTGCAGGACGACGCGCAGGACGCCGCGCATCCGTCGCTGCTGTCGCAGGCCTCGACAATCGGGACCGGCGACTGCGTGATGGTGGTGGTCAGTTCCCACTCTCCGGCGAGCGGGGCCTCGGGCGTTGCCGTCGGGGCGAATGTGGCCTGGGCCATTGCTGTGCTCCCTTGATGAGTTGGCCGCCCGTCGATCGTCGGGCGGGAGGGTACGCGGGACCCCCGGTGCAACCTGCCGTGACGATGAGTGCAGGTCACAACGCGAGCACCGCGTCGTAGAACTGAGGCCTGTCTGGTGCCCGGCCGGATCCGCCGGGCCACCAGCCAGGGGTCTATGTGGTGGGCCCCAATTCCCGGAGCAGCTCCTCCAGGTCCAGCACGCGGAAGGAGCTGAGCCGACGGATGAGTTGCGACGCCAGGACCATGCGAATGCTCGGGTGGTTGAACGGCAGGGCGTGGTCCGGGCGGTCGATGACGCGCACTTCGCCTTGACCGCTGCGGCCGTAGACGACGCCGTGGACGCCGTACAGGGGGGCGCTGCGGGCCAGGAGCACCATCGGGGCCCGCTCCAGGTGGGGGCAGAGCGCGGCCGCCGTGCGGACGTGCTGGGGACACACGGGTGGCTGGTTGATGTAGATCGTGGCCTGGGAGGGGTCCTCGTCCTTGGGGCCAGTCAGGAAGATGTTGCCGAGGCTGGTACGGGCCGGCTGTGCGCAGACCTGGCAGCGCATGCCCATCATGGCCAGCATCTGCCGGTAGGGGTGCATCAGCTTCCACTGCGGTCGGCCGGTCGGCATGCCGTGCTCGTCGGATGGGTTGAAGCCGCAGCGCCCCCACAGAACGCCTCGCAGCGGCCTGTCTCTGAGGTCTTCGTCCTCGTAGTAGAGCCGCGGTCCCGAGGCGTGAGCCACGATCATCAGCGTGTCTGGGGCAGCCTCCTCCCCGACGCGCTGGGTAATGAAGGGGATCAGGCGGGGTTCTGCCGGGGTGCCCACGGAACGGTTCTCTCTTGGCGAGGCTGGCGGACTGTACGGCAGCGGGGGAATGATCACGCTGCCTCCCTCAGGCAACGGAGCACGGCGAGGCGCTCGAGGAGTTCGTTGACAGACCAGGCCATGCGGCGCAGGTGGCCGACGGCTTGCCGGTGGTCACCCGGCATCTCCTGGGCGCGCACGTCGCGGGCCTGTTGGGTCAGTCGGCCGGCCTCGGCGTCCTTGCGGTCGGCCTCGGCTGCCAGGGCAATGTCCACGAGCTGCATCAAGTGGCCGCGGAGCCGCTGGGCGTGCTCGTCGAGGTCCTCTTCGTGGGGGATAACGTCGTCCAGGACCGCCCCGACGTCGTCGAGGAGGGCGTCACCGTCGAACGGAGTCCACTGGCGGATCTTCGCTAAGACGTCGGCTAACTCTTCAGCGGCGAGTGGGGGCGCCCATGGCGGCTCTGCCCCGACGCATCGGGTGATGGTGGCCGGGGACATCACGGCCGCTCCTCGGGCGGGACGCGGAGACTGCACCACGTCTTGGCGCCGTCTTCGCTCGTGCCCCAGGTGCCGCTGTGCTCACCGACCAGGACGTCTACCAGGGCGAGACCGCGTCCGGATTCTGCGTCGTCGGGGGCGGGGGTTGTCGTGGCGTACCCGGGCATGCCGTCGACGACCGTGATGTGAAGGAAGCCGTCGCGGATGCCGAGGCTCAGCGTGACCTCGGTGGTGCCGCTGTGCAGCAGTGCGTTGGTCAGCAGTTCCGAGACGATGAGCGACACCTCGCCGATCAGTGCCTCGAGCCCGCAGTATCTGAGCTTGGCCGCTGCGATCCGGCGAAGTACGCCGACGCGGCAAGCGTCTTCGGGACGCGGCGGAGTGTCTGCGCGTCGGGCGGCGACGGTGATCCGCTGGTTCAAAATTTCGCAGTCTCGGCGGGCGGGGCGGGGAGGCCCGGCGGCGTCAGCGAGAGCGCGTCGACGGGTGCGCTCTTGGGCCGCGGCGTGAATCGTCGTCATGGTCGGCTCCATGTCGAAATGGCCAGTGACGACATGGTGGGCTCACAACTAGGCCCCAACTATCACAAGTTGATGATAGTTGGGGCCAAAGCCTCACGGGGAGTGAGTGACGGTTAGGCGACCTGCCCGGTTGCGGTGCTCAGCCAGGATCCGTACGACAGGAAACTCTCAGGCAGGCGTCGGTGGGCTGCCTCGAGACCTGCGTACGTCTCCCGGACCATCGGGTGGTACTTGGCTTGCTGCGGGGCTGCCTTCCGTGCCTGGATCAGACTCTGGAAGGAGGCTTCGAGCTTCCCGGTCCACATCTGCGCACGGGCGACCTCAGCGAAGTGGTGGCTCATCCGCGACTTGGGCCAGTCCTGCGGGATGGTCAGTCCGTCAGTGGCCTCGACCGCCTTGCCGTACTCGTCGAGTTCGGCGAGTACGGAGACCCGGTGCACCTTCACGTTGGTTGGGCCGAAGGTCAGGTAATGCACCTTGACCGCTTCGCCCGTCGCTCCGGCGATCCGATCGGCCTCGTCGAGGTGGGCCAGCGCCTTGCTGCTGTCGTGAGCTCGGCCGGCCATCACCGCTCCGCCGAGATGGAGCTGCCCGGTAACGACTTCGCGTTCACGCGTTGCCTCGGCTTGCTGGAGGGTGGACAAGCCCTTGAAGACGAGACGTTGCCCAATCGCGAACTTGCCTTCCCGGAGGTAGGTAAGCGCGCGCAGGTACTGGTACATGCCGCCGAGAACGGCGTCGGAACCTCGTTGTGCAGCCCAGTCCATACGGGCCAGCGACAACTGGGCCAGGTCCGAAAATCCCAGCTTGGCCGCGACGTCGTAGGCCGTCCGGTAGAACGATGCGAGGGTGAGCCAACCCTCGGTGGTGTTCAGTGCGTGTGCTGCGGTGGTGCCCTCTTCGATGAGACCGGCGACGTTGCTCGCGGCCTTCTTGATCTCACCTGCACGGACGGCCACAAGGAGGGCCTCGGCATCGTCACTGAGATCTTCGAGTCGCCGCGGCTGAATGTCGGGGTCGCCGCCGAGGTCGTAGACGTCCAGAGCCTCCCTGATGGGCCTTATCAGGACGTCGAGTTCGTCCGCCCTCAGCTCGTCGACGTAGGGCTGGCCGACCACTGTGGCGACTTCAATGCGCAGACCTCGAGCGAATGCTGCGACGACGTGTGGAGTGGCGGCGATGACACCCTGTTCGGTTTTCGTGTACGTGCTGTACGGGATCCCAGTCAGGTCTGAGACGGCTTTTTGAGTGAGGTGGCGTTCGCGGCGCAGTCGCGCCATGCGCACGCCGGTGTGGTCTTCGGGCAGAGCGTGCATACTGGCTCCTGTTCTGCTTCGACACCAGAACGGTACCCCTCGATCGGCTTCGAGGGGGACGGACGGACCCCGCTCCCCGGAGCGGGGGTCTTTCGTTGATCCCTGTCACTCAGCCCTCGAGCGCTCGGTGTTGTGAACAGGCACCTTGGCGAACGGGTCCTTCTTCCCAGCCTCTGCCGGGCGCACATAGACCTTGCGGGGGATGGCCGATCCCTTGGCCCATCGGCTGGCGTCCTCGAGTTCCTGGTCCGTGGCGCCGTTCTCAGCAAGGTCGGTGGCGCCACCCGCGCGCAGTCCGTGGGAGGTGACCGGCCGCCCGTCGCTCACGAGTCCGGCCCTGGTGAACCAGTACTGCACCCGCTCGTTGATGGTGTGCCCCCGCAGGTGCTCCCCGCGCTTCTTGGCCGTCTTCGCCCGGGTTGCCGATGAGGCCACCTTGCCGTTCTTGAGGACATGCCGGAACACGGGCCCTGTAGTGATGCCCTGCTCGGCGAGATAGCCCAGCCAGCGCCGCATCCGCGGGACGAGTTGGATGTCGGGCCGGTCCTGGAGCACGAGGTTCTGTTCCTCGCCCTTGTGCGTCTTGTCCTCGGGGAGCCACACCAGGATGCGGTCATCCATGACGGTCAGGTCCTCGATGTCCAGGTCAGCGTCTTCAACGCTGCGTCCGAGGAACCGGTATCCGAAGGCGAACAAGGCCGCGTCGCGCCAGCCGATTGGCCGGCCGTCCGCTTCGGCTTTCTCCATCATCGGCACTAGGTAGGGCAGCGTGATCGGGAACGCCTGCCGCGTACGCATGGCGCGCTTGTTGGTCTTCCGGTACTTGGCCAGGAGCCGCAGGTACAGGCTGTTGTCCGGCTTCTTTCCGGGCGGCATGGCCGTTCGGATCCGCGACATGTAGTTCGTGATGGTGGCGACCTCGAGGCCTCGCTGCATCAAGTGCCGCCCGTACTCGGTGAAGGTGGCGGTCGTGCATGGCACGGCTACACGGCCTTGCTCCTGGCACCACGCCTTGAAGGCCCGCATCGGGCCCGAGTCGGTCGGGTCCGTGTCCTGCAGGACTGCGGCGGTCTCGTCGCTGACGTATAGGTCCCGCTCTGTGTACGTCGTGCGTGGATCGTCGCTGGTTGAGATGTCCTCGCCCGGCATCAGCACCGTGTGCCTGTCGACGAGCGGGCGGGGGGGGCCGGCGCGCCGCGCACCAGCTCCCCCTCTTCGACGAGCTCGGCCACGACAATCTCCGCGTCCGGCGTGGTCCCCTTCATCGGCCCTCCCACTGCCGGAAAAATTACAGTTCCTCCAATTCGTCGGAGTCCGACGCGCCGTCGCTCACGTCATACGAAGCGCTGCAATTGAAGCAAAGGCCGATTTCTTCATGCACGTCCGCAGCTACGGTCACTCCCAGCACGAGACAGTTGACCTTACAAACCGGACACTCGGTCAGTGCACCATTGTCCTCCCCGATGACACGCCAGACGTAATCACTTGCCACCGACTGCGGATCCCCGTAGGAATACAGACAGAATCGACAGGAGAGCGGCACCGGCGTCCTACTGTCATTGACAACGAGCGCCATTAGCCTGCACTCAGGACAGTGGATGGTGCGGTGCTCGACCTGCTCAAGTTCGCCTGACAGAGCCTTCATGCGCTCGTCGACAAGCTTCTCGATACGGCCGAGCTTCAAGCGCAGCTCACCCATGGTCTCGGTGACTGCTCGCAGCTCACGATCTACGCTCTGAACTTCGGGGGCTTCGTACCTTTTATAAACCCTTTCAGGGGTCAGGGAAACACGACTGCCCCAGTCGGCATGGAACTTTTTCTGCAACTCCCGATCGAGCATTGGCCGGAGTTCGTGGTTGATGAACTCCATCAGGAAGCTGAGCACCTGAGCCGCTCTTGCTTCGACTCTGTAAGCAGAACCAGTGTGCCCGTAGTGCATCAGCGCATTTCGGTCCTCAGCGAGGTTTTTTATGGCAACACGGGCTTTGGTCGGGAAGTCCACCTGCGCAATCGCCGAAAGCCGGTGGATAGTTTCATCGGTAGTGGTGCTTTCGAATTGCCCCTTCTTGAAGTTGTCGAGATTGGCGTCGCCGATCTTCCTGAAGACCAGGCTCCAGTGTTCGCCTACCAGCCGTGCTTTGAGCAGGACCTCGGTCGCGGCCTGGAGATGGAGAACTGCGTACTTGAGGTCACGCTCACTCGGAGGCGAAGTGCCCTCGGTCAGTTCGTCGACGGCCCTGGCGAGATAATCCATGCCGTTGCGGACCGGGGTGAAGTTCAGGTCGGGGCGAGGGTTGGGCTGGGTGGCTCCTGTGCTGCTGGCTTTAGTCACGGATCTCACCACCGGTGGCGCCAGCGGGGATCGGGTCGACGTGGTCGAGCGCGATGCCGCCGGTCTCACCCTCGACGAGGACCACCGGGGCACCGTGCCCGAGGATCCAGGCGACGGACCGAGTAACAGTGTCCAGCCTCCTGCACGGGTCGATGTCGCTGTCTCCGATCAGGCGGCCGGCCGCGGTGCGCTTCTGATGCGCGACCGCCAGCGAGTCCTCCGGCCGCACGCCGGGGTAGGCCATCACACGCGTGCCGACCGGGTAACGGGTGTTCCACTCCTCCGCGTTCAGGCTGCTCACCGTTCTAGTCCTTCTTGGTACGCAGGGCCCGCAGGAGCGCCGTGTGGCCCTTCAGCAGGGAGTTCAGCTGATGGACCGACGGGCTCGTATTGTCGGACACGTCCTGCGTCGCCAAGTTCTGGACCAGACTGAGGAGATACCCGATGTCGGTGTTGGTCTTGTTGTAGATCAGCACCGGGCAGTTGCCGTCCGTCGGGAGCCGGCCGGGAAGGTGACCGATCTGGTGCTCGGCCAGCTTCTCTGTGATGCGCTCGATGATGCGGGCCCCGGCCCGCTCCGATCCGTAGAAGCGGACCAAAGTCTCGACGTGCCACAGGTC
Source organism: Streptomyces sp. NPDC107562 (assembly GCF_055657325.1). Taxonomy (NCBI): domain Bacteria; kingdom Bacillati; phylum Actinomycetota; class Actinomycetes; order Kitasatosporales; family Streptomycetaceae; genus Streptomyces; species Streptomyces sp. NPDC107562. The sequence continues at coordinate 1,295,242 of NZ_JBVKBE010000001.1, read as the reverse complement.
GTAGCCGCCGATCACATCGAGGTAGCGAGGCAGCTTGGCCCATGCCTCCTCCACCGTGGATGCTCCCGGCATGGTCGGTACCGGCATGGTCGCGTCCGTCACGCGGCCGCCCCCCTTCTCGTTGGTCCGGCAGAGCCGGAACTGATGCCTAGAGGTTGTCCCGTATGGGGTGTGAGTTATCCGGTGAGGGCCAGGTTGTGCAGCCGGGCGACGCCGAGCATGGCCTGGTGAACTCCGTCGCCCTTGAGTCGGCAGTCCCGCAGGATCTTCCAGTTCTTCAACCGCGACAGGGCGTGTTCCACCCGCGCTCGTGCCCGGCAATGGACGGTGTTCTCTGCCTCCTGCGAGGGGCTCAGGTGGCTCTGGCTTCGTCGTTTGCGGTGCGGGATGAGGAGGCCGGTGCCTTGGTAGCCGCCGTCGGCGAGGGGCGGGGCGCTGCGGCAGACCCGATCGATGCCGGACTCGGTGAAGGCCCGGCAGTCGTTGCGGCTGCCGGGCAGCGGGAGACCGATCGCCACGACCAGGCGGCTGTTGGCGTCGATGACGACCTGCAGGTTGGTCGAGTACCGGTAGTTCTTGCTAGACGCGGCGATGGTGCGGTCGCGGGTCGGCACGAGTGTGCCGTCGACGATGTAGACGGTGTCCTTGCGCGGCCGGCGGGCCGGCGAGATGGCCAGCAGCGGTGCGAGGTGATCGAGGATGCGGTCTGCCGCGGACTTTGAGACTCCGAACAACGGCGCCACCTGCCGCAACGTGAGGTTCGTGCGCCAGTACGTCGCCACCAGCAACACCCGGTCCTCGAGCGACAGCCGCCACGGCCGGCCACGCTGAACGTCGCCACCTCGGCGCCGTACCAGTGCCACCAGCCTCGCAAACTGCACCTCGGTCAGACCCGCAAACGGCTCGATCCACTTCGGATCATCTGCTGAGATCACCCCACCCATGCCCGACCAACGCACCAACCGCCCCACCGGTTACGGGACAACCTCTAGTGACGTGGATCGTCCACAGCCAGGCCACTTCCCAGCGCCGATCAACCAGCTCGCAGGCAGCCCTCTCAGCTTCCGACAAGCGCCGCCCGACGCCAGAAACCTCACCCCCACGATGCCCGTCCGACGCCCACCAGCCTGGTGCAGTTGTTGAGCTGCCAGACGATCAGCGGGGCGGGGGCGCCTGCGGTGTCAGAGTTTTGGAACGCCGAGGTCAGCGAAGAGCTGTCTGGTGGCCGTGTGGGTGGAGTAGAGCACCGTGCCGCGGATGGAGCGAGTCATCAGGACGCCGTAGTGGTTGCGGATCCGTCGCGTCAACTCGTCGTCGGAGTCGATCCGGATGGCCTTGCTCTTCACATGCTCCCGGTTCAGGACCCAGGCGTCGCCTGACCATGTGAGGTCGGGGCCCATGATGACGCCGCCCCATTCGTACTCCAGTCCTTGGGCGGTGTGTACGCAGCCGATCTGATTGAAGCCGCCGTTGTCAGTTGCCCAGTAGTGGCGCTTCGGTACGCCGGGGGCGTCGCGCGGGTCCTCGGCGTTCCACGGGCGGGCCCACCCTGGCTCCGGGGCTACGTCCGGGATGGTGCCCGACGTGTCAGTCCACTCCCAGCACATGCCAGCCGTCATCCGGGCGCTCGCGCCGGCGTTCAACTTGGCTTGCAGGAATTTCTCCATCTGTGCGGCGCTGTCGGTCCAGTGGAGTTCGAATGGCTCGGCTTCCGTCCCGTCGTCTGCCTTCCATGGCATCGGGTCGCCGAGCAGTAGCCGCTTCACCCAGGTGTCGAATGTGGAACTACCGACTGCGCGTAGCGCGCGGTCGAAGTCGATCGTGACGACCTCCGCGGGTACCTTCTGGATCTCCTCGATGAGTAGGTCCTCGGACCAGACCTCGTCAGCGAACAGGCGCTGGTCGCCGTCGATGAAGAAGACCGGAACCTTTGCCCGGGACACGATGACTTCGACGGAGGACTCGCCGTCTCGCATGTAGAACGAGCCCTTCATCGGGCGCTCGGTGAGCCGGTGCGCCTCGTCGCAGACGATGAGGTCCACTCCGTCGGGTCCGACATTGTCCGCAAGCTTGTTGAGCGTCGTGAACGCTTTGCCGTAGCCGCGCGGTGCGCCACGTCGAAAGTTCTCGCGTGACGCCACGCCACCCGATACGAAACGTGCCTCGTAGCCTTCCCTGATGACGTCTCCCAGCAGCGTGAGGGCGACGAGGGACTTACCCGTGCCTGCGCGGCCTCGTATCACGTAGACCTGCTTGAGGCCTGCTGACGGATCACGAACCGAGTCCATGACGTGGTTGACGGCTTTCAGTTGATTTTCCACCAGGCTGAAGTGCGTGTAGCCGTTGACGATGTTGCCGATCTCGGAGGTCAGGAGCGCGGTCGACCGGCGCCGTTCCAGCAGCGCTTCGGCAGCGTCCGCACCGTCAGCTTTGCTGAAGGTGGCTTTGAGGAACTCCCGAAGTTTCGCGGGCTGGCGGGCCGTGAACGTGCGGATGCCGGAGCAGGGCATGACCTGGCTGATCCACTGAGACTGCGGGTCCTTGAGGTTGTGCAGATAGGCGGTCCCCGTGAGGTGGACGTACCGGTCGTCGAACATGCTGTGGTGTTGCTTGAGGGACTCCAGGTTGTCCCGCACCTGTACCGCCGGGTGCTTCTTGTGCGCAGAGTAGAACGGCGCGTAGACGCGCTCGATCGCGCACTGCCGGCACAGGGTCAGGGCGTTTGGCTTCCGGCATTCGGCACAGAGGCCCTTGGTGGCGTTTGCCCGGTTGGGCCGCTCGACTGTGCTCCACTGCTTTAGTTCGACGGCTGCAAAGCTCAGCCCGCCCTCAGGGTGGTGTCCGGCGAGAACCACGTCGATGGGGTTCATCTTCGGGTCGACGCGATACTCGACGAACACCCACACCTGGCCGAGGCCGAGATCCTTGAGCGCTGTGGCGACTTCGTAGACGCTCTCGCGCCACGAGTCCATGTCCCCGGCTGAGGGGTCCTGTCCGGTGGGATGCGCTGCCTTGTAGCACTCAGCAATCTTGTCCTTGACGCGTTCCCGGTCCCGCACCATCTCTTCAGCGGGCCAGTAGGCCTCCAGCTCTGACCACGTGCCCCCGCCAGTCACTACGCCCACGCTCCCCAGACCGTTCCACCGCATCGGAAGGCACCAACGGTCCTGACAAAGCCATTGGTGCAAACGAGGTCGCCGAGTATCCCAGTAACCCTCAGTGACAACAAGTGAGCTTCGGCCATCCTGGCAGCTGCTACGGCCAACATCACCGGCGGCTCTTCCCAGCTCGACGACCCCAACCCCTGGACGTCACTACCAGGATGTCGTGAACGGGCTGTGGTTCGCCGGGCGTCGTCCGCATTCAGGTCCCCTACCTGTGCGTGACACGGCACGTGTGTACGTCTTCGACCTCAACCGTACGACAGGGGAAGGCCTACCCGACGGCGATGGCGTGCGGGACCGCCTGGAAGAAGCCGGCTGAGGATCCTCGACCCGGCCCGAGCAGTCACGGGCGCAGCCCACCGCCGAGCCCCGAAGATCCCTACGGGACTGTCCATATCAACAATGGTCATTCCGCGCTCTTCTCACGCTTCGGCAAGATCATCACCGACAGGGTGACGGTTCATGGGATGACAACGCGACAAACTGATCCCCACCCGTCGGTCGGTCTCCAGAGAGCCCGGATGCCCGCGAGCAACTCGATGATCGCGCCACTCCGCAACGTAGGAATCGTCGCCCGGGCCCTAATCCCCAGCTGAGGCTGTCAGCGAAGGCGTCGAGGTTACTGCCGAAGTATGATCGCTGCCCGGCGGGGATCAACCGGGGTGACGACTGGCGTCGAGCCACTCGGCGTCGTTCCACATGACGGGCATCGCGCCGACCGAATCGAATTCAATATCTGGGTCGTTGCTGTGGACCAGGGCCATGATGCGGTGTCCGAACAGCGCCGCACTGCGGGCGCGGCCAGCGAAGATGTCCAAAACCGCTTGGGCCGCGCGCGGTTCGGCGCGGGCGAAGTGGTCGTAGTCGGTGAAGACGATGACCAGGCCAGTCGCATCCCTTGTACTTCCGTAGGCGAAGGACTCGACGTCCCGGAGGCAGTCATTGAGTGCGTCGAGGTTGCGTCCGTAGTAGTCCGGGAAGTCCAGTGCCAAGGCCACGTCGCGGTGCATGTCCGCTTCCGCGGTCCACTGCCCTGCCTCCAGAACGACGACTTGGTAGTCGTGGTCGCGCAACCAGGCAGCGGCCTCCTCCAGCAGACTCCGGCGCCAGTACAGGGTGACGAAGGAATTAGCCATCAGGCCGAAGGCGAGGTCGTCGGACAGGTCAGCGTCAGGGTCGAAGGCAGCCACCGCTAGACCCTAACTGAGGGGCTTGTACGTAGTGCCTCCCCCCGTCGTTGTCATGCTGGGCTCAGACACCGCTTCTCGGCTGCCAGTTGGCTGGTGTGCCTGTCGCAGCGAGGCGCGCCGCAGTGTGGGAGGCCAGCCATCGGGGCTGGTTCAGATGGTGGTCGGCCAGGCCTCAACAGAGCGGCGGTCCTCCCGGCGGTGCAGGCCCGGTCCAAGAGCAGGTCCGCGCGCGTGAGGGCGTCACCGGGGTGGGCTCGACCGTGATTCCGGTGGCCTTGAGGTACATCACACCGGTGGCCGCGGCGACGGCAAGGCTGGAGCGCTCCAGCCAGCGGCACCGCCAGGGTGTGCACCAGGGCGGCGGCCTTGGTGTAGGGGCGTCGTGGACGGTCTGCTCGAACAGCTCGGCCCGGTGGGGGCCATCGCCGAGGCGGGGACGCCGTAGTCGTCGGGTGCCGGATCGTTGGCTCCGGCCGCTTCGGCAGCCTGCAGGAGGATCCAGAGCGCGTCGATGTTCGGATTCTTCAGGCTCCGCCCGTTCCGCGCGGTGGCTGCTGGGCGGCTGCTGCCTCGTCGAAGACGCTCTGGTGCTCTGGCAGGAAGTGGGCGGCTGCGTCGACTGCATGGGTGCGCAGGCCGCTGGCGTCCTCCTGGACCAGTCGGGCGAGGTAGTCGCCGATGCTCAGTCCCAGGTCGGCGGCGCGCTTCTTCGCAAGTTCCGCGACGTCTTCGTCCACGCGTGCACCCAGGTGTGTCTTCGCGATACCAGCCTGGCTAGGGATGTTGCCACTGGTGGGGCCTTTGAGCCAGGCAGGGCGGCGGCAGAGCCGCCGGAGGTCGGCCCACAGCGAGTACGAATCGTGCCAGGGCAGCATGCTGGTGGTCCTCCTCGGGGCAACGGTTGCGTGATGCGTGGTCTTGGTGTGCTCACGCGGGATAGTTCAGTGGGTCCAGGAGCCCGTTGCCAGGCCACAAGGGCCGCTTGGACACCAGGCCGGCCAGGTAGGTGTCCACCTCGGTGAGGACGGCGGCGCGCTCGGGCGGTCCGTAAGCAAGGGACTGGCCGGTCGCCGGATCGATGGCGTGCACGTGGCTGTGGGGGCCGGTGCACAGCAGGGCGCGCTCGATCGGGGGCAGGGTGAGGGAGAGGGCGTCGCAGCGGCCGTAGCGGACGAGGTGGAGCAGGCCGATGGTGACGCTCTCCCAGTCGCCGACCGCCGGCCAGTCGCTCCCGCCGTCCAGTTCGTGGGTGAGGGTGGCCAGCGGCACCACCTGGCCCGGCCGGCGGCCACGGGTGAGGAGGTCGTGGATGCGGGCGCCGTCGGGCTGGCGCACGCGGGGGTGGAGCAGTGAGGCGGCGGCAACGAGGGTGGTGTTGATCTCGCAGCTGTAGGGGCCGGGGTAGTACGGCTCATGGGCGAAGAGCAGATAGCAGTCCGGGGCGTGATCGGGGTGAGACCGGGTTTCGGTCATGGGCGGTTTCCCTCCTACTGTGTGGGTGGGGTGGAGGCGCAGGTGGTGCAGCGTCCGTCGCTGCCGGGACGGGCGCGCCGGGGCGTGGGTCCGGGGCAGGTACGGCACGGCGGCCAGTCGAGGCAGGCGGGGCACAGGTCCTGACCGGGGGCAGTTCCGGGGCGGCCGCAGCTGGCGCATTCGATGAGCGCGCGGTAGGCCAGGGCCTGGGCCGGGGTGCGCGCTGCGGGCACGGTCGAGGCCCGTGGGAGTGCCTGCGGCTCTGTTACCGGCAGGGCCGGCGGCGCGGGCGCGTGGTGGTGGCCGGCCACGGCCGCGGGCGGGGGGTAGGCCTGGGCGGCGCGTAGCCGGGCGGCGATGATCGCCCCTACTGAGGTGTGTACAGGGTGGGGCAGGGGCCGGGCGGCGATGACGTGGCGCAGTTGCTCGTGGCTCCATCCGGCTTGAAGCATCACGGTGACGACGCGGCCTTGATCCGTCAGGGCCTTCCCGGTCAGCAAAAGGTCGGGGCGGGCGGCGCCGAGGTTGAGGAGCAGCCGGATACCGGGGTGTACGTCGTCGGCTGCTGGCGTGTGCGGCGGGTGTCTGCGTCTGCTGCGCGCAGCGTTGTCGCTGCGGTCGTACGGACGGATGGGGTTGGTGTTCTGCTTGTTGGTCTTCTTCAGGCTGGTGTTCTTAGGGTGCGGATGAGCCAACGCTGGCTCAGCCAACGCTGGAAAACCGTACTGTGGTTGTGCGCTGGGGTTTTGAGTGGCGGGTAGGTCGGTGATGAGGTAGAGGGTTTGCGCGAGCGTGCCGCCCGGGTTCCGCTCACGGCTGCGTAGCAGAAATCCGTGCCGCTCCAGCTCCTTGAGCCCGGTGGTGATGGCGCTCTTGCCGTCCTGTCCGCGGCGGACGAGGTCGGTGACGGTGACGCGCCAGCCGTCGCGGTGGGTGGAGATGTAGCCGAAGATCCCCTTGGCTTTGAAAGTCAGCCGCGAATCGCGGAAGAGGCCGTTGGCGATCTGCGTGAACCGGTCCCCCGCCATCACGCCCCGCCGGATCCCCCCGGCGAAGGCGGATTCGTCGCCCGGGTTGGATAGCGTCCCACCGGACACGGCTCCCGGCAGTGCGGTGTCGAGGGTGGCGGGGTGGTCGGTGATGGCGTAGACGGCCTCGCCGAGCCGGCCGTTCGTGTGGCGCAGACGCTCGCGGACTAGGTAGCCGTGCTGCTCCAGTTCCCGCAGGCCGAGGCGGACCGCTGTTCGCCCGTCGGGCCCGACAGCGGCCAGAGCGTCCACGGTGATCTGCCAGCCGTCGCGGTGCGTGGAGATGCAGCCGAAGATCCCCTTCGCTTTGAAACTCAACCTCGCATCACGAAAGAGGCCGTTGGCGATCTGCGTGAACCGGTCGGCCGCCATCACGCCCCGCCGGATCCCCCCGGCGAAACCGCTCACGGCGCAGCCTCGGCCCGCATGTGTGCGCAGCCGCTTCCGCCGCCCGAGCCTGAGCATGCAGGCTCGACGGGGTGACCTCGGCAGCTGTTGGGTGAAGGGGCGTGTGAGCGGTCCATGCCGTCAGCTCACCCGGCTCCCCCGACCAAGCCGGCGGCCACAGCCGCCGACCACCGGTCACGATCGCGCAACATGCGCAGTGTGCTGTCGTGGTCAGGCTTGTGGTCGGGCCCACCACGCCCCCTGCACGGTGGGGATCCCGGTAGCAACCCTTGTCGTGCGCATCGACTCCGCGCAGCTGAACAAGGATGCGAAGCCGCAGCCCTGAGGGCTACAACGAGGGGATGACCGTCTTCCTCTGTTCCAAGTGCGGCGCCGCGATCACGCCGGAGCTGGCCGAGCTCGCCGTTATCCCCGATGTCAGCAACGACGAGTGCGACCGGGACAAGGAGACACGCCGGGCACCGTCCACCGTCCCGCGGGGCTGCTACGCGATAGATCCCGAGCCCTGGGGACCTCCCTACGTCGTGCAGGACGATCAGAAAAGCCAACCGGTGGCCCCGCAGTCGTGGTGTCCCTGGGCTGTTGGAAGAGTGGGAGTGACTGGTGAGTGAGCTGGCGCGGTTCCGAATGCATGACGGTGGTGGGGGGATCGTCGGTCTTGCTGAGCTGCTTTCCTTCGTCCCGGCAAACGACTGGGTGTGGAGCATCCTCGATTTCGACGGAATCGGGCCCGCTCCCGATGGTCTCGACCTTGAAGAGTTCAGGGCCACAGTGCATGCCTCTCCGGAGGGCTACACCATGTCGTGGGGGCAGTTGCAGAACTTCGCTGTCGGCGTTCGCCAGTGCTTCGATCTGCTCCTCGTGGCAGCTGAAGACCGCAGCCGGCTTTCACCGGAGAAATTTGCTGTGGATGACTTCGGAGAGTGCCTCGTGGTCCTTGCCGCGATAGACAGCGGCTCATGGGAGGTGACGGTCAAGGACCGTCTCGAGGTGGCCCTCGGTCTGGCCGCAAAGCTCCGAGCCCGGTATGCGGCTGGGGCGTCAGAGAGCGCGTAGTTCGTACACGAAGCGTTGCCGGGCACTGCGCAATCGTGGCTGCGCAGCCCAACGGCAGTCGTGCGCAGCCGGATCGCGTGAAGACGGCTGCGCACTGCGATGCGGTACAAGCGGTCTCCCGGCGCGAGCAGCTGTCTCGATGCGCAGGCCATCGCTGCGGCGATTGAGGTGGCGCTGCTGTGCGCACCGGCGCACGCGTGTGCGGCCGGCGGTGCTCGGCCGGTGCCGGCTCCCCTGGACTACGTGGTGTGGTGTGCACCGGCCGAGACGCCTGCGGGCCGTGGTGGGTGCTTCGGTGGGGCCGACCACAGCCCCCACCGTGCGTTTCGTATCTCCGTCGTGACCGTGGTCGGGTCTTCGTGGTCGGGGGTCTGGGCGGGGGCAGCGGGTTTTCTTCAGGTCAGCAGGCACGCGCACTGACCTGGAGGTTTGACCATGTCCCCTGCGACGACGGCTTCGGAGAGCGGTGCTGCCCCTCCGGTGGCCGCGGGCGTCCGGCTGGAGCGGATGAGGCGCCGTGTGTGTCTGTCGCGTCTGGCCCTGCTCGCGGCGATCGCGGCCGGCCCCATAGGACTCGGCGTCTCTGTGCTGTCCGGCCCGACCCCCGTGGCCGCCGCCCCGGCGAGCAAGCCGCCCACGGTGCGCACCACCACGGTGGCGGATCCGTCGGGCTATGCGCAGTTGTTCCTCGGTGCGTGGCTGCGCAGCAGCGCGGACGACGCCAAGAGTGCGCAGGCGCGGCGTGCGCAGTCGCTGGCCCCGGACGTCGATCTGCCCGGCCGGGTCGCGGGTGCGCAGGCGGAGCTGGAGTCGGTGACGGCGGTGCGCAGTGTGCAGCGCGGCGGGGGCCGTTGGTCGGTGACGGTGGCTGCGCAGTACGCCGACGGCCGGGTGCGCTACTTCGCCGTCCCCGTGACCGCAGCCCTGAGCGGCGACTCGTTCGCCGTGCGGGGCGTCCCCGCTGTGGTGGCCGGTCCCGCTCCTGTGGAGGGGGCGCAGTCGCCGTACGCGGTGACGGTGCCGGCTGACGGTGTTCTGGCCTCGTCGGTGGGGCAGTTCCTGGCCGCGTATCTGACCGGTGCCGGTGAGGTGGACCGCTACCTGACGCCTGGTGTGCAGTTGGCGCCTCTCTCCCCTGCCCCGTACACGGCGATCGACGTGCTGCAGGTTATGGCCGTGGAGGAAGCCGCTGCCGGTGAGCAGGTCCCGGCCGGCGGCACCACGGTGCGCATCCTTGCGCGGGTCGAGGCCCGCGACGACGTTGGCCGCTGGCCGCTGGCGTACGAGATCAAGCTCGAGGTCCAGGCAGGGCGGTGGGACATCGCCGCGCTGGAGACCGGCACCGGCCAGGGCGGGGGTGCCCGGTGAATACGGTGCACCACCTGATGCTGGCGGGGGAGCTGGACGACCTGGGCGATTCCTGGATCAGCATGTTCCAGGAGTGGGCGACCAAGGGGCTGCAGGCCGGTCTGGCTGTCCTCGTGGTCATCATCATGGTCCAGAAGGTCAGCCCGAAGGCGGCGATCGGCGCCCTCCTGCTGATGATCATCGCGTTGGGTTTGTACAACTCCCGCGACAGCCTCGCCGACATGTTCGAGGACGAGGTCAGCAACCCGGCCAAGTCAGCGCCCGCTCACCACGGCCACCTGGTGCAGCGTGCCACGACGCCTGCACGGCAGCACGGCACGGATGCGGGAGGCTGGCGGTGAGCGCGGCCGCGAGCGGGAGGGTGGGCCGTTTCTACACCTCTGCCCGCCGGCATCCGTGGGTGCTGGGCAGGGTCGCCGACTGGCGCATCCCGCTGGGCCCGTACACGCCGGTGCAGATCGTGGTCGCGGTCGGTGGCGGTTTCCTTCTGGTCAAGACGGTCGCGTGGTGGTCGTGGCTGGGCCCGGTCCCGGTCGCGGCGTGGGCCGTGGCGGTCTGGGTGGTACGCCGCCCGAAGATCAAGGGGCGTGCCCCGGTGCAGGCTGCGATGGGCTGGGCGCTGCTGGCCTGGCAGCCGGCGGGCGGACGGGTCGGCGGCCGCGCCGCCCGTGACCGGGTAGCGGGCGCGGTGCTGGGCGGGTTCACCATCGAGGACGCCCCCGCTCACCATCTGGCCGCGGCGCCGCCGCCGGCTCCGGTCCGTCGCGGGCACCGGTCCCGACTGTCTGCGGGCCGGTCAACGCCGTGCGCGCAGGCGATGCCGGTCGTGAGGGCGACGGGTCCGGTGTCGGGGGTTGAGCGGTTGCTCGCGCTCGCCGTGCGGGACGGGGGTGCGCGATGAGGGTTCCGGTCCGTCACATCGCCGGGCACCTGGTGTGGTCGACGCAGGGCAGCGTATGGGCGCTGTACCGGCTGCACCCCAGCCCGGACGCGGGCGCGGGCGGACAGGGTGAGGAGTCCGTCCAGGGCACCTATGTGCCGGCCGCGGTACGCGACGAACAGCTGGCCAAGATCACGCACCTGGTGCGTTCCCTGTCCGGGGCGCCGCGGCTGTTCGGGTGGTGTGCGCAGGTCGATGCGGGCGAGATCGCCCTGCGCATGATCGAGGGCATCGAACCGGGTGACCATGCGGCCGGTGACGGTGCGCATCCGTGGGTGGAGAACGTCGAAGCCACCCTGGACCTGCTGCAGGAGCAGGAGATGCACCGCCGCACGCTGTGGCTGGCAGTTCCCCTGCACAACGGTGGCGCGGGCGGGCAGTTGGCCGCCTCGCTGGGGGCGATGTGGGCGGATGTCGCTCCGGTGCTGGGCATGCGCCCGGCGCCCGTTTCCCGGCGCGAGGTGAACTCGTGCCGGGAAGAGGCTTCTCGGGTGGAGTCCGCGCTTGCGGGCGGCCTCTCCTTCCGGCCGGCGCGTCCTGCGGAGATCGTGTGGATGATCCAGCACGCCCTGCACCGCGGGATCGGTGAGCCGCTGCTCACGGAGGCCGAGACCAGCGACCTGTACGGCGGGCAGCTCCGCAACGGTGCGCTGCGCTCCCCCAGCTACGCCGATCTCGGGCAGGTGCGTCTTCAGGAGGGCGGCATCGACCCGGTTCTCGATGATGTCGCTGAACTGAAGGCTGCGGACGAAATCAGGCGGTCGGGCCGCACCGCGTGGTGGCGGATGACCACGGGCTCGCCGCTGCGCAGGCGGTGGCTGCAGGTGGAGTCCGACGCCGGTGCCGGCTACCAGGCACACCTTGTCCTGGCCGAATGCCCGTCGGCGGTCAGCGGGGATGCCGCGGATCTGTTCGCCCAGCTGGAGACGCTCGACTTCCCCGTCGACTACACGATCGACCTGACGCTCGTGCCCGCGGAGAAGGCGCGCGAGCAGGTGCGGCGCAAGAAGAACGAACTCGTCGACCAGGCCGACCAGTACGATGCCCGCCCCACCGGCATGCCCGCCTCCCTGACGGATGCCGCCCGTGACCTCGGCGAGCTCGACGCCCGGCTCTCGCGGACCTCGGTCGAGGTCGAGGTGCAGTCGGTGACGGTCCTGACGGTGTGGGGGCCGACCGCAGCGGTCTGTGATGCCAGGGCGCGGGCATTGGCCGCGCTCCTGGGCGGGGCGGACTACCGGGCGGTGCGCCCGGCAGGCCTGCAGGAGGCCCTGTTCACCCTGGGCGTGCCCGGCACCGTGCGGCCCGGCGTGCTGCGGGAGTTCACGCAGCACCAGGTGTCCGAGGACTGGGCATTGGGCGGGGCCTTCACGACCGCGGAGGTTGGCGATCCCGGCGGAATGGTTCTCGGGATCGACCTGGACTGCGGCACCACCCGTCCCGTCACCATCAATGTGGCTGATGCCCCCAAGCAGGACGCCTCCGCGTCCATGGGCATCGTCGGCGACCTCGGCTCAGGCAAAAGCGTCCTGCAGAAGCTGGTCGCGGAAGCGGTGTGGGCGCGCGGCGGGGTCGCGATCTGTATCGACCGCACACCGGTGCGCGAATGGGCCGGCTTCGCCCGCACCGCGGCGAGGGGCCGCTGCCAGATCATCGACGCCGCGCAGGCGGAAGTGTCGATCGACCCGCTGCGCATGTTCGAAGGCCCAGAAGGCCGCCATTACGCCCTGTCCTACCTCACGCTCCAGCTCGGGATCGGCCCGATGAGTACCAGCGGCGAAGTCCTGCACCATGCCGTGGAGACGGCCGCCTCCTGCGAGCGGCCCTCCATGCAGCGTGTGACCGAGGTCCTCGACGACATGGCTGCGCAGGAGGCGGGCAAGCGGCAGGACGCGGCCGCCACCCTCGCGGGCCTCATCCGCGTCGTCGCCACCAACCCCCTTGCCGCGATGGTGTTCGACCCGGACCTGCCGCCGGTGCGGCTGGAGGCTTCCGGCGCCTGCGACATGATCGTGATCACGACGGCCGGGCTGAAGCTGCCGCCGAAGGCGGCGTTCGACAACCCGGAAGTCCTGCACCAGCAGCCCCTGGAAGCACTGATCGGGCGTGCGGTGCTCTACCTGGTCGCGGCGATCGCCCGGCAGAGGGCGTTCGAGGACCCGGAACGGTTCACCGCGGTGGTCCTGGACGAGCTGTACTGGCTGACGTCTTCCGCGGAGGGCACCGCGCTGGTCCACGAGATCCTCCACGACGGCCGCAAGCACGGCGCCGGCCTCGTCGCCGGTTCCCACGACGCGGAAGAACTCGGACCCGACCGCGGCCTGATGGCCTACCGGGCGCTCGCCCGCACCACCGACCGCGAACGCGCCCGCCGGGGACTTGAGTTCCTCGGACTGGACGCGAACGACGACGCGTTGCTGCGGCTGGTGACGACCGGTCTGTCACCGGTGGGACAGCGTGGCCGCGAGGGCGAGTTCCTGCTGGCCTGCCCGCGGCAGAACACCGGCCGGATCAAGGTCGTCATTCCCCGCATTCCTCGGATCGCTTCCTCCATCACCACCACACCCGGACGCACCCACACCGCCCACCAGTTCGCGCCCGACGACAGTGCCGGCGTCGCCGATGACGGCCACCCGAAGGAACACACCTGATGCGCACTCTGTATTCCAGTCGTTCACGGCGTGCTGCCGCCACGGGGCGCGTGCTCACGGTGATCGTGGTGGCGGCCGGTGTGCTGGTTCTCGGGCTCGGGGCGCACCGGCCCGAGGCCCGGTGGTCGCGCACCGGGCAGGCCTTCGCCGCGGGCACAGCCGAGCAGCCGGGCGATCGTTGCGAACTGATCGTGGGGCCGGCCAAGGCCTACTGCGAACGAGGCCACGGCGCCACCCCTCGCCCGTCCCCCGCCCGCGACAGCGGCAGCGGCAGCGGCAGCGCTGGAAGGTGGCAGCTCATTGCCGTGGCGGCCGCGGCGGGCGCGCTCGTGTTCTGGCGGCCCGGCAGCAGTTCTGCCCGCGAAGGGCGGCGGCGCTGACATGACCTGTTTGCGCCCAGATCGCAGCACCTGTCGCTCCGCTGGGTTCGTCCTGCTGCTCACCGGCGTGTTCGTCATGGTCAACGCCCAGGTCGTCTATGCGGCCGGTGGGAGCACGGAGACCGGGGACCTGCTCGCCCCGTTGAACATCACCTCCTCCGAGGGCGTGCCCATCAACGGCTACGAGGTGAGCACCCAGGGCGGGTCCGTCTTCGCGTTCGAGGCGCAGGCCCTCACCCTCGCACTGTCGGGTCTGTTCACGCTGATCCGGATCCTGGTCGGGCTGGCGGGCTGGGCGATCGAGGTCGCGTTCCGGTTCCCGCTGCTGAAGATCCTCAGCGCGCCGGCCGGGAAGGTCGCCGAGGTCTACGACACCCTCGTCGTCGACACGCTCGGCCTGAAAGGACTGCTGCTGGCCTGGGCGTTCTTCTTCGCCGGTTTCATGATCGTGCGTGGGCGGGTCGGACGCGGTCTGGGGGAAATCGTCCTGACTCTGGTCATCGGTGCGTTCGCTGCTTCCGCGTTCGTGCGGCCCGACTACCTGCTCGCCGCGGACGGGCCGCTGGGCCAGGCCCAGCAGGTAGGTGCCGAGGTCGCCCAGCAGAGCGTCAACTCCTACGACTGGGGCGGCAAACTCGCCAGTGCCGGCCCCTGTGACGGCCTGGCGGGCATGGCGGAGATCAGGTGCCTGGAGCGGGAGGAGCAGGGCCCGGCCACCGCTGCAGAAGTGGCCCGGCCTCTGCAGGACTCGGTCACCAACGCGCTGATCGTCAAGCCGTACATGCTGCTGCAGTACGGGCGCATCCTCGACCCGGCCAAGCCCTCCGACGTCAAGGCTTATGCAGCGCACCTGAGATGGGTCACCGGCGGCTACCACCGCGACGCTTCCGGCGACGGCAAGAACAACTGCAGTCTGCTCTCGGGTGCCACCCGGGAGCTGTGTGAGAGCGATACCGGGGGCGGAGACGAGGACGACCCCTGCAAGTGGATCGTCGGTCCGGCGAAGCCGTACTGCGAGCGCAACCACCAGGGCGACCACGGTTCGACACTGCTCACTCCGGCCGATGAACTCCTCAACGCCTCCGTCTCCCAAGAGGACCGCGCATTCTTCGCTTTTCTGAACGACCTCAACAGGTCGGGGCCGGTCGGCAAAGCGTGCGCGTCCTATGCCCTGGAGCCGACCTGGTGGCGCGTCGGTGGAGCCGCCCTGCTGCTGGTGGGCGCGCTGTTCATCTGCGGCATGCTCCTGTCCGCCACCATCGTCCTGCTCGGCACCCAGGGCGTGTGCGCCGGGGCAGCGGCTCTGGGAGGCGTGGCGTTCGTCGCGGGCATGCTGCCCGGCCCGGCACGCCAAAGCGTGTGGAAATGGCTGTCGGTGTGGGCCATCTCGATGCTCGCCATGATCGGGATCTGCGCCTACATCCCGTTCTTCGGGATCGCTGTGGACGCCGTCATCACCGACGGACCGGACCTGATGGTCGAACGGATTCTGCTGATCGACGTGCTGGCCATCGCCGGCACGGCCGGACACCGACGGCTCCTGGGCGGCATCACCTCCTTCGGGCGGCGCATGGCCATGCGGATGCGCTACGCCAAGGTCGGCGGCACCCACATGCCCGGCGACACGTCCGAGCTCGGTGCCGCGCTCGCAATGCACTCCCCGACCGCACTCGGCGGCAATGGCGGGGGCTTGCGGGCCTTCACCGGCGGCGGCCGGTTCGGGCTGCTCGGTACCCGCCACCGGCTGATGGGTGCACTGTCGTCACTGGCCGACAGCGCGGGCATGCCGGTCGACACCGGACGGATCCTCACCGACGCCACCCTCGAAGCCGGTCGCGGGCTGGCCCCGCTCACCGCCGCGGCCGCCGTCGGCGGCATGGGCGTGCGGCTCGGCGCGCAGGGCGGTCACTGGCTGCTGCTCGGCCGCCGCCCGGACAAGGACCAGCTCGCCAGGTGGCAAAAGGCGACCGCCGACGGTGCCCCCCACACCGGCGGCACCCATGCCGGCGGCCCGCCCGACGGCGGCGGCAGCGTGGCAGGTGCACCACGGCCGCGTCGGCCCGGGGGCCCGCCCGACAGGTACCGCAACGACGAAGGTCTGGTCGTCGACCGGCGCTCCGGCGAAATCCTCCACGACCAGAACACCGACCGCACCCTGCTGTCCACCCGCGCCCACAACCGGCTGGTCCGCTACCGCGGCTACCGCATCGCACACCGCGGGGGCCGGACCGTGTACGGGGCGACGGCCGGTCTGCCGGCAGGCGTGCGCAGGGTCCGGGCCGGAGAGTCGCGCTACGTGCAGGACGTCCGCCAGCAGGTACGGGTCTGGGGCAACACCGTCCGTGAGGACGGCCGGGCCTGGGCCGACACGGGCCGTCATGTCTCCCGTGTCCTGCGGGAGGAGACGGACGACAGCGGCGGAAGCGGCCCCTTCGCCAGCCGTCGTCTGCCAGCTCGCCCAACACCGTCGTCGACGCCTTCCTCCGGTGCGCCGGGCCGTACGCGGCCGGCCTCCCCGGCCGCCGGCGCGCCCGCATCTGGCACCGCGCCCGCAGCCGGCACCTCACCGACGTCCCAGGCGCGGCCGGCAGGCGGTGGGCTCCGGC
Source organism: Streptomyces sp. NPDC107562 (assembly GCF_055657325.1). Classification (NCBI taxonomy): domain Bacteria; kingdom Bacillati; phylum Actinomycetota; class Actinomycetes; order Kitasatosporales; family Streptomycetaceae; genus Streptomyces; species Streptomyces sp. NPDC107562. The sequence continues at coordinate 1,278,978 of NZ_JBVKBE010000001.1, read as the reverse complement.
GTCCGGCCGGCTGGGCACCGGACAGGTCACGGCCGGTCCTGCCCGGAGGGCGCGGCGCTCGCCGCGCCACACGTGACGAGGCCCGGGCCCGGTTCCAGGAACTGCTGCGCAGGACCGCGCCCGACGCGCAGCGGCTGCGCCAGGAGAGGGCCGGGCGGCAGACGCAGGACGGTGAGGACGCATGAGGCCGGCCCGGCGCCGCATCGCGCGGTGGGTGTGTGTGGTGGTGCTGTTGCTGTTCGCGGCCGTGTGCTGTGCCGCACCGGTCGGCAACGCGATCAGCGCCTACGTCGCGCTGCAGGCGGGCGCCCAGGACGACGGCGGGATCGCCGGGGGCGGCAGCGTCGCGGACATCCCGCCAAGGATGCTGACCGCGTACCACAACGCCGTCCAGCACGTCGGAAAGCATGTGCCGAAGTGCCAGGGCATGCGCTGGCCGGTCCTCGCCGGGATCGCCAAGGCCGAGTCCAACCACGCCGTGGGCAGGAACATCTCCGCAGGCGGCGACATCCGCCCGAAAATCTACGGGGTGCTCCTCAACGGCTCCGGCCAGGGCGGCAACACCACTGTCTTTCCCGACACCGACAACGGCCGCTGGGACGGCACCGCCGGCGCGGAGCGTGCGGTCGGCCCCTTCCAGTTCCTTCCCTCCACCTGGGAAGGCGTCGGGAAGGACGCAGGCGGCGACAAGAGGGCTGACCCGCACAACGCCGACGACGCCGCCCTCGGCGCGGCGATCTACCTGTGCGGCAACGGCCGGGACCTCTCGAAGCGCACTCAGCTCGAGGCCGCGGTCTTCCAGTACAACCGCTCCCGGGAGTACGTCGCCAACGTGCTGGGCTGGGTCGACCAGTACACCGCGGCCGCCAAGGACCCGGACCTGAAGAACGTGAAGGGAAAGGTCCGCACCGTCATCGAAGCGGCGCTCTCCCAGCGTGGTGTCCCCTACTCGTGGGGCGGCGGCAACGCGAGCGGCAAGTCGACCGGCATCTGCTGCTCCCCCAGCGGAAAGAGCGGTACAACCATCGAGGGCTTTGACTGCTCCGGGCTGACCCAGTACGCGTACGCGAAAGCCGGCATCAGACTGCCGCGCGTCGCAGCCGCCCAGGCCGCTGCCGGCACGCGGATCCCAGCCGGCCTCGGCACCGGCGCGCTCAAGGCCGGTGACCTCGTCTTCTACGCCACCGCTCCCGGACGCGACTCCACGATCTACCACGTCGGGATCTATCTGGGCGGCGGGAAGATGGTCAACGCTCCCCGCCCCGGGACCGTGGTGCGCCTGGACGCCGTCAACACGATGTCAGGCTTCGCGGGCGGAGCGCGGCTGCTGTGACCACCACCCCCCGCGCACCGCGCCTGCTGCTGCTCAGCACCGTCGTATGCGCCGTCGCCGGCGCGGTCCTGCTGGGCTTGCCGCACAGCAAGGACCCACCGGTCCCGCCGTCGGACCCACCGGTCCCGCCGTCGACGGCGCACGCAACCACGCAACCCACACCGGCGGCGGCTGCGCCTGACGCCCGCATGCCAGCCGCCCGCACAGCTCCCCCCAAGGCACCCGCCGCGTCAGCCCCGCAAGCCGTCGCGTCCGCTCTGCCGCCGCACGGCGAGGGCGTGGCCACCGACCCGGTATTGCAGCGGAACCTGGAGTCCGCCTGGCCCGCCGACCTTCCCTCCCGCGATGAGCGGCAGCTACTGGCCGCCGCCCGCGCTCTGCTGCGCGCGGACGCCACCGGAGCCGGCCGGGCGACTTGGCCGGAGGTCTTCCCCGATGCAGGCCGCGCGGTGGCGCCGGCGTTCGCCACCGCCCGCTTCCGTGTCCAGGCCGCGATCGCCCGCCGCGACGGCAGCCAGGAGCGGGCGGTGGTCCATCTGGTGTGGGCCGGCATCGACCGCGGCGGCACCTACACCGACGGCCGCATCACCGACTGGCATTTCACCCGCACAATCGAGAAGGGATTGGTGACGTGGATTCCGCAGCCCCGTACCTGACCGGCCGGGCAGCCCTGTGGGCGTCGGACCCGGTGACCGGCGTGTTCCACGGCGTCCTCGGCACTGCCGGATGGCTGGTCACCTACTGGTATGCGGTCGCTGCGGCCGCCACCGTCTGCTGGGCGGCGGGCGAGGCGCTGGTGCGTCGCCTGGCACGGAAGGCCTCGGCGGAGCGGATGGCGCTGGAGCTCGTACCGGCCCGGCATTTCGACCCGGGACTGGAGGAGATCTTCCGCCGCGGGGTCCAGCTCGCCCGTGCCTCGACGAGCATGCCGTGGTGGGCGCCGCGCCGCGCGAAGGCCGTGCAGATCCGGCTGCGCGCCGACGGCTCCAGCGCGCTGCGCTACCGGATCGAAGGACCTGCGGGTGGCGAACGCCTGCTGTCGATCACCCCGTTCGGGCCGGCCGTGACCGTCCAGCGGGCCCGGCCCCTCACCGACAAGCCGCGTCAGCATGTGGTGCGGGCGGAGTTCCTGCTGCGCGGCAAGCCCACGGCCCCGCTGCGTGAGGTGCCACTGGACCCCGATCCGCTGCAGCCCCTGGTCGACGCCGTCTGCGATCTACGGGCCGAGCTGGGAGACCTGGCGGAAATCCGGCTCGCCATCCAGCGGGCCCCCAAGTGGGCGCTGCGGGCCCGCCGCGTGCAGCTGATGTCGCAGGCACGCCGCAGGGAGCAGCGCGAGGCGCAGGCGGCCGGCCGGTTGATGCGGCAAGGATCCGGTCTGGACGACTCGTTCGCCTGGCACCTGCAGCAGCTCCTGAGCGCAAAGCACGGCCACGCTGGGGGCGGGGGTGGGCGCAGTCTGGTCATGCCGGCCCTGCCCCGCCGCGTGGACCCTGCGCAGGCGCTGGGCAAACTCGCCGACGACGACCACCTGGTCCGGGTGCAGCTGCTGGTGATGTGCGCATCCCACATCGAAGGCCGCGCTGAGGCCCGTCTCGCCCAGATCCAGGCGGCGTTGGATGTTTTCGGCGGGGGTTCACGGTGGGCGATGCGCGGGATGCTGGTGGGGCCGTGGCGGTTCGGTGCCGACCGGTGGCCCAGCCGGCGCGGCTTCGAGCGGCGCTGGAAACTGGGGCACTGCCAGCCGCCCCGGCCGAACTGGGTGCGCCTTGACGAGCTGACCGGTCTGCTCAAGCCGCCCACCGTGCACTGCCGCCTGCCGTTGCTGGCCGGTGACCTGCCGACGTTCACCTTCGGCGATCCCGAACTGCTGCTGCAGGGCATCTACCGCGCCCCCGACGGCCGTCGGCGCCTCGTTGCCAGCTACGCCCGCGAGACCCTGTTCGAGGTGGGGGTGGGAAAGGCGGGCGGCGGCAAAACGGAGCGCGCCCTGGCCCAGGCGATCGGATGGGCCCACGCCGGAGGCGGGCTGATGTTCCTCGACCCGCACCGCGACTCCTGGCCCCGCGCCCTGCCCTTCCTCGCCCACCCCGCCCTGGCGAAGCGGATCGCCTTGGTCGATCTCAACGTCACCGGCACCGCGTCCGCCTCGCAGCTGAGTTCGTGGAATCCGCTCGGCATGCACCAGGGCCAAGTGGCGCACGAGGTCGTCGAAGCCACCGCCGACGCCTTTGCCTCCGCGCTCGGCTGGGACGACGCGGGCGCCCCCCGCGCGCTGACCATCCTCACCGCCGCGCTGGCGGTGCTGGTGGCCGTCAACGAAGCCGCCTGCCAGGCCGGGCACCCCCAACACCAGGCCACCGTCTTCCATGTCCGGGCGCTGCTGAGCGAGAGCGGCTTTCGGGCCGCCGCTCTCGCCGGCGTGCAGGGGCGCCTGGACGCCGAGACCCGCTCCTGGTGGCAGAACGTGTTCCCTACCCTGCCCGTCGACGCGTTCGCCGTGGTCCTCAACCCGATCGCCCGCCTCGCTGCCAACCCCGTCACCCGCGCCTTCCTCGGACAGCCCGCCGGCACCTACAACATCCGCGCCGCCATGGACACGAAAATGATCGTGTGGGTGTGCCCGGGCGGCAACGGGCCCACCGACCGGCTCCTCACCGCGCTCCTCGCCCGCGACCTCCTGCGCGCGGTGCGCTCCCGGCGCGACATCCCCGAAGCCCAGCGGGTGCCGTTCCGCTCCTACTTCGACGAACTCATCACTTTGACCGGCGCGGCCCCGGAGACCATCGCCGCCATGTTCGAAGACTTCCGCAAATACAAAGTCCACGTCCACGGCATGACCCAGCTCCTGGCCCGTCTGCCCGGCCCCGTGCGGCTGTCCCTGGTCCAGAACGCCTCCACACTGGCAACCACCACCGGCTCCCACTCGGCCGTCGCTGCGGTCACCGCGGAGTGGGGCGATCAGCCCGGCCCCGATGTCATCGCGGCCCTGGACCGGTTCGAGCACTACATGTCACTGACCGTCGACGGCCGCCGGATCGGCCCTGTCCGCCTCACCGGCCCCCACCTCGACGACGTCTTCGCCCGCTACTACCGGCCGCGCGGTGCGGCAGCGCTGGAACGCTCCGCCAGAGCCATGGCCGGCGCTGAGCCTGTGGATCTGCTCACCACCCGCGCCACCGACCAGTTCGGCCACGTGAGCGCCTTCCTCACCCAGCTCGTCAAGAGCAGTTCACCCCCTGCATCCCCCCAGCAGGAGGGATACCAATGACCGCCATCGCGCCCGGCACCTCGCCCCCCGTGTCCGGTCCATCCGCTCCCCCATCAGGTCCCGGCCCGTGCCGGGGCAGCACCCGATGGCCACCACCGGCGCCACTTGACGGCCTGATCCGGGTTCGGGCCCGTCCGGGCAGACCACCTGGGCACCACAAGCAAACCCTCCCGGGGGTGGGGACATCATGTGCCCGTCACAGCCGGAGCCCGCCTGCACCTGCGGCCGGCCGGGGCCGGCGCCGTCTCGCTTCGCGCCCCTCCCCCGTGCGCGCCTCAGCGGCACCACAACTCCCCCCAACCCCTTGCACTTTGCTCAAGCGAACAACTAGCGTGACCTTGAACCATCCGGCCAGACGCGCAATTCCACGTCAGCACCGAGGACAATTTGGAGAGGATGTGAGGGGTATGGCAGTCGCAATTCGCGATCAGGAAGGACTTGAGTTCGGTTGGTGGCCGCCCTGCACCCAGAGCGCGGCCCGCGTCGGCGGCGCCTGGGTCCTGACCGCGCACGGCGACTTCGGCATCGAAGACTTCAACCACGTCCGCCTGCGCTTCCCCGGCCGGCACGTCACCCTCGACGGCGACACCATCACCGTCTGGCCCCGCCGGCGGAGGAGCCGGTGACCTCCCACCCGCCCCGGACACGGACCGGACCCGCCCGCGAACCGGCCACGCCCGCATCCCCCCACCTTGCAGGCACAGCCGGACACAACCCGGAGCGCCAGCCCGCCCCTGCGGGCGGCCCGCCCAGCCCGTGCTGCCGGTCCCGGCAGCACGGCACACCCGCACGGCGACGGCACCCAAGCCCTCGTACAGCCCTCACCCTCCTCGCGATCACGGCCATCCTGATCCTGACCACCACCGGCTGCGGATCGCCCAGCCCGGGCTCCGGACCCCGCCCCTCCGCCACCTCCCCCGCCGGCCCGGAAAGCGCGGGCTCGGCCAGTGCCCAGCAGAAGCGGCCCTCGCGGCCCCTGGCACGCCTGGCGGGCCAGCACCACCTGAACCTGACGATCACAGCGGTCCAACGTGACACCGGCGGCTTCCTCACCGTCCGCGGCGAACTGGCCAACAACGGCCCGGACACCACAGGTGTCCCGGCCGAACTGCGCGGCACCGAACGCTCCGTCCTGCGCAACGGACAGTCCCTCGGCGGCGCCACCCTCACCGACTACCAGGGGAAGAAGCGCTACTACGTGCTGCGCGACGCCGAGGGACGCCCCCTGACCACGACCGGCCTGCAATACCTCGCCGCCGGCGAGCGGGTCCGGGTGTTCATGCAGTTCCCCGCGCCGCCCGCCCATGTGCGCGAAGTCGGCTTCCACCTGCCCCAGTTCGACACCACCACCCTCAGGATCAGCCCGTGACCAGCCCCGCCCCCCACCACGCCGGTCCCCACCGTCCTGATCCCGCGCAACGGCCGGCGAGGCGCCGTCTGCTCATCGCCTGCACTGCCGCAGGGCTTGCTGCAGCCGTCATGGCCCCGCAAGCGGCCGCTGCCCCCTCACCCGAACCCGCGCGCGCAGCAACCGGCACGGCACACGCCGCCACCACAGCCGGCCCCGTCGACGCCGACGATCCCGACCTCGCCCTGCCCGAGGGCACGACACTGGCCACACCGAAGGTCCTCGACCTCACACCCACACTCTCCGACATCCACGAAGTCACCCAAGACCTCGGCCCCACCCCCACACGCGACACCTCCCGCACCGCCGCCCCGGGCCCTCCGGCCCGCTCCCCGTCCCGGATGACCTCCCCGGCCCCGTCAGCGGCTTACAGCCCGTCAGCGGCTGTTCCCGCACCCGACACGTCCAACCCGGCCGCCACCGCGCCCGAGGCGACACCCGCCCCCGCCCCAGCGCGCCGCACCGTACCGACCGCTTCCCTCCTCGGCGCAGGCCTGCTGCTGACCGCTGCCGTAACGGCCGCCGTCGCGGCCCGCCGCCTGCACCGCCGGCGCCGCGCAGCCCTCCACCGGCCCGCCACCGCCCACCCTGCTACCCCACCAGGTCCCGCCGCGCCCGGCACCGACGGACTGGACCGCCTCAACGCCGCGCTACTCGTGCTGGCCTCCACCACCACCGGCACACCGCCACCGCTACGAGCCGCCCGTCTTGGCACCGCCGGCCTGCACCTGCTGCCCGACGACCCCGCCCTCACGCCCCCAGCCCCCTTCACCACCGCAGCCGACGGCTGGTGGAGCCTGGCCCACCACACCCCCCTGCCCGACCCGCCCGCCACCGCGCATCCGCCGACCGTCCCCTATCCCGCCCTGGCCGCCCTCGGTCACACCCCCGACAGCGCGCTTGTGCTGCTCAACCTGGCCCAGCTGCCCGCCCTGCACCTGGACGGCAGTCCCACCGCCGTCCGCGAGGTATGCGCCCACCTCCTGCTCGAACTCGCCACCAGCCCCTGGGCCGGCCACGCACACCTCGTCGCCCTCGGCTTCAGCCACGAGCTGCCCCTGCTCCTGCCGGCCGCCAACATCACCCACCTGTCCCGCCCCGACCACGCCCTGCGCCACCTCACCGAACACCTCCTCCACGCCCACCAACACCCCCACCTGCCACACCCGCCCTACATCCTGCTCAGCGCCCTGTCCCTGGACCCGGACATCACCCGCCAGCTCACCGACGCCATCAGCAAAGCCACCACAGCCGTCACCGTCATCGCACCCGCAACCACAGGCACCGCCAGCCCGACCGCTCCCCTCACCCTCAACGCCGCAGCGACCGCGCCCCAGCCCCTCGACTACGCCCACAGCCACGTCACGCTCGCCCGCCTGACACACACCGACTACACCCGCATCACGGCATCCCTGAGCCCCGCAGCCCCCGCCGGACAGCCCGCTCCCCCGCCTCAGGCGCCCGTTCACGAACCCGGCCCCCACACCCCCAGCGGACACCAACCACTCCCGTCTGCCGGCGCGGCACACGACGACATCCCCTTTCCCGCCCTCATCCCCGCCGCCCACACCGACGGCCCGGATGACGCCAGGCCCACCGGCACCCCAGAAACGGACAACCCGCACGGAAAGTCGGAGCCCGCCCCCACCGACGAGCCCCGCGGACCACGTGCCGGCCGGGCGTCCACCTCCGCGGCAGCCCAGCACCGGCCCGCTCCGCAGATCAGAGTCCTCGGCCCGCTGGACGTCGACGGCGTACCCGCCACCGGCCACGGCCCCCGCCTCGCCCAGCTCGCCGCCCTGCTCTACTTCCGCCCCGCCCGCCCCGCCGACCAACTCCAAACCGACATGGACCCCCACACCCCCTGGAACACCAGCACCCTCAACACCCGCCTGCAAGAACTACGCCGCGCCCTGGGCAACGACCCCGACGGCAACCCATACGTCCCCCGCCGGCGCCTCCGCGACGACCCCTACACCCTGGCCCCCGCCATCCGCTGCGACTGGACCGACTTCCGCCACCTCACCGACAAAGCCCTCCCGCTGGGTCCCGCGGGCCTGCCCGACCTCGAACACGCGCTCGCCCTCGTCCGCGGCCGCCCCTTCGGCACCCGGCCCCTGCCCTGGGCCGAACCCCACCAGCAGGAAATGACCACCCGGATCATCGACACCATCCACACCATCGCCACCCACCGCATCCCAGCCGGCCCCCACCACGACCTCAGCGCCGCCCGCCAGGCCGTAGCAACAGGACTCGACATCGACGACACCGCCGAAGTCCTCTACCGCGACTGGATGAGGATCGAAGCCGCCGCCCACAACCGCTCCGGACTGCACACCGCCCTCGCACGCCTCCAGGAAGTCAACCGGCAACTCGACTGCCCGATGCAAGCCGAGACCGAAGAACTCGTCCACACCCTGCTCACCACCCGCTGACGCACATGCGGGTGACAAACGAATCGAAGGCGCTCAGCCCTCCCGCCCCATGCCCGCGCAGCAGCACCCGGCGCACGGCGCGCGAGAAGGGAGTTCAGGCGGCTGCGCCGCAGCAGCTGACACGGACGCAGCGCCTCCTCATCGGCGTGGTCGTCTTCGGTGCCGTGATCATCGCGGGCATCGGTTTCGCGGGGTCGTACGCAGCCGTACGCACCCTCGCCCTGAAGAAGGGCTTCGGAGACTTCAGTTACGTCTTCCCCATCGGCATCGACGCAGGTATCTGCGTACTGCTGGCCCTGGACCTGCTCCTCACCCGGACCCGCATCCCCTTCCCGCTGCTGCGCCAGACGGCCTGGCTCCTGACCGCGGCGACGATCGCCTTCAACGGCGCAGCGGCCTGGCCCGACCCGCTGGCCGTCGGCATGCACGGCATCATCCCGATCCTGTTCGTCGTCACCGTCGAAGCCGCCCGGCACGCCACCGGCCGGATCGCGGACATCACCGCCGGCACACACATGGAGAACGTCCGCCTCACCCGCTGGCTGCTCTCCCCGGCGCCGACCTTCCTGCTCTGGCGCCGCATGAAACTGTGGGAACTCCGCTCCTACGACCAAGTAATCAAGCTGGAACAGCAACGCCTCGTCTACCAGGCCCGCCTGCGCTCCCGCTACGGCCGCGCCTGGCGCCGCAAAGCCCCCGCCGAGGCCCTGACGCCGCTGCGCCTGGCCCGCTACGGCATCCCCCTCGCCGACACCGCCCCGGCGGGCCTGGCGGCGGCGGGCATCCAACCGGCAGCCATGCCGCAAGCCGGACCCGGCCTCACCCGCCCGCGACAGACCACACCCCACGCACCCACCCACCAGCACGCACACACGCAACCACACACCATGCCGCCGCCCAGCACCTCCGGCTCCCCGACCAGAACGAGCACCCACCACGAACCGGCCCACAACACCAGACACCAAGCGGCTCACAAACCGCACGCGCCATCCCCCACCCCAGCCCCCGACAGCGAGCTGCCTGCCCTCACACAGACATCACCGCAGAAGAAGCCACAGCCATCGCCCGACAGCACGACCACACCGGCAGCCGCGACACAGCACCACCCCCGCAGCCGCGCCCCCGGCCCCCCTCCGGGCCGGCAGAACCCAGCAATGAAACCGGCCGCGCTGAGCACAGTGGACCGCTACTACCTGGCATGGATGCAATACCAGGACCAACACGGCAACGAACCCACCGGCAAAGAACTGTCCACCTACCTCGCCCACCAAGGCATACACGGCCGCCACCAGCAACCCGTCAGCCCCGCCACCCTGCGCCGCTACCTCCTGGCCTACCGCCTCTATAACCTATGGGCACAACACCGCACCCACAGCGCAAACCCCCCACTCGACGCCATAGCCCGCGAATGCGCCCACCACGGCATCACAGGCCAATACAACAAACCCATCACCACCCAACACCTCACCAAACAAGCCCACGACTTCGAACGCCGCTGGCAAGCACTCCACCACCCACACACCCACACCAGGCAGTGAAAAACCACAACCGGGAGCCGACCAGTGGCCACGACGGAGCATCGGTGACAGGCGCACCCTCTCGTCACCGGATACGCGACGTCAGCGGCCGGCTGGCTTCCCCCGCCTACGGCTACATCAACTGCCACCCGAGGCCAGTCAACTCCTCGCTGGCGGCCCCTTCGGGTACGCAACCAAAGAGCTACCCCCGGCGCTCACCCCACCACGGAAGGATCGGAGGCAGGTCGCTGAGCCCGCGGGCAGGGCGCCTCGGCACCGGCGACTCCCCGTCGTCCCCATCCCAGCGGCGCGCATACTGGTCCGGAAGGCTGCCCCATCCCCAGTAGGGAACCGGCCCGTCAGGTTCCTCACCGACTGCGTCGAGAGGATCGATGCCCTTATCCCCCACCGTGCACAAGTGAGCCTAGTCATCACCCATGTCGAAGACATAGGCGAACTGCTAGCCGGCCTGCAGCCTGCTCAGCTTGGTGGCATGCCCATCCACGGTGCCGTCCGGCGCCTCGCCGTCCCACCAGTCCAAAGGGCTGACCCGGGTGCCGTCGGACAACGTGAACAGGTGCAGGTGCGCAAGGTCCCACCGGCCGAAGGCAAGATCGATGGCCGTGGCGAACTCGGCGAAAGAATGCGATCGCGCCGCTGCGAAAACCCGGCCCGGACGCGGCCAAAAATCCCCGCCGCGCCCAGAAACCAACTCCACCCGGACGGACAGCCAGGTACGAGCCACGATCACCACCCCCTCATGCACCAAGCCTCCAAGCCCGCACCAAGGCGAGCGACCACGACAGGCAATTGGTCAGCAAGGCACGTCAGTCGTCACCGAGGCAGGCGTGCTGTCATCGAGGGGACGAGTGCTGATCAAAGTTCTGGACTGCGGTGCAGTCTCAGTTGTCTACCCCGGCTTCCCACTTGCGCCGGCGCAGTACGTGGTCGCTGAAAAGGTGTCGGCTCCGGTCGAGCAGTTCACCCACCTCCGCGTCACCGCGCCGCCCGTCCGGCGACGGATGCCAGCGCTGCACTGATTGCGCGGCCAAGGTCCGCAGCTTCATATCCGGGTCCCGGAGCAGACCGACCGCAGCCCGTAGCGCCACGGTGCCGCCACGCGCGTCGAGCAGCCGGAACGCGCCGACGCGGACGTGCCGCAGCCGGTCGGTACTGATGCGCGTCAATAGCCAGTCGGCGGGCAGTTCCTTGGCCGAGGGCAGCAGGGCGGCGACGGTCTCACGGACGACACCGGCGGCAGGGTCGTCGAGGAGCGGCCGCAGCAACTGCTCCTCATCCGCGCAGTCCAGTATCCGCAGCCCTGCCACCGCTCGCGCCCGCACCCCGGCCGCCGGGTGCACGAGCAGCACTCGCAGGAGCCCGGCGTCTGCGCGGTTCCCGCACTCGGCCAGCCCGATCACCGCACCGGGCGGCAACCCGGGGTTGTCCGTCGTCGTGCACCGCTCCCGGTACCAGACCTCCGGGTCACCTCCCCGCTGTCGTACGACATACCGGGCACAAGCGCGCACGAGCGCGGAGCGGTCGCTGAGAAACGGTTCCGCCTGCTCTGCCCGCCCCGCGCGTCTCAGCGCGGTGACGCCGGCCGATCGGGTACGCGGGTTGCGTGCGGACAGCAGCGGAGGCAGCACCGCCTCGTAGGCATCCTCATCTCCCAGAGCAGTGAGGGCCGCTGTGGCGCACAGGTCCTGGACCACGGTGTCCTGGTCTTCGGCGGCCGCGTGGGCCAGTTCAGCGGGACGGAGCAGTCGGCCCTCGATGGCAAGCCGGTACGCGAACCGCCGGACAATGCGGTCGGGGTCGGCGAAGAGAACAGCGAGCTGCCCGTGAGATGCCTGGCGCAGGATATGACTGAGCTCATCGACGCCGAAGGCGCCTCTGTCACGGCGGCCGAGGCGGAGGATGAGCGGCGCGAGGTCAAGGGCAGAGTCCACGTCCAAGGTCTCGCGCAGCAGTTTGCGGGCATGCTCGCGCACGGGGGCGACCCAATCGGCGCAGCGGATAACGACCAACGGCAGCAGGCCGGGGTATCGGACCGACTGGCTCAGCGCCTCCTGCCGGATCCGCCCGTCGCGGTGGCAGAGGGCGAGTGCGAGCCGAGACTCGCTGAGCTGAGTCAGGTCGGCAGGAAGTGGGGCGGACTGCTCCCACCCGGGCAGGAACTCCGGGCGGTGCCAGGCCACCTCACGTACTCCTGCGTCCAGCGCGAGCCAGTCAGCGGGGTCGGCGACATCCAGTGCGCTGTGAAGCGGCCTACCTCCCGCGAGCCGCGTCGCAGCCGCCATCCCGTCGTCGATGTCCTCAAGCATTCCCGCCCCTCCTGCAGTCGTACCAGGTGATCGTAGGGGCGGGGTTTGCGTAGGGCGCGTGAAATATGGTCCGTGATCGCCACGGGGCCACCGTTCGACACCCTGTTCACCAGAGGCCGAACGCGGTAACAGCACCCCCTGCTTTGCTTGCCGCTGGTGACAGCCAGCGCATCGCATCGGTGACGACCACCATGCATTGCCCTACTGGAGCCGCAGGTCAGCGGATGCCGATGCTGACAACTACCGTGCTCCGCCACAGTTGGGGCGTCGAACACTCCATCGGTCAAGAAAGGGCCGTGGCCGTCCAGGACGTGGCCCGTCCGGAACAAGACACAGTCACCCGTGTTTCACCCGGTGTGCCGACCATCGGCGTGTCAGTACACGGGCGTGAAGGAGACCGGGACGTTCGGGCAGTCGGCCGCGAGAGCGGCGAGTGTCTCCTGCTCGACCGGGTCCGCGGCAAGTGCCCAGCGGTGCTTCACAGCTGTCCAGTCGGCGACGTACCGGCACACCACCGCCGCCTGCGGCAGCCACTGCGCCGGATCCTGATCGGCCTTCTGACGGTTGGACCGCGCCGTCACCGCGACGAGGGCTCGCTCGTCACCGAGGTCATTGGCGAACTGCTCCCTCCGCTCGCTGCTCCAGCCAGAAGCCCCCGAGTCCCACGCCTCCGCCAGCGGCACGAGATGATCGATATCCAGGCCGCGCGCACCGTCGACGTACTGATCGTCATACCAGGAGTACCACTGCCCCCCGGCCAGCGTGCATCGGCCACTCACCTCGGGCGCGGTGGACGCTTCCTCGATCAGGACCTCCGCACGCGTGGAACAGCCATCGTGATCCGCATCGATCCAGTGCCGGAACAGGTCCCGGTCGTATCCTGTGCGGTCTTCGTCGGCCACCGGCAGCGCAGCCACCGCCGTGTGCAGGGGAAGGGTCTCCTCGGCGTGCGCCGGGGTCGTGGCAGCAAGACATCCGGCCGCCAGAAAGCCTGCCACGAGCAGGCGGGTTGCATTCTTCACCCCGGGTGAATGTCCAGCCTCCCGGCGGGGTCATGCACCGGCCCGGCCTCCACCACACGTGTGAGGTACATACCGCCACCACAACGAGTGGATTCCCCCGCCGCGCAGGCAACGGCCGCTGCCCGGCACGCGTTCGCGCCCCGAGACGCGACGGCAGCACCCGATCAGCCCGCACCATCACGCCGACAGCACCGATAGCCATATGTCTGGCCATCCGCTGAGTTCATTTCAGCGTGGCTCTCGGATCGCACCGATACGCGCTCAGTTCTCCGAAGGGATACGAGCGGCGATCTCCCGCGCCAGCCGGTCCGCCTCCTGTGAGACCGGCCCGTCCTCCTGCGCCACGGTCAGCAGCAAACCCAACAAATCGTGTGCTTCCTCAAGCGTTAGCAAGGCAAGCCGGTGCGCTGTGTGCTCCGTCGCCGAGAAGTCCGCCGCGTCCAGATCGAAGGCATCGTAGTCGTCCATGCCAGAGCAACGTGCCCACAAGCCTGCACGTCACGCGCGGGAAAAGCCTCGCGGAAGGTCATCAACAGCAGCATGGCAGTGGACGCCCGAACCGGGGGGGACCGGACTGAGCCGCTGATGCCGGCCGATCTGGTCCATGGACGAAGGTGGTGTTTTCGGCGGGGTGAACGAGGGCCACGTGGGCGGTGGTTTCGAGAGCAGCTTTGGGCCATCCGTGCGGGACATGGACAACGGTGTAGGTCCATGATCGGCGGCGAGAATGAGAGCCACCCAGATCGAGTGACATCGGGTTGGGAGTGTCTGCCGTAGCGGATGGACGTGGGCCAGGAGGTTGGTGGTCTGGGCCCTGCCGGTCCGTGTCCCTGACAGGCGCGGTGCGGACGGGCCCGCCTCTTTGCTGCGAGAGCCGGTTGGTGGTCGGCTTTCAAGCGTGTCAGGGGTTGGTGCGATGATCCCCGAGGCGGGTGTGCGCTCGCCGAAATCTCGACTCGGGGGTGGCTCGGTTTTGGATACGTGGCAGGAGTTGTCGGCGGCGGTGGAGGCTCGCCTGGCGGCCATGTCGTCGAGTGAGCGCGCCGTGTTTGCGGCTGGCGCCGCTGAGCGGCTCATGAGTTGGCATGAAGCACTGCCCGAGGAGGATCGGGCGCCGTTCACGATGAGCCTTCGCTCCCTGCTGAACGCCGTATGGGAGGGTTCCCTCGGGGATTCGACGGCTTTCACGGCGGTGAAGCGGGGTGTGGCCGAATACATGCTCAGCGAGTACTGCCACAACGATGGCCAGGACGGTCCCGGCGATGCGGACGAGAACGCGGCGGCCACGACGCTGTATGCCGCGCACGCCTACCTGTTCGAGTGCTGTGACTTCTCGGTCTGGGCGAGCCGAAGGGCCGTGGACGCTGTGGACGAGCACCTTGAGCACCTTGCCGAGCAGGAAAGGGAAGTACCCGACCTCGACGAGGCAACCGTTGCAGAGCTCCAGCGGCAGCTGCGGGATCTCGACCTCATCGCGAACTACTCGAAGGACCTTCGGCTCGCCAGCCTGGGACTGCCCATCGACACTTCGATCCGGCTTCGCGTGGAACTGCGGACCCCTCTTTCCAGCCGGGACTGACCGTGTGAACAGCCCGCACCCGAGACCTCCTCGCCCAGCTCTTCGGAGTCAACGGCAGCACCCTTACCAGGGCCGTTCACCAAGTCCAGCCCCTCCTGGCCGTGCACGGCTACACCATCCCACCGTCGACAGCCAGGTTCCGCACGCCCGCCGATGTCACCGCGTTCCTCGCGAACAGCAGGTCCACAAAGATCAAATCAGCATGTTGATTCTCTGCGAGCCCTTACAGGCCATCTCATTTGGCGTGTTGGATAGCCTGTGGCAGTGGGGATCGTTGAGCGGCTGGTGCCGGATGAGCTGCGGGAGTTGTTCCAGCGGGTCGCGCCCGAGGCGCCAACCCGTCCGCAAGGCGGTGGCAGGCGCCGGCACGGAGACCGGGAAGTGCTGGCCGCGATCGTGTTTGTCGCGACGTCTGGCTGCACGTGGCATCAGCGGCATGCGGGGGTTCCTCAGCAACCCCACGACCAGGCGCGCCACGCTCACCGCTGACAGGCTTGCCGCCCTGGCCACGCTCGGGGCTGGAGTGGGCGACGTGATGGTCAGGTCGCGTCGCATACACGGCTGCAAGGGAACGTGGAGCCGATACTTCCGCTGGAATCGATCGAGGTAAACGATGGCCGAACGTGACTACCGCGATGCCGTCCGTCGGCAGTGCGCCCGACACCCAGTCCCAGCAGGACTAGTGGTGGGTGCATTCTGGGCGCTCGTCTTCTGGGTCTTCCTGTCCCCAGAAGTCAGCGACATCGCGCTCATCTTCTCGGCCTTCGCCGCCCTCTTCACACTCATCGCGTTCAACGAGCGACGCAGAAGGAAGCGGTCCGGTCTGACGCTGTAAAGCAAAGCCCCTCCGACGCCTCGGCGTCGATCAGGGACTGCCGAGCCGCTCGCATCGAGCACGAGGGGTCCTGTCCGGTCCAACGATCGGACAGGACCCCTCTACTGCTACGACGCCATGGCAGAAGCAAGATGGTGTTGAGTGGTGTGTCAGGGCGTATTGTCCAACGCCTTCTGTACGGCCCCGATCACTGCCCGCGGGTCCGCGCCAAGCCCTTGAGCCTGCGTCACGAACAGCCGCGCCAATTCCGCCAGCCGCGCCGGATCCGGGCCGGTGCCAGGGGCCGCAAGCGGAGCCACGCGTGTCCCCGCTCCTCTGCGTGTCCGGACCAACGACGCCGATTCCAGTTCGCGGTAGGCCCTTGCCACCGTTCCTGCCGCCAGGCCCAGATCGGCTGCCAGCTGACGTACCGTCGGAAGGCGTTCGCCTTCCGGGAGACGGCCGATGGCGATCAGAGCGGCCAACTCGGCCCGGATCTGTTCGTACGGCGGAACGTGGCTGGCGGTGTCGACGTGAATGAAGAGACGGGTCACCGGCGCACCCGGGCCTTGGGTGCGATCACCGTGAACAGGCACCATGCCACCGTGACGAGGGCGATCAGGGCCACCAGCCACACGATGCCTGCTCCGATACGGCCCAGGGTCCCGTCACAGCCCGTGCCCATCAGGGCGCCGGACATGGTCGAGGCGATACCGAGCAGGAGCGCGGACACCAGCAGGCCCCACGCTGCGACGACGGCCAGCGCGCGGTCACGGCGGTTCTGGTCGTCCCCGGGACGGCGGGCGATCCAGGTCAGCGACCACAGGCAGGCAACTGTAGCGACGATGACACAGGCGAGGACGGGCGCGCCGTAGAAACCACCGGGCCCCGAGCCCATGCTGACGATGTCCCCGTCCTGGCAGGTGAAGGCCAGGGAACGACTCCCGCGAGACGTCTCATCGGTCCGGGCAAAAACGGCCGCCGTCATCAGGAGGACGACAACTACGCCGGCCTGGGCGAGCAGGAGCAGCGTCATCCGCGGTGGCACATAATCGCGAACGCGGCGCGGGGTCAACCCCGCCGTGCGGACCGTGCCGCGGGGACGGGCCGTCAACAGATCACCCGCCAGGACACCGGCAACCGCGCACAGACCGAAGACGAGAATCGCGTACAGGACGCCGATGTCCCCATCCGTCCCCCACGTACTCCCCACGAACCGAGCCGCCACGGCCCCGGCCAGCAATCCCGCCCAACGGGCGAAGCGGTCCGCCGACGACGCGGAAGGCACCGTGTCGACTCCACTCATGAACTCCCCCAGTTTCTCCAGCTTGTATCAGGTAGTCAGTACAAGATGAGACCAGCCACACGCTTGTGTCAAACAATTGACACAACCCCAAGCCAGAGCTGCCGGGCCAAGTTCGCCGTCGACAGCTCGCGGCGTTGGCCGGGCTTTGGCTGGAGTGTGCGGTAGCGGAAGGAGCCGCGTGACGGCCGGGCGCGAACAGGGCGCGGACGAGCGGGAGGTCAGTGCTGCCCCGCGGGCGCGGATGAGTGACTACCAGACGAGGGCGGTCAATGCCCTGATGAAGGTGCATGCGGTCCTCGCCGCCGCCGGGCTGGAGCCGGATGAGGCGGACGAGTTGGTCTGCGTGCTGGAGGCCGGCGCGGTGGCCGGGGCGCACTGCTGGGTCGGGGAACTGGCCGGCTGCGCCCCGACACTCAAGGGGACGTATATGGGGAGGGCTGGGACGGGGGCGTGGGCCGGGCGTTGGAGGTGCTGGACTCCACCGCCGACAGCATCTACCGGCAGCGCGGACACGCACGCGTCAGCAGGTCGCTGCTGATCGGTGGGGAGATTCTCCGCAACCGGCAGGGGACCGCGTGAGTCCCGTGCTCTGCTGCGTTCACGGGGTGAGGCGGTGCCAGATGAAGACGCAGCTCTCCAGGCTGGCGAGTGCCGGCCGGTGCAGTACCGACCGGATCTGCTCGGGTCCCACCAGGACGACGGGCATCCGGCGTTCATGCTTCTGGAACAGGCTCCACAACCCGTAGACGTACTGCAGAGCCTCGGTCCGCAGCAGATGCGCGTCGCGTACGACCACCACCGGCTCGGGGAGCCGCGCGAGTTCGGTTTCCACGGCCTGCTGCGCGACGGCCAGCCGCCGCGGCCGGACACCGAGGTGCAGAGCGCCGTGCAACGCGTTCAGGAGCGCCGCCATGTTGCCCGGCGCCGCGGTCGTGACCACGACCGGGTCGGCGCCCCCATGGCGGGTGAGAGCAGCCTCCACGACGGCCACAGCCGGGACGTCTTCCGGAGCGATGACACACAGCAATGCTCGGGTGGCAAGGATGTGGCCCACGTTCTCCGAAAGCGCCTCGAACGCCTCGCCGGACACGGCGATGGCGGCCTCGCCCATGCTCTCTCCCTGGGAGTGTGGCGTACGGGACGCCACCCAGTTCAGCACGTTCCCAGAGCACAGCGACGATCTAAATCTCATCACGGCGCTCAGCGACCGAACTCGTTCGTGACGTGAGCAGCTGTGCCTGCCGGCACGCAGCGTTCGGTGACGGGGTGACCTTTCACGCGCAGGATCGTTGGGGACATCGCGCATCTCCCCGTTATGCGTGATTGGGGCCCGGGCGCACCGGCGTGATACTGCCCTGGCCCGCATTGCGCTTCAGGCTCCTGGTGGGCGGTGGACGGCTTCACCGAGCGCGGCCCCCAGGGCTTGCCGTATGTCGTCCGGCAGCTCCCTGCTCGACGGCCAGGCGACGATACTCCAGTAGCCCTGGAGTGTGAGATACACGCAGGGCGGCGGGTTGACCGACGCCGGGAGGGCCGCGCGGGAGCGGATTCGGCTGGAAGCCGTGGAACGCTTCGAGAGCGGGGGGGGGAGAGTCGGGAGATCGCGGCCGCGCTGCGGGTGTCCGAGCGGTCGGTGGAGCGATGGCGCCGTCAGTGGCGCGAGAGCGGCAGGGCCGCGGTTCTCTCCAAGGGATCGCCTGGGCGCCCGAGGCTCGGCGGAAAGCAGATCGCCAGGCTGGAGCAGGAGTTGGAACGCGGGCCGCTGGTCCATGGCTGGGCGGATCAGCAATGGACGCTGGCGCGGGTGAAGACGCTGATCGGCCGGCTGTTCCACGTCTCCTACACGGTGGAGGGGACGTGGCGGCTGCTGAGGCGGCACGGCTGGTCGTGGCAGCAGCCGGCCCGTCGGGCGATCGAGCGCGACGACGATGCGGTGGAGCTATGGAAGAAAGAGGTCTGGCCGCGGGTAAGAGCACCGCGGCGGCATGCAACGGCTGGATCGTCTTCGCGGACGAGGCCGGGCAGTCGATGACGCCGCCGCGTGCCAGGATCTGGGGCCGCGTGGGGCGCACGCCCGTCGTCCGCGTGCGCGGCCGGGGCTCTGGCCGTGTCTCGATGGCGGGCATGGCCTGCTACAGGCCCGGTGAGCGGTCTCGGTTGATCTACGCGATCCGCGAGTACCGGGGCCGCAAGGGCGAGCCGAAGGGCTTCACCTGGCGGGACTTCCGGGATCTCATCGTCCGCGCCTGCATTTGGCTCGGCGGGCCCATCGTGCTGGTCTGGGACAACGCCCGCATCCACCTCGTGCCGCCGCTGAAAGAGTTGACCATGCGGCGCCCGACGTGGCGCTTCTTGCCGGACGCGCGGGTGACGGGGGCGGAGCCTGCATAGGCCTTCATGCCACGTGCGTCGGCGAACCGCTGGCGGTCATCGCCGATCTCGGCCAACACCCGGGCGCCGAGCTGGACCCCGAGTCCGGGGAAGCTCAAAATGACTTCAGCGTCCGGGTGTTGGACAAAAGACTCCTCGACCGCCTCGGCAAGCTCGTCAGCAGCGAGGCAGGCGGCTTCCAACTGTCGCAGGAGGGCGAAGGCCTGCTTGCCGAGCGCATCTTCGACCAGCTGCGGCTGGCTCGCGTAGTCACCGCGTAAAATCTCGCGGAGCCGGTCGGCCTCGGCTTCGATGCCGCGGCTACGGCCAGCGCGTTTGAGGGCGGACCGGAGCTGGGCCCGTGTGAGCCGGGCGGCCCGGCCCGGGGTGGGGGCGAGCTTGAGCAGTTCGCGTGCTTCGGGACGACACAGCCCGTTGGTCCATCCGGCGACGGCGTCCAGGGCGGCGGGATAGTACTCGCGCAGCAGCGAGCGAAGCTGGTTGGCGATCTGCTGCCGGTTCCAGGTTGCGTCCTGCTGGGCGCGGGCGAGGACGGCAACGGCGCGTGCAAGGTTGGTATCGGCCTGCAGCGGCCGGTGCATGGGCATATCGGTGCGCAGGATGTTGGCCAGCACCAGAGCGTCGCCAGGGTCGGACTTCTTGCGGGAGACGCCGTGTGTCGGCGTACGGACTTCTCTCCCCAGCTGCGTACGGACGAACGTCCCCAGTTGTTTCTGATCCTGGTGCGCCATGCTGGCTCCATGACAACTAAGGGGTGGGGCATAGCGGCCGTGGCCTGGAGCGTGCTTGCTGTGCTGTTTCTGGGGATAACGGTGTCAGCCGGGGCTCTCGGGCTCGTGCGGCTGGGACTGGCTGGGAACGAAGTCCGGGTTCGTCTTTCGCAGTGCCGGCTCGAAAGCAGTCGAAGTGGAAGCCACGTCGAGTGCTCTGGCCGGCTTGTGGGCGACGTGAGCATGAACACCGTGACAGTGCGTTATGACGGCAAGCAAGGGGGCGTAGTGCCCGCGGCCCGAACGCCGTGGGGAACCTTTGAGGTGGTGGACAAGAGCTTCACATCGTGGGGGACGGCAGTTCTGTATCCGCTCCTGCCTCTCGTTGCGACTGCGGTGACGTCCTATCTCGCGTTGAGATCCGGCCGTCGAGGGAAGAGGCAGACCGCGCCAAGCGCCTCGTGAGACCTCTATGCCACTTCCGTCTCTCGCTCGATGGCCTTGAGGCGGTTCTTCAGCCGGTAGCTGGGGCCGTTGATGGAGATCACTTCGCAGTGGCGGAGGAGGCGGTCGAGGATGACGGTGGCGAGGACCTCGTCGCCGAAGACCTGGCCCCATTTGCTGAAGGTCTTTTTCGAGGTCAGGATGATGGAGCCCTTCTCGTAGCGCTTGGAGATGACCTGGAAGACCAGGTTCGCCTCGGCCCGTTCGAAGGGCTGGTAGCCGACCTCGTCGACCACGAGAACGCCGGGCCGCAGGTAGGTGCCGAGCTTGCTCGTCAGCCGGCCGGCCGCCTCGGCGGTTTTGAGGTTGCGGACCATGTCGTCGAGGCTGGTGCAGTAGATCGAGTAGCCGGCCCGGCAGGCCGCGACGGCCAGGGCGACGGCGATGTGCGTCTTGCCGACCCCGCCCGTTATCCGGAGTTCGAAGATCCTTTGATGGCTGCTTCCCAGTTCGGGATGCTGTTGCGATGGCTGTAACGAGCCCGAGGCGGCGCGTTGTCGCGGCCTTCTGGTGGTCTGTTGTTTGGTGCCGTCCTGGCGTGGCGGTGATCGGTTAGCATCCGGCATGGCCACGCACTGGAAGAACAGTCCTGAGCGGTTCGCGCTGATCCTTCGTCGTCACGGACTTGACCCGGATGCGGTCGGCGACGTTGCGCGGGCCTGGTCCGCGTTCCAGGAGTTCGTCCAGGAGCAGATCGATGGGATTGAGCCTGCAGAGGATGACGGCGACGGGTTCATCGTGCAGTGGGGTCGGTGGAGTTGGAACGATGACTGCCCCGCACTGGTCTTCACCAGGCAGTTCGCGGCGAGCGACGAGGGTGACCGGGATGACGAGTTCTGGCAGCCGCAGCGCTGGAACGTAGAACTCGAGCTGTTCTTCGCTGACGCTCCAGCCTGGGCCGACCTGGGCGGTATGGCCTGGACCGACAGCATGGGCTTTGACTTCGATCCCATCGGTCCTGAACGGGCCGCAGCGCTGGTCCAAATCGCCACGTTCATCGAGTCGCTTCCGCAGGTCAGCGCGATGTGGCGGGCGATCCCGGTGGGTAGCTCCCTCAGGTTGGAACGCGCGGACTGATCTATCAGCAGGGTTCCTGCTCCTGAGGTCTGGTCGTGTCGCGACCGCGACGGTCGAGTTCACGGCGGAGGTCGAGGTTCTCGCCGTGAGCTTGTTCGAGCGCGTCTCGCAGGGCCTGTACTTCTTCTCGGTGCTGCTTCTTCAGGCGGGTGATCTGACTGGTCAGCGCGAGGACGAGGGTGCTCTGCTCGTCGGTCGGAGGTGCCTGCACGCAGTACCAGGCCGACAGCCGCAAGTACCGGCGGATCCACAACAGCCTGCAGACCCTCATCATGATCGGCTCCGCGTCCACGACCACGATCGCGGCCCTGGACACCGGCAAGGAGCTGACCTGGCAGAGCGTCACCCTGACCGCCATCAGCTTCGCCATCACGGTGGCCGCAATGTTCACCGGCTACTACAAGTTCCGCGAGCGCAGCTACTTCCTCCAGCAGACCGCCGACGCCATCGAGGAGGAGGCCAACGCCGTCCGGCTCGGCATCGGCCCGTACAGCGAATACGGGCCCGGCCAGGAGGACGAGGCGCTGAAGAAGTTCACCCAGCGCGTCGAAGACCACCGCAACGAACAGCGGCGCCGCCAGCAACAACTGGACCAGCCCGCCGACCAGGCAACGCCCTCCAGCCAGCCGCCCGCGGCCTGATAGCGAACCGTCTGCCTGAGTCGGCGGCCGCGGCCCTCGAGGATGTCCCGCAGCGCCTTGTGGGAACCGGCGGTCAGCGCGCACTCGGCATCCGGCTTGCCTCAGTCCCACAGTTTGCGGGTGAACTCCTTCGCCCATTCCACCCGCTCCTGGTGCGGACCGTGGGGCACGCACGGGGAGTTCGGGCCGGCCTGGCACTTTGGGCAAGTGACCTCTCTGGCATGCCAGGTCCGCGCCGCCGAGGTCGCGGTTTCCTGCGATTCCCGCTCTCTCCTGCGCGGCCGGGGAGGCCGGGGTTCGGCCCGGGCAAGCGGCGGGGGCACGACGTCGACGGCTTGCTCCTGGCGTTCGTTGCGGGCGACCTTCTGCTTCTCGCCGGGGCCAATGCGGTCGTCGCTCTGCAGGACGCGGCGCAGGCGCTCGTCGTGGGGAAGCTGTCGCCTCTCGCTGAGGCCGACGCGATCGTCGTTGTCGCACAGCTGGCCCGGTCCGGCGTGGCATCGCGGGCACGTCATTCGGTACCAGTCGCCGCGTGGCACCTGATGGTGCAGCCGGGCCGTGGTCTTCTTGCCCGCCTCCTTCTTCTGGCCCTCCCGGTCGACCTTAGGCGGCCGCTGCTGGAGCGGACGATCAGGGTTGGCTTCACCCTCGCGCGTCTCCGAGACTGGCCGTATCGGCTCGGCAGGGTCCTCAACCTCTTGCCGAGCCTTCTTCTGTTGCCGGGCCATCCTTTCGGCTTTCCGATCATCCAGGATCAGCTGTAGCCGCTCGTTGTGGCCGTCCATGCGCGGCTTCCCGCTGCTGGGCCCCTCGATCAGCACACAGTCCTTGCCCTGCTGCGCGTTGCAGCGCGGACAGCTCCGCTGGATCCAGTACCGCCGCGCCACGCACAGCTGCTCCCGCGGCCCCAGTGCCACCCGCTTCTTCCAGACCTCCACGCGCCGCGCTTCACCACGGGTCAGAAGTTCCCCGGCCAAGGCCGCGGACCGCAGGAACTCCTCAACCTGAAGGCGCAGGTAGGGCGTGTACTCGTCGTACCTGCGAAGGCGTTGGAGGGCGCTGCGAACCCGAGCCGCAGCCCTTTGTGCTTCCTTCTCCGTGTCAGCTTCCGCTTCGACCGCGTCCCGCGCGAGGTCGTCCAGGCTCTCGAAGTACGTGGTCGCCCGCTCGTAGAGGGCGGATTCGGCGTCTGTGCGGTCCTCAGATGCCGTCGCATTGACGCGTACCAGAAGCCTGCGCACCCGCCCAGGCTTCTGATACGTGACCGCCTGCTTCAGGTTGTCGAAGAGCTTGCGGCGCTCCTCGTCCTGCTCGACCAGCCAGACCCTCGCGTGGCGAACGGCAGCCCCGAGCTGCCCCTGGAGCTCCTCGTCCACACCGGTCAGATCCTCGATGTCCGCGCACACCTGCCTCACCACGGGCACAGACTCGATCCGACGCGCATACACCAGCCGGCGCAGCAGGGCCTGGGCGCGTGCCTCCGGCTCCGGCACCTTCCGCGCCTTGCCGGGCGACCACAGCGATGGGCGCGGCGCTGTGCGGGCCTGAACGATCTTCTCAACGGCCGGCGTCGACAATCCGCGCTCCGTCATCTCGCATTCGTCCAGGGCGAACCATTCGATTGGCCGGGCAAACGCCTCGGTCCCGATCTGTACGTGGCGCGCGGTGCCCACGCTGTCCAGGCGGATTCGGTGCACGTACCAGCGGCGGATCAGTGTGTCGCGGTCGACCGGCACCATCGTCCCGAGGACCGGCTCGACACCGTCGTCCCACACCGGCGTCACCGCCTGGTCCAGATGCACTCGCATAGTGCCATGCCGCCAGCGCACATCCACGATGGACCCGATCGGTGCGCCTTCGGTGCGGGTGTACTCGAAGGTCGCCTGTTCCCCGCGGCCCGCGAGCCAGGCCGAGGCCGCCGAACGCACATAGAGGTGGTCCGCACTGTCCACGCCGTGGGAGCGGCGCCCGCACACGTGCGGCAGTCCGTCCGGGTCCGGGTGGTGTGCGAAATGACAGGCGCGGTCCGTGTACAGCTTCGTGGTCAACTGGCCGCCGCAACCGCCGAGCAGAGTCCCACACCAGAAGGAGTCGTCCTCGTAAGCACGCCGGAATGCATCCAACTCGATCGCTTCCATCGGCAACATCAACGGCTCATCCGAGTCCGCCCCGCCGAGCACCGCCGTCTGGATCCGTCGCCTGTCCGTGCGCACAAACTCCCCCATCCCCACCCGCCAACACATCCTGTCACCAGCCGAGTACACCAACCAGATCGCCTCTCGGCTCGACTCAGGCCGTACGCCCCAGCTGTGATGCCCTCGCCGCGCTGCCGATCACGCCGTATCCGGCCTGCCCCTTCCGGGCAGCGCGCTCGGCCCGGGCCCGACGCAGTGCGGCCGCCTCGGTGGCCGCACCCTGGCGGCGGCGCTCCAGGCGCACCTGCTCGATCGGGGCCGTCACATCGTCCACATCTGGCTCGGGGACGGCCCGGCGACTCAGCTCCCGCATCGCTGCGGCCTGCCGCTCCACCGCCTCCGCGATGCCCGGGTCCACGCGGGACGGCCGGGCCACCTCCTGGTGCGCGGCGAGCGTGCGGCGGTAGCCGTCCGAGGCGGTCTTTCGGGTCCGCACCGACCTGCAGACACCCCGACGGGCTGCAGGCCGGCGTCGGCCGACTCGGACACCTGGACCGGGCCGGCGCGAGGATCGCGGGGCGCGGACGACCGTGCGGCCCGCTGGCTCGTTGGCGGCCGCGATGATCCGGGTCTGCTCCAGGGGGCCTTCGTTGCCCAGGCTGATGACTCCGGGCACACGGTCAGCCGACCGGAGCCGGCGTCGTACGACACGGCGGCGGCGTGCCCGGCGAGCTCGGGGGCGATGACCGCCTACCGATCCCGCAGCGTCGCGCTGGCGGCCGGGAGCTTCCAGGCCTGCTCGGTGACCAGCGCGCCGATCGCGGCACCGAGCCCCATCGACTCGCGCCCATTGTGCCGGGTCACCCGGGTCGTGCGTGGCTTTGGCTGCGCCGTGCGGCTGGCGCCGTTCTTCTGCGCCGCAACCTTGGCGGCGCGTCCGAGGCGGCCTCAAAGAAAGTTGACGCGTTGCTGTGCCCAGATTTTGACGATTAGGTCAACGTGCGATTACAGCTACGAGGTAGCGGATTACGGCAGCGGAGGGCAGGATCACGAACATCCACCCGACGATCTTCGCTATTCGAGCGACATCACGTCTACCTCCACTATTAAAGAAGTCTGCTGTCCCTCGAAAATTCGTCACCAGACTCAACCCGATTAGAACGAACGGCACAGCGAGGGTAACCAGCCCGAGAAGCCCCATATTCACCTGCTCTTCCCTGCCAGGTCAGCACACCAGGCAAGCACTTATGACAAATTCCGGTACCGAGGACATGTCAGCGTGCGGTGAGCGCCATCCAGAGTGCACCCGAACCTATTGTGATCGAGAAGAGAATTAGAGCTGCGTCCGCGTACCTGCACCACGTCCAGGACACCTGTGCGGCCGCGTGTTCACCCCCTGGAGTGCGGGCGAACGAGAGCCAGTCGCTGATAGTCCGCTTTGTTTTGCTGCTAGTACCCCTGAAGTGGTCCATAAGAGATCCGGCGAATGCGGCCACGAAGACGTTCGACATTCTGCCCAGGGTGCGCAATCTCAGCTCTTTGTGCAGGTAGATTCTAAGACTACCGTTGTTGTCGACTTCGACGTCACGGATTGCATTTGCCGGGATGTTGTAGGTTCGAAAGTAGTTCACGACGGTCAGCGTTTCTTCATGCAGGATTACTTTAATGCTGGCACCTCGCCCGAGCGCTCCCGCGAGCCCTAGATATACCGGTATCCCTTGCCATCCTTGCCGAAATCCATGTGCCATTGTCACCGAAGATATTGCAAAAGGGAAGGATACTCCCCAGACCAACGAGGAGCACCCAGGCGAATATCAGCATGCCCGGGCGCCTCAGTACAACGTCACCTTTTACATTCATCACTACCCTTCCCTAACGTATAGTGTGCATTATTTAGAGCGGCGTCGAGGCCGAACCCGTGGATTTATTGCAGGTAGTGTCCTCAAATAGAAAACCGACCGCCCGCTAAGTCATCAAAACTCGCAGATACCTGCAACCAAGTCCCATCAAGAGAAAGCCGTTCTGCATTCATCACGCGTGAATACAGAACGGCCACATCGAGACGCACTACTAAGCCATTAACGCCGACTGCGACGACTAAGACGACTAAGAGAAATTCCCAGACATATAGCATAGGCCGCGGAATTTTGGTGTCAAGTAGTGCGGGAAGATACGAGTACACAAGGAAAACGGCAAGTATCGAGGCGAAACCATTCTCGACCGTATGCTGGAGCTTCCCGAGCGACACGCCAGTCCTTACGCTCCTACCTAACTATCGTGCCGGGACGCACGGATCTTGCAGCGGCGGTCACTCTCGCGGGGTGACGATGAGCATCACGAGCCACTCGACGAGTGCTGGGGCAGGTCGAGTACCGACAGGATAAGGAACCATCAGGTTTCCAGGGCCGGCGAGTCGAGACTTCGAATACTTCCCCCAACAGCACCGGGGCCCTGCCTGTTTCCACCCTCAGGCCCTCACCCGATCGGCGGCCACTGAAAGGACTCAGTCGCGACCAGCGTGATCACGATCTACAGCTGACACATTAAAACCACTTAGCATTGCCTTTTTGTCGTTGTCCTTTACCCCAAGCGAGACCGATTCCCATGAGTATCACACCAACTCCGATAAACCAGTAGTTGTCCAGCAAAATTCCGCCCATCAACGGTAGAAAGCCGAGCGGCATCAGCCAGCGAAACCACATGCCCGGCGGCAACCGAAGAGAGTCCCACACAAATAGCGACAGAAGCCCGAGCATAACAATCACCCCAACAAGGGGAATTCCACCAGAAGTGATATTTGCCCCAAAATAGACCGCTTTCATCGAGACTCCAATCAGGCACTGCGGCCTGGGGTGCAAGCTCGACACCCCAGGACCCACAAGTTGGATGTGTGCGTGCGCTACCAGCCTAGCGTTCCCCATACGAGGGCGCTGGTCTGCTGGTATAGGCGGCTTTGGCCAGCTCGGGTGGACACGTTGTAAAGGAAGGGTAGACCACCCTTAACGAATAGCGCCGGCTCTCTCACTGCATTGACACGCCAACCCACAGTATCGAAAGCTACGCCACTACCAAAGGCCAGCCAGTCCTTAGTTCCTCTTTCGCTCTGGGCAAGGTTGATGCTGCGGTTCCCGACGGAAAGAGCGAACGCCGTTGCAGCTACGGGAGCGCAAGCTCCCGCCGTGCCGACGGTGCATGCAACAAATGCGGCACCCGCAGCGACTTTCACGATATTCCCCCGGTTATCCCAAACCCAATCTGCGGCACCACGTACAGCATTCCCAAGTTTCGATTCCTTCGTATTCTGCCAAGCGTTACCCCAGTTACCCTTCTTGATACTGCCCCAGATGCCATCTTTGCGACGCTGCGCCTCTTCGGCTTTCTTCTGGACGTTAGCCTGAGGCTTTGAATTCGCTGCCTTTTGCTGCTTCTTGTAATAGCTTGACTGGTAGTAGGAATTCCAAGAATTGTTGTAGCTGGCAAGTTTTTGCTTGTACTTCTTGGTTGTGCGCCCGTTGCGGTCGAGGTAGCCGTAACTCTTGTAGGCGTTCTTCATGACTTTGGAGTTGCCGTAGCCCTGGCCGGTGAAGTCGTCGTAGATCATCCGTCCGTCGGGGTCGGATGCGGTGACGGGTCGGCTGTTGGCGTAGGCGTAGGCGTTCATCTGCAGGGGGTCGTTGATGTCGATGAGTGGGTCGACGGAGATGAAGGTGCCGAGGGTGGGGTCGTATTCGCGGGCGCCGAGGTGGGTGAGGCCGGTGGGGTCGCTGGTGCCGCCGACGAAGGTGCGAGTGCCGGGCATGGTCTCGCTCTGTTCGGAGCGGAGCTGGCCGAACGGGAGCTGGCGGCGGCGGGTGACGGCGAGGGTGGTCATGGCGACCGCCGCGCTGGCGGTGCCTTGGTGGTCGTTGAGGAGGAAGGAGAAGCCCTTGCTGGTCCTTACGGCGATGGTTTCGCCAGCGTGGGTGTAGTAGCGGATGCCTTCCTTGACTCCTGTGGGGGTGACCTTGAGTTCGTTGTCGCCGGGCAGGGTGAGGGTCTGGGTGCCGTCGGCGTCGCGGGCGATCATGCGGTTGCCGTCGGCGTCGTAGAGGTAGCTGGTGGTCTTGCCTGCTTCGGTGAGGGTGGCGAGGTGGCCTTCGTCGTCCCAGGTGAGGTTCTGGGTGCGCGCTGCGATGGTGCGGGTCTTGGTGTTGCCGGCCGCGTCGTAGGCGTAGGTGCTGGTCTGTCCGTTGTTGGGTCCGCCGCTGATGGTTGCGGTCTGTGGGGCGTGGGGGGCGGTGCCGCCTGCGGGGTTGTGGGTGTAGGTGGTGGTGGCGCTGGTGCGGTGGTCGGTCAGCTGGGTGCGGTTGCCGATCGCGTCGTAGGCGTAGCTTTGCCAGTAGGGGTCGGGTCCGCCGTTGGTGCTGCTGGTGGCTGCGGTGTTGCAGTCGGTGGTGGTGGTCCAGGCTTGGGTCAGGCGCTGGAGGGCGTCGTTGGTGAAGCATTGGGTGTCGACGGTGCGCTGGGTGTCTTGGCCGCTGGCGGTGGTGAGGCTGGTGACGTTGCCTGCGTCGTCGTAGGTGTAAGTGGTGTCGTCGATGCGCTGGGGTGCCAGGTCGCGGTCGGAGGTCTGGCGGGTGAGGCGGCCGGTGAATTCGTCGTAGTCGCGGGTGAGGTAGACCTTTTTACCGAGGGTGCCGAATTCGAGGCGGTTGGCGCGGGAGAAGACGTCGTACTGGGTGGCGTTGACGAGGTTGACGGCTCCGGCGGTGGTCTTCTGCGGGAGGCTGAGGTGGCCGTAGATGGTGGTCTGGCGTTCGCTGGGGAGGTTGCCGACGGCGGGGTGGCGGATCCATTCCTGGGCGCCGGTGTAGGTGTTGTAGCCGAAGGTCCAGGTGTACGTGCCGGCCAGGGAGCCCGCACCTGCGGGAATGGTGACGGTGCTGGTGGCGGGCTGGTAGTCGTCGGTGTAGGCGGTGGTAGCTGTGGTGTAGGCCTGGCCGTCGATGTAGCGGGTGCTGGCGGAGGGCTGCCCCTTGGCGACGGTGTCGTAGGTCCACTCGGCGAGTAGCGTGCTGCCCTTTTTCAGGGTGCGCTGGCGGCCGAGGTCGTCGTAGCTGGTGGTGAGGGTGATGCCGCGGGCGTCGGTGACGGCGGTGGGGTTGCCGAGGTTGTCGTAGTCGGTGTGGGACTTGCCCTTGTCGGGGTCGTCGGCGTCGGTTTTCTGACCGCGGGCGTCGAAGGTGTAGTCCCAGGTGTTGCCGGCCGGGTCTGTGACGGTGTCCGGTTCGTCGTACTTGCCGTAGGTGTAGCGCGTCGTTTGATACTCGGTGCGTGCGGCGTTTATGTATTGCAGCCGTTCGGTGGTGCGGCCGCGGACATCGGTGACGGTCGTGGTGGCGGTACCGCCGGTGGGCGGAATGACGGTCGTCCGGTCACCGGCGTGGACGGTCTTGGTGCGGTATTCCTCGTCGCCGTAGTGGCGGGCGATGGCGTCGGTGACGCGGCCCTGGCCGTCGTAGAGGTTCTCCACCATGGCGGGCACCGTGTTGTCGGCGGCTCCGGTGAGGTCGGCGGCCGGTGCGCCCTCCGCGTAGTAGGCGCTGTATGCCTTGTGCGGCAGGCCGCGGCTGTCGTAGCGGGTCTCGGTCACGACCCGGTTGGTGGTGCCGTACGCACGTGCCTGGGTCGCGCGTTCACGCAGCAGACCGTCGTAGATCTGGAAGCTGGTGACGTAGGTGCCGTCGTGCTGCAGCGCCTTCGTCGCCACCGCGTTGGGTGCGGTCTTGGAGATCGTGTACGTGAATTCGGTGCTGGGCTGGTCGGGGTGGTCGGTCTTGGACCAGCCCGCCTTCCACACCTTGAGGGTGCGGCCGAGGCCGTCAAGGACCGCGTCGGTGCGCTTGCCGTTGGCGTCCACGGCGGCGGTCGTCGCCCCGCGTGTGGGGTCGTAGTGGGTGGTGACCGTGTGGTTGAGGGTGTTGGTCTCTGACTTGGACAGGGGTGCTTCGATGGTGGTCGGGTTGTAGGCGGTGGTGCTAGTGATGTTGGCGGCGTTGGTGTCGGTCAGTTCGCGGCCGTGCTGGTCGTAGGTGTGGCGTGCGGTGGTGAGGTAGCCGGTGCCCTTGGCGTCCTGTTCGTCGAGCCGGGTGACGTCACCCTTGGTGGCCGGGGCGTCGAGGCTGGTGGCGCCGTCGTAGTAGTAGCGGGCGACGGATATCAGGTCGGCGGGAAGTGAGGGTGTCTTGTCGCAGGCGACCGCGACGTTCCTGACCTCCTTGGGCAGGTCGAGGATGCCGGTGGAGGATGCGGCGTAGGAGGTGGTGGTGCATTCCTCGTCGCCACTCTTGGCGAGGTCGCCGAGGTCGGACTCGGTGAGGACCTTGCCGTGGCCGTCGAAAGTCCGGATGACCTGGGCCGCGCGCCAGCCGGTGCCGACGGCGGTGCGGGTTTTTTCCTGTGCGGTGCCGGTGGCGTATGCCTCCAGTGCGCTCAGGCCCGTGCGGGTCTGGGTGGCGGTGGCGGCGGAGCGCCAGGGTGTGTAGCTGACGGTCTTTTGCACGGTGCCGCCGTGCTCGCTGTAGATGGCGTGCTCGCGGGGCATGCCGGCGAAGGCGGGGTGGTCGGTGACTTCGTTGCCTTCGTGGTCGGTGACCTTGGCGCCGGTGATGCCGCGGAAGTAGCGGTGCTCCTCGAGGGAACGTGTGCCCTCGATGGGGGATCCGGTGCGGACCTGGACGCGGCCGAAGCCCTCACGGTCGCCGTAGGTGAGTTCGGCCGGCTTGGTGAACTCGTCCTCGTCTTTGCCCCAGGCCATGCCGCCCAGGTAGCTGTAGTCGGTCTGCTTGATCGGTGCGCCGCCGGTGTTGTCGCTCTCCAGGACCTGGGTGGCGACGTAGGTGTGGAACCAGTCCAGGTAGGGCTCGTAGTCGGAGGCCGGGGCGTCCGGGGGTGACCAGATGACGGGGTAGCAGCGGCGGGTGTTCGACGCGGGTGTGGGGACGTCGCCGGCCTTGCAGTCGGTCTGGGAGTAGGTGACGCCGATGGTGGAGCCGGTCTCGGTGTTGATGCCGTAGACGCGGTAGCGCGTCAGCGGAGGTACCGGGTCGGGGGATCCGCCGGTGGTGGCGCCTTCGACGCGGTTGGGCAGCTGCTGGCCGCTGAAGGTCACTGCGGGCATGGTGAGGTCGCCGGTGCCGGTGTGGCCGGTGCGGGTGATGGACGACAGCCACAGGGCGGGGTCGGTGCCGTCACCGGTGGGCGGGAACTCGTGGGTGAGTTTCCAGGTGTCGACCGGCTTGTAGGTGCCGCCGGTCAGGATGCTGGTGTCGACCTGGGTCAGGCGCTTGCGGGTCCAGAAGGACGGCGAGAACCGGTTGGTGCATTCCTGGCCGGAGGCGCAGTGCCGGTCGAAGGGGACGTCGGGCCAGTTCTTGGCGTGTGCGGAGTCGAAGGTGCCGCAGTCGGCGAGGCAGCGCTCGTCGACGGTGAAGGAGACCTGACCTGCTGCTTTCTGGGTGTAGACGGTGTTGGAGCGCAGGCCGTAGTCGATGTGGTCGAGGTAGCCGCCGCGGTCGTAGACGGTGGCGGTGGAGGCGCCGGTGTCGGGGTTGACGTTGCGGCCGTAGTAGTTGGCTTCCTTCTTCCAGTAGTAGGCCGTGGCGTCGCCGTGCGGGGTGACGACGTAGTCCAGGTTCCACCGCCAGGCCTGCTGGCACCAGGAGTCCTTGTAGGCGGTGGCGTGGCACGGCTCATCGTTCTGGTTGCCGAACACGGGGACGGTCCAGGTGGAGTTGGTCTCCGTCTTGCCGGTCGAGTAGCCGGGCAGCCGGTTGTAGCCGAAGTGGTACTGGGTTCCGTCGGGGGTGGTAACCAGCCAGTACTCGCCGTTGTTGTCGCCGTTTTCGCGGGCGGTTTCGGCGAGCTTCTCGACCTTGGTGCCGTCGTCGTCCTCCAGGTGCCACTCGCCGGAGTCCTTGTCCTTGACCAGGACACTGGACTGTCCGTTCAGGGTGAGGACAGCGTTGTCGGTCTTCCAGCACTGGTCGGCGCTCTTGGCTGTTCCGTTGCTGCCGGTGGTGTCTTCCGAGCAGGCGATGTAGCGCCGTTCGATGGATCCGACGCCCAGTGACCAGCCGTCACCGACCCAGTTGGCCTGGTTGTTGGTCGCAGCGGTGCGCCCGTCGACGGCCTGGGAGCTGTAGGACAGGCTAAGGTCCGGGCCAGGGCCGGCGGCTACTCCCGGAGTATCGAGGTCGTAGCTCCAGGTGAAGGCACCGCTGGAGCCGCCCGCGGACCAGGCAGCCGAGGGCGCAAGGGGGCTGGCTTTGAAGTCGCCGCCCGCGCCTGACGCCGCGGCTGTCACTGCCAGCAGCACCGTGCCGGGAGCAGCAGCCATACCGCTGGCCGACCGGGCGGAAGGAGCCGACGCGACCGGCGCGGAGGCCGTAGCCGCAGGGGTCGAACTCGGCAGGTTCACCACGGCGCCGACGGTGGCGTATTCGTTGTCGTTGCGGGCGGGCAAGTCCGTGGCCTTGCTGCAGGCAGTGCCGGCCGGTGCGGTCAGCACGCAGGACGGCAGCTGCTTGAGCGTCAGCCGGGATGCCCAGTCCCCACCGTAAGCGTGACGGAAACCCGAGTAGTCCACCTCAACGTTGACAGGGCCGGCAGATCCGTCCGCCGAACGGACGGCCAGAACCACACCGTCCACCCCAAGGGATTCCGCCGTCGCACGGCTCAGAACCTGCACCTGGGCGTTACTGGGGCTGGAGGCTTTTTCAGATTTCCGGGTGCTTTTACCGATGCGTATGGAGGGGGTAGCAGCCGCTGTTCGCCCAGCCGCCGGAAGGGCAACCGTCGTACTGCCGGCACTCGGCCATATCGCCCTCGGCGCGGCCTGTGAAGGGCGCGTCTGGTCAGGACGGCTAATTTTATGTGGCTGGATTTCCATGGTCGGCACGGGTTCGGGCTTACGCAGCTCACGCAGCGTCAGTTCCGCTGCCGCGGCTACCGGTTCGGTAAGCAGGCCGATGGCCAGGTAGCCGGCCACGGTGACGGCAACACTGCGCACCAGACGTCTGCGGCGCCGCAAAGAACGAGCTTGATGGGCAGCCCTACCCGGCAGACCGGACAAAATTCCCCCCCTGGGAAGTCGTCAGGAACTCGATCTGAACGTAGATCAACGGGAACGTAACACCGAGTTGCCGATCAGCGGCAGAGGGCGAACACAAATTCGCCACTCCATCTTTTCTATTCGTCCATAAAAATGGGTGTAAAAGACATGAAACCGCTCATTCTTGCAATTCGGTGATGAATGCGAAACCGGAATGACGGCACGCGGTGGAAAAGGCTTGTTCCGCGATCACTCCGCTCTCTACGGTGCGTAGTTGCATCGCCACCAGGGAGGGGAAACCGCACTGTGAGACTGGCTCACCGCAGCAAGAGACGGCTAAGCCGGACAGGTACCGCTGCCATCGCACTCGCCGCGATGGTGCTCACTCCGATCCAGCTGCTGCCCCACACCGCACGTGCCGCATCGCCGGCGCCCACCGCCCAACAGCCCGTCGCATCCATCGATGCCCAGAGCAGCACGGCACTCGCCGAGGCGAAGGAGACGGGCGAGCCGGTCGAAATCCTGGGGCAGCGCACGGAGACCTCGCAGGTCTTCGCCAACCCCAGCGGTTCCTTCACCGAAGAGCGCTACGCACTGCCCCAATGGGTGCGCAAGGGGCAGGAACTCGTCGACATCGACCCCACTCTGCAGGCCACCGCCGACGGCTTCCAGACCAGGGCCACCGAAGTCGGGGTCACCTTCTCCGACGGCGGCACCACCCCCATGGCCACGGTCAGCCGCGATGGCCGCAGCCTCGCCTTCTCCTGGCCCGGGACCCTGCCCGTTCCCGATATCGCGGGCGAGACCGCCACCTACCGCGAGGTCCTGCCCGGCGTCGACCTCAAGCTGCACGCCACCCCCACGGGCTTCGGCCAGGTCCTGGTCGTCAAGACAGCCGAAGCCGCCGCCAACCCTGCGCTGCAGCAGCTTGAGTACGGGGTCGACGGCGACGGCGTCGAACTCGAGGAGGACGGGGCGGACAACCTGCGCGCCCTCAATCCTGCCGGACAGGAAGTCTTCACCGGCCCGGCACCCCGTATGTGGGACAGCACCACCGACCCCGCCACACCGGCAACGGTGGCAGGGCAGACCCTCGCCTCACTCGCGGGCAGCACGGCCGCCGGCCCCGCGGATGACGGTGACTTCACCCCGCCCCCAGGCAGCCAGCAGGCACCCGTCCCGGTCGACACGGACGGCAAAACCCTGACGCTCACCCCTGATCAGGACCTGCTGACCGGCGACAACACGCAGTACCCGGTCTACATCGACCCGTCGATCAGCGGCTCAAGATACTCCTGGACCATCGTCGACAAGCGGAACCCGAACAGCTCCTTCTACAACGGAGCAGGCTGGATCAACTCCGACGGCACCAAGGGCACCACCACAGCCCGCGTCGGCTACGAGAACGAGACCAACGGCATCACCCGCTCCTACTTCCGCATGAACACCAAGAACCTCTGGAACACCAACAAGGTCATCACCGACTCCACGTTCCGGATCAAGAACACCTGGTCCTGGTCCTGCACCAAGCGGGTGGTGGAGCTCTGGCGCACCGGCGTGTTCGACTCCGCCACCACATGGAACAGCCAGCCCAGCAAGGCGTCCATGCTGGACAGCACGGACGACACAAAGGGCTGGGGATCGAACTGCCCGGCCGGCAACCTGGCCTTCGACACCACGGCGGCGGCCAAGAGCGCGGCCGCCAACCACTGGCACACCATCGCCCTGCTCCTGGAGGCAGCGGACGAGTCCGACGTCTACGGGTGGAAGAAGTTCGACGCCAAATCGGCCGTGCTGTCCACGACGTACAACACCGTGCCGAACGTGCCGACGGGACTGGACACCTCCCCCAGTTCCGGCGGCTGTGACACCGCCGCCCCGTACACGGTGATCGGCAACACCGACATCTACCTCACGGCCAAGGTCGGCGACGGTGACGGCGGGACCGTGCGGGCCGAGTTCCGGCTGTGGGGGTACAACGACCGCTCCGGCGGCGCCGAGATCTACAACGCCTCCGTCGCCGCGACGTCGGGCACCGTCGCCAAGGCGCGCGTCCCCAAAGCCACCCTCGCCGCGAGGGAAGCAGTGGCGGGCGGCGTCTTCGCCTGGAAGGTGCGTGCCTACGACGGCGACAACTATTCCGCCTGGACCCCGGCCACCACCTGCAACTTCGGCTTCGACTCCACCCGCCCCTCCAGCCCGCCCGGCGTGACCTCCACGCAGTTCCCCGACGGAAGCGACGGCTGGCCCACCGGCACAGGAACCGTCCGCACCGAGGGAACCTTCACCCTCAGCAGCGCAGGCGTCACCGACGTCAGGAAGTACGAGTACTGGACCGACTGGGACCTCACCGTACGCACCGCCACCCCCGCCGCACCGGGCGGACCGAAGGACGTCAAAGTGACGCCGACTTCGGCCGGCTCCCACATCCTGTACGCCCGCAGTATCGACGCCGGCGGCAACCCCTCCGACCGCACCGCATACCTCTTCTACGTCAACAGCCCCAACATCGCCGACCAGCCCGGCGACCTCAACGGCGACGGCAACAGCGACATGTACGCGGTGCGCACCGACGGCCCGCTGTGGCGGTACTCCGGCACCGGCGACGGCACCGTCAGCGTCTACTCCGTCGCCAGCTCCACCACCTTCGACGGCGCCTCCATCACCCACCGCGGCGACTGGACCGACGATGGATACGAAGACCTCATCGCCCTCCAAGGCACCACCGGTGGCAAAACGCTCCAGCTCTACCCCAACAACGGCTACGGCTACGCCTGCACCACCAGCGGCGAACAAGACCCCGCCGGCAGCGCCGCCTGCGCCACAGACAAGCAGGAACTCGCCGTCTACGACCCGGCGAACAACCACTGGCAAAACGCCGACCAGGTCATCGCCCTCGGCGACGTCGACGGCCCTCTGGACGTCGACGGCGACGGAACCACGGACGTACCCGGCTTCCCCGACCTCCTCGTCAAGGACGGCGAACTCCTCTGGCTCTACTTCGGAGCCGGCAGCTACCACCTCGACGAAACACAGGAACCCGTCCTCGTCGGGGCCCGCAGCTGGTCCGGCTACGACCTCATCGCCCCCGGCGATGTCGACGACAACGGCCACGTCGACATCCTCGCCCGCAACAGAACCACCGGAGACCTCTACCTCTACCCCGGCACCGGCCCCGCCGGCGAAGGCCTCGGCCAAGGCCCCACCCGCCTCCAGATCGGCTCCAACTGGGGCCCGACGAACCGGCCGCTGATCACCTCACCCGCAGACGCCGACAACAACGGCACACCCGACCTGTGGGTCACCAGCCCCGACACCGGAAAAGGCCTCTACTTCTACCCGACCATCACCACCACCGGCCACGGCACACCCACCGCCGTAGGCACCAACGGCTGGCTCGGCTTCCAAGCACTCAGCTAGACGAAACAGCAGCAAAAGTCTGCCGCCAAAGCGGGACGCCACCTCACTGCTGCCGCGCACCCAACGGTGCGCGGCAGCAGCGTCTGTCCAGTAGACGGCTCTGTCTCACATTCGGTGGTAACTCCTGGTGATCTCGAATACGTAAAGTGATAACCGCAGGTCGATCCATAGATGACGCACCCTGAGCCCGCGCGGAGTAGCTTCATGGGACGTCGCCCAGGACCCCGGGAGTGTCTCCCTCGGTCTGCAAGAGAGCACTTCAGGGCCGTTTCTGCGGTATGACTCTCTGTCACCACCGAATGTGAGACAGAGCCGTTTTTCTTACAGTCCCGTAGTTCAGATAGAGGGCGACACGGCCCGCGTAGACCCGTTCCGTGTTCGGCGAGCGGTCCTTGCTGCGCAACCCGGCCAGAAACGCACACGCCTCGGCATGCAGGTCGTAGGTGCGTTCGTCGGCCACCACCCACCGCTCCACACCAGTCACCGGAGAGACCGAGCACTCCGCCACATAGCTCTGCTCCACCCACCAAACACAACCAAGCCCCGTCGGCCACCGAGGCGCGGACCGTCAGACGGTCATACGGCCAGGTGACATCCACGCCAAACACGTCGCACAGGCCTGCGCACTATGGATAATCCCTGTGCCTGAGTTGCACAAGCGCCTGCAGGTAGGCGGTAAGTAGGGGGTGCTGGATGGGTTTTGAACTGCCCTCAGAGGAAGTCCGTCTGAGCACACTTGTCAGCCGACGTAATGAGATCGCTCTCACGCCGCCGTTTTCAGCTCCCGACGTGCTGCCCTTCGGACAGCTCTCACCACCCGTGTTCGAGCGTGTGGTCGGCGAGGTCATGTGGCTTGTCGACGGCATGAACGACATCCGCGGTTACGGCCGATCCGGACAGGACCAAGGCGGACTCGACCTCATCGGCAGGAAGAAAGGGAAGACGCACGTCTACCAGGTGCGCAGGATCGTCTCCCTCTCCGCGCCCGCACTCCGTGCCGCCGTCACCGACTTCACTGGCCCACCCCGCGCGACCACTCCTGAGGAGGGATGGTCCGAGCGACGGTTCGACGCGGTGCGCTTCGTTCTGGCAGCAGGGTGCGTCGTCGACGACACGAAGGTGGAGGACGAGCTCGTTGCCCTGAAGGAGGAGTACCAGGGCGACATAGAAATCGATCTGTACGACGCAGGCGCCCTGTCTCGGTTCCTGCGGGAGCGCCCGCATCTTGTCGCGGGCGTGTTCGGTCCGGAGTGGGCCAAGGCATTCTGTGGGGTGGAGAGCCCCCCGGTTCCGTCCCTGCCGCACGGGTATGCGCTTCTCAACGATCCGCTTGAGCACATGGGGCTGTCCGATGCTCTGCAGCGTGCCCAGCACCTCGCGGATACGGAACCTGCGCCAGCTGCCGAACTCTTCGGTGAACTGGCCCAGGAGCTGGAACGAGTGTCATTTACGGGGCATGCTGGCCAGCTGCGCACTCGGCAGCGCGACCTGCTGGCGTCTGCCGGTCAGAACGGTGCGGCATTCGCTGTTGCGGCGGAGCTGCTGTTGGACCGGTACGAGGCCGGGGACCGCGTCTTCCTAGAGAACCAACTGGAGCGGCTGGCTTCCGACGCTGGGGGCACGGCACCCGACACCTATGTGGTTTTGAAGGCGCTGGCGGACTGGTTCGAATACGGCTATGACCTCGCACCGGTGACCGCCGCCCTTGAGACTGTGGTCCAGGCCGGTGAGCCCTTGGCGGCCCGCTTGGTACTGGCGGTCATCGAGCAGATCGTGGTCGACGAAGATCCTGACGATGATCCGGCGGGGCTGTCCGATCTGGCTGCCGGACTCGTCGCTTCCCAGACAGGTCTTTTGCGTGTTCGGCTGGAATGCTGTCTGGCAGACCTGGCCGTCCGCTCCGGCCAGAGCCCGGATGAGGCCTATGCCGACCTTGACCGGCGTGCGCTGGGCGGCCGCATACCGGAACGGTTCGCGGTATTGGTGCACATGCGCCGCGGACGCGCCTTGGCCCTGGCTGACCTGGGAGACTAAGCCATCGAGGCGTACCGGCGCGCCGTACTGGCTGCGACGCGCGAGGGCCTGGGAGGCGATGTCCGGCACGCCCTGCGGGCCATCTCCTACCTGTCCGACCAGTACAGCCTCGGTTTCGGGGAATCGTCGCGGGCCATGCATCCGGCCCGCACGGTCGGCGCCAAGGGCGCGCGGCTCATCGACCTCTCCTTCGACCCGGCCGTCAGCGCGTTGGAAGCTCTGGCCGACGGCAAGCTGCCGGACGCTTCACGCGCCTCACACCAGTGGCTGTGGCAGGACCGGATATCCGGTGCCTTGACCGATGAACTCCTCGCTTACCAGCGCTACGGCGAGGTTTTCAACCGTGCCGGAGAAGCGAAGCGTGCCGTGCATCACTTCATCCTCGCCGGCCGTAGGAAGGACGCGCGGTCCGCCGCCGAGTCGGTACCCGAGTTCATCGATGTGCGCGGCTTGCTACAGGTGCAGGCACGGTGGGTATGCGGCGCAGCCGCGGCGGTGACCGGCCAGCAGGCGGACCTGATCCCGGACAACGCCGTCCCGGGCATCACCGCACGCCTGGCGGACATCGTCACCACAGGCCCGCAGTCGGGGCTGACGGGCAGCGATCCAGTTAAGGAAGCACTCGGAGCACTCGGAGCACTCGAAGAACGGCTGCCAGTGGAGGCAGCGCAGCAGGTCCTGCCCTTGCTGGTCGAATGGATCCCCAGGGAACCGAACACCTACCGGTTCACCGACGAGCAGATGCTGTCCTTCCTCGGTTCCTGCATCAAGGCCGAACTGCCGGTAGCAGACCAAGCCATCCAAGCTCTGCTGCAAGCCTGGAGACTCGACGTACATGGCGCCGAGAGCCTGCTCGCCGGCCTTGGGGCACATCTGTCGGCCGCCGTGCCAGTGGTACGCGAACAGGCGCAGAACGGGCACCGCGGCGCCGCGGTTCTCCTGGCCAGCTGGCAGGTGGACGACTCGTCTGTCACCGAAACTGCGCGGGAACTGGCCGACACCGTGCTGGCCGAACCAGTAGGGACCGTCCACCCCTTCTATTCCATGGGAACCACCGCGCGGCAGTGCGCAGCATTCCTCATGGCGTGCTCCGACGATCAGAGCAACCTGGACACCGAGCCGACCAGACTCATGCGTGAACGCGTCGCAGCACACCTGCTGCTGTGGGCCGAAGACCGCAGCGACATGGCCGACCGACGCTCCGAGGCCGCTCGCGCCCTGTCCATCCTCGCTGAAGCCCTGCCGACACCTATGCGAGACGACATGTTCGAACGACTCATAGGCCTGTACCAAGATCCTGGAGAGCACCCGTCCGACGCCTTCGAACGACGCACCCAGCACCCCCTGAGCCGCTTCAAGATCAACACGGGAGGTGATTGGCGGCTGCCTGCAGAGATCCTGCACGCAGCCGCCGTCTTCGCCACCACCACCGAGCAAGCCATCCGCGTCGAACAGCGCCTACTCCCCCAGCTGACCCGCCACGAGCAGAACCGAGGCCACAGCTGGCTGCAGGCACAGACAGTGCTCGCACTCGACCTCCTCGCCCCCGCACAGACGTCCCTGATAGCCACCCACCCCTCACCGCTCTTGCGGCAGACCGCCGTGATCTGTTGGGGCCGCGCCGCACACCGGGACCCGGACCTGGCACGCGTCTTCGCCAAGGACTCCGACACAGGCGTACGCCACAACCTGGCCCACACCCTCACCGAACTCCCCACAGACGAGCGCCTCAGGTACCAGGACGTCACCGAACAACTCCGCACAGACAACAGCGCACGAGTCCGCCAAGCCGCCGCCCAGATCCCGTGAGCTCGGCACCGGCACCGCAACACTCCAGGCACAGCAAACAGACCGAACACACCGACCGCACACTCAGCTCCAGATAATCGACATCACCGGCGAGCGTGGCGTGGAAGCGATCTGCTTCGCGGACACCCGCGGCTCCCAGGTGGAGATCGTCCAGAACATCGGCCGCGCGCTCCGCCTCAACAAGGACGGCTCCACCAAGGTCGCCAGGATCATCGTGCAGGTATTCCTGGAGCCCGGCGAGGACCCGACCGACATGGTCGCCAGCTCCTCGTTCCGCCCCCTTGTAGCCGTTTTGCAAGGCCTGCGCAGTCATGATGAACGACTCGTCGAGCAGCTCGCCTCCCGCGCCCTCACCAGCGGCAAGCGCAAGGTCCACCTCCAGCGCGATGAGGACGGGCAGATCGTCGGGACCGGCGGCGAGGGCGACCTCGAGGACCAGGAGCAGGACGACACCGACGCCGCTGCAGAGTCCGCCCTGCTGCACTTCTCCTCTCCCCGCGACGCGGCGACGATCGCCGCGTTCCTGCGCACCCGGGTCTACCGGCCGGAGTCGCTGGTGTGGCTGGAGGGCTACCAGGCCCTGCTGCGGTGGCGGGCGGAGAACGAGATCACCGGCGTCTACGCCGTGCCCTACGACGTAGAGGTCGAGGTCGGGGCGACGAAGGCGTTTCCGCTGGGGCGGTGGGTGCACCAGCAGCGCAAGGCCCTGCGGGCGGGTGAGCTGGAGGACCGGCGCAAGGTCCTCCTGGACGCGCCGGAGGCTGGGATGGTCTGGGAGCCTGGCGAGGAGGCGTGGGAGGCCAAGCTCGCCGCGCTGCGGTCCTACCGGCGGCCGACCGGGCACCTCGCGCCGCGTCAGGACGCGGTGTGGGGCGAGGGCGAAGCGATGGTGCCCATCGGGCACCACATGGCCAACCTCCGACGCAAAGGCTCGAAGACCGGCCTGGGCAAGGACCCGGAGCGGGCCGCAGTGCGCGCAGCGCAGCTGACGGAGATCGACCCGGACTGGAACTGCCCATGGCCGCTGGACTGGCAACGCCACTACTGCGTCCTCGCCGACCTCGTCGACGCCGACGGCCAGCTGTCCGACATCGCACCCGGCGTGCTCATGGCGGCGACGACATCGGCAAGTGGCTCCAGCAGCAGAAGCAGCCGGCCATCTGGGCGCGGCTCCTGCCCGAGCAGCAGGAGCGGCTGTCCCAGCTCGGCATCACGCCCGCTGAGGCGCCGTCTCCCGCCCCGGCCGCCAAGGGTGCGGTAGGGCCAGGGCAAGGCCCAGCAGGCGTTCCAGCGGGGCCTGGCGGCCCTCGCGCAGTGGGTTGAACGGGAAGGCCATCGGCCTGTACCCCGGAAGGCGGTGGAGACCTTGCCCGACGGGACCGAAACCAAGCTCGGCATCTGGTACAGCAATACCAAGGCCAGGCGGGACAAGCTCACCGAAGAACAGCTTGTCGCGCTCCGAAAGTTGGGTGTCGAATGGGCGTAAGTCAGGACAGAAGGAAGCCGGTCGTGGAGCGCCAGGCGGCCTGCCCCTCCTTGTCCAGATGCGGCCGTCAGCCCTCGGGTTCGCCGATGTAGGTGTTCGGCATAATGATCTGTTCGATGCCAGGGGAGAGACGTGGTACTGGTACGGCCTGCGTGGAAATCACCTGTGCGCCGGTGGCTTGGGCGGCATCGGCAATGTCACGGAGGACTTCGTGAACGACGTCGCTTGCGATTCCCTGCTGGAAGGGGTTGTCGAGCATGAGGAATCCCGGGTAAGGGCAGTCGTCCCCCAGGTCCCTGGCCAGGAACAGTAGGGCCCTGCTGTAGGCGAGGAAGAACAGCACTCGCGCTTCGGCTCCGAGAACTTGGCTCCAGGGGCGGGTCCCGACGTAGAAGGTCAGGTCGTCCGCGCTGATCGCCACATTCCCTGCCACCCAGACATCGTCGCGGTGGCGGTTGAGGAATTCGTTCATCCGATCA
Organism: Streptomyces sp. NPDC107562; assembly: GCF_055657325.1. NCBI lineage: Bacteria > Bacillati > Actinomycetota > Actinomycetes > Kitasatosporales > Streptomycetaceae > Streptomyces > Streptomyces sp. NPDC107562. The sequence continues at coordinate 1,236,189 of NZ_JBVKBE010000001.1, read as the reverse complement.
GCGAACAGGGCGCAGCGGTCGATGGGCGTTATCCCTGTGGTGGGGGTTTCATCGAGTTGCTGCTTCAGTCGGTTCAGTCTGTCTTCGGCCGCCTGGCTCGTCTGCGTGGCGGCAGTCTTGCGGGTGAGCATCTGCTCGATGGCGGGCAGCGCCATGAGTTTTTGTTCCAGGGCGGCGGTCTGGGCGGCCATCTCTTCGAGTCTGGCCATGAACGGTGCGAGGCGGGCCGCCCGGTCGACGTTCAGCTGCCTGGCGATGTCTTGATGGGTGCTCTGGGCGTGCCGGTGGTCGGTTTTTGCTTGGTCGAGGTCGTGGCTGGTTCGGGCGATGACTTCCTGGAGGTCGTCGGCCTCTGCGGCCAGGGACCGCTTCTCTAGTTCTCCGCGTCGTCTGCGCTGGTCCTCGGTCACTGGCTGGGTGCAGACGTAGCAAGTGCCCTCTGGGTGATCGCGATGGATGTCGATTTTCTGCTCGCAGGCAGGACACAGGCGCACCGGCAGGCTGTCGAAGATGTCGACGGAGGCGAGAAGGCGTTCCATGCGGGCGATCTCTGCCCGGACCGTGTTGTGAGACTGCATGTGGGCAGTCAGGACCTGCTCTAGGCCGGCGACGGTCTCGGCGGTGCTCGTGAGGTTCTGGGTCGCCTGCTCGTACTGCTGCGACAAGGTGGCGTCGTAGCCATGGCTCACTGCCCCGGCGTCGCCTTCTTGGCGTCGTCCAGCAACAAGCTGCTCCACTTCGCGGGTCAGCTGGGAACGTTGCCTGACAACCGCGTCGAGCTCGGCCCGCAAGTCGGTTCTGATGGAGTTGACCTGCTGCTCGCTCCTGGGTGTTGGCAGCTGCAGGTTCTCGCAGACGGCTGCGACGGCTCGGTCTGTGCTGTCATGCACCTCTCGTTCGGCCGCCTGCGCCTGTGCGAGTCGGCGTTGTGCTGCCGCAAGCTCGAAGTCGTGGTTGCTGTACCTGGTCGGGGCGAAACCCAAGAGGTAGCTGATGACGGCTCGCCTCAGGAACTCTTGTTCCTTGTCAGCGAACTGAGTCCACGAGTCCTCGTTGCGGTAGATGTGGCGCAGCACGCTGCGGAACGTCAGAGGTGTGAGCTCGGTGGCGGTGGTGGCCTGGATACCTTTGGGAATACCAAGGATCGGCCAGCCAAGCTTGTGCAGGATGCGGTCGGAGAACTCGCCGACAGGGAATTCGTAGCCGTCCAGGACGACCTTGTTCTGGCGCCCGTACTGGAGGCTGCGCCGGATTTCCGTTGGAGTGCCGTCCAGGGTCAGTTCGATGCTGACCTCTACGTACTCGTCGGCGACGGCCGCCTTCAGGGCCTCGGTCGGGCTGTCCCGGTTGCCGAGACAGTAGTCGATGGCCTTGAGCGTGGTGGTCTTCGAGCTGTTCCTGACGCCAGACAGAATACTGAGGCCGGCGGTGTTGAACGCGTACGTATCCATCTCGCCCGACGTGTGCACCAGCGTGACCGACTCGACTCGTAGCCCTTTGCGGATGGGTGTCGGGGGCGTCGTCATGGCCTGATCTCCTGGTTGTAGGCGAGGTCCGCCACTTCCTCGGGGAAGAGTTGGTAGACGAGGTTCTTGAGATCGGTCCCGGACCACTGCGCCAGGTTGTCCCTCATGGCGCGGCATCGAGTGACGATGGGGTGGAACTCGTCCATGTCCGCCAGCGCTGCGGCCGCTCGCTTTCCGGCCGAGGTCAATCGGACGCGCTCTGGTCTATGGCTGGTGGTGATGGTGATGAGACCGCGGGCCATGAGGAAGGCCAGGAACTGGCGGTAGCGGGGATCCCAGGGACCAAACCGGTACCGGATCATCGGGGCCTCTACTTCCTCGGGCATCGATGCACGAAAAGCGCCCTGTCCACTCAGGGTGTCGGCGAGCTCCCTGTGCGCGCGCTCGAGGAAAGCCGGGTAGCGCAGGAAGAAGTCGAGCTTCGCGAGCTTGGTGCGGCCAGCGATATGAGGACCGGGGGCACTGCCGCACTCGGCAACCAGGAGCAGTAACCGAGAGGCGTGAAAGTCCGGCGAGTCGTCGGGGTCCCATGGCCGGTGGGGCGGCGGGACGGCGCTCGCGCCGATGCTATGAAGCATCGGCGTACCGGTTCTGACAGCGAGCGGTGATGTCCGCAAGTACGGCATGAGCTCGAGCGAGGGACACGGTGCCACTACTCACCGCGGGAAGGCCTTCCACGCGGGTCAGGGTCTCGAAGTATGCCTCTGAGCCGGCGGGGATGCGTCCGGCGCGTCGTTCAGCCATGACGCGTGAGCAGATGGCGTGGACTTCGTCGGCGAAGGCGTCCATCGCCTCGCGGGCTGGACCGAGGCTGGCACGCCAGGCACGACGGTACTTCAGCGCGTTGTCCAGATGCCCTACCGCCTCGTCTGCCGGGACCCCGGCGACCGCGAGCTTCTCAGTGAGTTTCGTGAGAGGCGCAGTGCTTCCGTCTGGCCTTCGCCCGGTCGCCCGTGTAATCGCATCATGAAGCATGTCCTGGAAGTCACGGATGCCCACCTGGCGTGGCACTGGAGCAAACGCATCGCGTGCGATGCGAACTCCGAGCCAGACCAGGACGTCTTCGATGTCAGTAGTCATGGGCGGCTGCCCCAGAATCTTCGTCACGATCGGCCCGAGCCGACGTAGAGCCCTGTCCTCAACCTGCTCGATCGTGCGGCCCTCAACAAGGACCTCAAGACGGTCGACGCACCAGCCGATGTCGCGGCCTTCGGGAAGATCCACGCCGTTGAGCCGAACAATGATGTCATCGCGAATCTTCAACGGGACAGGACCACGCTGCTGTCCGCGATCGACGACGAAAGCGTGGAAGTCGACGTGCGGACTCTCGTTGACGATGAAGGTGAACCGAGTCTCGGCTGGAAGAGGTTTCCCGAGGAACAGTTTTCCCAAGTAGCTCGTCTCTGGCTTCTTCGGAACCTCCGGTGCACACACGTTGGCGACACTGTGCCGCTTGCCGGCTTCCTCGATGGTCTTCACCTGGCGGTATGCGGGCGCGTCACCGTTCTTGCAGACGATGTCTTCCAGGTCCTCCCAAGAGACCTGAGTCCACATGCCCTCATGCATGTCGAGGCAGTCCAGAAGCGTCACCGCGTCTTGGTAGGCGAAACCGCGCCGACTTCGGCGTCCGCCGTCAGCCGGCGCTGCAGACATCGGCGCCCCGATACGTCAGGCGCCCGTAAGGCGATACAGAACTGACTGACGACCCTGTGGTTCGCACCCACACCCCCTAGATCATCCAAGGCGGCCAAGTACACCACCGAGTAACAGAGTGTTGCAATACGCATGACAATCAGCGACACAGCACCGGACGTTGGCGACTTCCGTCCTGGCCCGCCGCCAGGCTGAGGGCAGCGAGCCGCGGCGGCCCCGGCCGCCGCGCAAGGAACACCGGCGGCGGGCCCGGAGGCTCGTGCTGTTCAGGAGCGGCTGACGGGGGGCTGTCTGCCGCAGAGGTCACGCCGCTGCCGGAATGCCGAGTTCGGCAAGCAGGCCGCGCACGCGCTGCTCGATCTGGTCCCGGATGGGTCGCACGGCGTCCACGCCCTGGCCCGCCGGGTCGTCTAGGACTTGTCTGGCCGATCATGTGACTTCTCCGTGTTCGAGTCGTTGATGTGGCCACGGGGCGGGGTGACCTGAGAGATGCCGAGTGGGAACGGCTGCAGCCGTTCCTGCCGGTCAGCAACGGTCGTTGTGGCCGGTGGCGGGATCACCGGCAGGTGATCAACGGAATCTTGCACAGAGTGCGGACCGGAGTGCAGTGGCGTGACCTGCCCGAACGGTTCGGCCCGTGGAAGACGGTCTACGAACGCCACCGGCAGTGGTCGGGCGACGGAACCTGGGAACGTCTGCTCCAACAGGTCCAGGCCGCGGCCGACGCGGCGGGTGAAATCGACTGGGACATCTCGGTGGACTCCACCATCGTCCGCGCGCATCAGCATGCGGCGGGTGCCCGCACCGAGCCGCCGCCGGAACCCGCTTCAAAGGGGGCGGAAGAGGTGGAACACCAGGACGAGACGCCATGGCAGAGCCTCGTCGCCCGCCTGGTGGAGGTGGTGCTGGAGGTGAGGGCCTGGGCCGTTCGCGCGGTGGCTTCACCAGCAAGCTCCACCTGAGTGCGGAAGGCCGCTGCCGCCCGCTGTCCCTGATCGTCACCCCAGGTCAGCGGGCGGACTGCACCCAGTTCAAACTGGTTCTGGAAAAGATCCGCGTCCCCAGACTCGGCCCAGGCAGGCCGCGCACGAAACCGGACAGCCTCGCGGCCGACAAGGCATACAGCAACGGCCCGTGCCGCGAGTACCTGCGGCGCCGGAGCATCCGACACACGATTCCTGAGAAGACCGACAGCCAGGCGGCCCGTCTACGCAAAGGGGCACGCGGGGGACGGCCACCGGGCTTCGACGAGGAGCGGTACAAGGAGCGCAACACCGTCGAACGGGCAATCAACCGCTTGAAGCAGTCCCGGGCGGTGGCCACTCGCTACGACAAACGCGGCTACGTCTTCCTCGGCACCGCGATGGCGGCAGCCCTGATCATCTGGCTCCGAACCTGACGATCGGACGCAGCTCAGGGACCACCCCCGGCCGGCCGCTGGTGCCCACACGGCACCGGGCCACCGTTCTTGTCGAAGACCTCGGCGTCATTACCCGAGTTCACCCACACCGTGACGCCCTGACCATGCACGACTACGTTGAACGGCGAGTGCTCCGGCTCCGTCTCGGTCACCACGGTGAACTCCCCCGGACGCATCCAGTGATCGGTTCCCCACGGTTCGACCCACAGGCAGAGCATGCTGCTGGTCTCGTTGCTCACGCTCGTCTTGGACACGCTTGCACCCTAACCAGCAACATGATCGGCCGGACAAGTCCTAGTTGTACCAGTAGGAGCAGCACATCCCCGGCCAGGCAGTGAGCCGGTTGCTGCCGCACTGCTTACGCGTTCCTCTACCAGGAGTAGAGGAACGCGGTAGAGTCGGTACATGGCAGCAGACGAGACAAGCATCAAGGTGAGCGCGGCCGCGCGGGACCGGCTGGCAAGGTTGGCGGCCGAGCACGGCACGACCATCCGCAGCCTGGTCGAGGAGCTGGCGCAAAGCACCCCGACGCAGGCCGAATACGCCGAGCGTGCCGAGTTGGCCCGCGCCGAGCTCGCCTCCGCCCTCGGCAGCGCGCCAAGTCCGGAGGCGGAAGCAAAGGCCCGGGCTCTGCTGGAGCGCCTGGGCACCGCCTCGCCCGGTACACGGGCGGCTGCGTAGTGGCGGCGATCGCGGTTGTCCTTGATCACACCACTGCCGTTGCTCTTTATGATCCGAAGGATCCGTTCAACGAGGCGGTTGCCGCGTTCTACGTCCAGGCGTCCGGCGGGCTCGGTGATCTGTATGCGCCGGTGCTGTCACTGACGGCCGGCGACGCGGAGCGGCCTGGGCTGCTCAGCTACATCAAAGGGCTCCGGTTCATCCGGATCGAGGCGTTCGATACGGACGCCGCTGTCACCGCCACCGAACTGCTGCGCTTCGGGCACTCCTGGGCCGCCGTCCACGCCATCCATGCCTCCAGGCCGTCAGCCGCCCATCCGAGCGGCCGGTTCCTGCTCACTCTGACGCCGAAGGCGTACGCGGGCACCGGCGTCCAGGCTGTTCACCCCGGCCAGTAATCACTGGCGACTGAAAGCTCCCTCAACCCACCCGCATCGTCGGCGGACCTGGCCCTCCCTGGCAGCGGCACGGCCCGGCAGGCGCTGATAAGCAGCTCGCGGAGGACCCGGACATCTTCATCCTTCGGCGCGACAAGACTGGGGCTGTCGGCTTCGGGGAGAGGTGAAGCCGCACGTTGCGCGAGAAGACGAACGGCGGGCAGGAGGTGGGCCGTCTTGCGGACGACGCCCGTGGTGAGCCGTGACGAGAGGTCCTGGGAGACGGACCCAGCGCCCCGGTCTGCAGGCCTGTCCCGCACCCCTCTATTGCGACTGCCGCAATCTTTTGCGATTATCGCAATCATGCATCCGATTGAAGAACTGGCCGCGCTGCGCAATCCGTTGCCCGAGCCGGGCACCGTCATCCCTGAGGACTGCTACACCGACGCCTGCGAACAGGTCGAAGAGCAGCGCAAGAAGGACGCCCTTCACCTGGAGGCCGCGAGCGACGGCCTGAAGGAGGACCCGCTGCTGCTGGCGCTCGACGACCTCAAGGCGCAGAAGGAGGCCGTCGACGCCGAGATCCGCCGACTGCTGGCCTACGGGCGAGAGTTCCACGGCAGCCGCCCCTACGGGTTGGAGGAACTCGCCCGCCGCGCCGGGTACAGCATCTCCGGTGTACGCACCGCCTACAGCGAGACGGAGATCAGGCAGGTCGCCGCACAGCTCGGCAGGGAACCGAACCGGCCGCGCCGTGACACCGTCAAGGGGAGCCGGTGAGCACGGCAGGCGGTACAGCGGCTCCGGCGCACCGAGCCGGCACCTGATCCCGGAGCGCGGTTGCCGACGACGGCTGCGCCTCGCCGGGCACGACCGGGTTACCGCCGCGGCACTCACTACAGGGCGTCCAGGACCACCTCGGGCCTCGCGCGCGCACCTGCCGTTCGCGGACACACTCCGCTCCTGGCGCATCAGGCGCCTGCCGGCGAAACGAGCAGCCGCTCGGGTCGCTCACCCGGTTCCCTGTCTTACGGGAAGGCGGGAGGAGCCGTCAGTCCGCCAGCGTTGGGCGCTGTGCTCAGGTGGGGCGCGGGCGCCTGGGGAAGTACCCGGGCCAGGTCGCGGCGTATGCGTTCGGCTTCACCGCGTACCTGGGCGGGGACATCGCCGCGCTCGGCGATGAGGCGGCTGAAGATGGGCGTCTCCTGGAACACTGCGGGATCTGCTCTCTCTGTCGGGGCGGTCGCGTAGGGGGTGGCGGGCGACGACCGTGGTGGCCTTGCCCGGCACCCTACGGCGCGGCACTGTCACTGCGGTCCCGGCCTGTTCCGGCTCGGTCCTCCCCCACGCTGGTCGCTTTGTGCGGGCCGCCACACGACCTGACCTTACGTGCGGCCCGGCGAAGGGGGCGCCGCGGGAGTGTGGGCGTCGCGGGCGGCGCGCTGCGCAGCGTTGTTCCCGCTCGGCCGGTCGGCGCGGGGAGGTGTCAGGACGATCGGGCAAGAGCGTGGCGAGGGCGTCGGCCGCCCGCTCAAGGCGCAGGCGCGTGGCCTCCTGCACCTGGGCGATCCTTCGCTGCACCGCCTGCACCGCGTCCGGGTCCTCGGCCCACGCGCGGAACTCCTCATAGGAGATGGCAGATTCCTCCCGGCCGGCTGCCGCGCGCTCATCGGGATCGCGCTGCGTGGCACCGGGAACAAGAAGGTCGTCCGCATCATGGAGCGCCCCGCTGTGCTGCGAGGGCCTTCCGGGGTAGCGGCTCGCCAGCGAGGTACTGCCACTTGGCTTCCAAGTCTGCCCAGGCGCCCGGGCGGACTTCCGGTAGTTCGTGGCGCAGGTCCCGGCTGGAGGGGCGGGCCCGGAACTGGATCCGGCGCGCCAGTGACGGTGCGAGGTCGCGCAGCGAGGCGTTCACCGCGAAGGACTTGCCGTTGCCGGCCTGCCCGTAGATGCAGATCATCGCTTTCGCTTTGATCGCGGCCCGGATGTTCTCCCTCGCCGTGAGCAGGGCCCGCGTGGAGACGATCTGGGCGCCGGGCAGACGCATGAAGTGGTCATCCCGCTCCCCCGGCAGACGATCTTTGCGTTCAGCGGTAGCCATCCGGTGTCACTCCTCGGTCTGTGAAGCGGGTGCGGTGCCCTCTGTGTCATCCGGCGCCGTGGGGTACAGCGCGGTATCCGGGCGCAGCCGGGCGGTGGAGGCAGGGCGGGAGCGAGGGCGGGTCCAGCCTGCGGGAGGGTCCCGGGGCGGGATCAGGTCCGGCAGCGCCCGGGCCGCCAGATCGGTCCCCTTGGCGCGGGCGATCTCCGCCTGGGCCTGGTGTCCGCTGATCGTCCGCCGGGGACGAGGAACATCCGGTGTAGTGGTGGCGATGTAGCGGCAGATTCCGCAGCCGAACCCGTGTGCCGACGTGCCCTACCATCCACGGCGCAATGTAGAACCGGGACCGCCACCTGACCCCGCTCGTCGAGATCTTCCGCACCCTGCCGTCATCCTCCAAGGCAAGAACGCCAGTTGCTCCTCAGGTACGTCCTCCACGGGGGTCGGATCCGCCTCCCACGCCGCCGTCGGCGTCGGCCCCGAGGGCCGGTGCCCGGTGTTCCACCAGCGCACCCAGCCCAGCAGCGCCTCGACGAAGTCCGCGAAGGACAGCAGGTCACCCACCTCGTCGGGGCGATGAGCACCCACGGGCCGGGCACGGCGGGTGTAACCGGGAAGCGAGACCAGGGACATTGCCTCCACCGCGTCGTTCAGCGCCTCGACGGTGCCCTTGCGGTAGGGCGTGTACGCCGGAAGGTCCTCCACCGGCACCGCGAAGCCGCCCAACGCCCGCGACACCGTCCGGCACAGGAACTCCTTGCCTCAGTCCACCCGTACCCTGCCGGGCGGCCCATCAAAGGGCCCGTATGGATCGGTGCGGCTGATACCCCTCCGCAGCGCAGCCAGCACTGCGTCACGGGCCGGCTCGTGCGGAGTGACCGCCACCCCCACGATCACCTTCGTCGCGACATCGATGAACCACGTCACCCACGGACACACCGCCTGCCCCTCGACGTCCACCCGCACCGGGACCCGCTTGTGATCACCCTCCCAGCAGGAGTTGCGATGCGTCGGCGGCCGCTTCCCGAACACGTCATGACGCCGACGGCCTGCCTCACCAGAGCGCAACCCCGCCCTTTCCCCCGCGGAGAGATCCTGGCGGACAGCGCGCTGCAAGGTGCGCAGGGAAGGCACGGCACGCCCGTCTTTGGCAGCGGCGGTTGCTTCAGCGACGAGTTTTCGGTGGAGGGCAGCCACGTTCCCGCCCCATACCACCAGCCGGGTGCGCAGATCGGCAGTGACTGCAGCACGTGATGGGCGGTGCGGCGTCAGGCGTCCCTCCTGTCGAGCGGCAGCGACCCAGTTCCACACCGTCCGCAGGGACACGCCCAGCGTCGTGGCGACCAACTGTGCATACGTGGTGGTCAGTTCCCCTCTGTGGTCCAGTGCCAGCAGGCGTGCCACCGCGTCCTCCCGGCCTGGACGCGGCGGCCGCTCGGATGGCTGTTCAACGTCGGCGCAAGTCCCGTTGGGCACCACCCCTCACCCCCGATGCATCGAGGTTCGTTCTGCGGGTGGTGTCCACGCCAAGCCGTACTCAGGCCGACACACCGTGCGCCCACACACAATCGAGAAAAACGTGCCGCATCGGTGTTGTCGACAGCCCGGCGATCATGATCGGATGGTGTTCGGTGTCACCCGCGGCGCGGCTGGATGAAGAGTGCATCCATGGGCTTGGTGACGTGAGGACGCATGACCTCCAACCAGCTCAGACCTCGGTCCAGCAGGTGTCCCATACGCCGGAAGCTGTTCCAGCCGAGGTCGACGAAGCAGCGCTTGGGCTGACCGCGGCCGAACAGCGGCTTCCCGTGCAGCACCACACCGTCCAGGTCGACGCCTTCATGCTCGAGCGTCACCAGCGCGCATTGCGCGGCCCGCCGCAGAGGGCTCGTCTCCACCCAGCGGCACCTCACATGCCTGGCGGCCTCCTCGTCTGTCGGTTCGCCCTCGCGCAGCGTCAACGACATGACGCTGACGCGGCCGGCCGCATGGCGGTTGAACAGCTCGATCCTCGCCAGCCTCGGTACAGGGCTTTCCAGACCTTCGAACGCTGCCAGCATGTGATCCCGCGGGGCCGTGCCCGCTGAAGGGTCCTCCTTCAAAGAGGACAGCCGCTCACGAGCCAGTGAAAAGGGCTCGCCCTTGCGCCACACCAGGAGCAGTTCGAAACCTTCGTCGCGCAGAGCGTCACGTCCACGGAACTGGAAGGAGATTCCGCGAGTGCAGCCGCGTAGCGCCTGCCGCATGCTCACGTACGGATCACGTCCGTTGATCGACGCGTACAGCGACTCTCCAAGCCACTGCTCGTCCGTACCGTGCTCCACCACAACGTCAACGTCGTTCGGATGAAGCGCCCCACGGATGTACGACCCGAAGACGTACACCTCGTCCACGAGGCCCAGCGGCCAGCCGCCCTGCTCCAGGCGCCTGATCATCTCCTGGAGCAGCCCAGTGGCCCGCTCACGCTTCACTCTGGCACGCCCTCCGCCGCAGCGAAGGCCGCACGGAACTCCTGTGTCGTCACGTACACGGAGCCCGGTACCGCCCGGCGCCTACCATCCTGAATGGTCTGGGAGACCACCTCGGCCGAGGCCCTCATGCGCCCCATCCGGTAGTCCTCAACCACCCCGGCGAACTCCTCCGGGACCTCCCGCTGATCCACGACGCCCGCGACAGCAACTTGCGGGTACGAACCGCCGAACGTCTGGAGCCGCGACCAGCCCAACGACCGGGCCGCCTTGCGCATCGCGGAGCGGATCAGATCGGTACCACCCAGCACCTCGGCCTCATCAACAGTCAGGCGCAGCTCGTACGACCCACCAAAGCCACCCCCACCAGGAGGACACGACCGGCGCAGCAACGGCACAAGAACAGCAACAAGACGCTTATGACGCGGATCAGCCGCAAACGAAGGCACCAGCCGAGCGTAGCCAAACCCTCACTCCCCCAGCCCGAAAACCCTCCAACTCCCGCCCCACACACGCGTCATCCATCCCAGCCGCCCAAACGACAACGCCCTTCACCGACCAGACGACACCATCAACACCAACTACCCATCACAGCCCGGCCCTCGGCCAGTGAAAACAGATGACGCCCACCCAATGAAAAAGCCACGACGCCCATCAACGAGAAAGTTAGTTACAGAGACATGAGATTCTGTGAAGTATATAGCGGAGTTCCACCCCAGCAGCCAGAGGAAGATGACAATGCTGCCGATGGCCAAAGAAGGGGTGTATCCGGCTTCCTGGTCGAAGATGGCGACAGCCACCGCTATCACGTAGAACACGAGCCCGGATGTGATAGGAAGCCAGGTAAAAGACAGCCTACGAACTGCCTTTGCTCGCGCACCCTTTCCTAGAGGCTGTTGGATCGCGTGTCTCAGCCCTGCAGGCAGTCGTCTGTAATGGATGGGCCGCTGGCCGCTCCGCCTGGACCCGGTCACGAGGAGGGCCTGAGTTCTGCGCGACGTAGCTCGCCGGCAGCGAGGACGCTGTAGGCGGCCCCGATGAAGAGCACGCCTGAGATGGCGAACATGCTGCGCTGATCATTCTCCAGGATGTCCAGGTATTGACTCCGGGAGATCTCGATCTTTCCGCGTTCGTTGGGAGTCGTATTGAAGGCGAAGTACCGGCCGTCCTTCTTTTCGGCTGCTTGCAGGTTTCCCGCTCCGTGTCCGCTGAGGGTCAGCAGGATGCCTGAAATGAACAGCGTCACGAGCACAGCCTGCACCGTGGTCGGCAAACACCGGACGGCCAGCCACATGGAGTGTCGGTCCGGTCGCCTCAGAAGAGCGCGTGCCAGTGCAGCAACGACGATGGGGAAAAGTGACACCATGATCGCCACTGATAGCCGCCCTGAGCCTGCTACTGACAAGGTCCCCGGCAGCCACGTAAGTCCGGCGAGCACGAGAAACAGTGCTCCCAGGCCGACTGCGATGCCCCCATGAAGTTTGAAGCTGAGCCCCATGTCCCCGAGCCTGACATGAACCTTGCTCCGAGTCATTGCCGTGCCCCGGCAAGATGCTGTCGTGCTGCTTGCCGGAGCCACGGGCCAGCGTCCCTCCGCTTGCGTGTCCCTGGGCTTCCTGACCGATCCAGCGTCGCCGTGTGGACCATCCAGCAATGGTGGGACTTCGCCGGGAGCTGCCCGGAGCGGCGCCGCCGGCCTGAGCCGTGGCGCCGGGGATCAATTGCTCCTGATGATCCGGTCGATGTCGAACGGGACTTCCTCCGCCAGCCGGAACAGCGGCTCCAGGACGCCGTGGTACACCGGGTCGGTGTGGGGCGGGCAGCGCTCGGTCAGCAGACAGCCGGCGGCTTCCTCCTTGGTCCGGGGGCGGGCCGCTTCCTCGTCTGCGGCGATCTCCAGGACCAGGTCCATCGCGTCGTCCACGCCGTCACGCACCTTGGCCCAGCGCCGCGCAGTGTCCTCGCGTTCGTTCGGGATGACGCTGTAGTGCGGACGCTCGGGCAGGAGGTCGGCCACCGGCACCGACAGCGCCTCGCGCAGGCGGCCCAAAGTCGGCTCCTGGCACAGCTCCTCCACCGTCTTGGCCGTCAGGGGCGGCTTCGCCTCCGCGACGCGCTCCAGAACGGTGACGCCCAGGACGACCGCCGCAGCCGTGTACCGCCAGGCGGTCAACGCCACGTGCCGCTCGTACGCGGCCGCTCCGCTCGCGATCTCCTGGACGGCCTGCCCGTAGAACGGGAACGTCGTGTTCGCCTCGTGCATGTCGGCCACGTCACCGCCGCTCTGGAGCCGGTCCCAGAGCGCGCTCGCCGACTGCAACTCGTACCGCGTGGTCAAGACCGCCGCGTTCAACGACCGCAGCGCCCCCAGCTCGATCGTCGTCAGCGGGCCGTGCTCATCGAACCGTGCGAACCGCATCGCCACTCCCCACCCCAGGACCCGATCAGTTCCGGGCACGCTACCCGGCACGGCGGCAACGGGTGACTACTGCGCGTGGATACGCGTTGCCGCCCGGGTGGCAACGGGTGAACACGGCCCCGCGTTCCGCGAGTTCCCGGCACACTCGGGCCCACCAGCGTGCGTGGACAAGGAGCAGTGCGATGCCCGTGAAGATCACCCCGGACGACGCGTACGACGACGCGACCGACACCCTGCGGGTCGGGCGGCACGACCTGGAGCGGCTGCTGCTGGAGTTCCGTGAGCTGATGCGGAAGCAGGAGCCGGGTAGCTGGCGCCACATGGAGGACTACGACTTGTCCTTCGAGCGCCTGGCCGACGCCGTCGACGCCGCGACCGAGGCCCGGTGTGGCGCCCGGTGGGAGGGGCCCGACCTCCGGATGCGCTGCACGACCAGCGAGGCGGTGTACGAGTGGCCGGAGGGCGCTCCCTACGAGGGCGGCACGACGGTTACGTGGAACGTGCCGGGCCACGGCTCTCACGCCACCGAGCCCGCAGAGGATGCGTTCCTGTCGCTGTGCGGCTTCAGGTGGGCGGAGGGGGAGGGCCGGCGCGTGAGTGGCTTGCCGGACTGCCGTGAGTGCCGACGTGAGGTCCAGCTCGGTGCGGAACGGTCCCGCGGCCACCGGTGACTCTCCGGGCGGCTACGCGTTGCCGCCCGGATGGATACGGCCGTGGCTACGATCGGAAACGGCCCGACCCCGGCAGCTGCAATGCCGGGGTCGGGCCGTTGTCACAAGGGTGGCTACCCGAGCCAGACGATGTTCAGGACCGTCAAGCGGCGTAGCGGCCGGTTCACCCAGTAGGTACGGGAGAGCTGGCCGACGGCTGCGTAGCGCACGTCCTCGCCCTCAAGGTCGTCCGCGTTCTACTGGCCGAAGCCCACGGGGCGCCGGCGGCCGCGCCCAGGATGTCCCACACGGTGTCTTCAACGTGCTCGGGCAGGGTTTCGAGGACCTTGGCGGCCGGAGCGGAGAAACGGACCGCGTACGGCTGTCCGCTCACCGGCGCCTTCGCCTTCCCCGCAGCTCCGCCATGTCGATGGCCTCGCTGTCGTCGTAGCCGGAGGCGACGAACGCGTCGACCGCCGGGGCGTGGGCGAGTCGGCCCTGCCAGTCCTGGATGACCTCGTACAGCCCGGCCAGGGAGAACGTGCGCTGCGATTCCTCGAGAGCGGCCGCCCACTCCCTCTCGAAGGCCGGCACCCACTGCGCTGCGCGCCGGTCGGCACGCAGCTGGGCGAGGAGTTCGGCCGGCGCCCCGGGCGCGGGGGCGTACGGCGTGACGGGTGCGTGGTCGGGCTGCGCGCTCATCTGGTCCTCCCGGCGGGTCCTCCCCTCACGGTACGCGCGCCGGGTGGCCGTGGATGCGGGCATGGGCGGATCCCCTCCTACTGGGTCCGCAGGGTGCGGGCGACGGCCTGGGCGTGCTTGCGCAGCGGAGGGTCCTGCTTGTCCCAGGTGGCCACGATGTAGTTGAGGAGTTCGGCTGAGGCGCGCTCCGAGTCGCTCGGGTCGCCGGCGAGCAGCTTGTCGGCGGCGAGAGCGACGTCGACGGCCGGGGTGGACAGGTCTTCCGGGGCGAGGGCGTTGCCGCGGTCGACGTCCAGGACCAAGGGATGGCGCACCTGGTTGTGGGACTGGATAGTGATGGTGTCTTCGCGCGGCGAGTCCGCCTCTGCGGTGACGAAGCCGGGGTGGTCGAGGCTCGCCGCAGCGATGGCCTCGCTCCGGAGGATGATGTGCGCATGCAGTCGGACAACGACCTTCCGAACGATCGCCGGGCCGAGTACTTCGGCCAGTGCGCGGTGATGATGCTCAACGCGCTCCGACAGGAGAGTGACGCGGACCCTTTTTCCGAGTTCACCAGCGTCGACCTGTCCGCGGAAACCGAGGCCGGGCACGAAGGAATCTACGACCAAGCGCTGTCCAACGCCCTGGCCGCGATCGTCGCAGCGGAGTGGCGAGGAGAGGAAGCGAACGGCGAGGGCCGTGTGCACTTTGCGAGGCACCTGTTGAAGCTGATCGCCGAGAAGATTCCGCCTGACCCCGCGACGGGCCTGTGCGTCATACCTGATCGCGAAGCCGAGGTCCGCTCCCGGTGGGAGAAGGAAAATGGTGCGCCCGAAGGCTTCTGGGACACCCGGATCGACGTAGCCCTCCTGACCGATGCGCTCAACGTCAGCGGTCTGGCCCGCCATGGAAGCGGAACGGGGCGCCTGCAGCACCGTCACGTCCACGCCCTGCTTGCTCTCGACCACCACCCGGCCCTAAGAACGCTCCTTGCGGCCCAGTCTGACCGCGATGACGAACGGGCCCAGGGCGAGGATGCGCGGTCTGCCGATCAGGCACGCGCTCTACTGGAACTCATCGGTGATGAAGAGGCCAAGCGCCGTGCGGAGTCGGCCGAGAACCCCAACGAGTACGACCCCAGGCACAATCCGGACGGTCACGACTTCGAGGAGTGCCCGGTGTGTGGGTACGAGACCTTCTGTGTCCAGGGCCTGGACATGCGGGGGCGGGTCGGCTTCGGGCAGTGCGTCGTCTGCTCGTACAGGCGCAGTCCCCGGGTCGCTGACCAGGAAGGCTTTGGCGAGCACCTCACCTGGCTGATGGCGAATGACTGAACGCTCAGCTCGCCAGGTACTGCGTTCACTCGGCATGTGAAGCGCTCGGTCACAGCGGAAATTCGGTGGTCACGCTTTCGCTCCTAGTCAGTAATCCAGGCCGAGGCCGCAGACTGACGACAGCCGGCCCTTCCTCGACAGGTGCCGCGGGCCGGCCGACGGCCACCATCACGACACCGAGGAAGGCGCTACTGGGAAGGACCGAACACCCTGGACACGCAACGGTCAAGGAGGTTCCCGAAGGCTTGCGGTGAACCCACGTCCAGGGCAGGGAGCACACCGGCATCATCGATGCTCGCGATGAAGTCGACATCGGCCCAGCCACCGCGGAACAGCACCACACAAAGCTCGGTCTCTGCCAGCCCCGTGATACGGACGCCGATTGAATCGGGGTCCTCCACTCGCAAGCGGTCCGTCTCAAGCTGCTGAGGCCAAGAAGCTGCTTCGTCACGCCAACTGACAGGCCCGACAGCCAATCCTGCGGCCTCCCACCGGCGTCGACGCTCTGCAATTTCGACGACCGCTTGATCAAGATCGATGACTCTCTCCACGGTCCGATCATCGATCACACAGGCGCTGAGGTCCATCGTTTACGGCTCGGCCAGACACCGGACCTCACCCAGGCCAGGTGGTGTCAAATCTCACCGACATTTCACACAGCCCAAGGCAGCTACTGCTGTCGAAACTCACCGACAAGTGGTGTCCGTTTCCAGGCTCTGGTCCACTTCGTGTGGTCGCGTACGCAGCGTGACTGTCGATCTCCTCGTGAGGCTGGCTGAGATAGCCCGAAAATCGCCCGGTCGGTGTGCGTTGTGGCCGACAGTGCTGCGCCGTGAAGCAAGTACGGCCGGAACTTGATGAGTTGCTGTTCTCCTCGCTGGAGGACGTGTTGGTGGAGTCGGTCGAGGCAACCGACATGGTCGTCCGGATCGAGGCCCTGAGCACTGCTCGGCAGGCGACCTGCCCTGGCTGCGGGTACTTGTCGGGGCGAATACACGGCTCCTATCTGCGGTTTCCTCATGATCTGCCGACGGCGGGCAGGTCCGTCGTGGTGGCATTGAGGGTGCGCCGGTTCGTCTGCGCGGAGGGCTCCTGTCTGCGCAAGACTTTCGTCGAGCAGGTGCCGGGGCTCACTCGCCGGTTCGGCCGACGGACGGAACGGCTGCGATCGACGCTCATCTCGATCGGCCTCGCGCTCGCGGGCCGAGCCGGGGCTCGCATGGCGGACGTCTTCGGGGCGCCGGTCAGCCGGAATACCCTGCTGAGACTGATCGCCTCGCTGCCCGATCCTCCGGTCACGGCGCCTCGCGTGGTCGGCGTGGACGAGTACGCCCAGCGCAAGGGCCGCATCTACGGAACTGTCCTCGTCGACATCGAGACGCGTCGCCCGATCGATCTTCTGCCGGATCGGGAGGCGGACACGCTGGCGGCCTGGCTCGCCGAGCGGCCCGGCATTGAGATCGTCTGCCGCGACCGAGCCCCCTTCTTCGCCGAGGGCGCGACCCGTGGCGCCCCACAGGCCATACAGATCGCGGACCGGTGGCACCTCTGGCACAACCTGGGCGAAGCCGCCGAGAAGTGCGTCTACCGACACCGCGGTTGCCTGCGCCCGGCACCAGCACCGTCTGATGAACCACCGGAGGAGGCGGATCCGGCCGCGTCATCGCCCTGGCCGACGGGCCACCGGTTCGCCGAACGTACCCGCGCCAAGCACGCCACCATCCACGCGCTGTTGAAGGCCGGCCACAGCAAGCGGTCCGTCGCCCGGCAGTTCGGCATGACGCTCAACACGATCCTGCGCTTCTCCCGGGCCGCCACACCGGAGGAGCTGTTCACCGGCCAGTGGCAAAGCCGCGCGACCAAGCTCGACGCCTACAAGCCCCACCTCGACCTGCGCTGGCAGGAAGGCTGCACCAACGCGTGGAAGTTGTGGGAGGAGATCAGAGAGCAGGGCTACCCGGACGGCTACGGCAACGTCCGCAACTACGTGAGCAGGACTCTGCGCGGCAAACCCCAGCCGGTCGGACCCCGGCCGCCATCGGCCCGCGCCGTGACCCGCTGGCTCCTGACCCACCCGGACGCCCTGGTCGAGAGGGACCGGATTCAGCTCAAGGCCGTGCTGGCCAACTGCCCCGAGCTGGACGTCCTCGCCAAGCACGTGCGGACCTTCGCCCACATGGTCACCGACCTGCAAGGCGACCAACTGCCGGAGTGGATCACATCAGCCAGGGCAGCTACCAACCTGCCCAGTCTCAGCCGGTTCGCTCACCACCTCGAACGCGACCTTGACGCCGTCGTCGCCGGACTCTCCCAACCGTGGAACTCCGGTCTCGTCGAGGGCCATGTCAACCGGATCAGGATGCTCAAGCGCCAGATGTTCGGTCGCGCTCCTCCGCAAGCGCGTCCTGCTCGCCCAATGACCATGTCAGCGGGCCTGATTCGACTGCCGGTGATCGTCGTCGATCCTGCGGGGCATCACGCCGAGGATCAGATTTTCGAGGGCGTGCGGCATCGGACCGAAGCTGGCGACCCAGGTTGCAACCAGGTAGATCTCACTGTCCTCATCGATACCGAGAAAGAATCGGCCGTGATCGAGCTCGCCGAGCGGGAAGAGACGTCTCCCCAAGGAATCGCTCCACTCGGAGAACCGGTCATCCTCTCCCCATGCCAGCTCCGGGTCCAGCTCGAATGGTTCCCGGGCACGGTTGACTCCCGGGCCGCCGATGCTCACGCTCAGCCCTCCAAACTCCTGGAGAAACCTCTCCGCAGCGTCGTGCATGACGATGTCGGCCGCCTCGAACATGGACCGCCAGCCGGTCGTGTCGACCCGCCTGCCCGCCGTCCATCCCGAAGCCTCCAGGACCTCAAGCACCTCCGGCGACCACTCGCTCATGACAGGCCCAGTCCCCCCAGCTTGAAACATGAGGTGATCATCGCAGCAGGCGACCCGAGAGAGAACAGCGTGTTACCGCACCACAAGAAGTGGACCAGAGCCACGACTCGTGAACAAAGCCAGACTCATCGAACGCCGCGACCAGGACATCGACACCGGACTGGACTGCCTCACCCACCACCTCGCCATGCACGGCCACCTCAGCCCCGAACCCCTCGCCGACGCCCTCCTCACCGCCCTACAGCCACGCAAGAACGGCCCCGACGACGACACCGCCCTCCTCATCGTCCAACTCTGACCACTTCCTACGCGAGCACCGCGAGGACCAGGGCGACGCCGCCGAACCATTACAGCCAGTGCTCACCACGGAGCAGGCCCGGCACGTCACCGACCAGCTGCGCGAGGCGATGGACGACGTCCGGCGCTCCGTAGCCGTCCTTGCTGGGTTGTGCCGAAGCACGACAGTTGTCACAGGCAGAGCTGGTTGAGCTGGTATAGGAGACCGGTCGAAGCAGCCTGGTTGTCACCAGTGAGGCACGCTGCTTGTCACAGGTCCTCGTTGAGGACCACCGTGACCCGACCGGAAACGGCCTCTCAGTATCCCAAGCCGGCGTAGATGGTGACGTTCTTGCCGTTGTCCCTGGCTCCGACGCACAGGTCACGCCGGTCGAGCAGCCAGCCGTTGGAGCGGCAGCTCTCCTGCTGGAGACCCAGTTCGCGGATGATCTCCGGGCGGGACAGACCGTCCCGGCTGGTGACCGTCGCGACGCGCCAGCAGCCGCCGGAGCCGCAGCTGGTGCCTTCGTTGACCAGGCTGATGCCTGGCGGCAATGAGGGGAGGGCCTTGGACGGCGGGGCTTCCGAGCCTTCGCTGATGATCAGCGCGTACAGGAGGCCGGCCACAAGGGTGAGGGCGAACTGCATCCCCAGGAAGCCGATCGCTCCGTTGCGGCGGGGAATCCATTCCGGGGGAGGGGAGTTCTCGTGCCGGCCCTCCAGTCCCGCGCCGCAGGCGATGAGCACAGGCGCCAGGGCCGTGAACACGAGATGGGCGTCGGGCCTAGGGGCGTCGATCCAGCCCTGCTGGACACTGATCAGCAGACTGGCTCCGGCAAGCAGCGTGCCGCCGATCGCGAAGCCGACAGGGCGGGTGCGGGCGATCGTCGTCCAGACGACGGCTGGCGCGACGGCGAAGAGTATCCCTAGGACGATCAGCATGTACGGGGGGACGTGCGGCCTCGAGCGCCTGGTTCCACACGGCCGGGGCGCACCTCAGGCCCACTTTCATGCCGTGTAGTGCGGCGAAGCCTGGTGCCTCTCCATCGCGGCGAGAAGGGCGCGGTCGTCCAGGTCTTTGGTGACGCCGAGGTCGGCGAGGGTGTCGACGTAGGCGTTCTTGAGCCGGTTGTGCCACGGGTCCAGGTAGGCGCCGGTCTCACGGCGCAGCCAGGCCTCGATCGGGGATACGTTGTGGCCGAGTTCCTGGGCGTAGGCGACGGTGTGGGTCTGGTCTCCTGGCGGTCGATGAGGACTGGAACCCGTCGTGGCCGGCGGACTGGCAACGCCACTACACCGCACTACGCGAGCTCGTACGCGACGAAGAAGACCGGACCGAGGTCCTGCCCGGCGTCACCGTGCACGGCATGGACATCGGGAAATGGCTCGCCCGACAGCGAAAGCCGGATGTCTGGGAAGCCCTGATGGACGGGCAACGCGAACGCCTAGAGGCCGTGGGCGTCAGGCCGGAGGCTCCAGAGCCGGAAGCGCCCGTGAAGCCGTCCACGGCGGCCGTGGGCGCCTTCGAGCGGGGCGTTGCAGCCCTGGCCGCAGTACAAGACCCGCACAGGCTCCCTGACGGTCCCCGAGGCCATGTCGAGAGGCTGCCGGACGGGACGGAGGTCAAGCTCGGGGTGTTCCTATCCAACGCCAAGACCCGCCGGGCCAAGCTCACCAGCGACAAGCTCGCCGCGCTCGCCGCGCTCGCTGCGCTCGGGTTGGAGTGGGCGGCGTAGAGGATTGGTGAGTCCGCGAGAAGGTCGGCAGGGTGTGGCGTTGTGCCGGGCACAGGCCGGATGGATCCTGGAAGGGGATGCCGGGCAGGCGAGAAGAATGACTTCGTCTCGATACACCACGGAAGAACTCATGACCTCCTCAGCGGCATCCAAGCCGGCACCCGGCCGCGGCCCGCAATCTGAGGTGGAACAGCTGCGCCAGGAGAACCAGCAGCTGCGTCAGGCCCTCAGCTCCCATGCCGTGGTCGACCGGGCGATCGGCGTCCTGACGGCCCTGGGACACATAGCACCGCAGGACGGCTTCACCGTGCTGCGAGAGGTCTCCCAGCACACCAACATCAAACTCACCCAGGTGGCCGAAGAGATCCTCAAGCACGCCCAGGGCGCCCCGCTACCCGATGCACTCCTCGGAGAGTTGCATACGGCCCTTGCCCGCCACGCCGCCGCCGCACGACCGGAGCCCTGACCCAGGCATTCGCCGCTCACACCACCGCTTACGACGTCCTGGGCGCCGAATGCCAAGGGGTGCGCGGCCTCGCGGAAGGCGGCCAGCACCACCGCGACTGCGCGTACGGCTTCGAGTCTTTCCGTTGGGTACGACCACTCCGCCCGTGCAGGAGGACACGGCCACCGACCGCAGTGTTTGTCTGTTCACAGCGGCTGGCGGCCGGTCACGTCCCTGCCCGGGTCGTCGGCGAAAGCCAACCGCTGATCCGCCGACGCTGTCCCTGCGCGCTGGACGGCCACCCGGTCTTCTTCTGTCGTTGCTGCGAGGTGTGGAGTGTCGGTTCGCGGAACGGGTCTGGCTGGCGGTAGACGTCGGAGAATGAGCGCACCCGGCAGTGGTCAGGTTCCGTCGTTCGCTGTGGATTACACGGCGGTCTTCCGTGCGTTCCCAGGCCCCGCGCTGCTCCTGACTCCGGAGCTGGTGATGGTGGACGCCACCCAGGCCTTCCTGGACACGTCCGGCCATGCCCGCCAGGAGCTGGTGGATTATTCGGTGTTCGAGGTGTTCCCGCAGGATCCGCAGCACCCTGAGGCCCCGGGTAACCGGCTGCGTGCCTCCGTTCAGCGGGTGCTCGTGACACGGGAGCCGGACGCGATGGTGCCGCAGCGATACGACCCTCCGGTCCCGGGCCGGCCCGGGCACTCCGAGGAGCGGTACTGGAGTTCCGTGACTGCGCCGGTCCTGGACCCGGACGGTCAGGTCGTTCTGATCATCGCGCATTTGAAGGATGTCACCGCGCTGGTGCGTGCCGGTGCTGCTCTGCACAACGGTGAGACGCTGAGGGATGAGGACACCATGGCGGCCTCGCTGCTGGCCCGGTCCCAGGAGCTCAAGGAGCTCAACGAACGCCTCCGGCGTGCTCACGCGCGGGACAGGGAGATCGCGGTGAGCCTGCAGCGGGCCATGCTGCCCGACACCACGCGCGAACGCAGCAACGTCGCGGTGCGCTACCGGCCCGCCACCAGCGCGCTGCACGTCTGCGGAGACTGGTACGACTTCCTCGAGCTCGGACCTGGCTGGCTCGCGGTCGCGGTCGGGGACGTCGTCGGTCACGGGCTGACCGCGGCCGGCATCATGGGCCAGCTCCGCAGCGCCCTGAGCACCGCCATGCACGCCACAGGCCACCCGGCCCGCGCCCTCAAGGCCCTCGCCCACTACGCGGTCACCGTCGAAGGCGCGCTGGCCACCACCGCCGTCCAGACCCTCATCGACGAAACCACCCACACCCTCACCTACAGCCGCGCCGGCCACCCCCCACCCCTCCTCCTCGACAGCGACAAACGCACCGTCCACGTCCTGGACCAGGTAGCCGACCCACCCCTGGGAGTACTGGAACCCGAAGCGATCAGAACCCAAGCCACCCTCAACTACCGCCCCGGAGCCACCCTCGTGCTCTACACCGACGGACTCATCGAACGCCGCGACCAGGACATCGACACCGGACTGGCCTGCCTCACCCACCACCTCGCCAGGTACGGACACCTCAGCCCCGAACCCCTCGCCGACGCCCTCCTCACCGCCCTACAGCCTCGCAAGAACGGCCCCGACGACGACACCGCCCTCCTCATCGTCCAACTCTGACCACTTCCTACGCGGCCCCGCCCGCCGTCAGAAGCGCGTGTGCCAGGCGGTAAAAGAACAAGAGGGCCGTCCGCGATGCGCGGCAAGGGCAGGTCAAGGGTGTGAGCAGCCGTACCGGGGTGCAGCGAACAGTGCCGGAGTCACCCGACGCCGATTCTCGCGAGGCTGGTGACGTTCCAGGCGCATCGTCGTTGAAGACATTGCGCATCTCCTTGTTATGCGTGAATGGGGCCCGGGCGCGCCTCGTGAACCTGCCCGGGCCCGCATTAGGGTTCAGGCTCCTGGTGGGCGGGGGACTGCTTCTCTTGGAGCAACCTCCAGGGCTTGCCGTATGTCGTCCGGCAGCTCCCTAATCGAGGGCCAAGCCACGATCTGCTCCAACCTCGCGCAGCTTGATGTTCGTGTGCTGCGAGACCGTCCCGAGTGCTGCGAGACCGTCCCGTGGACGGAAAGCATGATCACCCCGCCACCGGCCGACACGCCCTCACTCCAGGCCTGCGGTAATCGGGGGCAGTAGGGTTGCTGCACCACGCTGGGTGGGCTGCAAGGGCGTGTGGTGTGCCGGGAAGTCTGGTCGGCAACGGATTCCGCGCGTCTGGAAAGCCCCCTATGCCCTTCTCTCGCAACTCTCCGCAGGTGCGGCACCGCATCGTCCGGCTCCGCGGTGAGCTGACCCGTGACAAGGTCGACGCCATCCGCAAGAAGCTCCGCGAAGCTTTCGACGACGACCCGGTGATCGTCGATGTCGACTTCGCGGACGTCAGCTACCTCAGCGCCGAAGCCTGTACGCCGTTGATGAGCGCCGCCGCGGTGGCCCATCAGTCGGGCGTCCGCCTCATCTACCGCAACATGTCCCCCCACATGGAAGACACCCTAAATACGCTGGGTATCCGACGGCTCGGCACGGTGTTCCTTCCCTCGGTCACGAAGTGACGGGCGTGTCCTGTCTCGGAGCGTCTTCGGCTTCGGTTCGCTTCTAGCGCCGCAGTTGGAGACGTGACCAGGCCAGCACGGTCAGCGCCGCGAAGGCGAGCGAGAAGGCGACGCTGATGACGAGCTGGGCCGTCGTCGCCGGTGCGACCGGGCCGTCGGGCGCGGCGTGCCCGATCGCCCAGAGGGCGGGCGCGGCAAGGGGCAGCCAGCCAACCGCACCGGCGAGGACGCCGACCTGGGCGACGACGACGAGGCCGATCGCTGTCGAGACGCCGCCCAGGAGCGAGCGGGAGAGGGTCGCGACCCAAGCGACGGGCAGCGCGACAAGCCCGGTGAGCAGGCCGAGGAGGAGTTGGCGGCCGATTGCGGACCGGGCGGCGGCGTCTGGGAGACCGTAACCGAGCAGGAGTGCCAGGACGAGGAGACCCGCGACGAGCAGGGTGTTCAGGGCGATGAGCCACACCCCGTACACGGCGAGCTTCGCGGCTGCGCTCTGTGCGCGGCTCACCGGGAGGGCGAAGAGGCCGACGACGGTGCCGTCCGCGAACTCGCGGGCGAACATCCAGGCCAGGACGGTGCCGAAGCCGAGGAGGCCGCCGGCTCCGGTGATCTGCGCGACCATCGTGAGCAGCCCCGGCCAGTCCGGGGTGGCGGTCGGGCCGAGTTTCGCGGTGAGTTCGGGGGTGCCTCCCGCGAGGGCTCCACTGATGGCCGCGGTGATCGTGAGGATGCCGCCGGCGATGACCGCGGTGCCGAGCACGCCGACTCGGGAGCGGGTGAGTTTGCGCAGCTCGCAGTGGAACGCGGCGGCCAGAGCGGTCCGTGCGGTCATGGGCCTCACTTCGGGTGTGGCGGTCACAGGACCTCCCCGTGCGTGCGGGTTCGCCGTTCGTCGTCGGCCAGGACGCGGGCGAAGAACGCGCGTTCCAGTTCGGTGCCTACCGGGTCGAGGTTTCCGATGAGCCGTCCGGCGTTCATGATCACGATGCGGTGGGCGATCCGGGCGACCTCGTCGAGGTGGTGGCTGCTGACGAGTACGGCGGCCCCTGCCCGCGCCCTGCAGGTCAGGGCATCGCGGAGCAGGAGGACCGCGGCGGGATCGAGGGCGTTGCTCGGCTCGTCGAGGACGATGAGGCGCGGGTGGTGCTGAAGTGCCGCGGCGAGGCCGACGCGCTGGCGGTTGCCGAGCGAGAGCCGGCCGAAGCGGCGGTCGGCGAGTGCGTCGAGGTGCCACTCGCCGAGGGCCGCCTGCGCCGTCGCGGGTGCGGCTCCGCGCAATCGGGCGGCGATCCGGAGGTTCTCGCGTGTGGTGAGTTCGGGGTAGGCGGACGGGACCTAGACGAGCTGGCCGACGTGGGCCCACTCGGCGCGCGGGAGGTCCTTCAGCAGGTGGCCCAGGATCCTGACGACGCCCGAGGCAGGCCGCAGCATGCCGAGAGCCAGGCGCATCAGGGTCGTCTTCCCGGCGCCGTTGAGGCCGATGAGAGCCACGATCTCGCCCGGTGCGACGGTGAGATCGAGGCCGTGGACGCCGGCGCCGCCCGGGTAGCGAACGTCGACGCCGTCGAAGGTGAGGGCCATCATCGGCCGCCCAGGGTGTCCAGTACACGGTCGAGCACGTTCCGCAGTCCGGCCGCACCGGAAGCCTTCGCTTCCGCCGTACCGCCGTCGCCTGCCCAGTCGAGGAGGGCAACGCTCAGTCCGGCGACGACGGCGTTCGCCGCTACCCTCGCCTCGGTCCGCGCGGTGCCGCGTGCGCGCAGCGCACCGGCGAGGGGTCGACGGTGGCCTGACTGTTCCGCTCGATCGCACCGTGCAGTCCCTTGGCGCCGGCGATGATCCGGACGCGCATACGAACCGACTCCACCGCTTCCTCGGGCAGCTGGCGCCATACCGCGCGGATACCTTCGGCAGCCGCGCGCATCGGGTGCTCCTGCGGCGGCCGGGCTCGGACGGCGACAGCGACCGCCGGGTCGAAGGCGTCCTCCAGCAGCAGCGCCTCCTTGGTGGCGAAGTGCCGGAAGAGCGTCATCTCGCTCACCCCGGCGCGCTGCGCGACGGCCGCGGTCGTGGTGGCGTCATAACCCTGTTCTGCGAACAGCTCAAGTGCGACGGCGCGGAGGGTTTCATGCG
This sequence comes from Streptomyces sp. NPDC107562, assembly GCF_055657325.1. Taxonomy (NCBI): domain Bacteria; kingdom Bacillati; phylum Actinomycetota; class Actinomycetes; order Kitasatosporales; family Streptomycetaceae; genus Streptomyces; species Streptomyces sp. NPDC107562. Next base: position 1,210,819 of record NZ_JBVKBE010000001.1, on the reverse strand, counting down.
TGCGGTCATATCTGCCCACCTCCTAATGTTAGCCACTAACATGAGGAGGGTCGAGGCTTCCGCTGCTCTGTCCTGCCGAGCAAGGGCGGGTGTCTTTCCGGCGCAGAAGCGTCAGCGTGGGGTGCGGGTTCCGACCATCGTGCGAGCCGGTCCGTGCACCACCAGGTGTCCCGCTGATCGGCACTTGGGCCGCTGTAGACGCCCTATTGCTTCACTCTCCTCGGACGTACTTGCCCGAGACGGCCGCGGCCGGGCACAAGCGGATGCCCGTGATCCGCAGCCTCTAGAGCCGCACTGCCTTACGGCTGAGACGTGCGGCCCCTGCCGCACCTGATGCATCTGCCGCAACCACGCCCCTCACCTATCCGTGGCGCCGCGCCGACGGCGCACAGCCCGGCGCCGGCGCAGCCGGTCACCGATCTCCCCGGCACCTGCCAGAAGGGCGGCCGAAGCCAGGCATCGTGTGAAGGAAGCAGGCTCACCCAGTGCGTGCCCAACGAGCCACAGCGTCACGGCCAGCACCCACCACCACAGTGCAAGCGACCAGGCATGCCGCCGGAGACGGGCGGCGCCGCTGGTCACCGAAGACCGGCCCCGGGCCGCTGGGCGGCGGCGATCAGCGCGGCGCACCCGGCCAGGGCCGCCGCCATCCCCAGCGCCGTGCTGGCCGCGATGACCGACGAGGGAGCGTCACTGAGCCGAGGCACGGCGTTGAGCGGCGCGGTCGCGTAGAAGGCCAGGCAGGCGACCCCGCGCGGACGCATGGGTGTCAGGCGGGCGTGCAGCCTCTGCGGTACACGCCCGGTGAGCAGGGCGATCCCGGCGGGCAGCAGGGTGAGAGAGAAGACGGTGAGGCCGGTCCACTGCCAGATCATTGTCGTCACGGTTTCTGTCGGAAGGGCCGTCCGGGTCTGGTACGGCGGGTTGCAAGTGTGGCTAGGCCACAGGTGAGCGTCACCAGGCCCGCGGGCGAGAACGGGCAGGCCTGGCCCGGGCAGGATGTAGAGAGCGGTCCCAGCCAGGGACAAGAGCGCTCCCGTGATCGTCAGTGCGCGGCCCGTGCGCTGTGCTGACATGCGTCTGCTCCTTTGCTTGAGACAAAGAGCCCGGCGGGCCCTTTGAGCCCCGGCCGTTGGAAGGTCAGGGGCGGGACTTGCGGTGGTGGAGCAGGTTGGCGGTGAGGACTGCGATCAGTAGCGCTCAGGCCAGTGCGCCGTGGTGGGCTTGTGCGCAGCCGATGCAGAGGACGACTGCGCCGGCGACCACTCCCCCGGCCAGGGCGGTGCCGTCGTCGGCGAACGCCCATTCGCGGCGGGCGCTGCCCGGGCGGCGGTTCTCCACCACGGCTGTCTTGATGATCAAGGCAGCGGTGACGATCACCACGGTGAGTACGGACGGGTCCACGAATTCCCCCAAGGTGGCGTCAGTGCTCGGTGGCTCCTGTTCGCTGGTAGATGTCGGGGATGCCGTCGTGGTCTTCGTCGAGGTTCTCTTCCTCGTACAGGCGGCGGTAGATGCCGTTGCGCCGCTTGAGGAGCAGGGCTGCCAGCGTTGCGGCGATGAGGGAGCCGATCAGCACCGCAGCTTTGACGTGCTCGGCCGCGGCGGGGTCGGGGAAGGCGAGCTCGCCGATGAGCAGGGCGACAGTGAAGCCGATGCCGGCGAGGACCGCGAGTGCGAAGACGTCGGCCCAGGCCAGGTCCGGGTTGAGGCGGGCCCGGGTGAAGCGGGCGGCCAGATAGGTGCCTGCGAAGATGCCCAGGGTCTTGCCCACGACCAGGCCCAGGACGACACCGAGGGGTTCGGGCCGGGTGAAGACCTCCCCCAGGGACGCGGCCGTGACTGACACCCCGGCGGCGAAGAGCGCGAACAGGGGCACCACCACTCCGGCGGAGACCGGGTGCAGCAGGTGGGAGGTGCGCTCGGCGGGGGACGCGGTCTCGTTCTTGTCGCGGGTGGTGCGCAGGATGAGGCCCATCGCGACGCCGGCGACGGTGGCGTGGACGCCGCTGTTGTACATCAGCGCCCATGTGACGACGCCGAGGGGCACGTACCACCACCAGCCCCGTACGCGGAAGCGCTGCAACAAGTAGAAGACGGCGAGACAGGCAAAGGCTGCCCCGAGCGCGACGAAGTTCAGGTCGCTGGTGAAGAAGACCGCGATGATCAGGATGGCGCCGAGGTCATCGACGACAGCGAGCGTGAGCAGGAAAGCGCGCAAGGCGGCCGGCAGGTGCGTGCTCAGGACCGCCAGCACGGCCAGGGCGAAGGCGATATCGGTGGCCATGGGCACTGCCCAGCCGTCCATGCTGCCGCCGCCCGCCGAGGCGGTGGCGACGTACACGGCAGCGGGCACGATCATGCCGCACACTGCCGCGATGACCGGCAGGGCCGCCGTGGCGGGGGTGCGCAGCTCACCGACGACCAGTTCGCGTTTTAGCTCGATGCCGGCGACCAGGAAGAAGACCGCGAGCAGCCCGTCGGCCGTCCAGTGCCCCACCGACAGGTCCAGGCCGAGTGCCGGTATGCCGAAGTGGAAGTCGCGTATCTGCTCGTAGGCCCCGCTCCACGGGGTGTTCGCCCACACCAGCGCAACGACGGCAGCCGCGAGGAGCACCAGCCCGCCGACCGTCTCCGTGCGCAGTGCCTGGGCGACCGCGTTGCGTTCCGGCAGTGGCAGCAGTCCGAGGAACGGGTAACGCTCGCGCGGCTTCGCGGCCATGACAGGGGACCTCCAGGGCGTCGGTTGCGGGCATACGAGCCCTAGGACGCCGACCAGACTTCCCGGCACACCGCGCGCCGTGCTCCGCCCAGGCCAGGCGGGTCTTTGACGCGTTCTTTACACCCTAACCGGCTTCGGACACGGGCCGCCAGGGCCTCTTTCACCAGCACAGATACGACGGGAAGGCGCGAAAGCGGGTACGACGAGCGGGCCTGTCCACACCAAGGCGCGAGGTGCGAACAGGCCCGCCCAGGAGTCGGGCGCCCGGCCGTGGGAGGCGGTCAGGCGGTGGTCTTGACCGGCTCCTGTCCTTCGCCGGCCTCGTCCGTCTCGCCGGCCTTGCGGGCGCGGACGAACTCCAGGAAGGAGTTCAGTTCGCGCTTGACGACCGGGGCGAGGAGGTAGAGGCCGATGATGTTGATGACGGCGAGCATGAACAGCACGGCGTCGGCCATGTCGATCAGGGTCTGAAGGGTGAGCAGGGATCCGGCGACGGCGAACAGCGTGTAGAGGACCTTGAAGGTCAGCTCGCTGGCCCTGCTGCGGCCGAACAGGTGGGTCCAGGCCTTGAGGCAGTAGTAGCCCCAGGTCAGAACAGTGGAGATGGCGAACAGCATCACCGCGACGGTGAGGATGTACGGGAACCAGGGCAGCACCGTCTCGAAGGCGTCGGAGGTGATGGTGACGCCCCCGATGGACTGGTCCTCCCGCGCCGCGGCCCAGCTGGCCGGGTTGGCGATCACGATCGTCAGCGCGGTCATGGTGCAGATGATCACGGTGTCGATGAACGGCTCCAGCAGCGCGACCAGGCCCTCGCTGGCGGGGTGCTTGGTCTTGACCGCGGAGTGCGCGATCGGCGCGGAGCCGAGACCCGCCTCGTTGGAGAACGCGGCCCGCTTGAAGCCGATGATCAGGGCGCCCAGGACACCACCGGCGACGCCCTCCGGGTTGAAGGCGCCCTCGACGATGGAGACGAGGGCGTCCGGAACGGCCGTGACGTTCACCAGGATGACGACCAGGCAAGCGGCGATGTAGATGCCGGCCATGGCCGGGACCAGCTTGCTGGTGACGTTGGCGATGGAGCGGATGCCGCCGAGCAGGACAATGCCGACGAGAGCGGCGATCAAGATGCCGAAGAACAGCGCGCCGGTCGAAGAGCCGACCGCGCCGTCCTCACCGCCCGCGACGGAGACCAGCTGCGCGTAGCTCTGGTTGACCTGGAAGAGGTTGCCGCCGAACAGACCGAAGAACAGGATCATGAAGGAGGCGAGGACCGCGAGGACCTGGCCGAAGGTCTTGCCGTTCTTGCCGAAACGGTCGGCCAGGCCCTTGGGCAGGTAGTGCATCGGCCCGCCGGAAACGGTGCCGCCAGCAGCGTTGGTGAGCGAGTTCGACCACATCACCGGCCCCCCGGCCCGCCATGGTTGGCCCCATGGCGTGGCGACCGGTGTCATGGTCGAGCCTGGGGTCAGGGTGTGTCGCCGTAGTGGTAGAAGCGGCAGCTCACACCAGAGCCGGGTACACGGGCCTCACTGCGGCGAGGGTGGTACAGGGCGCGGCCGCCGGGCCACCGACCGAGCTCGCAGGGCCGCGCCGTCCTCGACGTCTTCGGCCAGCCAGCCGTGGATGTCCAGGAGCAGGCCGTCCAAAGGACCGTCGACCAGTTCGGCGTAGGTCCGATGCGGGAGCGAACCGGGGGGGCGGCGCGTCGTGATCCGTACCGTAGACCCGGCCGCGTAGCAGCTGCTCATCGCCGTTCAAATGGGCGGCAGGGTAGGGAGCTGAGCCGCGACGGCGTCAATAGCGCCGCCCCCGGCGGTGGTGCGACACAGCGGTGCCAAGGACGGCGGATGGGCTGGGTACAGGACGCCGCAAGGCCTCACAGGACGAGCGGCCCCAGGCAACACGTGGGACGCTGATGCCGGCCAGGGCGGACGACGGTGCCGGCGAACACCTCAACGCCCTGGCCCTCCCGCACGCGCGCCCACACCGCCGCCCCGCGTCTCGCGCTCGAGGGACCCGCGGACGCTCGGGATGCGCGCCTGGATCGACGGCGCGAGGCCTCAGGCGACAACCGGGCGTCCTCCTCCGACGGAAGGATCACCGACACTTACAGCCGCTGCCGGGCCGTTCAGCTGCAAGCGCGCAGCGGACAACGCCTGCTGCACGTTCTTCGTACCCGTCGACACGCAGAGGGTGTAGGCGACATCGGCCGGTCCGGCTCGTAGTCGCGGACACGGAGGGCGGTGTCCCGCTGCCGGTCCATACCGCCAAGTGGCGGTTGCGGCTGTGCGACCACGTCACCCCTGGCGCCTCCGTCCCGGAGGAAGCCGTCGACCGGCTGGCCGACGCGGTCGCCGAGGCGGCGGAGACGTCGATGCGGTGGGGTGCGGCCATTCCGCTGGCCTTCGCGACAGCGGTAGTGCGCGACGCCCCCAACCGGCTCGAGGTACTGCGCACCGTCCGTGCCCGCACGGGGGTGGAGCTGTGCACACTGCCCGGCGAGACGGAGGCGGAACTGACCTTCCTCGCCGCGCGGCGCTGGATGGGATGGCGGTCGGGGCCGCTGGCGCTGCTGGACATCGGGGGCGGCACACTCGACGTGGCCTTCGGCCGCGGCCGGCTGCCCGACTTCGTGGCGTCGCTGCCGCTCGGTGCACGACAGCTGACCTACGACTTCCTTCCGGACGAGGAGCCGCCCTCGCCGGAGCAGCTGCGCGCGCTGCGCCGCAGAGTCCGCCACCAGTTGCGGGACGCTGGGGCGCGCATCCGCTGGGAGGGGCCGCGGACCGGGGTCGTCACCTCGCGCACCTTCCAGCAGCTGGGCCGGCTGTGCGGCGCCGCACCAGGCCGGCAGGGACCGTTCACCGAGCGCCAGGTACGGCGCGCCGACCTCAAGGCGGCCGCGAGCCGGCTGGCTGCGCTGCCCGCAGCGGATCGGGCCCTGCTGCCGGGGATCTCCGCGCCACGGGCCGCGCAGAGCCTGGCGGGCGCGCTCATCGCGCACACCACCATGAAACTCACCGGGCTGAAGACGGCCACCGTCTGCCCATGGACCACCCGCGAGGGCATCCTGCTGCGCTACACCGAGGACGGCGCATCCTGGTGGGCGGACCTGTGCCGCCTCAGCGACGCGACCGCACCACAGCCCGGCACAGTACCCCTCCAGCTCACGGCCGCCACAACCTGACCACCGCCGCAAACGGCCGTACCACCGAGAAGGGATTCTTGATGAAACACGGCGAAAAGGACGAGGAATCCGAGCAGCACGCCGAAACGGCCGGTGAGGAGGTGCTGCGCGAGATCCGGCACGCCGGACACCGCACCGACAAGTCGTCCGAGGAACGCCGGCACCACGGAGAGGCCGCCGACGCCATCACCCCCAACACGGACGCGCAAGAACAGTCCGAAGGCGACTGAACGCCCGCGGCGCTCCGGGCGCAGGATCAAGGCCGCCGGGTTTCCCCCGCGACAAGTCGCTCCGCAGTTTCGACTTCGACGCCAACCCACGCTTGAGGGACCCCGCAAATACCCAAGATGCGTGCGCCGGGATCACTCTTCCGGCAGCTGGCGCATCTCGATCACGTGCAGCCCGAGCGACTGACAGCGCAGCAGGAGCCTGTACAGCTCGGACGGCTCCCCCGCGGATCCGTACAGCACGGTCTGCCCGCCCATCACCACATGATCCAGCTCGGGGAAAGCCTTCGCGAGAGCCTGCGACATTTCACCGTCGATACGCATCTCGAATCGCATCGCTCGCCCGTTCCCACCGCGCCCGAGTACGCCGCCTTCACCTGTCCCGACAGTCGCCACCATGGCGTCATCCAGCTCTTTGGAGCTTCACCCGGAGCAGGTGAAGACCGGTAATGGCCAGGTGACCAGCACTCGGCCGCTGTCGTTGTCGGCGAGAGTGACGCGGGCGTCGGGCATGCTGCCGTACTTGCCGACCCACCGCCGGAACTCGCCGCGCGCAATCTCCTCACTCCCCCACCAGCCGTGCTGCACCGGCCGGCCCTGAGCGACAAGCAGCAGATGGAAGCCGCGGGGGCTGTTCATGCGAGGCGGATGCCTCTCCACCGGCTGGGCTCGCGCACGATCGCCGCCTTCGCTTCCAGCCCGGTCAGCTGGTAGTGCACCGAAGCCCTGCTGCGCATGCCGACCGCCGCCCCGATCTGCCGGACCGTCGGTGCGTGGAGGTGGTCGGCGAAGTGCCGGCGGATGCAGGCCAGGACGCGTACCTGGGTGTCCGTGAGGTGGTCGACGCGGTGCATACTTCTATTAGAGCGCTTGTTCGAATAGGTGGGCAAGCGAGGCGACACGACAAGCCGGGAGCAGCAGGTGAGTGGGCAGGAGCCGCTCTCGCGTCTGGAAGCGCTGCGCTTCGTGCGGCGCGTCGTGGAGCAGCAGGCCGCCCGGCAGCTGCGGCTCATCGACGGCTGGATCGCCGCGGAGGAACGACGCGAGGCGGAACGCCGCCGGGGTGAGGAGCGGCGGCCAGCCCCGCCGGAGTGGCTGGTCCAGTACGGCATCAACCACACGAACGTCGACGCCGTGCACGTGGGCGACTGCTGGGCCGCGGCCCAGAGCGGGCGCTGCCGCCCGGCGACCCGACAGCAGGCACTCGACGCCCTGCGCCAGCAGGTCCCGCCGTGCATCCACTGCCGGCCCGACACCGCCCTCGGCATCCTCGACTAGAGCCCGGCGGCCTGGACCTCCTTGACGCAGTTCTCAAACTGACCAGTGGTGTGGGCGGCGTAGGGGGGCCAGCCGAGCCAGGAGGCGTGGCGAAACCCTGATCGAGAGATGAAGGGCTATGTCGGGTTCGGTGGTCAGGAATGTGCAGGTCCATCGAAGGTGCGCGTAGGCGTCCTTGACCTTGCTGAGGTAGTCGCTCGTCAGATGTCCGGACTCGTATAGGCCTACAAGTAGCGCCCTCCGCACAGCAGGTATCTCCTCGCGCTCGAAGCAGTCGCGAACGATACGGGACTCGGCGAGGGCGGGCAGCAAACACCATCTGATCTGCGACGCCCGCGGCACCTCGCTCAAGGTCATCACCACCGCGGCCAAGGTCAACGACATCACCCAGACCCTCGCCCTGGTCGTCGGCATCCCGCCGGTGGCCGGGCGCCCGGGTCGGCCGCGCCGCGGCCCCGCCTCCGTCCTGGGGGACAAGGCGTACGACTCTAAGGCCGTACGGCGCGAGCTGCGGCACCGCCGAATCATGCCCGTGATCTCCCGCAAGGGCGCCCCGAACATCAAGGGACTGGACAAACTCCGCTACGTCGTCGAGCAGACCTTCGCCCTCCGCCACCAGTTCAAGCGCTGGATGCGCCTTGGGTACCCGAGATGCAGGGTCCTCTCCCATGGGTCATCCGAACTGGCACAGATCATCAACACCACGGCACTCACGAACAACAACGAGTGACCTTTACCACCTACGCTTGCGCCGAATTAGCAAAGAAGCACAACCAAAGAATGAAGGGCGAAGATGCTCAAAAGAATTGCTGCTGTCCTGGCTGGTGCCGCGCTGTCCGTGGTGCCGATGGCAGGAGCAGCCTCCGCCGGCAGCTCTGCCGCAGCGGCTACCGGGACTTTCTGCATCTATGAGGGCTCGGACCGAGCATGTGTCAGTAATCTCTCCAACGGATACAGCACGTTCGAGGTCTGTGACAACGAGGCTGACGGCAACGGGGTCTATGCGTACTTCTTCACCGGCACAGGAAACGGCACTGTGCACGATGGCAACGGAAGCAGCGCCGGATGCGGCACCGGAAGTAGGAATTCGCACACCTACAAAATCGAAATCTGCGAGAAGGGTCTGATTGCGCCCACCTGTCGGACCAGGTCGATTCCCTGACAGTCCGTACCGGATTGCAGACCCCATTACCACCTGCCGGTCTATCAGGACGCACGGTATTGGGTCGTAGGTCTTCATTTCGAGCGAGGACTGAGCCAGTGCAGGCGCTCCGCAGGGCAACGTCCTGAGAGCCGTCCGTGGCCTCTGATGGGTCAGCGCGCAGCGTCAGCTGCGGTGGTTGCACAGGCGACGCGCCCCAGTGGGCCCAGTCACCCTCATGCTGGCCGTAGCTTTGCCGATCAACGCTGCGGTCGCGTGAGGGTGTACGGAAGCAGTGACTACGCCGTGGCCGCCAGCGCGGGCGGCCACGGCGCTCCCGCCACCCACGGCCCGCGCCGGTTTCGTCCGCCCATCGCGCGCCGCACCTTGACCAACAGAGTGATCGTCTTCCAGGAGCGTAAGGACGATCGCGGCGAGGACTCCTGCCGAGGCAGGTTCGTCAAATAATGAGGCCGCCTGGCGCCAGCCAAGTGCCGGTGCCTTCTCATCCCCTGACGTACGGAGAGCCGGCTGCGGCTGCTTCCGCACGCCTCAGTCGGCCGGTGGCGCGTGCCGGCCACTGCGGTAGTCGGTGGGGGACATACCGTAGGCGCTGCGAAATATGCGGCTGAAGTGGGCGGCATCGGTGAATCCCCAGCGTGCCGCTACCACGCTTATCGGCCGTACATAGTGAGGGTCGGTCAGGTCACGGCGGCACTGCTCTAGCCGGCGCCGACGGATTGTCGAGGCCACGGTGAGGTCCTCGTCCTCGAAGAGCCGGTGCAGATGACGCAACGACACTTGGCATCCGGCGGCAACTGCGGCAGGAGTGAGGTCTGGGTCGGGGAGATGATGGTCGATGAAGTCGTGCACTCGCTTGAGGAGGACCCGGTGGTGAACCTCGGGCGGCACGGCGGCTTCGGCATCCAGATGATGTGCGCACACCGTGATGAGCAGATCCACGGCGACCGTGGCGAGCCGAGGGCCATCGGCTGCGGCGTAGGAGTGCGGCCCAGTCGCTAGTTGTCTGAGGTAGCCAGCCAAAAGCGCGCCCACGCCCCACGCGCCTGGAAGAGGCCTGGCCAGGAGTGAACGGAGCCGGTCAGCCTTCAGCGGCAGCAAAGTGCGGGGCAGTTGCAAAAGGACGCCCTCGACCTGGCCACGGTCCGTACCAGCCCACCCTTGCCACGGCCGCGAGGTGTCGTACAGCATCATTTCGCCTGCAGTGCTGGTTGCGTCTTGGCCTCCATGAATCATCCGGTGGCTTCCCTGCAGGTTCAGCATCAGCTGTAAGCCTTCAGGGTCGGACCTTCGGATCAACTTGGCGGTCCTGGACGTGACAAGCGACGGGTACGTCACGGCCGACACCTGCACAGCACCAAGGTCCATCACGCGCAGACTGGCTCGAAAGTCCTCCTCGTGGTCGGTGCGCAGAGCGTTCGGAACGAGCGTGCCGGACGTCAGGTCGCACCAACTGCCAAACCGCTGGCTCCGCTCGACATCGTCGGTTGTGAACTCCGTCAGCGTCACCATGACTGCCCTCCCATCGCCCCGGCAGCAACCCTTGAGCAGAACCGCTACCCAGTCAAGGCGCGGCGTCATGGACAGGATGACTGCCCTCCCATCGCCCCGGCAGCAACCCTTGAGCAGAACCGCTACCCAGTCAAGGCGCGGCGTCATGGACAGGGTTCTCCGCTGTCCGGTGTCCATGACGAACTCCCCTCGGGCGGTCCTCGTCGTTCATGGTGCGCGGCCGGGGCTCAGGCGAGGGTCTGGGCTCGTACAGGGTGGCGAGGGTGCCGAGGAGGAAGCGTAGGGGGCGTTGGGGCAGGCGTCTGGAGGCGGGCGCCGAGATAGCCGCCGATCGTCCGCAAGGAGCGGTCCCCATCCCGGGGCCCAGTTGAGGATCACTGACGCGGACGGCATGCGGATCACCTGCTTCGCCACCAACACCGCCGACCGTCCGATCGCCGAACTCGAGCTCCGTCACCGGCTGCGGGCCCGCGCGGAGGACCGGATCCGGGCCGCCCGGGCGAGCGGGCTACGGAACCTGCCCCTGCACGACACCGCGCAGAACAAGATCTGGTTGAGATCGTCCAGATCGCACTCGATCTGCTGGCCTGGATGCCCATGCTCGCCCTGACCGGCCAGGCTAGGCTCTGGGAACCACGTCGCCTGCGGTTTCGGCTGTTCTCCGCTGCCGGACAGCTCGTCACCACCGGCCGGCGCCGGATCCTGCCCGCCAATGGCCCTGGACGTTCGAAATCACCACCGCTCTCGAACGGCTCGCACTCCTGCCAAACCCCGGCTGACCAGCACTTCTCCTGAACCTACGAAAGAACGTTCCAGTCCGGAGCAGTGGAACCCGGCGTCCACCCGAGACGACACTCGGGCCCTCGGTCTGCCCAGCATCAGCCATCGACAACGAAACGGGCCACCGACTCCGTCGGCAGCCCGTCAAGAAAGATCGAGGCTAACCCAAAGGGCGTCGGTGGTGTGAGACAACCACACCGGTTGAGGCGTGCACACGGAACAGCATGCACCCCCAGCAGCGGTATTGGGCTGCCAGCGGCGGCGTGGCTGGGTCAGTCGAGCCCGGAAGCCTGCTGGCGCATGACCGATATGAAGCTGCTCCGCGCTTCCCTGATGCGTTCCGCTTCCGGGCGGTGGGAGGTTGTGGGGTAAGACATAGGGAGGCCTACAAGAAGTGTGGTGTCCTCGACTGCCCCTTGGGTTGCTCTCAACGTTGACGTCGCGGCCGAAACGATGTCTGCAGGGCAACGAAGCTCGATCACTACACATGAGTGCCGCATCCTGATCATTTGCTCTTCGACTGCTGTGCGCCAGCTCCGGTACGCTCGCTCCTCGCTACGTCCGAAGGACAGGCCCCAAGCGATCGCCTTGGCCACCCAGATAGCGACCCGCAGTCGGGACGTCCCCGATGGCCAAGCGAGTCTTCTCCTCGGGAGCTTGCCGACGCTGAGCAGCATTTCCAGCTCAAGGCTGCTGGCCAGCAGGGCGGCGTAGGCGTTCTCTGCGCTCTCGCGCATCCACTGCAGATGCTCGTGGCCTGAGACCGTTTGCATGGCGGTCGCTTGCGCACGCGCCCCTCGGGCCTGGGCGTACGCCCCCGCCAAAGTGAGGACCGCGGTGATGACCGCGGTCAGCAAAGGGACCCCTATGTCCTTCATTCCGAAGTCAGTGTTCCCTTGCTATTTCGGGGACCTGGTCGTCCCGAGGATGTTGAGCTCGCCATGGCGCAGAACGTCGTCCTGCATGATCGTTTCCATGGCCACTCCGCCCTTCCGGGCCATCGTCGCTCACCCGAGGTAGTTGATCTGCAGCACGGTGATCGTCTTCAGTGCCTGCCCGACGAGGAGCACCGCGAAAGCCTGATCGGTGACGATCATCCTCATAACACCGTCGTCTTCGCCGTAGGGGTCGGTCGCCGCGGCAGGGTCGTTGCAGGCGTCTGCGAATGCCAGCGTGAGGGCTTCGCTCGCTGCCGGCGGCATTGCCTCGTGGACAGCTTCGGCTGCAGGGTCATACTTCAGGCGGAACATCCGCTACCTCCCTGGAACAACACGCGGTCCCCCATCAGGTGAGGTAGGCAGCGGCATGCACAGAGTAGCAAGGTAAACGCGGTACGTTTCCGCGGATCGGGTCAGGCGGCGCCACGGCTGCGGATGCGCGCTGCGTCAGCGAAGACGCGGTCCGTGGCATCGGCCCAACCGGCCGTCGGATCCTCACCAAGATCTTCAGCTGCGGCGATCTCCCGGCCACGTTCGACGGCGGCGACGGTGTCTTTCGCGATGCGCTCCCAGCGCGCGAAGACCGCAAGCAACTCATGGGCCGGCGACCGGTTGATCTCACCGAGGAAGCGCTGCGCAAGGGCCGGATGGCCGAGGGCGTCACGGATGGACTCAATGGTCCATGGCTGCTCGCTCATCCCGGCCTCCGAGTGAAATGGCATCTCAGCATTCAGGGTAGCGGTTCCGTCGTGCCGTACTGATACTGCCAACCGAGAATCCGTATCCGTGAACTCCTATCCGTCCGGACGCGCCGCCTGCCGTTCCACGAGGGGAGATAACAGAACTCCCGATGTCCGCGTTGCGTGCTGCAGGTCCTGCATGCGGCTTGTGGTCCGGTCGGAGCCCGGCCGTTGACCAGCTGGGCCGCGGGCCGGGCTCCGTGCGTGCCCTGCACTCCGGTTGTGGGACTTCGGTACGGGCACGCGTTCTGGTCGTGTGAGCAGGTGCGATTACCGGGCGAAGGTGACCTTCACTGGCACGTTCGGGCAGCCCGTGGTGGCCTCGGCGAGGGTGTCGCGTTCGGTGTCGTCGACGGCGAGCTGCCAGCGCATCTTGGTCGCGATCCAGTCGGTGAGGTACTGGCAGTGGTACGCCTCGTGCGGGGGCAGCCACTGGGCGGGGTCCTGGTCGGCCTTGGAGCGGTTACTGCGGGCGCTGACCGCGATCAGGGACCGGTCGTCACCGAGATCGTTGGCGTAGTCCTCGCGTTCCTTCGCCGTCCAGGCGCCGGCGCCAGCTGGCAGGGAGCGTCATTCACGCAGAGCGGTATTCCGTGAGTAGCTACTCGGGCAGAGGCCTGTCCTGGACTACGTTCTTCATGACGATGGTGGAGGTCAGACGTTGCACGCCGGGCAGGCGGGCGAGCTTGTGGTCGTAGAGCTGCTGGAACGCGGCCAGGTCGGTGGTCGCGACGCGCAGAAGGTAGTCGGGTTCACCGAAGAGGCGTTGCGCCTGCAGCACATGGGGAACGGCTGCTACGGCTTCTTCGAAGTTGCTGACGGTGTCGGGGTCCTCCCAGCGCAGGGTGGCGAAGACGACTGCCTCGAAGTTCAGGCCGACTGTGGCGGGGTCGACGACGGCGCGGTAGCCGCGGATCGCGCCTGCGCGTTCGAGGTCGCGAAGGCGGCGGTGGCAGGGCGAGACGCTGAGCTGTACGCGGGCGGCCAGTTCGGTGACAGTCAGGCGGCCGTCGAGCTGCAGCTCGGTAAGAATCTTCCGGTCAAGGGCATCCATAAAGAAGATTCTCCCTCGGATTGCGCGATCATGGAGTAGATAAGCAAACACTTTCGGGTCGATCTCGCCTAGTTTTCCCTCCATAGCAAGAAGTGCGAGAGGGAACGTTCGATGGACACGACGACACTGGTGGCCTTCCTGGCCGTGGACCTGCTGCTGGTTTTCACGCCGGGCGCGGACTGGGCGTATGCGATCTCTGCCGGGCTGCGGGGACGCTCGGTTGTCCCAGCGGTCACCGGTCTCATCGCCGGGCACATGGCATACGCCCTTGTGGCCATCGCGGGCCTGGCGGTGATCGTGGCGAGCTCACCAGCCGCGCTCACCGCTCTGACGGTGGCGGGTGCCGGCTACCTGCTGTGGCTGGGCTGGGGCGTGCTGCGGCAGCCGTCCGTTCCGACGCCCGGGGAAGGCAGCGTAGACGCCTCCCGGCTGCAGGTCGCGCTCAAGGGGTTCGGGATCAGCGGTCTCAACCCGAAGGCGCTGCTGCTGTACTTCTCGCTGTTCCCGCAGTTCATCGACCCTGCCACGGGCTGGCCGGTTGCTGCGCAGACCGGGCTGCTCAGCACGGTGCACCTGGCTGCGTGCGCCGTCGTCTACCTCGGTGTCGGCGTCCTGGCCCGCACGGTGCTGAGCACCCGCCCCTCAGCCGCGCGGGCCGTCACTCGCATCAGCGGTGCCATGATGATCGTCATCGGCGCCTTCCTGCTGGTGGAACGCGTTGCCGCCTGAGCGGGGCCGTTCTCGCCCCGCTCCAGTCCGGCACGGAAACGAAGGGGAGCACAGACGTGGCAGAGCAGATCCAGGAGCAGGCGAGCCCGGCGGTGCAGAAGCGTGTCCGGGACAGCTTCGACCTGCAGGGCCTGATGACCCATCTCGGAGCGCGTCTCACCCACGTAGGTCCGGGCCGTGTCCACATCGTGCTGCCGGCCCGGCCCGAGGTGCGTCAGCAGCACGGCTATGTCCACGCCGGCGCCACCAGCGCGATCGCGGACAGCGCCGGCGGCTACGCGGCGCTGACACTGTTCGACGAGGACTCAGAGGTCCTCACCGTGGAGTACAAGATCAACCTCCTCGCGCCCGCCGCCGGCGAGCACCTGGAGGCGATCGGCACCGTCCTCAAGCCCGGGCGCACTCTGACCGTCTGCCAGCTGGAGGTCTACGGCGTCCAGAGCGACGGGGCGCGCAAGCTTGTCGCCAACGGGCAGCAGACCCTGATCCGCGTGACCAGGCCCGCTCAGTGACGCCGGAGCCGACCGTGCCGACGTTGCCGTTGAGGGTTGTCACCGGCGCCTGACCTCACCCGCCCTGCCGGCCCGCGAGCGGGCCGGTAGCGCAGCACGAGACGAGAACACAGCGGCTGCCGGGACTACGGCGTCGGCTCGTAGGAGACGACCGTCGCCGGACAGTCCTCAGCAAGGCCCAACAGCGCCTCCCGCTCGGCCTCGTCGGCGGCGAGGTCCCAGCGCAGCTTCGTACCGACCCAGGTCGCGGCGTAGGCGCAGTGGTAAGAGGCGTCCGACGGCAGCCACTCGGCCGGGTCCTTGTCCGCCTTCGAGCGGTTCGACGCCGCGGTGACCGCGATCAGGGTGTCGGGGCTGTCCTGGTCGTTCGCGTATGCCTCACGCCGCGTTGCACTCCACGGCGTCTGCTCGGAGTCGTAGACCTCGGCAAGCGGCACGAAGTGGTCGACGTCGAGGCGGGCGGCGTCGGTGACCACGATGTTGTCGTACTTGCTGAGCCACGACCCGCCCGTCAGTGCGCAACGGTCCGCGACCTCGGGTACTTCGACGGCTTCGGTGAGGATGACCTCCTTGCGGGTGTTGCACCCGTCGGTCGCGTCGAGGCCCTTGTTCCAGTGCTTGTGCAGGCGCCGGTCGTACCCCTCGCGGTGTTCGGCGGCGATGGGGAGGCGGTCGATCGCGTCGTACAGCGCCGCCATCACCTGCCCCGGCGCCTCAGCGCCGGAAGGGGCCACGGAAGTGTAGGTGGCCACTTTCGGCAAGGAGGGACTGTGGGCCGCCGCCGGGGAGGCGGGAAAGACGGGAAGGGCGGCGAGGAGCAGCGCGGGCAGACCGCGGCGCATCAGCTTGGTGGTCACCCGCCGCGTTCTATCCCCCGTCGCAGCCTGTGCGGAAGGCGCTCGCGGGCCGGATCACCCGAGTGGGGGCCGGGATTCACCGGAGAAACGGTCACTGTACGGAGGGCGTGCGTTCTGGGTCGAGGGCTCGACGGCGGGCCGTGAGGTAGGCGGTCCAGTCGGTTCCTGTCCGCCTGCGCCACGCCTGCGCGGTGATCACGTGCATGCCCAGGAGAGGAGCGAGGACGGCAGGCGGCATGTCCTGGGCGAGCTGGATCAATGCGGTCGCGCGCGAAGGCCGCACCGGGATGCCGTGGGCGGCCAGTGCGCGCGAGAGAGGGCCGGTGGAGCGATGGCTACCCGGCCGGGCTCCAGGAAAGAGCCAGCTGCTGGAAGTTGCGGCCCAGCCGTGCTGGAGCGGCTGCTCAGCAAGGCGGTACAGCAGACGGTCCAGAGGGTCTGGGAGGCGGATGGGGGTGTCATCGAGGCGCAGGGTGGTACTGCCGTCGGTGGTGCCCAGGTGTGCGGTGGTGAGGGTGACGATGCGGGTGAGGTGCTGTCCGAATAGTAGGAGCAGTGAGCCGGCCACCCGGACGTCTAGGGGCAGTTCTTCGTCGTGAAGGCACTGCTGGAGGAGGTCCCAATGGGTGTCCTCGTCCAGCAGTTCGGGCTCGACCTTGCTCCGGTGGGGCACTGCCAGTGCGGTGCCGTGTCCTCGGCGGGTGGCCCAGACGAGGAAGTCGCGCATCTCGTAGCGGGTGGTGGGCCCGCTGGCGAGCCACTGGTCGACATGGTGCTGTGTGGCTTTGTCCAGACTCACGCCGAGGGTTGTGAGGTGCTGCAGGAAGTCGACGGCGGCGTTCATGCGGGTGGCCGCCCAGTTGGTGCGGCCGCGGGTGCTGGGGCTGCGGGCAGCCCGGCGCCGGGCACGGGGCAGGACGGACCAGCGGACGTAGGGGCGAAGCACTGGTGCGTACTGCGGGTGGCGCTGCAGTGTCCGGGCGAGGTGGCGTTCGATGCCGGCCAGGTGCTCATCACGGTCGGGGAGGATGCCGTAGGCGACGAGGAGGCTGCGGAGGTAGTCCGTGCTCTGTGCACCGCCTCGTCCTGTGGAGACGGCGAGGGTGTCGAGGTCGGCGTGGGTTAGTGGCTGGCCGGAGGCTGCGATGTCGCGCAGAAGGCGGGCTGATTGCGAGTTCCGCAGCCAGGTGAGGACGGTCCGCGGGGACTCGGCGGTTAGCAGGGCCTGGTGCAGGGCGCCGAGTTGGGCTGCAGGCTCGGGCGGCAGGTTGCTGATGAAGGTGGTGAGGTGGTTTGCGACCGCGCAGCGGTCGCAGAAGTCACCAATGTGAGGACTGCTGGCGGCAGCGCAGATGGGGCAGGCATAGGGGTCCGGGTACCCGGCGCAGGGGCCGCAGGTCCGCTGTCCGTCGGCGCGTGCGAGCAGCACTTTCAGTGTCGAGCAAGCAGGGCAGGGGGCCGGGTGACTGCGGGCGTGGCGGTAGCAGCGTTTGCAGACCGGTCCGATCGGCCAGCGGGCGCAAACCGGTGAGCTGGTCGTGCACAGGGCGCAAGGGGCGGGTGGATGCCGCCGGCAGGTGGAGCACACCCGCTGGTGGCTGGGCCGGCCGCAACCGGTGCACATGTGGGTTCCGGTGCGCTGCCGGTTGCGGCAGGGGGTGCAGAGGTCTGCCATGGGCCGGGGGCGGATGCGTCCGCACTCCGGGCAGGGGCCGACGTTGGCGTGGGCGGCTAGGGTTCCTTCGCATCCGAGGCATACCCGTCCTTCCTCCACCAGGCGGCGAAGGCGCCGTACGCGTCCGCAGCGGACACAGGCCGGAGCTCTGACCTCGTTCAGCCCCCTTTCGCGCAGGGTGGTGATGAGGCGCTGTACCGATGCCGGGGCGAGGGAAGAGCCGCTGACGAGAGCGTCCGGGTGCTCGCGCAGATGGGCTCGGGTACGCCCGCGGGCGGACGGCGTCATCTCCGTCACGACCTGCTCGGCCAACTTTGGCACCAGGTCGGTGGTCTGGAACATGTTTCGGTCCGCCATCAGCCAGCGCAGGTTCCACCGGAACCCCATCTGCTTCCTCACCGCGTCCTCTTCCCCTCGCGCGTCTGCGCGCGCTGTGACCGCCGGTGCAACGAGTCCTCCAGCAGCCGGTTTCGGTACTCGTCCGACACCCACGTGTACAGCGCCGTCGTGGCCGCGTACCGGTGGCCGACCTGGTCCTGGACGAACCGTTCCGGGTAGCCGAACTCGATCAGGTGCGTGATGTAGGTGTGCCGCAGACAGTGCAGTTCCAGGCCGTCTTCCAGCCCGGCCAGTTCACGGACAAGAGCGAAGACCTCGTCGAGGCGCCGGGGGCTGATCCTGCCGCACCGCTCGGTCACCCACAGCGCTGGATGCGCGCCCGCCCCGAACCCGGCCCGTACCTCGCAGGTCCACTCCTCCAGCAGCGGCACGATCCAGTCCATCTCCGGGACCGTGAGAACGGTCCGCCGCTTCGGCGGGCTGCCCCGCGACGCCTTCCCGAACCGGACCTCCACGGCGCCGAAGCGGCCGTAGTCTTTCGCCCGCGGGTTGTGCCGCAGGTCGTGCAGGTCCAGCATCACCGCCTCCCGGCGCCGCGTGCCGTACGCGTACACGGACTTGAGCATGACCGCGTCCCGCCATGCCGACAGCACCCCCTTGCGGCCGCGGCGCCGGATGTCCTCGACCCGCTCGTCCGCCGCGTCGAACAGCGCCTGGAGCTCGTCATATGTCAGGGCCCGTCGGCCGGGGCGGCCCTCGTACTCAGCGACGTGGTCGGCGGTGTTCCAGTCGTGGCACACCTGCACCGGCGCCTGGCCAAACTCCTCCAGACACGCGGCCACCCACCCGTAGCGGGTGTCGGTCACGAACGAGCAGAACATCCGCAGATCGCTCTGTTGCCCCCGCACCGTCGAGTGCGCGAGCGGCGACTGGCCCGACATCTGAGCGGAGAAGTACGCCTCGACGTCCTCCGCAGTCCACTGCCACGGATACGTCCCGTTGAACACGGCGAACCGGCGCACTAGGCTCACGCGGTCCGCGACCGTCTTCTTCCCCAGCAAACGGCTCTGCTGCTGCCGTGCCCAGCCCGCCAGCATCGCGTCGAACATGGTCGGCGCCGGGTCCAGCGCCCGCACATTGCCCGGAAGCACCAAGCGCATCGCACCCGGCGTATCGACCCCATCCACGCCCACTCCCGCCGTTGCATCCGATGCAACATCGTGGCGCCAGATCGACGTCATCCCAGCCCAAAGGCCGTCACGTCACCCGTAAGAGTGACCCGCCGGGGATGTTCTGCCAGGCCAGACCCTGCCCCACCAGAGAGCGGAATGATGCACTCGGCACAACACCGCCTACTTGGAGTCCCAGGCTTCGGCCAGCGGGACCAGGTGGTCGATGTCCAAACCGCCCGGGAAGCTGATGTACTGGTTGTCGTAGGGGGAGTACCACTCGCCGCCACTGAGCTTGCAACCCGCGGCCTCCTCCGGCGCGATGAACGCCTCAGCCTTCAGTACCTCGTTGCCGGTTGAGCAGCCGTCCCGGTCGGCGTCGGTCCAGTGCTTGAACGCGGTGCGCTGGTATCCGGCGTGCTGTTCCCCGGCTACGGGGAGGACTTTGACGGCGTCGTAAAGCGGCATGGCCAGTGTGCCCTCCTTCTCGCCGAGCGGTCCGGCGGCGTGGGCGGGTGTGACAAGGGCCGCGACGGCGGCGGTGGCGGCCGCAATGGTGGCGAGGATGTGCACAGGTGGTCCCTTCAAAGATCCGAACGGGTCGTGATCTTCGTAGCGGGAGCGCGGGCCTGATGACGGGGCATCGCCGCGGTGTTCACCCGTGGGCGTGGAAAGTCGCACCGCGGCAGGTGGCCGTGGAAGGCATCGACAGTGACGTGGACGCTCCCGGAACCGATGCTGGCCGCACCCGTATCCGACCCCGCCCTGCCCCCGGGCTGGGCCGCCGAGGTCAAGTGGGACGGCTGGCGTGCGTTGCTCTCCGTGGACGCTGGGCGCGTGGTGCTGCGCTCACGCCGAGGAACGAATCTCGAACCTTCGTTCCCGGAGGTCCGGTCCGGCACTGCCCAACTGCCCGATGCGACCGCGCTGGATGGGGAACTGGTGGTGTGGGAGGCCGGTCGGCTGGCCTTCGAGCGGCTCCAGGGGCGGCTGCAGCGGCGCGGTACCCACGCGGCTCAGCTGGCCGATGAGTGGCCTGCATACTTCGTGGCTTTCGACCTACTGCGTCTGGCGGGCACCGACACCACCAAGTGGTCCTCCCGGCGCCGCAGGATGGCGCTGGAAGGCCTCTTCGCCGAGTTCCGGCTCACCGCACCGTGGGCGCTGTGCCCGTCGACCACCGACCCGGCCACTGTGCGCGAGTGGCTGACCAACTGGACCGCGGTCGGCCTCGAAGGCGTGGTCTACAAGCGCCTCGACGGGCCCTACTTGGGGTCGGTGCGCGGGTGGCTTAAGTACAAGGTCCGCGAGACTGAAGAAGCCATCGTCGGAGCTTTCACGGGTCCCCCCTCGGCTCCGCGCACGCTGCTCGTGGGGCGATACGACGCTGACGGACGACTGCAGTACACCGGCCGCAGCACCACCCTCCCCGACGCTGCAGGTCGCGCTGTCGGCGGGCTGCTCACCCCGGCAGGAGACGAGCATCCCTGGACGGGCTGGACGTTCTCTACCGGATGGAGCACCCGCGAAACCCTAAGCGTCACGCTCGTGCGACCGGAGTTGGTCGTGGAGCTCGGCGTCGACGTGGCACGAGACAACACAGGTCGCTGGCGGCACCCCGCCCGGTGGCACCGTCCCCGCCCAGACCTCTCGCCCACGGACGTAGCGGGCTTACTGGCGCTAACAAAGCCTCTGGACGTGGCGGTGGGTGATCAGGCAGACGGCGAGGCTGAGGAAGGCTTCATGGATGTCGTCGCGACGTTCCCAGCGAATGCGCAGGCGGCGGAAGCCGTGCAGCCAGGAGATCGTCCGCTCGACGACCCAACGGAAGGTGCCCAGACCGGTGCCGTGCGGCTGTCCATGCTCGGCGATCACGGGCCGGATGCCGCGCTGCCGCAGGAGCCGGCGGTACTTGTCGTGGTCGTAGCCGCGGTCGGCGAAGAGCATGTCGGGACAGTGTCGTGGCCGGCCGACGACTCCGGCTACTGCCGGGATCTTGTCCAGCAGGGGCAGCAGGCGGGTGACGTCGTTGCGGTTTCCGCCGGTCAGTGACATCGCGAGCGGAATGCCTTGTCGGCTGGGGCCGGGCTACGAGGCTCGACCGGCACGATGGGTACGTTGGCGGGCGAGGGTGTTCTCCTCATCTGCTCTGGGCGGCGCGCAGCCGGCCAGCATGCTTGATGATCGGCTCGGTTGGGAAAGCCGCGGTCGCGGCGGGACCGATATCCGAGGAGCGGTACGTCGCGATGACGCTGCCGGTCCTGACGACGATGTACAGCGCCTCGGTCTCCATCACCTCAGTGCCCTGCCCGTCTTCGGCGACGATGTCCATGGTGATGTGTTCCCTGAACTGCACCGCCTCGTCGCCTGCCACGGGAGCCGTCTCGGCCTTCATGGTGCTGCCGTAGGCTCCACCCCACCCATCGCCCCGGTACGCACCGCACGAGCCCATAGCCCTCTTGAGGGCCGTGAACATGCGTGCGGCGGCACCGTCTTGGTAGGAGGCGAGCGTCACAGAGCCGCTCGAGATGCTGTCACTCCAGTTGATGACCTGGTCGACAACCGCGGGCGCCCTGGTCGCGTTGCGGATGTCCTGCACCGTCTGGCAGTCGGGGTCGGAGGCGGGCTTGAAGGAGGGGACATCGGCCGGGTCACGCCGGGGCTGGAGAGAGATAGCACCGGGACGGGCCTCGGGCAGGTCCGCACTGCGGAGAACCAGCGTCTGAAGCGTCTCCTCGGTCAACGGCTTCTCGAGCGGTGCGGCCTTCGACGGCTGCCCGGGTTCGGAGGCCCTGGACGTGCTGTCGTGTGTCGAGCAGCCGGTCACAGCCGCCACACCCACACCGATCAGTGTCAGCCCGACTCGTGCGGACAGGAGTAGGCGAGCTGGCATGTTCCCTCCCGGTTGGCCAGATGAAGAAGGTGATCGTAAACGCCCCCCAGTCCGGACCACCAGAGCCGACGCCTTCCTTGATCGCTCTGTTTGAGCAGGTCTAACGCGGGGCCGTGCTGCCGGAACCATGCCGGGTCAGTTGCGCCCAAAGCCGGGCCCTGGCGCTGTGCAGCCCCCACATGTGTCCATCCCACTCGGCGGGACCGGGCTGAACGGTGCCCTCACCCAGCTGCTCCCCGCCGCGGCGGCCGTGCAGGGCATCTCGGCCCGCATCGCCGTCCGGGGCGATGCCTCTGCCGAGCCGTGAGTCAGCCGGAAGTACCGGTGTCGTTGAGCGGACGATCTCCTGGCTGCACGGCTTCCGCCGCCTGCGTATCCGCTGGGAACGACGCGACGACATCCACGAAGCGTTCCTCGGCCTCGCCGTCTGCCTGATCACCCACCGGCACGTCCAAAGACCTTGTTAGGGCCAGTTAGTCCTGACTCGAGGACGGCGTTACCCCGAGCCTAACTGGCTCTAACAAAAGCGGTTTGATCATGTCACTGTCGGCTTGATCGCTCGTTGGTGAAAGCATGGGGAAGCATCAGTCGCGGCCGTGGATCGTGTCGGACGAACTGTGGTCGCTGATCGAGCCGTTGCTGCCAGAACCACCGCCCAAGCAGGTCGAGGGGCGGCCGCGGGTGCCCGACCGGCAGGCCTTGTGCGGGATCCTGTTCGTCCTGCACACCGGAATCCAGTGGGAGTACCTGCCGCAGGAGCTCGGGTTCGGCTCCGGCATGACCTGCTGGCGCCGGCTGGCCGCGTGGAACGAGGCGGGCGTCTGGGACAAGCTCCACCAGCTGCTGCTGAACAAGCTGCGCTCGAAGAACCAGCTGGACTGGTCGAGGGCGGTGATCGACTCTTCCCACGTCCGGGCCGCACGCCGGGGCCCAAAAGCGGACCCAGCCCGGTCGACCGCGCACGCCCGGGCAGCAAGCACCACGTCATCACCGACGGCCAGGGCATCCCGCTCGCGGTGTCGCTGACCGGCGGCAACCGCAACGACGTCACCCAACTGCTCCCGCTGTTGGACAAGATTCCGGCCGTGGCCGGAGTGGTCGGCAGGCCGCGCAGGCGGCCCGACATGCTCTTCGCCGACCGCGGCTACGACCACGACAAGTACCGCCGGCTCCTGCGGCAGCGCGGCATCCGGCCGGTGATCGCCGAACGGGGCCAGCCTCACGGCACCGGCCTGGGCACCTTCCGCTGGGTCGTCGAGCGCACGATCTCCTGGCTGCACGGCTTCCGCCGCCTGCGTATCCGCTGGGAACGACGCGACGACATCCACGAAGCGTTCCTCGGCCTCGCCGTCTGCCTGATCACCCACCGGCACGTCCAGAGGCTTTGTCAGGGCCAGTAAGCGCACCATCTGCTGCGGACCGCTGCGCGAATAGTGCATGAATCGAATACTGTCTCTTCGCCAGTAAGTGAGGGTCACCACCGAAGCCATCATCGGCGCCGTCACCGGCACCCTGACCGCGCCGCGCACGCTGCTGCTGCTGGGCCGCTACAACACCCACGACCGCCTGCAGTACACCGGACGCAGCACCACCCTGACCCAGCCCGCCGGCCGCGCCCTGGCCGGTGTACTGACCACGCCGGCGTGCGTCCATCCCTGGGCGGGCTGGACGTCAGCGCGGGATGGGGGACGCGGGAGACTCTCAACGTGCAGATGGTGCAGCCCGACGTCGTGATGGAAGTCGCCGTCGACGTCGCCCGCGACGCCGCAGGACGGTGGCGCCACCCAGTCCGGGCCCACCGCCTCCGCACCGACGTCGACCCGGCACAGGTACCCCTGTTCGACCGGCCCCTGACCTGCCGTGGTCAGGCTCGTGGTCGAGCCTGACCACTATAGTGACCACGTCCCGATCGCCTGCACACGGCAGCAGGAAGGTGTCAGGCGCTCCATGGGTGGGCGGGCCTGCCACGACAACTTGCGCTGTGCTCTCAGGGAGACTTCGACGCCTACACGAAATGTCGGGCTGTTTCGACAACGGGCGGGTGCAGCGGAAGCACAACGAACACCCAACCGACCGGCCGAAGGGCACAGCCGTTCTCTGCGGAGAGACAGCCGTAACCCAGGCCGCCGTCTGACCGCAGCGGGCAGATGTCCGTGCTATCCAGCGTCTATGCGATAGAGCCGCTAGCAAGGGGTTTGGCGCCGCTCTTGGCCTGTCGGGTGCGGTCGTACAGCAGTCGCAGCGCTTTCTCGGCCCGCTCGCTGGTGACGGTCTGCTCCGATCCCGTGATGTAGACCCACATCATCGTGGTGCCCTCACGGACCTTGGTGGACAGCACGGTTTCCGGGCCGACTTTGGCTCGTGTGGCAACCCGCTCATCGCCCAGGGGGGCGGAGAGCGTGAGCTTGGTGCCGCTCAAGTCCAGTGCCTTGTAAAGGCCTTGGGCGGCACGCTCGCTGCTGCAGGAGTAGAGGTTAAAACTGATTCTGACCCACTCCTGCGGTGTCCTGCGTCCGCGGGAGAAATCTGCCCACCCCAGGGCCACGGTGCCGCGGCAGTCGTTGGAGAACACACCTTGGCAGAGGAAACGTTCTGTGGTGGCCGTGGGCTCGGTGAGGTTCTTCCACCCTGGCAGAGCGGCCGCGTCCGGCAGCGCCTCCTTGACGTGGCGTAGACGCAGCACATGCACGGCATCGCCGGTAGGTACCGTAGTCGGTTCGCCGCTGTGGGGACCGTCCGCCGCTGCCGACGCCCGTTGCGCTGTGGCTCCATCCCCTGAACCGCACCCGGCGAGAAGCATGCCTGCGGTCACGGCCCCCACCAACGTGTGCACCCATCGTCTACCAGCGCTCTCCGCCACGTGCCCCACCCCTCTTTTCCTGTGGCGTGATCATACGTACGCGCCAGAGTGGAAGCCGCCGTCGACGTCGCCCGCGACACCGCAGGACGGTGGCGCCACCCCGTCCGGGCCCACCGCCTCCGCACAGACATTGAGTTCCGTCCACCCACGACCCCGACTGACCGGACGCGTGGCCGAGCCTTCGAGGGGCAGCGGGCGCTTACCGTGGGGCCGTGACCAAGCCATCCGATGACGCAGCCCAGCCGGTGCTGGTACAGGTCGTGCTGCCCGCAGATCCGGTGCTCGGTCATCCGGAGCAGGAGGTCCTCGCGCGGCTGTGGAGGCGGCGGCAGACTGAGGAGGGCTGGCTGTACTTGGTGGGGCTGCCGTCGTACCGGGACCGCAAGGGCGGCCTGGTGGAGGCGGCGGAGTACCGCGTGTGGGTGCGCGCCCCGGACCATGTGCGGCCGGTCGACGGCGTCGACTACGACCGCTGCCCCGACGTACGATCTGCTGCAGCCGCTGCCCCTCCTGGCCGGTCAGTCTGCGCACACGGACAGGCTCAGCCACCGCACCTCCAGCGGTCGGATCGGACTCACCGCACATCCAACCGCCACGACCCACAACCCGGCGAACCAACGCGGTCACAGCACTAGCTTGAGTAGCCGCCAGTTGCAACTGCCCGTCGACAGGGTTCGGGCGCAAGCTGGCCTCGGTCCGGATGGGGCGGGTGAAAGTCTCGCGGGCAGAGGGGCATGTGGTGCTGCTGTCTCGAGAGGCGGGTGTCGTTCAGCCAAGGCTCGCCTGGTGGAAGGTAGACGTCGGGGAATGAGCACACCCAGCAGTGGTCAGATCCCGTCGTTCGCTGTGGACTACAGGGCGGTCTTCCGCGCGTTTCCTGGGCCAGGACTGCTCCTCACCCCGGATCTGGTGATGGTGGACGCCACCGAGGCCTTCCTCGACAGATCCGGGCATTCCCGCCAGGAGCTGGTGGGCTATTCGGTGTTCAACGTGTTCCCGCAGGATCCACGAGACCCCCGGGCCCCGGGTAACCAGCTCCGCGCTTCCGTGCAGCGAGTGCTCACCACACGGGAGCCCGACACCATGGCGCTGCAGCGGTACGACTCTCCGGTGCCCGGTCATCCAGGGCGCCGTGAGGAACGGTACTGGAGCCTGGTCACCGCCCCGGTCCTCGGTCCGGACGGTCAGGTCCTTCTGATCCTCGCGCACATCAAAGACGTCACCACTTTGGTCCATGCCCGTGCCGCGCTGCGCAACGGCGAGACGCTGAGCGACGAGGAAGCCATGGCCGCTTCCCTGCTGTCCCGGTCCCAGGAACTCCGCAAGCTCAACGAGGAGCTGCAGCGCGCTCACGCCCGGGAGAGGGAGATCGCCGTCACGTTGCAGCAAGCCATGCTGCCCGACACGACGCGCGAGCGGAGTAACGTCGCGGTGCGCTATCAACCGGCCGCGAGCACCATGCACGTGTGCGGGGACTGGTACGACTTCTGCGAGCTCGGCCCGGGCTGGCTCGCGGTCGCGGTCGGAGACGTCGTCGGCCACGGCTTGGCCGCCGCCGGCATCATGGGCCAGCTCCGTAGCGCCTTGAGCACCGCCATGCACGCCACGGCACAACCAGCGCGCGCCCTCAAAGCACTCGCCCACTACGCCGTCAGCGTCGAAGGCGCGCTGGCGACCACGGCCGTCCAGACCCTCATCGACGAAACCATCCACACCATCACCTACAGCCGCGCCGGACACCCCCCGCCCCTCCTCCTTGACGCAGACAGACGCACCGTTCACCTCCTGGACCAAGCAGCCGACCCGCCACTGGGAGCATTGGAGCCCGAAGCACCCAGAACCCAGGCCACTCTGACGTACCGGCCCGGCGCCACCCTGGTCCTCTACACCGACGGCCTCATCGAACGCCGCGACCAGGACATCGACACCGGACTGACCTACCTCACCCACAGCCTCGCCCGCCACGGCCACCTCAGCCCCGAACCCCTGGCCGACGCCCTCCTCACCGCCCTCCCACCCCTTCACAACGGCCCGGACGACGACATCGCCCTCATCGTCGTCCAGCTCTGACCGCACCCCCACGCTGCCGCGGCGAACCCGAACCGGGGGTTACGGTGGTGTAGCAGGCAGGCCGTGAGAACGGCGATCAGCAGCGCCCACGCCACTGCTCCGTGCCGGGATTGCGCCCAGCGGATGGAGAGGATGACCGTGCCGGTGCCCGCTCCACCGGGCACGGCGGTGCTGTCGCTGGTGAAGGCCATTCGCGGCGGGCGCTGCCGGGGCGGCAGATCTCCACCACGGCTATCTTGAGGATCAAGGCGGCGGTGACGATCACGACGGTCAGTAGGGAAGAGTCCACAATTCCCCCCTTCGCAGGGCCTGCGGCCACTCCGTCAGTGACCGGGGCACAGCATCCTGCTGCCGCATCACCGCGATGTACCAGGCAGCCCTCGTTCAACCTCCCGCTGAAGTGCGAGGTTGAAAAGGCTCACGGACGTTGCATCGCCCCGCTGTCGCTTCTGCGGCGCGACACCACCACCAGGACGGTAACGACGATAGCGGCCCAGACGATGATCAGCGTCCAGACGATCGGCGCGGAAACGAACTGGACGGCGCTCAACGGCAGCGCCAGGATTCCCAGGACAGCCTGGCCCCGGCCGAAGCGCTCCAGGGCGATGTCGTGGCCGAGACCGTGCTGGTTGGTGCGTACCCGGGTGCCATCCGGCATACGGCGACTGTTGAGTGCCAGCCCGAGCATAAGGTTGAGCAGGCCTCCGACAAGAACGCCCACGGCCATACTGCCGAGCGGTACTCCGCCGTGGTCGATGCCATCGTCTCCTTGCGCGGCGATGTCCCACAGGAGGACGGTCCCCCCGAAGGCACAGCCGAGTATGCAGAGGATCATTACGGGGAGCGCAAGGACGCCCCACCCGTACCACCTGATCACTGCGGTCCTCCCCCTGTATGTCTGCCTGGCCGTCCCGCCAGCATCTGAGCCACCGCTCAACTCGCTTGTCAACCATGCGAGTCGGGGGGATCTTACTGCGGAATGATGCCAGCCTCCTCATGCGCCGCACCGGGCCCAGAGAGCTCAGAGACGTGCACCGTCTTCCCGATGTCATGCGTCGCGGCGCCGAAGAGCACCGCCTCGCGGTCGAAGGGGACGGTCGGGTAGCGCCTCCCCATCCAGTCGACCAGCTGGTGCGCGACATCGTGGACGGCTCGCAGGTGGGCTGCCAGCCGCGGCGGACTTCCCAGCTCGATCAGGAGCTCTGCGACGCGGTCGGGTAGCGGGCACAGCGGTGGTTCGACGATGCGGCTCATGGCCCTCGACAAGGCGGTGTCGGTCGTCACCGCGTCAGGGTACTGACCGCGGCACTCTTTTGTGTCCGATAGGGAACCCCCAACGAACAATCATGATCTTGCCCGGCGGGAGGGATCGACCTGCGCTGACGGCGTCTCATTTAGGGTGTCCGGTGATCTGTGCGCTGAGCGGCTGACCGTACGCTCCGGGCATGAGTGCACGCGTCGGCTACGCAAGATGCAGTCTGGACAAGCAGGACCTCACCGCCCAGCACGAGATCCTCCTCAGCCTGGATGTCCAGGAGGACCGGATCTACCTGGACCACGGACTGACCGGCACCAATCGCGACCGCCCCGGCCTGGCTCAGGCTCTCGCGGCGGTGCGCGCCGGCGATACCCTCGTCGTCCCCAAGCTCGACCGCCTCGCGCGCTCGGTACCCGATGCCCGCGATATCGGCGACTCCCTCACCGCCCGCGGCGTCAAATTCTCGCTCGGCGGCACCCTCTACGACCCCGCCGACCCGATGGGCAAGATGTTCTTCAACATCCTCGCCACCTTCACCGAGTTCGAGGTCGACCTCCTGCGCATGCGCACCCGCGAAGGCATGGCAGTGGCGCGGGCCATGGGCAAGCTCAAAGGGAAGCAGCCCAAGCTCACCGCGCGCCAGCAGGCCCACATGGTCCAGCAGCACCAGTCCGGCGAGCACACCATCGCGGACCCGGCCGAGCTCTTCTCCGTCAGCCGCGCCACCGTCTACCGCGTCCTCGAACGCCACCAGGACGCACCCGCGCCTTCGACGACCGGCGGGCAGTGACGTGCTGCCCTACGTCTACCGGATCACCAAGTACGACCCCGCCGACCGCGACCAGCACGGCCACTACACCGGCACTGAGCCCGCGACCAGTGACCACGGACCGGTCGAAGCCGCCTACCTACAGGCCGTCGCCGCCTTCGCCAAGGACACCGGCGTCGACCAGCTGGCCATCCGCGAGCCGCAGCTCGGTGGCTTCGCCCACTTCGGCCTGGAACCACCGGTCGACGGATACGGCCTGGCCGACCTCTTCCCCGCCGGCCCCGCCGAGTTCCACGACGGCGCACCAGTGCCGGTCGGTGGCGGCCTGGAACTGGTCCGGGCCATGCTCCGCGACAACGGCGCCTGGTGCCGACTGGAGGCGGAGGGCGCGTTCACGGTGCACGTCGGCTGGGACCAGCACCTCTACATCGGCAGCAGCCAGCTCTGCGAAGCCGCACTGACCCGCACCCGAGCGCTCGTCCTGTTCCCAGAACGCCTCGACGCATCGCCGTACGACTTCACCCCCGACGACCCCGCGTACATGCAGCGCCCAGCCGACGCCGACTTCTGGGCCCGCCTGCACTGGACCGTCAGTGCCCACCGCGCCGTGTTCCTGGAGGAGGTCTTCGCCACCAACGCCTCCCAGTGGCACTGCCTGACCCGCGACAACATCGAGACCGTGCGCTCCCGGCTGGCCCCGCGCTCCCAGCTGGCGGTCTGGCCGGACCTGCTCACCGACTTCGAGACGGCCGTGGCCGCTCTGCCCGACGAAGGTCTGGTGGAGGTCGTCTGGGAGGACGATGACGGACAGATCACGAGCATGGTCGTAGACGAGACCAAGTTCGAGGCAGTGACCTCCCGGCTCGCCGGCGCGCGTGCTGCCGGCGTCGTTTCCATGTATGCCGGTGAAGATCTCCCTCTGTTCACCGCTGTACTGCCGGACAGCGACGGTGTTCTCCGCGCTCGCTGGCAGACCGAGCCGACGCCCAGCGACCGGGACTGGGCATTCCTGAAAACCCTGCGCCGCGGCCAGGTCGTCACCGGCACAGTGACGTCCATCGCCAGCTTCGGTGTCACCTTCGTGGACATCGGTGGCTTCACGGCGATGATCAACATTCCGGAGCTGTCCTGGCGTCCCTTCAGTCACCCATCCGATGTCGTCAGCGTCGGCCAGGAGATCACCGCCGAAGTCCTCGACGTCGACATGGTCCGGGAACGGGTACCGCTGTCGCTGCGAGCGGTGCAGGAGGACCCGTGGCCGCAGCTAGCGCAGCGGATCGGGCAGGTGGTCACCGGACCGGTCACCAAGATCCTCCCGTTCGGCGTCTTCGTCCGCATCGAAGACCGAGAGGACGGCTTCGAAGGGCTCGTGCACACCAGCGAGCTAGATGAATCGACCCCAGTTGTCGTCGCGGTCGGCGACGCCCTTACCGTGAAGATCATTGATGTCGATCTCGCCCGGCGTCGCATCGCCTTGTCGCAGACGCAGGCCAGAACACCCCGCGAAGAGGGAGATCGCCATTCCTGACGAAACGGTTGCCCATACGTCCACGGACGACGCCCTCAGGCCCGCCTGGTGGACAGAGGACTCTGAGCGCTGGGACCTCCTGCGGTTCGAAGCAGCCCACGATGCTGCTGGCCTGCCACTTGACCAGTGGTGGAAGGACCGCAGGGACGTCCTGGACGCGCTCACCCTAACCCCGGGACCGGTCGACCACGACTTCACCTGCTTCCTACTGGAGCAGGAGACACGGTTCCACCGCCACTGCTCGGGCTTCAGCCACACGATCGAGACCGCCGCGCTCCTGCTCGCCGAGCACCGCCGGCCTGATGACATCTGGCACCTGTGGCAAGCCATCACCACCAGCTTCGACACCTGGTGCGGCTTGCCCCACCAGCTGCTGCTGGCGGGGGGAGGAACGACCCGCACGGTTGCTTACGTCGTCGGCTCCGGCCACGAAAGGGGACAATCTGCTGGGGCACCTCCAGGAACTTGCACAGGCGACGGACGACGACGCCACCGCACCCATCGCCGAACGCCGCCGGTACTACACCGACACCCTCCGCGAACTCGATGACGCGCAGCAGCACGATGATGATCGCTGAGGAGCCGTTCTCCAGCACCTCCGTGCCGTCACCACACGATGTTGCTGCCCGGTTCGTGCTCGGCCAGGTGTCCGCGCGGACACCGTGGTGGGCGGCGCAGTGGCTGACCGACGGCCGCGACAGCGAGGCCCTCCGCGAGATGGCCGGACTCAACGGCTGTGATACCCGGGCCCTGGCTGACCTGCTGCCCACTGTTCTGGCCGAGATGGGCGTCGCCCCCCCCCCTTCCGGGCGCCCTCGAAGCCGTAACGATGGTCTTCCGCAACATCGCCGCAGACTGCCTGACCGGTCGTCTCGATGAGCGCGCAGTCGTACAGCAGGTCGAGAAGATCGTCATCAGCCACGACTACGCGGCCGAGATCATCGACCTTTCGCTCGGCCTGCTGTACGGCCTCGACGACGAGTGGCAGGGCGGATGGGGCGCCACCGTGGAGCAACTGCGCGCGACAGTCCGCGCTCGATGCACGGACCAACTGGACCAGCCTCCGACGTAGCTGACGCCCGCTGCGATAACGCAGCAGTCAGTCCATGATCGACCTCTGCGTGAAATCCTGTGCTGGATCAGTCGACCCCGTCAACAAGCAGGTGGCGACGTTGCCCCGACTACGTGCAGCTACGTGTCACTTCGCGGCAGCTTCGGAAGTTTAGGGCCGTGAGTCCCGTAGGGTCGGACGAAGAAGGACCTTCAACGGGAACCCGCGGGTCCGATGCCGTGCTGTGCAGAGAAGGACCCGCGGGTTCGCTCCGAACTCACGGCGTGGGAGCTGGGGCCGCGTGGGTCGTCGTCTCGTGGAGATACGCCTCAACCGGGCCCAGGTGCTGGTCGTGGGCGAGGACGAGCTCGTCGGCGAGGTTGAGGATGCGGATGCTCCCGCTAGGGAACTGAACGGTGAGGCCGACGGCGAAGTCGCGGTTCCCGTCCCGATACCGGATCTCTCGGACGGAGAGAACCTGCTCGCCAACGAACGGACTCATCGGGACGTCCCGTAGATCGTCCTCGAGCGTGGTGCGGCAGTATTCGTCCATGTCGTAGGAGCCGTTAGGCTGGTAGGTCTCCAGGACAGGGCCCGAGTGGCTCAACCTCCAGTCACGCGGTGCATGAGGCCCACGGACTTCCCTCGAAGGTGCGGTAGTTGCCGGACGCCGGAACGTAAGGACCGGATCGCGTTGCCGACTTCTCCACTTGTCCTGTCTTCTGGGCCCTGAAACAGTTGTGCATGCATCAACGTGCAGGTCAGGGGTGGGGTTGAGTGAAGCACGTGCCGTTCTTCCGGTGGGTGGTCGCGCTAGGTCTGGTCATCTTCGGGGTCTCCTTCGCGGTCTATGCGAAGGTTCCGGAAGATCCCGAGACGAAGCAAGTCGACCTGACCGTGCTGAGCGAGACGTCTGACGGGAGCTGCACCGTCTCCTGGGCCGACCCCTACGCCGGGGAGCGGCGCAAAGGGCACTACCAGTGCGACCCCCACCGGGACCCTCTGCTCAAGGGCCCGGCATACGATCCCGACACCGGCCACGGCTGGGACACTGGATGGATGGTGACCGAAGGGTCCCGCAAGGGCGATCTCTTCGTCCTCGGCCAGGACAACGCCGCGCGCGACAAGGCGATGGACCTCTCGGACAACCTGGTCGGGCTGTCGCTCGTGGTACTCATCGTCGGCGTCGTCGGCGGCAACATCCGCTCCCTGTACCGGCTCAGCGGTGCAAGTCCCTCGACCGTCCGCACGGCACGCCGCCTTGAGCAGGTCGCGAGTCGGCTCGCGCAGGACCACGCGCAGGCTGTGGACGCGGTGCGAGTGGCATGGGAGCCGTTGCGGCAGTCCTTGGTGGACGACGCCCTTGGCCAGGTGTCCGTCGAGAAGTTGTGGCATGCGACGGACGGTGGATTCGACGCCGCGGAACTGCGGCGATGTGGCACGCGGACCGCGCGGGACGTACTCGATGCAGGGACGCCGGTGCTGTCCCGGCTGCCCGGTGTGGAGCCGGGCGCGGCCGAGCGGCTGACCGCCGCTGTACAGATGCTGGCCGACGACGCGGTGCGGACCGGCGCGGGCCGGGAACTCCTGGAGCGGCCCGACCCGCGCGTCGCCGACCTGCTCAACGCTCTGAGCGTGCTGGTCCGGGTCGGTCCCGAGGGGCGGGCCGCCGCGGAGAGCGCGACTGAGTTGGCCGCCCTGCTCGGACCCCTGCTGGAAATGGCCGAGCCCGCGGCCGACAGACGACAGATGCTACGAGCGGATGCGGATGAACGCGCAGCGGCCAAGTACGCGGTGGACAGGCTGAGTCGACTGCTCGTCACGGTCGAACAGCGCGGCTCCATCGATCAGTTCACTCAGACGTCGATCGACCTGCTGCGCGGCCCCGACGCGGACCCGACCGGGATCGCCGCCCGGGTCGACTTCGAGACACAGCCCGAGAAGTACGCGCATCTGCTGACCGAGCTGGCCGTACCGGAACCGCAGACGCTGCCTGTCTGGTGAGCGCGGCGCTACGCCCTCAGCCAGTTGTCGCCCGTCTCCCCCAGCGCGAGCACGAGCGGTCTGAGACGCGGTCAGACCCATACAGGTTCGTTTGGATCAACCGGCGAGGGGCGGATCGATGGACATGGAAGGCGCCTCCGACTGGACGATGATCTCGCCCCAGTCGCCCAGGATCTTGTAGCTGTCCTCAAGCGCGATCAGGGCATCGACTGATCCGTAGTCGGCACTGCCACTCGCGTCCATCGCAGCCTTGACGACACTCTGCCCCGTCCAGTGCAGAGCCCGTACGGATGAGAAGACCACTGTGGCCGGCCGAAAGCAGGCACGTTCCCTTGGTAGAGGGGACCGGTATCTGGGGTGTCGTGGCAGAAGCAACAGATCGAGTTTGAGGGTCAGGAGACCAGGGTGGACCGCGATGTCCAGTACGTAGCTGTCCGCCAGGCTGACGTTCTCGAACCCTGGGAGGCTCGGGTGGCTGTCGTGCATGATTTCCCCCTCGGACTGGCAGCAAGGTACTGATCATCATCCTGACCAGAGGAAGATGCCAGCGATATGTAGTCCGGCTAGGCAGATGGTTGCTGTCTTCTCGTAGCGGGTGGCGATACCTCGCCACTGCTTCAGGCCACGCCACAAACGCGACGTCGCCCGCCTACCCGAACCGCTCCGCGTCCGCCTGCTGACGCACGCCCGCCGCTGTGGAGACTCCGACAAGCAGGTCCGCGCCGAACGGTGGTTGGGACCCCCGCGGGCCTGTGAAGTCGGGCGACCCTGGCTGCCGACATGCGCAAGGCCACCTTCAGGTGGGAGCGTGTCGCTGTACCTCACTGGACACGTTCAGGTGTACGCCGACAACGGCACGTCCACAACTTCGCCGAGATGCTCCACCAGCTCCGCGGAGACCAACTCCCGGGCTGGATGGACCGCGTTCTTGCCGACGACCTCCCAGCCCTGCACTCCCTGGTCAACGGTCTACGACGGGATTTCCACGCCGTCACTGCCGGACTCTCCACACCATGGAGCTCCGGCCAGGTCGAGGGCCACATCACCCGCGTCAAACTCCTCAAACGCATGGCCTATGGACGAGCCAACCTCGACCTCCTACGCCAACGCGTACTCCTCGCCCCATGACCGTGCGGCATCGCAAGATCCCTGACAGAGCCGAATCGAGCGAACCTCCACGACACCCTTCAGATGTGGGAAGTGAGGCCGGTGACAGGGTCGTGGGAGATCAGCGTCGGCATCCCCGGCTCATACCGGACGGTCTCGCCGGTCAGCAGGGCCCGTCGTTGACTGGCCCTCGCCACCCCGACCAGGAACCGCAGCACGGCGGCCACCCCCGCCCCGTCGAGGACGTCCTCGGGCCAGACCGAAAACTCGATCTCCTCCTCGTCGCACGGCAGGGCGAAGAACCACACGGAGCCGAAGCGGGCCCGGAAGGAGAAACTCGTCCCCCGGCCTTCCGGCTCGTCTGCCCAGACGCGGAAGAGGTCGGCGAAGGCGGGACGCACGGGATCGAGGCGAGGGTAGGGATGCTCCACCTCGGTCTCGTCGGCTACAGCGCGGAGGCGTTCGAGGACCGCGATCCACTCGACACGTGTCGTGTCGAGGACCCGAATGTCCCTCAGGCTGCCGTCGAGATGGAAGACATCGCACATCCACGACTCGGGCAGGCACCGCACGCGGGTACAGTGCACGCCAGCGTGGACGTCTTCGTGCATCAACTCGACCCGCCGCCTCGCGCTCGTCTCTCCCATGGCTCCAAGGTAAAAGGTCGCCACTGCAGGGGAGGACATGCCGGGCCGGTTCAAGGGTGGCTGATCATTCATTCCGCAGTCTGCGACATCACAAGATCCCCGACAGAGCCGGGAGTTCCCCAGGGCTGAGTTCACGAAATTCCCCAGGGGCTGGGTCGCCTCATCCCGTGCAGGTGCGGGTCGGCAGATGAGCGACCACGAGAGCGGCAGCTTCTTCAGGTGTCGTTCCTTCGCCCAGGAGGGCGGCGTAGCAGGAGGCATAAACCTTGTAGGGCGGCCCACTGCAGGCGATGAAAGGCAGGTCGTCCGGCTCGCGCAACGGAGGAGCGCTCCGCAAGAAATGCAATGTGCCGTGGGTCGGGAAGGGGTAGAGGGCTCGCAGTTGTGGCTGCGCGTGCGCGGCTTCGATGACCAGCGGGTCGCCTTGGCGGGTCCCTGGAGTGCGCTCCAGCAGGCGGCGCCGGGCCGTGGCCATGTCGGGGGCTTCGGGCATGGTCTGATCATCCAAGATCGCGGGGGCCGCGAACAGAGGCGAGCGATGCCCAAGGTTCTGCCTGCAAACCCATGCCGTGAACCTTCTCCTTGCCATCCGGTGTGTCCGTCGACCTCTCGGTTCGCAGGTCGAGGACCGCGACATCTTCGAGAGGGCCAGGACCCTCAACCCGGCACCGGCATGCCCAAGAGGGCGACGTCCGTTTCGACAGCGCCGGCTGCGCCACGACACCAGCGACGCCAGCGACGCCAGCGACGCCAGCGACGCCAAGGTGACGATAAGCATCGTGACCCACTCGACCAAGGCGTGGGGCAGGTCGAGTGCGGCAGGATACGGAACCAACAGGGTTCCTGTGGCAATGGGTTGATACTTCGAACACCTCACCCAACGGCACGGGAGCCCTGTGCGTTGCGCCCCCACATGCCTCACCCGTGTCACCCGTTCAGTGGCCACACTAAGAACGCTCAGTGACTACAGGGGTTGCAATTGCCTGCTCTCAAGCCTTGGTGCGGCCGCGGTCGACAATTCGATGCGGTGGCCCAGGCAGATGTGCGCGGCTGGTACCGCGGGGAGAGAATCCTGAGGGGTGGTAGCGATGGGGCAGGCAGGAAGATGTGAAAGCCGAGCAGGGGAGGATCAGTTGGAACGGATCGGGTCGTACGCCGTGGTGCGTGAACTCGGCGCGGGCGGGATGGGCACGGTGTATCTGGCACGGTCGCGTGGCGGGCGTCTGCTGGCGGTGAAGGTGGCCAGACCGGAGCTGGCCTCGGACGCGGCCTTCCGGGTCCGGTTCCGCACCGAGGTGGACGCTGCGCTCAGGGTCGGCGGCTTCCACACGGCGCAGGTGGTGGACGCCGATCCGGAGGGAGAGCCACCCTGGCTGGCCACGGTGTATGTGCCGGGCCCGACGCTCGCCCACCTGATCACCGCCGAAGGACCCATGGCCGAGAAGGAGTTGCGCCAGCTCGGTGCGGCGCTTGCGGAGGCACTGCAGGCGGTGCACGGGTGCGGGCTCGTGCACCGCGACCTGAAGCCGGGCAACATCATCATGGCGCCGGACGGTCCACGGGTCCTGGACTTCGGCATCGCCCGGGCCGTCGAGTCCACTCGGCTGACCACGACGGGCCAAGCCTTTGGCACCCCCGGCTATCTCGCTCCCGAACAGGCCGAGGGCCGGGACGTAACGGGCGCCGCCGATGTGTTCGCCCTCGGCGCTGTCCTCGTGGCGGCGGCGGGCGGCAGCGCTTTCGGCGAGGGCACACCGATGATGCTGATGTATCGCTCGGTGCACACGGAGGCGGACCTCTCCCCTGTCCCGGAGAGCATACGCGGGGTCGTCGGAGCGTGCCTGGAAAAGGACCCGGCCCGTCGGCCAACGACCGAGCAACTGCTCGACGCCTTCACCGGGGTGATGGACGCCTCGCACCCGCCCACCCTCGTAGTGCCCCCCGCCACTCTCGTGATGCCGACGGCCGACCCCGACCCTGCCGAGGAGTTCACCGGCGAGGAGGCCGAGTACTTCCAAGCTCAGGACACCGAACGTGCCCTGTTCATCGGAGATTTCGGCGTCGATGTCCGCCGCGTCGGCCGTACGGACGTCAGCATGGACTTCGCGTGGGACGAGATCGCAAGCATCGGCCACGCCCTCGACGACGACTCCTTGCAGTGCACGCTGTACATCCGGACCGTCGAAGGCGTCCCGTGGGACTTCACCTTGATCGCGCCCGACGAGATGACACACAGCAGGTGGTCGCGGCACCTGCTGTACATCCTGGACCACTACTGCCACTAACGAGCCCGTGCATGGTCGGCGGTGAGACGTCGAGGACTTCGGTGGGCATCGGGGTTCACATCCGCCGTGCCAGCGTGAGGTCAGAGATCTGTTGGTGGGGCAGCAGACTGGCGACGGCTTGAACGGTGTCGCTCATGTACTCGCGGCGGCCGAGGTGGCGGGCCAGGGCCCGCCAGTTCTTCAGGTGCCCGATGCCGTGCTCGACTCGGATACGTCGCGAGGAATGCGTCTTGCGCTGTCGCTCATACATCTCCTCGTATCAGTCATCTTCTTGAACTTGCGGTGTGGTGGTCTCACCACGCGTCCGCCGATTGGAGCACCCAGACCCTGGTAGCCGACATCAGCAAGGATCTCTACCACAGGCCCGTCAGCCAGCAGCTTGACCAGCCCTAACTGGCGTGGGTGATGTCCGCACGGCTCCTGGGCTTGGTTGGGCTGCAGAACAGCACCCGGCCGTCCTCGTCCGTGACCACCATGGTTTTGACGGCGTACTGCTTGCTCTTGCCAGAGATGAACTTGTCCCCGGTCCCTGCGTCCCGCGACCGGGCGGCGGACCCGGACCTCGGTGCCGTCGATAAGGCCGGTCCTTCCGGTCGCGCCGAGATGATCCACGACCTCAGCCAGGGTTCGCAGCCGCACGTCGGGGCCGATGGTGCATCCCCGCTCGGCGAGCAGAGGCGGTACCTCGCCGATGGCCCGGGTGATGGTCGAGCGGTCCACGCCAACCAACAGGCCGGCACGTCATGCGTGGTCCCGTGACGGAGATGGACCAGAGTGGCCAGCAGTCGGTCGACGAAGACCAGACGGTGCTTCGCACCGGCACCCACTGCCCGCTTCCGATACCGGGATGCGAGCCTGGCCTGGTGGCGCTCGTGCCACAACGGGTTGACCTCAGCGACGAGTTCAGAGATCACATCGGCCGTCAGGCACCGTGATCCGCCGGTTGCTGATGGCGAGTGCACGAGTCGCGCTCCCCACCACCCGACCATGATCGACGATCAAGAGCTCAACGTCTCGCCGCCGATCATGCACGAGCTCATAAGGGCTCGCAGAGAATCAACATGCCGCTACGCCGGTCGCCATCCGGCGGCAGTTCGAGGCGTCGGTGGAGTACGCGGCCCGGCTCCCGGCATCGACACGGACCTCCCCGTCGACGTGGTCACGCAGCACGGCCTCCCGGGCGGCCGGGGGGGGTTGGTTGCGCGTCGTGCGACGGATGCGGGCAGGTCTGAACCCCTCCTCGAGGCGGCAGCGGAGAGCCCCGGGTACCCGCAACCGCACCGGCGGCGACTCAGCGACCGCCCCGGGGCTGCTCCGGCCTCGCCTCCACGGCGAAGTCGGGCATCAGCGCGCACATCGCCTCGCGCTGGGTGGGACCCATGAACCGCGCCAGCGCCTCCTTGACCGTCTCGGCGAGGGCCTCGGAGGCCTCCTTGAACAGGCCCCGCGCCTTGTCAGTCAGGGCGACCTCGACGCCCCGCTTGTCGCCGCACACCGACTTGCGCGTGACGAGGCCGGCGTGCTGGAGGCAGGCGATCTGATAGGTGAGCCGAGTTTTGGGGCGACCCAGGAGTTCGGCGATCCGCGTCATCCGCAGGGCCTGTCCGGGGTCCGCGGCAAGCAGGCACAGGACCAGGAACTCATCGTGCGAGACGTCCAGCCGCTCTTTGACGACCAAACGCAGCTCCTGCTCGACGGCCCCCGTCGCGGCCAGCATCAGCATCCAGGCGTGCAGCTCTGCGGGCAGGAGTCCGTCGCCGGAGGCGGAGGGGCAGTCGGGGATGTCGGCCATAAATTCGAGTGTAGCTGTTGTTCAATTTTGGAGTATCGGCTAGCGTGATGTCATCCAAATTTGGACTATGGGGTTTCGTCGCAGAGCGTTAAGGCGCGGAGCCCGAACCGCAGAGCACCGATGATCAGGAGTGAGAGATCATGACCGTCGCCGTCGAAACCGGAACCTGGCAGCTCGACAACGCGGCCTCCACCGTTGCCGTCCGGCACAAGACGTTGTGGGGCCTGGTCACCGTGAAGGGCGCCTTCACCGCCGTCGCCGGTAACGGCGAGGTGCGGCCCGACGGCTCCGCCGTCGGCACGATCACCCTAGACGCTGCCTCCCTCGACACCCGCAATAACAAGCGCGACGAGCACCTGCGCTCCGCCGACTTCCTCGATGCCGCCGGCCACCCCGAGATCACGTTCGCGGTCGACAGCGCCGAGCTCCGCGACGGCGACGGCGTGCACGTCGTCGGTCAGCTCACCGTCCGCGGCATCAGCCGACCCAGTTCCTTCACGGGCCGCCTCGTCGCCGCCGACGACCGGTCGCTCACCCTGGACGCCGAATTCACCGTGGACCGCAAACACTTCGGCATGAGCTGGAACCAACTCGGCATGATCCGCGGCCTCACGACGATCACCACTACGCTCCGTTTCACGCGGACCGCCGCAGCCTGACGTCGGCGCCCAACAGCGTCTGCGGGACGGCCGTGAAAGGCCCGCAGCCGGATCTGAACGCCCGGACGGCGGAGAGAAGCGAACCGCCCTGCAGGCGGCCTGAGTAGGTGATTTTCGCCTCAACGCAGCGGCGACGAGCAGCTCGTTGAATGCGGCGTGGCCTCTGCTCTGCATGCCCTACTTGGTTTGGTTCGATTGTCCGATGGAGCGTGAGTGGCGCATCGACGGGAGCAGTAGCGGCGTTCTGGGCCGCTGCCGTGAGCGAGAAAACGGTCTGGCAGCTGGTTGAGGCACAGATCCTGCCGGGCGGGCGCTGGCGGTCCCAGACGAGGACGGTCAGGGCCATGCAAGAGGAGGTAAGGAGCCACTGGTCCCAGGGGGCGTTGTCGTCGTGGTCGAGGTGGAGATGGTAGGGGGACTGCCGCCGTGCGAGGTCAGGCGGAGTTGTCCGATGTGGTCTTTGAGGAACGATCAGTCACTGGAGTTGAACTCCAAATCCTTGGAGGGTAGTGATGACTGAGACTCGAACGGCAGCGGAGCTCGACCATGAGGCGGCTTTACGCAGCGTGCTGGACGACTCCTACCGGACGGCAAGCCTCCGTGGGACAGCGGCGTCACGCCGCCCGAGCTGGTGGGCCCTGATAGCGGGGCCGGCGAGCTGATGCCAGGCCAGGTGCTCGAACTCGGCTGCGGCACCGGGACCAAGGCGGTGTACCTGGCCCGGCACGGCTGGCGAGTGGCGGCCATCGACCTGATCGACCGCGCGGTTCGGCAGGCTCGGGAGAAGGCCGACGCGGCCGGAGTGGACCTCACGGTGCTGTGCGGTGACGCTTCCCAGCTCGACGAGATGGGCGTGCACGGCCCGTACGATCTGTTCTTCGACCTGAGCTGCTACTGCGGGATTCCGCCGCACCGCCGCGACGCCTACGCCGCCGGCATCACCAAGCGTGCCGCCCCCAGTGCACGATTGCTCATGCTCGGCTACGGGCCTGGGCCGTTTGACGACTCGTGGTCCGGCGTCAGTGCGGACGAACTCCGCGCCAGGTTCGCCGGGTGGCAGCTGGCCGACGTGACGCCTGGCACGAACCCCGTCCCGACGTTCTGGTTTACACTGCACCGTGCCACCGCCGCTACATGATCACAGTCACACCGGCATGTTTGGGCCACGGACATCGCGCGCGGTCATTCCCACAGATGTCGTCGGCCGCGCGGCCGTCCACGTCCGTCGGCTCCGCCTCAGCCCGCGTCCCGACCTGCAGGCACCAGAACTCGAGGAAGTCCGCGTCGTCGTGCAACGCGGTCCCGACCAAACTCCCGCCGCTCGCTCTGCTCGACGAATGGGCCTACGTGCGGCCCTACACCAGCAACGCCGAACGCACCGTCGCCCTGGCAGACTTCCTGCACACCTGCAACGGCCACCGCTGCCACACCGCACTCGGCGGCCAGCCATCCATCAGCCGTGCCGACGACGCTGCGGATCAGTACACCAGAG
Source organism: Streptomyces sp. NPDC107562 (assembly GCF_055657325.1). Taxonomy (NCBI): domain Bacteria; kingdom Bacillati; phylum Actinomycetota; class Actinomycetes; order Kitasatosporales; family Streptomycetaceae; genus Streptomyces; species Streptomyces sp. NPDC107562. The sequence continues at coordinate 1,169,520 of NZ_JBVKBE010000001.1, read as the reverse complement.
CGTGGGAGGTACCGACCGCAGAAGAATCCGTGCCCGCCGCGACGAAGTAGTGCTTGTCGATCACCTACACCGAGGCACGGTCGTCCAAGGGCCCACCGGGTGTCAGCAGTTCACCCAGGAGCTGGCGGCGCTGGCTGGCTCCCCCACGGTGAACATCTTCTGGAAATGCACCTCTGCCGCGGACTTTTGGATACCTGCCTCGTGTCGCAGCGTGTCCACGATACCGGCGGCTTCGGCGTCGCCGATGGCCACGAAGCCCAGGACCATGCCGCTGTCCATGCTCCGCCAGCCGATGCCCCGGCACGCCGCGGACACTGCCAGCCTTCAATACCGGCGTCCCCTCGACCAGTACTGCCGGCGGCTCCTCAACCTTGAGCAGTCAACGTTCCTGTTGAGCAGATCACGACGACATTCCACATAACCGCAGGTCAAAAAAGTCGCTGAGACAAACACTCTACCCAACGCAAGAACTACCCGCCAGTAACGTCTACCGGACTCCGCTCTCCAAAACTGAGCAACACCCTGGTCAGCACCCAAGTGCTGCTCGTCTCCAAGAGACCGCAACACCCTATGACGCGCCTGTTCCCGCGCGGGGCCAGCGGATTACCCGTGCGCAGCGAACAGACCTCATGTCGGCTCGGTGCGGCGCTGGGTCGCCTCTCGCACCCCGTGATCCGGGCGAAGCTGACGAGGCCGCTACGGGACCCGACAGACCGCTGTTCGCGGCCGTACAACCATTGGGGTCGGTGGGGAGTCCTTCCTGCACTGCTCGTTTCTTGATCACGTCAGTGACTCAAGTTACAGCGCCAAATTTTGATTCTTATCGTGGATGCCGTCAGGTGTCCCTATTCACAGGGGTTGTCATGGTTCGCGGAGTCCGAATCTCGGTGGCTGTGGCCGTCGTTGCGTCACTTGTCGGCGGAGTGGTGACGGTGTCGGCCGACTCCGCGATTGCTGCACCATCAAGGCTCGCCGACGACTTCAATGGCGACGGATACAGTGACCTCGCCATCGGCATGCCGGACAGGACGATCAACGGCAAGAGCCGTGCCGGCGCAGTCATCGTGGCCTTTGGATCTGCTCGGGGGCTGACTGCGAAGCGAGTCTTCGTCTCCCAGAGTTCCGCCGGTGTGCCCGGCACCTCGGAGACGGACGACAATTTCGGCGGCAGCCTGGCGAGCAGGGATCTAGACGGTGACGGCTATGCGGACCTGCTGATCGGCAGCGAGGGGGAATCCGTCCCGGGCGCCTCCGTCAGTGGTGCGGTGACGGTGCTGTGGGGTGGCGCCTCCCCGTTCCGCAGTGGTCTCCTCCTTCCCTCGGGACCTTCATTCCCCTCTCGCATGTTCGGTGTCGACATCGCCATCGGTGACTTCGTGGGTGACTCGGCTGCAGACGTCGTGGTGGGCGGCGCGACCGGGGTGCGGCTGTACCCCGGGCCCTTCACCCGCGCCAAAGCGCCATCCGGCCACGAGATTCCCGCGGAGGAGCCGGGTGGCTGGAACATCGCAGCCGGCAACTTCACCGGTGACGGGAAGGACGAACTGGCCGTCGTCGTGCAGCGCGCCACTGTCATCTACGCGCAGCAGCCCGACACCACCGACATCGCTTCCTTCACGCCCCAGGCCAGGCGAGACGGTGGCAACGCAGTCGCGGCCGGTGACCTCGACGGCGACGGCCGCGACGATCTCGCGGTCGGTACGTCCGACCCTCGCCTCTGGCCCAATGGCCGCCCAGACCCCAGCGGCGGCGCCGGTTACGTGACTGTCTACTACGGCACTGCAGACGGGGCAGGGGGAATCGAAGCCGCACGGCACATCTATCACCAGAACACTGCCGGCATTCCCGGCGGCAACGAACGCCAGGACAACTTCGGGGCGGCACTGGCGATCGGCGACATCACCGGAGACCACCACGCCGAACTTGCCGTCGGGATCCCCTGGGAAGCACTCGGCGGAGGCAACCAGGCCGGTGACGTGCTGGTCCTCCGTGGCACGACAAACGGGCTGACCACCACGAATGCCGCGCACTACACCCAGGACACCCCCGGGATCCCCGGCACCGTCGAGGGTGCCGACGTCTTCGGTTCCCAGGTCCGCCTCACCGACTACAACGGCGACGGCAAAGCCGACCTCGCCGTATCGGCCCCCTACGAGGATGAGGGCAGCGGCGCCGTCTGGCAGTTGCGCGGGACAGGGAGCGGGCTCAGCACCAGCGCGGTCAGCTTCTTCGGCCCCAAGGAGTTCGGACTTCCGGCAGGTACGGGTATCGGCACCGCATTCCTCGAGTGACCAGATCGGCCTTCGTCCCTACCGTGCAAGGGTGCGTCGCCTGCAGTTCCATCCGGCCGCCGGTCCGCCGTCCCGGAACCCTTGCAGGACGGCGAACAAACCCCCCGGCGCAACTACCTGGCGTTCCCGGCCTCGCAGCCGCGATGGCCAGGTAGTTGCCTTTCTCGGGCTGCGGGCTCGTGCCCGGTAAGCGGTGAGAAGTCGAGCTCCTGATCGTCGAGCATGGTCATGCGGTGAAGAACGCGGCTCGTGCAGCGATCATCAGCAACCGGAGGATCACGGGCATGTCGGTTGCTGTGATCGCTGAACTCGTTGCTGAGGTAGACCCGTTGTGGCACGAGCGGCACCAGGCCAGGCTTGCGTCCCGGCCACGGAAGCGGGCGGTGGGCGCCGGCGCGAAGCACCAGCTGGTGTTCGTCGACCGGCTCCTGGCACGCTCATCCATCTCCGTCACGCCGCCCCGCATGACGTACTGGCCTGCTGGTTCGGCCTCGACCGCTCCACCGTCACCCGGGCCATCGGCGAGGTGCGACCCCTGCTCGCCGAGCGAGGCTGCATCATCAGCGCCGGAGTGCGGTTGCGAACCCTCGCCGAGGTCATCGACCACATCGCCGCCAGCGGGAAGACCGGCATCATCGATGCCGCCGAGCTCCGAGTCAGGCGCCCGGCTGCCGGACACAAAGACCGGCACAAGTCCATCTCCGGCAAGAGCAAGCAGACCGCCGTCAAGACCATGGTCGTCACGGACGACGACGGTCGGACGCTCTTCTGCAGCCCGACGCGGCACCGCAGTACCTCGAGTGGCTCGAGCAACGGGAGAGGGCAGCTCGATGATCAAAAGCTGATGACCCTGGCCCGCCCCACAGCGGCCTACTCAGCCCTTCCCTTCCAGGGAACCACACCCCAACAACTCATCGGAGCGAGATTGACGCAGACCACGTAACCCGTCAGGCCAGAGAACCGCCTGCCGGGCCGGCCCTGGCCGCGGTGTCGTCCGGCGCGGCGCTTGCGCCGGATCCCGGAGTGGACCGACCGGCTGCCGCGGGTGCAGCCGGTTGTCGGGCAGGGCCGCCCTCCCGTGCGAGTTGTGCGGGATGCCGGACGCGCGGACGCGTCCTTCTGTCGCGCGCTCGCGTCCCCATCTCTCAACCCAGATGGTCACGTGGTGCTTCGCGGCAGCCGAGGCGCCGACCCCTGTACGGCGCGTCGGCCGCCCTTGAGTTCCCTACGGCAGTGAGCGGTCCCAGTACTTGTCCTGGTCCGAGTCGTAGAGGAGCTTGCCATGGCTGTCGTATCCCTTGATGTGTGGTGCCGCCGTGACCTGCCGGGTCACGTGGCCGGAGGCGACGAACCAGCCGTGGTCCAGGACCGCCCGGCGGGTGGCGCCGCCGTAGGAGACCGTGACCTCGGCCACCGAGGGCTCGACTGTTCCCACAACCCCCCACCGGAAGGGAAGTTTCCAGCCGCCCTTGTCGGTGGCAGGCGGCTGGAACAGATGGTCGGCGTTGACTTCGGGCACGACCGGGCCCGCGTCGGGCGGATCAGCGTCGCCCGTACCGGTGGTGATGCCGGAGGCCTTGCCGTTGTCGATGTCGCAGACCACCCGCATGCCGGCCGGTCGCTCCCGGACGCCGACGACGTGGAAGCTGTCGGCGGATCCGGAACCGCCCGGGTCCTTCACCGCCAGGATGATCCGGTAGTCCGCGGCCTCGCCCAGCAGGTCGCCTTGCGACGGCGGCCCTCCGCCCTCGGCGGTCAGACACTTTTCCAGTCCGTCCGACGCCTGGGCGAAAGTGATCCCGTCGAGCAGTTGGCCGCCGGTGGCCGGCCGCTCGGGGCCGGACACCGTAGTGGAAGGCGGCGCCGAGGCCCGCGGAGCGCCGTCCTGCGGCTTTTGCGCCGCCGTCTGCTCGCTTCGCTCCGCACTGCCCCCGAACACGGCGTACGCCCCCGCCGGCACCGCGACCAGCGACACCAGCACGGCTCCTGTCACCGCACGCCGCCTTCGCTCTGCCAGACCGCGCCGCCGGATCGCCGTGTAGGGCGCCGGCGAGGGCTGGATGGTGTACGCGTCCTCGGCGAGCAAGTCGCGCATGTAATTCTCGAATCCGCTCTCCCGTTCACCCTTCGACCGGGCTGCGCGAAAGGCTTCCTGCTCGTCACCGGGCCCGTTCACCTGTTACCTCCCTGTCCGCCGGACACCGTTCGACCGGCGGCCAGCCCCGGATACGTACGCAACTTCGCCAAACCCTTGGAGGCCTGGCTCTTGATCGTGCCGGTCGAGCAGCCGAGCACCTCGGCCACCTCTGCCTCCGACAGGTCCTCCCAATACCGCAACACCACGACCGCCCGCTGCCGAGCGGGCAGTTCGGCCAGTCCCGCGAGAAGGGAGCCGCGCTCCTCGACCCGACCCGCGCTCTCGTCCCGCCCCGCAGTCTCGGGCGGTGCCGCGGTCAGCGACTCGGTGACGCGTCGCTTGCGGAAGCGGTCGCTGTTGCAACTGACCAGCATTCGCCGGACATACGCTTCCGGGTTGTCGGTCCTTGAAATCCGCCGCCAGGACCGGTACGCCTTGGCCAGCACGGTCTGCGTGAGGTCCTCCGCGTGATGGACGTCCCCCGTCAGCAGATACGCGGTCCGCACCAGCTGTGACCACCGGGCCCTGACGAATTCCTGGAACCGATCCTCTTGTTCGGCCTGCATCTGGCACCCTCCTTGCCCTCCAGACCACCGTTGCGGCGGATTCGGTTGCCCGGCACCCGAAGGAGTATCGACGTGACAGCGGCTCTTCACGATCTTCTTGCCCACGTCGACGTCCTGGCCGGCTGTGGGGACACCTGCGACATACGCGCAGGGCGGCTGCCTGACCGCCACCCGAAGGGCCGTAGTCCGAGTACGAGGTGGCGCGACGATCCGTTGAATCCGCCCTGCGACCCGGCGTCCGAGTAATGGATCACTTGCCTGGCCGGATCGGTTGGACCCGCCCGTCATCGTCCTTTGTGTGAGAGCGGCTCAGAGACGCTGCGCGATTGGCTCCTGGAAGGCGGCGCGCAACTCCAACGGGGCCGCGCAGACCCCTCCCGGATCGAGCAGCAGCGCCTGCATACATCAACCGCGCAGACGACGACCGAAGCCACATCTCGCCACTCGCGCTCGCCCGGATGCTGCTGACCCCGGCCCGACAACCTCGAGGACGAACACCACGAACTCCTGACCAGACTCACCACAGCCGGCACCGAGATGACCCGACTCGCGACAGCCGTCTGGAACGTCGCCCCGCTCCTCTCCCCTCACCCGGACCACGTCGACGCTCTCACGCGCGGGCAGCCCGGGGCTGCGACGCCGACGTGCCTCACCCGCATGCCTGTGTCCGTGGCCTGGAACGAGACCGCGAGGCCGTGGACGCAGCACTCACGCGCCCATACCTTGGGTGGCCACCGGAAGTGACGGCAGGGGCCTGTCAGACCCCGTCCGCGATTACGGGCAGCAGCTCCGCCCCGGCCCCACCGAGCGCCTCGACCGACCGTCCGTCAGGTCGGCGCCTGGCTGACCAGTCACCCCGACCGAAGGCCATGCTGTTGTCAGCGAGCGGCCTCCCAGGCCGTCCACAACCCGGCGTACACACCACCGGCATCGATCAGTTCTCCGTGGGTGCCGGTCTCGATGATCCGGCCGCGCTCCATCACCATGATCCGGTCGCAGGTTGCTGCTTGGGAGAGACGGTGCGCGACGACGACCGCGGTGCGCCCGGTGAGGACGGCATCAGCGGCGCGGTCGAGCTGTCCGGCGTAGGTGGAGCCGGCCTCGGCGGTCGCTTCGTCAAGGATCACCAGGTCAGCGTCGCTGAGCAGCAGGCGGGCGAGGGCGAGTTGCTGCGCCTGTGCGTCAGTGAGCGGGTGTCCGCCGACACCTAGCAGGGTGTCCAACCTGTCGGGGAGTACGTCGAGAAGAGACGCAGCCCCGGTGGCTTCCAGCGCTGCATGGAGTTCGCGGTCGGCGGCCTCGGGCGCGGCGAGGGTGAGGTTGTCGCGCAGGGTGCCCGCGAAGACGTGGACCTCCTGGGTGATCATCGCGGCACGGCTGGGGCGGGTGACCCTCCCGGCCTCGGGCAGGTGGGTGCCGGCGACGACGCCGGCGAGCGTGGTCTTGCCTGCCCCGGACACGCCGACGACTGCCACGCGCTGACCGGACGGGATGTCGAGGGTGATGGCGTCGAGCACCCGTGGCCCCTCGCCGTAGCGGAAGGACACACTGTCGAGCCGTACGGCGGTGCTCGCGGCCTGCGCCGGGACATCCGACGAGCCGCACGGAATCGTGACGACCCCGATCATGCGGCTCAGCGAGGCGACGGCGGACTGGAGGGTGTCGATGACCAGCAGCAGCTGGTTGACCGGTCCGAGCAGGCGTAGTACGAGCAGCATGGCGGTGGTGGCGCCGCCGACGGTCGTTGCGCCGTGGTCGACGAGGACGAAACCGACGACGAGTACGGCGCCAAGGGTCAGGCACTCCCCGAGGTTGAGCCGGGCGTTGAGCATGCTCAGCACGGTGCGTGCGCGCAGCGACTGCCGCGCGACGCGCCAGGAGTCCGTCATCACCGCCCGGTGTCGTCGCTCGGCGAGCCCGAAGCCGAGCACGGTGGCGTAGCCGCGCTGAGATTCGAGGATCTGTTGGGCACGCGCGCTCATCGCCGTGCGCTCGGCGCGGTAGACCCCCAGTCCGATGCGCAGGTACCACCGCACGGCCAGCACGTAGAGCGGCAGCACGATGGCGAACGCGACCGCGTAGGGCCATTCCAGTGCCACGAGCCCGCCGAGCGACACGACGATGGTGAAGGTGGTGACGGTGAGCACGGGGATCACGGCGGGGGCGGCGTCGGCGACCGCGGTGACGTCGTCGCTGGACCGCGAGATCAGGTCTCCGGTGCCGACGCGCTCGACGAGGTGCTGTGGGAGCGTCATCGCGCGGCCCACGAGCTGCTCGCGCAGCGCGGCGAGCATGGAGTGGTAGACGCGGGTGGTGAGCACGATCGTCAGCGCGGTGCCCACGGCACCGAGGACTGCCGCGAGCACCATGACGACCGTGACCGTCAGCACGGTGGCGGGGTCCGCGGTGCCGGCCTGCACGCGGTCGACGAGGAATCCGATCGCCACGGAAACGATCAGCTCGACGCCGGTGCTGACGATCCCCAGCACCCCGGTGGCGGCGAGCCGGAGCCGGTACCCGTGGCTGAGCCGCCACACCTCCCTGACCGTCTCGCGGCCGCTCGCGACCGGCAGGCCGGGCAGCTCGACATCGGAAGCCGCAGTCCCGCCCACGGCGGAGGGATCGTTCACAGCGCCGTCCTGGAGAGTGCGGGTACGTCTGCCGGCAGCTCGACGACGCGGTCGCAGGCAGCGAGCAGCGCCGGGGCCGAGGCGATCAGCAGCGTCGAGCGGCCTGCCCGGACACCGCGCAGCCGGCCGGCGATCGTGTGCTCGGTGACCGAGTCGACCGCGGTGGTCGGGTCGTGCAGCACGAGCACCGGTGCGTCGCTCGCCAGCGCGCGGGCGAGCGCGACCCGCTGGCGCTGGCCGCCCGAGAGCCGGTTGCCGCCCTCGCCGACCGGGACATCGAGGTCGGCCGCGAAGTCGTCGCAAGCGGCGGCCCGCACCGCGGCCTCGACCCGCTCGGGCGCCCCGCGGTCACGGCGACGTTGTCGCGGAGGGTGCCGCTGAACAGCGTGGCGCGGTGCGGCGCGACGGTGACCCGGGATCGGTACCTGACCGGAGAGAGCTCCCGCGCGGCGATCCCGTCGAGCCGCGCCTGGACCCCTCCCTCGGTCCACGGGTCCAGCAGCGCATCGACGACACGGGCGGCGGTCCGGTCGTCGGCGCGCACGCCCACGAGCTCTCCGGGCTCGACCCGGATCGTCACGCCGGGCCCCGAGACGCCCGGCACGACCACGTCCAGCTCCGGCAGCACGGCAACCTCCCGCCGGGGCGCGTCATCGGGCCCAGCCGTCGACGTGGCGTTGTCCCGCAGCACGTCGAGGATCCGCACGGACGAGGCACGGGCGCCGGCGAGGTTGGGGACGGACGTGTTCGCGATCGCCTGGATTTGCGGCAGCAGCGCCTGGGCGAGGCCGACGGCGGTGATCAGGCCGCCGATGCTGAGCTGTCCGTCGACGGCGAAGGATCCTGCCAGCCCCACCACCGCGGCGACGAACGTGCCGCTGACCACGCCCGAGCCCACGAGGAACCGCCCCAGCAGGCCCGCGTTGCGCCTGGCGCCGGCAAGGGTCTGCTGGCTCGCCCGCCGGTAGCGGCTGGTCGCCTCGGCCTCGGCATGCATTCCCTTGACCACCCGGTAGCCGGCGACCAGGTCCGTGGCCTGTGCGACCGTGGAGGCCAGCAGCTCCTGGTATTCGCGGGTGTCCCGGGAGAGCCGCTCGCTGAGCATGCCCATCGACCAGACCGCGACCGGTGCCCCGAACAGCACGACGAGTCCGAGCAGCCAGTGCGTCGCCAGCAGGGATACCGCGATGATGCGATGGCCGTGACCCTTGAGACCGGGATGATCGTCAGGATCACCGCGTTGGACAGGCGCGCGACGTCGCTGGTCATCACCGAGACCACGGTGCCGCCCGGCGCACGGCCAGTGCCGCCGACCGGGTGCAGCACGCCCATGGACAGGGTGCCGCGGAGTCGCTGCTGCAGTACCTGCACCGCATGGGCGGTCAGCCGCAGCGACACCCGCGCCGCCGACGTCAGCGCGATGTAGAGGGCCACCAGCACGCCGAGCCACAAGGCCAGTTGTCCTTCGTCCCCCGTCGCGACGGCCCGGTCGATCGCGACTCCCATCACCACCGGGACCGCGGACTCGCCCACCTGCCACGCGACCGCCAGCAGCATCGCGGGAACGCTGACCCGCTTCAGAGAGAAGATCACACGCAGCAGGAACCGGCCCGGGGTGGTGCCCGGCCCGGACTCGAACGGCGGGGCACCGGGCGGCTCGGCGGTGACCGACGCGTAGGCGGGCCGGCCGGTGCGGACCGACTCCGTGAGGCCGTGGATCCCGAGCATCTCGCGACCGACCACTCCGGCGGAGTGGAGCCGGTCGGCGATGAATTCGAGAGTGAGGACGTCGCCGACCGGCGTCAGGGCGTAGTGGCACGCTTCGGTCTCGGTCACCACGTCCAGGGTGCGCAGGTAGCGTCAGGCCCTTATGGACATCGGCGCGTCGCTCGTAGCGGTTGCGGAGCCGTTTGAACTGGTGCAGCCAGGCGAAGGCGCGCTCGACGACCCAGCGCACCTTGCCCAGTCCGGAACCGTGGGCGACGCCGCGTCGGGCGATCAACGGCTTGAGGCCCCGCTTCCACAGCAGGCGGCGGTACTTGTCGAAGTCCTAGCCCCGGTCCGCATACAGACGGCGGGGCTCGCGGCGGGGGCGTCCCCGGGCTCCCCGAATCGGCGGGACCGCGTCGAGCAGGGGCAGGAGCTGGGTGACGTCGTGCCGGTTGCCGCCGGTGAGTGAGACGGCGAGCGGGGTCCGTGCCGGTCGACGATCAGGTGGTGCTTGGAGCCGGGGCGGGCGCGGTCGACGGGTGAAGGGCCGACGTGGTCACCCCTTTGAGGGCCCGGACGTGCGATCCGTCCACGGCACAGTCGTCCAGGTCCAGCAGTTCGGCGCGGCGCAGCTCGGTCAGCAGGGCGGCGTGCAGGCGGGGCCAGACGCGGGCTTCGGTCAAGTCCCTCAGCCGGCGCCCCCGTTGCTGCCGCCCGCTCCCGAGCGGCGCCACCGGCATCCCGGGCTGCTGCGTGTTCCTGACCGAACGGCGCTCGCCGGCGTCCTGTTCGTACTGCGGACCGGCGTCGCCTGGCGGGAGGGCCACCCGCTCCCACAGGTCGTCAGAAACAAGATCAGCACGCACCAACGGACACACTGCCGACCAAGATCGTCGAGCACAAGACCCGCAGCTCGACTCATTCTGAAACGATCAGTGAGGGCCGTCCCGTATTTGCTCGTCGAGTGGTGGGGCTGGCACCTCGGCTGGTTGCCATGCAGGCGCCCCGCATCGTTCGGCTGCGGACCGGCCGTGTTGTCAGTGGCTCGGGATACGGTGCGAGGTGATGGGCCGGACGGAGATCGTGAGGGACTCGCGGCCATGGGGGGTGGGTCGTACAGGCCCCGGCACCCAGCTCGGGACTGGAGGTATCTTGCCGTGTCCCCACCCCCCACCTCCGCACCCTGTCGTGAGGAGCAGTTGATAACCGAGGCATGAAACCGGCCGATGACATGATCTTGGTGTGGCTGGTGTGACTAGGGCGTCGGAGCCCTCCTGGATTGCCCCGTTCACCGGGCTGAGCCCGCGCCAGTTCGGCAAGTTGATCACCGCGCTCCAACGCGAGGGTGCGGACCCGGTGCGCAAGGGCCGGCCCTGGAGCCTGCCGCTGGAGGACCGCGCACTCCTGGTCGCCGCGTACTGGCGGCCGAACCTGACCCTGCGCCAACTGGCCTGGCTGTTTGGGGTGTCCAAGTCCGCCGCCGACCGCATCATCGACCATCTCGGGCCCTTGCTTGCGCTCCAGCAGCGCAAGCGGTTCCGCAACGACACCGTGCTGATCGTGGACGCCACCCTGGTCCCCACCCGCGACCACACCATCGCCGAACAGTCCAAGAATCACCGGTACTCGACCAACCACCAGGTCGTCATCGACGCCGACACCCGGCTCGTCGTTGCGGTCGGCCGACCAGTCTCCGGCAACCGCAACAACTGCAAGGCGCGGGAGCTGTCCGGCGCGAAAGACGCCGTCGGCAAGATCACGCCATGATGAGCCCTTGCCGAGATCATGTCGCGATATAGCGCTAGTCTTCTCTTCGTGCCGCTGTCGCGCGGAGACATTCGACAGGACCAGGACGGAAGTATGTCGGGAGAGGTTTCGCCCACCGGTAGGCGCTCAGGCCCCGGCTCGTCACCCGAGCTGAGGGCCTCTCACGCCGATCGGGACCGGGTGGTGGACGTGCTGCGCATCGCGGCGGGGGACGGCCTGCTGACAGCGGACGAGTTGGACGAGCGCCTGGAAGCTGCCCTGTCGGCGCGTACCGTCAGCGAGCTGACCACGCTGACCGCTGACCTGCCGGCCGTGTCCGCTTCGACCGGCACCGCCGTAGCGGAGGTCAAGGACGTACTCCGGATCGAGGGGATTCACAGTGGTGCGGTCAAACGCGTGGGGCGCTGGGTGGTGCCGCGGAGGCTGGAGCTGGCCACTGCGTGGTGTGAGGTGACGCTCGACTTCACGCAGGCGGTGATCACACAGGACACCTTGCAGATCGACGTGAACACGGCAGGCAAGAAGCTGACGCTGATCACCAAGCCGGGCATCGTGGTCGATGCCGGTGCCCTGAGTCTCGTACACAGCAAGATCAAGATTCGTCACGCTCCGGACCACGGGACGCCGATCACGCTGCGTGTGGAGCTGGTCGGCACGACGACCCACGGTCGCGTCGTAGTACGGCCCCCGCGTCGGACGTTCGGTCAGTGGCTGCTGCGCAAGCCCACGTACCTGCCTGCAGGCGAATGACTTTTGCCGACTGTCCCGCCGGATCCGATCGAGTCAAGGTTGTCGGCGGCGTGGTCCGGCCAGTCCGATGGGCCGCGCGGGTCGGACCGGTCGGTGCCGCGGCGGGTGCGGATGGCGCTGCCCGTCCGCGCGGTCAGCGGGCCTCCGTCGTCGCTCACGGCCAGCGGTCCCAGCCACGCCCGCCCGACCCGCCCTGCTCGCGACTGCGCCAGCCATGTCGACACCGGCGGCGACCGCGCCCTGAACGCTGCGGATCCCGTGGCGGACACGTGCGCGCACATCGGCTGGACCTACCAGCCGTTTACTGACAGACCCATCGATCGGTCCGGTCCCGGAGTCCTCCATCTCCGGACTGGGACGCTTGATGACGGGCGTTCAGGGGTCGGGAGCCGACCGGGCCTAGCCCTGCGGGTGTGGACTCACTCCTGTTCAGGGGCCGAAAGCTCTGAGGGTCGCGTCGACAAGTGAGTCGGCATAGGCGGCGGTCAGCGGACCGCTGCGGTGCAGCCACCGCTGGAAGAGGGGGGCGTAGAGCACTTCGAGGACCAGGTCGAGGTCGGCGTCGGCATCGAGCTGGCCGACTTCCTGGGCGCTGCGCAAGCGTGCCTTCTTCGCTTCTTCCAGCGGCTGGGACAGCTTCTCGCGGTACTCGGCCGCCAACGCGGCATCGTTGGCGATCTCGGTGTTGAGGGCCCGGATCAGCCTGTCGAAGGACGGCTCGGCGAACTCCTGTGCCGTGGCGCGCATGACGAGCTTGAGGTCGGCCTGCAGGTCGCCCGTGTCGGGCAGCGCGACCGACTGCCCGTCCGCATCCTCGCTCAGAGCCAGAAGGGCGGCGAAGACGACCGCGCTCTTCGACGGCCACCGCCGATAGATCGTCTGTTTGCCGACGCCAGCACGGGCGGCGATGGCCTCGACCGTGACCTTCTCGTAGGCCTCCTCTGCGACCAGGGCGCGGGTGGCCGCGAGGATTGCCTGGCGGGATCGTTCCTTGCGCCGGGAGTGGTCCGGCCCCTTCTCGTTGGACATGCGTCCAGCCTATCCCCGATACGAAACGAGACGATCCGTATTGATAGAACCACAAGCAATGCCCTAGGCTAACCGAATCGATACGCACCGTTTCGTTTACTGAGAGTGAGGCATTGTGGCGAATGCAAGAGTCTGGCTCATCACCGGCGCATCCCGCGGCCTGGGCAGGGCTTTCGCCGAGGCCGCCCTGGCGGGCGGCGACCGCGTAGTGGCTGCCGCCCGCGACGTCGCACCCCTGGAGGAACTGACCGAGAAGTACCCCGGCCACCTGGTCCCACTTGCCTTGGATGTCACCGACCGCCGGGCCGTGTTCGACGGAGTAGAGCGCGCGGCAGCGGCGTTCGGCAGGCTGGACGTCGTCGTCAACAACGCCGGCGGACTGCTCTACGGCATGGTGGAGGAAGCCACGGAGGAGCAGATCCGGGCGCATATGGATGTGAACTTCTTCGGCGCTGTGTGGGTGGCTCAGGCGGTCCTTCCTCACTTGCGCGCCCAAGGCGGAGGACGGCTCCTCCAGGTCACCTCGATGGGCAGCGGCGGCGGCATGGCCACCGTCGGTTTCTACGGCGCAGGCAAGGCCGCGCTGGACTCGGTCAGCGAGGCACTGGCGATGGAGGTCGAGGGGTTCGGCATCAAGGTCACCATCGTGCAGATGGGCGGCTACAACACCGGCCTGTTCACCACCGGCACCACGACCACCGAACCCCTGGCGCAGTATCAGCCGCTGCGCACGGAGATGGAGGCGATGTGGGGCGACGCCGTCGCCCCGGAGCCGGGCACCGCTGCCCCGGTCATCATGGAGCTGGTCGCACTGCCGGACCCGCCCCGACGGCTGATCGTCGGCAGCCAGTCCTTCGATCATGTCTTGGAGATGGACCAGGCCCAAGCGGATCTGTACCGGTCCTGGGAGCACCTCAGCCGTATCGCCCCAGGCTGACCGGATCCCGCGCCGCGACAGTCCCGTCCGTCCCGGTGCCCAGTCGCCGGGACGGGCGGTGGGCCGAGAAGCACGCGGTACCGGCAGGAACCGCCGGAGTCGACCGCACGTCACGCTGCCTCGCCGGTCTGGGAGACGCTGTTCGGTCGCACAAGGTCCGAACGCCCATGCAAACGGGTCCTGCTGGCCTGGCCGGGTGTCACCAAAGCCTCACCGCGTGGTCCACGCCGACCGACGGAACGTCACCGAGTTCAACGGCCGCACCGGTTCCGGCACCACGGTGCGGCCACGCCCGAGCAGGGGAATGCGTTCGCGCGCGAGGTACGCGGCGTCCGCGGCGGACAGACGGGCCCCCGGCCGTTGAGATAGTGCCATGCTGCCGTCCAGGAGCCGCACCACCAGCGCCGGCGGCCGCGCAACCGGCCCCGTGCAGCCGCCGGGACCAACGGCACCGTCCTGGCCTGCAGTTTCTGACCAGCACCAGCCGTCACCACGGGGCGGAGAGTCTGGAGGAGAGCCGGATGCTGCTGGCCCTGGACTTCGCCGGCGAGGTGGTCGACGTTGTCTCGCAGCCGCTGAAGATCGTCGGCGGAGGCCGTGACCAGGGTGCGCATCGTTGGCAAAACTCGTCTTCACCGTCCTGACGGCGGTGGAGGTGTTGGTGTCGGCCGTGCGGAACCACAGCGGTGCCTGCTCTCCCTGCGTTCATGCACGACCTCGGTCAGGCCCACGGCTGGAACGGAGTCCTACTCGCTACTGGTTCGAGGCGATGCGTTCCAGCACCTCCGCGGCGGCGGCGACGTCACACCCCTGCAGTCGGGAAAAGACGTGCCGCCGGACGCTGGCGAGATTCGTGGGCCATGCCTGTTCGAGCCGGGTCCGCCCTGAGGGAGTGAGCAGCACGAGCAGGGATCGCCCGTCCTCGGGAGACTGCACGCGTCGTACGATTGCCTGCTTCTCCAGGCGGTTCACCAGCCTGGACATGCCGCTGACGGACAGCCCGCAGGCATTGGCCAGTTCGCTGGTAGAGAGCTGGTTGTGCGGGGCATCCGACAGATGGACCATGACCATGTATTCGGTCCCGGTGATCTCCTGCTCTTCCAGCATGTCGGCGTCGACGACGCGAGGCAGGAAGGCCATGACCCTTCCGAGCGCCCGGAGGAATGCCTCCTCGTCGGGGTTGAGGGGCTCGATCGTCGTCACCTTCGGCATGAGCACAGTTTAGGTGGGCCGCGGAAGGTCTCAGCGATCATGGTCGGGGGTCCCCTCCTCTCGCTGGGAGGGGGAAGGGACCGTAACCGTGATGCGGGCATGAACTACCGCTGTTTGCCGGAGTGCTGGTGCGCCGCGTGGCCTGTCATCATGGCGCTGTTCATTTCCATGAGCATGTGGTGGACCTTGTGCACCGACGACGGCATGATCACGAGGGGGCGCATCATGCCCTCGTCCTCGTGGTCGAAGATGTGGCAGTGGTACATCACCTTGCCCGTCTGCTTCGCGAGCCGCCCGGAGACGGTGACGAGCGTATTGGCGTGGACGGTGATGGTGTCCTTCCAGCCGGACTCCTCCGGTGCGACGGGGACAGCGGCACCCAGGGTGAGGGGCTTCGTGGTGTGGCCGCCGACGAAGTCCATGCCGGAGCTGTCCACCGCGCGCCGGTCGGTGACCTGGAAGTCCATGAGATGGATGTGCATGGGGTGGTAGATGGGCACGCCCGCGGGGGCGACGCTGATGAAGTGCCATCGTTCCCACGTGCCGGCTGTGGCGAAGAAGGTCGTGGTGTCCTCGAACATGACGCCCGTGCGTCGCAGGGTCCGGGTTCTGCCCGCCATGTCGATTTGGACGGTCCCCTCCTCGGTCGCCGTGCCGGCGCCGTCCTCTCGCATCTCCCACAACTGCGGCATCGCGCCCGTCTTGTCGAAGGCGAGCACGACGAAACGCTCGGTGGCGTCGTCTGGGACGTCACCGTCGGTGATCTTCCGGAACGAGGGCGACAAGGTGGCCGGGAGCGAGTACGGGGCGTGCCGCTTGCGCTCTACCCGGAACTGCATCACTTCCGGGAACGGGATCAGGAAGTCGGGGAGGGGATCGCCGGCGCGCTGACCTGGGATCGTGTTGACGAGCTTCAGCCGCTTGCCGGGGAAGGCCCTGAAGTCGATGACGACGTCGGCCCGTTCCGCGGGTGACAAGGACAGGGCCTCGTCGATGGTCTGCGGCGTGCCGAGCAGCCCCAGGTCCGTGCCGACGAGTTTCATGGCGCCGCGTACAGCCTTGCCGGTCTCTTCGTCGACGAGGACAAGGCGGTAGGCGCGCGCTCCGGAGGCGTTCACGAGACGCAGGCGGTACGCGCGGGCCTGCACGTCGAGGTAGGGCCACACCACGCCGTTGACCAGGGTGTATGGACCGAGGCCGGCGAGCGCCGGGGGCATCGTGTCGGGCTGCGGTGTCTCGTGGCCGCCGATGATGCGTTTGGCGAGTATCTGGCCGGTGAGACGTCCGCCGCTGTCGGTCTCGAAGTTGACGTCCTGAAGCATCAGGGGGACCTCGTACTCGCCCGCGGGCAGTCGGAGCCGGTCCTCCTCCTCGTCGCGCACCACATAGTTTCCTATGAGGCCGGCGGCCACGTTCAGCGCTGTCACGGACATAGCGTGGTCGTGGTAGAAGAGGTGCGCCGCTGACTGGTCGTTGGCGAGCTCCCCCAATTGAGCGTTGCCGGGCGTCACTCCGAATTCGGCCGCGCCGTCGTTGAGGGCGTTCTGGTGGCCGCCGTGCACGTGGACCGACGTCCACGCGGTCAGGTTGTCGATCTCCGGCCGGGGGAAGCCGCTCTCGGAGCCGGGTCGGTTGTAGGGCAGGAGGCCGGGCCCGGGGCCCTCGGGGTGCACCCACACCGCTTTGAGCGGGGTGGTGCCGGTCAGTTTGTTGTTCCAGGAGACGCGTGTCTTGTGCCCGCTGCGGACCTCGATGGTGGGCCCGGGGAAGTGTCCCTCGTAAGTCCACAGTCGCGTGGCCGGCATCTGTGAATGCAGGCGCAGCCGTGCGTCGACAAGGTCGATCTCCGTGATCTCGTTCTTGCGCGGGCGCAGCGTCGGGGGGATCCGCAGCCGGTCCTTGAACGGCGTCAGGTTCGTGAACGTCGGCTTGTCGACTCCGTTCAAGGTGTCGGCCGGCACGGTCTTCTGGGCCGACGCCCGGTTGCCGTTGATGAAGCCGGTACCGGCCACGGCGATGGCGGCGGTGGTGACGCCGGCCATGCCCAGGAGTGAGCGTCTGGAAGTAGCTGTCATGAGAAGTGCGTCCTGGTTCTGGTGCTTCGGGGCGCGAGAGACGCCCGGCGTGGCCGTGACGGCCCGCGGGTGCGAAGGCTTCTTGTCTGAAAAAAGGGGGTGATGAGCCATGTGTGGCTGAGTCGGCCTTGTGGGCCGGAAAGGCAGAACCGGCCGTGGTGGTGGCTCGGGTTCTGTGGGAATCAATTGGTTTCCGGACGAGCGGCTCCGCCAGGTAGCGCCCGCGCAAGCGCGACGGTCGCGTAGGGCCTGAATTCGTCACGGTCGGCTCGGGCAGCGCAATTGATGCCCGAGCCGAGAATAAGTAGATCATCCAGTGGTTGACTGTGCAACTTCTGTGTCGATCCGGGACCAACTTATGTGGGGCGAGTGCACGTCGGGAAAGCTAGCGACAGGGCGAGGAGGCGTTACGCCGTGTGGATCCGGACACGCCGCATGCGTCCGACGGCTGCGTCGACGGCGAGAAAGCCGAGCAGTGAGATCCCCAGCAAAGGCAATGCCCAGCCCAACGCGACCACCGCCGGGACACCCGCAAAGAGCACCGGCAGCGGCAGCCGCCGCCATGCCCCTCGCGCCGGTGCCTTGCCGAGCGGCACGGTCCGGCCGTCACGCGTGGGGCGGCGCTGCCACCACATGCGGTAGCCGGTCAGGATGACGAAGACCAGGCCGAGTGCGATCAGGGCGAGAAGGATTTGATTCGCGATCCCGAACAGCAGCCCCATGTGGCCCTGCACGCCGAGTTTGCTGAGCTTGGCCAGGACGGGGTGATCGTCCCAGCGAACCTCTGAGGTGACCGCACCCGAGACCGGGTCCACCGCGACCTGGTCGTAGTGCACGGGCCAGCGGGGGTCGTCCTGGGCGACCGTCCAGGCGCTCGTCGCGTCGGTGGGCGGTGTGACTTCGACCTTGCCGCCCAGCCCGGCCTCGCGTGCCACGGCGAGTGCCGTGTCGAAGCGGGCGGGGTCCGCGGTCGCCGGGGTCCGGCCGGTATCGTGCCCGGCGTGCCCCGCGTGCTCGCCGTCCTTCTCCCCGGTCTCGCCCGGCAGCGAAGTGACCAACTCGGGGGCATGGCCCTTGGCCGCGTCGAGCAGCTGCCCGAATCGCTCGCCCGCGTGGTGCGACCAGGTCAGGCCGGTGGCGCTGAGGAAGAAGAGCCCGGTGGCAAGCCATAGTCCAGTGACGGCGTGCAGACCGCGGGTGCGCCGCACGCCACGAGCTGAAGGTTCCGGAAGCACGACACCCCGCACGGACCTGGCCCGCTGTCCGCGGGCGCGTCCCAGCCACAGGACCAACCCGCCCGCCACGACCACCCCAAGCCAGCTCGCCGCGGTCTCCGAATAGAGCCGGCCGGTTTCGCCCAGATGCAGGTTGCGATGCAGGTCGTCCAGCCATGTCGTAAGAGGTGTCGACCCGAACCACGTGGTCAGCTCGCCCCGCACCTGAGCGGTGTAGGGGTCCACGAAGACCGTGCGCTGCTTGTCGCCCAATTCCGGCACGGACAACACGACCCGGGTGGTGTCCTCCGCGCCGGAAGGGGTGACGACCGATGCCAGCGTGCCTTCCGGGTGGGCCTCTCGGGCCGCCGCTATCTGATCCGCCAGCGGCCACGGCTCGCTGCCCACCTCGGCCACCTTGAGCTGGTCGCCGTAGACCATCTGGTCGAGTTGGGGCGTGAAGGCGTAAGCCAGTCCTGTCAGCGCCGCCACCAGCAGGAGCGGCGCGACCAGCAGACCCGCGTAGAAGTGCAGGCGCAGGAGCAGCGCCCGCACGGCCTTCCACGAACGAGGTGCTTGTTGCTCTGGCGAAGACATGCGTACATCCCCAATCGGCACCCGGCGCGCAGTGGCGCAGGCGCTCGCGAAGTCGACGGTTCAGGTGCCTCAACGGTGAAGAGATGTCCGCCTCGGCCGGTGCACTGGCGGACCGTCAGGAGCAGGTGGGTTGCCGGGTGCCGGCACTGTGGTCGGGATCGCCGCCACCTTCGGCACTGTGCGCGCGACACTGCGACGCTCAGCCAGTTTCGGAGTCACGCTCCGAACGGCACCGCCCCTGATCCGGGATTCCGGATGTCGCCCCGCCGTAGCTTATTTGATCAGTCAACCTTCAAGTAGTTGACCTGTCAACTTTTCACGCTTTGCCTACGCGGAATCCGACGCGCTCGAAGGGCCACAAAGAGCGCCGGCCTGCGGCACGTCAGAGCCGCCGCCACAGCGTTCTTGATGACGACCTTCTTCTGTGACTCGCATCTCGCTGGCCCCGAGCTACGCTTCGTGGGCCAACCCCATCGAGGCACACTTCGGACCGCTGAGGCAGCAGTTCACCATCGCCAACTCCAACCACCCCGTGCAGACCCGGGCCCTGCAGGCCTACCTGCGCTGGCGCAACGCCAACGCCCGCCACCGCGACGTCCTGGCCACCGAGCGCAAGGAACGCGCCCGCTTCCGCAGCGAGAAGGGCATCCGCTGGTGGCGGACGCCCCCTCGCCACCGCGGCCTGAGCGACCCGGCGAGATATGGGTTGAGTTTGGCCTGAGTGGGAGCTGACGAGGATCGTTTGGCGCCCTGCCGCCCCATAGGGGCGCTCCCGCCTCGGGCACTGAATCCGGTGGTGAAGTCGGTCGCCCACAGTTGGCTATGACGAGCTGAGGTACGGCGTTCATCGGACGCGGTGGCGTGGCGGCCGCATTCGCCGGATCGCGGATTCTGCGCCGGGTGTTGGACAGGCGTCAGCTGCTTGCGCCGCGCAGGATGCGCAGGGCGCAGCGGCTCTGGCAGGTCGGCGAGCACCAGTTCCACTTCCTCAGCGGTCCCTACTTCGTCGAGGAAGCCGATCATCAGGTGGCCTTCCACGGGCGGTGCGGTCGCGATCACCCGTTGGGCGAAGTCCTGCCATTCAACGGGGCTGATGTGGTCGCGAAGTGCGGGGAGCAGAAGGGGTTTCTTCGTTGGCGAGGTGGCCGTACACCGTGTCGCGTACCGCGGTGGCCGCCTCTCGCAGGGCCGTGCGGACTTCGTCGGTTGCTAGACCCCCGCCAGGGCTTATGCGCCCAGCCGGGGCTATTCCTGCCCGGACATCGTTGTCGAGGAGTATTGCGGCCAGGTGGTCGAGCGCGTCCTCCAGGTGCGCGTGCTCCTCGCTGAGCGTGCCGAGCGCGTGAGCCGCGGCCGGTGCCGCCGCCACGATCCGCGGCCACAGGTCCTTGCCCTCGGTCTCATGGTGGTGGCGCAGTTGCGCGACGAGGAAGTCTCGCAGCTGGTCCAGGGCGCTCAGCGGCACTGAGGGGCGCAGGGCCGCCTCGGCCAGCAGGGTGGTGGCGACGCGGTGGACCTCATGAGCCAGCCGTGTCTCTCTGACCGCTGGCATCTGCGCGAGAGCATCTTTGGTCATGGCGGTCACCATATTCATTCGATATCCATATAGTCAATATAGTCAATTATCTCAGAAGGTATGGTGTGCCGGTGACTACTCGCAAGTACGATTCGCCTCGCCGCGCCCACTCGGCGGCCGCGACGCGTGAGACCATCCTCGACAACGCGCAGAAGCTCTTCCTGGCCCGTGGGTACACCGGGGTCACCATCGGGGAGATCGCCGAGGCTGCGACGGTCGCCGTGCCCACGGTGTACAGCAGCGTGGGGAACAAACCGAGCATCCTGACGGCCCTGCTGGAGCCCATACTCACCGGGCCTTACTGCGCCGACGCCGTCGTAGCCATGGAGGCCAGCGACGATCCCCGCACCGTGATCGACCTCATCGCCGAGGGCACCCGGCTCATGCACGAACGCCATTGGGACCTTTTGTACGGGCTCCTGTACCGCAAGCCGCCGGGGGAACCCGCCGTCAAGGAGGTTCTGGACAAGGGGGCCGATGTCTACCTCCAGGCCCTGGCCGTTGTGACCGACCGCCTCGAGGCACTCGGCGCGATTCGCGCCGACGTCCCACGCGCGGAAGCCATCGATCTGCTCTGGTTCTATCTCGGCCCGCAAGCCTGGATGACGCTCGTCGGCGACCGCGGCTGGACGTTCGACGGCGCCCAGACCTGGGCCGCCCGATCCGCCTGCCAGGCACTGCTCAAGGACAGCTAGCTCAGCTGTGCCTCGCGAACCGTCCGAGGCCCCATCCCATCTGGGGCCTGCGCCACGCCGAACAGTGGCGCAGCATATCGAACTCGGTCTCGGCTAGCCGGACGATCTCGGCGGCCGGCCCGTTTCGCCAGAGCACCAATTACCAGCTACAGGGGAGTTCGCGAGTCCACCGGACGTCCGCGGCGGTCAACGCGCTCACCGTCCACGGTCGTCGCCGGCCTCGACGGCGACCAGGCCCTCGCCGATACCGGGGCAAGGACGGAGGGCAGCCGTGAGGAGATTTGGCTCGGGCCCGCCACGCTCGCGTCACAAACGTCGGTTCCGCCCTTCGAAGCTCCCCCAACGCTGTTGGCACTGCGGCGTCCCCGCGGGCAATCACGTGCGCCTACAGCCGAGTTGGTGCGCCCAGGGCTGCCGTTTCGGCATCGCGCTTTGCCCGGCATCCATGACGTGGGACGAAACGGCTGGCAGTACTGCGGCGCCGCGCGGCTCCGGGAGAGGTGTTCGCCTGCCAGGAGCTGTGGGCGCCGGTGACGCTGTGCCCGTCGACCGCCGAGGGCCCGTCGACCACCGAGGTGAGGTCCTTCCCTCGTACTCGGTGTCGGCGGGACTGCCTGAGTCGTCGGCGTGTCATCGATTGACCCGGTGGGCGTTGGGATGTTCAGGCGGGTGTGGGCAGGGTGTCGAAGAGGGACTCCACTCGGCGGGCAAGGTCGAAGAGATGGCTGTCCTCGCCGTGGGCGGCGTCGATTTCGAGTCCGATGGGAAGGCCGTTGGCGCTGAGGCCGATAGGGATACTGATGCCGGGCAGGCCAGCTCCGCTGGTGGGGATGGTGTTGTAGGCGAGGAACCGGTCGTCGACCCGGTGGCCGGCGATGGTGAAGTCCGATCCTTGCTCGATCAGGGGAGCGGGGCAGGGTGTGGTCGGGAAGAGCAGCGCGTCCGCCGCGTTGTGTGTGAACACCTGGCCGAGTCGGCGCTGGAGTTGCGGGCGCTCGACGGACAGTGCCGACTGGTAGCTTTCCTCGGAGAGGTAGCCCGGCCCGTCCGGGACAACGACCTGGCTCCAGACCGCCTTCAGTTGGGGCTTGACGTCGTTGTAGATCTCATCGAACGTGACGGGGAAGTCGTTGTCGGCGATGAAATGCTTGACCGCTTCCCGCATCTCGCGGAAGAAGAAGTTCCACGTGAGCAGGTTGGTCGTGTCCATGAAATCGTCACCGAGATCGATCTCGGCGATGTCGGCGCCGGCCTCGCGAAGGCGTTCGAGCGCGGCGGTGAAGTGGGCTGCGGTCTCGGGGTCGATCACCTTCATGTACTGCCGGGGAGCGTGGGCGAACCGGACTCCGCGCAGGTTGGAGCGCTGCGGGACGGGGGCCGAGGTGTCCCGGGTGACGATCTGGTCCAGCAGTGCGCAGTCCTCGACGCTGCGGGCGAGGATGCCGGTGGTGTCGAGGGTGTGGGATACCGGGGCGACGCCGGCTCCCGGCCAGCGGCCGTTGGTGGGCTTGTAGCCGACCACGCCGCACAGGGACGCGGGGACTCTGATGGAGCCCACCGTGTCGCCCCCGGTCGATGCGGGCACGATGCGGGCGGCGACGGCCGCGCCGGAGCCGCTGGAGGACCCGCCGGGGACATGGTCGTGGCTGTAGGGGTTCTTTACCTGGCCATACGGGCTGTTGTGCCCGGTCAGCCCGAAGGACATCTCCACGAGGTTGTTCTTCCCGAAGACGATGCCCCCGGCCTCCTTGAGTGCGACAACAACTTCGGCGTCATGATGGGGGACGAAGTTTCTCAGGTTGCTCACGCCGAGCGTGGTGCGCACATCAGCCGTGGCGTAGCTGTCCTTGATCCCGATCGGGACGCCAAGGAGAGGAGCCTTGGAACCTGCGGCACGGGCCTTGTCCGCCTCCCCCGCCGCAGCCAGCACTGCGGACTCGTCGACGCTGATGAAAGAGTTCAGGTCGGCATGCTTGCGTGCGCGCCGCAAAAGTGCGGAAGCGTACGCCTCGGAGGTGATGTCGCCGTTACGGATCGCCGCAGCGGCGGCCGCTACGCCGAGTTGGACCAGCTCGGCGTCACCTGGCGCTGCACCGACGGTCGTGTCCTTGTCCTGCATGGTGTCTCCTCGATTTTACGTAACTGTCGACAAGCGATCAGCGCTTCCGCTTTACGAAAGTCGGCCCTGCATGTCGATCGCGATAAGAACTGCGGGATATCCGCAATCCGTGGAAATGGTGAACCGCCCGAGCAATTGCGGGGTCCTCGCTCTTTTCGGGCTCCGTGTGCCGACTCTACTCAGCGCACATTCGCTGCGTCCGAGGAAAGGGCGGGCGGGACGGTCATGTTTAGGACCTTCAGGAGGTTGCCGAGCTTGAGGTCCGGTTCCTGGCCGACGGCGGCGATGTCAGGAGTGTCGAACCTGGAGAAGCGAGTGCTGGGCTGGTCGATGGAGAACAGCGTGTGGCGCGCTTCCGATCCTGGTGGACCGTCGTACGTAGCGGGGCGTAGAGCATCACCGCCGGGTCGTGCCTGTACATGCGCTCGGCGATGGTGTGATTTCCCATCAGGTAGGTGGCGCAGAGTCCCGGGTTGCCGGCCAGCCGCATGGTCGCCCCGACATCTGCGCTCCAGAATCGCATGAAACCGTGCGGAGCATTCTCCGCGGCGGCGGCGACCACGGTGTCCCTACTCGCTCGCTCAGTGCGGAGCTGCGTCATCCGATCGATGTCCAGTACGGGTACAGCAGCTTCGTACCGGGCTCGGAAATCCGCGAAGGGACCTCATGGGGAACTGGGACGAAGTTCCTAGTGAGCATGTTCATTCCTTTCCGACGTACCGTGTGCAGCATCTGAAAATTTGGATCTCAGACCCCGAGTGCAGAACCCGACCACCGAATCGCCGAGTGGGCCTGTTCCTGCGTCGCGCGCCCTCATGTGACCCTCGAGCGGCACCTGACCGGCCAACGGCGGCACGGGTCCTGGCCGCCGCGCGTCGCGCCATGCGATGCAGCCCACGCACTGCACCCGAAGTAAAGCGATCGCTGTACCTGAACCTAGCACGACCTTTCCGCAAAGTAAATCGATCGCTATACTTGCGGCATGGGAACGAGTGCGGCCACGGCCCATGCGACCAAGGGCGGGCGGGGAGCGCGTGAGCGGATCCTGCGCGCCGCGGTCCAGCTGTTCGCGCGCGAGGGCATCCACGCAACGGGTATCGCGAAGCTGACAGAAGTGGCACATGTGTCGACGCGCACGTTCTACCAGCACTTCCCGAGCAAAGAAGCCCTGGTCAGCGCCTACGTGCAGCGCGTCGAGTCCGACTCGGACGGGCCCATCGGCGTCGAGGCCGTCCTCGAGCGCAGCGACCTCAGTGCCCGCGAGCGTCTCCTGAGACTGTTCGCAGACTCCCCGCCGCCCGTGGAGGTGGTACGCGGCTGCCCACTGCACAACACCGCCGTCGAGACGGCCGGGACGATGCCCGAGGCCGCGGCCCTGGTCGAGCGCCACAAAAGGGAGTTCACTGCCCGCCTGGTCAAAACGGCCGTCGAGGCCGGTGCGCGCGATCCCGAGACCCTGGGACGGCAGCTCGCGGTGCTGTTTGAGGGCGCCCGCGCGCTGTCCACCTCACTCAACGACGGACAGCCCTATCAAGACGTCCGAGAACTAGCTGAAACACTGATCAAGCAAGCGACCGGATCGATATGACGGCACCCCGAACTCGCCGCGCCTGGATACCAGTGCGGTCTGCCCCTCTGCCGGCACCATGGCGCCCAGGAGCGCGTGCGCCGGCAACGCCCGGGCAACCGACTCGCGCACAGTCCGCAACGATAGGCGCCCCGGCTGCCTCGTCCTGCTCCTACGGCCCGGCTTCAAGCAGGGGAAGCCCACGATGTCGCGGGCGAACAGGTGCTGGCAGTCGTCTGCTGGCGGCAAGCCCCTGCCGCTGTCCGCCCCGACCCTGCCGGCACCGGCAGTGCGGCAGGTACCACCCACGGCACGGGCCATGCTCGATGGATACCGGTGGTCCGGTTCCGACTACTGGCGCGAAATCCGAGTCTTCAGGTGTGGAACCTTTTGTTCGCTGCCACGGTGACCGCCGCGTACCTTTCGGCATGTGGCCTGCCGGTGAGCCCCGGCCTCACCACCGTTCTCCCACTGGCCCGCGCTGCCCGGGATGGGCTCCCGATGCGGGAGGTCGCCGCTCAGATCAAGACCTGGACGAGCTGACTTCGTCGTCGTCCGCGACCTCTGGGCACGCCTGAAGTCGGCTACGTATGGGAGATCGACCGCTCGCACTGGTGGCAGGCTCCTGCACGGCACGGACTCGGTGCCGGCACAGCCCGCTACCAAGGGCCTGGGACATCACCGGGCGGACCGAGGGGCTGCCGCAGGTCGAGGTAACAGCGCAGCCGGACGCCCGCCTGGCCGGCCCCCCGGGTGGTCCGCTCCACGGACGTCGTCGCCCACCGGGCGGCCAGCGCTGCGTGGAAGGCGAACGCGGTCTCGTCATCCGCCGCTACCACCTCCACCACAACCAGACCCGGCTCGGACAAGTGCACATCATTGATCGCTTCCATATCCGGCACGACGCCCCCCCTGCAACCGCAGTTCGCGTTCTCCCCCGCATTCACCCGGCCGGGCGCGGAAACGGCCGGACACCTCGGTCGGCAGCCTCCCGCCACAGGTCACGACAGGTTCGGCTGACGGTCCACCGGGGGCCTGCCCGTATCGCCGGCACGGCCCACGGCGGCGCCTTCCGGCTGCGACAAGCGCCGATTGCCGCAACGGGACTCCTGCGACCTCCCGGTCATGCAGCATGGTCGCGTGCTGATACCAAGACGGACACCACCCGCAACTTTCCCGCCGTCCGACGATCCGCTACTCGCGCACGCGCTCACGGATCTAGCCTGGTACGCGCGGACCCGTGATCGCGCGCGCCGGTGGCACCGGACAGTAGAACTGTCTGCTCTACTCACCGGCGCCGGCACAGTGGTGGCTGCAGGTTTGCAGGCCCCCGCCGCCATCACCGCCGTCATGGCCGGCACCACCGTCTTCATCGGAGGATTTCGTCAGGTATTCAACCACCTGGAGCGCTATGTCCTGGCGGCGGAAGCGTGGTCGCGTCTTCGCCTGGCCATTCAGCGCTACACCCTTGTCCCGGAGCCGGAGCGGGACGACGCGACGCGCGGACGCCTGCAGGATGAGATCGAGGCGGTCGCGATGACGGAGTTGCGCGACTGGGCGGCCAGCCGCCGCGGGACACAGCCCAGTTCACTCCCCGGAGGCCCAACGTCGGCTTGAAGAACCGTGGGCTCCAGGGAAGCCGGTTTTGGTGGAAATGGCCGATCGCCACCATCCACAACAGAACGGCACGAAGGTAGCCAGCCTGCCAGTCGTACCTTCGGCGAGCCGCTGGATCGTTACGCCGGCCGGTTCATCGGCAGGTCCTCCACGTGCTCGCCGGTGACCAAGTAGACGACACGCTGCGCCACCGACACGGCGTGATCGGCGAACCGCTCATAGTAGCGCCCGACCAGCGTGACGTCCACCGCCGTCTCGACCCCGTGCTCCCACCTGGCGTCCATCAGCCGCTGAAAGACCACGCGGTGCAGCTCGTCCATGCGGTCGTCGTCGCTCTCCATCTGCAGGGCCGCATCCACGTCACGGGTGATGATCACTTCGGCGGCCTGCGCCATCAGACGCTGCGCGAGCTGGCCCATCTCCAAAATCGTGCGGCGCAGATCCCGCGGCACCGCACGGTCCGGGTAGCGCATCCTGGCCAGCTTGGCCACATGCACCGCCAGGGCACCGCAGCGTTCCAGGTCCGCGGTCATCCGCAGCGAGCTCACCACGATCCGCAGATCGGTAGCGACCGGCTGCTGCCGGGCCAACACGGCAATCGCCCGGCCCTCCAGATCCCGCTGCAGGTCATCGACCCGCCCAGCCCCGCAGATCACGCTCTCGGCGAGCTCCACATCGGCATCCAGAAGCGCGTTCGTGGCCAGACCCATGGCCGAACCCACCCCGTTCGCCATCTCCACCAGCCCATCACGCAGCGCCTCCAGCTCCTCGTGATAAGCCTCCCGCATCACACCTCCACCCCCTTCGCGCCTCTGTGTGCCTGCAGTACCAGGCTCGCACAGGCTTGCGGCGACCGAGGCATCGGAAAGTTCGGGATGACCGACTTCGGTACGCGAACCGCGAGAGGCGCTGGCTAGTTCTTACGCGATGAGTGCCGATTTCAAAAAGCGTGTCCGGGCCGACGGTGGCCGTCGACCAGCGGGTCAGGGGGAACGTGGTAGCGCAGGTCACCGTCCTGCGCGACGAGTTCACGCCAGGCGATGAGGCCCAGATCGACCAGGGCGGCGGCCGCGACGGCGCCGAACACTGCCATCGGGGCGGTTCCGCCCAGCGGCCGGCGCTGGCGGCGCCCGGCGACCTGCTGGCTTACGGGTTCCCGGGCCAGTGGATCAACCCGCGCACCGGCGGGGTGGTAGCGCTGGGCGGTGAACTTCTGGGCGGCCGTGTCGAAGTGGAGTTCCTGACCGGCCAGGTAGAGGACGGTCTTGACAGAGCCGCGACCGATGAGGAGTGAGTACGCCTTCGACGTCCCAGGTGAGGTTCTGGCGCGGTGCCGGTGGGGCCATGGCGCTTTCTGCATCCTTCCCGTGACGATGAAGTGTGTTCGCGCCGAGCCCGGACTCGCGCAGCGTCCACTTCACCGCCTCGGGAATCGAGTCCAGCACGATGCTGTCCACGCCGAACGCTGAACCGTCGCCATCCAGCACCACGCGCGGGCCGTACGGGAAGCGTGCGTCAGCCACGGGCTTCGCGGGCGTTATCGCTGCTGTGCGGCGCGAGGTCCCGGCGGCTGGGGGGACGCCCAAGAACAGCCGCGGGACGGGGGCTTCCGGCGGCGCGGCGATGCCCTTGTCTGTTCGGCAGGCGGGCCAGCAACCTTCTCCGCTGCCGTGGCCGCCGTCGGCTGCGGCGCGCCAGCCGGAACAGGCGCCTGGGCGCTGAGGGCCTGGTATTTCGCCGCCCAACCGTTCAACAGCCGCTGATACATCTCCAGCCACGGCGGCTTCGACTTGGAGCGGCCGTTCTCCCAGGGGTTTGCCTACCCAGACGGCAGCGAGATCGGCAGAGCTCGTGCAAGACCGAGGGCCGGGCCAGTCAGGCGGTGGCCCGAGCGGCCTCGTCGATCAGGCGCGTCACCTCGGCGGGGCAGGAGACGCTGACGGCGTGCGAGGCATCGATCTCGACAGTCGTTGCTCCGGCGCGCTCGGCCATCCATGCCTGCGTCCGCGGCGGGATGTTCCGGTCCTGTGCGGCGATGAGGACCCAGGACGGGATGCCTCTCCACGCGGGTGTCGAGGAAGCGTCCTCAAGGGCCACATTGCTGACAGGACGCTGTGTCGCGGCCATGATCACGGCCTTCCCTTCAGGGACGTCGGCCGCGAACTGGTGGTGAAACTTGCCCTGTTCGATGTAGAGGTCGGCCGCCGCGCGGCCGTCGGCCAAGGTCACCGGCACCGGACGCAGCACTTCGCCCAGCGTGCTGCCGGGGAATTTGCCCGCCAGTTCGAGGGCGCTCTCCCCGTCGTCGGGCATGAACGCGGCCACGTACACGAGGGCCTGGACATTGTCGAGACCACCGGCGGCATTGGTGATGACCGCGCCGCCGTAGGAGTGGCCCACCAGGACCACGGGGCCGTCGATGCCCGCCACAAGCTGGCGGACATGGAGAGCGTCACCGTGGAGTCCGCGCAGCGGGTTGCTTGCGGCGACCACGTCGTAGCCGTCCGCCTGCAGCTTCCCCACCACGTCGTTCCAGCTGGAGGAGTCCGCGAACGCGCCATGCACCAGGACGACGGTCGGCTTCAGCTTGCTCATGGGTTATGGGTCCTTATCTCATATTCTGATCAGTTCGTCCCAGGCGTGGAACCGCTTCGCCCCGGGGTCACAGGCCCACCTGATGACGACGGCACCGGGTGACTGCATCTGTGTGCTCACTAGGACAAGAAGGAAGCCGTACATGTGACAGCGGGACACGGGTGCAGTGCACCGTTCCCTCTGCCGCGGCCGTCCCTCCGGCCTTCGATTTGACACCTGACGGGTTCACCCGCAACCTTCTTCTACTAGTTCACTAGTAGAAGGTTGATTCTGGTGCGATACCGCATCGATCGACGCAGTGGCGTGGCCGCCTACATGCAGATCGTCCAGCAAACCAAACAGGCGATGCGGCTGGGCCTGCTGGCGCCGGGCGATCGGCTGCCGACGGCTCGCGAAGTGGTGGGGATGACGGCCATCAACCCCAACACCGTGCACAAGGCTTACCGGGAACTCGAGCACGAAGGATTGGTCGAATCTCGACGGGGCGCCGGGACGTTCGTGACCCGGTCACTGTCGCGACCCGAGACTTCCGGCGACTCGGCTCTGCGTACAGGCCTGTTGCAGTGGCTGCGGCGGGCCCACGCGGCGGGGGTCGGGAGAGACGACGTGACCGCCCTGTTCACCGACCTCATCGCGGATTACGACGCTCTGCCCGCAGAAGGCCATGCCACCGACCGCGAAGGGCCCACACCTTGTGAGACAGACATTGAGGAAGTGTGATGAACAAGTCCCTGCCCACTGACCACTCCGGCGGACCAAGCACTCACCATGCGGTGCCGGCTCTGGACCGAACCGCTTTGGAAGCCCAGGGATTGGGACGGCGGTTCGGTCGCTCCTGGGCACTACGGGACTGCAGCTTCCGCCTGCCCGCCGGCCGGATCTGCGCCCTCGTGGGCCCCAACGGCGCGGGCAAAACGACGCTGCTGTCCATGGCCGCCGATGTGCTGAAGCCCACTCAAGGCACACTGAGTGTGTTCGGTGACGATCCGAGGACGCCGGCGAGTCGCGGGCGTGTGGCGTTCGTCGGGCAGAGTAAGCCGCTCTACCCGGGGTTCACCGTCGCCGAGATGCTTCGTGCCGGCCGAGAGATGAACCCTGGCTGGGATCAGGGAGTCGCGGAGCGCCTGGTGGCGCAGGGCGAGATATCGCTGCACGCGAAGGTCGGACACCTCTCCGGCGGCCAGCGCACCCGTGTCGCCCTAGCCCTTGCGCTCGGCAAACGACCTCGGCTGCTGCTCCTGGACGAACCCATGTCCGACCTGGACCCACGTGTGCGCCACGAGATGACGGCGGCTCTGATGAGCGAGGTGGCCGAACACGGGACCACCGTTCTGATGTCCACGCACTTGGTCTCCGAGATGGACGCCGTGTGCGACTACCTCCTCACGATCACAGGGGGCCGCGTACAGCTGGCCGGGGAGATCGACGACCTGCTCGCCGCGCACACCATGCTGGTCGGCCGCGACAACGGGCACGTCTCGCCCCCCGAACTCGCCCCTCACACCGTCGTCTCGACGGAGCGCTCCGGCGGGCAGGTCACCGCATTGATCCGACCCGAGGGACCGGTGACCGGCACATGGATGCGCCACCAGCCGCACCTGGAGGAGCTTCTGATCGCCTATCTCGGTGTCTCCGACGTCCCTCCCCTGATCACTCCCAGCGCGCGCACCGGCGCCGGTAAGGACGACGCCGCATGAACGGCAGCCACGCCACCAAGGTCCCCCTGTTTCCTCTGCGCTTCCCGCACCTGTCCGGCCCCGTCTGGCTGATCTGGCGCCAGCACCGTGCCGCGTTCTGGACCGGCGCCGGCCTGCTCGCCGCGTTCGCCGTGTTCGTCGTCTTCCAGCGCGCCGAAATGGTCGCGTACATCGACGCCCACAACCTGCTCGGCTGCGTGTACGACTCCCCTGAGCCGCGCTGTGAGGGGGTGAACGCCTTTCGGGGGCAGTTCTACGACCTCCTGCACTACACCGGCCTCGTGATCTCTTTCGCTCCATTGATCATCGGCGTCTTCCTGGGCGGGCCCCTGTTCTCCCGTGAGATGGAGAACGGCACGTATCTGCTTTCACGGTCGCAGTCCGTCAGCGGTACCCGGTGGTTCGCGTACAAACTCGGTCTGCCCGCCGTCGTCACACTCGTCGGCACCGGCGTCCTGTCGGCTCTCTACACCTGGTGGTGGAAGCCCGCGGACGAACTGCTGAAGGGGATGCACTGGTACGACTCCCCGCCGTTCACCAACATCGGCGTGGTACCGATCGCCATGTCCCTGTTCGCACTGGTCACCGGCGCGGCGATCGGCGTCGTCATGCGCCGCACAGTGGCGGCCATGGCCGTCACCTGTGCCGCCTGCATCGCCGGCTGGGCCGGCTTGAGTCTCCTGCGCCCCCTGCTGTGGCCAACGAAGGAGGCGACGGCACGACAGTTCACCGCGGACCTGTACGGCTCACCGACTCCCCTGGGGCTTCTGCAACCCCATGCGTGGCCGATGGACCTGCCCAGCAAGCCGTACTCCTCCTGGAACATCGACTGGGGGTACCTGACCACGTCGGGAGAGAAGTTCACCTCCACCGCATGCGGTGGTCTCACCGAAGCATCCGCAGCCTGTGTCAGGGCCCACGACGTGGCCGGTGTCTGGATTCAGTACCACCCGGCCACCCACTTCTGGCCGCTGCAGTGGGTCATGGCCGCGGTGCTGCTGGCCATGACGGGCGCCGTCACCGCATTCTGCTTCTGGTGGGTTCAGCGCAGGTCGTAGTGTTCGTCCGTGCCGTTCGGCAGGCATGCCGGAGCCGCTGGGCTCCGGCATCCCTGCGCGGCAGCAACCTCGGATCCGACGAGTCGGCAGCTGTCCCGATCCCTCCGACGAGCTGGCGGAGGACACGAAACACGACGCGCACAACTTCTTGTCGGCGGAGCCCGAGCAGGGTGCGAGCTTTGGGCGAGCGCCGCATGCAGGAACAGGCAGGTTACGGGGACCGCAGCGGCCCAGATAAACGGCAGCTCCGGGCGCCGCACTCGGGGGAAGAGCACGGCGCCCGGCAACCGTCACCCGCGGGCTCTAGTTCGCGGGTGCGCGTACGGTCGAACCCGAACGCCGACATCACACTACCAAACATTACTCTTACCAACAGTGTGTTTCGGTGAGCGGGTGCGCGGAGTTCCGCAGACCCCGGCGCTCAGCGGCGGGTGTGGAGGCGAGTCAGGTTCTTGTCGGTCAGCGCCAGGACTGTGGCCGCGACGTTTGGCAGCCGCCGGGGGGACGCCCATGCTGGTGCCCACCCGCGACCGCACCGTTGCCGCCAAAACGCGCCAACTGCCAGGTGTCGTGGTCAGTGTCCACGCCGCCAGTGACACCGCATCCCGCCGCGGCTGTTCCTACGGAGTGGGCGCCACCGACCGCGGGACCGTTACCCGCATTCCACCCCAGGCCGAGCACGGCGAGAAGCGGCGCCCCGCGCTGGACATACTCGACCGCTGGCCGACTGGGGGCCTGAGACTGCCGGTCGTATGGCCGACGCGGCCTACGGCACCAGCCCTCACCTTCGGACCAGCCTGGCAGACCGGGAAGCGACTACCTGCCGGCCGTCCGCGCGACGTGACCGCCCACCCGTTCGACGCCCAGCCGACAGCACCGCACCGCCTGGGCCCCGCCGGGCCGGCCCTAGGTCCGCTGGCACCGGCCTCGCCCTGGCCCCTCGTCCGCTCGGTCCGTCGGTGCTCTGGTCCACCCACACCGGCCGCCCCGGAGGGGTCGTCGTCGCGGGAGCGGGCGGCCGCCCGGCGCAGTACGGTGCCCGGCCGCAGGGGCCCCGCCTCCAGGTCCTCGCCGGCGAGGACCCTCTCCAGCAACTCGACGGTGACGCTGTCGGCCGCGACCGGCACCGACACCTCCGCCAGGCCCCGGGCCGTGTCCAGCGCGTCGAGCGTGGCACCGATCCGGGTGCTGGCCTGCGCCAGCACCGTCAGCCGCTGGTGGGCGAGGTGGCGGTCGGTGACGTCCACGGTGGCGTCCGCGATGCCGAGGACCCTGCCGTCGGCGTCCTCCATCCGGAAGACGGAGGCGGAGTAGACGTGCTCGTGCTCGGGATCGCCCGGGGGGTACACCCGCTTCTCGACGCCGACCGCCGGCTCACCGGTGGCGAGCACCTCCACCATGACCCGCTCCACCGACTGCACCCCGAAGCCGGACCACACCTCCGTCGGACGCCTGCCCAGGGCCTCCTCCACGGAGGTGCCCTGCATCAACGCCGGGTGCTGGTTCTCCGGACGGCGGTCAGCCCTGCCAGCCGTAGCGGTCGCGAGCCTTCGTGACCGTCTCAGGGTCGACGGCGCCGGCTGCGGCCAGGCGGTCCAGAGCGGCCACGACGATGGATTCGGGGTCCACGTGGAAGTGGCGGCGCACTGCCTCCCTGGTGTCCGAAAGCCCGAACCCGTCCGTACCGAGTGACGAGTAGTCCTGCTCCACCCACTGACTGATCTGGTCCGGCACCTGCCGCATCCAGTCGCTGACGGCCAGGACCGGACCCTGTGCCCCCGCGAGCGCGCGGGTCACGTATGGCTCGCGCCGCTCTCCGCGCAGTCGTGCCCTGTCGGCGGCCAGCGCGTCGCGGCGAAGCTCCGTCCACGAGGTCACCGACCAGACGTCGGCCCGGACGCCCCACTGGGACCCCAGGAGTTCCTGGGCCTCCAGGGCCCAGTGGATGGCTGTTCCGGAGGCCAGCAGCTGGATCCGCGGCCCGGTGCCGGAGGAGTCTGCCCGCCGGTAGCGGTAGACGCCGCGCAGGATCCCCTCCTCGATCGACGGTTCGGCCGGCATGGGCGGCTGCGGCTTGGACTCGTTGTACACCGTCAGGTAGTAGAAGACGTCCTCCGGCCGTTCGCCGTACATTCGCCGCAGCCCTTCCTTGACGATCACGGCGATCTCGTATGCGAAAGCCGGGTCGTAGCTCACCGCGGCAGGGTTGGTGGACGACAGCAGGTGGGAGTGGCCGTCGGCGTGCTGAAGCCCCTCCCCGGTCATGGTCGTGCGGCCGGCGGTCGCGCCGATGACGAACCCGCGCCCCAACTGGTCCGCGAGTGCCCAGAACTGGTCGCCGGTGCGCTGGAACCCGAACATCGCGTAGAAGATGTAGAACGGGATCATGGGTTCGCCGTGGGTCGCGTACGACGTCGCCGCGGCGGTGAACTCGGCCGTCGAACCGGCCTCGGTTATGCCCTCGTCGATGAGCTGCCCGTTCCTGGCCTCCCGGTAGTGCAGGAGTTGGTCCGCGTCGACCGGATCGTAGGTCTGGCCGTCCGGTGAGTAGATCCCGGCCGTCGGGAACAGCGACTCCATCCCGAACGTACGGGCCTCATCAGGGATGATCGGCACCCAGCGGCGCCCGGTCTCCGGGTCGCGCATAAGGTCCTTGACGAGGCGGACCAGTGCCATCGTCGTGGCCACCTCCTGCTTACCGAAGCCCTTGCGGAGCGCCTCGAAGGGCTGGGACGGCGGCTGCGGAAGCGGCCTGGCCACGACCCTGCGCACCGGCGCGGGGCCGCCCAGGGCTGCGCGGCGCTCCCGCAAGTACCGCACTTCCGGGGACTGCGCCCCCGGGTGGCCGAAGGGCACGACGTCCCCGCTGAGCGCGCTGTCGGGGATGGGGAGCTCCAGCGCGTCCCGCAGCTCAACGAACTGGCGTGTCGTGAGCTTCTTCATCTGGTGGTTGGCGTTGCGCGACTCGAAGTCCGGCCCGAGCGTGTGCCCCTTGACCGTCTGGACGAGGACGACGGTCGGCGCCCCCCGGTGCTCGACCGCGGCCCGATACGCGGAGTACACCTTGAGCGGCTCGTGGCCACCGCGCGAGTGCCGGAACATCTCGATGAGCCGGGCGTCGCTCAGCCCCGAAGCGAGACCGCCGAGCGCGTCGCCGGCGAAGAAGTGCTCGCGCACATAGGCGGCGTCCCGCGTGGCGTAGGTCTGCATCTGGGCGTCGGGCACCGTGCCGAGACGGCGCACGAGCGCGCCGTCGGTGTCCTGGCGCAGCACGGAGTCCCAGGCCTCGCCCCAGAGAGACTTGACCACGTTCCAGCCGGCCCCGCGGAAGCGCGCCTCGAGTTCCTGGACGATCTTGGAGTTGGAACGCACAGGGCCGTCCAGGCGCTGCAGGTTGCAGTTGATGACGAAGGTCAGGTTGTCGAGGCCCTCGCGGGCGGCGAGCGTCAGTGCGGCCGTCGCCTCGGGCTCGTCCGTCTCCCCGTCACCGAGGAACGCCCAGACCCGTGAACGCGAGGTGTCCTTGATGCCCCGGTCGTGCAGGTAGCGGTTGAACCGGGCCTGGTAGATCGCCCCCAGGGGGCCGAGGCCCATGGAGACCGTCGGGAACTCCCACAGCCACGGCAGGCGCCGCGGGTGTGGGTAGGACGGCAGTCCGTTGCCACCGCTCTCGCGCCGGAAACCGTCGAGCTGGTCCTCGCTCAGCCGTCCTTCCAGAAAGACACGGGCGTAGATGCCGGGCGACGCGTGCCCCTGCACGAACAGCTGGTCTCCGGAGCCGTCGTCGTCCTTGCCCCGGAAGAAGTGGTTGAACCCGATCTCGTAGAGCCATGCCGCCGAGGCGTAGGTGGCGATGTGGCCGCCCAGGCCCAAGTGGGATCCGCGGGACACCATCACCGCCGCGTTCCATCTGTTCCACGCGGTGATCCGGGACTCCATGGCGAGGTCTCCCGGAAACGCCGGCTGTGCCGAGGCCGGGATCGTGTTGATGTAGTCCGAGGAGAGGAGTCCGGGCAGGGCGACGCCGGACCGGGCCGCGTGCTCGTGGACGCGCCGCAGCAGGTAGCCGGCCCGTTCCGGGCCCGCGTTCCTCATCACCGCGTCCAGCGAGGCCCGCCATTCCGCGGTCTCCTCGGCGTCACGGTCCGGCAGCTGGTCGAGCTGGCTCGTCGCAGTTACCTCTACGGCGGAAACCGGGTCACTCATGGCAGCCTTCCTGTCACAGTCGTGCGGCTAGGGGTGCCACCGACACGTACTTCTGACCAAGTCGGAGGGCGGAACGTGACACGTGTCGCCGGACAGCACTCCGGTCGGGCGGCAGGCTGAGGCTGTCCGCGCCACAAAGGAGAAAGCGCGAAACGACTCGCTCAGCCACTGAGGGAGCCGGTTATAGCGTCTCCGGTATCTGAAGTCGCGCTATCCGAGGGACCGGGACAGTCAGAGGGCTGTCTGATCGCCCTTTTGAGACGGGTGGGCTGATCGCTTCTCGGGACGGCATCCAGGAGGGAGTGCCCCGCCCGGGCGCCGCGCCCCCCAGCCGTTACAACCGTTGGGTGATCTCTGCACCGAAGCAGTGGAGATCTGCTCGCAGCCAACGGCTGGGCGGTCCTAGGCGCGAGTGGGCCAGGCGGCTACGGGACGTCGTGCATCAATCCAGCGATGTCGGTCGGGATGGGAGGGAGGGGTTCGTGCCTCACCCCTGTCTGCGGTGACCACGCCAGGTTGACTCTCAGGTCCGGGTTGAGATCGAAGAAGTCGGAGCGGTGGTGACAGCCTCGGGTCTCGCGCCGCTCCACTGCGCACTCGAGTGTCGCTCGTGCGGCCAGGACGGCGGATCTGAGGTCGAAGGCGTGTGCAAGATCCTCAAAGCCGCTGATATCGACGTGGACGCCCACGTCCAGCATCCGGTTTTCGATCTCCGCAAGGCCACTGAGGCCGGCAGCGAGGCCAGCTTCGTTTCGCACTACGCCGGCGTGTTCCGTCATCAGGTGGCGTACTGACCGCTGCAGCGCGCGAACGTTCTGGGCGCCGTCAGCGGCAAGGAGGCGGTTCACGTCCGACTCGGCGTCGCGAACTGCTCCGAGTGACCGTTGTTGGCCGGTGAGCTTGGCCGAGTACTCCGCTGCGGCCCGGCCGACGATCGGACCGTAGACGAGTAGTTCGATCAGTGAGTTGCCCTCCAACTGGTTTGCGCCGTGCAGACCGCTGGCGGCCTCCCCGACCGCGAAGAGCCCGTTGACATCGGTGCTGTGATCCTCAGGTCTGACCCAGATACCGCCCAGGGAGTGGTGGGCGGTCGGTGTGACCTCGATCGGGTCGTGGGTGACATCGAGCGTTTGCAGCTCCAGGAGGCTCTGATGCACCGCCGGGAGTCGGGTCAGGACCGTCTCTCTCGGCAGATGGGACAAATCGAGCCACACGCCGCCGGCCTGAGTTCCGCGGCCTTCTTTGATCTCCGTGTAGGAAGCCGCCGCGACCTTGTCCCGGCTGGACAGCT
Organism: Streptomyces sp. NPDC107562; assembly: GCF_055657325.1. Taxonomy (NCBI): domain Bacteria; kingdom Bacillati; phylum Actinomycetota; class Actinomycetes; order Kitasatosporales; family Streptomycetaceae; genus Streptomyces; species Streptomyces sp. NPDC107562. The sequence goes on along the minus strand of NZ_JBVKBE010000001.1, from coordinate 1,132,184 downwards.
CCATGCATTGGGGATCGTAGCGCGTCATGAACCGCTCGCCGAGGTTGTTGAGGAGGATTCCGCCCTGGTCACGTGCGGCCTCGCTGACCAGCGTGCCGGCCGCGTTGTCCGGCTTGATCAGCCCGGAGGGGTGGAACTGAACCAGTTCGGGGTCGCGCAACCGGGCACCGGCCGCGGTGGCGAGGCGGAAGGAGTCGCCGGTGTTCTCGTTGCGGCGCGAGGACGTATGCCGCCAGATCCGGGTGTGTCCCCCTGTCGCCAGGACTACGGCGTCGGCGTGCACGAGGTAGCGCGAGCCGTCAACGAGGTCGAAACCATAGGCGCCGAACACCGTGCCGTTGTCGACCAGCAGCCGGGTGATGAACAGGCTCGTCAGGATGGGAACGGCGAGCTGATTCGCGCGTTGCCATAGCACTCGCTGTACCTGCGGGGCTGTGAACTCGCCCCCGAACGCGGTGCTGGAGTATGACTGAGCGCCGCTTCGACGCTGGGCGTTCCGCCTGTCGCCTTGATGATCGAAACGCATGCCGTAGCGTTCCAGGTCGTGAAGTCGCAGCGCGGCATTGCGGGCCAGGACCAGCACGGTGCGTGGGTCGGCGAGCAAGCCACCCTCCTGCAACGTGTCAGCCGCATGCTGCCCCCACGTATCTCCAGTGCCGACGACGGCCGACGCCGCGCCGATCCCACCATCCGCCATGACACCGTACGCGTCTTCGGCCACGCGCCTGCCGACTGCTATGACGGACACACCCGCTTCTGCGACCTCGATAGCTGCTCGAAGACCTGCTTCTCCGGTTCCCACCACAAGGACGGACGTGGCGAGATGGTGGCCGAGCGATGACATGAGGCCTCCTGTGACGGCGGACGGACCGTATCTGTCGACCGGATGGCGGCGACGTCTGTGACAATCGCGCGATCACAAGGTGTGGAGACTGTCACAGTAGCTCGACGTCATGCCGCCATGTGATGCGAGGCGTCCCAGGTATTGTTCTTGCAAAGCGGACAATGATCCTGGGCGCCGTCCCGGGCATCCTCTAGGAGTCGAGTCGCATGGCCACAAGCCCGCTTCCCGCCCTGGTGGGCCGGCATTCCGAGTGCACAGCGCTCGATGACATGCTGGTTACCTTGCGTGAGGGTGGGTCCCGTGTGTTGGTGATCCGCGGCGAAGCAGGTATCGGGAAGTCGGTGCTTCTGGAGTACGCAGCTGCCCAGGCGTCCCGGGTGACGGTGACCCGGGCGCATGGCATTGAGGCCGACATGGAGCTGCCCTACGCGAGCCTGCACCAGCTGTGTGCGCCATTTGTGGCCGGCGTCGAAGCGTTGCCGGAGCCCCAGCGCGATGCTCTTTGGGTGGCGTTCGGGATGGCGGCGGGCGATCCGCCTGACCGCTTTCTGGTCGGCCTCGCCGTGCTGACCCTCCTCACCCGAGCTTCAGAGAGCCGACCGGTACTCGTCTTGGTGGACGACGCCCAGTGGTTTGATCAGGTTTCTTTGCAGACACTGGAGTTCGTGGCTCGGCGACTGTTCGCCGAGGCCGTCGCCATGGTCTTTGCGGTACGGGACCCTGAGGGTCAGGCTGCACTCGTCGGTCTGCCGGAGTTGCGCATCGGCGGTCTCGATACTGCCGCGGGCGGAGAGCTCCTCGAGACTGCCGTCGGCGGGCGGCTGGAGAAGCGGGTCCGGGACCGGTTCGTGGCTGAGATGGACGGCAATCCACTTGCGCTACTCGAGTTTTCCCGGGGGCGTAGCGCGGCCCAGCTGGCATACGGTATGGCCTCCAGTTCCACTGCTCTCCGAGGGACCGTGTCGAGCCGCGTCCAGCAGGACTTCGCCAGTCGGCTTGCTGCGCTGCCGGAGCAAACTCGAACGCTGCTACTGATCGCCGCAGCGGAGCCGGTCGGTGACGGGCATCTGCTGGTACGCGCGGCCACCCACATGAAGATCCCTCACAATGGCGCACCGGCCAAGGCGGCCGGCCTGATCGAGTTCGGTGAATCTGTTCGGTTTCGGCACCCGCTGGTGCGTTCCGCGGTCTACCAACAGGCCGACCCGGAAGAGCGCCGGGCGGTGCACCGGGCTCTGGCCGCGGCAACGGACCCGGTATTGGACCCCGACCGGCGCGCCTGGCATGCCGCGCAGGCCGCCGAAGGGCCGGACGAGGAAGCGGCCGCAGGCCTGGAGCAGGCCGCCGGCCGTGCCCGGCAGCGGGGCGGCATGGCCGCTGAGGCGGTTCTGCTGGAGCGCGCAGCCGATGTGACACCGGATTCCTGGGCGCGGGGGCGCCGGGCCCTCGCGGCCGCCGAGGCGCACCTCTCGGCCGCTTCCCACGACAGCGCCACGGAATTGGCGACGCGGGCCGAACTCTGCCCCCTCAGTCCTATGGACCGCGCACGCGTGACACGCTTGCGTGCCAGGATCCTCTTCGCCCGTAGCCGCAGCGACGAGGCAGCACCTCTGCTCCTCGATGCCGCCGCGCAGTTTGCCGCCGCCGAGTCGTCACTGGCACGAGAAACCTACCTCGAGGCGATCAGCGCGACCATCTTCGCCAGCACGGTCCACGGTCCGACAGGTGCCCGCGCCGCAGCGACCGCGGCCCGCGCATCCGGGGCGCCCCCTTCCGGTTCCATTGCCGCCGACCTGCTCCTGGACGGTGTCTCCACGCTCCTCGCAGAGGGCTACGAGACCGGCGTCCCTGCTCTGCGACGAGCGCTGGACCCTCTGGCACACGAGGAAGTCGGCACCCGGGAGGCGACGATGCGTTGGCTCCTCTTGGCCCCGGTCGCGCTGGAAGCGTTTATTCACCACGCTTGGGACCTACACGCCTGGGACACGCTGGCAACTCGTGCTGTGCGCCTGGCTCGCGACATCGGAGCACTCGGCGCACTGCCGCCGGCGCTGGTCTACCTCAGCGGGGTCCACATCCACTCCGGCAATTTCACCGAAGCAACCCGAATGATCGACGAAGCCGACGCCATCGCCGCTGCGACCGGGCACGCCCCGCATCAGTACGCGGGGCTCGTCCTGGCCGCATGGCGAGGCGACGAAGACGCTGCCGCCGGCATCATCGAAAACGCCAAGGCAAGCGCCGCACAACGGGGCGAGGTATCCCTCCTGGGCGTCACGGGCTACATCCAAAGCGTCCTTTTCAACGGCATGGCACGCTATGACCGGGCCCTGGAAGCCGCTCGCTCCGGAATCGAACACGACGGTTTCAACTTCGCCGGACTGTCGCGAGTCGAACACATCGAAGCCGCCACCCGATGCGGCAAGATCGAAGAAGCTCGCGCCTCGCTTGCACATCTGGTCGAACTCGCCCGGGCGGCCAAGTCCGGATGGGCTTGTGGCGCCAGCGCCCGCAGCCAAGCCCTCCTCACCGTCGAGGATGACGACGCCGACCACCTCTACCAGACCGCTATCGAGGAATTCACTCGCGGCGGCGTTGTCGTGGAAGCAGCACGTACCCATCTCCTCTACGGAGAGCGGCTACGTCGGTCCCGTCGCCGTGCGCGCGCCCGCGAGCACCTTCGCACGGCACACGAGATGTTCGACGGAATGGGGGCCAACGCGTTCGCCGAGCGCGCTCGCCGCGAGTTGCTCGCCACCGGCGAGCACGTCAGGGTTCGTAAAGCCAACCCGACGAGCGCCCTGACCCCACAAGAATCACAGATCGCGACTCTGGCCGCCGACGGCATGACAAACGCGAAGATCGGTGCGGAACTGTTTATCAGCGCTCACACCGTGGAGTGGCATCTACGGAAAGTGTTCACGAAACTCGGGATCAGCTCACGTCGCTCGCTGCCGGGTGCTCTCTCGATCGCTCCGGCCTCGGACACCAAGAGGGCAAGCCCTGAGCAATCCGGCTGAAGCCCGTCCCCAAACTGATCTTGCACACGAGTCTGACCGCCACGTGGCACGAGGTTGCGGCCTCGTCAAATCCAGAAGTGATACCGCGGGCGTAGTCGCTTGAAGCAGCGCTCAACGACGTTGCGTCGGCTGCGGACCTGGCGGTCGAGCACCCACTGGGGTAACACGGTGGTAGCGGTGCTGCCGTTGGTCGGCTCTCTCCGGACTGACGCGCGCGATGACCTATTTGCGCAGGTAGGCACGGAACCGCGAAGGCCATATCCCTTGTCGGCGACGCCCTGGTCAGGTTTACACCGGCGCCGGCCTGGGCCGGTGCGCTGAACGCAGATGCGTCCAAAAGTGGGCAGGCGCAGACGCTGTCGCCATTGGCCGGATGTCAGATCCCGGGCGGGCGCCCCTTGGCGTCGCATGCAAGATGGAATTCGGTGGACAGCACTTCCCGGGATCGGTCCAAGGAGTGATTATCCGGTTGCTACGGCCGGTAGATCCCTCCGTGTCTGACGGTGGTAGCGGCGAGCTGGTGGGCGCAGGCGAAAGCTGAGTCGATCTGGACGAGCCAGTCGATGTCGCCGACCTCTCCCGAACGAACCCGGACGATCCGGAGAGCTCGGGTGAAAACGCCGCACAGCGCGCAACGGCGAAAGCGGGTGTAGACCGGTTTCCATGGCCCATGAGGTTCCAGCAGGTCACGCCAGAGGATTTCGGTCCGGATCTTGGAGACCATCCCCCGTTATCACCTGCTGGGTCCACCCGCGGCCGCCCGTAGCGGCCAGCGATCTCAATGAAGCCGAGTAACTGCCACTCGCGATCGCCGATTCTGTGACGGCGTATTACCCAGCCATGATCCAACCATCGCGATGATCTTTCAAACGACCCCGATGCTCGCGGGGGCGCATGGCGTGGGATACCACGGGGTCCGCCGTGGGCCTACGGGGTTCCCCCCGGACTTCCAGGGCGCGGTAAGCGGTGCCGCGGAGCGAGTGTGGATCCATCGCCCTTCATGGGCGGTTTCACCGTCAAAGGAGACCCTGATGGCCGCGCCATGCCTGGAGACGAACCCGACCGAGACCATGGCCGTCGACACAGCCAAGGATGATCTCGACCTCGCGCTCGACGTCTTCCTGATCCAGCGAAAACGGCTGATCGGCATCGCTTACAAGATTCTCGGCGACGTCTCTGGGGCCGAAGACGTGGTCCAGGAGATGTGGCTGCGCTGGCAGCACACCGACCGCGCGAAGGTCAAGAACCCTGCGGCATTCCTGAGCACAGCCACTACTCGCCTTGCGATCAACGTCATCAAGTCCGCGCGGCACCGCCAGGAAATACCAACCGAGACGGACTTGGTCGACCTCGTCGAAGGGATCGCCCCTGATCCCGTGATGCATGCTGAGCAACTCGACCGGGCCGGTGAGGCCTTGGCCCTACTCATGGCAAGGCTCACGCCAGACGGGCTGGCAGCCTACGTACTACGCAAGTGCTTCGACTACGCGTACGCCGATCTTGCCAAATTCCTCGGAACCAGCGTGGCGAACACCCGGCAATTGGTCCGCCGCGCGCAGGCCCGCATCGAAGGTGACCGCGACTGGCCGATCCACAACGAGTCACACCGGCGACTCGTCACGGCGTTCCACACCGCCGCCAGCACCGGCGATCTGAAAGACCTCACAGAGTTCCTCACTCCATGCAGCCGTACGCAGCGCTCGCTGGTGCCGACTCCGGCTGTCTCGCCGTAGTCAGCAACTGGTCACATGACGACACTCACAGCAGCTGACACATGGGGTGGGTAGGCGGTGCCTGCCCTGCCCAGGGCAGGGGTTGAGCGTTGCGCCCCGTGTGTGGACGTCCCGTGGATCGTGTCGGATGAGCTGTGTGTCCGCTTGGAGCCGTTGCTGCCGCAGCGCGAACGGCGCTTCCGGTATCCCGGCCGCAAGCCGCTGCCGGACCGGGAGCTGCTCTGCGGGATCCTGTACGTACTGCACACCGGAATCCGGCTCGTACGGCAGGACCTCCGGTACGGAGTCTGCGGCGTGCGCTATGTTGCCGATGCCCAGCACCACCAGCGTGCACACCTTGACCACTGGCACCAGCCTGGGCTCCCCCCGCAGGGCGGTGGCCAGCGTCGACTCGGTCCGAGGAAGGCGTAGCCGCGCTTGTCGTAGCGAGTCGCCACAGCCCAATGCTGCTTCAGTCGGTTGATGGCCCGTTCCACGGTGTTGCGTTTCTTGTACCCGTCTTCGTCGAAGCCGGGTGGTCGTCCGCCGCGTGAGCCTTTGCGCAGGCGGGCGGCCTGGCTGTCGGTCTTCTCCGGGATGGTGTGCCGGAGACCCGACGCCGCAGGTACTCACGACAGGGCCGGAATTGGAAGCTTCGGGCTCGCCGACCACTGGAGGTACGCCCCGGGCTTGAAGCATGCATCGCGCACATGGTGGTCCGTGCCCGCCTCATCCCCTCAGCGGCCCAGGACGCACGTGGCGCCTCTTTGCCGGCACACAACTCCACCGTGTCTCATTTGAGGCGATTTATCAAAAATGATACTTTTCACACCAAGGTGGGCGAATCGGCCTCCGGAGGCGCTGGACCCAACTCCGTGTTCCGCGCGGTGTGTGATGGCGCACGCGTGGACTACTCCGCAAGAGGAGAGTCAGATGTCTGAAGCATCCGGCCCTGGGGCAGTCCGCCCTTTCACGTTCGACTTTTCCGACGTGGAACTCGAGGAGCTGCGTCGGCGTATCAGGGAGACGCGCTGGCCTGAGAAGGAGACCGTCGCCGACCAGTCACAGGGCACGCCCCTCGCCACGCTGAAGGAACTCGCCCGCTACTGGGCCGAGGAGTACGACTGGCGCAAGATCGAGGCGAGGCTGAAGGCCTTTCCGCACTTCATCACCGAGATCGACGGACTGGACATCCACTTCATCCACGTCCGCTCCCAGCATGAGGACGCCCTGCCTCTTCTCGTGACACATGGCTGGCCCGGATCGATCATCGAGCAGCTGAAGATCATCGATCCGCTCGTCGATCCCACATCCCATGGCGGGGACGCCTCCGACGCATTCCACCTCGTGGTGCCGTCAATGCCTGGCTACGGCTTCTCTGCCAAACCGACAGCACCCGGCTGGAATCCCAAGCGGATGGCAACAGCGTGGGCAGAGCTCATGACACGCCTCGGATACACGAGGTACGCGGCGCAGGGTGGCGACTGGGGCGCAATCGTCACAGAACAAATGGGGCTCCAGAAGCCCGAGGGCCTGATCGGCTTCCACACCAACATGGCCAACGCGGTACCCCCGGACATCATGGGCGCAATCGAGGGCGGAGCCCCGCTGCCCGACGATGTGTCTCTCAGCCCAGAGGAGAGCGAGGCTGTCCAGCAGCTGCGATCTGCCTACGCGGACGTCCCCTACGCCTATGAGATGGGCACCGCTCCCCAATCACTGGCCGGTCTGGTCGACTCGCCCGTCGGCCTCGCCGCCTTCATGCTCGACCACGACTGGCAGAGTCTGGAGATGATCTCCCGGTCGGTTGCCGGTGAGGCCGAAGGCTTGACACCTGACGACGTGCTCGACAACATCACGCTGTTCTGGCTGACGAAATCGGCGGTCTCCGCGGCACGTCTGTACTGGGAGAACGCCAATGCCGGGATCTCATTCTTCGGTGCCAAGGGAGTCAAGCTTCCCGTCGCCGTCAGCGTCTTCCCCACCGAGATGTACAGGCCTCCAAGAAGTTGGGTCGAGCGGGCTTACCCCAACCTCATCCACTACAACAAACTCCCCCAAAGGCGGCCACTTCGCCGCATGGGAGCAGCCCGACTACCTTGTCGACGAAGTTCGCACCGGCCTGCGCCCGCTCCGCCGGTGACAGACGCACTGTGATGGGATCTTCGAGAACGGCTGTGGCGGATATTTCGTGACGGCCAGTTCTCAACATCCCGTGTAGTCCTCGATGTCCGTTCCCCAGCATGGTGTGCGTGGGGGACGAACGTTTCTGGGACATGGTGTGGCCCGATGCCGAGGGGCTGGGCGTCGATGCAGTGGGCGTCATTGAGGATGCTGTGTGGATCGACCTGCAGGCTCGGCAGCCGACGCCGGACTACGGCGAGCAAGAACCGGACAGTTCAGTTACCTGCTTCTGCTGACGACCACTTGCTCAGGGCTCGATCGCTACGAACGTCGGTTCAGGTCGGGCCGACCATACGCCAGACGCTGAGCTTCGGCCGTGACCTCGGCATCGAGCTGGGCCAACGCCCTGTTTTCATACTCGACGATGTCGTACTCGTCATCAAGCTCAGCAAGGCGCTCGGCCAGGGGGAGCCGGTGGCCGAACCGTTGGTGGATGCGCATAACAAGCTCTCGCGGCGTCAGCCGGCCCGCCAGCATCCGGTGCGCGAGCGCCCGCACTGCAGCGTCCTGCCCGGCCTCGCTGTCGCGCGCGTAGAACACAAGCTCCAGCTCATCGAGTACGACGGGAAGCAGGTCGGGAACGTCGCACCCCGCGTCCGCACGCGTGTATCCGGCCAGAATGCGCAGTGCCGGACTGTCGAGTCCGGCAGCGAGCGCCGCGCAGGCAGCCTCGACGACATCGTGAGCATGGGCCTCACCGATACTCCAGAGGACAGCGAGGTCTTTGCGAGTCATCGGTTGCGAGTTCGATCGGCGACACCTACGCATGATCCCCTGCACGAGATGGCCCCGTTGACCGCCTTTCGGCTCAGGCGCCGACCGCGCTTACGGACGATCTCCTACTCAGACAGTCGCCCGTGACCAGCACGAGCGCCGCGACGACCGGTCACACCGTCCGGCGCGAACTGACACGGCGTCGAGGCCCGGGAGTTCGTCGAGGCGCTGCCTGCCGGGAAGAAGCGACTGTCGTCTCTCGTTCCAACTGCTTGCCCGTCCCGTGGATCTCCAGCCGAACCGGCACCTGCTCGGCAAACCGTCGCGGGCCGCGTTCAGCTACTTCCGTCCCCTCAGAAGTCCCGCCGTCATGCGGTATCGCCTCTCGGAGCCGGCCTTTTGCTGCAGGTCGTCGGCTACGTCGTTACGCACAGCTGCCTGGAGCTCGAGGAGGCGCATGCCGGCAGCGCCTACGGAGTGGGTGACTGGCCTTGTGGTCAGGAATCCGCACCCCGGCGAGGAGGGGAGGTCCACCTCGCAAGCGTGGCCGGGCCGCGTCGAAGACAGCGAGCTGCGCGTCTGTGCTCTGCGGTCGCACCACGCGCCCGACGATCCCAGGACGGCGCAGCGCACCGGCCCGCCCGCTTGTGCCGAGCGGTACCACCCCCCGCTCACCGGCATTCCGTTTCGCGATCTTGGCCCCTGTGGCGTGATGCCACCCAACGGGACGTCTCCCAGGTGAAGGTCTTCTCGACGCCGCTGACCACCACGTCGACCAGCGCGACTGCGTCGACGCGGAGCGGCGCGAGGCTGGGGCGGACTCGGCGTACACGTCGGTGGATCTGTGGGTAGTGGTCCGGTTGGCCTGCGACTCCGTCAGATGCGAAGCACCGGCCTCGTACGTGGTGGCCGCAATCGGCCGCGGATCAAACTCCGACGCGACGGAGTGCGCGTGATCAAGCGCCCGCGTGGACGTGTGCGGCCCACACCGACGGCAGATTCGGATACTTCGTCCTGAGCTCCCTGACCGTGCGATGGACCGCCGCCGACGCGCACAACGCACCGGATCGATCCGCGGTCAACTCGCCGTAGATCTGCTGGCTGAAGGCTGGTGCCACGGCGTCGTCGACGCGCCAGAGCGTGCCGACCACCTGAGAGAACCCGGCGATCTGAAAAGCCGCCATCGGGTGGATCGCCTCGTCGGACAGGCGGGCGGTGGTGCGGGCCGTGTCGCAGGCCGAGAGGAACGCGAACTCCGCGCTTTGCAGGCGCAGCCGGGAAAGGTCCAGCACCCGAAACGACGCACGGTCGTGGTCGTGCAGCGCGAGGTGACTGTCCGAGGGGTTGTCCGGGTCGCTGTACCCGTGGCAGGCGAAGTGTGCCCAGCTACTGGCCGGCAAGGCGTCGAGAACGGCGTCACGAGTCGCGTCCGCGCCGACCAGAACCGTGGCGCCGGGAATGAGAGCGGCAAGATGGTCGGCCTCTGCCTGTGCGCCGGGCAGGTCCGGGGCGTCCGGAGTGTGCGGCATGGCGACCACCAGCAGCCGCGGCTCGTTCCGGTCGTCGCGGCGGCCCGCCCGGGCGTGGCCCAGAGCGCGGATCGTCGGAGTTGTTGAGGAGACGACGCGGTCGATGAGCACAGGTCCGCCGTCGCGATGGTGGCCCGCTGCGTGCAACGGGAGCAGGCTGAGCGACCCTACCGGGGCCCACCAGATCCTTGGCCACGGACCATCCGCAGCCGGTTCCGCCGTCAGCCCCAGTTCGCCGAGCACAGGGCCCGCGACGGTGTCCCACAGCCACTCGAGCGTGTCATGGATCGTCTGTTCGGCGGCCAGCCGCCCCTTCGTGAACGCGGTGTGCAGCGCTCGTACGCGGTGACTCACCGTCTCTTCGCTCAGCCCGTCCAGCGCGCGTGACCGGATCCCGTCGGGAGTGATGATCAGCGCGTCGCACCGGTGCCGGCTGACGTTGACGTACACGATCGGCCCCTCGTGTGCCTGCGCGGTGAGGTCAGTGAGCAGCGGGGGCCGTAGGAACCGCATCATCCCGGGCAGCGCGCGGATCCGGTCGGTCACCGCGTCGAGTTCGTCGGCGAGGGCCACGCGGTCGTTCGTGGTGTCGGTTTCGAACTCCGCGGTAAGCGTCCGGAAGCGCTCGGCCAGCTCGGGTGCCCGCTCGCGCAGGTCGGAAAGATCGCCACGGCTGTCGAGTGCCTGGGCGGCGAGCACGCAGCGCCCGGATTCGAGCAGGGTCACCGCGCTCACCTCGTCGCCGGCGGCCAGCGCGCACGCGGCGGCGTCGGCGGCGACCCCGGCGAACCGGCCAAGCCAGTACTGGGCGTCCTGTCGGCCCAGGCGGCGCCCGGCGAGCCGGGGCAGCAGCCGGACCGCGGCGGCGTACCCCTCGGCGGCCACGTCGAACTGCCCGGCTTCGGCGGCCAGGCCACCCCACCGGTCCGCCGCTTCCGCCCGGCTTTCCGCCGGCGATCCGGCAGAGGCTGCGGCCTCTCGGTAGCAGGCGAGTGCCTCGGTCAGCGCGTCGGCGTCGCCGAGGTGCCGGAAGCCGAGCGCCAGCACGCCTGCGACGGTGGTCAGCAAACCCGCCCGGGAATATGCGTCCTGCTCGGGTCTGCGCGCCGCACTCCGGGCCAGGCCGACCGCCTCGGCGAGGACCTGCGGATCCGGCGGCTCCCGTCGCGCGACGGCTGATGCGACCGGCTTCGTGCTCCAGTCGCCGAGCGCGGCGGCCAGACTCGCGGTATACCCGGGCCAGTGCGGGCTGTCCTCCGGAGTCGCGGCCACGGACGCGCGACGCGCCACGATCGCGTCCCGCAACGCGTTGAGGTCGCCGAACTTCTCGTACGCCATCCCCAGCACACCGCCGAGATTGGCCAGCCGCACTGCCCGGTCCGGGTCGTCGTCCGCCGTCACATCCGCGGCCGCGCGGTGCGCGTCGACCGCCTCGTCGAGCACGCTCGCCTCGCCTGTCCTGGTGAACCAGTCGGACAGCATGGCGCCAAGATTGGAGAGCCGCTGTGCCTGCCCGGCGACCAGGCTCGCGCCAAGCCGGACGGACTCCCGCGCGCGTTCGACCGCCTCCGACAACACCTGCAGCTCACCGGTCACCCGGAACCGGTTGTGCAGCACGACGGCGAGGATCCCGAGCGAACGCGGGTGCTCGCCGCGCCCGGCGGTGGCCTCGGCGGCACGGCGAGCGACGTCGATCGCTTCTCTGACGTGGGCCAGGTCTCCGGTCGCGTAGAACAACGCGTTCAGGTTGACGGCAAGGTTGCCCATGAACCGGACCCGCAGCAGAGGGTCCGCCGACGTGCACGCGACCGCCTCCCGCTCGATGGTCACCGCCTCCACGAGCGCGGCTTGGTCCCCGAACGCTTCACCGCGGGTGGCCAGCGCCGCGGCGAAGTGGTCCAACCGAATGCCGCGGCGGGGGTGCCCGGCGGGAGTCACCGCCGCCACCGAGCGCCCGAGCTCGATCGCCCGCTCAAGCAGGGCTGAGTCCCGGGTCTGCTCGAACTCGGCAGCGTATCGGCCGCACACTTCGGCTTCGGTGTCGGCGCGTTCCCAGCCGCCGGTCGATTCCGGGCGCTCGCCGGTGAGCGCGGCCCAGTCTCGTTCCGTGGCCGTCAACTCGCCGAGGTTCTGCGAGTGGCGCGGATCGGTGACCGGGGTGTGGGCCGCCAGCGTCTGCCGGACCCACAGCAGTTCGGCCAGATCATCCCGCGCTCCGCGAGCCCGGTAGCGGTCGTCGAGAAGGTACGCGAGGATCTTCAACCGGTCGAGCACGTCGGACGACCCGGCCGGCGTGAGCTCCACCGCCCGCCGCGCGGCGTCCACCGCTTCCTCCGTGACACCTGTCTCCCCGGTGCCACGGGACCAGTCACGCAGGACGACGGCGAGGAAGTGCAGGCTCCTCGCGGCGAGCACGTCGTCGGGGGAGCATTCGACGGCGGCCCGCGCGTGCTCGACGGCTTCGGCCAGGAGGTCAAGGTCCTCCGTCACAGTGAACGCCGTCCGCAGCGCGACAACGAGGTTACCCAGGTAGAACGCCTTCTTCGTGGACGGTTCCTCGTCGACGGCCGTCCGGCTCCAGTCCAGCGCGTCCGCCAGGGTGCCGCGGTCCTGGTTCTGCTGAAACGCGGTGTGCAGCAGCATGCCGATGTTGTTGGCGTAACTGGCCGAGTCCTCCGGGCTTTCGTACGCCAGGAGGTAAGCCTCCGTGACTGTGCGGACGGCTTCCTGCAGGAACTCGAAGTCGCCGCTCTGGTGGAACCGGGTCTGCAGCAGGCCCCCGAGATTGGAGAGGATCGTGCGGCGCTCGGCCACGTCCTCGGCGGCCAGGACGGCACGGCCGAGGTCGATCGCCTTCTCGACGGACGCGGCATCCGCGCTGTGCCGGGCCACGTGGAACGCATCCCAGAACCGTTCGGCCAGGCCGTTCTCGGGCCCGCCGCCCATGCGTCAGTCCTCGTTGCCGTTCGAGGTGCCGGCCGGGCCGCCGGGCGCCTCGTCCGGCTCGGCGACCTTACGTTTCGGGGTGTAGCCGCGTTCCACGGCCTCCTCCAGCAGCGCCGCCTCTTCGGGCGACAGCTGGGGATCGGGTGTGAGTTCGGGTTCCTGCGCCACTATCGCTCCTCCCCCGGCACGGTCGCCGGTTCTCCGGCCTCGACAAACTCCAGCACGTCGAAGTCTTCCGCCCGCAGCCGCAGGCCCGCCGTCCCGCGCACCCGCCCGCCGAACGCCCCGTCGGCACCCATCATGCGCGCCGATTCAAGGTACAGCTCGGCCGGGTGGGGGTACGAGGAGGCGTACGACCGGTCGCCGTACCAACCTCCCGCCCAGTTGCCGTCCTTGAGCCGCACACGCACGAAGCACGGTTCGCGGTCGCGGAACGCGTGGTCCCAGGCGGTGGGCGTGCGCAGGAACCGAGCCTTGCGCCGCCGCCGATCCACCAGGGACACGGCAACCGCCGCCACGGCCGGCACGACGAGGAACAGCACCACGGCGACGAAGCCGACCACTCGCGGCCGTTCCACGAAGCCGTCCCAGCCGCCGCCGGTGCCCCGAGCCAGGCGAACCAGCGCCGGCCCCGCCACCACAGCGTACAAAGCGTCCAACGCGATCGACGCGACGATCGCCCGCAACACCCGCTCACCCAGATCACGCTCACCGGGCACCGGCCCACGACGGCGTTCCCGGACGAACTGATAGGTGACCCCAGGCAGCACCAGAAGGAAGAGCAGAGCGAGCTGCACGACGGTCGCAGGCGCCTGCACTCCCACCCCCATGCCTCACGGACTCCGTCGCATCAGGCTACTGGCTTGCGTCTCCGCAGTCGGCAGAACAGCCCATCCGCTCCTACGAAGAGGCAGTGGCACAGCGCTACGATGAGTAAGCGATCAGACAGGAGTGCATTTCACGGCGTTTCAACCGGCAGACATGCCACGCTTGTCAGGGCAGGACAGGCGGGGGGTTCAAGCCAGTTACGTTATGTGGTGTTGTCATGAACCATACCAGCTGTCATTGTCGCGCTACAGCTTGTCAACTTGCTGCGTACTGCCGGAATAGGGCGGGCGTCAGCGGACGGAGTGCGTGATGAGAAGTCTCAGCCCTGCCTTCAAGGCCCTCGCGGCATTGGCGCTGGCCCTGAGCGTAGCCCTTCTGTCCGGTAACCCCTCCACAGCGCAAGAGCCGAGGACGACCCCGACACAAGCCACGTCTGGCGGCCACCTGTTGGAGTATCCGGACGGCAGCTACGGCACCTTCACCAGCTTGCAGGCGGCGATCCGAGCCGGGGACGCAGCCGGCGTCTCGGTAGCCGTGTTCTACGACTGGGTCAACTACAACTCCAACGGCCCCACCTTCACCTTTTCCGTTTCCAGAGACTGCACCTCCACACTTGGTGACAAGGACTACGGCCGGTCGCACTTCCCCAACGGTTGGGACAACTCAGTCAGCTCGGTGAGCACGCAGCTGGGTAACGGCTCACACTGCGACGTGTGGTTCTCCAGTGATGTCTTCTGGGAGGGTGAGTGCGGAAATCAGTGGATCGACAAGCACTGGGACCTCACCCAGGTGCCCTTCGGCTGCAATGACAGGGCCAGTTCCTTCGAGCTGAGCTGACCACAGCCGCGTGAGTGCCGCCTGCCAACCCCTCGCCCGGGGTGTGCGGGCGCCAGACCGTGCCGGTGGACAACCACCCATCGTCAGGTTGGCGATAGGCATCGGTACGGTGCCCACGAGGTGCCAGCCGCACGTAATTGTTGTGCCTGCTCCACCGCGGCGACCTTCTCCCCCGCTGATCGTTGAGCACCACGCCTCCCCTGGCGTGGGGCCAAGGCGCTGTCGAGAAGTGGGGGGTCTCCTCCCGCACGGCGCCGGTTCACCGTTGGCATAGCAGGGCCAGTTAGCCTCATGCAGAGGACGTCGGACACCGCGGGTGTCCGCTGTGAGGAGGCAATGATGTTCCCCAGGCCCACGCGTCTACTCGCGGCCGCGTCGGTCGCCTCCCTCCTCGCACTCGCCGGCCCCAGCGCGCCCAGCGGCGTCCCCTTCGCCGGTCTCCCGTCCGGCAAGGCCGCCGCGGACGTCGTACCGAACCGTGTCATGACGTGGAACATGTGCAACCCGTGCGAGGAGGACAACGTCGACCGGGCGGCGGAGATCGCCGCGTACGCCCCGCAGGTCATAGGTGTGCAGGAGGCATGCGTACGGGACGTCGAGAGGATCCGGAGCTATCTGGCCAGTCGTCACGGGCTCGTGTACCAGGTCGAGTACGGTCCCGTGCTGCGCAACTGGAGCAGGTGCGGAGGGCTGCCCTGGAGCCCGGGGGCCTACGGGCAGGCGGTGCTGTCCATGGCCCCGATGACCGACGCCGTCAACCTGGAGTACCCGAACGGCGGCTCCGAGGACCGCGGTTACATGGCGGTCACCACCACCCTGGGCGGCCGGTCCGTGCGGGTCTTCAACACCCACCTTGCCGAACGGCGGCAGGAGCCCGTCCGGGCGGCCCAGATCCGTGTGCTTGCCGCGGAGGTCGCCCGGCACGACCGCGCCATCATCCTGGGAGACTTCAACTCGGTGCCGGACGCACCCGAACTCGCCAGGATGTGGGACCTCGCCGCGGGCGCAGACACTCGGTGCCACCCCGGCCTGAACGACCAGTGCGAGCCGACTACGGACTGGCAGAGCAGGTTCGACTACATCTTCCTACGGGGCATCGTCTCGCTCGACCACGGGGTACGCCCCACCCGCTACTCGGACCACCATCTGGTGTACGCCGACGTCGATCCCACGTAGGCGGGGGCCAGGCCTGCTGCCGTACTTGCCAACCCACCGCCGGAACTGGTCGCGCCCCGTCTCCTCGCTCCCCCACCAGCCGTGCTGCGCCGGCCGACCACCAGCGGTGACCAGTACGTGGTTAGCAGCCACGGCTGTTCACACGAGGCGGACCCCCTCCACCGTCCCGGTTCACGCACGATCACGGCCTTGGCTTCCAGCTCAGTCAGCAGTTGGTGCACCGAGGTCCTGCCGCGCATGCGTTGGATGTTGACCTGGGCACTCTCGAATGCACGCACCCTACCGAAAACGGCATGAAGGACGGCATCCTGCTTCCTCGTGCGACGGAAGGGGCAGTGAGTGGCAACGCGCCCGGATCCTGCAGCGAAGAAGTTTGCCCGTTTTGTGAGATATGCAGCCACCCGAGCCGGGTACGCCGTCAACTCCACGTCAGCCGACGGCGCAGCCAGGCTCGCCAAGAGGGCCGGCATGTCCGAGGCCGGCATGGCCAAGATCCTTATAGGGGACTACGAGATACCTGCCGATCCGCTCAAGCCCTTGGCGGATGCCTTGGACGTACCGCAGAAGGATCTACTCAGGGCAGCCGGAAGTGCTGGAAGGTGGAACACAGCCGCAAGATCGTGCACTGACCGCGCAGCTCGCCGCGCAGCGGCTCGGCATCAAGCTCCCGAAGAACGTTGCGGCTTTCGAGACCCTTGTTGCAGCTCTGATCGACGCGGAAAAGCGTCGCTGACCCGGCAAGCACGCTTGAGTGCCAGGCAGTCGCGGATCACCGGGCGGACCGGAGGACGGTGCCTGAGATGTGAAGTCCGGCGAGGTAGACGGTGGCGGTCTGCTCGTAACGGATGGCGATGCCGCGCCACCGCTTCAGGGGTTGATGCACCGCTCGACGGTGTTGCGCTGCTTGTCTGCCTCGCGGTCGAAGCCGGCGGTCTGCCGCCGCCTTTCCGCGTTGCCGCCGGTTGGTTCGCCAGGACCACGTCCGTCCTGGTGGCGGAGGCCGTGAACCTTCGCGCTGCCCAGGTCCCACGTCGGCGAGGGACCGCGATGCACCGCCTGACGGTGCTGGCCGTCAGAGGCGGGCGCAGCCGAGCGTAGAGCTGTAGTGCTTCATGCTGTCTCGGGTGTCCGGGCCGTAGATGCCGTCCTGGGACAGCCCATAGCTCTTCTGGAGGGCCTCAACGGCGAGGAACGTCTGCGGGCCGTAGAAGCCGTCGATGGCAAGGTAGGAGTAACCCTCGCAATTCTTCAGGCTCCGCTGCAGCGCCTTCACGGCCGGGTTCTCCGTGTCCCGGTCGAGCACCAACTTGCAGGTCAACGCCTTGGAGCTGCCGTAGGCAGGAACCGTGACGGAGTGACCCGAGGTGATGGAGACAACTTTGGTGGTGTTGCAGGTCGGGTACACGCCGGCCGCACTCACGGAGGGGGAGACAGCGACACCACAGGCGAGTACGGCCGCCAGGGCACCCAAAGCAGCAAGGGCGCGCGGCTTGCTGCGGGACGTATGGAAAGACATCATGCTCCTAAAGGAAGGCATCCGGCAGGCGTGAGATTCTTGATCACGCTATGAGATCAGCAGGTCGGTGACCTGCAGGGTTTTACGTCCGGCTCAGACGCAGTCGTACTTGGCGCCGGTTTCGTTGCTGTAGCGGGCCCACTTCATCTTGGCCAGGGTCTCCCGGCCGTAGACGCCGTCGACCACCGCACCGATCCTGCCCTGCACGTCACGCAGAGCAGTCCTGGTGTCCGACCCGAAGATGCCATCGAGTTCAAGCTTCTTGCCGTAACAGCTGTTCATGTTCTTCTGCAGGGCCCTGACTCCCCGACCGGTGTGCCTGGACTGCAGGTAGCAGTAAAGGGTGTTGTTCGCGACGTTGATCGGGTACACAAAGTGCCGGCCCGTCGATCCGTTCTGCACCGACGACGCTCCCGTGCACACCCCGTCCGCCGCGTGGGCCGGGACGGCAGCGGATGCCACTCCCATCAAGGCCCCCAGCAAAGTCCCGGTCGCCAGAAGTGCTCTGCTCCTGCCCATCCTGCGCATGCCCGTCGTTCCTCTCCGTACGAGAAGCACCGTCGTGCCCGTGACTGCCCGAGGACGGCTCGCGGTGCTGTCCCGGGGCTCGGCCATGGACACTAGCGGCCGCGTGGGACCCGGCCTTGGTCATACGTGCAGGCTTCTTTGTCCGTCGTGCACCGTCTCCGATGAGGGTCTGGGTAGAGCGCCGTTATGCCTTTGCGTACGCCTGTCGACCAGCTGCACCATCTATGACGAGAACATCAAACTGAGGTCCGGACGATCGTTCGAAGGGTGACGCGTGGGGAAACGGGGCAGCCGACTTCAGGCCGGCCGGATGGCGGACACGGGCAAAGGCGCGGCCCACGAGCCCGGTTCTGGACACCGCATTCACGCGACCGCAGGACCGGGAGGGAGTGGTCCGGAACGCGGTGCGGGATTCGCTCGCGACGGTCGACATCGATCACGGTCCGCGGACTGGCGTAGCCTGCGTCCCCTGATGGCGGGCCGGGCCCACATGCGGGACACATTGCAGCCCGTCCGTGGAGGCCACCGTTCCTGCTCCGTCGCCGTCCGTGGCGTCGTAGGGATCCCAGATACGGGGGGCAGATAGGTAGGCGACCGCGGACGGCGGGCACCTGGTCCTCGTGGTCGACGCCGCCCAGGCCTTGCCGATGCGGCCCCGCCCTCACCAAGACCACCACAGCGGCACACGGGGAGCGGCCCGGAACGAAAGGCCAGGAGAGTAACTCGACTCCGGATCTCGGAAGCACAGCGTCGCCCCGGCGCCAGTACCTGCCCGTCCACCGCGCTCCGCCCTCCAACACTCGGGGACTACAAGCACTTGCGCGTTCGACCAGGCCGTAGGCTGCGCACTGTGCTCCTGAGCGGCGCCGTACTGTCACGCGGGACGGTCGCCGCCCGGCAGGGCCTCGCGCCGTAGCCGGTCACCGCCCGCGGCGGGAACGGCGTAGCTGCGGGCACAGCCGATCGCGCGGTTGGCCCGGGCAGCGGCGTACACCCGGCTCGCGGTTCTCGACTCTTTCGACTCTCGCCTCGCCCTGGAGGTCCGGAGAGACCGGATGCAGGTCGCGGAAGTACTGACCGATATGCTCCGGATCGAGCTGCACACCGGCACAGAACTCGCCGAGCTCACTGCGGACAACGTGCTCGAGTTCCGCGCTGGGAACATCACCGGCATGCCGGGCTTGCCGACATCGCCATCCACACCCTCACGACGTCGACCAGCTGGCACTGTCCCTTAAATCCATGGCCGCCACGAACCTGAACTGCTTACGCTCCCACCCATGCGCACTGTCTTCGTGTTTCCCGCAGGTGAGCGAGGTGAGACCGTCGCCTCGCTCGATCGGCATCCGCCCGGGCAACGCGATCCGTGGACTGTGGACGGCAACCTCTGCATCGACATCGACGATGAGCAGACCGGTCACCTCTTCTGCGACTGGGATCCTGAGGACGTGGCGACCCTCGAAGCAACCAGCGGACATCACCCCATGTTGGCGGTGCAGATCGACATCTCCGAGCGGATCGACGGCACCGCGGAGGTTCACCACATCATCGCTCTGCTCCTTGAGCACGGGGGCGTGGCAACGGACGACTACACCACGCACCCCTGGACCCTGCCGGAAATCCTGTCTGGAGCGGTGATCGACGGATTGGGCTTCTTCGACTTCCGCGACTACCACGAACGCGGCCGCCAACACGGGTGCTGCTGACTCCAACAACTCACCAGCGCAAGCTCAGAACAGCCTGCATCCACGCCCATGCTGCGCGTTACCCGCAGCAGCGCCGGCATCTGGAAAAGAAGTCATCCGCAAGCTCGACCACGTCGAAGAGGCCGGCCGGGACTCTTACACGCGGCGTCGGTGCGCGCGATGCCGCCGGCGACCGGCCGGACGACTCGCCTCGACGCCGGCTCGGCGAAGTGCAAAGGCTGAACGTCAATCGCGAGGGTGCCCGCAGCAAGCTCGCCCCCTACCGGCTCACCCGGACCCGCAACCTCGCTCCCGTCGCACCGGGCATGCCGACATCCGTGGACCAGCAACGTGCATCTCGCGGCATCACGGCCGTCGGCACGGCGCCCCGTCGATTCGGAAAGAACGAGGCGGCCGTCCGAGGTACGGCCGGCCGCCTGTCAGGACGCGCTCACCGGGTGGACGAGGGCTCCAGCCTGCCGTCACGGCAGTTGTGCGGCGCGGTCACCGGGTTGCAGCGGACCGGCTCGTTGCCGGGCAGTTCTGCGACGAAGTCGCTGTTGTAGCGGGCGGCCATGCCGACGCTCGGAAAGTCCGTCGTGACCATCTGCGCGCCACTGGCCAAAGCGGTCTGGACACGGCTGAACTCGTTGTTGATGACCGTCTTCAGCGGCTCGTCCGAACGCGTGCGGACGATGTATCCCCTCTGCACAAGGTCACGGATAGTGGCTTCGTTGGCGCCACGCGGGTCGTTCACCATCGTGATCGCCGCATCCGCGTCGCCGGGATTGCCACGGGTGAACACCGCACGGCCTTGCAGGCTGGGGTGCCCGTCCAGATACATGTCACGGATGGCGCCCGGACCGCCGTTGTCGAAGAAGAACATCACCTTGCCGCGCGCCCAGTCCAGACTCGGCCAGCCGTTCTTCAGGATCGACTGCTCCAGCGTCAGGCCAGGGCGGCGCAGGTCGTCAGCGGTGATCAGCTGCGACTCGGAGAAGACCGAACGGATCTCCTTGTCGACGTCGTCGAGCAGCGCACCGCTCCACGCCGGGCTGACAGCGCCACCCAACTTCTCCCAGCGGTCATCGGTCTGCTTCAGCTCCAGCTGCAGAATGATCGGCACGTGCTGCGGGTTGGCCTTCGACCAGGTCTTCACCTGCTGCATGCACACCACGAGGGTGCGGCAAGTCGAGTTGTAGTCCTGGTCGGCGACATGGATGACCTTCATGCCGGGTGCAGCCATGGCCGGGTCGTCGATCGGGCCGAGACCGGCACGCTCGCGGGCCAGCGGATGCTGATACAGGCCGCCCTCGGGGTCGGGCAGCAGATCGAACTCGAGCGCACGCACGTTCTGCCGACCCAGCAGGTCGGACACGGACGCATGCGAGTAATAACCCCAGGACGGGTAGCCAGGATCGATCTTGACCGACTCGGCCAGCTCAACGCCCTGCATCTCCCGGTGGAAAGCATTGTGGGCGCCCATGAACTGAATCTCGTTCATCCGGATGCCGGAATGCGCTGCAGCGCTCGCGACGGCCGAATCCGGCTGCTGCGCCGAAACAGCACTCGGCGCGACAACGCTCGTGAAGACCGCCGTCAACACAGCGGCAAGTACGACGCCCAGGCGGGCACGGGTGATCATCAAACCTCCAAGAGTCGCAACCCCCACAACATAGGGATCACTCGTGTCCCGACCGTGCCCTCCACACTCCCGAAGATCACCAGCAGCATGAACCCAGCCTGAACAAGCCACGCTTCACTGCCCGGCTCGGCAATCGGTTGGCTGGGGACCTGCGGCATTACACATGGTGAGAGGCCTGGTAGCCGCACCTGCCACGCTCTGAGACCCCGCCCTCGGCGAAGAAGGCATCATCGAACACGATCAGTTTTGGCCGCGCCCAGCGCGTGTCTCACGCGTCCGCGCCGCTGTGCTCCACCGCCGGAGCGACAACATCGACCGTGGCATGGTCTGCTACCGAAAGCAGCCGAGGCCCAGGAAAACAGCGCTGCTGGGCCAGGCCACGGCGCAGCAGACAGGCGCGGCAGCACCAGCAGACCACGGTCCCTGGGCGAGGTTCGTACGATCCGTCAGGCGGTACTCTCGCGCTTCGGCCAACCTCCCTCGATGGGCCGGGCCGCTGCCTGTGGGAATGTTCGCTGCCACCAGCGCTGCGGTCCTCGCCGGCGCTGAGGCGGGCACCGAGCACACGTGACGGTTTCTGCGTGGAAGTTGCCAGCGATCGGCATGCCGTTGTGCGCGAACACACCACGAGTTGCTGATCGTTCCAGAATGAGTTGAGCTGCGCTTATGTCCGACGATCTTGATCGGCAAGGTGTCCGAGTGCGTGCTGATCTTGTTCCTGATGACCTATGGGAGAGGGTGGCCCCCCTACCCCCCCCGAGCGGCGCCATCACCACCCCGGGCGGCTGCGAGTTCCCGACCGAGTGGCGCTCGCCGGCATCATGTACGTGCTCCGGACCGGTGCCGCATGGCGTGACGTCCCCGCGGAAACCGTTGGCTGCTCTGGGGTGACGGCCTGGCGCCGGCTGCGGGACTGGACCGAGGCCGGTATCTGGTCACGCCTGCACGCGACCCTGCTGACCGAGTTGCGCCGTGCCGATCTGCTTGACCTGGATGACTGCTCCATGGACGGGTCACACGTCCGAGCCCCACATTGGCCCCTCGCCCGTCGACCGTGGCCGCCCCGGCTCCAAGCACCACCTGATCGTCGACCGCCACGGAACCCCGCTCGCTGTCAGCCTCACCGGCGGCAACCGGCACGACGTCACGCAGCTCTTGCCGCTACTCGACGCTGTCCCGTCAATCCGGGGACTACGGGGGCGTCCCCGCCGCAAGCCCAGGCCTCTATATGCCGACCGGGGCTACGACTTCGACAAGTACCGCCGCCTGCTCTGGAAACGGGGCATCAAGCCGTTGATCGCGCGACGCGGCGTCGCCCACGGCTCCGGACTAGAAAAAGTGCGCTGGGTGGTCGAGCGAACCTTTGCCTGGCTCCACCAGCTCAAACGGCTCCGCACCCGCTACGAACGACGCGCCGATCTCCACCAGGGCCTGCTCGAACTGACCCGCAGCCTGACCTGCATCCGGCGTCTGTCTGGTGGCTCCAAGTGATCGATTAGGAGTCTGAGCGCAGTCCCAGGGCGCTGTGCTGGATCACGCTGGCCGGGGCATCAGCGGAACGTGACCTTCGACGGGTCAGCTCCACCAGCTTCGAGTGGAGCTCAGGCGCTGGTTCACCAAGCACGATGGCGGTGATGACCAACTCAAGCATGACGCAGTTGTAGGCATCGTCCGTGCCTCCGAAGCGCTCGCCATCACGCTCTACCACTGCACTGACGATCCGCCATCCATCGCCATCAACCGGCGCAAAGGTCGCCGTGAATACTCCGTAACCGGTCCAGCTTCGATGCAGGAAGACAACTTCACCCTCTGTGAAGACGTCCCACTTCTCATCCATGTCCCGTGACGCGTAGCCACGCTGTATCCGCTCCCAGTCCTCATCTGACCAGATCCGCTGAGGCAGCTCCGGCATCGACCGAGGATCTGATATCGGCTGGACGCGACCCATGGACCGAGTTACAGGTTCGTCAGCAGGCATGGAGTGATCTTACGGACGAGCCGATCACGACAGCAGACTCCTCGTCATCCTCATTCTGAAACGATCAGTTAGTCCGACACGGTCAGCCCGGCGTAGATCCGTTCCGCCAGCTCCGAACTCGCGACCTTTCCGACCATGAGATCACCGTAGGCGTCGCGGGCCCCTGGTCCAGCACTCGATCCCGGTTCCAGCGGAACCGAGTACAGAGAAGAGCTCAGGTCGTCGTTGTCGAACCAGTAGTTGTGTCCCTCGTGGCTGTCGGGTGCGATCGTCCCGCCGTCGGTGACCGCCGCGAACTTCCATGACGCGCCCGGCGGAGAGCGTCTGCTCGACGACCTGGCGGCGCACCATCCCCGTGTCACCAAGGTCTGGGCCGACGGCGGCTGCCAGAACAGCATCTTCCATCATGGCGCCGGACAAGGCAGCGACGTCGAGGTGGTGCAGCGAACCCGGACGAAGGGCATCGAGCCGCTGCCGAAGCGGTGGGTGATCGAACGGACCCTCGGCTGGCTGATGCAGCACTGCCGGCTCGCGCGGGACTACGAAGTCCTGCCCCAGCGATCCCGCACGATGATCCACGTGGCGATGGCTAACGTCCCGCGAACTGACGGGAGAATCCGCACCACCCTGGCGAATCGAACCAGACATCCCACTCGCATCACGAGAACGCAGATCAAATGTTCTTTAAGTCCTACTCTTCGTGACTATCCCCGTACCTATTCCCGGGCTGACGTGCATCGTCAAGGGCTTGGCTCTGGGCGTCAATGACGACCCTGCCCAACCGACTCAGACTTGGTCGCGGGCAGAGGTTCGTTGGACCACGTCTTCAACTTCCTGGCGTTGCCTACTCCGGGGCCTGACAGTCACACACGTCCGCGGCTAAGGAGCTCCACCCTCAAGTCACCTGCGAACAGATAGATGGCCGTCCGGACAGCGGCCTGTGAATCAGCTTCGCAGGGTCCTGGTACTAGCTACTTCCCATCCGAGTAGAAAGACACATCATGAGACTCGCTGGCTGGAAGCGCACACTCGTCACAGCTATCGCCGCCACAGCAATTGCCGCAGGTACCCTCGCCGGCACGGGCACCGCTGCCGTCGCAGCCCCGGCGGACACCACACCGGCTATCACTACTGAGTTCGCCCCGCTGGCGATTCAGAACCTCGGGCTGAGCGTTCGGCAGGCCAAGGGAGTTCAGCGCCGACACCAGGATCTGGGCTACGACCCCAGGGGCATTGACGGCCAGCTGGGCACGAACAGCTGGAAAGCCATCCAGAGGGGACTGCGGGACTTCTGGGGATACACGGACAGTATCGACGGGATCGTAGGGACCGACACGATCAAGGCGTTGCAGCGGGCCCTGAAGTCGCAGTGGGGCTACACCGGCAGTATCGACGGTGACGCCGGGCCTGGTACCCGGGCCGCCTTCGCGCGCTACGGCGAATATTACGCCGACTACTACGGCTACTGATCCGCCTTCGGGTGACTGAGCCCAGCCCGCTCGCTGGGGGCCGCTGGGGGAGGTGCCGTCGGCGGAGCACCAGTCCGACCGGTCTGGACTGTTCGTTCGGTGCACTTTCCGATCATGGACGGTGCGCCGACGAACAGTGAGAACGTGACGGAGACCGAGAACGTCGAGCTCTTGGATCCGCAGACGGCGAAGGCGGTGGACGACTGGCTGATCGACGCGTGGTATCCCGGGCTAAGGGCGGGGGACTGCAGGTGACCGGCGAGGGCGGTAGTCCAGCACTTGACGAAGCGGCTGCTGGAGTCCGCTTGGGAGGGTGAGATCAACGACCGCCTCGGCTATGACAAATACGACCCTGCCGGGAAGGACGGCGGCAACTCCCGCAACGGCATGCGCGGGAAGACCGTGCTGCCCGACGTTCGGGCCGTCGAGAACGGCGTGCCCCGCGACCGCGACCGTGCGACCCCACCGGCAAGAGACAACCCCGTTGGGACCTGCGCCGGAAGACCGCTGTCTACGCCTTCGACATCGTCAACGGCCGGCTCCACGCACCCGTCAGTAACCCCCACCACCCCAGATAGCCAACTCGATCGACAGACTCGCCGGGAGAGCCACCGGGTGGGCCGGCCGCGGCTTCTCACTGACGGGAGGAGCCGGGTGTGAGTCCATCGGGTGGTCCTTGATGCTGGGAGCCAGGGGCGCGGGAAGGCGTGCTGGAGCCGAGTTGGGCCTGGCGGTAGTCACGCGGAGTGAGGCCGTAGGCGGAGTGGAAAGCGCGGCTGAAGGTTTCGGGGTGAGGGAACCCTCGCTGCGCGGCGATGGCATTGACGGGCCGCGTCGCCAGAGCGGGGTCGGTCAGGTCGTGACGGGCACGCTCCAGGCGCCGGTGGCGGATGTATGCGGCGACCGTCTCTCCGTGATGCTGGAAGAGGCGGTGGAGACTGCGCGTGGAGATGTGGTGGGCGGCGGCGATGGCGGTAGGGGTGAGGTCGCCGTCACCGAGATGCTGCTCGACGAAGGTGCGAACGCGCAGGATCAAGGCGCGCCGGCTGGACTCCGAGGGCGCTTCACCGGCTCTTTCGACGTGCTGGGCCAACAGGGCGGTAACAAGGTCGAGTAAGACCGTGCCCAGCCGGGCGCCGTCAGCGGGCGTGTAAGCGCCCTTGTCTATGGTCAACTGGGTGAGGAACTGGGCGAGCAGGGCGCCGATCCCCTCTCGCCCGGGGAAACGGCTCGCGAGCAGACCGTCAACTGCACGCACGGGCAGTGGCAGCAGCGCCCGTGGAAACTGGACGATGACTGACTCAGCGACTTCTTCATCGGCGTGCACGTGTGCGTCGAACGGCCTGAACGTCGAGTAGAACACCAGGTCACCCACGCCGACGATTGCCTCTTGTCGGGCTTGGGAAATGCGATGCCCTCCGCGCTGGATGAGGCCTACCGAGTACAACTCGGGGTCAGAGCGTCGTATGAGCCGGGGTGTGCGCTGGCATCGCAGCGAGGAGTAGGTGATCACGGTCAGTTGGGAGGCACCAAGTTCCGTTGCCTGTAGCGAGGCGCGGAAGTCCTTCGCGCGGTCAACACTGATTAGGTTCGGTGTGAAGGAGTCCATCGTGACGGCCTGCCAGGCTTCCACCCGGTCCCGAACCGCCAGAGCCTCGCTGTCGTACACTTTGACCCACAAGATCCGTTCTCCTGCTCGGCTCGACATCTCTGTTCCTTCCAGCATCGGTGAGAGGGCTGCCCAACCGGAAGACGGATGAGTGCGATCCAGGCAGTCGTGGGGCGGTCGTGCTGGAGTCGCAGGCAGCATCAGCTCTTCAGGTTTTGTCAAGGGAATCGAGCTGCGCTGGAAC
This sequence comes from Streptomyces sp. NPDC107562, assembly GCF_055657325.1. NCBI lineage: Bacteria > Bacillati > Actinomycetota > Actinomycetes > Kitasatosporales > Streptomycetaceae > Streptomyces > Streptomyces sp. NPDC107562. The sequence continues at coordinate 1,105,720 of NZ_JBVKBE010000001.1, read as the reverse complement.
GCCCTTGGAGAACATCTGATCTCGGCAGTTGGTATCAAGGGATGATTTGTGACGGCTGGTGTGAGCGGTCGTCAGCACGGGCGTGAGTGCGGGTCGTTCTTGCCGAGGTGATGTGTCTGATGCCCGGTGGGCTCCGGTCGAGCCGCTCTTCACCGCTTGGGCGGCGAGACGGACCGGGCCGGGCACGGCGGCCCGGGTGCATGATCTGCGGGAGATCGTCAACGCGATCCTGCATGTCAACCGGACCGGGATTCCTTGGGAGTACCTGCCGCACGACTACCCGCCCTACAAGACCGTCTATGACTACTGGGCGAAGTGGGAAGCCGACGGCACGACCCAGCAGATCCACGACCTGTTACGCGACAACGCCCGTCGCGCGCAGGGCCGCAGCACGGAGCCCACGGCGGCCCTGATCGACGCGCAGAGCGTGAAGACCTCGGCAAACGTGGCCGAGAGCAGTCAGGGCATCGACGCCGGCAAGAAGATCAAGGTCGGCAAACGGCATCTGATCACCCACACCCTCGGCCTGCTCCTGGCCTTCCTGACCGCAGCGAACGTACATGACACCGTCGGCGGAGAGCGTCTGCTCGACGACCTGGCGGCGCACGATTCCCGTGTCACCAAGGTCTGGGCCGACGGCGGCTGCCAGAACAGCATCTTCCATCATGGCGCCGGACAAGGCAGCGACGTCGAGGTGGTGCAGCGAACCCGGACGAAGGGCATTGAGCCGCTGCCGAAGCGGTGGGGCCGTCGGCTAGTACGAATGATGAAGTCGGCGGTCTCTCTCTGCCGGACTCACGAACCCTGCTCCTAGTGGGCCTCCGCCATCGGTGTGCTGCAGAGATGCGGTCCCCAGGTCCGGTATCTTGTGACCCCAGAGGTTATGCGTATAACCTCAGCAGAGCGGTGTGATGCGCGATCCCTGTCATCGGTGAGGAGGCTTCCGGCATGAAAACCCGCCAAGGAAGCCGTCACCTCTTCGGCGACCATTCCTACCGCAGCGAGTTCTACGGCTGACCAGTCACCCGACACGAGGGCACACGTGTGCCCTCGTCCCGGCCACCAGGGCACACGTCTGCCCTGCCGACTGCGCTCCCCACTCCCCCAGCCAAGGAATCTCGCCATGTCACAGCCCACCCCTGCTCTCCCCACCATTGCCCACGACGGCACCCTGTGGGCGGCTCGACACATGCCGCTCCTCAAGGCAACCATGCAGAAGCAGGCATCGGTGTTCGCCGGCCGCCGCATCGGGATCTGCCTCCACATCGAGCCCAAGACCGCCGTCCTGGTGTCCTATCTGGCCCATGCGGGCGCCGACGTGGTGCTCACCGGATCCCCCGGCACCACGCAGGAGGACACAGCCGACGCTCTGCGCGATGCAGGCGTCACGGTCGTGGGTCACCGCTCCGACACACTCGACCAGCACCGCGCGAACATCCAGCAGGTCATCGAGTCCCAGCCGGACCTCATCCTCGACAACGGTGCCGACCTGATCGAGGCGGTCATCGCGCGCGGCGGTCTGCCCTCACTCATAGGAGCTACGGAGGAGACCACGACCGGAGGTCTGCGCATCCGTTCCTGGGACACCCCTCCGCCCTTTCCGGTCATCGTCATCAACGACAGTCGGCTCAAGCTGCTGGTCGAGAACGAGTTCGGCGTCGGGCAAAGCGTCGTCCAAGGCTTCATGAACGCCACCAACCTCATGCTCCCGGGCGCACACGCCACCGTCGTGGGCTACGGCCCCTGCGGCCGCGGCGTCGCGGACACCCTGGCAGGTCTCGGTGCGCGCGTCAGCGTCGCCGACACCGACCCCTACCGTGCGCTGGAAGCAGTGATGGCGGGCCACCGCGTGGGCGACCTGCTTGACCTCCTCCCCCAGACCCAGTTCCTCTTCCTCGCCACCGGACACCCGAACGTCATCGGCCCGGCGGAGATCGAGAACCTCCGTGACGGCACCCTCGTCACGGGCGTGGGCCACATGCCGTGGGAACTGGACGCCCAGGCGCTCCGTGAGCAGACCACAGCCTTGCACCGCTCCGGCCCCAGCGGCCAGGAACGCGCGATCCACCGGCTGCGTGACGGCCGGGAGATCACCATCCTCGCCGACACCAAGATGATCAACCTGACAGCCGCCAAGGGAAACCCCATCCAGGCCATGGATCTGGGCTTGACCCTCCAAGCCCGCAGCCTCTGCGCGATCGCCACCGACGGCGGCATGTCACTCCGCAACGGCACGCAGCCCGTCCCCGAGCCCATCGACCGGCAGATTGCCGCCGACCTGGTGAAGGCCCTGACGAGCCTCTGAAGCACACCTATGGTGCCGCAGGCGATGGGCACCACGCGCGTCGGCCGAGTCCCGCTCCTGCTACCCGGTGCGGCTCACGGGACTCGGCGACGCGCGGTGCATCGAGGCAGCGGTGGCTGAGGTTTCATGGCACAACGGCGAGCGTGTCCCCTTGCCGTGAGGTCCAGGGGACCCGTCTTCCAGGGCAACCGTGATCTCGTTGACGGTCCCCAAATCGATCGATCCCCTAATCGAGGAGGTCGGCGTCGGGGACGCTGACCGAGTGCGGCGCCCCGGCGGTCTCGTCCGGTTCCCTCGGCTCTGGTCGGATCGGTGCGGCGGTCCTCGACGGCGGTTTGCCGCAGGCCTGCCCACTCCTCGGCAGTCGTTGCGACCCGGCGCAGAGGTCACTGTTGCCACAGGTCGTGTGGGTGGGCCTGAGCACCCTCAACTCGGGGTGTTCAGGCCCACGAAGGTCGTCGGCGAGGTCAGTCGATCGGCATCACCCACACGTCGGCGATCGAGGGGTCGTAGTCGGTGCCGGTGTCCTGGAAGCGGAGTCGCACGGTGCCGTCCGGCGTGCCGGAGGGTTCGACCACGAACTGGTGTGTGACGGTGCCTTGGCCGCCCTCGCCCCGCCTCAAGTCGACGCTGTGCACCACCTCGCCGTCGACCTGGACGTCGTAGGTCTTGCGCCGGGCACCGTCGAAGGTCTCGACGACGCGGACCGCGAAGCGACGGCCGGAAGGTACGGCGGCGTCGATCTCGAACCAGCCGCCCGGGTAGGAGGAATGCGTGTAGCGCCGTGTCAGCCCGGCCTCGGTGTTCGTCCCCGAGTGCTCCGACGCCGTCAGTCGGTGGGCGGACTCCGACGGCCCGTCACCGAGGTCGATGTGGTCGCTCGCATTCGCGGGAGGCGTGGGCAGCGAGACCGTGATCGTGCCGGTCGCCTGTTCCGCCGTCGTCGATCCGGTCGCCACCGTGACCGTGGCCGCCCGCTCGACGACGGTGAGCGGCACCGTCACGACGGCTTCGACCGTTGTCTCCGCACCCGGATCCAGGTGGTAGCCGACGGGGTTCGGTGTCGGCCAGCCGTCGGGGAGGTCGAACGTGAGCTTGCCGGACTGCTCCACCTCGGTGCGGTTGGTCAGCACGGCGGCGACGGTGGCCGAATCGCCCGGGGCGGCCGGATTCGGCGTGCTGGACACCCTGGCGACGGCGACGCCGGGGGCGACCACCAGACCCGCCGACACCGGTAGCGTCGCCGTTCCTCCCGCGTACCGGTACGCCACCGAGCCGGTGAGGTCGGCCGCGGACGCCCGCGCGTCGTTCGCGACCTTGACGTCGTAGGCGTGCTGGAGCGTGCTGCCCGCACCCGTGATGGACACGTGCCGGCCCACCGGCTTCACCGTCCAGCCGCTGGGTGCCCGTAGTGACGAGTCGACGCCGGTCAGCGGCCGCTTGCCGGTGTTCTTCAACTCCACCGTCACGCGGACGACGTCGCCAGGGAGGATCTCGCCGGGCGGCACGTTCAGCGTGGCTACCGCACCGACCAGGCGCGAGGACGCCCGGGACAGGGGCCGCTCGATGCCGGTCAACGAGTCACGCAGCGCCGTGGCCGCCGTCTTGCCGATCGTGCCCTGCTCGGCGTACGTCTGCGTCCATCGGTCGAGGTCGGCGACGCCGGCGAGCGCGCGGTGCACCGCGGCGGCGGTCATCCGCTCGTCCGCGCCATGGCCCTGCAACCGCCACGCAGCGGCGAGTTCGGTCCGCACCAGGGCGGTGCGCACCTGGAGGTGACCCTTGGCAATCTTGCCGGGGCCGCGTACCTGAAGCGCGTCGAGGTCATCGGCGAACGACGCTGCCTGCGCCCGGGCCGCCCCCACATCCCCGAGGACCGGGTCGACTGCGAACGCGTAGTGCCCCGAGCCGACCTCCAGCACCACGTCCCCGTCGGCCTGCTCGACGTACGTCACGTCGTCGACCTCGCCGATCGGCTTGCCGCCCTCGGTGACCGCCCAGCGGTTCGGGGCCGGGATGCGCACCTGGGCGGTGGTGTTCGCCGGCACGTCGACGTCGAGACTCATCGCCCCGTCGGTCATGTCCCACGCGCTGCGCACCGTGCCGTACGGCGTCTCGTGGCGGAAGTCGACGTGGTCGATGCCCTCACCGGGCTCCGGGGCGATGAGCACCTTGCGGTAGCCCGGTTCGGCCGCCGAGACGCCCGCCATGGTGCGGTACATCCACTCGCCGACCGCGCCGTAGGCGTAGTGGTTGAACGAGTTCATCCCCACGTCGTTGAAGGTGCCGTCGGGGTTGATGGAGTTCCACCGCTCCCAGACCGTGGTCGCGCCCTTCCCGATCTCGTAGCCCCAGGACGGGTAGTCCTCGTGCTGCAACAGCCGGTAGGCGATGTCGGAGCGGCCCGCCTGGGTGAGTGCCGGCAGCAGTCCGTCGACGCCGAGGAAGCCGGTCGACAGGTGGTAGTCGCGGCGCTCGAGGGTCCCCACGAACTTGGCGACGACCGCGTCGCGCCGGTCGGCCGGGGCGAGGTCGTTGGTCAGCGTCAGGATGTACGAGGTCTGGCTGTCGCCCTTGACGGTGCCGTCGGCGCCGATGAACGCCGCCTGGTACGCCGACCTGATCGCCTCGTAGCGCTGCTGGTACGCCGCCGCGTCGCCGTCCCGGCCGATGGCGGCCGCCATCTGCGCGAACTCACGTGTGCTCTTGGCGACGAACGCGGTGTCGAGCACGTCGGCCGGGGTCGCGTCGTCGAGGTTGAGCCAGTCGAGGTAGCCGCCGGCGGAGCGGATGTGGCCGGTGGAGTCGGCGTCGAGGAAGTCGACATAGCGCTTCATCATGTCGTAGTTGTCGCGGATGACGTCGGTGTCGCCGTAGGCCTGCCACAGCGTCCACGGCACATGCACTCCGGCGTCCATCCAGCCGGCCGACTCGTAGCCGCCGTCGAAGCGTCCGGGGACCACGGGGGCGACGCCGGGCAGCGAACCGTTGGGCCGCTGGGTGTCCCGCAGGTCCTGCAGCCACTTGGTGAGGAAGGACTGCGCGTCCATGTTGTAGACGGCGGTGCGGGCGAAGACGTTGATGTCGCCTGTCCAGCCCATCCGCTCGTCGCGCGCCGGGGTGTCCGTGGGGATGGACAGGAAGTTGCCGCGCATGCCCCAGACGATGTTGCTGTGCAGTTGGTCGACCAGGTCGGAGTTGGTGTCGAGTGTGCTGGTGAGGTCGCCGTCGGTGCCGACGACGACGCCGATCAGGTCGTTCGCCGCGGGGGCCTGATCGACGCCGGATATCTCGACGTATCGGAAGCCGTGGAAGGTGAACGACGGCTCGAACGTCTCCGGTTGGTCGGTGGCGAAGGTGTAGTGGTCGTTCGCCTTCGCACTGCGCAGGTTCGCGGTGTAGAGCGTGCCGTCCGGGTTGAGTACTTCGCCGTGCCGGATCTTCACCGTCCGGCCCGGCTCGCCCTTGAGGGTGACGCGCACGTGGCCGACCATGTTCTGCCCGAGGTCGTAGAGGTACGTGCCCTCTGTCGGCGAGTCGATCCGCTGCGCGGTCCGCAGCTCCTGGGTGACCCGCACGTCGACCGCGGTCTGCGGTTCGAGTACGTTCGTCGGCTCGTCGCGGACGTCGGCCGGGGCCCACTTCGTGTCGTCGAAGCCGGGCTCGTCCCAGCCGTCGACCTGCTGCGCCACCCGTGCGTCATAGGACTCGCCGTCGAGCAGGTCGGCCTCGCGGGTCGGGCCGCCGGTGGTGGTCCAGGTGCCGTCGGTGCGGACGGTGGTGCTGGTGCCGTCGGTGAACTCGACCAGCATCTCGGCGATCACCGAGTTGTCCTGCCCGTAGACGTCGGTGCCGAACATGGCGACCTTGCCGCTGTACCAGCCCGGAGCGACCTCGGCGCCGATCACGTTCGCGCCGTCGCGTACCTGCCGGGTCACGTCGTAGGTCTGGTAGTCGATGCGTTTGTCGTACGCCGTCCAGCCGGGCGCGAGTTCGGCGTCGCCCACCCGCGCGCCGTTGAGCCGCAGTTCGTACACGCCGCGCGCCGAGGCGTGGACGCGCGCCCGGGCGACCTCCTTGCCGCCGAGGTCGAACTCCTTGCGCAGCAGCGGGACCGGCTCGTCGCGGCGCAGCCAGGCCTCGCCGCCGTCGCTGTCGACGCGCAGGCCGGCGGCGGTCACAGTGCCGGACGTGAAGGTGCGGTCGCCGGCTGGGAAGGCGGTGTCGACGAGGACGGTGCCGTCGGCGCCGGTGACCGTGACGTCGCGGACGATGCCGCGCTCGGCGCCGCTGGTGCGGAAGCCCATGGTGCCGGGGGCGCCGAAGGTCGCATCCGTGCGCTGATCCAGCTGCTTGCCGTCGACGGTGGTGGTGATCGTGTCGCCGTCGACGGCGATCGCGTAGTCGTGCTCGGCCGCGAAGTCGAACCCGGCGGGGAACGGTGTCGCCTTGAGGACCGAGTAGCCACTGTTGCGTTTCACGTGCGGGCGCAGTGCGTCGTCGGTGTCGCTGATCTGCCACATGTAGGCGTTCTCGGTGTTCTGACCGCGGAAGTAGACGCCGAGGGCCCCGCTGATGTCGGAGGCGGTGAACTTGATCGTGTAGTCGGTCCACTTGGCGCCCAGCGTCGGTGTCCGCGCCCCGATCCACTCGGCGGTCCACGGCCGATCGCCCCGTGCGGTGCCGAACTCGGCAGGCGCGCTCCACCGGGAGGCGATGCCCCGGTCGTCCCACACCCGGACCGCCCAGACGTAGTCGGTCTGCGGCTTCAGCGCGGGGCCGCCGTAGCGGACGCCGACAGACCGAGAGGAGGAGACCTTGCCGCTGTCCCAGACGTCGGGGTCGTCGAGGCGGTCCGCCGAAGAGGCGACGTGTATCTCGTATGCCCGCTGCGCGACGCCACGGCGCTCTGAGTCGAGTTGCCAGCCCAGGGTGGGCGCCGTCAAGGGAATACCGAGCGGGTCGTCAAGGGCGTTGACCGTCAGGCCGCCGACGCTCGTTGCGACGGCGGCTGGGGCGGTGGGGCCGGCGGGTGGACTCGCTGCGGTCTGCGTCGCGGTTGCCACCACGACGAGGACTGATGCAGCGACCGCGGCGGCGATCTGCTGACGCACGGGCACGAGCGCTCCTCAGGAGGCGTAATGGATCGGCGTAATGAATCGCTTCAATCACACACTCTGGAGGCGGGTGCTCATCGTGGCAACGGTTTTGACAGAGTTGATGGATTGATTGCGAGAGATCAATGAATCGGTTCAAGCTGATCGGGTCATCCCCAGCACAGGGGGTCGGGACCGCCCGGTAGCCCGGCACGCCAGCTCGTCACCCGCGCTCAGACGGCTCTACGAGTGCTCCCGGTGAGACACACCCGTCCCGTAACAGCCCTCGCCAAGCTCCGGCCCCCCGGGCTCCGGCGCGCACTCCCGGATGAACCGTTCCGGCAACCGCTGCGGCAGCCTTCCGGGCATCCGTGGTGGTTTCGGCTGAGCTGGCGACGGCGTCCCGCTACTACTCCGTGGACGTCCGGGCGAAGGCGGCACCCTGGGCCGGCCGGAACCGCCACCGGCCGACCAGGTGGATCCTCACGCCGGAGCGGCTCTTGGGAACCGTAGGTCGAATTCACCTCCGGCAGACCCACCGCACTCGCCGCGCTCGGGCTCGACTGGGCGGCATGGAGACCGACCCGGATGATCGCACGCATGACTGTCAGCGAAGCTGGAAACCCGGCCCTTGGCGAGAGCCGTCATGGTTCGTAGAAAGGGTCAGTCATGTCCCAGATTGAGGAATCCATCGAGGTCCACGTCCCCGTCAGCGCGGCGTACAACCAGTGGACGCAGTTCGAGGACTTCCCGCAGTTCATGGACGGTGTCGAGCGGATCGAGCAGCGCACGGACACACTCACGCACTGGAAGACGAAGATCGGCGGGGTGGAGCGGGAGTTCGACGCGGAGATCACCGAGCAGATCCCGGACGAGCGGGTGGCCTGGAGCTCGGTCGGCGGGGAGGCCCACCAGGCCGGTGTCGTCACCTTCCACTACATCGACGACCAGACGACCAAAGTCATGCTGCAGCTCGATTACGAGCCGGAAGGCCTTGCCGAGACCGTCGGGGACAAGCTCGGCTTCGTCAAGCGGCAGGCCACCGGTGACCTGAAGCGGTTCAAGGGGTTCATCGAGTCCCGCGGGGGCACCGAGACCGGTGCGTGGCGCGGCGAGGTCTGATCCCCGGAAGCCGACCAGCACGAAAAGAGTTCGCGGCGTCGATGTGCGCCGCGTGACCGGAGCGCGCGGGGGTCGGGAGCTGAACGGCGGTTTCGCCGGGACCGCTACCGGCTCCCCCGCGTTGCCTGCTGGGGCATAGGCCCCGGCTCCCTTGGGCAGAGCACGTTCCGCGCGGGTGGGAGCCCCTGGTAGTTCCGGGAGCCGCCAAGCGGATGCTCTCGTAGCCGAGACCGAAGTGGCCGGTGAACCGCTCGATGGTGAGCCGATCCGCCATCCATCCCGGTCATGAATGACGCTGGATCCTTTGGCGCATGATTCAAGTGGCTGCCACGAGCGATCATCCGGAAGCACTTGTCGCGCCTGTCCAGGCCCATGAACCGCCGTACTGCGTGGCTGTCTTCACCACGGTGCACACCGAGGGCCAGAGCGGTTACGCGGAGACCAACGCACGCAGGGAAAGCCTGGGACTATGCGCAGAGTCCCTGCGGACCGGGTATCACCGTCGGGTACTTCCGTGATGCCGACGCTCTCGCGAAGTGGCGGAGTAACGCCGATCACCGCTCGGCGCAAGGGTGGGGGCGGGCGAAGTGGTACCTGAGCTACACGCTGCTGGGGAAACGCTGGCGCTCACAGCCGCTTCCTGGCGTGCGACTGCGGCTTCGCACGGACAACGCTTGAGCGCCGCGACTGCCACTTGGTTCGGTTGGGACGGAGAGACGCTATGACCGATTTGAGCGGTATTTCGGTTTTAGCGTCGACTCATGGGTACCGGGTACGCGACAGACTGCCTGACGCAGGAGGCCATCATGGCTCACACCCGCCCCACCATAGAGTCGCACCCCGACATCCTGGAGATGCGTGCCCGCCATGAACGGGCCGCCACCACACCACGTGCACAGGCGATCGAAGCCATCGGTGTGATCACCGGTCTCTACCTGGCCGCCTCGCCCTGGATAGCGGGCTTCAACGGCTTCTCCACCCTGACCGTCAACAACTTGATCACGGGTGTGGCGTACGCGCTGCTCATGGGTGGCTTCGGCCATGCCTACGAGCGCACCCACAGCATGGCCTGGGCCGCCGCCGCCCTCGGTGCGTGGACCGTCATCGCACCGTGGGTCGTAGCCGGCAACGTCGACACGACAAGGACGATCACCAACAATGTCATCGTCGGCGTGATCGCCCTTCTGTTGGCCCTGGGCGCCGCTGCCAGCGCCGGGACGCGGTCCGACCGTGAGATGCGGGGGCCGTCGTCCGGGTATGGAAGTCGCACGTCCTCTGAGGGATACGACCCCCGCACCTGACCGACCCGAGATCGGGGCGCTACGCGGCATAGCCCGCCTGCGCCCCACGAAGTCCGACGTGGCCGACGGGGCCGACACACTGCGCAATCGGTTGCGTCAGGCATGGGTCATCGGCGTGCGAACGAGGATTTCCCAAGGGGTCCGTGCCAGTCCAGGCACAGGACGGTGGCGTCGTCTCTCGGCTGGCGGCCGCGGTAGGCGTCGGCGACCGCGCCGACCAGCGCGCGCACGACTTCACGGGGGTGCTCGTCGGCGGTAGCACGCAGCAGTGCGGGCAGGTCAACGGTCTGCGCTTGCCGCTCCTGCATGCCGTCGGTGTGCAGCACAAGGCGGTCGCCGGCGCGGAGATCCAGGTCCTGCACCCGGTAGGCGCCTTGCCAGGCGACGCCGAAGGGCAGGTTCACCGCAAGTCGCAACTCCTCGACCTCGCCGTCGCGCAGCCGCAGCGGCCAGGGGTGTCCGGCGTTGACGAGCTGGGCGCTGCTCCCGTCCAGCGCGATGCGCACCAGCTGCCCTGTGGCGAAGGTCCGCCGCCCGTGGTCGACGAGCGCCAGGTGAGTCTGCCGCGCCTGCTCGGCCAGGTCCGCCCCCGCGCGGCGGGCCCCGCGCGAGGCGTTGACCAGGAGCGTCGCCATGAGCGAGGCGTCCACGTCGTGGCCCATGGCGTCGGTGACGGACAGATGCAGAGTGTTCTGGTCGAGGGAGTAGTCGTAGGTGTCACCGGCAATGTCGGAGGCCGGGACCAGCGCGCCGGCCAGATCGAATTCGGCTGCCTCGCAGGACGCGGCCGAGGGCAACAGCTGGCGCTGGATTTCCGCGGCCAGGCTCACCGAGGTGGTGCGATTCCCCCAGTGGTAGAGGTCCGTGAACCGGCGGTCGGTGACGATGATGTACGCCAGCGCATGTGCGGCCTCCTCAACCTGCTCCAGCACGTCCTGCGTGACCTGCGTAAGGAACAGCTCCAGCACACCGATGGCGTCGCCCCTGTTGGTGACCGGGGCCAGCACCCGCAGTCCTTGGCCGCCTTCCGGCGCCCGCACCAGCTTCTGAGTGCGCAGCACCTCGTCGTAGATGCTGCTGTCGGCGAGGGGCACATGCTCGGCACGGTGCTCCTGGACATCCCCCTTCTCGTTGACCCGCAGCATGCGCCGGCCGACGATGTCCACGAACAGGAACGACACGTACCGCGCGCCGAAGCGGTCGCGCAGATTGCGCGCCACCACATCGAGCGAGTCCACTGGGGCCGCGTGCTCTGCCGCCACCAGTACGTCCGCCAGTCCCATCCGGTCACGCAACACATCAGCCTCCCTGGTCTGGGACACTTCTGCCCGTTGACACGACAAACATCGCCATATTTCAGCTTGGCGCTGTGGCGCAGACCGCGATCAACTTCTCCGTGTAGGAGGAGAACCCGCAGTTCCGGTCCTCGCCGTGCGACCGAAGGGCTACATCAGGGCTGCGCGGTCTGCAACCCACCGAGTCCTACGCGTGAGCCGGCCGACGGCCGTCGAGCGGCGCAACTGGAGACGCGTGAGAGAGCGCGGCATCGGGTAGTCGGTGGTTCAGTACGGTGCGACACGGAACGGCAGTTGCCCCGCACAAGGTTTCGCGGGCTCGGCCTCCCGGCCTGGGCGACCGTTCCGTCACTCCCCGTCGCTGGGAGGCACAGCAGTATGAGTGCGTTTTCTTTCACATCCGTCCGTACTGGTCAAAGCTGCCGGTTGTTCTTGTACGGCGATCTGGATGCTCAGGTCGGAACGTTGTTGGAAGGGGCAGTAGCCGGGCTGCCTGATGCCACCAGGCTCCTGGTGGTCGACGTTCGGAAGGTCCTGTTCATGGACGTGGCCGGGCTGCGGCTGACCAGCAGGCTCTTCGCGGCGGCCCGTGCCAGAGGAATGGCGGTCCGGTTTTGCGGCTGGCAGGAGCAGCCCCGCCGTCTGCTTGAACTGGCCCATGCGGTCTTCCGCTCTCAGTCGCCACCAGCGGTATCGGCTCCCGCGGGGCCGGTCGCGGCAGGCGGGTGATGGCGCCGTGGGCGGCTACTCGCCAGACATGATCACGAGCGCGGTGTGGCAGGGACTCGTTGCCGGTGCCGTCGCAAGCCCGGTCATGACCCTGAACGAACGAACGAGCGAGCAGGCCGTTAAGGGCTACGAGCCGACTTCTGTGCGCCCGCGCAAGCCTGCCTCCCGCGTTGCAAGGCGCTCACAGTGAGGAGACACCGATGAGTGAGCCGACCCCGTCCCAGGCAGAGGGCGAGCGGCAGGAGGAGACCGCGACAGACCGCAATCATCGTGACGTGCCCCGTACGACACCGTCGCAGGCTGAAGGAGACCGCACCGAAGAGGAGGCGGAGCAGGACGACACCTGAGGAGGCACCACCCGCTGGTGCCGGTCACGGTCAGGGGCGGCTTCCGCCTTGGACGCCGAACGCGAGGTGGGCCTGATCGGAGTGGCAAGGCCTGACGTTCGCAGCAAGGGAGAACGGCGGTGCGCCACCCCGGGGGTCGACCGGCCTGGCGCTCCCTCAGCATCGCTGGAAGAGCGAGGTGGCTGAGGGAGTTCCGGACGGCGCCACCCGTCAGCCGTCTTTGCCCATGCTTTTGCGGATCGCGTCGCGGGCGCGGTCCATCACGGCGGCCACCGGGCCGAGGGCGATGTTCGCGGTCGCGGATTCGACCCCGGGGTGGGGCCGGGTAGGGGCCATCGCTTCCGCGGCTTTGACGGCTTTGGCCATCGCGGCGAGGCCGGATACGTCGGTGCTGCGGCGGATGTGGGTGAACTCGTAGCGCTCTTCGGCCCGGGCGTGCTCCTGGACCTCCTTGCGCAGCTTCATCAGCTGGGGCATGAACTTGGGGTCGTCGGTGTCCATGTCGTCGAGTTTGGCCAGGAGCTCCTTGGCGGCGCGTTCCTCGGCGAGTCGGTCTTCGACGACCTGCTCGCCACCGGAGACGGAGCGTCGGGCGAAGGGGTGGACGATCTCTTCCTCGGCGGTCTCGTGGACGGCCAGCAACCGCACCAGGCGGTGGAAGGCGTCACGGCGATTCTCGCCGGTGGTGGATTCGACCTCGTCGAAGAGATTGCGGATGTCGCCGTGCTGACGGATCAGCAGCGCGACGACGTCGTCGTCCTGGGCCTGGTCGTCGCCGGCCTGGGGGGTGTGCAGCTCGGACATCTGCGCTCGCCTCACTTCTCGCGCATGGCGGGGTCGGGGTGTTCGCCCTCGGTCTGCACGCGGTACTCCCGGCCGAACATGTCGTCGTGCTGGGCCATGACCCGCTCACTCGGCGGCTCCTCGCCGCCATGGATCTGCTCCTGCAGCTTCTCGAACCGCTCGTGTGCCTCGCGGACGTAGCCGGCCCCCAGGGTGGTGAGGTCCATCTGGGTGTCGAGCAGCTCACGCAGGTACTGCTTGTTCGGTTCGAAGGTCAGCACGTCGGGCAGTTCCGGCGCCAAAATCTCCTGCGGGTCGCGGCCGTCGATGCGGCGCATCAGGTCGCAGGCGGTGTGCAGGTGCTCGAGCTCCATGTTCAGGTGGAGTTCCCAGATCGCCTTGACCTTCGGGTCGCTCTCCTGCTCCATGAAGGAGTAGTAGAGGTAGCACTCGTTGTACTCGTGGTTGACGAGCTGCTCCCACCACGTCTCACCCGGGTCGACCAGCGACTCGTAGTGCGTGACGTGCTCCTCCTCGATCAGCCCGATCTCCTGGTAGAGCTGACGGGCGATGGGCTCCATGTAGGTGGGGCCTGTGTTCATGTAGAAGTTCATCGTCTGCTGCTCGGCGGACATGATCGTCAGCGCGTGCAGCCTCGACAAGGGGTCGACCGTGTTCTTGTCGTAGGGGTCGCGGACGTTGTCGACCGGGTTGCGGTGGTGGTACTTCGTGGGCCGCCCGGGCATGACCTCGGTGAGGTTGTCGACGATCGACTCGGCCTTACGGTGCTCGATCATCTCGTACAGGTTCGCGTACCGGTACAGGTGGTCGAAGTCCTCCAGGACACCGAACTGGTAGGCCTGCTTCAGGTACGGATCCGGCTCCATGCGCGCGACCCACGCCGTCAGGTCCACCGCGACCTGCTCGTAGGCGATCGTCGTCTCCAGAACCGAGGAGACCCCCGGGAGCAGCCAGTTGACGACCTTCTGCTGCTGGGCCTCGATGTAGCGGGTGGCGGCGAGCTGCCGCTTGACCTCCGGGTCGATGGTGTTGCGGGCGAGCTGGTGACTGAAGAGGATGGCCTCCACCTCGATGCCGTTCATCGTGATGATCCGGCAGCGGGTGTAGGGGTCGCAGCGGTCCGGGTCGATCGGCTGCACGTTCAGCTCACGCCAGTTGCGCAACTGCCGGTCCAGCGGGATACCCCGCTGCTCGAGCGGATTGAAGGTCATGGGAAGGGGGCCTCTCGGAGAGGTGGAGATGGCGTCGGCGCGAGTATCCGGGCACGGATGGTGGGCACGCCCTACCCTCGCAGTCTGTCCGTTATGGACGGTTTTCAGCCACTGCTTCCGCCTGTGCGGGGCATGATTCCCCCTGCTGGGCCATCCCATGTGACAACACCCTTGGCTTATGACGCATCCGGATGAGTGCCGCGTCGCGCGCTTGCATCCTGCTCCCGAGTGCAAGCCCCGTCGGTCCCCATAGTGGTGTCTCACCTCCCCACGGCTCGCAGCACTGTTGCGATGCCGCTGGCACCGGCGAGCAGGGCGCACGCCGCCGCGGCATGCCCCTTCAGCAAGGCAAGTCGCAGCTGTGCGTAGCGCGCCTCGTAGGCCTCACGCATCTGTTCGGCCCGGCGTGCCGAACGTCGCAGCAGACCGCGCGTCACTTCAAGGCGCTGGTCGACGTAGTGGCGTGTCAGGTCCTCGGCCTGTCCGGTGGTCAGCCAGGGCAGGCGCGCGCAGAGTTCCGCTGCCTCGCGTCGTGCGCCGTCCCGTTCCGCGCAGGCCAGGAGATAGCCCTCGGCCTCGTTGGCCAGCGCCGCGGCCGCTTCGGGAAGTGAGGGCTCCTCTGGTGCCGGTTTCACCGCTTCAGCCCTGTCCCGGCCCGGGCTCGACGGCGTCGCGTTTGCCGGTGTACTGCTGCTGCTCCAACTGCGCGATGTCGGGGTGGTGCAGGTCGAAGGCCGGGGATTCGGAGCGGATGCGCGGGAGGGCGTTGAAGTTGTGGCGGGGCGGGGGGCAGGAGGTCGCCCACTCCAGGGACCGTCCAAATCCCCACGGGTCGTCGACCTCGACCTTCCTGCCGTACTTGGCGGTCTTCCAGATGTTGTACAGGAACGGCAGCGTCGACAGGCCCAGCAGGAACGCTCCGATCGAGGAGACCATGTTGAGTGCCGTGAAGCCGTCGGCGGCGAGGTAGTCGGCGTAACGACGAGGCATGCCCTCGGCGCCCAGCCAGTGCTGCACGAGGAAGGTGGTGTGGAAGCCGACGAACAGCGTCCAGAAATGGATCTTCCCGAGTCGTTCATCGAGCATCGTGCCGGTCATCTTCGGCCACCAGAAATAGAAGCCGGCGAACGTCGCGAAGACCACGGTGCCGAACACGACGTAGTGGAAGTGCGCGACCACGAAGTACGAGTCGGTGACGTGGAAGTCCATGGGCGGCGAGGCGAGGATCACCCCGGACAATCCCCCGAACAGGAAGGTCACCAGGAAGCCGGCCGACCACAGCATCGGCGTTTCGAAAGACAGCGAGCCATTCCACATGGTGCCGATCCAGTTGAAGAACTTCACCCCCGTGGGCACTGCGATCAGGAAGCTCAGGAAGGAGAAGAACGGCAGCAGCACCGCGCCGGTGGCGAACATGTGGTGAGCCCACACGGTCAGGGACAAACCGGTGATGGAGATGGTGGCGGCGACCAGTCCGGAATAGCCGAAGACCGGTTTCCGGCTGAACACCGGAATGATCTCCGTAACAATCCCGAAGAACGGCAGCGCGATGATGTACACCTCGGGATGACCGAAGAACCAGAACAGGTGCTGCCACAGAATTGCTCCACCGTTTTCCGGATCGAAGACCTGTGCGCCGAATTTACGGTCGGCCTCCAGCACGAGCAGCGCCGCGGCCAGAACCGGGAAGGCGAGCAGGACGAGCACCGACGTGAGCAGCACGTTCCAGGTGAAGATCGGCATGCGGAACATGGTCATGCCGGGACCCCGCATGCAGATGATCGTCGTCATGAAGTTGACCGCGCCGAGGATCGTCCCGAACCCGGACAGCGCCAAACCCATGACCCACAGATCGCCGCCGAGCTGCGCGGTGCGCTCGCCCCCGCTGAGGGGGGTGTAGGCGGTCCAGCCGAAGTCCGCGGCACCTTCGGGAGTGAGGAAGCTGGCGAGAACGATCAGACCGCCGAACAGGAACAGCCAGTACGAGAACATGTTCAGCCGCGGGAAGGCGACGTCCGGGGAACCGATCTGCAACGGCATGATCGCGTTGGCGAACCCGGCGAACGTCGGGGTCGCGAACAGCAGCAACATGATCGTGCCGTGCAGCGTGAACGTCTGGTTGTACTGCTCATTCGAGAGGATCTGAATACCAGGCCGCGCCAACTCCGCCCGCAGCGCCAGCGCGAGCGCACCCGCGATGAGGAAGAAGGCGAAGGAGGTGATCAGGTACAGATGCCCGATCTTCTTATGATCCGTCGTCGTCAGCCAGTCCACGATCACCCGGCCTTTCGGCCGTCGCCCTTCTACCGGCACCAGCGTCGACACTTCTGCTTCTGCTGTCATGAAGTCCCTCGAAACGTAGCAAGCTGCCCAGACAGGTCTTGTGCGGCACCAACATCCCCTAACGGCACCGGCCCGGCACGCTCATCCAGCTGACGGATCCGGCGTGTCGGACCGGTCAATCCAGCACCTCTCCTGGAGTGCCCGGCTCCCAGGCGTTTACGGCGACGGGCGGTGAATTGAGAGGCAGCTCCGAGCAGCTCCAGCCCTCAACCCAAGGCAGGCACGACGACGCCAGCCCCGCCAGGAAGGTCCCCAGACGCGGCGAGTGCAGCACGCACCTGCCGCCGGTAGGCAGCCGAGGCGCGGACGCGTGGTGGAACCCGATGGCCAAGCGAGCCTGGACCGGCAAAGTGCGGTAGACGGTGAGAAGACAGGCTGCACGACTCCGTGCTCGCCGCGCGTGCCAGCGGGGATCCGCGTGGATGTGTGCATGCGCGCCTTCATGGACAGAGGCGCGGCCCTTGAGACGAACTGTCCGATGGGTAGCGGCAAGTGGGCCGCGGACGCCGCAAGAGGTACCGACCCCCGACCACTTCGGAGGATGGGAGCCGCTCATGTCCTTGAGCTTCAAGAAGCAAACCAGCGAGCAGTCGGGTGGCACAGCGAGCGTCTTTGCCCGACGGCGGAGCGCTCCTCGGCCAGGCCGCGGACCCGGGAGTTCGAGCTGGCCACGCATCACGATCGCGGTGCGCAGCTTCACGTATTCGGCTCAGCGGTCATCTTGGTGGCTTCTCAGCACCTCGGTGGCGGCCCAGTCGGTGAGGTACTGCGAGTGGTGCGCCTCGTGCGGGGCCAATCACTGGGCGAGCGTCTTGGTCGGCGGCGGTCCTGGTCGACCTTGGAACGGCTGGAGACCAGGTCTGCAGCCCTGCGAATGGGCGTGCGCGATGTTCCGGCCGCCTTGCACGAGAACTTGCTGCCGACTGAAGCCCCGCGTCGGCAAGAATTGGATCCCCTCACCCTCCCGGTGCAGGTCTCAGAGTGATGCATGCGGTACCCATGTGCTGATGAAGCCCCGCCATCACGACCTAGCCCATGCGACTCGCACAATCGGTGGTCAAGTCGCGTCACATGTGCGCGAAGTCGACCGGATGCCGTCGGACGAAGTCGAGGACGGTCCGGGCGACGAGGGCGGGGTTCTCCAACGGCATCGCGTGGCTGACACCTGGCAAAGTCACGCGCTCGGCACGGGCGAGCCGCCCGGCCAATGCGCGGTTCCGTGCCTGGAAGGGGCTGTTGAGGCGCTCCCCTTCGCCGCCCGCCACCAGCAGCGTCGGCTGTCGCAGCGCCTCAAGCCCGACGGCGTCGGCGTCCCACGCGGCGAACGCGGCTCTTTCGTGCTCGAAGAAGTACCGGCCGCTGCGCACCGACGCCTGGAAGCCCTCCGCACCGAGAGTGCGCATCATGACGTCCTGGTAACCGGGTGTGCAGACACTTCCCGGGAAGAAATCGAAAGCCCGTTCGAGATCGCCGACCTCTGCAGCGGTCACCGCTTGGCGCATGGCATCGCTCATCTGCTCGCCGGGAGCGTACGGCCTCGCGGATTCCAGCAGCACCATTGAATTTACGAGCCTGGGACGGGCAGCGGCCAACTGCAGAGCGAGGACCGCACCGCTGGAGTGGCCGACGACGTGGGCCTGTTCGATCTCCAGGGCCTGCAGGACTTCCGCGAGATGCACTGCGTGGTCGGCGACGCTCAGCCGACCGCTGAGGTCCCGGCTGCGCCCGTAGCCGGCGCGGTGAGTGCGTACGACCCGGAAGCCAGGCAGGAGCCGAGCCAGCGGCGCGAACCAGTCGGCGCCGAAGGAGGCGTGGACCAGCAGCACGGCTTCGCCGTCGCCCTCGTCCCAGAAGGCGATGTCTGCGTTCGATGTCAGAAGGTGGTTTTCTGCTGGCATAACCATCGCCTCGGCAAGGTGCGACGTGTCCTGACTTTTATAACCGTGTGCCAAGTGTTTGTGTTCCCGGCGGGCGATCCGCTGCCGCCGCGGCCCCAGGGATGCCGGCCTGGGAACGGCGGAGTTCGCGGCGCACGGTGGCGATCTCCTCGCTGCGGGCGCACTGGTCCTCGTAGTGCACGAGGAACTCGGTTAGGGGCGGGCCGCTGGTGTTCCAGTGAGACGTGCACCAGCAGGGTGTGTGCCACCTGTCCGGCGAGGTGCACAGCGAGAGCGGGTCCGGGTCCGCCAGAGACGCTGATGTACGGGGTGGCCACGTCGTTCACCCTTCGGCCCAGGTGCACCGGCGGTGCCGTTCGGTGGGGGAAGGGAGGGTCTGGCCCCGCTCGTCGTCTGTGTGGCGTGGCGCGTGATGACGGCGCTGCCGGGCGTGGTCACGCCGAAGCGGGCGAAGAGCGCTACGAGGCCAAACGCGGTGCCGGCCAGGGCGAAGCAGAGTGTAAAGCGGCTCTCGGGGTTGGTGTCCCCGGGGGCGCAGCGGCTACAACGGTGGCGACAAGAGGCGCGGCTGCACGGACGAAATCGTATTGAGCGCTGAAGAGTACGTCGCCTTCAGCGCAGCCTCCGCCGGTGTCACCAGGACCGGTGCTGGAGCACATTCCCTCAACTTCCTCCTCGCGCAGTGGAGCGCTTTGGTGGATGAGGTGGAAGAGGGCTACTCGTGGTGCGGGCCTGATCTCAGCCACGACCTCTGGTGCCGGGACGCGCTCGCGGGAGTCTGGCCGCTGCTGCCCTCACGTGTTCGCGCGATCAGGCAATCAGAACTCGATGGCATCGGCGTTCGCTATCGCCGCGCGACGATTCCATGGCCCGATCGCCCCGAGGAGGGTGCTCGCTGGTGGGCATGGCGTGTTCCCCGGCGCCTTGAGATCGAGGCCGCAGAGCAACGAGATCCGGACTGGCCCTTGGGATGGGACATGATGCCGTTCCCCCGACCCGCTTCCGTGGAAGTCGTCACTTGACGATACGTGCCGAGACCCTGGCCAAGCTGAAGGACTCGAAGTCAGCCCTGCGGGCCCAGGACAAGCTCGCCCAATTGGATGCCGAACAAGCCCGCCGCAGCACCGCTGTGGACCGCGGCGTCCCGACCTCCGCGGTATCGCCGGCCAGTACGGCAGCGCACTCCCGCAGCCGCGAGGCCCTCCGCTACCGGTGCGTGCGGAGTCCGTCGAGGATAAGCGCGAGCATGTGGGGGGCCCGGTCCACGGAGCTGGACGCGGCGCGCCACAACGCGCCGGTCAGCTGGAGGAAGTCCTCAGGTGCGGCGTCCACACGGATGCTTCCGTCCTCCTTGCCGGCGTCCAGAAGTTCTGTGATCGCGGCGATGACCGGCCCGTAGCTCTGCTCGCTGATCGCCTGGTGCATGCCCGGGGTGAGTGCGTCGCCGAGGCCATGTTTTCGCCGCATGGCGTCGACGAGGTCCATCGTCCAGTGTCGGAGGGCTTCCAGCGGCGGCATCTGGGCCAGTAGGTCGGGCACGGTGCCGGTGATGCGTGCCACCTCGTCCTGGTTGACGGCCAGGACGAGTGCCTCGCGTGTGGGGAAGTCGCGGTAAAGGGTGCCCGCGCCGACTCCGGCGCGCTGGGCGATCTGGTTCATCGACGTGCTGCCGTCCGCGGTGAGCGCCTCGCGGGCGGCGGCGAGGATGCGTGCCCTGTTCTCACGGGCGTCTGAACGGACCACGGGACCTCACGTTGCTAAGTGGAGAGCTCTCCACATACTTTAAGGAGCGTCATGCGTTATATCAAGCTCGGCATGACCGGCCTCGACGTGTCCCCGATCGCGATCGGTGCGATGACCTACGGCGAACCCAACCGCGGGCATCCCGTCTGGTCGAAGAGCGAGGCGGACGCGCGCCCCCTCATCAGGCACGCACTGGAGGCGGGGATCAACTTCTTCGACACCGCGAACATTTACTCCAACGGCTCCAGCGAGGAGATCCTCGGCCGCGCGCTCAAGGACTTCGCCGACCGCGATGCCGTGGTGATCGCCACGAAGCTGCGCCACCCGATGCGGCTGGGACCGAACGGACGCGGCCTGTCGCGCAAGGCGATCATGACCGAGGTCGACCACTCGCTGCGCCGCCTCGGCACGGACTACATCGACCTCTACCAGATCCACCGAAACGACCGCGCCACCCCGTGGGAAGAGACGCTGGCGGCACTCAGCGACCTCGTGAAGGCCGGCAAGGTCCGCTACCTCGGCGCCTCGTCCATGCACGCCTGGGAGTTCGCGAAGGCGCTGCACCTGCAGAGGCAGCACGGCTGGGCACGGTTCGTGTCGATGCAGGACCACTACAACCTGCTCGCCCGCGAGGAGGAGCGGGAGATGATCCCGCTGTGCCTGGACGAGGGCGTCGGCACGATCATCTGGTCGCCGCTGGCCCGCGGCCGTCTCGCCCGCGCGTGGGACGATGCCCGCTCGACGGCGCGCTCCGAGACGGACGGCGCGTACGCGGACACCCTCTACTCGCCCGAGCAGGAGGCGTCCAATCACGCCATCATCGACGCGGTCGGACAGGTCGCGGACGCGCACGGCGTCAGCCGCGCACAGGTCGCGCTCGCCTGGCTGCGCCGCCAGCGGGTCGTCACCGCACCCCTGGTCGGCATCGGCTCGATCGGGCAGATCGACGAGGCCGTGGCCTCTCTCGACATCGCGCTGACCGACGAGGACGTGCGCGCCCTGGAGGCCCCGTACACCCCTCGCCATGACTGGCAGGGCGTATCCGACGAGGCCGAGATGGAGGCCATCCGCAAGCGCGTTCCCGGCATGGCGCTCATATGAACCGCCATACCGAGAGGCATCCCTTGCTATTCGGATCCCGAGCTGAGGGCCCACAGAGGGCACAGGTACTGGTCACCGGAGGGACAGGATTCATCGGGAGCTGGTGCGTCCTGACCCTGCTCGACGCCGGGCACACCGTCCGCACCACCGTCCGCAACCTGCGCCGCGCACCGGCTCTGCGCTCGTGGCTCCACGCGGCCACACCGTTCGACGACGACCGTCTGACGGTCGTACGCGCCGAACTCGAACACGCCGAGTGCTGGGACGACGCCGTCGCCGGCTGCGACTTCGTCCTCCACGTCGCCTCGCCGACCCTACGCCGCACCCCGGCGACCGACGACGAACTGGTGGTCCCGGCACGAGAAGGCGTCCTGCGGGTGCTGCGCGCCGCCCGCGACGCCGGCGTGCGTCGGGTCGTCCTGACGAGCGCTTTCGGCGCCATCGGGATCGGGCATCCACCGCGCTCGACTCCGTTCACCGAGGAGGACTGGACCGACGTCGACAGCGATATCCCGCCCTACCAGCGCTCCAAGACGCTCGCCGAGCGCGCCGCCTGGCAGTTCGTGGCGGACGAAGGCGGTGGGCTGGAACTGGCAGTGGTGCATCCCGTGGGGGTCCTCGGACCACTGCTCGGCCCCGACGACCCGCCCTCCCTGCGCGTGGTGCGCAGAATGATCGAGGGACGGGTTCCTGTCTGCCCTCCGTTCGGGATGGGCTTCGTCGACGTGCGCGACGTCGCGGATCTGCACCTGCGTGCGATGGCCGATCCGGCGGCCGCCGGCGAGCGCTTCCTCGCAACCGCCGGGAGCAGCCTGCGGGTTGTAGAGATCGCGCGCATTCTCCGCGACCGCCTGGGAGAACGCGCCGCCAAGGTCACGGACCGCGAACTGCCCGTGTGGCTCGCACGAGCGCTGGGCACCGTGAACCCGGAACTGCGACTGCTCAGGCACCAGCTCGGCCGGGATCTCGACGCCACAAGCGCCAGGGCGGAGCGGCTTCTCGGCTGGCGGGCCCGTCCCATCGAGGACACCATCGCGGAGACCGCCGAGAGCCTCCTCGCCCACGGCGTCGGGAAATGACCGGCTCGTAACCGACCGAGGCGGCAGCCCTGAGGCACCGACGGTGCGTTGGACTGGTGACCCGGAGCGGGTGTGTCCGCTGACGCCGGGGCCGCGCCAGTGTTCGGTGCCGGCCGCCTGATTCCGGTGGTTGAGCGGGGACGGGAGGCTCCGGACTGGCATGGCAATCGGCATGTTCCGCAGTCGCCCGTCCCTTGGCCGGTGAAGGCCTCAGCGTCGTGGGTGAAGAGAGAGGTGGCTCTGCCTACCGGCCGGGCGTGTCCGCCGAGCGTCTCCCTCAGCTCCGCGCACGCTGCTCGTGGGGCGATACGACGCTGACGGACGTGCAGTACAGCGCCACACTCCCCGAAACTGCAGGACGCGCTGTCGGCGGGCTGCTCACCCCGGCGGGAGACAAGCATTCCTGGATGGGCTTGACGTTCTTCGCGGGATGGGGCACCCACGAAACCCCACGCGTCACGCATAAAGGACCGGGGGTGGTCGTGGAGATCGGCGTCGACGTGACACGAGACAACACGGGACGTTGGCGGCACCCCGTCCGGTGGTACCTGCCACGCCCAGACCCTCCTCTACGAACAGGACCTACCCAGCCGTGGAACGCGGGTCAGGGGAAGTCTCCACGGCGGGCGCTTTTCGCTGGCGAGCCGTGTGGGACGCCCTGGAGCGGTATGGAGCGAGGAACTCGCTCAGCGAGGTCAGCACCTGCTGGGGTGCCTGCTCCGCCACCCAGTGACCGGCGCCCGGGATGACCAGGCCACGCACGTTCTCGGCGAGCGGCTTCATGCCACCCTCGACATAGGGGCCCCAGCTCTTTTCTCCGCCGATCGCGAGGACGGGCATCGCCAGTTTCGTCTTGGCGCGATCGTCGTTCTGCGCGACCGTGGCGTCCCACGCGCGGTAGAAGCCGAAGCTGCCGCGCAGCGACTCCGGGTCCGAGAAGAGCCGGATGTAGTACTCCCGGGCGTACTCCGGTAGCCGCTGCCCGCCCTGGATGTCGAACTCGTAGGTGAAGAAGGCCTCCTCCCGGCCCCTGACGAGCTTCTCGATCAGTTCGTGGTTGACCCGGTTGAAGGGGATGTGCCAGAGCCTGTTGTTGAGTGGCTCCTTCTCGAACAGCTTCGGCGAGGCCTGTGTGCTGGGCGGCCCAGGCACGTCGGCGACGGCCAGGTACTCGACCCGGTCCGGGTGGTCCGCGGCGAGCGCGTAGCCGATGATCATTCCGGTGTCGTGGCCGACCACGGCGAACCGCTCGTGGCCGAGCGCGTCCATCAACGCGACCAGGTCGTTGGCTAGGGTGGCTGTGTCGTAGCCGCTCTTGGCCTTCTCGGTCAGCCCCATACCGCGCTGGTCCACCGCGATGACCGTGAAGTCCCGGGCCAGCGCGGGCATCACCATGCGCCACGCGTACCAGTTCTCCGGCCAGCCGTGCACCAGCAGGACGGGCGGCCCTTCACCTCCGATGACCACGTGCTGACGCACTCCACCTGCGTGGATGAACCGGCTGGAGAACATCCGCTTGAACTCTGCCGACAACCGCGGTGCTGTGGCGACCGAGCCGAAGCCCTTCGGCCTGCGGGCTGAGGACGCGTCTGCGGAGGTGGCCGTGGCCGGCGAGGTCAGTCCGGCGGCCACCGAGATGCCAGCGGCCGCGGAAGCTGCCGCACCACCGACGAAGAGGCGTCGCGTCAGCCCGCGCCGGGCTCGGTGCGACACCAACTCTCGGCCGGAGCCGTCCTGGTGCTCAGGCTGTGCGGAGAACGGGTTCATGGGCTTCTTTCGTTGCTTTCTTCAGGGGTGGCCGAAACGCCGGCGGTGCGCGGCGGGCGAGCGGGGCGCCTGACGAGCCCGAGCGGTTGCGGGCCTACCGTCAGGCGTCGGGCGGGTCAGGCGCACGCTCGGGTCACCGCTGTCAGCGGCCCGGGAAGCGCTGCTTGATCTCCTGAAGCACCCAGCCGTTTCCGTCGGGGTCGCTGAAGGTGGCGAAGGAACCGTAGGAAGCACGCTCGGGGTGCAGACCCGGCTTCCGCTCCTGGCCCGGGAGACGGTGGGTGATGTCGCCGCCCTCGTGGCCGTGGTAGATGATGCCGCCATTGTCGTGGAAGATCTCGCTCACCTCGACGCCGCGGCCGATGAGTTCCGCACGAGCCTCCTCGATGTCAGGGACGGCGAGGTACAGACCCTGGGCCGAGCCCGGCTCGGCGGATGTGAGCCCGGTGCCGAACATGATCGAGCACTCGGATCCCGGCGGGGTCAGGTGCACGGCGCGCCATTCGTCGCTGGCCGGCTTGTCGACGTCCAGACGGAATCCCAGCGCTTCGTAGAAGGCCTTGGCCCGGTCGACGTCGGAGACGGGCAGCACGGTGAGTTCCAGCTTCATGTACATCTCAGGGGTTTCCTACTTCTTCCGTGGTCAAAGGCGGTGGGCCCATGGCGCGGCGCCTGTCGACTGATGACTGTGGTGGAGCCTTGGCGGGAAACCGCCACCGTCCGGGCGGCTTGGCGCAACTCCTTGCGTTGGTTATGACCGTAACCAATTAGACTCTAACGACCAAGTTGTACCAGGGAGGGGAACGTCACACCTCATTCCCTCCCGCCCGCGATCGCCCCGCGGGATCATGAGGAGTCCGGGCAGCACGCGGAAGCCGCACCGCGGGCCGCAGTGGACGGCATTCTTGTTCCGCGTCCGAGCGAAGAAGGTCGGTGGCTTCGCCGGCTCGGTGACGACCGTCACCAGCGGTCATCGGGACGCCGAGTGGTGCAGAAGGCCTCCGCGCCCATCGGGCGTGCCGCCCTGGTCGGAGTGGGACAGGAAGCACGGCGATCGGGGTGCCTCGCAACTCGCGGGCGCCGGCCGCGTCCGCCCCTGTGACGTGCGTCGACTCCGAGCCCATGGAACGCTCCAGCAGCCACGCGTACAGGTCCTGCGCGCTTCGAAGCGTAATGGCGAACGATGAGGTCCCGCGGGGGTGCGTATTGACGAAACCCAGCACTACCTCAGCCCTCAGCGGCTGCTCTCGGGCGTACAGGGTGAGTTGCCACCAAAACCTTTAAGGTGCCCATCTCGTTCGTGCGACAAGGCATTCTCGGTATGGCGTCCAGGGATGTCGCTTCGAGGCGCCGGGTGCCTCACGCACGATCAATCGTTTCGCGCACCTGACAAAGCTCCGACACTCGGCGGCAGGAGTCCCCTTCCCTCTTTTTGTGCACGCCCGGTTGGCTGCTGCTCCGGCTCGCAGGTCCGAGCAATCAGCGGCGTCACGGTAGCGACTCAACGTGCGCCTGCCTCGGCGCCGCGATTCCGCTCGCGGTAGTTGCTCCGGATTGTGGGCGTCCTCGAGGTGAGGGAGGGTGGTATCGGGATCCGACGAGTCGAAGATCCATGCTGATGCCGATCACCCGCTCCAGGGCCTGCTGACGGAGGTGTGGTCCATGGCCGAGAAGAATGAGGCGCTGGAGATCTCGCTGCCTTCTGAGGTCCAACTACTGCAGCAGGTCACTCCGCCCTTTTTCCCCGACAGCGGATCGGCCATGACGATCCTTGTCGCATGGCCTCCAGGGCATCCTGGCCTCCCGCCTCATCGCCACTCTGGGCCGGCGTTCGGCTACGTGATGGAGGGCGCGCTCCGTTTCGAACTCGAGGGTGAGCCGGAGCGCGTGATCGAGGCCGGTGAGACGTTCTGGGAACCGGGCGGTGACGTGATCCACTACCAGGACGGAAACGCCAAGGCGGACGAACCGACCAGCTTCGTCGTGACCATGGTGTGTGCACCCGGTCAACCCATGCTCACAGTGGTCGACCAGGATGAGCTGAACGAACGGGCGCATTTGCGTGCCCCACGCCCCTCTCCAAGCTGAGGCCGGAGTGCGGCCGGGCTACGAGACGTCCACGTCCGGGGTGGGTCGGAGCAGCTACGGCTGCGCGGTACGTCGGCGCTTCCGGCTGTGCATGATCCGCTCGACGACGTCCGGCGCTTCCGCGGCCTCCGGACCACCGGCGGCCGCCGAGAGAAGGACACTGACATGGATGTGAAGCTGGAGCTCATAGTCCTGCCCGTCTCCGATGTCGACAGGGCCAAGGCCTTCTACGAGGCTGCCGGATTCCGGCTGGACCTCGACGCCACCGTCAGCGCCAAGTGGCGCGCCGTACACCTCACGCCGCCCGGCTCGGAGTGCTCCATCATCTTCGGTGAGGGACTGACCTCGACCCCGCCGGGCGCGATCCAGGGCCTTTACCTCATCGTTCCCGACGTCGAGGCGGCCCGCGCGGAGTTCGCGGCCCGTGGAGTCGACGTCAGTGAGGTCTTCCATGACGCCGGTGGCATCTTCTTCCACGGCCACGACAACGGCGGCGTAGTCCATGACGATGA
This sequence comes from Streptomyces sp. NPDC107562, assembly GCF_055657325.1. Classification (NCBI taxonomy): domain Bacteria; kingdom Bacillati; phylum Actinomycetota; class Actinomycetes; order Kitasatosporales; family Streptomycetaceae; genus Streptomyces; species Streptomyces sp. NPDC107562. The sequence continues at coordinate 1,078,979 of NZ_JBVKBE010000001.1, read as the reverse complement.
GGGCCAGGCACGCGAGGCCGGCCCACACCCGGACCGTGCCTCCTACGGCTCCTACGCCACCTTCAGCGATCCGGACGGGAACGGCTGGGTGATCCAGGAGGTCACCATGCGGGCTCCTGGCCGTTGAGACGGGGTACACCTCGACGTCATGAGGGTCTCTCCTGGGATCCCGGCTTCATGTGTTCCCGTGAACGGTTCAGCAGGGGAAGTGCTGTCAGGGGAAACACGATCACGGACAGAAGCCCCGCGGCCACCAGCGCTGCCGCGTTGGCGGGCTGGATGGCGTCGAGCTTCAGACCGATCGTGGTTGTCACCACGATGAAGGGCAAAGAGGTGGCCTGCAGGAGGCCGCTGGCGATCACTTCCGTGGGAGACAAGCCTGCCCTGCGGTAGACCAGAGCGGGCAGGCCGCGTACGAGGAGGAGCGCGGCGAGGAACATCGGCACGCGCAGGATGGTGCCGGTGTCCGCGAGCAGCGCTCCGAGGTCGAACTGGATGCCGCTGGTGACGAAGAAGACCGGGACGAGGAATCCGTAGCCGATGCCCTGGAGTTTGACGTGGAATTGAGGGTGCTTGCGGTCGGCGTCGGGTGCGACCAGCCGCAGTACAGCTCCGGCGATGAACGCGCCCAGAACGGCCTCGAATCCCAGATGCATGGCGACGGCCGACAGCCCGACGATCAGAACCATCGTGAGGCGGATGCGGATTTGGGCGCTGGTGTCAGCGAGATTCACCAGGGTCCGGGACAGCCACATGGAGTGCCCGGCGCGTATCGACGTGACCACGATGAGCGCCGTCAGGCAGGCGAGTCCGATCAGCAGGACGACTCTGGAGCCCGGGCTCGAAGCATGCTCGGAGAAGAACAGCGACAGCAGCACGACGGCGCTGATATCACCTGCGGAGGCCCCACAGATGGTCAGTTGGCCGACCGGTCGGGCGACGGCGCCGGCGTCCTTGAGGATCGGGACCAGCAGGCCCAGGGATGTGGCCACGAGTGCAGTGCCGATCAGCAGGGGGTTCTCGACCAGCCCGGCGGTGCCCAGTCCCCAGCCGACGATCGCGGCCAGCGCTATCGAGGCCAGCAGGCCGACGGCGACGAGGTTGGCCAGTGGTCCGCGCAACTGCTGGAAGTCGATCTCCAGGCCGGCGAGGAACAGCAGGAAGCTCAGTCCGATGACGGACAGTGCCTGAACGGTGGCGTCCGGCCGCACGAGGTTGAGCAGCGCGGGGCCGAGGACGATGCCGGCCAGGATCTCCAGGACCGGACCCGGGAGCGGGACTCGAGGTACAAGGGCAAGGAGGAACGGGACACCGGCAGCCACCACGAGCACGATGACCAGGTTGTCGTACGCCATCATGACTCCCCTGGTCGGTATGCGGGCACATTTTCCGGCCACCGGTTCCCGGCCGCTTTCGCCTCCTTCCACGGTGCTATGGGTCGCCGCGCTTCGCAGACTCAAGCGGTCCCCACGCGGCATGGCCGGCCACGTGCGGTCACCGCCGTACGCCCCGGTGCCGGGTACGCCGTGCCCGCCAACACGCCGCGGGCGCTGACCGTCGTCGGCTGCGACCGGGTCTCCGTCGTCCACCCCGAGGGCTAGGCTGGAACCGTCGGCCGAGAAGGATGTGCGATTCGGATGGGTGACGGGCGGGCGCCGGAACGGCTCCAGCGAGAGGATTCGCTCGGCATCGAGTGGGAGACGCATCGCCCCGCGGTCTTCGGCGTCGCCTACCGGCTGCTGGGCAGCGTGGCCGATGCCGAGGACGTCACCCAGGACGTCTGGCTGCGGGCGGCCGGAGCGGATCTTCGCGAAGTCGACAACCTGCGAGCTTGGCTGGTGACCGTCGCCGCGCGGCGGTCGTACGACATCCTCGGGAGCGCGCGACGGCGGCGGGAGCTGTATGTCGGGCCCTGGCTGCCCGAGCCGCTGTTGACGGGGCCGGACGCGGCCGAGCCGGTCCTCGTCGACGAGTCCGTCGGCTCGGCGATGCTGCTGATCATGGAGAAGCTGAGCCCTCGGGAGCGCGTGGCCTTCGTCCTGCACGACGTCTTCGGCCTGGACTTCGCCCGGATCGCCGAGGTGCTGGACGCCTCCACGCCGGGCGCCCGCCAACTGGCCTCGCGGGCGCGGCGGCGAGTCACCCAGGCGAAGGAGTCCGCGCCGCAGGCGTCGAAGGCGGAGCGCGAGCGCGTGCTGACCGCGTTCCGCGCGGCCTACGAGGCCGGAGATCTCGCCGGTCTGGTCAGGCTCCTGCACCCGGACGCCGTCTTCATCACCGACGGCGGGGGCGAGGTCCCCGCTGCACGCAAGCCCATTCACGGCGGTGAGCGGATCGCGGGGGTGATGGTGCGCCTGGTGCGTCAGCGGCGCCCGGAACGCATCGACGTCGTCGAGGTGGGCGGCGAACTCGCGCTGGTGTTCCGCCAGTCGGGTCGCGTCCACTCCATCGATACGGCGCACATCGCGGACGGCCTGATCACGGCGTACCGCCGGGTGCTCAACCCGGAGAAACTTCCCTCTGCCTGAGCCGTCGCGTTCGGCGGGACTGCCTCGTCTCCCTGGTGACGACGCCTTCCACGGTGCGTACCGCACAGCTGCTCGGGCCGATGGCGGCCGGGCCTGCCGCTGCGGCACATCACCGGCACACAAGCGCACACGGAGGCGTCCTCGCCGCCGCCCGGGCGCTGCGCGATGCCGGACCTGCCTGCTGTCTGCTTGCATGCGAAGACCGAAACGGCCCACCCAGAAGAACCGGTGGACCGTCACGAGGCGTCGACGCCAGGACGTCTTTACCAGGGAACGGTGTCAGGTCGGACAGGCCGACTCGACACCGTCCACTGCGGTACCTACCGTGTGCCCTCGGTGAAAACGTCTGTGTCATCGCTGAAGATGACGACCTTTTCGATCAGATCGCCCCTGAGGTGGAGGACTTCAGATCCCAGTGCGGTCTTGTTGCCGGGGAAGCCGAAGCTCCAGCTCCAGTGGATGAATTCCTTGTTCTGAGCGTGGCTGACGAGCAGCGCGCTCAGGGGCGGAGCCTTGCGCTGGACGACGTCGATGTAGTCGCTGATCACCTCTCGGCCCACGAAGACGTCCTCCGGCTCCATGATCGTGATGTCCTCGGTGTAGATGTCCTCCATCGCCTTGGCCCGGGCGGTCGCGTCCGGGGTCATCCAGACCTCGAGGTGCTTGGCGATGAGCAGCCGGGCGCGGTCCGACCCGCCGGTCAGCGTCAGGTGCAGTCGGGAGATCCGCCCGTCGGAGTTCAGGGTCGCGGTGACAAGGCCGGTGCCGGAGCATCCATTGCTCTTCAGGTCCAGCCCGGCCTGGCTCCACTTGCCGGTGAGGGAACCGTCGGCCTGGATGGAGCTCGTCCAATGGTGATGGGACTCCTTCCACCTGGCCGCCTGATCGCGGTGGAAGTCGATGGCGTGCTCCCGGCCCTGGACCATTTCCCCGGCGTGCATCAGCAGCACGTCCTCGGCGAAGATGTCCCGAAGGCCCTCAAGAGCAGAGGGGCCGTGTTCGGCCCAGTCCAAGATCTCGAAATACTGGTCAAGCACGGTGGCCATCATTGAGGTCCTCTCCAGGTACATGAGTCTAAAACGGCCCGATGGGCGCCGGCTGACGGAGTCGGTGTTGGCGTCGTGCCGCCGCTGGCGCGGAGCGCGCTCTCCCGCATCGGGCGCCGAGTCGGTGAAGCCCGTCACTCATGGGCAGCGAGGCGCCGGTGAGGTCAGGCGTTCATCGACAGGGCGGTATGGCGGCCGCTTCAGCGGGGCCGCCGATTTCTGCGCTGAGTACGGGGCGTGCGGACGTCAGCCGCTTGCGCCGCGCAGGATTCGCAGGTCTTCCGTCGCCCGCAGACGCATGACGGGAAGCAGCGGACGCACCGGCTCCGGCAGGCCGGCGAGTACCAGTTCCACCTCCTCGGCCGTCCCCACCTCATCGAGGAAGCCGACCATCAAATGCCCTTCTACGGGCGGTGTGGTCGCGATCACTCGCTGTGCGAAGTCCTGCCATTCGGCGGCGCTGATGTGGTCGCGCAGCGCCGGAAGCAAGAGGGGTTCTTCATGGGCCAGGTGGTCGTGCACCGTGTCGCGCACTTCGGCGGCCGCCTTTCGCAGTGCGTCGCGGGCCTGGCCCGCCGCGACGCCGCCACCGGGGCCTACATGCCCGACCGGGCCTGTCTCGGCGGGGACATCGTTGTCGTGCAGGTCCACTGCGGCCAGCTGGTCGAGCGCCTCCTCCAGGCGGTCGTGCTCCTCGCTCAGCGCGCCGAGGGCATGAGCCGTGTCCGGTGCCGTGGCAACGATCCGCGGCCACAGGTCGTTGTCCTCGGTCTCGTGGTGATGACGCAGGTTCGCGACGAGGAAGTCGCGCAGCTGTGCCAGCGCGTTCAGCGGTACCGAGGGGCGCTGGGCGGCCTCGGCCAGAAGGGTGGTGGCGACACGGTGGACCTCATGAGCAAGCCGAGTCTCTAGGACCGCCGGGACGTGCTCGAGGGCATCTCTGGACATGGAAAGAACCATATTCATTCAATGCCCATATAGTCAATATAGTGACATGGATCACGAGGTATCGTGAGCCGGTGACTACTCGCAAGTACGACTCCCCTCGCCGCACCCACTCGGCTGCCGCCACCCGTGAGACCATCCTCGGCAGCGCGCAAAAGCTCTTCCTCACCCGTGGGTACACCGGGGTCACCATCGGGGAGATCGCCGAGGCGGCGACGGACGCCGTACCGACGGTGTACAGCAGCGTGGGGAACAAGCCGAGCATCCTGACGGCCCTGCTGGAGCCGATACTCGCCGGGCCGAGCATCGCCGACGCCGTCGTCGCCCCCGAGGCCAGCGACGACCCTCACACCGTGATCGACCTGATCGCCGAGGGCACCCGCCTTGTCCATGAACGCCATTGGGACCTCCTGTACGGGCTCCTGTACCGCAAGCCGCCAGGGGAACCCGCCGTCAAAGAGGTGTTGGACAGGGGAGCCGACATTTACCTCCAGGCCCTGACCCGTGCGACCGACCGCCTCGAGGTGCTCGGCGCACTTCGTGCCGACGTCCCTCGCGCGGAGGCCATCGATCTGCTCTGGTTCCACCTGGGCCCGCAAGCCTGGATGACGCTCGTCGGCGACCGCGGCTGGCCGTTCGACCGCGCCCAGACCTGGGCCACCCGATCCGCCTGTCAGGCACTGCTGAAGGACCGCTAGGTCCACGGTGCTTCGTGCACCGATCCGACCCGCGCGTTCTGGGGCAACCCGCACCCCCCATTGGGTTCATGAGCCCGCCCGCCGCCCGAAGCCATCAACTCGACCACCGTGCACGGGTCGCCGCAGACCTCCACGGCGCGAGGACCTCGTCGATGCTGGACGCAGAGAGTTGAAGCACAGCAGGCCGCGAGGGCACGGCTAGCGCACCACACTCGTCATGGACGGTCCATGCGGCGGCCTTCGCGACTTTCGCGATCCAGCCGATGAATGACGTGGACGTACTCCCAGGCCAAGAAGACAGCGGACACCGCTCATCCCCGTGCGGCTGCCGCCGAGTTGTGGCGCCGTGCGTCGCCGTACTCCCGCTTCGATGTCGGAGCCCGGTCCACCATCCGTGACCGAATTGACCTTACAGACTTCTAATGAATACATTGCGCTCTATGATGAGACATGCTCTCGAGGAACCTTCTGCGGTCGTCGAGACCCGGCTTGTCCACGCAGTGCACCGCTCCGCCGCCTCCCTGCTGGCCGAGTCCGCCATCCACCCCTCGGTGCCACTCGGCACGCTGGCCTGCCTCCGCGACTTCCTGACGGCCACCCTGCGCCACCATCACGAGACCAAAGCCTGTGACCTGTGGCCGCACATCATCGCGGTGGCACCGGCCACGCGATGGGCAATTGAAGACCTGCGCGAGCAGCACGGCCACCTGGTCGCGGCGCTGGACCGCTTGGACGCGGTGGCGATCAGCGGCGTCGGCAGTGGGATGCGGCAAGCGCGGGAAGCGCTGCGTGATGCGGCCGCGGCGGTGCGCGACAGTGTGCATGAGTACCTGGCCCGTGAAGAACCGCTGCTCTTCCCCGCGCTTCGCGACCACATCAGCACAGCGGCATGGCAGGACTTCTCACGGCGCGTCATCGAGTCCGGACCGCATGCGGCCGGGCACCTGATGATCGGCTTCCTCGACGAGGTGGGCACGTCCGCAGAGGTGGACGTCGCTCTCGCCGGCCTACCCGAATCGGTACGTCCCCGCCTTCCCGTCATGCGCGCCCAGGCCGCCGGCGACCTGCGGCTTCTGCGGGGCTTCGGCTCCTGACCCTGCGGCCGCCCCTTCCCCCTTCAACGATCAGTACACAGCAACACCCGCACTCTGAAAGTGGTTCAAGCATGACGACGGCACTTGACCGGTATTTCGCCATCGTGGACTCGGCTGACGGTGCTTCGTTCGGGCTCGGCGCTCTCCATGACGTATTCACCGAGGACGTGCTCGTGATGCACAGCGGAGAGATGGTGCGGGGCCGGGCCCCGGCCGTCGACCTTCACCGGTCACATGCGATCCAATGGAGGAAGTCCGAGCTTCACTGGACTTCCTCCACCGAGACCGACGGTTCCATCGCCGGCAGCTGGAGCCGGGCGGGGCTGGACCTGGAGGGCAACGACTGCACGGAGAACGGCGACTTCTCCGTCTCCCTTGCCCCCGACGGACGCATTTCCCGGCTCCACGTCACCTTGACCGGCGGATCGGATCAGGCCCGAGTGCTCATCGCCAAGCACTTGGAGGTCTGGATGATCCCGGACGCGAACGCACGCGCCAGAGCAATGGAGACCATCTACACAAAGAACATCCGGCTCATGGAGCCCGATCGAGTCTTCACGGGCAGGGAGGCTCTCAACGACTACATCGACATCGTGCAGCGACAAGCTCCTCCCCTGTGCGGCCGCGTCGTGGTGTACGCGCAGAACAGGGAATACATCCACTGGGTCTGGGACTTCGACTTCGCCGGCAACAACACGGCACTGGGGTCGGAGATACTGCACCTCAACGGCGATCTCATCGATTCAGTGATCATTTTCAGCTCCGAAATGGACATCGCCCTCGCAGGCACGCCATAGGCCCACACACCTGAAGGTCTGCGCGACACGAGCAGGCGCACCGCACCCAGCACTGGCGCGCTCGCAGTTGGGTTCGACACGACGTCGCCGCCTCGATGAGCAACTGCGCGGCTGTGCCGGGCTGTTGCGCCGTTGCGGCTGCGACGGCGGATTCAGCGCCCGTACCGCGCTCGGGCCTCCCGCACGGTCTGCACGTCCAGCGTGCCACTGTGGGCGAGGGCGGAGAGAGCGGCGACCACTATCGAGTGAGGGTCGACCCCGAAGTGGCGCCGTACCGCTTCACGTGTGCCGGACAGCCCGAACCCGTCCGTGCCGAGTGAATGCCACTCCTGGGGCACCCACTGGCTGATCTGGTCCGGGACGGTTCGCATCCAGTCACTGACCGCGAGAACGGGCCCTGGCGCACCGGCCAGCGCACGCGTGACGTACGGAACCCGCTTGCCTCCCCGCCGCCACGCGGCGTCGCACTCCAACGCTTCGCGTCGCAGCTCGCTCCACGAGGTGGCGGACCACACGTCGGCCGCCACGCCCCAGTCCTCGGCGAGCAACCGCTGCGCTTCCAGCACCCAGTGGATGGCCGTTCCGGAGGCGAGGAGCTGGAGGCGCGGGACGTCCGCTGCCGGGTGGTGCTCGGCTTGCCGGAAGCGGTACAAGCCCTTGAGGATGCCGTCCTCCACGTCCGGCTCACGCGGCATCGGCGGCTGGATCCTGGGCTCGTTGTAGACGGTGAGGTAGTAGAAGACGTCCTCCGGATTCGCCCCGTACATGCGCCGCAGCCCCTCACGGACGATGACCGCGATCTCGTACGCGAAGGCGGGGTCGTAGGCGACGGCTGCCGGGTTGGTGGAGGCGATCAGGTGGGAATGGCCGTCACCGTGCTGCAGGCCTTCGCCGGTCATGGTGGTGCGGCCGGCGGTCGCTCCGACGAGGAAGCCCCGGCCGAGCTGGTCGGCCAGTGCCCACATCTGGTCGGCCGTGCGCTGCCAGCCGAACATGGCGTAGAAAATGTAGAAGGGGATCATCGGTTCGCCGTGTGTCGCGTAGGACGTGGCGGCAGCCGTGAAGGAGGCCATGGAACCGGCCTCGGTGATGCCTTCGTTGAGAACCTGGCCGTCCCGGGATTCCCTGTAGTAGAGCAGTTGGTCGCGGTCGACGGGCTCGTAGTTCTGGCCGGCCGGGGAGTAGATCCCGAAGGCGGGGAAGAAGGACTCCATGCCGAAGGTCCGGGCCTCGTCCGGCACGATCGGCACCCATCGCCTGCCGGTGTCGGACTCGCGCATCAGGTCCTTGACCAGGCGGACGAGTGCCGTCGTCGTCGCGACCTCCTGGTTCCCCGATCCCTGGGCCAGCGCCTGGAAGGGCTTGACCGGCGGGGCGGGCAGCGCCACGGGATGGAACGTGCGGGCCGGTGCGGGACCGCCCAGTGCCGCCCGACGGGCGTGGAGATAGCGGACTTCCGGGGAGTCAGGACCCGGGTGGGCGTACGGCATGAGCTCGTCGTCCAGCCTGATGTCCGGGATCGGCAGGTCCAGCAGATCTCGCAGCGCGCGGAACTGACTGCCTGTCAGCTTCTTCATCTGGTGATTGGCGTTGCGCGACTCGAACCCGCTGCCGAGTGTGTGGCCCTTGACCGTCTGGACGAGTACGACCGTGGGTGCGCCCCGGTGGTCGACCGCCGCACGGTACGCGGCGTAGACCTTGCGCGGTTCGTGCCCAGCCCTGGAGCTGTGGAAACAGTCGCTGATCTGCGCGTCGGTCAGCACCTTGGCCATCTCGACCAAGGCCGGGTCGGCACCGAAGAAGTGCTGACGGATGTATGCCGCGTCCCGTGTCGCGTAGGTCTGGAGCTGCCCGTCGGGCAACTCGCGCAGTCGGCGTACGAGCGCGCCGGTGGTGTCCAGGGTGAACAGATCGTCCCAGGCGCTTCCCCAGAGTGCCTTGACGACGTTCCAGCCCGCTGCACGGAACTGGGCCTCGAGTTCTTGGACGATCTTGAAGTTGGCGCGTACGGGTCCGTCGAGCCGCTGCAGGTTGCAGTTAACGACGAAGGTGAGGTTGTCCAGTCCTTCGCGTCCCGCGAGGGCCAGGGCCGCGCTCGACTCGGGCTCGTCCATCTCGCCGTCCCCCAGGAACGCCCACACGCGGGACAGGCCCGTGTCCTTGATGCCTCGGTGGAGCAGGTAGCGATTGAAGCGTGCCTGGTGGATCGCCGACAGCGGGCCCAGGCCCATGGAGACGGTGGGGAATTCCCACAGCCATGGCAGCCGACGCGGGTGCGGGTAGGAAGGCAGGCCTCCGGTCCCCGGTTCCTGCCGGAAGCGATCCAAGTGGTCCTCGGAGAGTCGACCGTCGAGGAAGGCCCGGGCGTAGATGCCTGGGGAGGCGTGACCCTGGAGGAAGAGCTGGTCGCCCGAGCCGTCCGCCTCCTTGCCCCGGAAGAAGTGATTGAAGCCGGTCTCGTAGAGCCAGGCGGCCGAGGCGAAGGTGGCTATGTGCCCACCGAGCCCGAAGCGGCTGCCGCGGGTCACCATCGCGGCCGCGTTCCAGCGGTTCCACGCGGTGATGCGCCGCTCCATCTCCTCGTCGCCCGGGAAGTCCGGTTCCGCAGCTGTGGGGATGCTGTTGATGTAGTCGCTCTCCAGAAGCCTCGGCAGGATCAGGCCCGCCCGCTCGCCATGCTCGAGCGTGCGCCGCATGAGGTACGAGGCGCGCTGGGGGCCGGCTGCCGCGACGACGGCGTCCAAGGAGGCCGCCCACTCGGCGGTCTCCTCGGGGTCCCGGTCGGGAACCTGATCGAGTTCGCTCGGGCCATGGATGTTCTCGATCATGCTGATCGTCCCTTTCCTACTCCTGACAGCAACGCCCCCCCGGGAAATTTTCTGGACATTTTTCATCCAGAATCTCTCCAAGAAAAACGCGCGGCGGGACCGCGCGCCGGATGGATCAGTCGCCCCCGATGGCCTGCCGCACCCGCTTCGCCATGGCCGGGACGTAGGCATCGGCCGTGGCCTGGATGTCTGCGAGACTTTGCTCGGCCAGCGCCTTCCGCCAGGCCGTCTCGGCCTTCCCCATGGCGGTCTTCACCGCACACGGCCGCGCAAAGCTGGCATCCGGGCATCGCTCGCCGATGGTCCCGCAGCGGCGGATCTCGGCGCAGCGGAAGAGGGGCTCATCACCCTCGACGGCGACCACCACGTCCAGCAGCGACACCGCCTCCAGCGGCCTGGCCAGCCGGAAGCCGCCTCGCGCACCGGGCACGGACTCCAGCAGGCCGGCCTTGACGAGCTGCTGGAGTTGCTTGTTCAGGTAGGACGGCGACAGGTCGTGCCCAGCGGCCAGCTGCGTGGTCGGCACCGGCTCGCCGCCCCCCAGCCACGCCAGGTTGAGCAGCGTGTGCAGTGCCCATTCCACACCCTTACCGGTTCGCATACCTGGATACTACACATCCAGTTTCATACGGGCAAAAGGTTACCCCCGCCTCCCGGGGTGGTCGAGGTGGTGCCGTGTTTGACGAGCACAAACTGGATGTCTACTATCCAGGTACTAAAGCGGCCGACAGCGACTGGACGCCCGTCGGCGGCGGAATGATGCGCCCGCTCATCTCAGCAACGTCACGGGTGAACCGGGCGTTCGAGCTGTCCGATCCTTTGTTCCGCGCCCTCGGCGCGGCGCTCACGTGGAGTGATTCTGGATGAAAAAGATCCTGGTTATCGGCGGTGGCTTCGCCGGCGTGTGGTCGGCGGCCGCCGCGGTGCGCGCGGCGCGCGCCCATGGCGTGCCGCAGTCGGAGCTGCAGGTGACGGTGGTCAGCAGTGGCGACGACCTGGTGCTCCGACCGCGGCTCTACGAGTCCGATCCCGGGGGGAAGCGTGTGGCGCTGGACCGCGTTCTCGGACCGATCGGCGTACGGCGGATCGCCGCGACGGTCACCGGAATCGACACCAGCACCCAGACGGTGAACGCGGTCGACCGCAGCGGACGTGACACCGTGCTGAGCTATGACCGGCTGGTCCTGGCCTCCGGCAGCCAGGTCGTGCGTCCGACAATCCCTGGCGCCCAACGGATCTTCGACGTGGACACCCTCGATGCTGCCACGTGGCTCGACCACCATCTGCGCCGGCTGCCGCAGCGTGCGTCGCAGTCAGGGTCCTTCACCGCCGTCGTCATCGGAGCGGGCTTCACCGGCCTGGAGGTGGCCACGGAGCTGACCGGCCGACTGCGGGAACTGGCGGGAGACGCCACCGACGTTCGCGTCGTGCTGGTGGAACGCGCCGACGCGGTGGGACCCGAACTGGGCGAGGGTCCGCGCCCGCACATCGACTCCGCCCTTCGCGAACTGGGAGTAGAGGTGCGCCTGGGCAAGACGGTGGAACGGGTCACCGAGAACGAGATCGAGCTCTCCGACGGTGAACGCATCCCTGCGTCCACCGTGATCTGGACGGCCGGCATGGCAGCCAGCCCGCTCACTCAGGACATCCCTGCGGAGCGTGACCGGCACGGGCGACTGCGGGTGGACGAGTTCCTGCGCGTACGGGGAGTGCCCGGGGTGTTCGCGTCCGGTGACACCGCTGCGGCTGCCGCCGACGAGGAGCAGACGGTCATGCAGAGCTGCCAGCACGCCATTCCTCTGGGCAAGTTCGCGGGCCACAACGTCGCTGCCGATCTCCTCGGACTGGAACTGGTGCCCTTCGCCTCGAACCCCTACGTCACGTGTCTGGACCTCGGATCCGCCGGCGCCGTGGTCACCACGGGCTGGGATCGGGTCGTGGAGAAGACGGGCGAGCAGGGGAAGTCGCTCAAGAAGCAGATCAACGCCGAGTGGATCTATCCGCCGGTCGACGACGCCGACGCCATCCTCGAACTCGCCGACCATGGCGACAGTTGGTCGGTGGAGGAAGTCAGAGCCTGAGCCGCATCGCCCGCCTCTCCGGGACGGATCATCCGTCGGCGGTCGCCTGGCCGACAACGGCCACCTTCCTCATCGCAGCCCCGGAAGGGAAGCGCGAGGGTGCCGCCGCAGGTCTCGCTCGGCATGCTTGGCACGGGAGGCGCGCTCCGGTGCGGATGATGAGGCACCCCGCAATGGGGGACGCCGCCCGCCCAGTGACCCGAGCGGCCGACCGGCCCAGGCCGTCGGCCGTATGTGCAAGAACACAACGTAAACACCCGAGTACATGGAGTAGACATGCCGCACACCACCAAGACCAGCAAGGCGCGTTACCTGGGCGTCGCAGCGGGAGTTGCAGTTGCTCTCGTCGGCGGCGCGGTACTCGCGTCGTCGGCGTCGGCCGACATGCCGGACCGCAAGCCCCGCATGAAGACCTTTGATCTGGTCGGCAAGCAGACCTCGGCAGGGGAGGTCGATCTGGGCAAACCGGGAGTCGGCGTGGGCGATCAGCGGATCGTCCACGAGGACCTCTACCGTGGCGGCAAGAAGGTGGGCGACCACAGCGCGATCTGCACCTACACCCAGGCCAGTCCCGCCGCCCTCCAGTGCGTGGGCACCTTCGCGCTTCCGGAGGGCCAGTTTGCCGCCCAGTCGCTGCTGCATCTGCCTGCGCCGAGCTCGGTCGACGTCGCCATCACCGGAGGATCCGGCGCCTACAGCACGGCTCAGGGCTTCGTCCGCACCGTTCCCGCGGGTGAGACGGAGCGGCACTTCACCGTGCACCTTCAGCGCTGACCACTGAGGGGCGGAACGGGGGCCGCAAGGCCAGCCGCCGGGCGGCGCGGGCAGGCGCCGGCTCGCGAGCCATGGTGTCGAGCCATTCGACATGTCGATTCATTCGACATAGCATCACCGCATGGCCGAGTATTCCGAGACCGATCGCCTGACCGCCCTGTCCGCACTCATCGCCTGGGCCGAGCGCAGGGAACGCCTCGCTTCCGACCGGGCCGACCTCATGGCCGACGCATGGCGCACCGGCACCCGGAGCGTCGCGGAACTGGCCAGACTGGCCCGCGTCTCGCGGGACACCGTCTACGCCGACCTCGCCGCCCGGAGCGTCGACGTAAGCAAACGCGGTGAGCGCACCGGGCCCCTGGCCGGCCAGGGCGCGCCGCTGAACGCCGAGTCGGTGCGCATGATCGCGCGGATCGCGGACGCCGTCACCCGGCCTGCCCACACACATGATCCGGCGGACCCTGTCACACGAGCCGCCCGCGCCGCGACCCATGCATGGGAAGCCACCGCCGACGTACTGGACCCACCCAAGGACCAGGGGCCGGGATGGGGGCAGGAGGCAAGCCTGGCCCAACTGGCGCGGGAGGGCCAGGCGGTCTCCCGCCTGGCCCACCAGGCACTGGCCGCGACCGCCGGGCGTCACCGACTCGCGGCCTCGACCGACGAGCAACGACGTGCGCTCCTCCACACCGGCCGGAGTGCTGTCACCGACGCCGCCACGCTCTCGGTGACCGCACCCACAGGTGAAACAGTCAGGGTCGAACTCCGCGGCGACGAAACCGGCTGGACCACTCTGTCCAGTGACACGCCGCTGGTCGGCGGCGACCTGGACACCCTCGACCACCTGGAAGTGCAGGCCGCATTCCAGATCCTGTCCCAGGTGATCACCCGGCACCTGAGCGAACGGGCTCGCACCTCCCACCGCATGGACGCCCCGCACGGCACTCCGCCGCCACGCACGCGATACGTGCCGAGCGTCGACGATTGACAGTCAATCTGCCGTGCCAGCCTGGGCCGGGCATTGGTGAGTCTTTGCGCCCCGCCGCCCCACACCGTTTGTATGTCAGGGCTCTGGAACCTTGAGCTCGTCCCCTGTGTTCGAGATGAAGACGACCAGGAGCTTCGCAGGTTCCGTCTTGCTGGTGTTCTCCGTCAGCACGTGATAGGCGCCCGGTTCTTCCACCCAGTGTTCGCCTTGCTGATAGGTACGTGCAGGCTCACCGTCAAGCTGGCTGCGCATCGTGCCATCGAGTACATAGGCGTAGACGAACGCCTCACCGTGGCGATGCGGCACCGCCCGCGCGTCGGGCGGGAAGCTCACGATCGCCGAGGTGAACGTCTTCCCCTGAACATTCGGAATCGCCTGTTCGAGAATAGGCGTCAGTGTTTCGGACGGGCGTTCCGAAGATACCGCAGCGACTGGCGCCTGGCTGCTCGCACGATCTGCCGCAGGGGCACATGAGAGCGCCACGGCAGCCATGCCGGCAACCAGACAGCCGCAGGAGACACGTATTCCGTTCATTTTTCTCCTGTTCGGCCCGTCAGCCCCCGCCGAGTACACGCGCGTGGCGAGCGCGATCCGGCACTATGAGGGGGATGACGAGCAGCGAGAGAAAAGAGTCGAGTGGCTCAGCTCGGATACCAATGACGCTGCGTCAGTGACGAGCTTGCCGACACGGGCACTCCCCCTCGCGCCGAAGGCGGGAAGAGCACTCCCTCACGTCGGCGCGCGTCTGGCGGGAGCAGGGGTTATGTGGCGACGTCGCCCTTCGCCTGGACAGCGCACATACGAAAACCGTACGACTGAACCCGGGTCCCCGCACGGCGGTATCGACACCCCGGGGCGCCCCTTCCCAGCACCGTCCGCCGGCCACAACGGTCGGGTACGGCGGAGCCCGACGGACGACCACAACCGGCGTGACGAAGCAACGACCGAAGCATTCCGGGGCCGAGTATGACCATGACAAGCAGGGTGCGAATCCCGACCACGGCTCGTGAAGTCACGGGGCCCTGCCCGGTGGGGCAGCAGTCGCGCCGCCTACCTCCGCCGCGCGATGAAAGTAATACCAGCCCTCATTTGTCGGTTCGAGTGCGCCTCGCAGAGCTTCCTCACCCGGGTTGCTGATCGGTCCGGGCGGGAGACCCCTGCGGTAATAGGTGTTGTAAGGGCTGTCGCCGTTACGGAGTTCGCTCAGGCTCAGGTCGATCTCGCTCTGATTCTTGAGGTAGTTGTATGTGGAGTCGAACTCAAGTATGCCGTTGGTCTGGGGGTTCGCCCGGTCGAGACGGTTGTAGACCACCTCGGCCATTTTCCGGAAGTCGTCGTGGCTGGTCCCTTCCACCTGCACCAGACTTGCGACAGTGAGCAGCTCCCAAGGGTCGTCAAGGCCAAGCCCTTCGGCCTTCTTCTCGACGCCCAGCTGTGCGTACGTCGAAGTGGCGCGCGCCACCATCTCCGTGAGAACGTCTTGCGGCTCAGGAGGCACGCGAAGTGGTGCGTCCGGCTCGTCGCGCCACAACGTGAAGAAGATGCGGCCCAGCCCTCGAACACGCCTTCCTCGCGGCCGGAACGCCCATCGTGTGGCCAGCGCTTCTGCGGACCGTTTTCACGTGTTGCCTCACGGCCTCCTGAAACATGCGCGAGTTGTCAGGCGTCGGCGAGGAGGGGGTCATACGGGGTGTTCGTGCGGCGGCCTGACATGAAGGAAAGGAAGTCGCCCACGAAAGCGCTGCGGCTGTAGGTGCCGTCGCTCGTGGTGAGATCGCGGTGGAAGGCCGTGCGGAAGAGCGCTCGGTACTCGTCCGCGTCGATGGTCCCGCTGCCGTCCTTGTCGGTGGCGTCGAAGAGCACCTCGGCGACGCGGATGAGCGCGGGACCGGCGAGGGAGGGTACGGCGGCGGCGTATTCATCGGCGCTGACACGGCCGTCGCCGTCCGTGTCGAGGTCGGCCTGGAGTTCGCGCCACCAGGCGGCGAAGGCGTCGTAGAGCCGGGTCTCCTCGGGTTCGTCCAGGTCGAGGCGGGTGGCCAGTT
The DNA here is from genome assembly GCF_055657325.1 of Streptomyces sp. NPDC107562. Classification (NCBI taxonomy): domain Bacteria; kingdom Bacillati; phylum Actinomycetota; class Actinomycetes; order Kitasatosporales; family Streptomycetaceae; genus Streptomyces; species Streptomyces sp. NPDC107562. The sequence goes on along the minus strand of NZ_JBVKBE010000001.1, from coordinate 1,063,155 downwards.
CGCGTGCCATGGCGGCGAGATCCGGCCAGTCGAGGTGGCCGTCCCCGGTCTGGTCCAGCACCTGTCGGAAGAATTCCTCCGCCGAGCGGCGGCGCTCTCCCGTGGTCGCCGAGGGGACCGGGTCGGGGGCGGCGTCACCGCTCAGTGGTGTGAGGAGGCGGAGCAGGGCGGATGCCCGCTTCATACGGGCGCGCAGCGCGGTAACGGTCCGGGCGCGGGGGTCGTCGCTGTCCGGCGAGAGGGAGAGGACGTCGATGATGGTTTCGGCATTGATCCAGCCATCGGGCAGGAATCGGGTCAGCCCGGCGGCGAGGTAGGCGCCCTGCATGAGGGTCGGGGCGCCGGGCATCTCGGGCAGGCCGGCCCTGCGCCGGTAGGGCTCGGGGAGTGAGGCCACGGTGATCGCGCCGAGGACCGGACCGACGACGGCCCGGCCGGCGGCCCACAGTGTCGGCGCGCCGTCCAGCAGTGCCGGGGCGGGCAGGTGGTCGAAGAGCCGGTAGAGGATGACGCGGGCCGCCTCCGTGTTCTCCAGCTCGTTCTCGACGACCCTGTCGAAGTACCGCCAGAAGTCGGCGAGGTCCTCGGGGAGTCCCCCGGCGTCGCCGTCGAGCGCGGCGAGGAACGCGCGGTACTCGGCGTACATGCGCTCCATGGTGTCCTGGTCGAGCGGCTGGCCGCTCAGTCGGCACATGGTGACGGCACTCTCGAACAGGGTGGCGACCACCCAGGCGCGGGTGGCGCGGTCCATGGCGTCGTAGGTGCGGCCGCGGGAGTCGGAGCCGCTCATGCGCGCGTGCAGCCTGTTGAGGCGGTCGGCTTCCCGTTCGCGTACCGCCGGGTCGGCGTTGAACATGCGCCGCATGCTGAGGAAGGTGTTGCGCAGCCGACGCCAGGGGTGGGCGACGAAGGTGGAGTTGTCGGCGAGGGCGGCGCCGATCTGGGGGTGAGCGGCCTCCAGTACGGTGGCCCGGATCATGGCCAGCGCCCAGCGCGGGTCGTCGAAGAAGGCGCGGAACTGCGACTCCGGGCCGAACAAGGATGCCTCGTCGGCCTTTCCCGTGGTTCCAGTCGTCATGACGGGTTTCCGTTCGTCTGGGGCGGCACGCCGCCGAAGCGGCGGTCGCGGTGCCGGTAGGTGTGCAGGCAGGTGAGGAAGTCGGGAGCCCGGAAGTCCGGCCAGAGCACCTCGGGGAAGACCCACTCGGCGTAGGCGACCTGCCAGAGCATGAAGTTGGAGATGCGCTGCTCGCCGGAGGTGCGGATGACGAGGTCCACGTCGGGGGTGTCCGGGAACGGCAGGTGGTCCGCGAAGAGCTGCTCGGTGACCTCGTCGGCGGGTGTCCCGCTGCGGATCAGCGACCTTGCGGCCTCGACGATGTCCCGCCGCCCGCCATGGTCGAAGGCGACGGTCAGCGTCATCCCCTGGCTGTCTGCGGTCAGCTCCGCCAGGTCGACGAAGTCCTGGGCCAGCGCACGGGGGATGCGCGGGTCCGAGGCCCCCAGGAAGCGGCAGCGGATGCCGCGGGCGAGCAGCAGCGGCGCGTGCTTGCGCACAACCCGGCGGACCAGACGCATGAGGTAGTCGATCTCGGTGCCGGGGCGGTTCCAGTTCTCGGTGGAGAAGGCGTACAGGCTGAGCCACTCGACGCCGGCCGCACGGGCCGCCTCAATGATGTCGATGACGGTGGTCTCCGCAGCCCGATGACCCGCCGTTCGGGGAAGCGAACGCCGCTGAGCCCAGCGTCCGTTGCCGTCCATCACGCAGGCCACGTGCCGCGGCACCGCGCGGGCAGGCCTGTCGTCCCCCTGCTGTTCGCCCTCGTCCTGCGGGCCACCCGGCCGCTCCCCCGCCGCCGGGCGTGCGCGCTGGACGCTACGGTCCGTCGCACCCAGCCCCGTCCCGCCCGGGGCGGCATGGTCGGCCCTGCCGCGCTCGGTCACGCCCACCTCGCATCGCCCACACGCCCGCCCGCCAGAGCGTTCCCTTCCACAAGTCTGAGGGCACGGAAGGGTCCTGACCGGCCGAACGGGGGACCCTCACCCTTGGCTCAGATGCCCGAATCCTCATCGGCATTCGCATGTCTCCGGTGGCCACGATCGACGACCTCATCCGCCTCCGCCGCGACCTCCATCCGTGTCGACGCGCGCATGCCAGGCCTGCCGTTCGCGTCGAGGCCATGGTCGCCCGCGGCCCCCGCCGACCACATCATCGCCACGGGGCTACCCACGAAGTCGTGAGCTTCAAGTAGTGCTCGGTCCCTCCGCAGTGCCGGTGACCTGGCCTGTCGGCGGTCGGGCGGTCGGGCGGTTTCGGGCGGCGGCGTCTCGTGCGGAGTGAAGTCAACGGGCAGCCATACGAAGTGGACCGGGTGGCGGTAGCGGCCGGCGTCAACGGCGGTGTCGCCAACGACCTGTTACGAGGTCCGGTCGGACGGGCGGAGCTCCGGCTCGGCGGTGCTTGTCCGGCCGGCGCTGACGTGGCGCCCGTGCGAGGGGTGGTCAGGGGTCGGCCACATGCCTCCGCTGTGCGGTCGTGCCACTGGGCGGTCGGCAGGGTGTGGTGCGGGCGATCAGCCGCAGGTGTCGACGGCGCTCTGGCGGGCCAGCTCCAGTGTGGCCGGAGAGGGGAGCGCCCCAGTCCCCCGCCAATGTGTCAGCCGCCCTCTGCGGGCGCGTTGCCGTAGGGGGATGCCGGGGTGCCCGGCCCGGGACCCCGCACCCCTCGCGCATCACCTGCAGGGGTGGGACGGGTGCCGTGCTTCGGGCACCTGCTCAAGGCGCGCAGGCCGCGATCCCGGCCGGCGTGCAGCGGCCGCCTGACCCCAGGCGGTGTCCTTCCGGCGCTCGCCCTCGCCCTCGCCCTCGCGGCGGCTTGTTCGTTGGTGCCCTTCGGTGCAACAGGCGAGGAGCCGATGAGTCTGGCAGTCCTGAACACGACACCGAGGACCAGGGGCCGCCCGAGCACGGCTGACGCCGGTGGTGGTCCTCCTTGTCGCCGCCCCAGTGACCTGACCGGCTGGCTGAAGGCCGTGCCGGTCAGGTCACTTCAGTTCACAGGCGCTGCGGTTCAGAGCGCGATGGTCTTGTACTCGACGTACTGGTTCAGGCCGACGCTGCCGAACTCGCGACCCATTCCGCTGGCCTTGTAGCCGCCGAACGTCCCGTCGAGGGCGGGCATCGCCCCGTTGACGAGCATCAAGCCGGTGCGGACCCGGCGGGCGACGGAGAGGGCCCGTTCACGGTCGGCGGACCAGACACCGCCGCCCAGTCCGTATGCGGAGTCGTTGGCGATACGGACGGCGTCGTCCTCGTCGTCGAAGGGGATGACCACCAGGACCGGGCCGAAGATCTCCTCGCGGGCGATGCGCATGGAGTTGTCGACGTCGGCGAACAGGGTCGGGGTGACGTAGTAGCCGCCCTCCAGCCCCTCGGGAACCTGCGGTCCGCCGGTGACGAGGCGGGCGCCCTCGGCGATGCCTATGTCGATGTAGGAGCGCACACGCTGCTGCTGGTCGGCGCGGACCATGGGGCCGATGAAGGTGTCCGGATCTGAAGGGTCGCCGACTGTCAGGGATTCCATCATGGTCCGTACCGCCTCGACGATCTCCTCGTAGCGGCTGCGGGGGGCCAGGATGCGGGTGTGGGCCTGGCAGTTCTCCGCGTTGTTGCCCAGCGAGTGATGCTTGAGCCCCTCGGCGACGGCGACGGGGTCGGCGTCCTCCAGGACGATCACGGCCGACTTGCCGCCCAACTCCAGGCTCACCCGCTTGAGCTGCTCCCCCGCCGTTGCGGCGATCTTGCGCCCGGCCGCGGTCGAGCCGGTGAAAGCGATCTTGTCGACGCCGGGGTGGGCGACCAGGTACTCACTGGTCTCCCGGCCGGCGGGCAGCACGGAGACGACTCCGTCGGGGAAGCCGGCCTCGGCGAAGACCTCCGCGAGCGCCAGGGCGTCGATCGCCGTCTCCGGAGATGCCTTCAGCACCACGGTGCAGCCGGCCAGCAGCGCGGGCACCATCTTCACCAGGGCCGACTGGTGCGGAGCGTTCCACGGGATGATCGCGGCGACCACCCCGACCGCTTCGCGGCGGAGCAGCGCTCCGGACGGCAGCTTCGCCTCCCAGTCCAGGTCCGCGGCTGCACGCAAGTAGGCGGCGGTCTGCTCGGGGAGGAAGTGCGCGTTCAAGCCGGTCGTGAACGTGATCGGCGAGCCGTTCTCCGAGGTGATCAGCGCGGCCATCTCGGCGGCCCTGGCGCTGTACAGCTCCTGGAAGCGGGCCACCGCCTTCTGGCGTTCCTCGGGCGCCATCCGCGGCCACGGGCCCTGATCGAACGCTTCCCGAGCCGCGGCCACCGCGGCGTCCACGTCGGCCGGATCGGCGTGCGGCACCGTGCCGACCAGTGATCCGTCGTGCGGGGAGTGGACCTCGATGACTGCCGAACTGGCCGGGGCAGTCCAGTGGCCACCGATGAAGAGCTTGTCGTGCGATGTCATGGCGCATCTGCTTTCGGCTATGGGGTGGGGTTGCGCAAGGTGCGGAGCCCGCGCGGCCCGTTTGCAGACCGTCGGTCTGTTATCGCCTTCAACGTAAGGGACCGACGGTCTGATGTCAAAAGACCGCGAGTCTGTAAAGTGGGGGCATGACGACCTTCCAGCGCGCACGGAGCGAGGAGCAGCGGGAGATCCGCCGCCAGGGGATCCTCGACACCGCGGCCGCCATGCTCGACGAGATGCCGGTGAGCGAGGTCAGCCTGAACGAGCTGAGCCGCCGCGTCGGGCTGGCCAAGTCGAACGTGCTGCGCTACTTCGAGTCCCGCGAGGCGGTCCTGCTGGAGCTGCTCGACCGCGCCTGGCAGGAGTGGACAGCCGACCTGCCCGATCAGCTGGCCGCCACCATCGACGCCAGGGCGGCGCCGGGCGAGCGCGCAGAGCGGTTCGCCGCCGCGGTGACCAACTCCCTCGCCGAGCGGCGGGTCCTGTGCGACCTGCTCAGCGCGCAGGCGAGCGTGCTGGAGCACAACGTGTCGACACAGGTGGCCGCCCGCTACAAGCGGGCGGCCATCGACAACGTCGGTGAACTCGACGCGCTCCTCCGCTTGCACCTGCCGGAAGTCGGAGAGCGGGCCCAGGAGCTGGCAGCCGCGGTCATCATCGTCTCCGGTGCGGTGTGGACGCATGCCCGTCCCTCGCAGGCCGTGCTCGCCGCCTACGAGTCCGATCCCTCACTCGCCGTCCTGAAGATGGACTTCGCCACCTCCCTGCGGCAGATGCTGGCCACCCTCATCGCGGGCACGCTGACCCGCGCCGCTCCTTGACGCCGCCAGCAGTCGTGCGGCGCGCAGGGGCTGTAGGTGCACGCCGGCCGTCGGCGGACGGCGCCATGTACGTGGCTGCCTGGCTGGTCGACATCGGCACGTCGCACCGGGCCCGGCGATGTAGCCCGGTCTGTCCGGGGAACGTCGACGAGTGCCGACGAGTGCGGACCCGTCGAGCGCGGGGCTGCCGGGTTGGACGGCTCAAGGCGTCAGCCCAGAGCCCCCGCGATTGTCACCGTGCCCGTCGTCACTACTCGAACAGCCGGGGGGGAAGACGTCCCTCGCGGCTGTCGCTCGCACCGAATCGAGAAGGTTCCGACGCCGTGATCACGCCGGCCATGTGGAGATCATGCCAGTCGGGGTCAGCCGTTCAGGCGCTTCGATTGCCGCTCAGGGGTGAGGCCCATGTGGGGTCGTGCCACGGTCTGTCCGTCAGGCGACCGAGGAGATGGTCCGCTGTGCTGGAGGCAGTGGCTTGCGGGGCCCCGACCGCGCTGAGAGCGGTGCCGACCCTTTGAGAGGCATCCTCTGGAACGTCTGGATCGCTGAGGAGGGGCAGGATCAGCAGGAGGCGGGCGGCGCAGTCGTCGACTCCAGCGGCCTCGGTTGCTGGATTGTCGGCGATCCTCACCAGGTCCTTCCACATCAGCCCGGTTCCTGACAGTCCCCCTTCCCAGCCGGCGATCCGTGGTCCGCCGCTTCGGCCTTCGGGAACGAGCAAGAAGTCGGTGCCGTAGTCGCCGACCAAGTTGCGGTAGACCACCACGATTCCGGGGCCACCCGAGGCAGGAACACGGAACACAGGCCACCATGCGGGGTCCATGAGGGTCTCGGACAAGGCGTCGGTGTCAGCGCCGTCATCGCCGAACCACTCCGGGGTGGGTCGCTCAACCCCCGTCCCACCAGCGCAGATCTCCACCAGGTAGTTCGACCAGAACCCAGGGCGGGTAAGCAGAGACTCCCCGGCAGCCAACGGGCCGTCGTAGTATCCCTCGATCAGCATCCCGCAAGCCTGTCACCTGCCGCTGACAAAGTTCGCACCGGGGCAGGCGCCGGAGCTCACCAGTTACGGGAGAGCCTTCAGTCGTTACCCACCGACTCCCCAACGCGCATGTCGCAGACCGCATCGTTGTATATGGCCGCCGACTGGGCCCTACCGCCACGTCACATCATCGCTCACGCGGACGCATACTCGTTCTGCCAGCCCGACAGCCTGGCGACGCCGCGTCTGATGCGGCACCAGGAGGGTGCCTCCCGCTGAATTTGGTCGCCGCACCCCTCGTCCGCATTGCTGTCGAAGGAAAGCTTGGGGCGGTCGCCCGCCTCCTGGGCCTGCCGAAGTGTCGCCTCGGAGTCGTCCGAAAAGGTTCCCGCGCGTACAAGCGCAGCTCGCTGGTGCCGCCCCGGCCGCCGTCGCCGTCGCCGTCGCCGTCGCCGTCGCCGTCAAGGCTCGACTGCCCCCGCCCGAGGAGCCTCACCTCGGGGCAAGGCTCGCTCCTCAGCTGGCAGGGGCTCTTCAAGTACACCGTGCTCACCGTCGACGGCACTGTGGTCCCCACCCGCGACCACACCATCGCCGCGCCCAACTGGCCGCCCGCCGTCGCCATTCCGGTCGGCATGTTGATCGCGGGCGCCCTCATGTGTGCTGTCTGGATGTACTCCGGCACCCCCGAAAGGCCCCCGACACGACGACGTGAGGCACTGTCGGACAACGGTTGACCGGAGTCACCGTTCCCAGGCGCGCGGGCCCCGCTCAGCTGTGCTGGAGCTGCACGGAAACACGCAGGTCCCAGGCGTACAAGCAAGCACGTCCCTCACAAGTCCTGATCGTCGGCGGCGTCGCCACGCCGCCGACGATCAGAGACGAAGGAACGCATGAACCGACCCAGAGGTGCGACAGTCGCCACGGCCGTCGCCGTCGTGCTCGCCACGGCGGGCGGCCTGCTCTCCGCGGCCACTTCCGCTTCCGCCGCCGTGACCTGCACGTCGCCGGTGTTCAAGAGGACGTTCTACGCGAACACGACGTTCTCCGGCACGCCGAGGCGCACCGACTGCGACTCCGTGATCGACCAGAGCTGGGGCACCGGCGCACCCTACGCGGGCCTTCCGGTCGACAACTTCGGCGTCCGCTGCTCCACCACCCGCGACTTCGGTTCCGGCGGGCCTTTCACGTTCACCGCTGCGTCCCGTGACGGCATCCGCGTCTATCTCGACGGCGCCCGCAAGGTCGACCTCTGGACGAACGTGTCGACCACGGGTGAGCAAGAGCGTCAACGTCACCATCCCCGCGGGCCGGCACACCCTGCGCATCGACTTCGTCAACTGGACCGGCTCAGCCAACGTCAAGTTCGGGTACCTTCCTCGTACGTCGGCGACGGTCGACAAGGTCAAGCCCCTCGCCCCCACCGGGACCACTGTCGCCTACAGCGCGACGACCACGTCCACGAAGGTCGGCTGGAGCAGGAACAAGGAGATGGACCTCGCCGGCTACCGCGTCTACCGGCGCCTGAAGGGCGCCCCCTACCCCGCGAAGCCGATCGCCACCACGACGTCCACCTCGTACTCCGACACGACCGTCCCCAAGGACGGCAACGTCTACTACTACGAGGTCCGCGCCTACGACAGGGCCGGCAACACGTCGTCGGGTACCGCCGATCTCGGCGTCACCACCGTCGACCGCACCGCGCCCGCCGCCCCGAAGGGCGTCGAGGAGAACGGGGTCATCGGCTTCCCCACCGCCATCAGACTCTACTGGGACAGCAACGCCGAGACCGACCTCGCCGGTTACCGCGTCTACCGATCGACGTCCCTCCCGGTCGCCCTCACCCCGGAGAACCGGGTCACCGGCGACACCCTGTCGGGCGGTGGCTACTCGGGGCCGCTGCCGCAGACCGGCGACATCCACTACTACGTGGTCACCGCCGTCGACACACACGGCAACGAGTCGGCGGCCTCCGGCGCGGCGATGTACTACACCCGCGACTTGACGGGCCCGGTCGACACCGCGCTCAACGCACGCGCCCACGAGGACGAGGCAGGCGTCACGCTGACCTGGGACCCCTCCGAGCGGACCAGCAGCGACTTCGAGGGCTACGCCGTGTTCCGGTCGACCGAGCCGCGCGGTACCGCCGGGAGCACGCGTACGGAAGTGGGCCGGTGGATCAAGGGCACCACGTTCACCGACCCGGCGCCGCCACCCGGCACCACCTACTACTACGGGGTGGTCGCACTGGACCACGAGGGCAACGGGGGCACCCCGTCCCAGCAGGTCGTCCTCACCGTCGCCGGGAACACGACGCCCCCTGCCCCGGTCACCGGTCTGACCGTGAAGTCGAAGGAGAACGGCATCGTCCTGTCCTGGGATGCCGACACCACTCCCGGCTTCGACCACTACCGCGTGCTGCGCGGCACGTTCGTCGACGGGCAGTGGACGTACCGGCCGCTCACCGATCCGTGGACCCTGCGCCCCCGGGAGATCGAAACGACGACGTTCCACCACAAGGTGGCGGCCGACGGCCAGCACGTCCGCTACGCCGTCGTCCAGTACGGCAACCTGCTCACCCCCGATACCGGCGCCAGCGCCGCCGAGGTCACCGGACTCGACCTCCACCCCAGCGCCCCGCCCGCGACCGGCGCCCCGATCCAGCTGAGCGCCGACTCGAACGGCGGCATCCACTGGTTCCTCACCACCGGCGAGAACGCGGACGGCAGTCCGGTGGTGTCCTTCACCGTCCGCCGATGGAACCGCGAGAGCGGGACCTTCGACATGCTCGGCACGGTGTCCAGAGGTGACTCCACGGGCTGGGACTGGTACGACCGCCCCCAGCCCTCCGCCACCACGGTCTACTACCGCGTCACAGCCGTCTATGCGGACGGCACGGAGTCGGGAGCGTCCGAGCGCGCAGTCGTGACCGACTGAGCCCGCCCGCGTCGGCGGCGACATCGAAGGAGGGGACCGGACACGGGCTTCCGGTCCCTTCACCATGCGGCACCGGGCTGGCGCGCGCCGCAATCTCTTGGGCAGGCAACGCAGTTCAGCACGAGCCACTCGTCGCCGTCGGGAGGAGGACCACGTCGATCGCCAAGTCATCAGGCGCCCCGTTGCTCACCGACCCGGAGCCGAGTGCCTGGTGGGTCCTGTGCAGTCGAGCCCCACATGGCGATCAAGTCGCTGTCGGCAGCCGTGCCCGTGCTGCTGAACACAACACCGAGGACCAAAGGCCCGCCGGAGTGCGGCTGTCGTGGCGTCCCCTCGGACTACCCGGCCGTCGAAGGAAGGACCCTGACGAGCTCGTCCAGGATCTGGCCGAACCTGCTCACGCCTCACGAGCTCGTGCACGGTAGGCGGTGACACGAGCTCGTTAAGCGTTGTCCCGAAACTACCGACCGGGGTGGGCGCCTCGGACATGTGCGATCACGTCTGGTTCGCCAAGGCCGGCACGGTTGATCCAGCCTCGACCTCGCTCGACGCCGGCCACGGCCAGTCGGCTCTGCAGAGCGAGGGGCGCGAGTGGATTTTCGAAGCCCTCACTGAGGCCTTGCCCCGTATCCGCGTACTCGTAGCGGACCGCGTACATCCGTCCTCGGTGATGCCACTCGCAGCGAACCAGCGGTCGTGCAAGAACCGCCTCTATCCACTCCGCGGTTGCCCCCGCCAGCTCCGCGGGACCGCCTGCGGCTCGGATGGTGAGCGCAGCCTCGGTCTCCTTGATGGAGAAGTCCTGATTGTGGAGCTCACCCCCACGGACGACCGAGCCGTCGAAGTGGGTACCCACCGTCAGAACGCCCTGGTTGCGTTGCGGGTCACCAATATCCAGATAGGTGATCAGCTGGCCATTCGAGGTGTGTGTCGGTGGCAACACGACCGTGTCGAGCGGGTCCACCAGCCAGGAGCGGGCGCGTTCGGCCAGAACGTCCACGAAGGCGCGTTGCGCGACGCCCAGGTCGCCCTCGTCGTACTCGAACCAGGGGATCTCGTCCATGAACGCAATTTACGAGCGCCACAAGGGCTGTCCAGCAACTTCCGGTCATTGGCGAGATGATCTTGATGTGGCTGGTGTGATCACGGCATCGGAGCCGTCCTTGGACAACCCCGCTCACCGGGCTGAGCCCGAGGCACTTCGGCAAGCTGGTAACGGTTCTGCGACGCGAGGGTACGGACGCGGTCCGCAGGGACCCGCCGTGGAGCCTGCCGCTGAACGACCGGGCACTGCCAATCGCGGCCTACTGGCGCACGAATGTCACCATGCGCCAACTGGCCCCGCTGTTAGGGATTTCCAAGTCGGCGGACCGGATCATCGACCACCTCGGGCCGATGCTCGCCCACCAGCCCCAGAAGCGGTTCGGGAAGGACACCTGTGTTGATCGTGGACGGCACCCTGGTGCCCACCCGCGATCACACAGTGGCCGAGCAGTCGAAGAACTACCAGTACTCCACCAATCACCAGGTCGTCGTCGATGCCGACACCCGCCTGGTCGTACTCGTCGGCCGGCCCCTCCCCGGCAACCGTAACGACTGCAAGGCGTGGGAGGAATCCGGCGCAAAGGCCGCCGTCGGCACGACCACGACGATCGCCGACGGTGGCTACCCGGGCACTGGGCTCGCGATGCCCCATCGGCACTGTAGGGGCGAGGAGTTGCCCGGCTGGAAGCAGGCTCACAACAACTCCCACAAGCAGGTCCGGGCCCGCATTGAGCACGTCTTCGCTCGCATGAAGACCTGGAAAATCCTCCGCGACTGCCGTCTCGAAGGCGATGGTGTCCACCACGCCCTGCTCGGTCTCGCACGAATGCACAACCTCGCCCTCGCCGAATAGACCCCCAGCAGTGCAGCAGTCGACCACGCCCGAGGTCACTCAGAGATCATTACGGGACAGCCCTTTGTGCCATGACCGGAAAGGTCTACTGAGGAAGAGAGTGGCGAGGAAGGGATGGGCCGCTGGTGCGGATCCGGCGGCCGGTGCTGGGCGTGAGAACATCGCAGCCGTGAATATCAAGCTTCATGACTTCGACGGCGAACAGTCGCTGACGTTGGACGTCGGTGGCCTGGCTGCTGACGTGGCAGTAGCCGATGCAGGGCACGAGCCGAACGGGTACTTCTGGGAAGGTCTCGTGCGGTTTGCCTGGCCGGATATTGCTGAGCGCCTCGACTTCGACAGCGAGGCCGGCATGGTCTGCGCGGTCGGGACTCCGAGTGACCTTGCGCGACTCACGACGGCCCTCGAGTCAGTCATCACGAGTCCCGACGCGGTCCGCGACATCATCGTTCGGGCGGAGACTTCGGGCTTCGAGTTCGACGACTAGGAGCTCCAGAGGGCAGGAACACCAGTTCGTTCAGGCTGCTGCGGCGAGTGGTCGTCCGCCCCAGCAGACGCCCTTCTCGCTGCGGATGCGAGCACGCTCCTTGCGTTGAACGGCCAGGACGTCGGGGTAGCGGCCGTTGGTGTTACGCCAGTGCAGGTAGGCGTGCAGGGCCCGGGTCTGGACGGTGTGGTTGCAGTGGCTGGAGTTGGCGATCGTGAACTGCCGCAAGGGCCCGAAGTGGGCCTCGATCGGGTTGGCCCACGCGCCGGTGTCGGCAAGGCCACGGTGTACCGCAGCTATCCCACCAGGGACGACCTGGTGGAGGCCGTGGCCCGGCACCGGTTCGCTCTGTAAGAACAGTCCCTGGACAAACGCGCCCCCGCCGCGGACGGGTACGCCGAGTTCAGGGGCCAGATCCTCGCCCTGATGAACGCTCTGGCCGGCGACCGGCTGCTCGCCGACGTGCTCGCCGACCCGGAGTCGTCTCCTGCGGTCGCCCTGATGGAGCGGCTGTGCGCGGCCATGGAAAGGGCGAAAGACTCGGGGAAGGTCCGACCCGACTCGGGCATCCCCGACCTGCAGATCATGCTGTGCGGCCCGGTCCTCCAACTCATGCGGATGTCGAAGCGGGAACCGGCGCACTGGCAGCGCTACGGCGAACTCTTCCTGCAGGCCATGCGCCCCTGACACCAACAATGCGGTGAACCGAGCCACCGGCGCCGCGGTGTACGCGGCGTGCGGCAGGACGGCGCGATCACGTCGCTTGCGGTTGACCGCCACAGGCCCGAAATGCGGGTACGGCCATCTGATGCGCGTCCGAGGCCGCGCATCAGACCGGGCCCGTCGCCGCGTACTTGCCTCGATGGTGGTGCCAGTTATGCGCGCCGAAAGTGCCAGTTCATGGGGCTGTTGTATCCGAGGCCCAGGGACGAGGGTGCGCGTGACCGTGACCTGCTTCATTCTCGAATCGCGCATTTGCCTACTGCGATGTCTCCGTCCGATAGCGGTCGATCCACTGGAGGCTGAGGTCGTCAGCCTGACGCCTGTGCCGGGGCACGATTGCCCGTCCGTCCGGCGACCTGAGACCGAGGAAGTTGAGGATGCCTTCCGTTACGCCGGCCATGTCGGCATCGAGTTCCTCGTAGCGCACCCGGAGCGGATCGATGCCGCACGAGGTGAACCAGGCGTCCCACGCCGCGTTGTGCTCACCGATCGTCCGCATCAGCTCGCCGATGCGGTCCGCGTCGAAGGTGGGCAGCTGCCCACCGCCGCCGTTACCGCCGATCTCTCCGTTGCCGCCGACGTACCAGGTATCGGTCTGCTCGGCCCGCAGCCAGGACACTGCCTGCGCAAGGACATCCTCACGTCGCAGACAGACAAAGCGGGTGAGGCCGAAGGCCTGGTTCAACAGGGCTACGTCCTGGCCGGCGAGGTCCGGCCAAACCCTCTCCAGCTTGTCGACCACCTCGTCAAGGGTTCCCCACATGAGCTTCGCCCCGAACACTCCGTTCTCGGTCCGGCCAGCGGCAAGAGCCGCCCGCACGTAGTCGCCGTAAACGAAGCCACCGTTGGCAGCGTGCGGGATCTTCCATCTGCGAGCCCAGAGCGATTCGTCAGGAGCACGGAAATACGCCTGAGGTCGGCCGGCGACACCGGTCGACTCCAGCAGCCCGAGAAGCAATGAACTACCGGTGCGGGGAGTGGCACAGATGAAGTACGAGTCGACCTGTTCCCCAGCGTCCGTTCGCATCGTCACAACGCAAGGAAAGGCCGACGCGATCACGACACGCAACCCGATTACCGACGACGCAAGTCGCTGTCGTACAGGGAACAGACGGGGGGCGTCGTAGTCCGTACCGTGGACCGGGCACGCAGCACCCGCTCAACGCAGTTTGCCGGTCTTCGGCAGGCCCTGCTCGGCTTTCTCATGCCGGACGCGACGCTCTTGCTCCTGGCGCATGCGGTCGTCGACTCGGCCCGCGCTCAGGCTGACGGCCAGGCGCTCGCAGTCCTTGCACGGGTGCGGATGCCTCGGGCGCTTTGCTCCATCACGGCTGTAGCCAACCATCTCCCCCACCCGTCGTCGCGGGTGCGGGAACGAAGCCGAGAGCCAGATCGCCGCCCTGCGAAGGTCCTGATCGCCGTCCTGTGTGCTCGGCAGGAGGATATCGCGTGCGGCGGGGGGATCCTGTTGCGCGAATGCCCAGAGCGTCATCGCGAGAGAACCGGCCGCCCCTCGGCAACCAGCGGCGGCCCCTGACCTTTGCGGCGACAGGTTGGGGGGATGTGGAGCCTGCGCCGGTGCGCGGGTCACTACCCAGCAGCCACCACCTGGCCGGCCGCGACCTGGGGAGGGTTGGGGAGCAGCGAGGCGAGGTTGTCCCGGACGAAGTCCGCCGCGCTCCTGGTCGACTCCTCGGCCCCGGCCTGCTCTTCGAAGACGCTGGTGGAGACCATCACTCCGTCCCCGGCGTCGACCCAGTAGTAGGCCACGAACCCGGAGACCTGGCGCACGATGGGTACGAATCCGTCGTTCACCCGGCGTCCCGCCTCGGCAGGGTCGGTCACCCCTTCGTAGCGCCGAACTACTGCGTACATAGCTGCTCTCCTCGTGGATCCGAAGGTCACCTTGCGCGACATGGCATACCCCCCTCGCGCGTCTCCCGCTCGCGGGACGTCGGGAGAGGGCACGGATAGGTGTATCGGTGAACCGATCCGGGCTCGGCTGTTGTCGGGGCCTGGGACGCGGACGCTCTGGTGGACCGGCGCTTCGGCTCGTGGCCCGTCGCGACATGGCGGGGCCCTGTCCGCGGTGTGTCGCGCGGACAGGGCCCTGGACGGCGTGTGCCTTCTACTTGAGGCCGAAGGCGCGGATCACCGTTTGGCTGACGGTGTTCCCGCTGTCGTCCGTCGCTGTGGTGCGCAGGCTCGCGAACTGGGCGCTGCGCGGAGCGTCGAGCGATGTCCTCCAGTTGTCACCGCCGGCGTGCATCGGCGTGCGCTGCCAGGTGGCACCGTCGTCGTAGGAGACGTCCAGGGTGACGGTGCGGATCGGTCCGGCACCTGGCGCGCCCTTGAAGTGCGACGGGGTGACGGCGAGGCCGGTCCGGCGGTGTGCCCGGCCGGACAGGTCCGTGGCCACCGCGTAGTCGAGCTGGATCAGCGGCAGCGGGTGGATCTCGACGTCATCGGGCGAGGCGGAGGTGTATCCCCATTCGGTGTGGGTCCGGGGGGAGTACGGGCGGCCCGGCACTTCGCGTCTGCCCTCCACCACGAGGCGGTAGGGCAGTGGCTCCGGCGCGAGGCCGTTGATGCTGAAGCCGTCGTTGGTGTTCTCCGCGAGGAGGTTGTCGCCCTGGTAGAGGGCCACCTTCGTGGCCCCAGGGGTCGAGGAGGTGCCCGCGTGCGCGCCGGAGTCTCCCCACGCCATGACGATGGACGTGCTCATGCCGTCGCCCGCCCGGAAGGGCGTCGAGATGTCTCCGCCCTGGACGAAGCGGGGGTGGAGGACAGGACTGAACCAGACGTCCTCCGCGGCGCTGCGCGGCTTGTACGACCGTGCCGTGCTGGACTGCATGAGTTCGGTGTTGTCGGCGGACGCGGTGGACATCCAGGTGATGTCGGGGTCTGCCGTGACCCAGGAGGTGAGGTCGCCCTGGGCAGGGACCAGACTGGAGTCGACCCCGAGGTGCGTACCGCTGAAGGACAGGTCCCAGCGCGAGTGAGCGACCCGGCCCTGTCTGGTGTCACGGAACGAGTCGTCGACCCTGGCGAGGTCGCCTGGACCTGGCCGGTACGAGGGGTCGCTCGGGACGCCGCCGGTGTGACGTCGTACCAGGTCGTACAGGTAGTGCGGGTACGGGTGCGAGACGACCTTCAGCACATCGGTGCCGGGCCTCTTGAGCCGGCTGAGCAGGCGTGCGCCGTCGTCCGCGCCGAGGGTGGCCACCGGCAGTGGCGGCGCCTCGAGCAGGTGGGCCAGCCTTCCGTAGCCGTCGTTCAGGATCAGCAACTGCCTGGCGCCGGCGTCGGCCGCCGCCTGCGCCTGGTCCGGTGCCGGCACGGTGTCGCTACGGCGGACGACCGCCACCAGGCCACGCACCCTGGCCTTGCGGAAGTCCTCGGCGGAGCCGTCACCGAGCCACACCGCCCGGTAGCCGCCGGTGCCCTCGGGCAGGATCGGGGAATTGGACTGGACGGCGACGTCGTCGTACGTCTGCGAGCCCGAGGAGAACGTCAACGGGGGCTGGACCTGCCGCCAGCGGGTGTGAAGGCCGTACGCGCCTCGCGTCACCTTCTCCGTCGGCAGCAGCCAGAGGCTGTCGTAGTCCCGGTGCTCGGGCAGGTAGCTGTGGCCGTAGGGGACCCGGTCGCCGTACGACCGGTACTGGTCCACGCGGAAGCCGCCGTTGGCCGTCTCCTGCGGCGTGATCGCGGCCGCCTTGCGCAGCCGGGAGGTGTCGAGCGCGAGCGTGCGGCTCTCGCTCAGGTCGATCTGCGGAACGGGGAGGACACCGAGACCGAGCGCGTGCGTGCCGTCGACGCCGGGCACGTCGGCGATCATCCAGGCCGCATAGGTGCTCGGGACCAGGGTCAGGTCCAGGGTGCCGGAGGCGTCGACGGTGTACACCTCGGGGACCGTGTTCCGCTCGACGTCCTTGAGGAAGAGCCTGCCGGGCAACCCGCCGCCGCGGTGCTTCGCCGTGACGGAGAGGGTGACGCGCTGGCCCTGCTTGTTCACCCCGACGGGCGTGCGGGTGAGTACCGTGCCGTCGGGAGCGGTGGCGGTGAGGAAACTGCTGTAGGCGGCGTTGTCCTGCCCCCTGTCGAGATGGGTGCGGAGCTCCACGGTGGCGGTGCCGTGCGCGGGTACGGTCAGCCGGTCGGCCGACAGGGCGAACAGGCCCTCGGGCAGGCCGGACCCGGCGAGAGCCAGGTCCACGGTGACCGGAGTGTCCCCGGTGTTGGTGTAGGTGACGTCCTTGCGGGCGGTCTGGCCAGGCGTATACGGGTACCGGGCCTGCGTGAACACCGAGGCCGGCGCGATCAGCGCGGCCTTGGTGGCGGCCGCGATGTCCAGGCGGCCGGCGCCACCCTGGTAGGGGCTGTACCGGCTGGTGCCCGTGGTGGTGCTGACCAGCGCGTCCTTGAGCTGTCGGCCGGTCCAGTCCGGGTGCTCGACGGCCAGCAGGGCGGCGGCGCCTGCGACGTGCGGGGTGGCCATGGAGGTGCCGCTCATCGTCGTGTACGCGCCTTCGCCCTCCGGGACGTACTGCGATCGGGCCGCGAGCACGTCGACGCCGGGGGCGGTCAGGTCGGGCTTGAGCGCGTTGTCGCCGACGCGCGGGCCACGGCTGGAGAACACGGCCAACTGGTCGACGCCCCTGCCCGGGCCGTTCACCGCACCGACCGTCAGCGCGGCGTCCGCGGCACCCGGTGCGCCCACGGTCCTCGCGGCCGGGCCGGAGTTTCCGGCGGCGACGACGAACAACGCGCCGGTCTCCTCGCTGAGCCGGTTCACTGCCTGGCTGAGCAGGTCGGTGCCGTCGGTGGGCTCACCGCCCAGGCTCATGCTGATGATCTTCGCGCGCTGGTCGCGGGCCGCCCATTCCATGCCGGCCAGGACCGAGGAGTCTCCGCCCTCGCCCATGTCGTTGAGGACCTTGCCGATGTGCAGTCTGGCACCCGGGGCGACCCCCTTCTCGGTCCCGCCGGACGCGGCACCCGTCCCGGCGACGGTGGACGCGACGTGCGTGCCGTGACCGTTCCGGTCGGTGACGTCCTCGTGGGGCACGAAGCTGCGCGTCGCGGCGATCCGGCCGCCGAAGTCCGGGTGCCCGGCGTCGATCCCGGTGTCCAGGACCGCGATGTCGACGCCCTCGCCGGTGTTCCCGCTCTCCCAGACCTTCGGGGCTCCGATCTGCGCGGTGGTGTCGGACAGGGTGGCCTTGACCTTGCCGTCCAGCCACACCTTGGCAATCCCGCCGGCCAGGCGCCCGGACGGCTGCGGGGCAGCGGTCGCGCGGGCCTCCTCGCCACCGGTGAGAGACGACCAGAAATCGGCCGCGTGCTTGTGCTCGGCCGATATCGCGGCTCCCTGCACGCTGCTCAGCGACAGGGTCCTGCGTGCTCCCTCAGGGGTTCGGGTGCTGCGGGAGCGGACGGCGGCGTCGGTGTAGGTGACGATCAGTGGGAGCCGGTCGCTGCGGGCGTCGTCGTAGCCGTCCTCCAGCAACTCGGTGACGTTGAAGAGCCTCTTGTCCAGGGCTCCGGACGCGATGAACGGGATCGCGGCGTCCGGGTAGACGTAGGTGTCGTCGCCCACCGACATCACATGGGCACCGGTCGGCCGCCCTTGCGGATCGAGCACCGACGTCAGAGGACGCCCGCTCCCGGTCGGGGTGAACGTCACCTTGTCCCCGGTGATCAACGTGATGACACGTTGGGTGCCGGCACTTCCGGCGGAGGACACCTTCGTGGAAAACGGTGTGGAAGCCGGAGTGGAGGCCGGTGTGCCGGCCGAGGCGGACGGGCCGGGGGCGGTGAGCGCCACCAGTACCGCGACAGCCGCTGTCAGCCCGCGTCTGCGGGATGGAGGCATGCGCAAGGGAACCTCGTGAGCTTGATGTGCGTGAGAACCCACGCAGTCACTCACCTTTCACGCAATGTTGTGAAGACAGTGCAATGGCGCATCCGCGCCATGTCACAAGAACGCCAACGCATCCGCGCGATGCCTTCCAGCCCGCGACCGTGCCATGAGGTTGGCCGCCCGCGACACCCCGGACGGCCAACCTGGCAGATCAGCGGCTTCTCCAGCACGACCTGGCCGGAGGCATGGCCTGTCAGGAGATGTTCAGCGTCACCGACTTCCCGGGCTTCAGGTTGATCTGCTTGCGGAAACCGCCGGCGCGCAGCTCGGTCGTGGTGCCGCCGACGCTGCGAACGGTGACTTCGGTGACCTTGCCCTTGCGCCAGGCCAGGTCGACCGTGAAACCGCCGCGGGCCCCGATGCCGCGCACCGAGCCCTTTGCCGCCCACGCGTCCGGGAGCGCGGGCAGCAACTCGATGACGTCGGGACGCGAGTAGAGCAGCATCTCCAACGCCGCGCCGGCTCCGCCCAGATTCGCGTCGATCTGGAAGATCGTGTAACTGCCCTGGCTGTACATGTCGAACCAGTTCGCCGAGGTGCCGTTGCTGTTGGTGATCGACGGCCGCAGCACCGTCAGGTAGAGCTGGTACGCCTTCTCCGCGTCCTTCAGCCGCGCCCAGCACAGGGAGCGCCAGGCGCAGGCCCAGCCGTAGCTGTCCATGCCGCGGGCGGTGAGCAGTTCACGCACCCCGTTCAGCAGGTCTGCCGGACTCCTGTCGGCAGCGATGCGGTCGCCGGGGTAGAAGCCGATCAGGGGGGACAGATGGCGGTGGGTGATCTCCCCGAGGTTGTCCGGGCTCATCCATTCCTCGAGCCATCCGGTCTTCGGGCTGACCCGGGGGAGATAGAGCTTCTCCTGCATCGCGGCCAGATCGGCAGCCAGGTCGGCGTCGCGGTGCAGTACGCGACTGGCGGTCTTGAACTCCTCGAACAGTTCCCAGGCGAGTTCCTGCGCGTACGTGATGCCCTTGGCGTCCGGGCCGTGCTCGGGCGACCAGGCCGTGTCGTCGATCAGAACCTCACGCGACGTGCCGTCCGCGTCGGAGACCTTGGTGGTGATCAGGCGCGCCTGCCAGAACTCTGCCGCACCCTTGAGGACGGGGTAGATCCGCTCCAGGTATTCCCGGTCCTGGCTGTACTCGTAGTGCCGCCACAGCGAGTTGCAGAGCCAGGCGTTCCCCGACGGGTGCCAGGCCCAACCGCTGCCCCCGTGGATGTTCGTGGAGAACGCGACCGCCCAGCCCGCGATCTTCCCGCTGCTGTTGCGGAACCTGTTGCGTTCGTTGTTGTAGAGGCGCTTGGTGACGTCGGTCCAGACCGGGAGCTGGGAGACGCAGTAGCGGGCGAGGGCGTACGAGTTCTCCCCCAGGCCGGCGGGATCGGCCAGCCAGTAGTTCATCTGTATGTTGATGTCGGTGTGGTAGTCCGCGTACCAGTCCGGTGTGTTGTTGTGCACCCAGATGCCCTGCAGGTTCATCGGGAGCCAGTCGCGGGAGCCTACTATGGTCAGATAGCGGCCGTACTGGACGTAGGCGGCCTCCAACTCCGGGTCCGGCGTGGACTTGTCGGTGTAGCGCACCGCGATGCGCGACCAGGAGTCCAGCGACCGCTGAAGCGCCGTCGACTCGCCCAGGTCGAGGGAGAAGCGGTTGTACAGCCGCTGGTAGTCGGCCACGTGGGTCTTCAGGAGCCGGGTGCCCGACACGTGCGCGGCGGCCGTGACCTTGTCGCGGGCCGTGGCCAGCGGGTCGCTGCTCGCGTCGCGGAAGTCCTTGGCCGCGTCCGGGGAGTAGTTGGTGCCGCCGCACACCACGACCAGGAGTTCACGGCAGCCCGCGAAGGAGAGCTTGTCCTCCTCCACGGAGACCCGTCCGCCGGTGCCTACCGCCGTCACCGCGGCGGCGTAGCGCAAGCCGTTGGCGAGGCTTCCGGAGAAGGAGAGGTGCCCGTTGCCACCCGAGGTGGTCTCGTCGTGCGTGCCGGCCAGCGAGATCGTCCCGGTGTGCGGTCCACCGGTGAGCCGGATGACGAGCACGTCGTCCGGGTGGCTGGCGTAGACCTCGCGGCGGTACGAGGCCCCGCGCACCCGGTAGGTCGCGGACACCACGCCGTTGCTCAGGTCGAGTTGGCGACGGTAGTCGGTCACTGTGTCACCGGAATGGCCCGACAGGGCGATCCGGAGCTTGGCCAGCAGGCCGAAGCTGCCGAAGTCATCTCTCCCGTAGGGAAGTTGGCCGTCATCGGTGAGGGTGTCGTTGCGCCCACCGGACCAGAAGGAGCCGTCGGTGAGGTAGATGAAGTCGTCGGCGGGGTCACAGCCGACGAGCGCGCCCAAGCGGCCGTTACCGACCGGGAGCGCCTCCTGGATGATGTGCGTCTCGTCTGCGGGCGTGCGGTACCAGATCGTGGTGGCCTTGTCCTCCGGGACGAAGGGGACGTCGGAGGGTCGGGCCGGTGCCGCATGCGCCGTGAACGGGCGGAAACCGCCGGCGAAGGCGAGTCCGCCACCGGCAGCACCGGTGATGCGGAGGAAGTCGCGACGAGAGGAAGCGGGCACGGGGATCCCTTCCACAGGAGCAGTAGCGCGTGATCGAGCAAGTGCCACGTATACTTATCAGACCACTTTCCCAACTCGACACCCCTCGCTCGCGATTTGTCACCGATTCCTTGCGTGGTGGTCCGACCAATTGCGTGGCTCCTACTGGGCTGTGTCGCCTCAACGCGACAAGAGACGTGGCGTGGTCGCGGACCCGACACGGGTTCCCCCCAGGCAGCTGAGCCTGGCCTCGCGCAGCACAGCGACAGCGAGTTGAGAAAAGAATCTGCCGGGCGGTGTCGAGAACGGAGTATCGGCTCCGACGTTCTCCGTGAGTGTGCAGCCCGGTCCCGCACCCGCGGGATCAGACACAAGGAGACAGACATGACCGCCGTCGCTTACGACTACACCATCACCCGCACCCTGGAGGCTCCGGTCGAGCAGGTCTGGACCGCCTGGACCCGCGCAGACCAGTACGGACAGTGGGCCGGCGCCGAGGAGGTCGTCCTCGACGTCCGCCCCGGCGGCGCCTGGAGCTCCGTCATGGTCATCCCCGGCGGCACCCGCGTCCCGCTGTCCGGCCGCTACACCGAGGTCGTGCCGAACAAGCGGCTGGTGATCGGCATGAGCGTTCCGGGCCGCGAGGACCTCGTCCTCATGACCGTCGACCTGGTCGCCGACGGCGACCGCACCCGGATCACCCTCTCCCAGACCTTCGAGAACACCACGGACCGCGACCAGTCCGAGTTCGGCAGCAACATGCTCCTGGACGGCCTCACCGCCTTCCTGGCAGCAGCCTGCCGCGGTTGATGCGGTGGCCCCTCGCGACTGCGACGGCTCTGAGGTCGGAAGACGCCGGCGGCGGTGAGCTTCGTGAGCACGGTGGAGCCGCGCGACGCACGCTCAGCAGTCGAACGCCGACCAGCAGATGTCGTTGCGCAATCGCTGGTCGTCGAGTACGAGTTCGCGAATCGTCTCCGGGAGTTGGTCGCGCTGCCAGCGGCACTCGAGTCGTCCCGCGGCCTCGCTCTCGCCGGCCGGCGCGGCAGCGCGTACGGCCTTGATCGCATAGGCAGCCGCACCGAGCTCGTGTGCGGCGACGTGTGCGACGACCGCAGCTTGGCCGGCGGCGTAGGCGGCGTGCCGGGCCGCACCGCGCAGGTCTCGGGCCGCACCCATCGCGTGGCCGCCCGCCGCGCGGGCCTGCATCATCTTGACCTCGCCGCGCACCCAGGCGCGGGCATGCTCGATCGCCTGGCGCGGCCGCCGGTCCTCAGGCCGGGCCGACTCGAAGAGATCAAGGACGTGCTCCGCGCACACCGCCGCCCAGAGGGCGAGGAGCTGGTGATCCGAATCGGTGAGGGTGCCACCGCGGCGGATCGTCACGAAGCGGGGGTCCCTGACCTTCGGGAGGATCATGGTCGGCTTTCCTTCCTGCTGCCATGGAAGCAAAGCCTGCGAACCCGCTCGTTGATCCGCAAGCCCGCCTCCCGTAGCCCGGTCCAACAGGCAGGGGGGCGTGCGCAGCAGATGGATCGTTTTTCTTCATAATTCGACTGGAACCGGGGCGTAACGATCGCCGCTACGGCGTGACGCGTAACCCATGGGTTACGCTTTTCCCGTGGACGAACTGACCGACGTGGCTGCTGCCGTCGCTGATCCGGTGCGCCGGGAGATCCTGGTCATGTTGCGGCACAGCCCGCTGACGGCGGGCGAGATCGCGGCGCGGTTCTCCATCAGCCGTCCGGCGGTGAGCCGTCACCTGCGAGTACTGCGGGAAAGCGGACTGGTGCGCGACGAGCAGCACGGTCGCCACCGGCGCTACACGCTCGTCCGCCTCCCGCTCGGCCGGCTCACCGAGTGGCTCGTCCAGTTCGAGGTCCGTCAGGCCCCGGACTGGTCGCGCCAACTCGCGGCACTGGACACCGAGGTCCACCGCGCGCGCCGGGAACGCGACCGATCCGAGCCCACCGATACCCAGAGCACAGCACGACAGAAGGGCACAGCATGACTCTCGAACCCTCCGGACAGCTCGTCCCCACCGCGACGGGCCACGACCTGATCCTCACCCGCACCTACCGCGCCTCCGCCGCCGACGTCTGGGCGAGCGTCACCGAGCCGGAGCGCACCGCGCGCTGGTTCGGCCCCTGGCGCGGTGAGGGGGCTTCCGGCCGCACCGTCGAAGTGCAGATGGTGTTCGAGGAGTCGGACGACTGGATCCCGGTCCGCATCGACGCCTGCGAGGCACCCCGCCGCCTCGCGGTCTCGACGCAGGACGAATCCGGCTCATGGTCACTGGAGCTGCTGGTGACCGAGAGCGACGGCATCACGGAGCTCCGCCTGATCCATCACCTCACCTCCACGGAACAGCTCGGTGAGACCGGACCTGGCTGGGAGTACTACCTGGACATGCTCACCGCGAGCCGCACAGAGGGGCCGCGCCCCGACTTCGCGGACTACTACCCCGCCCAGAAGGCGTACTTCGAGTCGCTGGTCTGACCCCTCACGCCCGTCAGCGAGGAACCTGGGCCCCACGGACGGGGCACCGGTGTGCCGCTCATGCCCGGCCGGACGACAGCGCCTCAGTCAGGAGGAGCCGGGCTCACCGGCCGGGCCGGCGCCGCCGTCCTCGTTTCCCCCGAGGCGTCGGCGGGAGATCGGTGGAGAAGGGCCGCGGCCAGGCAGAGCAGTGCCGCCCCGGCGAAGAAGGGGGCCCGGGGGCCGAGACCGTGGTAGACCAGTCCCGCCAGCAGAGCCCCCAGGGCTCCCCCGCTCACGGAAGCCATCTGGAAGGCCATGGTGACCCGGCCCAGCAGTTCGGTCGGAACCTGCGACTGACGGAACGACACCGCGGTGACGCCCCACACCAGGCTCACCGCGCCGTACCCGGCGATGACCAGCACCCCCACCAGGACCGACCGGGCCGCGCCCATGCCGGCGCACAGGACCCCGGTGAGCAGCATGCCGAGCCGTAGCAACCGGAGCGTCCCGATCCGCTTGTTCAGACGAGGTGCGAGGGGCACACCCACGAGGCCTCCGACCGCGAACGCCGCCACCAGCACCGCGTAGCCCGAGCTGCCCAGTCCCAGCGTCTGCCCGGCATACAGGACCAGGCCGGACATGAGACCGACCACCACGAGGTTGTTCACAGCGGAAGCCGCGCACAGCCGACGCATCTGACGGTGCCGCCACAGCCAGACGAGACCCTGCAGAGCGTCCTGGCGCAGGGACTGCCGTGCCGGAACGCTCCTGTCACGACCGGTCCGTGTGCCGCCCGCGAGCACCAGGATCAGTCCCGCGGAGCAGATGAACGACAGCGCGTCAGCGGCGAGCGGGAGCGCGGGCGTCACCCCGTACAGCACCGCCCCCACCGGGGTGCCCAGAAGGGGGCCGGCGAACAGCACGGTGATGTGCAGGTATGTGTTCGCCTTGGTCAGTCCTTCGGGTGGCACCAGGGAGGGCACCATGCCGGACCATGCTCCGTTGAAGAGAGTCTGGCCGCACCCCAGGAGGAAGGCGACACCGGCCAGGACCGGGATGGACAGGCCGTCGAGCATCGTGAGAAGCACCAGGCCGGCCATGATGACGGCGCGTGCCGTGTCGACGAAGCACAGGAGACGACGGCGGTCGAACCTGTCCGCGAGGACACCGGAGGCGATGCTGACGAGCAGCCAGGGAAGTTGTCCGGCGAAAGCCACCAGGGCGACCAACCGGGCGTCGTCCGTGAGGCGGGCCGTGAGCAGAGGAAGGGTGACCGTCCGCATACCGTCGCCGATACTCGACACAGTCACCGCGGCCCACACAGCATGGAACTGCCGTGGCAGCCGGTGACTGGCGCTTTTGCTGGAAGAACGCATGGAGGGTTCTGGAGTTCCTCGGACCGTGAGAGGGGAGACGTGCAGGGCTGGACTCAGTTGCCGCCCATGGCGTCCACCAGACTCTTGGGACGCATGTCCGTCCACGTCTTCTCGATGAAGTCCAGGCAGTCCTGCCGGGAGGACTCGTCACACGCCACATCCCAACCTTGGGGGACCTCGACGGAAGTCGGCCACAGCGAGTACTGCTTCTCCGCGTTGACCAGCACGAGGTACTGGGCGTCCTGATCCTCGAAGGGGTTCGTCATGTGTGCGTCCTTGCCCTGGCGTTGAGTCAGACCGTGCTTCGGATCCGCGTGGATCGCCTCACTCACGAGACGTGCGGACAGTCCAGGTCAGCGAGCGAATGTCCGATCACCCAGACGTCGCCGACTTCGGCGGGTGTCGCAACCGAGGCCTGTCGCGCGACGGACACGCCAGTCGGCTGCCTCCCCGGCGACACCTCCGAATCGTCTGCCATCGTTCGTGGGGACGCCTAACGGCTGGGGAGGGCCAAGGCGACAGCGGGCCAACAACATGTGAAGCGTCGTTGTGGACAGGTGGTCGTGTTCACTCGGCACGGGGCCGACGGCAGGCTGGTGCGACCCGCCGTGCCAGGCTGTGACAATGCTGCACGGCACCGCGCCGACCACGCCGACCGCGTCGGACCAGTCGACGGCACTTCGGCTGAACTCGCCGCGGACGCATGCCCGAAGGCTCGGCGCAGCACATGCCGGTTCGGCAGCGACGACAGAGAAATGCGGTGATGGACACGATGCCCCTTGGGACATCGGCTTTCCAGTGGTTCCGGGTGGTACGAGGCAGTCGCGCCCCGGCCCTTCGGCTCGTCTGCTTCCCACACGCTGGGGGTGCGGCAAGTTTCTTCCGCTCCTGGACTCCTCTGGTGCCTGACAACGTCGAACTCCTGGCCGTGCGATACCCAGGGCGCGAAGACCGGCTCTTCGAACCACCGGTCGCACGCATGGAAGAGCTGGCGGATTCGCTCGCGGATGCCTGTGCGAGCCTGGCGAGCCTTCCGCTGGCGTTCTTCGGCCACAGCATGGGCGCTTCCGTGGCGTTCGAGGTCGCGGCACGCCTGGCGGCGGCACCCGGCGCCGCCGGACCCGAGGCGTTGTTCCTCTCGGGCAGAGCCGGGCCGGGCAAGAACCGCTCGCGTGGGCTCGCCGAGGCGACCGATGAGGAGCTGGTCCAGGATCTCGCCGCCATGAGCGGCACGACTGCGCAGGCCCTCGCCAACAAGGAGCTGCGGGAACTGCTGCTGCCGGCGGTGCGGGCCGACTACCGCCTCATCGAGCGGTACGCGGCCTCGATCCCGTCGTCGCCTCTGGACATGCCCGTCTACGCCTACTACGGGGACCAGGACGACGAGCTGGACGAAGATGCGGTGCATGCCTGGTCCGCAGTGACCCGTTCGACCTTTCTCGCACGCTCCTTCCCCGGCGGGCACTTCTACCTCGAGGAGCAGACCGCCCCGCTGGTCAGGGACTTGATCAGCCGCCTCGGGGCAACGGCATCGACCTGAGGGAGCGGATTTCCGTTCCGTAGACGGCTCGTGGGGCCCACGCGCGATCTCGCGCGTGGGCCCCGACGTCACTGCGAACGCCTCGCCAGGACGGCGGCCAGTACTGTCCCCACCTGGCGCAGGGGCTCGGGCCGGGTCATGTCATTGTGCGCGGACGCGACCGGATGGATGTGCAGGCGTCCGGTGAAGTAGGGCGCCCACCGCCGGCGGACCTCCTCCTCCGGGAACCCGCTCTCGGTCGCGGGGAAGTGGAGGATGTCGCCCGTGAAATGTCCCGGCGTGGTGCGCCGGACCATCCGCCAGTTGTCGCGGGTGTTCTGGACCACCCCTCGGATGTGGTCCTCGGTCAGCTCCTTCAGGGCGGGGATCTCCTCCCTGATGATCTCCAAGGTCTCGGGCACGGTGAGCGGTTGGTCCGGGCTGTCCACCGGGTGCCCCAGGGCGTGCAGGAGCTGAACCATGACGGTGTGGTCGTCGGCCTCCTCATGCGGGGCCTCGGTGTCCGGCGGGTAGGCGTCCATCACGGCCAGCAGAGCCACCTCCTGCCCGGCCTGCTGGAGCCGTACCGCGACGGCGTGCCCGAGGTTGCCGCCCATCGACCAGCCGAGCAGGTGGTAGGGGCCACTCGGCTGGACGCTCGTGATGTGGTCGACGTACCAGGTGACCAGCGCGTCGAGGTCGGACGGGGTCGTCTGCGCGAGCGTGACGCCCGGAGCTTGCAGTCCGTACACGGGTTGGTCGGCGTCCAGGTGCCGCACAAGACCGACGTAGGACAGGCCGACACCGCTGGCAGGGGGCAGGCAGAACAGCGGCGGCCGGTCTCCGTGCCCTCGCAGCGCCACCACCGGCTGAAAGAGGTCCTCCTCCGTGCCGGTGCCGAGCAGCGACGCCAGGCCCGCCACGGTCGGGTTCTGGAACACGCTCGCGAGCGGCAGTCGGATGCCGGTGGCGTTGCGGACCTCACCCAGCAGCCGCACGGCGAGCAGCGAGTGCCCACCGAGTTCGAAGAAGTTGTCGTCCACCCCGACCGTGGGGAGGCCGAGGACGTCGGCGAACACCTCGCGGAGCAGGTATTCGTGGGAGGTTGCCGGTTGCCTGCTCGCAGGTGCGGTGGACTGTTCCGGGGCCGGCAGCGCCGCGCGGTCGAGCTTGCCGTTCACCGTCAGGGGCAACCCGTCGGCCAGCTGGACGATCGCGGACGGCACCATGTACTCCGGCAGCACGGCTGACAGGCCGGCACGGACTTCCGTGATGTCCACACCGCCGCTCGAACCACTCACCGGGACGACGTACGCCGTGAGGCGCTTGTCGCCCGGCTGGTCTTCGCGGACGACTACGGCTGCCTGACCGACCGAGGGGTGGGTGAGCAATGCGGTCTCGATCTCACCGAGTTCGATGCGGAAGCCGCGGAGTTTGACCTGGTCGTCGGTGCGGCCCAGGTATTCCAGGGCGCCCTCGGTGTTCCAACGGGCCAGGTCACCGGTGCGGTACATCCGCTCACCCGGTTCGCCGTGGGGGTTGGCGACGAACCGCTCCGCCGTCAGGCCCGGCCGGTCCAGATACCCCCGGGCCAGCTGGACACCGGCCAGATACAACTCTCCGGCCACGCCCGGCGGCACCGGGCGCAATGCGGCATCCAGCACGAACACCCGCGTGTTCCACACCGGGCGGCCGATCGGCACCACACCGCCGGCATCCGCACCCGGTTCGCTGGTGAAGGCCGTGACATCGATCGACGCCTCGGTCGGCCCGTACAGGTTGTGCAGCGGAATCCCGAAGGACGCCGTGAACCGGTCCCGCAGCTCGGCCGGCAGGGCCTCACCGCTGGCCATGACCGCGCGCAGCGACGGCACCGTCCCATCCCACGTCTCGGCCGCGGCGACGAACACCTGCAACATCGACGGCACGAAGTGGGCGACCGTCACCTGCTCGCGCCGGATCAGCTCGGCCAGATATCCCGGATCACGGTGCCCACCCGGACGCGCCACGACGAGGGCGGCGCCCTGGAGCAGGGGCCAGAAGAACTCCCACACGGACACGTCGAATCCGAACGGCGTCTTCTGCACCACCCGATCGTCCGACGTCAGCCGGTAGGCGCCCTGCATCCACGCCAGCCGGTTCACCACACCCGCGTGCGGGACCGCCACACCCTTGGGCCGCCCCGTCGACCCCGACGTATAGATCACATACGCCGGCTGGGCGGGCAGCAGCGCCCCGCCCCGGTCGGCATCCGACAGGTCACCGTCGGCCGGCCTGCCCAGCTCGGACACGGTCGCGGCGTCGTCCAGCACCACCCGTGCCACGTCCTCCGGCAGTACGCCCCCGGCCTCACCGTTGGTCACGACCAGCGCCGGCTTCGCGTCCCCGAGAACGTAGGCCACGCGCTCCGCCGGGTACTCCGGGTCGACCGGCACATACGCCGCACCGGCCTTGACCACCGCGAGCAACGTGACGACCAAGTCCGCCGAGCGGTCCATCATCACCGCCACCCGCCGCTCCGGACCCGCCCCACGCGCCACCAGCAACCGCGCCAGCCGGTTGGCCCGCGCATTCAGCTCCCCATAGCTGAGCCGCACGCCCTCGAACACCACCGCGGTCGCGTCCGGAGTACGGGCGGCCTGCCTCTGGAACAGCTCGGGCAGCGTCGCGGCAGCGACATCGCGAGCGGTGTCGTTCCACTCCACCAACAGCCGCTCCCTCTCGACGTCTTCGAGCACCTCGACCTGGCTGAGTGCGGTCGACGGTGCCGTCTCCAGCGCCGCCACGACGGCGTCGGCCGCCGTGGTCGTCATCGAGGCAAGAACGTGCGGATCGATCGGGGAGACGGTCTGAGCCTTCACGACGAAGCCCTCACCGGTGTCGTCGATGCTGACGGCAACGGGGTAGTTGGTGCGCTCGTGTGCCTGGAGCAGCGCGACACCGTCAAGCCCGGCGCCGGCAGCGGCAGCCTCGCTGTGGCGGTAGTTGAACAGCGAGGTGAACAGCGGGGTCTGCGCGGCGACTCCACTGGCTTGCTGCGCCACCGCCAACGGGGCGTGCTCGTGCACCAGCAGTTCCGCGAGCTGCCGCTGCATGCCCCGTACCGCGTCAAGGACGCCCCCGGCACGCGCGTTCACCCGGACGGGAAGGGTGTTCATGAAGAGACCCGGCACCCGGTCCGCGCCGGTTCCGGCGTTCATCCGGCCGAAGAGCACGGTGCCGAACACCACGTCGTCACGGCCGGAGGTGGCGGACACGACGCGCGCCCAGGCGACGTGGAACAGCGTCGCAGGGCTGACGCCCAGGCGCCGCGCCTGCTCCCGCAGCCGCGACGCGAGGCCCCCGTCCAGCGGCATGCGCGCCTCGGTCACGTCACGGCCGTCTCCGAGCACGTCCAACAGGCCGTAGGGCGCGGTCGGCTCGCTCACATCGCCGAGCAGATCCGCGAAGAACCGCTCGTGTTCCCGGGAGGAGACTCCCGACCTTGCCTGCCCGACGAACTCCCGGAACGGCAGCGGCTCGGGCAGGGTGTCCTGCCGCCCGTCGAGGAATGCGGCCACCTCGGCCATCACCACGTCCAACGCGGTGTGGTCCTGGATCAGGTGGTGCACCTGCAGGACCGCCATCCAGCGGTCCCCGCCCGGTTGCCGGGCCACGTGGGCGTGCAGCAACGGGCCTCGGGAGAGGTCCATGTTCGGCGGGCATGCCGAGAGGAGCTGGTCCGCCATGTCCGGGCTGCCGTCCGTCTCTGGGGGGAGGTCGACCTCCCGGACGCCGAGCGTCGCCCGGCGCGCCACCACCTGGACCGGTTCGCGCAGCCCCTCCCAGGCGAAGGAGGTCCGCAGAATGTCGTGCCGGTCGACGACTCGCTGCACCGCGGCGAGGAACGCGTCCACCCGCGCCCGGGAGTCGAATCCCAGCGCGATCGGCAGGACGTAGGGGTCGCGGGCGTTCCCGTTCTCCATCAGGGAGTGGAAGAGGATCCCCTCCTGCAGTGGGGCCAGCGGGTAGATGTCGGCGATGTTGGCCGCCCCGCCCGGAACGGTGACGGCGATCCGATCGATCTCCTCGGCGGTGAGGTCGACGAGCGTCACCATCTCCGGCGTGATCACCGTGGCGTCGGCCGGGATGCCGTTCTGCGGGACGGCCACCTGTCCGGCCGCCTGTTCGACGGCCGCGGCCAGTTCCGCCACCGTCGGGCTGACGAACAGCGCGCGGACATCGATGGCGACGCCTCGCTCCCGCGCCCGCTCCACCAGCGTCACCGCCAGCAGGGAGTGCCCGCCCAGCTCGAAGAAGTTGTCGTCGACCCCGACCGAGGGCAGGTCGAGCACCTCGGCGAACACCGCGCACAGGATCTCCTCCCCCACGCTCGACGGACCTCGGCCGGTGACACCGGAGCCGTAATCGGGGGCGGGCAACGCCTTGCGGTCCAGCTTGCGGTTCGCCGTGAGCGGGAGCGCGTCCAGGAACACCACCGCCGCGGGCACCATGTAGTCCGGCAGCAGGCCCCCGACGTGGGCGCGCAGGGCGGAGCCGTCCGTCTGCGGGACGGAGTCCTCGGCGGGGACGACGTAGCCGACCAGGCGCTTGTCACCGGGCTGGTCCTCGCGGACGACGACGGCGACCTGTGCCACGGCCGGGTGCGAGGCCAGGGCCGCCTCGACCTCGCCGAGTTCGATGCGGAAGCCGCGGACCTTGACCTGGTGGTCGGTGCGCCCCAGGTACGCGAGCTGCCCGTCGGTGTTCCAGCGTGCGAGGTCACCGGTGCGGTACATCCGCTCGCCGGACGTGCCGTAGGGATTGGCGACGAACCGCTCCGCGGTCAGCGCGGGACGGCCCACGTATCCCCTGGCCAGCTGGACGCCGGCCAGATACAACTCGCCCGCGACACCGGGGGGTACCGGCCGCAGAGCGGAGTCCAGGACGTAGGCGCGCATGTTCCACAGGGGCGCGCCGATGGGCGGGACGCCGGAGCCGGACAAGGGGGCGCTGGCCAGTGAGGCGACCGTCGCTTCCGTCGGCCCGTAGATGTTCAGCATGAGCCGGCCGCGAGACCACCGCTCCGCGGTCTCCGGCGGGCACACGTCACCGGCGACGACCAGGGTCATGTCCTTCGGGAGGCCACCCGCGGAGGCGAGCAACGGCAGTGTCGCGGGGGGCAGGGTCGCGTGCGTGACGCGCTGCCGGGCGGCCAGTTGAGCCAACGGCTCACCGGGCGACATCTGGTCGGCGGGAGCCAGCACCACGGCCGCGCCCGCCAGCCAGGCCGGCCACATGTCTGCCACCGAGGCGTCGAAACTGGGCGAGGCGAACTGGAGCAGTCGGCTCTCGGGTCCGATCCGGAGCCGCTCGATGTGGTCGGCGGCGAGGTTCGGCACGCCTCGGTGGGTGACCAGGACGCCCTTGGGGGTGCCGGTGGAGCCGGAGGTGTAGATGACGTAGGCGGGGTGGCCGATCAGCAGCGGGCCGTGGCGTTCGGCGTCGGTCACGTCGTGGCCCGGGTGGCCCGCCAGGCCTCCCCGCAGCCGGGCTTCCTCCAGCGACAGTCGCACCACGCCGGCGGGCGGCTGTGCGTCCTGTACTGCCTCGCCGGTGATGAGGACTGCCGGGCGGGCGTCGGTCAGCATGTACGTGATCCGGTCCGCGGGATAGCGCGGATCGATCGGCAGGTAGGCGCCACCGGCCTTCATCACCGCCAGGATGGCGACGGTGAGGTCGATCGACCGTGGCAGTGCCAGAGCGACGATGTCCTCAGGCCGTACGCCGCGGTCGATGAGAAGGCGCGCGAGTCGGTTGGCGCGGGTGTTGAGTTCGGAGTAGGAGAGCTCGGTGTCCTCGAACACGACGGCGGTGGCGTCCGGGGTGCGGGCGGCCTGGGCCTGGAACAGCTCGGGAAGGGTGGCGAGGGGCACGTCGCGGGCGGTGTCGTTCCAGCCGAGCAGGATCCGGTCGCGTTCGGCGGTGTCGAGTACCTCGATGCGGCTGA
Organism: Streptomyces sp. NPDC107562; assembly: GCF_055657325.1. Taxonomy (NCBI): domain Bacteria; kingdom Bacillati; phylum Actinomycetota; class Actinomycetes; order Kitasatosporales; family Streptomycetaceae; genus Streptomyces; species Streptomyces sp. NPDC107562. The sequence goes on along the minus strand of NZ_JBVKBE010000001.1, from coordinate 1,030,986 downwards.
CCGGCACCGACGGATCGGCCGTCACGGTGTGCAGGACGCGGAGGAAGCGTTCGGCGATGCCGGCGGCCGTGTCGTGGTCGAACAGGTCGCTGGCGTAGGTGAGGACGCCGTGCAGGCCCGCGGGACTTCCGTCCGCGGTGAGGCGTTCGCCGAGCTGGACGTCCAGATCGAACTTGGCGGGCCCGTCACCGGTGGGCACTACCTCGACGGTCAGGCCGGGCAAGTCAAGATCCGGTGTGGTGTTGTTCTGCAGGGTCAGCATGACCTGGAACAGCGGGTGGCGGGCCATCGAACGAGCCGGCGTGAGCTCTTCCACCAGCCGCTCGAACGGCACGTCCTGGTGCGCGTAGGCGTTCAGCGCGCGCTCACGGATGCGCCCGACGAGCTGGGTGAAGTCGGGGTCGCCGGAGACGTCGGAGCGCAGGACAAGGGTGTTGACGAAGAACCCGACCAAGTCGTCAAGTGCCTCGTCGGTCCGTCCGGCAACGGGGGTGCCGATGGGGATGTCCTCCCCCGCACCGAGGTGGTTGAGCAGGACGACGAGCGCCGCCTGCACCACCATGAACACGGTCACACCCTGTGCCCGCGCCAACTCGACCAAAGCCTCGTGCACTTCGGCGTCGATGTGCAGGTCGACCCTGCCGCCGCGATGCGAGGCCACTGGCGGACGCTGCCGGTCGACCGGCAGCGCCAACTCCTCGGGCACCCCGTCCAGCGCGTGGCGCCAGTAGGCCAACTGTTCCGACAGCAGACTCACTTCATCGGCCGCGTCGCCCAGCAACTCCCGCTGCCACATGCTGTAGTCGGCGTACTGCACGGGCAGCGGATCCCAGGTGGGGGTGTCACCGGTGGTACGGGCGGCGTAGGCGGTCGACAGATCGCGGGCCAGGGGACCCAGGGACCAGCCGTCACCCGCGATGTGGTGCATCACCACCACGAGCACGTGCTCGTCGGGACCGGTTCGCAACAGGCAGGCCCGCAGCGGGATCTCGGCCGCGAGGTCGAACCGGTGCTCCGCCGCCTCGGCAACAAGACTCGTCAGCCCGGTCCGCGCGACGCCATCGGTGTCAATGATGGTCAGCAGGTGACCGACCGCGCCGGCGTCCACGATCCGCTGGTAGGGCCGGCCGTCCACCGTGGCGATCACCGTGCGCAGCACCTCGTGCCGGCCCACCACGTCGCGCAAAGCGGCGTGCAGGGCCTCGGTGTCCAGCATGCCGTTCAGCCGCAACGCCATCGGGATGTTGTAGGTGGCGGACGGCCCTTCGAGTTCGCCCAGGAACCACAGCCGCTGCTGCGCGAACGACAACGGCACCGACTCCGGCCGCCGCACCGGCGCCACCGGAGGCCGGGACACACCGGAGGTGGTCAGCCTGCCGGCGAGAGCGGCCGGGGTGGGGGTCTCGAACAGGGTCCGGATCGGTACTTCCACTCCGAACACCAACCGGATGCGGCTGACCAGACGGGTCGCGAGCAGGGAGTGCCCGCCGAGGTCGAAGAAATTGTCGTCGACCCCGACCTCGGGCACGTCGAGCACCTCGGCGAAGACCGCGCACAGGATCTCCTCCTGCACGCTTCCCGGACCCCGGCCGGTGACACCGGAACCGTAATCGGGGGCGGGCAAAGCCTTGCGGTCCAGCTTGCGGTTCACCGTGAGCGGGAGCGCGTCCAGGAACACCACGGCTGCGGGCACCATGTGGTCCGGCAGCAGACCGGCCACGTGCCCGCGCAGAGCCGAACCGTCCGTCTGCGGGGCGAAGTCATCGGCGGGGACGACGTAGCCGACCAGGCGTCTGTCGCCGGGCCGGTCCTCGCGGACGACGACAGCGGCCTGAGCCGCGGCCGGGTGCGAGGCCAGCACCGCCTCGATCTCGCCGAGTTCGATACGGAAGCCGCGCACCTTCACCTGGTCGTCGGTACGGCCCAGGTACTCCAGCTGCCCGTCGCTGCTCCACCGGGCCAGGTCGCCGGTACGGTACATGCGCTCGCCGGGCGTGCCGTAGGGGTGGGCGACGAACCGCTCTGCGGACAGCGCGGGCCGGCCGAGATATCCCCGGGCCAGACCGGCCCCGGACACATACAACTCCCCCGCCACCCCGACCGGCACCGGCCGCAACGCGGCGTCCAGCACGAACACCCGGGTGTTGGCGATCGGCTCCCCGATGTACGGGATCGCGCTGTCGGCGCTCAGCACCGCCATCGTCGTGCAGACCGTCGACTCCGTCGGGCCGTAGGCGTTGACCAGACGACGCCCTGCCGCCCACCGGCCGGCCAGGTCCGGCCGCAGCGCCTCACCGGCGGTGACCAGCGACGTCACCGTGGGCAGGCTGTCCGCCGCGAGCTCGGCCAGCACGACAGGCGGCAGCGTCACATGCGTCACCTCGTGGGTGGTGATGACGCGGGTCAGTGCGGGCCCGCCCCCGAGGTCCTCCTGAGCCGCCAGGACCAGGCGGGCGCCGCTGCACAGGGTGACGGCGATCTCGGCTGTCGCGGCGTCGAAGCTGGGCGAGGCGAACTGCAGGACCCGGCTGTCAGCCGTGATCGCGAACCTCTCCGCCTGCGCGGCGACCAGGCTCGCCAGGCCCTGATGGGTGACGACGACACCCTTGGGACGCCCGGTGGAACCGGAGGTGTAGATGACGTAGGCAGGATGGCCCGCCAGCAGCCCACCCCGCCGCTCGCTGTCCGACAGGTCGTGGCCGGGAAGTTCCGACAGGGCCTGCCGCAGCCGGGGATCGTCAAGGGACAGCCGCGCGACCCCGGCCGCGGTCACCTTCTCCCCCGCCCCCTCACCGGTGACGACCAGCGCGGGCCCGCCGTCGGTGAGCAGGTAGGCGATCCGCTCGGCGGGATAGGCCGGATCGACCGGCAGATAGGCACCGCCCGCCTTGCTCACGGCCAGCATCGCGACGATCAGGTCGACCGACCGCGGCAGGGCCAGCGCCACCAGCCGCTCGGGACCCACGCCGTGCTCGACCAGCAGCCGCGCCAGACGGTTGGCGCGCCCGTTCAGCTCCGCATAGGAGACCTCGGTGTCCCCGAACACCACCGCGGTCGCGTCCGGGGTACGGACCACCTGGCCCTGGAACAGCTCGGGCAGCGTCCTCACCGGCACATCCCGCGCCGTGTCGTTCCACTCCACCAGGACACGCCGACGCTCCTCGCCACCCAGTACCTGGAGGCGGCCCACCGGAAGGTCCGGGTCGGCCGTCACCGCGTCCAGCAGGTGGACGAGTCGGTCGACGAGCTGGTCGACGGTCGCGCGGTCGAAGAGATCCGCCGCGAACGTGACGATGCCGTTCACACCGGCGGCACCGCCGTCGGCGTCGAATTCCTCTCCCAGGACGAAGGACAGGTCGAAGACCGGGTTGTCGCCGACGTCCAGTCTCTCGATGTCCAGTCCGGGCAGATCGAGCGTGGCGGGCGCGACGTTCTGCAGCACGAGCATGGTCTGGAAAAGGGGATGGCGGGCCGTGGAGCGGGCGGGGGCGAGGTCTTCCACCAGTCGTTCGAACGGCACGTCCTGGTGGGCGAGGGCGCCCAGGCTTTCGTCGCGGACGCGGTGGAGGAGATCGCGGAAGGTGGGGTCGCCGGAGAGGTCGGTGCGGATGACGAGGGTGTTGATGAAGAAACCGACGAGTTGGTCGAGGTTCTCGTCGGTGCGGCCCGCGACGGGGGTGCCGATGGGGATGTCGGTGCCCGCGCCCAGGCGGGAGAACAGCGTCGCCAGTGCGGCGTTGAGCACCATGAACATGGTGACGCCTTCGGCGCGGGTCAGGGCGGTGAGTCGCTGGTGCAGGCCGGCGTCGATGTGCACGCCGGAGGTGTCGCCCCGGTGGGTGGCCGTCCGGGGTCGGGGGCGGTCGGTGGGCAGGGCGAGTTCCTCCGGGAGCCCGGCCAGCCTCTCCCGCCAGTGGGCGAGTTGGGTGTTGTGCAGGCTTGCGGGGTCGTCCGGGTCGCCGAGGAGGTCACGCTGCCAGAGGGTGTAGTCGGCGTACTGGACCGGCAGGGGTTCCCAGGCGGGGGGCCGGCCCTCGGTCCGGGCCGTGTAGGCGGCCGACACGTCTGAGGCCAGGGGGACCAATGACCATGCGTCGGCGGCGATGTGGTGCACCACGATCACCAGTACGTGTTCGCGCGGGCTCAGCCTGAAGAGCCAGGCGCGCAGCGGGATGTCGGTGCGCAGTTCGAACGCGGAGCGCGACACCCGCGCCACCTCCGCCCGCAGGTCTGCCTCGGCGACGTCGATGAGCGGCACGTCGAAGGGCACGGATTCCGAGGGGAGCACCACCTGCCGCGGTGCGCCTTCGAGGTCCGGGAAGACGGTCCGCAGGACTTCGTGCCGTGCGAGGACGTCGCGCAGGGCGGCCCGTGTCGCTTCGATGTCCAGGTCGCCGGTCAGGCGCAGGGCCACCGGGATGTTGTAGTTGGCGTTTCCGCCCTCCAGTTCACGCACCAGCCACAGTCGCGTCTGGGCGAAGGACGGCGGCAGGATCTCCGGCCGCGGCCTGGGCGTGACCTGAGGCCGTGTCCCGTCCATGTCCCCCAGCCGGGCCGCGAGTCCGGCGACCGTGGGGGTTTCGAACAGGGCCCGGATCGGGACCTCCGCGCCGAGCGTGGTGCGGATGCGGCTGACCAGCCGTACGGCGAGCAGCGAGTGGCCGCCGAGGTCGAAGAAGTTGTCGTCCACCCCGACGTGCGGCAGGCCGAGGATGCTGGCGAACACCTGGCACAGGAGTTCTTCCTGGAGGGTCCGCGGCTCCCGGCCCCCCTCGGTCGTCTCGTACGCGGGTGCGGGCAGGGCGTGGCGGTCGAGTTTCCCGTTGTCGGTGAGCGGGAGCGCGTCCAGGACCACCACGGCCGACGGCACCATGTAGTCGGGCAGGAGACCGGCGACGTGGGCGCGGACGGTGGCGCCGTCGACGTCCGTTCCCGCGACGACGTAGCCGATGAGGCGTTTGTCGCCGGGGCTGTCCTCGCGGACGAGCAGGGCCGCCTGTGTGACCGCGAGGTGGGAGGTGAGGGCGGCCTCGATCTCGCCGAGCTCGATGCGGAAGCCGCGGATCTTGACCTGGTCGTCGGTGCGGCCCAGATGCTCCAGCTGCCCGTCGGTGTTCCAGCGGGCGAGGTCACCGGTCCGGTACATCCGCTCCCCCGGTCCGCCGTAGGGGTGGGCGACGAAGCGCTCGGCGGTGAGCGCGGGGCGGTGGAGGTATCCGCGGGCGAGCTGGGCGCCGGCGACGTACAGCTCGCCGGGGGTGCCGGGCGGAACCGGCCGCAGGGCCGGGTCGAGGACGTAGATCTGGGTGTTCCACATCGGGCGGCCGATGGGCGTGATCCCCCGGCTGTTGTCGGCGGGGCCGGTCACGGGGTGGTCGGTGCAGCCGACGGTGGTCTCGGTCGGTCCGTAGTGGTTGACGACCGGTACGTCCGGGTGGTCGCGGTGCCACTGCTGAAGTTGCGCCGTGCGCAGCGGTTCTCCGCCGAGCATCAGCTGACCTGTGGGTGCCCAGTTGCCGGGGAGGGTCTGGAGGAACGCCAGATGGCTGGGTGTGGCCTTGAGGAAGGTGATCTCGTGGTCGGCGAGGGTGGCGGGGAGGGTTTCGTCCCAGGTGGCGATGTGCAGGCGTCCGCCGCTGGTGAGCGCGCCGTACAGGGCGGTGACACCGAGGTCGAAGGCGATGGACGCGTGGAGCAGGGTGCTTCCGCCGAGGTGGGGATAGGCGTCCCGGGCGCGGGCGATGTAGTTGACCACGCCCTGGTGGGTGACGGCCACACCCTTCGGCCGGCCGGTGGAGCCCGAGGTGTAGATGACGTACGCCGGGTGCGCCGGCAGCAGCGGGCCGTGCCGCTCGGCGTCGTCGAGGTCGCCGACGGGCAGCCCGTCGAGGACGCCCGCCGTGTGGGGGTCGTCGAGGACGAGCCGGGGGACGTTCCCCTCCGGACGGACGGCTTCGGTGGTGACCAGGAGCGCCGGCCGTGCGTCGGAGAGCAGGTAGGCGATCCGGTCGGCGGGGTGGTCGGGGTCGATGGGGAGGTAGGCGCCGCCCGTCTTCAGTACCGCGAGCACGGCGACGATGAGGTCGGTCGAGCGGGGAAGCGCCAGGGCGACGAGCTGTTCGGGGCCGGCGCCGTAAGTGACCAGGAGGCGGGCCAGCTGGTTGGCGCGTGCGTCGAGGTCGGCGTAGGACACCTCGCTGTCCTCGCACACGATGGCGGTGGCGTCCGGGGTGCGTGCCGCCTGCGCCTGGAACAGCCCCGGAAGGGTTGACGCCGGCACCTCGTGGGCCGTGTCGTTCCACTCCACAAGGACCTTGCGGCGTTCGGCCGGGCTGAGCAGGTCGATGCCGGTGACGGGCTGGGCGGTGTCGGTGGCCACGGCGGTCAGGAGCCGGACGAGGCGTTCGGCGAGGGTGACGACCGTGGTGTGGTCGAACAGATCGGTCGCGTAGGTGATGACGCCGGTCAGGCCACTCTGCCGGCCCTCGGGGGCGAAGGTCTCCAGGAGCTGGATGTCGAGATCGAACTTGGCCGGCTGGTCGCCGCTCGGCAGCGGGGCGGCTTCGAGCCCCGGCAGGTCGAGGGCGGGCGACGTGGTGTTCTGCAGACCCAGCATGATCTGGAACAGCGGGTGGCGGGCCAGGGACCGGGCGGGGGCGAGGTCCTCCACCAGCCGTTCGAACGGCACGTCCTGGCGGGCGAGGGCGCCCAGGCTCTGCTCGCGGACGCGGCGCAGCACTTCCCGGAAGGACGGGTCGCCCGACAGATCGGTGCGCAGCACCAAGGTGTTCACGAAGAACCCGACGAGCTCGTCCAGGCTTTCGTCGGTGCGGCCGGCGACCGACGTGCCGATGGGGATGTCGGTGCCCGCGCCGAGGCGGGACAGCAGCGTGGCCACCGCGGCGTTGAGCACCATGAACATGGTCACGCCTTCGGTGCGGGCCAGGGCGCTGAGCTGCTGGTGGAGGTCGGCGTCGATGTGCAGGCGCGCGGTGCCGCCGCGGTGGCCGGCCACGGGGGGCCGGTGGCGGTCGCTGGGCAGCGCGAGTTCCTCCGGCAGATCGGCCAGTGCCTCCCGCCAGTAGGCGAGTTGGGCGTTGTGCAGGCTCCCGGGGTCGTCGGGGTCTCCCAGGAGGTCGCGCTGCCACAGCGCGTAGTCGGCGTACTGGACCGGGAGGGGTTCCCAGACGGGGGCCTGGCCGCCCGACCGGGCGGCGTACGCGGTGGAGAGGTCCCGCGCCAGCGGGGCGAGCGACCACCCGTCGCCGGCGACGTGGTGGAGGACGAGGACCAGGACGTGGTCCTGCGGCGCCACCGTGAACAGCCGTGCCCTCAGCGGGATCTCGCGGGCGAGGTCGAAGGGGTGGTGGGACTCGTCGGCCACCGCCTGGTCGAGCTCGCCGTCCGGCACCTGGGCAACTGGCAGGTCGAGGTCGATCGTGTCCGGGTCGAGGATGTGCTGTTCCGGAGTGCCGTCGACGCTCGGGAAGACGGTGCGCAGGGCTTCGTGCCGGGCGACGACGTCGGTGAGGGCGGTGCGCAGGGCGTCGCGGTCGAGGTCTCCGGTGAGGCGGAGGGTGAGGGGGATGTTGTAGAGCCCGGAGGGTCCTTCGAGTTCGCCGAGGAACCACAGGCGTTGCTGGGCGAAGGACAGCGGCACCATGGCGGGGCGAGGTCCGGTGGTCAGCCTCTGGCGTGCCGTCCCGGAGTCCGTGACGCGTTGGGCGAGTCCGGCCACGGTGGGGGTTTCGAACAGGGCCCGGATCGGGACCTCGGCCCCGAGGGTGGCGCGGATGCGGCTGACCAGGCGGGTGGCCAGCAGGGAGTGGCCGCCGAGGTCGAAGAAGTTGTCGTCCGCCCCGACGTGCGGGAGACCGAGGACGTCGGCGAACGCCTGGCTGAGGAGGTGCTCCTGGGGAGTCCGTGGCGCACGACCCGGGCTCGTGGCGGTGTGGTCGGGGGCGGGCAGAGCCCGGTGGTCGATCTTTCCGTTCACCGTGAGCGGGAGCGCCTCCAGGACCACCACGGCCGAAGGCACCATGTAGTCGGGCATCAGCCGGGACAGATACTCCCGGACCGCCGCGCCGTCGGCGTCGTCGTCGCTCGGGACGACGTAGCCGACGAGGCGCTTGTCCCCGGGGTGGTCCTCGCGGACGACCACGGTGGCCTGGGCGATGTCGGGGTGGGAGGCGAGGGCGGTCTCGACCTCGCCGAGTTCGATGCGGAAGCCGCGGATCTTGACCTGGTGGTCGGTGCGGCCGAGGAATGCGAGCTGTCCGCCGGCCGTCCAGCGGACCAGGTCTCCGGTGCGGTACATCCGCTCAGCCGGCCCGCCGTACGGGTTCGCGACGAACCGCTCACCGGTCAGCGCCGGCCGGTCGAGGTAGCCCCGGGCCAGGCCGGCCCCGGACACGTACAACTCACCGGCCACCCCCCAAGGCACCGCGCGCAGCGCGGCGTCCAGGACATACATCCGATCGCCGGAGACCGGTCCGCCGATCGGCACGGAACCGCCCTCGACGCGCTCCACCACGTGCCAGGTCGCGAACGTCGTCGTCTCCGTCGGCCCGTACACGTGCAGCAGGTGCTGCGGCGGAGCGAGCTCCATGACCCGCCGCACCATGGCGGGGTCCACCGCCTCGCCGCCGAACAGCAGGTACCGCAGGCGTCCGAGGCCCTCGTGCGCCTCCGCGGCGAGGCGGTTGAACAGCGCGGTGGTGACGAACATCGTGGTGATTCCGCTGCGCTCGATCTGCGCGGTGAGCCGTTCGGGCGAGAGCAGCACATCCCGGTCGACGCCCACCAGCGTCGCGCCGTTGGTCAGCGCGCCCCAGATCTCGAACGTGGCCGCGTCGAACGACACCGACGACGCCTGGGCGACGACGTCGTCGGTGCCCAGCGTGACGTAGTTTGCGTGCCGGACGAGGCGGACGACGGCCTGCTGCGGTACGACCACGCCCTTGGGACGTCCGGTCGACCCGGAGGTGTAGATCACGTACGCCGGGTGGACGGCCTGCGGGCTGCCGCCCCGGTCCGCGTCCGACAGGTTCTCCCCACGGAGCTCCGCCAGCTCGGCGGCCGTGGCGGGGTCGTCCACGACCACGCGCTCCTCGGGGATGTCCGCACGGACATGGGCCTGTCGTGTGACCAGCAGAGCCGGCCGGGCGTCGGCCAGCATGAAGGCGATCCGGTCGGCCGGATAGCTGGGGTCGATCGGCACGTACGCCGCTCCCGCCTTGACCGTCGCCAGCAGCGCGACCACGAGATCGGCCGAGCGGTCCATCATCACGGCGACCCGGTCCTCCGGCCCGACGCCGTGAGAGACCAGGAGTCGCGCCAGCCGGTTCGCCCGCGCGTTCAGCTCCGTGTAGGACACCTCGGCGCCGTCGAACGCGACCGCTGTGGCGTCCTGCCTGCGGGCCGCCTGGGCTTCGAACAGCTCGGCCAGCGTGGCGTGCGGGACCTCCCGCCCGGTGTCGTTCCAGTCGACGAGCACCTGTCGGCGCTCGGTGTCGCCGAGAAGATCGATGCCGGTGACCGGAAGCGCGGGATCCGTGGTGACGGCGTCGAGCACGCGGACGAGGCGCTGGACGAGCGTGTCCACGGTGGCGCGGTCGTACAGGTCGGTCGCGTAGGTGAGGGTGCCGGTCAGGCCCGCGGGGTGGCCGTCGGTGTGGGTCTCGCGGAGCTGGAGGTCGAGGTCGAACTTGGCGGGCAGGTCCCCGCCTGCCAGCAGGTGGCTGTCCAGGCCGGGCAGGTCGAGTGCCGGGTCGGTGGTGTTCTGCAGGGCGAGCATGACCTGGAACAGGGGGTGGCGGGCCAGGGACCGGGCGGGCGCCAGGTCCTCCACCAGCCGTTCGAACGGCACGTCCTGGTGGGCGAGGGCGCCCAGGCTCTGCTCGCGGACGCGGCGCAGCACCTCCCGGAAAGAGGGGGCGCTCGCCACGTCGGTACGGATCACCAGGGTGTTGACGAAGAACCCGACGAGGTCGTTCAGGCTCTCGTCGGTACGTCCGGCGACGGGCGTGCCGATGGGGATGTCGGTGCCCGCGCCCAGGCGGGAGAGCAGGGTCGCCAGTGCGGCGTTGAGCACCATGAACATGGTGGCGCCCTCGGCGCGGGCCAGCACGGTCAGCCGTGCGTGCAGGTCCGCGTCGATGCGGACGGCGGCTGTGGCGCCGCGGTGGGACGCCACCTGCGGCCGGGGCCGGTCGGTGGGCAGGGTGAGTTCCTCCGGGAGCCCGGCGAGGGTCTCACGCCAGTAGGTCAGCTGCGTGCTGTGCAGACTTCCGGGGGTGTCCTCGTCCCCGAGGAGGTCGCGCTGCCAGAGCGTGTAGTCGGCGTACTGGACCGGGAGGGGTTCCCAGGCGGCGGCGTGGCCGCCCGACCGGGCGGCGTACGCGGTGGAGATGTCGCGCGCCAGCGGGGCGAGCGACCACCCGTCGCCGGCGATGTGGTGGAGGACCACCACGAGGACGTGTTCCTGCGGTGCCACCGTGAACAGCCGTGCGCGCAGGGGGATCTCGCGACTGAGGTCGAAGGCGCGTGCGGCTTCCTCGCGGACGGCCTGGACGATCCCGGCCTCGACCACGCCGGTCACCGGCAGCTGGAGCTGGGCGTCGATCGCGTCCGGTCCGAGGATGCGCTGGCTGGGCGAGCCGTCGGCGCTCGGGAAGACGGTGCGCAGGACTTCGTGCCGGGTGATGACGTCGTGGACGGCGGTGCGAAGGGCCTCGTGGTCGAGGTCTCCGGTGAGACGGAGGGCGATGGGGATGTTGTAGAGCCCGGAGAGTCCTTCGAGTTCACCGAGGAACCACAGCCGCTGCTGGGCGAAGGACAGGGGGACGGCCTCGGGGCGCGGCCCGGTGGCGAGCCTCCGGCGCGCCGTTCCGGCGTCGGTCAGCCGGTCGGCGAGTGCGGCGACGGTGGGGGCCTCGAACAGGGCCCGGATCGGGAGTTCCCTGCCGAAGGTGGTGCGGATGCGGCTGACCAGACGCGTCGCCAGCAGCGAGTGGCCGCCGAGGTCGAAGAAGTTGTCGTCCGTCCCGACCTTGGGTAGGCCGAGGACATCGGCGAACAGCTCGCACAGGAGCTGTTCCTGCGGCGTTCGTGGTTCCCGGCTCGCCTCGGCCGTGCCGTAGGTGGGCGCCGGCAGCGCGGCGCGGTCGAGCTTGCCGTTCACGCTCAGCGGGAGCGCGTCCAGGACCACCACGGCCGAGGGGACCATGTGGTCGGGCAGCAGGCCGGCGAGGTGGGTGCGGACCGCGGCGCCGTCCACGTCCTCGGTGGCGGAAACGACGTAGCCGACCAGGCGCTTGTCGCCGGGCTGGTCCTCGCGGAGAACGACCGCGGCCTGGGCGACGGCCGGGTGCGCCGCCAGGGCGGCTTCGACCTCGCCGGGTTCGATCCGGAAACCGCGGATCTTGACCTGGTGGTCGGTGCGGCCGAGGTATTCCAGCTGTCCGCCGGTGGTCCAGCGGGCCAGGTCGCCGGTGCGGTACATGCGCTCGCCGGGCTGACCGTAGGGGTTGGCGACGAAGCGTTCGGCGGAGAGGCCGGGGCGTCCTAGGTAGCCGCGGGCGAGGCCGGGTCCGGTGATGTAGAGCTCACCGGGGACGCCGGGGGCGACGGGTCGCAGCGCGGTGCCCAGGACGTAGAGGCGGGTGTTGGTGATGGGCGTGCCGATGTGGACGTCGGTGGGAGGGGTGAGCTGGGCGGTGGTGGCGCAGACGGTGGTTTCGGTCGGTCCGTAGGCGTTGATGAGGGTGCGGTCGGCCGCCCAGGGGGTGACCTGATGCGCGGGAAGCGCTTCGCCCGCGGTGATGAGGGTGGTGAGGTGAGGGAGGTCGTGGGGGTCGAGGTCGGGGAGGACGGCGGGGGGAAGCGTGGCGTGGGTGACGTTCTGGTGGGTGACGAGCCGGGTCAGGGCCGGGCCGGGCAGCAGGTCGTCGCGGGTGGCCGTGACGAGGGTGGCGCCGCTGCACAGGGTGACGGCGATCTCGGCTGTCGCGGCGTCGAAGCTGGGCGAGGCGAACTGCAGGACCCGGCTGTCAGCCGTGATCGCGAACCTCTCCGCCTGCGCGGCGACCAGGCTCGCCAGGCCCTGGTGGGTGACGACGACACCCTTGGGACGCCCGGTGGAACCGGAGGTGTAGATGACGTAGGCAGGATGGCCCGCCAGCAGCCCACCCCGCCGCTCGCTGTCCGTCATGTCGTGCTCGGGAAGTTCCGACAGGGCCTGCCGCAGCCGGGGATCGTCCAGGGACAGCCGCGCGATACCGGCCGCGGTCACCTTCTCCCCCGCCCCCTTACCGGTGACGACCAGCGCGGGCCGGCCGTCGGCGAGGAGGTAGGCGATCCGCTCGGCAGGGTAGGCCGGGTCGACCGGCAGATAGGCACCGCCCGCCTTGCTCACGGCCAGCATCGCGACGATCAGGTCGACCGACCGCGGCAGGGCCAGCGCCACCAGCCGCTCGGGACCCACGCCGTGCTCGACCAGCAGCCGCGCCAGACGGTTGGCGCGCCCGTTCAGCTCCGCGTAGGAGACCTCGGTGTCCCCGAACACCACCGCGGTCGCGTCCGGGGTACGGACCACCTGGCCCTGGAACAGCTCGGGCAGCGTCCTCACCGGCACATCGCGCGCAGTGTCGTTCCACTCCACCAGGACACGCCGACGCTCCTCGCCACCCAGCACGTCGATGTCGGTGAGCGGCGCGTCCGGTGCCGATTCGAGCGCGGTGACGACCCCTTCGCCGGCCGCCTCCATCATGGTGCACAGGACGTCGGGCGACCCGGGTGCGACGACCTGAGCGGTGAGGACGAACCCGTCGCCGGTGTCGTCGACGATCATTCCGACGGGGTAGTTCGTTCGCTCCTGCATGAACAGCACGTCCACGCCCACGAGCCCGTCACCTGCCGGCCCGGAATCCCTCCTGTTGTGACGGTAGTTCAGGAGCGAGGTGAACAGCGGGGCGTCCCCGCGTATCCCGCTCGTCCGCTGTGCCAGCGCGAGGGGCGCGTGTTCGTGCAGCAGCAACTCGGCGAGCTGGGCCTGTACGGCGCGTACGACGTCCCTCGTGCCGGCGCCGTGGGTGTCGACGCGGACCGGGAGGGTGTTGATGAACAGACCCACGGTTCGCTCGGCCCCCGCGCCCAGCCGGCCGAACAGGATCGTCCCGAAGACCACGTCGTCGCGGCCCGAGGTCGCGGCGAGCACGCGGGCCCACATGACGTGGAACAACGTCGCCGGACTCACGCCGAGGCGCCGCGCCTGCTCGCGGAGCCTTCCTGCGAGGTGCGCATCCATGCGGACGGTGGACTCGGTGGCCCCCGTGCCGTCTCCATGGACGTTCACCAGTCCGAACGGGGCGGTCGGCTCGGTGACGTCGCCCAGCAGGCGCCCGAAGTACGCCTCATGCTCCTGCCGGGACACCTGGCCTCGTGCCTGGGCGACGACCTCGCGGTACGGCGAGGGCGCGGGCAGCTCGTCGTCGCGTCCGTCGATGAACGCCTGCACCTCGCCGAGGATGACGTCGAGCGCGGTGTGGTCCTGGATCAGGTGGTGGACCTGCACCAGCGCGAGCCATTGTTCGCCGCCCGGCTGCGCGGCCACGTGCAGCCGGATCAGCGGAGCACTGCTGACGGTCATGGACGGGGGGCACGCGGCGAGCAGCCGGCCGACGAGTTCGTGGTCGGTCGCCGGAGCGTCGGCGTCGCCGGGCAGCAGGACCTCCGTCACCGGCAGCACGGCGTGCCGGAGCACCACCTGCACCGGTTCGGGCAGCCCTTCCCAGAGCACCGCGGTCCTCAGGTTGTCGTGCCGGTCCACCACCTTCTGAAGGGCGGTCACGAACTCGTCGAGCCGGTCGCGGGAATCGAAGCGGAGCACGGTGGGGAGGACATACACGTCCTCGTCCGGGTTCTCGCCGCCCATGAGGTGGTGGAAGAGGATGCCCTCCTGCAGCGGGGCGAGCGGGTACATGTCCGCCACGTTCGGGGCGCCGCCGGGGATGCGGGCCGTGATCTCCGCGAGGTGCCCGGCGTCCAGGTCGACCAGGGGAAGCATGTCCGGCGTGATCACCGGCGAACCGACCGGGATGCGGTTCTCGGGAACCCGGACCTCCGCCCGGCCGGTGGTCGCCGCGAGACCGGCCACGGTGGGCGTGGTGAACAGGGACCGTACGTCGACCGACAGGCCGCGGGCGCGCAGCCGTTCCACCAGCGTCACCGCCAGCAGCGAATGCCCGCCGAGGTCGAAGAAGTTGTCGTCCACCCCGACGTGCGGCCGCCCGAGGATTTCGGCGAAGGCCTCGCACAGGATCTCCTCGCGGGGGGTGCGCGGCCCTCGGCCGGCCTGCCCTGAGGTGTACTCGGGCGCGGGCAGGGCGGCGCGGTCGAGCTTGCCGTTCACCGTGACGGGGAGGGCGTCCAGGACCACGACGGCGGAGGGCACCATGTAGTCGGGCAGGAGGCCGGCGACGTGGGCGCGGACGTCGGTGCCGTCGGTGCCGTCGGCGCCGGTCCTCGGGACGACGTAGCCGATGAGGCGTTTGTCTCCGGGGTGGTCCTCGCGGACGACGACGGCGGCCTGAGCGACGGCCGGATGCCCGGCCAAGGCGGCCTCGACCTCGCCGAGTTCGATGCGGAAGCCGCGGATCTTGACCTGGTCGTCGGTGCGGCCGAGGTATTCCAGCAGGCCGTCGGCCGTCCAGCGGACGAGGTCACCGGTGCGGTACATGCGGTCGCCGGGCTGACCGTAGGGGTTCGCGACGAACCGCTCGGCGGTCAGGCCGGGGCGCTCCAGGTAGCCGCGGGCGAGCTGGGCGCCGGCGAGGTACAGCTCGCCGGGGACGCCGGGGGGAACGGGGCGCAAGGCGGCGTCGAGGACGTAGGTGCGGGTGTTCCAGACGGGTCGGCCGATGGGGACGACCGGGTCGTCACCCGTGAGATGCGAGGCGTGGGTGACGTCGATGGAGGCTTCGGTGGGGCCGTAGAGGTTGTGCAGGGGGGTGTTCAGCGTCCGCAGGAAGTGGTCGCGGAGTTCGGGACTGAGGGCTTCGCCGCTGCAGAGGACGGCGCGCAGCGTGGTGCAGCGGGCTGCCGAGGGTTCGGAGAGGAAGGCCTTCAGCATCGAGGGGACGAAATGGCTGACGGTGACCTGCCGGGTCTGGATCAGGTCGGCCAGGTAGGCGGGGTCGCGGTGTCCGCCGGGGCGGGCCACGACCAGGACCGCGCCCTGGAGGAGGGGCCAGAAGAACTCCCAGACCGATACGTCGAATCCGAAGGGTGTCTTCTGCAGTACCCGGTCCGAGGCCCCGATCGGGTACTGGTGCTGCATCCACTCCAGGCGGTTGACCACCCCCTGGTGGGGCACGGCGACACCCTTGGGCCGTCCGGTGGAGCCGGACGTGTAGATGACGTACGCCGGATGCGCGGGCCGCGGCACGCCGTGGCGGTCACGGTCGTCGAGGCCGGCCGGGGACAGGCCGGCAAGGGTGAGTGTCGTGTCGGAGTCGTCGAGGACGAGCTGCGGCACCTCACCGGCGGGGAGATGCGGGTGCAGAGCGCCGGTGGTGACGACCACGGCGGGCCGCGCGTCGGAGAGTATGTGGGCGATCCGGTCGGCGGGTTGGTCGGGGTCGATGGGGAGGTAGGCGCCGCCGGCCTTCACCACCGCCAGGAGGGTGACGACGAGCTCGACGGAGCGTTCGAGATGCACCCCGACGAGGGTTTCCGGACCGACGCCGTGGTCGGCCAGGTGGCGGGCGAGCCGGTTGGCGCGGGCGTCGAGGTCCGTGTAGGACACCTCGATGTCCTCGAACATCACCGCCGTCGCGCCGGGGGTGCGAACAGCCTGAGCCTCGAAAAGGGCGGGGAGCGTCGCGGCCGGGACGTCGTGCGAGGTGTCGTTCCATCCGCTCACGACCTGCCGGCGCTCGGCCGGGCTGAGCAGGTCGATGTCGTCGACGGGCTGTCCCGGGTCGGCGGTCACCGCGTCGAGCACCCGGACGAACCGCTCGGTCAACGTCTGCACCGTGGCGTGGTCGAACAGCTCCGCCGCGTAGCCGATCCCGCCCCTGAGACCGGTCGGCACGCCGCCGGGGCCGAAGGTCTCCCTGACGGAGACGGAGAGGTCGGCCCTGGCCGGCACCTCCGTGCTCGACAGCACGGCCACGTCGAGTCCGGGCAGGGCGAGGGCCGGTTCGACGTTGTCCTGCACCACCAGCATGACCTGGAACAGGGGCTGACGGGCCAGCGACCGGGCGGGCGCCAGGTCCTCCACCAGCCGCTCGAAGGGCAGCTCCTGATGGGTGAGCGCGTCCAAGTTCCGTTCGTGCACCCGGGCCAGCACATCACGGAAGGACGGGCGTCCGGACAGGTCGCCGCGGA
The DNA here is from genome assembly GCF_055657325.1 of Streptomyces sp. NPDC107562. Taxonomy (NCBI): domain Bacteria; kingdom Bacillati; phylum Actinomycetota; class Actinomycetes; order Kitasatosporales; family Streptomycetaceae; genus Streptomyces; species Streptomyces sp. NPDC107562. Next base: position 1,014,597 of record NZ_JBVKBE010000001.1, on the reverse strand, counting down.
TCACCAGGGTGTTCACGAAGAAGCCGATGAGATCGTTCAGCGCGATCTCGGTACGCCCGGCCACCGGCGTGCCGATGGGGATGTCGGTGCCGGCGCCGAGACGGGAGAGCAGGGTGGCGAGCGCGGCATGGAGCACCGCGTACATGGTGACGCCCTCGGCCCGTGCGAGGGCCGCGATCCGCCGGTGCAGTTCGGCGGTGACGACGATGTCCACGCTGCCGTTGCGGTGGCTCGGCACGGAGGGGCGCGGACGGTCGAACGGCAGGGGCAGTTCCTCCGGCAGGTCGGCCAAAGCCTCCCGCCAGTACGACAGTTCCTGGTTCAGGAAGCTCGCCGGGTCGTCCTCACCTTCGAGGAGTTCACGCTGCCAGAGGGCGTAGTCGGCGTACTGGATCGGGAGTGGTTCCCAGGCGGGGGCGTGGCCGTCCGACCGGGCGGTGTACGCGGTGGAGACGTCCCGTGCCAAAGGCGCCAGGGACCAGCCGTCACTCGCGATGTGATGAGCCACCAGGACCAGCACATGGTCCCGCGGGGCAACGGCGAGAAGACATGCCCGCAAGGGGATCTCACGGGAGAGGTCGAACGGGCGGACGGACTCCTCGGCCACGACCCGCGCCACCTCGGCTTCCGTCACCTTGATCACCGGCAGCGGCACGCCGGCGGCGTCCGGGGTGAGGATCCTCTGCTGAGGAACGCCGTCTTCCGTCGCGATCAGCGTGCGCAGAGCCTCGTGCCGCCCGATCAGGTCCGCCAGTGCCGCTCGCAGTGCCTCGTGGTTCAGGTCGCCGGTCAGTCGCAGAGTGATCGGGATGTTGTACATGCCGTTGGGTCCCTGCAGTTCACCGAGGAACCACAACCGCTGCTGGGCAAAGGACAGAGGAATCATCGAAGTGCTCTCTACGACAAGTGACGGACTGAACGGGTATGGGGGCGCGGGAACGAGAGGATCGGCGGCGTCAGCGCGGCCGGGGACTCAGGACGGGCCGGCTGCGCTTCTCCGGACCCAGCCGCTTCGCCAGGCCGGCGGGTGTGGGAGCTTCGAAGATCGCGCGGATCGGGACTTCCCTGCCGAGGGTGGCGCGGATGTGACCGGCGAGCTGGGTCGCGAGGAGAGAGTGCCCGCCGAGGTCGAAGAAGTTGTCGTCCACTCCGATGTCGGGGACGCCCAGCACCTGCGCGAAGATGCGGCAGAGAGCCGCCTCTTCGGCTGATGCGGGTTCCCTGCTCTCGCGCTGGCCGGCGTATTCGGGCGCCGGGAGGGCGGAGCGGTTCAGCTTGCCGTTCACCGTCAGCGGCAGCGCCTCCAGGACCACGATGGCGGACGGGACCATGTACTCCGGCAGCAGGGCCGCGACATGGGTCCGCAGAGCGCCGCCCGCAGCCCGGAAGGCGCTGACGTCCTCGGCGGTCAACTCTCGGGCGGGCACGATGTATCCGGTGAGGCGCTTGTCGCCCGGCTGGTCTTCGCGGACGACCACGGCTGCCTGACCGACCGAGGGGTGGGTGAGCAATGCGGCTTCGATCTCACCGAGTTCGATGCGGAAGCCGCGGAGTTTGACCTGGTCGTCGATGCGGCCCAGGTACTCCAGGGCGCCCTCGGTGTTCCACCGGGCCAGGTCGCCCGTGCGGTACATCCGCTCACCCGGTTCGCCGTGGGGGTTGGCGACGAAGCGCTCGGCCGTCAGTGCGGGCCGGCCGACGTACCCGCGGGCCAGCTGGACACCGGCCAGATACAACTCTCCGGCCACGCCCGGCGGCACCGGGCGCAATGCGGCGTCCAGCACGAACACCCGCGTGTTCCACACCGGGCGGCCGATCGGCACCACACCGCCGGCATCCGCACCCGGTTCGCAGGTGAAGGCCGTGACATCGATCGACGCCTCGGTCGGCCCGTACAAGTTGTGCAGCGGGATCCCGAAGGACGCCGTGAACCGGTCCCGCAGCTCGGCCGGCAGAGCCTCGCCGCTGGCCATGACCGCCCGCAGCGACGGCACCGTCCCATCCGACGCCTCGGCCGCGGCGACGAACACCTGCAACATCGACGGCACGAAGTGGGCGACCGTCACCTGCTCGCGCCGGATCAGCTCGGCCAGATATCCCGGATCACGGTGCCCACCCGGACGCGCCACCACGAGGGTGGCACCCTCCAGCAGCGGCCAGAAGAACTCCCACACCGACACGTCGAACCCGAACGGCGTCTTCTGCACCACCCGGTCGTCGGGGGTGAGGCGGTAGGCGTCCTGCATCCACGCCAGCCGGTTCACCACACCCGCGTGCGGGACCGCCACACCCTTGGGCCGCCCGGTGGATCCCGAGGTGTAGATGACGTAGGCCGGGTGGGCCGGCAGCAGCACCCCACCCCGGTCGGCATCCGACAGGTCGCCCTCGGCCCGGATCCCCCATTCGCTGATCAGCGCGGGGTCGTCCAGCACCACCCGTGCCACGTTCTCCGGCAGTACGCCCCCGGCCTCACCGGTGGTCACCACCAGCGCCGGCTTCGCGTCCCCCAGCACATACGCCACGCGCTCCGCCGGGTACTCCGGGTCGACCGGCACATACGCCGCACCGGCCTTGACCACCGCGAGCAACGTGACGACGAGATCCGTCGAGCGGTCCATCATCACCGCCACCCGCCGCTCCGGACCCGCCCCACGCGCCACCAGCAAACGCGCCAGCCGGTTGGCCCGCGCATTCACCTCCCCATAGCTGAGCCGCACACCCTCGAACACCACCGCGGTCGCCTCCGGAGTACGGGCGGCCTGCCTCTGGAACAGCTCGGGCAGCGTCGCGGGAGCGACCTCGCGAGCGGTGTCGTTCCAGTCGGCCAGCACCCGGCGCTGTTTGTCGTCCAGCACGTGGAGCGCGCGCAACGGTCGCCCGGGATCCTTCTCGAGCGCCGTGACGAGCTCCTCCACCGTGGTCTGCATGAAGGCGCCCACGGCTCGCGGATCGACGGGGGCCACCGACTGGACGGTGAGGGTGAAGAGGGGGTCCGTGTCGTTGACGGAGAATTCCAGCGGGTAGTTGGTGCGCTCGTGCCCGTGCAGCAGTTCGATCCCGTCGGGGCTCGGTGCGGCGGTGTCCTCGCTGTGGCGGTAGTTGAACAGCGAGGTGAACAGGGGAGTGCGCGCGGGAAGGGCGCTGGCCCGCTGAGCCAGGATGAGAGGTGCGTGCTCGTGCACCATCAGGTCCGCGAGCTGTCGCCGCATGGCGTACACGGCGTCCCGCACGCTCACGGAGCCGATGTCGAGGCGGGCGGGCAGCGTGTTGACGAAGAGGCCGGGTATCCGGTCGGCTCCGGCGCCCGCGTTCATCCGGCCGAAGAGCACGGTGCCGAACACCACGTCGTCACGGCCGGAGGTGGCGGACACGACACGCGCCCAGGCGACGTGGAACAGCGTCGCCGGGCTGACCCCCAGGTGTCGCGCCTGCTCCCGCAGTCGCCGCGCCACGTCCGCTTCGAGTGGCATGCGTACCTCGGACACGCCGCTGCCGTCGCCGTGCACGTCCAGCAGGCCGTACGGCGCGGTCGGCTCGCTCACGTCCCCCAGCAGTTCCGCGAAGAACCGCTCGTGCTCGTGTGCCGGGATCGTGAGCCGTGCCTGGGCGACGAACTCACGGAACGGCAGCGGCGCCGGCAGTGTGTCCCCGTCTCCGGAGAGGATCGCGCGGATCTCGTCGAAGACCAGGGCGAGGGACGTACGGTCCTGCACGAGGTGGTGCACTTCGAGCAGGACGTACCACCGCTGGTCGCCAGGGTCCTGGGCGACGCCGACCTGCAACAGGGGGGCGCTCCGTACGTCCATCGGCGCGGTGCGGGTGGCCAGCAGGCCGCCCACGACGTCCGCGCCGTCCAGTTCGAGCGTCTTGACCGTGACGGGGGCGGTGCGCAGGACGACCTGGACGGGCTCGCGGAGCCCTTCCCACAGGAAGGCGGTACGCAGGATGTCGTGCCGGTCGACCACCTGCTGCACGGCGGCGAGGAAGGCGTCCACCCGCGGCCGTGAGTCGAGGCGGAGGACGTAGGGCAGCGTGTAGAGGTCGGTGCCTTTCTCGCCTTCCAGCAGGTGGTGGAAGAGGATGCCTTCCTGGAGCGGGGCCAGCGGGTACACGTCCGCCACGTTCGGGGCGCCGCCGGGCACCTCCGCGACGATTCTGTCGACCTCCTCCGCCGTGAGGTCGGCCAGCGTCACCATCTCCGGAGTGATCGCCGTGGCACCGGCGGGGATCCCGTTGGCCGGCAGCGCCACCTTCGGAGCACCCTGCAGCGCCGCCAGACCGGACACGGTCGGGCTGGTGAACAGCGTCCGTACATCCACCGCGACACCCGCCGCCCTGGCCCGCTCCACCAGCGTCACCGCCAGCAGGGAGTGCCCGCCCAGCTCGAAGAAGTCGTCTTCGACACCGACGGAGGGCAGGCCGAGCACCTCGGCGAATAGCGCGCAGAGAATTTCCTCCTGCACCGTCGACGGCCCACGCCCGGTGGCACCGGAACCGTAATCGGGTGCAGGCAACGCCCTACGGTCGAGCTTGCCGTTGACCATCAACGGCAGTTCGCCGAGCACCACGATCACGGCCGGGACCATGTACTCGGGCAACACGCGAGCCAGGTGAGCGCGGATCTCCGCGACATCCGTGTCGCCGGCGGCCACCACGTACCCGGCCAGGCGCTTGTCGCCCGGCCGGTCCTCCCGCACCACCACGGCCGCCTGTGCGACGGACGCGTGGGTGAGGAGGGCGGCTTCGATCTCGCCGAGTTCGATACGGAACCCGCGGATCTTCACCTGGTCGTCCGTGCGGCCCAGGTACTCCAGTTGACCGTCGGCGTTCCACCGGGCGAGGTCACCCGTGCGGTACATCCGCTCACCCGGCCCGCCGTGGGGGTGGGCGACGAACCGCTCGGCCGTCAGTCCGGGCCGGTCCAGATAGCCCCGGGCCAGCTGCACACCGGAGAGGTACAGCTCGCCCGCCACCCCGGCCGGTACCGGCCGCAGCGCCGCGTCCAGCACGAACACCCGGGTGTTCCAGACCGGGCGTCCGATCGGCACCCCGCCACCGGCGCCGGTGCCCGGCTCACAGGTGAAGGCGGTGACGTCGATGGCGGCCTCGGTCGGGCCGTAGAGATTGTGCAGCGGGATCGGCACCACCGCGTGGAACTGGTCGCGCGACGCGGCGGACAACGCCTCGCCGCTGCAGACCACGGCCCGCAGGGACACGCACTGCCGGGCGGTGGGTTCGGCGACGAACACCTGCAACATCGACGGGACGAAGTGGGCGATGGTGGCCTGCTCGCGCTGGATCAGCTCGGCCAGGTACACCGGGTCACGGTGTCCGCCCGGCCGGGCCATGACGAGGGTGGCGCCCTCGATCAGCGGCCAGAAGAACTCCCACACCGACACGTCGAACCCGAACGGCGTCTTCTGCACCACCCGGTCGTCCGGCGTCAGCCGGTAGGCGTCCTGCATCCACGTCAGCCGGTTGACCAGCCCCCGGTGGGTCAGCGTGACGCCCTTCGGACGTCCGGTGGACCCGGAGGTGTAGATGACGTACGCCGGGTGATCGACGAGAAGGTCACGGGTGCGGTCCCCGTCCCCGAGGTCGGCTGCGGACAGCCCACTGAGGGCGGTGGCGAATCGCGGGTCGTCGAGGAGGAGACAGGGGACCGGTCCGCCGTCGGCCGGGCTCAGGGCATCCGTGGTGAGCAGGAGTACGGGAGCGGCGTCGGTGAGGAGACGGGTGACGCGGTCTGCGGGGTGGTCGGGGTCGATGGGGAGGTAGGCGGCGCCTGTCTTGAGGACGGCCAGCAGGGCGACGACCAGATCGGCGGAGCGTTCCAGGTGGACCGCGACGAGGGTCTCGGGCCCGGCCCCGCGTCCGGCCAGGAGACGGGCGAGCCGGTTGGCACGTGCGTCGAGGTCGGCGTAGGACAGCCGGACGTCCTCGAAGACGACGGCGGTGGCGTCGGGGGTGCGCGTGACCTGTGCCCGGAAGAGGTCGGGAAGCGTCGCCTCCGGCACCTCGTGCACGGTGTCGTTCCACTCCGCCAGCACGGTGTGCCGCTCGTCCGCGCCGAGCAGGTCGATGTCCGTGACGGGTCGTGCGGGGTCGGCGGTCACGGAGGCGAGGACGCGGACGAACCGGTCTGCCAGTGCTTGCACCGTGCCGTGGTCGAACAGGTCGGTGGCGTAGACGATGGAGCCGGTCAGGCCACCGGTGGGGGCTTCGCGGAGCTGGATGTCGAGGTCGAACTTGGCCGGCCGGTCCCCCGTGTCGAGGAGGTGGGCCTCGACGCCGGGCAGGGCGAGGCTCGCGGGAGCGGCGTTCTGCAGGGCGAGCATGACCTGGAAGAGGGGATGGCGGGCCATGGACCGGGTGGGGGCCAGGTCTTCCACCAGCCGTTCGAAGGGCACGTCCTGGTGGGCGAAGGCGTCCAGACCCCGTTCGCGTACGCGGTGCGTCAGTTCACGGAAGGACGGTGCGCCCGAAAGGTCGGTGCGCAGGACCAGGGTGTTGACGAAGAAGCCGACCAGCTCGTCCACGCTTCCGTCGGTGCGTCCCGCCAGTGACGTCCCGATGGCGATGTCGGTGCCCGCGCCGAGGCGGAAGAGCAGGGTCGCGAGGGCGGCCTGGAGCACCATGAACTCGGTGACGCCTTCGGCGCGGGCCAGACCGGCGATCCGCTGGTGGAGTTCGCCGTCGATGCGCAGGCCGACGGTGCCGCCGCGGTGGGTGGCCACCGGTGGCCGGGGCCGGTCGGTGGGCAGGGTGAGTTCCTCCGGCAGGTCGGCGAGGGTCTCACGCCAGTAGTCCAGTTGGTGGTTGAGGATGCTCGCCGCGTCGTGGTCCTCGCCCAGGAGGGCGCGCTGCCAGAGGGTGTAGTCCGTGTACTGGACCGGGAGCGGTTCCCAGTCCGGCGTCCGGCCGCCTACGCGGGCGGTGTAGGCCGTGGAGATGTCGCGGGCGAGCGGTGCGAGGGACCAGCCGTCGCCGGCGATGTGGTGCAGCACCAGGACCAGCACGTGCTCCTGCGGCGTGACGGTGAACAGCCGTGCCCGAAGCGGGAGTTCATTGGTGAGGTCGAAGGGGCGACGCGCTTCTTCGACCACTGCCCGGGCCCACTCACCCTCCGGCGTCTCCTCCATAAGGAACGGCAGGTCGCTCGCCTGCTGGGTGAGGACTCGCTGCTCAGGTACGCCGTCGGCATGTCCGAAGACGGTGCGGAGGACTTCGTGGCGGGCGACGACGTCGTTGAGCGCGGTGCGCAGGACATCGATGTCGAGGTCCCCGGTCAGGCGGAGGGCGACGGGGATGTTGTAGAGCGCGGAAGGCCCTTCCAACTGCTCCAGGAACCAGAGGCGTTGCTGGGCGTACGACAGCGGCACCGTGCCGGGCCGGGGCCGGACCGTCAGCGGCAGGCGTGCGGTGCCGGCGCCGGTCGTGGCGAGACGGAGGGCGAGTCCGGCGACGGTGGGGGCTTCGAACAGAGCCCGCACCGGGATCTCGGCCCCGAGGGCGGTGCGGATGCGGCTGACCAGACGCGTCGCCAGGAGCGAATGGCCGCCGAGGTCGAAGAAGTTGTCGTCCACCCCGACGTGCGGGAGACCGAGGACGTCGGCGAAGGCCTGGCCGAGGAGGTGCTCCTGGAGAGTCCGTGCTTCCCGGCCCGGGCTCGCGGCGGTGTAGTCGGGGGCGGGCAGGGCCTTGCGGTCCAGCTTGCGGTTCACCGTCAGCGGGAGCGTGTCCAGTTCGACGATCGCCGCCGGCAGCATGTAGTCCGGCAACACGGCCGACAGGCCGGCACGGACGTCCGAGAGGTCCACACCGTCCGGACCGCTCGCCGGAACGACATAGCCGACGAGGCGCTTGTCGCCGGGCTGGTCCTCACGCACCACCACCGCCGCCTGGGCGACGGACGGGTGGCTGCGCAAGGCGGTCTCGACCTCACCGAGTTCGATGCGGAAGCCGCGGATCTTGACCTGGTCATCGGTACGGCCCAGGAAGTGGAGTTGCCCCTCGGCGTTCCACCGGACCAGGTCCCCGGTCCGGTACATCCGCTCCCCCGGCCCTCCGAAGGGGTTCGCGACGAACCGCTCCGCCGTCAACCCGGGACGGTCCAGGTATCCCCGCGCCAGCTGGACACCGGCCAGGTACAACTCACCGGCCACCCCCACAGGCACCGGCCGCAACGATCGATCCAGCACAAAGGCCCGGGTGTTCGCCAGAGGACGGCCGATGGGCGGCGTACGGCCCTCCGAGGGCGCGGCACACCGCATCAGCGTGGCACCGATGGTCGTCTCCGTCGGCCCGTAACTGTTGTAGAACTCCCGATCGGCAGTGGCCCACCGGTCGATCAGACCCCCGTCCGGCGCTTCACCCCCCACGACGAGCAACCGCAGCTCCGGCAACCGCGCGGGGTCCAGCGACCGCGCGACGCCGGGCGTCACATGCGCCATCGACACGCTCTGCGTACGCATCAATCCCTGGAGGCGGTCGAGGTCGACCCGGTCCTCATCGGCGGCGAGCACGAAGGCCGCGCCGGAGGTCAGGGTGAGGAAGAGGTCCTGTACCGACACGTCGAAGCTGAACGCCGTCGCGCCCAGCACCCGCGATCGCGCGTCGATCCGGTACTCCGGCACGACGGCGGCGATGTTGTTGGCGAGCGAGCGGTGCGTGACCACCACGCCCTTGGGACGCCCCGTGGAGCCGGAGGTGTAGACGACGTACGCGCGGTGGTCGAGCAGCAGCGGCCCGCGCCGTTCCCCGTCGGACAGATCATGATCGGCGCGGCCCGACAGGTCCTGCCTCAACTGGGGATCGTCGAGTGACAAACGGGCCACGTCGACGCCCGTCAGACGCTCCCACGTCGCATCGTCGGCGATGAGGACCGAGGGTCGTGCCTCGGAAAGGAGATAGGCGATGCGATCGGCCGGGTGACCGGGATCGATCGGGAGGTAGGCAGCCCCTGCCTTGTGCACGGCGAGGATGGCGACGACGAGGTCGACGGACCGAGGGAGCGCGAGCGCGACCAGCTGCTCGGGCTGGGCCCCGTGCTCCACCAGCAGGCGGGCGAGCCGGTTCGCGCGGGCGTTGAGTTCCGCGTAGGACACTTCCACGCCTTCGAACACCACGGCCGGCGCCGAGGGGGTACGCATGACCTGCGACTCGAACAACTCCGTGACCGTGGTCCGCGGCACCTGCCGGGCTGTGTCGTTCCACTCCACCAGGACGCGATGGCGTTCGGCGGTGTCGAGTACCTCGACGTGGTTGACCGGCACCGACGGATTCGCGGTCACGGTGTGCAGGACGCGGAGGAAGCGTTCGGCGATGCCGGCGGCGGTGTCGTGGTCGAACAGGTCGGTGGCGTAGGTGAGGACGCCGTGCAGGCCCGCGGGGCTTCCGTCCTCGGTGAGGTGTTCGCCGAGCTGGACGTCCAGGTCGAACTTGGCGGGACCGTCGCCGGTGGGCAGTACCTCGACGGTCAGGCCCGGCAGGTCCAGCTTGGCCTGCGTGTTGTTCTGCAAGGTCAGCATGACCTGGAACAGCGGGTGGCGGGCCATCGAACGAGCCGGCGTGAGCTCTTCCACCAGCCGCTCGAACGGCACGTCCTGGTGCGCGTAGGCGTTCAGCGCGCGCTCACGGATCCGCCCGAGGAGCTGGGTGAAGCCGGGGTCGCCTGAGACGTCGGAGCGCAGGACAAGGGTGTTGACGAAGAACCCGACCAGGTCGTCGAGTGCCTCGTCGGTCCGTCCGGCAACGGGGGTGCCGATGGGGATGTCCTCCCCCGCACCGAGGCGGTTGAGCAGGACGACAAGCGCCGCCTGCACCACCATGAACACGGTCACACCCTGTGCCCGCGCCAACTCGACCAACGCCTCGTGCACTTCGGCGTCGATGTGCAGCTCGACCCTGCCGCCGCGATGCGAGGCCACCGGCAGACGCTGCCGGTCGACCGGCAGCGCCAACTCCTCGGGCACCCCGTCCAATGCCTCCCGCCAGTAGACGAGTTGCTCGGCCAGGAGGCTGTCAGGGTCGGCCTCGTCGCCGAGCAGGTCTCGCTGCCACATGCCGTAGTCGGCGTACTGCACGGGCAGCGGCACCCACGTGGGGACACCACCGGCGGAGCGGGCGGAATAGGCGGCCGACACGTCATGTGCCAGCGGACCCAACGACCAGCCGTCACCCGCGATGTGGTGCACCACCACGACGAGCACGTGCTCGTCGGGGCCAATCCCCAACAGGGAGGCCCGCAGCGGGATCTCGGCCGCGAGGTCGAACCGGTGCTCCGCCGCCTCGGCGACCAGGCGGGTCACTCCGGCTTGCGTGACGTCTTCGGCGTCGACGACGGTGAGCAGGTCACCCACCGCCTCGGCATCCATGATCCGCTGGTACGGTCGGCCGTCCACGGCGGTGATCACCGTGCGCAGGACTTCGTGCCGGCCCACCACGTCCCGCACGGCGGCATGCAGGGAGTCGGTGTCCAGCATGCCCGTCAGCCGCAACACCATCGGAATGTTGTAGGTCGCGGACGGACCCTCCAACTCCCCCAGGAACCACAGCCGCTGCTGCGCGAACGACAACGGCACCGACTCCGGCCGCTCCACGGGCACCAACGAAGGCCGGGAGACCCGGGAGGTGGTCAACCTGCCCGCGAGGGCGGCCGGGGTGGGGGTCTCGAACAAGGTCCGGATCGGTACCTCCACTCCGAACACCGACCGGATGCGGCTGACCAGACGGGTCGCGAGCAGGGAGTGCCCGCCGAGGTCGAAGAAGTTGTCGTCGACCCCGACCTCGGGCACGTCGAGCACCTCGGCGAAGACCGCGCACAGGATCTCCTCCTGCACGCTTCCCGGACCCCGGCCGACGGCGCCGGCACCGTACTCGGGGGCGGGCAAGGCTTTCCGGTCCACCTTGCGATTCGCCGTCAGCGGGAGCGCGTCCAATACGACGATCGCCGCCGGCAGCATGTAGTCCGGCAACGCGGCCGACAGCCCGGCAAGGACGTCCGTGGTGTCCACACCGTCCGGACCGCTCGCCGGGACGATGTATCCGACCAGGCGCTTGTCGCCGGGGTGGTCCTCACGCACCACCACTGCCGCCTGGCCGACGGACGGGTGGGTGAGCAAGGCGGTCTGGATCTCGCCGAGTTCGATGCGGAAGCCGCGGATCTTGACCTGGTCGTCGGTACGGCCGAGGTATTCGAGCTGCCCGTCGCTGTTCCATCGGGCGAGGTCGCCCGTGCGGTACATCCGCTCGCCGGGCGTGCCGTAGGGGTGGGCGACGAACCGCTCCGCGGACAGCGCGGGCCGGTCGATGTATCCCCGGGCCAGACCGGCCCCGGACACATACAACTCCCCCGCCACCCCGACCGGCACCGGCCGCAACGCGGCGTCCAGCACGAACACCCGGGTGTTCCAGATCGGCTGACCAATGGGCACACGGCCGTCGTGTCCGGGATCCACGGGGGCCAACGTCGCCCACACGGTGGTCTCCGTCGGACCGTACAGGTTGGTCACCGACACCGCCGCCGCCGTCAACCGTTGCGCCAGCGCCGGAGGCAGTGCCTCGCCGCCGACCAGTGCCCGCAGCCCGCTGATCGCGTCCGCAGCCTCCATGGTCAGGGCCTGCCACACCGCGGGCGTCGCCTGCAGCACCGTGGCACCCGACCGGTCGATGAGTTCCGCCAACGCCTGGGGGTCTCGGGCGGCGTCCCGGTCTGCCAGTGCCACGCGGGCGCCCGACACCAGCGGTACGTACAGCTCCAGCGTATGGATGTCGAACGTCACCGTCGTTACCGCGACAAGGGTGTCGTCGGCGTCCAACGTCAGGTGCTCGCGCATGGCAGCCACGAAGTTGCCGAGCGCCTCGTGGGAGACCATCACTCCCTTCGGCCTCCCCGTGGAGCCCGAGGTGTAGATCACGTAGGCGGGGTGAGCGGACAGCAGCACCGCGGCACGGTCCGCGTCGGTCAGGTCCCCACCTTCACATCGGGAAATCGCCTCGACCGTCTCCGGGGCATCCACGACCAGCCGCGCCATGCCCTCGGGCAGCACCGACGCCACCGCACGGGTCGTCACCACCAGCGCGGGCCGGGCTTCGCCCATCACGTACCCGATGCGATCGGCCGGGTGACCGGGATCGATCGGGAGGTAGGCAGCCCCGGCCTTGAGTGTGGCCAGGATGGCGACGACGAGGTCGACGGACCGAGGGAGCGCGAGCGCGACCAGCTGCTCGGGCTGGACCCCGTGCTCCACCAGCAGGCGGGCGAGCCGGTTGGCGCGGGCGTTGAGTTCCGCGTAGGACACCTCCACGCCTTCGAACACCACGGCCGGCGCCGAGGGTGTACGCATGACCTGCGACTCGAACAACTCCGTGACCGTGGTCCGCGGCACCTGCCGGGCCGTGTCGTTCCACTCCACGAGAGCGCGGTGCTGTTCGGCCGGACTGAGCATGGCGATCCGGCTCACCAGGACGGACGGCGTCGCCGTCACTGTTTCCAGGACCCGGACGAGTCGTTCACCGAAGCCGGTGGCGGTGTGGTGGTCGAACAGGTCGGCGGCGTAGGTGAGGACGCCGTGCAGGCCCGCGGGGCTTCCGTCGTCGGTGAGGTGTTCGCTGAGCTGGACGTCCAGGTCGAACTTGGCGGGACCGTTGCCGGTGGGCAGTACCTCGACGGTCAGGCCGGGCAGGTCGAGATCCGGTGTGATGTTGTTCTGCAGGGTCAGCATGACCTGGAACAGCGGGTGGCGGGCCATCGACCGGGCCGGCGTGAGCTCTTCCACCAGGCGTTCGAACGGCACGTCCTGGTGCGCGTAGGCGCCAAGGGCTGCCTCTCGCGCCTGACTCAGCATGTCCAAAAACGTGGGATCACCCGACACGTCGGCGCGCAGGACGAGGGTGTTGACGAAGAATCCGACCAGGTCGTCGAGTGCCTCGTCGGTCCGTCCGGCAACGGGGGTGCCGATGGGTATGTCGTCCCCGGCGCCGAGGCGGTGCAGCAGGGCGGCCAGTGCCGCCTGCATCACCATGAACACTGTCACACCCTGTGCTCGGGCCAGGTACACTACCGCTTGGTGGACTTCGGCGTCGATGTGCAGGTCGACGGTGCCACCGCGGTGGGAGGCCATCGGCGGACGCTGCCGGTCGGCCGGCAGCGTCAGTTCCTCCGGCGTCCCGTGCAGCGCGTGGCGCCAGTAGGCGAGTTGCTCGGTCAGGAGACTGTCAGGGTCGGTCTCGTCGCCGAGCAGGTCTCGCTGCCACATGCCGTAGTCGGCGTACTGCACGGGCAGCGGATCCCAGGTGGGGACGTCGTCGGTGGTGCGGGCGGCGTAGGCGGCCGACAGATCACGGGCCAGGGGGCCGAAGGACCAGCCGTCACCCGCGATGTGGTGCATCACCACGACGAGCACGTGCTCGTCGGGACCGGTCCGCAACAAGCAGGCCCGCAAGGGGATCTCGGCCGCGAGGTCGAACCGGTGCTCCGCCGCCTCGGCGACCAGGCGGGTCACTCCGGCTTGCGTGACGTCTTCGGCGTCGACGACGGTGAGCAGGTCACCCACCGCCTCGGCATCCATGATCCGCTGGTACGGCCGACCGTCCACGGCGGTGATCACCGTGCGCAGGACTTCGTGCCGGCCCACCACGTCCCGCAGGGCGGCATGCAGGGCCTCGGTGTCCAGCGTGCCGTTCAGCCGCAACACCATCGGAATGTTGTAGGTCGCGGACGGCCCCTCCAACTCGCCCAGGAACCACAGCCGCTGCTGCGCGAACGACAACGGCACCGACTCCGGCCGCTCCACGGGCGCCAACGGGGAGCGGGACACACCGGAAGTGGTCAACCGGCTCGCCAGTTCACGTAGCGTCGCTGCCTCGAACAGTGTCCGGATCGGTACCTCGACCCCGAACACCGACCGGATGCGGCTGACCAGACGGGTCGCGAGCAGGGAGTGCCCACCCAGCTCGAAGAAGTTGTCGTCGATACCGACCGACGGCATGTTCAGCACTTCGGCGACCAGCGCGGACAGGATTTCCTCCTGCGCGCTTCCCGGACCCCGGCCGGTGACACCGGAGCCGTAATCGGGGGCGGGCAACGCCTTGCGGTCGAGCTTGCGGTTCGCCGTGAGCGGGAGCGCGTCCAGGAACACCACCGCGGCGGGCACCATGTAGTCCGGCAGCAAGCCCGCGACGTGGGCACGCAGGGCGGAACCGTCCGTGTGCGACGCGAAGTCCCCGGCGGGGACGACGTAGCCGACCAGGCGCCTGTCACCGGGCCGGTCCTCGCGAACGACGACCGCGGCCTGAGCCACGGCCGGGTGCGCGGCCAACACCGCCTCGACCTCACCGAGCTCGATACGGAAGCCGCGCACCTTCACCTGGTCGTCGGTACGGCCCAGATACTCCAGCTGCCCGTCGCTGCTCCACCGGGCCAGGTCACCGGTACGGTACATCCGCTCGCCCGGCCCGCCGTAGGGATTGGCGACGAACCGCTCCGCGGACAGCGCGGGCCGGTCGAAGTATCCCCGGGCCAGACCGGCCCCGGACACATACAACTCCCCCGCCACCCCGACCGGCGCCGGCCGCAACGTGGCGTCCAGCACGAACACCCGGGTGTTCCAGATCGGCTGACCAATGGGCACACGGCCGTCGTGTCCGGCATGCAAAGCCGCCGAGGTCGACCACACGGTCGTCTCCGTCGGGCCGTACAGGTTGGTCACCGACACCGCCGCCGCCATCAACCGCTGGGCGAGCGCCGGGGACAGGGCCTCACCACCGACCAGTGCCCGCAACCCGCTGATCACGTCCGGGGCATCGTCGGCCAAGGCCTGCCACACCGCGGGCGTCGCCTGCAGCACCGTCGCACCCGACCGCTCGATCAGCCTGGCCAGCGCCTGCGGATCCCGAGGAGTGTCGCGGTCGGCCAGCACCACGCGGGCGCCCGACACCAGCGGTACGTACAGCTCCAGCGTATGGATGTCGAAGGCCACCGTGGTCACCGCGACAAGGGTGTCGTCCGCGTCCAACATCAGCTGCTCACGCAGGGCCGCCACGAAATTGCCGAGCGCCTCGTGCGAGACCACCACACCCTTGGGACGGCCCGTGGAACCCGAGGTGTAGATCACGTACGCGGGCTGAGCGGGCAGCAGCGCCACGCCACGGTCGGCGTCGGACAGGTCCCCGCCATCAAGGCGTGCGATTGCCTCGACCGTCTCCGGGGCGTCCACGACCAGCCGCGCCACACCCTCGGGCAGCACCGACTCCACCGCACGGGTCGTCACCACCAGCGCGGGCCGGGCATCGTCCCTCACATACCCGATCCGCTCGACCGGATGACCCGGATCGAGCGGCACGTACGCCGCCCCCGCCTTCATCACCGCCAGCAGGGCGACCACCAACTCCGCCGAGCGGTCCATCAGTACGGCCACCCGGCCCTCCGGCCCCACACCTCTGGTGACCAGCAGCCGCGCCAGACGGTTCGCCCGGGCGTTCAGCTCCGCATACGTCGTCCTCGTGTCCTCGAACACCACCGCGGTGGCGTCCGGCGTGCGCACGACCTGCGCCTCGAACAGCTCGGGAAGCGTCAGCGGTGGAACGTCCCGGGTAGTGGCGTTCCACTCCACCACAGTGCGGTGGTGTTCGACGGGGGTGGCCAGACCAAGCCGGGCGATCGGCGAATCCGGCTCCAAGCGGGCCAGGGCCGCGAGCAGATGAAGAAAGCGCGTCTGGTGGGCGGCGCTCTCCTCTTCGGTGTAGAGCGCGGGGTTGGCCAGGAAGTCCACCCGCAGACCTGCGTCCCGCTCGTAGACGAGGATCGTCAGGTCGTCCACGGCACCGTTCGCCAGGTAGGTGCGCGCGGTGGTCTCGCATCGCCCGAACCGGGGCATTGTCCGGTCGTCGGGAAGGAAGTTGATGACAGGGCCGAACAGGCGACCGCCCGTACGCGCGAGCTTCAGGTCGCGGTGCAGGTGCTCGTACCGGTATCGCTGATGCTGGAGGACCCCCCGGCTCCGTGCGGACGCCCCCCGAGCCAGGTCACGCACGCTCATGCCCGGCGCCATGGGCAGACGCAGCGGCAGCGCCTGGGCCATGCTCGCCAACGACCCCCGCACACGCGACCCCTTGCGTGCCGTGACGGTCAGTCCCAGCACGACCTCCTGCACCTGCGCCACCCGATGCACGTACAGCCCGGCGGCCCCGATCAACAGGGCGGGCAAGGCGACGCCCGACGCGCGGGCCAACTGCCGCAGCGACTGCGCGACTTCGGCCGAGACCACGGCGGTCCGGCGGTGAGAGTGACGGGATGCGAACGCCGTTTTCGAGGCCAGGGTCACGGCCTCGGGTGCGTCCCCCATCTGCTCCGCCCAGTACGCCCGGTCCCGTGCGAACTGCTCGCTCCCGCGGTACGACGTATCGTCGGCCACGATCTCGTCGAGGGTCGCGAACGGCGTGGACGGGCAGTCCTGCCCGTCCTCCAGTGCGGTGTAGATCTCCGCCACCCGGTTCAGCCACACCGAGTATCCGATGCCGTCCAGCGCGATGTGATGGGCCCCCAGGTACACCATGGTCCTGTCCTCGCCCACCAGGAGCGCGGCGAGGGCCCAGATGCGGCCGTCCTCGAGATCGGCGGGGCGGGCCGCCTCGGTACGCATCCATGCCTCTGCGACCGCAGCCGGCTCGGGCTCCTGCCGTAGGTCGATCACGGGCAACCGGAAGTCGAGCAGGGGGTCGACCACCTGCCACGGCTCGTCGCCGCTCTGGCCGAACCGCACACGCAACAACTCGGTCTCGGCCAGCGCCTGGTGGAACGCTTTCTCCAGCAGGGCAAGCTGCAGAGCGCCGGCGATGTCCAGGTAGTCCACCATGTTCTGGGCCGGGCTCTCCGGATCCAGTGCCTGGGCGTACCAGATGCCTTCTTGAGCTGCGGTCAGGGCCTTTTTGGCATGGTTCGACATATCGAATGTCCCGTGTACTTGGTATCCAGCGAGAAATCAGGAAAAAACCTGTGCAGCGCAGACTCGGCGTCTGTCAGCGAGAGAAGTGGTCTACACGCTCTTTCGGCTCTCGGAAGCCTGGCTGTGAGCGTGGTGTCATGCTGGACCACCAGGGGTGGCCGCAGGCGAAGCCTTGGAACCCTCCCCGCTTATGGGGGAGTTCGCTGATGTCGTTTGAGAACGATTCTCCGCCGCCTTGGACAAGGCCCGCGCGAACAATTCGATGCCCTACGGGTCACCTGTGGGCGCACATCGGCCCACGTCCGCCTTCCCCGGCGGCGGATCGGGCACCTGCCTCAGGGCTCACGTCCGGGCGGTGAAGAAAATGGTCGGCGAAGACATGCAGCGCGCGACGGCACCGATTCCCGGGACTGAGCGGCCCCGAGAGTGGTCCGCTGGGATCCAGCGGACCACAAGAGTCGCAGCCCTCAATTCCCGCCCATGGCATCAACCAGGCTCTGGGGCCGCATGTCGGTCCAAGTGCGCTCGACGTAGTCCAGGCAGTCCTGTCGCGAGGCCTCGCCGAACGCGACCTGCCAGCCCTCGGGGACGTCGACGAAGGTCGGCCAGAGCGAGTACTGCTTCTCCGGGTTGACCAGCACCAGGTAAGTAGCTTCTTGATCCTCGAACGGATTCGTCACATCTGGACTTTCTAGTACTTATTACTTGTGTTTTTGGTGAACTTGACTCAGAGGAGTACAACCACCGCAAGTGAACACGGAGGTACTCCCGGTCGGCTGCGGGATGATCTTGCGATGGTGAGTAGACCCTTTTTGGTGACGCTCCGTCACTGTTGGTGATCTTCGTTGGGTGCAGTGGGTGTGTTGGATGCCATCGTGCCCCCGGGGACTCACACTTCACCTCCCCTCCCAGGAGGGCCCGGCCCTACGGCGTTCACACTGCCCCGTGCCACCGGCACCGCACACCGTTCATCGCGACTCACACCGCACACCGTGTCGCGTCGCCGCGGCGTTGTGCGTTGTCACAACAGGCCGGCGCACCCCTCATGCGCGGGGATCCTGATGTTCGGGTTCGTCACCGGCCTGCCGCAGCGCAGCCTGCCCCAAGCTCAGCCCAGCCCGCGCTCTTCGAGCTCGTCCGCGCACTCCTCTGGTACCGCCACTACCTTCAAGGTGTCTCTGCCCGGGTACATCGGGGTCGCGGACGGGTCGAGCGCTTCCCGCCGCTCTCGCTCCGTCTTGGCGCGAGCTCGTTCGATGTCATCGGCAAGGGCCTGGCAGTCGACGACGTACGTGCCGGTCGGTGACGGCTCCTCGGCCGGAGATTCCCTCTTGTCCGTGTCCGGCACGGCGTTGAGGGCGGAGGTGGCAGCGATGCCGGCCAGGCACAGCCCAGCCCAGGCGGCAAAGATCCACCGACGGGCCCTCAAAAGCCGACCGTTCCGCCGGTGAGGCCGGCGAAGCCGGCCAGGATGATCCCAGTGGTCACGATGATCCCGGTATTCACGGCAAAGCGGGGTATCGCGACGTGCGCGCCTTTCATCAAGGCTCCTCGTTCGTGAGGCCGGTGCGTGAGAGCCGGTACCAACCTGGTTGACCGGTCTGGGACTTGGAGTATGGACCCACGGGCGCGCGGAGACGCTGTCCGCGCCGCGCCGCCGCTGTCGGGGTCCGGCCGGCCGTCAGCCCGCGGTCACTCTCTGCTCGACAAGCAGTGAGCGCATGCTGGAGCGGTCGAGGAATCTTGCTTCGTCGGCCGCCACAAGGTCGGCCGCCTCCTGAATCCTGGCGAACCAGGCCAGCTGCTCGGCTCGGTCCGCCCAGGCCATCTCGGTCACGACGTCGAAGTCGACACCTTCTTCTCGAAGGTTGTACGCGTCGCCGCGCACCAGGTAATGGCGCTTGTAGACCAAAGGGGTCGGGGCGACGCTGAGGATCAGGGGTACGTGCCGATTCTCGTAGTGGTCGATGAAGGCTTCCGTACTCATGTCGTCCCGCTTCTTGATGTACGACAGGCGCTTCAGCATGATCAGGCTCCTCTGGACGAAAACGGGGAACTCCCCAGTTACACGCTTGGTAGGCTAACCGGGGAATCCCCCGGTTGACAAGAAGGGTCTCAGTGACCGAAGCAAGACGATTCGCCCAGCCCCCGCTCCGCGCCGACGCCCGCCGCAACTACGAGGCGCTGGTCGCCGCGGCCGGCGACGTCTACGCCGAGCAGGGACCTGACGCGCCCCTCGATGTGATCGCGCGGCGCGCGGGCGTCGGCAATGCCACGCTCTACCGGCACTTCCCCACGCGGCGGGACCTCATCGTCGCGGTCTGCGTCAACGAGGTCGAGGCGCTGTGTGCGCTCGGCGACCGTCTCAGCACCGACAGTCCTCCCCGCGCCGCGCTCGTCGGATGGATGCGGTCCTACATCCAGCACGTCAGCGCCCACAGGGGCCTGGCCGCCGCCCTCAACACCGGTCACACCGAGGACTCAGCCCTCATAGCGGCATGCCGGGAAGCCGTCCTGGCAACAGCGACATCCCTGCTCTTCGCCGCCATGAAGGAAGGCTCCGTGCGCGCCGATCTGCACGTCGACGACTTGCTCGCACTGGTCAACGCGGTCGCCACGGCCGCCGAGACCGGCGACGACCAGCGCTCCCACCGACTGCTCGACCTCATCCTCCAGGGGATCGACCGGTAGGGCCCTCGACTTCGCCACCTCCTCCGACGCCCTGGACGCCGAAAAAGCGGCGCAGCACCTCAACAACAACAGCGTCAGCACACCGAGCCGGTCGCTGCCGGACATGAGGTCAGCGTCGTGGCCGCGCGCCGGCGACCTCATCGGCGAAGCTGTTCATGGCCTCCCGACTGCGGCGGCTGGAGTCCTCCTCCACCGCCTCCGCGCGACGGACGAGGTCAGTGAGGTCCAAGCCGCCGCCACGCAGTGCGGCCTCGTCCCATCGCCGAAGGTCGACGGCTCCTGCTTCGGGGTGGAACTGCACACCGCGCACGTGGCGGCCGAGCCGGAACGCTTGGTAGGGGCACTTCGCGCTCCGTGCGAGAAGAACAGCCTCGCGCGGCAGCGCCGTGATCGCGTCCCGGTGGTTCTGGACGACGTATGCGAACGGTGCGTACGCATCGAGCACGCCGTCCGCCCCACCGTCCTCCGTCACATCTATCCGCGTCGCGCCACGCTCGGGTTCACCCCACTCCCCCTCGACCGTCCCCCCTGCGACATGGGCGAGCAGCTGCGCGCCGAGACAGATGCCGAAAGTGGGGAGATCCGCGTCGAGCGCGGCGGCTGCGAGCCGCCTCTCCTGCGCAAGCCAGGGTGCGCGCCGGTCGTCGTCGGGCAGAAGTCCGCCGCCGAGCAGGACGAGCCCGTCGTACCCGTGCAGCGATGCCGGCAACCCGTCCTGACCCTGCACGAGGTGCACGGACAAGCGGCCCTGCCACCAGTCCAGCAGTCGGCGTGGGCCACTCGTCGAAGAGTTCTGGATGACGAGGACTTCGGGAAGGGCAGTCACAGGCAGGCCTCTCTTGGAAATTCGTGTGCGCCGAGTTACGCATCCGGCCATACGCAGTGTTGTCGACTCGTGAAAACTTCCCCTGAGCGGCTCCTGAAATTGACGCCCTCCTGATCCTTGGAGGGTGCTGAAAGTGGAGGACTAGCTGAAATACGTCGGCTGCACCGAGCGGAGGGGGTGCCGACCAAGGAGATCGCGCGGCGGTTGGGAGTGGTCCGGAACACGGTGCGGGCCGCGTTGAACTCCGACTCGTGGTCGATGCCGGGCAGTGGCCCCTTGCATAGGGGATCGAGCCCAGGGCACAGGCAGGGCCGTGTCACATCGCCGGGCTGGAGACCGACCAAGGACGGGGTGCCCGGTGAAGACAGTGCACCGCCTGCTGAACGCCGCCCGCCCGTACCGCACCGCCGACGTGGACAAGGTCCGCGCCCGGGCCAGGGCTGGCCACAGCGCACGCGACGCCGGTCGCGGCCTGCGAACGTGGAGTCGTGGGCAAGCACTCCCATGCGCCTGGCTCCGAACTCCTCGCCTCCAGGGCCGACATGCGCGCGGCAGCATCGGATCTCGCCACGCGGGCCGAGGCCCTGCCGACGGAGCCGCCGGTCAGCGCCGACGAGGGAGCCATGGGGCGGCCCGGTTCAGGAGGCGAGGTGGCAGGATGTCGTGGTGTCCGACTCTCTTCGAGAATTGTGGCTGCGCGGCATCGCTTTCAACGCAGCGGCGCCCCCCGACGTGCTGATACGTCTCCTGGACGAAGCGGCCGGTGAGGCCGGCTTGCTGATGTGCGAGGGACGCGACCTGCCCGACGCCGTCATCGACGCGGCCCTCCGCCACCCGGTCGAGCGGATCCGCTGCGCCCTCGCCCGCAACCTGCACGTCGACCCCGCACGACTCGCTCCCTTGGCATCGGACCGTTCGGGACTCGTCCGTGCGCATCTCGCCGGCGGCACCCGGCTCCAGCCCCGGTGGATCCGGCCGCTGCCGGACGACATCCTCGTCACCTTCCTGACCGCCCAGGAAGGAGGCGAGGACGGCAGGGTCACCGAAAAGGAGATCGTCGAAGAGCTCTGGTTTTCCCGGCAGGTACCTCTGTCCTTCCCGCAGGACATGGCCGGGCACGACCACCCCGCACTCCGTCTGTACGCCGCCTTCCAGTGGCAGTCGCTCACCGCTGCGCAGCGCCATGCCCTGCACGACGACCCCGACCCCGCCGTACGGGAAGCAGCCAGGAGGGGCAGCAGGCAGCTGGACCCGGAGGCGGTGCAGGCCGAGCTGCCGCCCATCGGATCACGCTACGCGGTGTCCGTGCTCAGCACGTGCGCCCTGTCACCCGCGGTCGTCGAACAGTGCTTCGCGGCCGACGAGGTGCACCCGCTGGCCCGAAACCGGCATACTCCGGCCGACGCCCTCGCCCGGCTCGCCCGCCACCCCGATGCAGAGATCCGTAGGCTGGTCGCCACCCGGCCCGACCTGGGACCGGAGGTGGCGGAGCTGAGGCAGGATCCGGACGGGGACGTACGGATGCGTGCCCGACTCCAGCCTTCCATCCGTACCTGGGACGAATTCCAGGAAATCCGAAAGGTCGTCGGTCACGGGCCCGACTGCACCTGCTTCATTACGCAGCCGGCCACCGAGCCGTCGCCGGACTGGTACGCCACCTGTGCGGTGTCCGAGGAACCGGTGCTCCGCCGGGTCGCGGCAAGCTGGCCGAACCTGTCGGCGGAACTCGTCGAAGCCCTCGCGCAGGACGACGACGAGGAGGTGAGGATCCGGCTGGCCTGCCACCACCCGCTGGCTCCGCCGCACCTCCTCCTGGACGTCTTCGTCACCCGCCCGGCCCACCGTCCGCACCTGCTGACCCTGCCCGCGTTCCCACGTACCGGCAGGGCCCACCTCATCCACCACCCGGACCCCGAGGTAAGGGCCCTGGCCGCAGCCGATCCCGCCTTGCCCGTCCCCCCGGTGGAGGACCCCGACGCGTCGGTGCGCCTGGCAGCGGCCACCAACCCCAGCCTGTCACCCGAAGCCCTGGAGACCCTCCTCGCCGACTCCCGTACCGCCGAGGGCGCTGCGGCCAATCCGTCCCTCGCCGTGCCACGCATGCACGCTCTCCTCGACCACTGCCTGAACGAAACCACCACCCCGCCGGGGGCCGTCCAGCGCTAACTGGCCCTAACAGACGGCGAGTCCGAGGAAGGCCTCGGGGATGTCGTAGCGTCGTTCCCTCCGGATGCGAAGGCGGCGGAAGCCGTGCAGCCAGGAGATCGTGCGCTCGACGACCCAGCGGAAGGTGCCCGGGCCGCTGCCGTGCGGCTGGCCCCCTTCGGCGATCACCGGTCGGATCCCGCGCTGCCGCAGGAGCCGGCGGTACTTGTCGTGGACGTAGCCGCGGTCCGCGAAGAGCATGTCGGGCCGCCTGCGCGGCCGGCCGACGAGCCCGGCCACGGCCGAAATCTTGTCCAGCACGGGCAGGAGTTGGGTGACGTCGCCCGCGGTTCCCGCCGGTCAGCGACACCGCGCGCGGAATGCCCTGGCCGTCCGTGATGACGACTCGCGAAAGCTGATCGCTGTCGACCACCAGCTGCGCCATGGGAGCAAGGCTGAGCGCCTGCATGTCGCCGAGGACCAGCACGCCGGCAAACAGCCCTCGACCAGCTCGGTGGCCGACGCAGCGATCCGCTCCAGCGAGGCGTCCACCGTGTCCTGCGCCTGAAGATCGCGGTGTCCTGCGCCGGAACGTCGCGGGCCATGCCCGCCGTCTGCCGTGCGAACGTCTCCCGGCCCACCGCGTCCTCCTGTCGGGCATCAGCCCGACCCCTCCCCTGCACCACACACCGCGTGGCGGGCGTCCGCTGCGTGTTGTCAGTCCCGGAGTGCGCCAACTAGGCTGAATGCGCTTCCACAGTCAAACGGCGCAGATTTGTGAAAATCTCAGCAGATATCGAGGGCGGGCAGCTCCAGCATGGGTGATCCCACCGTTTACGACGTCGCCGAGCGCGCCGGGGTGTCCATCGCGACGGTCTCCCGCGTCTACCGCATGCCCGACTCGGTGCGTGCCGCCACGCGCGAGAAGGTGCTTTCCGCGGCCTACGATCTCGGTTACCTGCCCAGTGCGAGCGCGCGGGGGCTGGCCAGCCGGGCCACCGGGGTGCTGGGCCTGTGCTTCCCTGACTTCGCCGATCCGGAGGCCGAGGGGACGGCGCCGGACGCCGACCAGGCGGAGCTGAGCTTCTACGGCGACGAGGTCATCCGGGGGATGGAGCGCGCCGCGCGGCGGCACGGTTATGCGCTGCTGATCTCCGCCGCCCACGCCGACCGGGCGGGAGAGGTGCTCTCGGACGTCGCCGGCCGGGTCGACGGCCTGGCGATCCTCGCTCAGCGCATCCCGCCTGCGGTGCTGGACGTCGTTTCGCGGCGGCTGCCGCTGGTCGTGCTCGCGGGGCCGCTGTCCGCGGGGCTCGACAGCGTCGAGGTGGCCAACTTCGACGGCCTGCTGGAACTCACCCGGCACCTGATCGACGTCCACGGGCTGACGGACCTCGCGTTCGTCGGCGGCGCCGAGGACTCGCCGGACGCGGAGGCCCGGTTCCGCGGCTTCCAGGCGGCCCATCTCGCGGCGGGGCTGCCGCTGCCCGAGCGGCCCGCCGCGCGCGGCGATCTGACCCTGCTCTCCGGACGCAAGGCCGCGGTGGAGCTGCTGGACCGGGAGGGGCCGCGCCCGCAGGGCCTGGTCTTCGCGAACGACCAGATGGCCGTGGGGGCGCTCCAGGCGCTCTCCGAGCGTGGGATCCGCGTTCCGACGGAGCTCGCCGTCACCGGGTTCGACGGTATTCCGCTGGGCCGGCTGGTCACCCCGGCGCTCACCACCGTCCGGCAGCCCATGAGCCGACTCGGCGAGGAGGCCGTGGAGTTGCTCGTCGCGCGGATCGCCGACCGTGGCCGCCCCACGCTCTCGCGCACCCTGCCGACCAGTCTGGCCCTGCGCGCCAGCTGCGGGTGCGGGGTCTAGGACACCTCGCCTCCGGACGTCCCCGGCGTCCGGCCACCCCGCCCCGCGCCGCCCCTCCCCGCACCGCGCCGCCCCGCGCACGCCGCCCCGCCCCGCCCATACCCGGTGCCCCGGTACGCGCATGCAGCGAACCGTCCCAGTGCTGCCCCTGCCGACGGCGTTCACCGCCCACCCGTGCGTCGCCCCCGCACCGCCGCGGCGGCGCGGCCCGTGCGTCGCGCCCTGTCCCTCCCGGCGTACGGCGGTCCAGGCACTCCTGCGCATACACGCGTGGGCGGCCGCTGTAGGCAAGGTTTCGGCAGCTTTACGGAAGCGTTATCAAACGTCGCTTGCGTGAGTCCGAACGTGTCCTGAAGGATCATGTATGCGCTTACAGAAAGACGCGCGTACTCATGGAGGAGCTCGCATGTCCCGTATTGCTTTGTCGCGTGCCGCCGTCGCCGCCACCGCCGCGGCTGTGTCGCTCGGGCTGACGGCCTGCAGCAGCGGAGACGGCGATCAGCTGGGCGCGGATGCCAAGCAGACCCTCACTGTGTGGGCCATGGGTGAGGAGGGCAAGCGGGTCGCGGACATCGCCAAGAAGTTCAACGAGGAGCACCCGGACATCACCGTCAAGGTGACCCCGGTGGGCTGGGACGTCGCGCACCAGAAGCTCGTCTCCGCCGCGGCCGCCGACGAGCTGCCCGACCTGGCGCAGCTCGGCTCCACCTGGATGGGTGAGTTCATGGACCTGGGCGTGCTGGAGCCGGTGGACACCAAGGCGTTCGAGGCGGACGACTTCTTCCCCGCCGCCTGGAAGGGCGGCGAGCGGGACGGGCAGGTCTACGGCGTGCCGTGGTACGTCGACACGCGCGTCCTCTACTACCGCACCGACCTGGCCGAGAAGGCCGGGGTTTCCGAGGCGCCGGAGACCTGGGCCGACCAGCTCGCCCTCGCCGAGGCGTTCAAGAAGCTCGACACCACGAAGTGGGCCTTCTCCCACCCCGCGGGCGGACAGGGCTCCTGGCAGAACTGGGCGCCCTACCTGTTCTCGGCGGGCGGCTCCATCCTGGACAAGGACGGCAAGCTGGCGTTCGACTCGCCGGAGGCGGTCACGGCGTTCACCGAGTACGCCAAGTACTTCGAGAAGGGACTGGCGAAGGACACTCCCGCCGCCCCGGGCTATGACGTGATCAAGGACTTCGGCGCGGGCAGCGTGCCGATGTTCCCCTCCGGCCCCTGGATGGTGCAGAACATAGCCGACCAGGCCCCGCAGATCGAGGGCAAGTGGGCGGCGGTCCCGCTCCCGGCCGGTGACAAGCCCGCCTCCATCATCGGCGGCTCCAACCTCGTCACCTTCGAGAGCAGTGAGCACAAGGCCGCGGCCAAGGAGTTCACCAAGTTCCTCACGAGCCCGGCGACGCAGGCCGACTGGTACGAGATGTCGAAGTCGCTGCCCGCCAACAAGAAGGCCTGGGACGAGCCGGCGCTCAAGAGCGCCGATGTGGAGGTCTTCGAGGAGGCACTGAACAGCGCCGGGGAGATCCCGCCGCTGGCGAAGTGGGAGCAGGTCGCCCACGAGATCGACGTCACCCTGGAGAAGCTCGCCAAGGGCGGCGACCCGGCTGCGCTCGCCGAGGAGCTGCAGAAGAAGACCGAGGGCCTGGTGTCCTGAGGCATGAGCGGTACGAACTCCGCCGAGCGGTCCGCCCCCGGCGGGCGGGCCGTCGCCGGCGCCACCGAACTCCCGGCCCAGCCGGACGTGACCGGCAAGGGGGCCGCCCGTTCGCCGGGCAGGGCGGCCGGATCCGGCACCCGGACGACGTCGGGCGGCACACCGCTGCGGCCCGACCGGCTCTCCCGGCACAACCTCGCCGGCTGGCTCTACTCGACCCCGTTCCTGGCCTTCTTCGTCACCTTCATGGCGATCCCCATCGTGGCGACGCTGGTGATGAGCTTCACGGACTTCGGTCTGCGCAACGTCACCAACCCGTTCGACGCGGAGTTCGTCGGCCTGGAGAACTACTCCGAGCTGTTCGGGGACGAGCAGTTCCTGCGGGCACTGTTCAACACCGGCTACTTCGTGGTGCTCGGCGTACCGCTCACCATCGGCTGCGGCCTGCTGGCGGCGGTGCTGCTGAACTCCGGCATCGAACGGTTCCGCACCTTCTTCCGGGTCGGCTTCTACGCCCCGGTGGTCACGGCCATCGTCGCCGTCGCCGTGGTGTGGCGCTTCGTCCTCGACCCCGGTGAGGGCCTGATCGCCGGCCTGGCCGCCCAGGTGGGGCTCACCGCCCCCGACTTCCTGGCCTCCGAGTCCCTCGCCATGCCGTCGCTGATCGCGATGGCGGTATGGCGCAACATGGGCACGTCGATGGTGCTGTTCCTCGCGGGACTGCAGGCGATCCCGACCGAGGTGCGGGAGGCGGCGAAGCTCGACGGCGCCGGCAGCTTCCAGGAGTTCCGCAGGATCACCGTCCCGCTGCTGCGGCCCACCATGCTCTACGTCACGGTGATGACGACGATCGGCTTCCTCAACGTCTTCGAGGAGCCGTTCGTGATGACCAACGGCGGTCCCTCGGACAGCACGCTGACGGTCTCGCTCCTCATGTACCGCGAGGGCTTCAACTTCTTCAACATGGGCTACGCCAGCTCGATGGCCTACATCCTGTTCGTGATCATCCTGGCCATCACGCTGCTCCAGATGCGGCTGCTGAAGGACAGGACGAAATGAGCACTACGACCGACACGAGTGCCACCACCGCCGCTCGCCGGGACGGATACGCGGCGCGGGACCGCCGTACCCGCCGGACCAGGGGCGTCACCTACGCCCTGCTCGGCCTCGGGCTGCTGGTCACGACCGCGCCGTTCATCTGGATGGGCCTGTCCGCGTTCAAGACCCCTCAGGACCTCTCGGCGAGTCCGCCGGTGTGGATCCCCACGGACTGGACGCTGGCCAACTTCAATAAGCTCTTCGACCTCCTGGACGTGCCCCGCTACTTCTTCAACTCGACACTGGTCGCGCTCATCGTCACCCTGTGCAACCTGCTTTTCTGCTCCATGCTGGGGTACGCCTTGGCCAAGCTGAACTTCGCGGGCAAGAAGGTGATCTTCGGCGTCGTCATGGGGGCCCTGATGGTGCCCGGCAACCTGATGCTGATGCCGCAGTTCGTGATGGTGAGCAAGATGAACCTCCTCGACACCTACGCGGGGCTCGTCCTGCCGTCCGCTGCCGGTGCCTTCGGGGTCTTCCTGATGCGGCAGTTCATGTCGGCCGTCCCCGACGAGCTGCTGGAGGCCGCCCGGGTGGACGGGGCACGCGAGTGGTACATCTTCTGGCGGATCGTGATCCCGCAGGTCAAGCCCGCTCTGGCGACCCTGTCGATCTTCGTCTTCCTCGGCTCGTGGAACAACTTCCTGTGGCCGCTGATCTCCACGAACGACGTCGAGAAGTACACGCTCCCGGTGGCGCTGGCCACCTTCGCCACCGACCCGACCAAGGCCAACGGCTCCAACGGCGTGCTGATGGCCGGCGCGTTCCTCGTCGTTCTGCCGGTGCTCGCCGTCTTCATGGTGCTGCAGCGCTACTTCACGCAGAGCATCGCCACGGCGGGCATCAAGTAGCGGGCGCGCCCCTGATCCGTACGGGGCCGGCGGCACCCTGACATCCGCCGGCCCCGTACCGCCCACCTCCGGGGCGCACCCACCGGGGCGTGGCGCCGTCATGCCGCCGCCGGACTCACGGCGGCCGGGAGGCGCGTCGCGTACGCCGACGGTGGACCCAACGGGTGCCGCGCCCACCGGATTTGCCCCATGCGCGGGTGCGGGGGATATCGTGCAAATGAGAATGTATGCGCTTACAGGCGGGCGTCAGCCCTGCCCTGGCGGCGCGAACGAGTAGAAGGACTGAGATGCTCGGCGGACCGTTCGAAGACAAGGTCAAGGACCTGCTCGACTCGATGACGATCGAGGAGAAGCTGGGCCAGCTCCAGCAGTTGACCTGGACCGGCGACACCGGCCCCGGCGGCGGGCAGACCGAGGAGGTCGAGCGCGCGGCCCGTGCCGGCCTGCTCGGCTCGGTGCTGAACCTGCACGGCGCGGCCCACACCAACACCCTGCAACGCATGGCGGTCGAGGAGTCCCGGCTGGGCATCCCGCTGCTCTTCGGCTTCGACGTGATCCACGGCTTCTGGACCACCTTCCCCATCCCGCTCGCGCAGGCCTCCAGCTTCGACCCGGCCGTGGTCGAGCGCGACGCCGAGGTCTCGGCGAGAGAGACCAGGTCCAACGGCGTGCGCTGGACGTTCTCGCCGATGATGGACGTCACCCACGAGCCCCGCTGGGGCCGCATCGCGGAGAGCTGCGGCGAGGACCCGTACCTCAACGCCGTCCTCGCGGTGGCCAAGGTCCGCGGCTACCAGGGCGACGACCTCACCGCCGACGACAAGGTCGCCGCGTGCGCGAAGCACTTCGTCGCCTACGGCGGCGCCGAGGGCGGGCGGGACTACAACACGGTCGACGTCTCCGAGCAGCGGCTGCGCAATCTGTACCTGCCGCCGTTCCGCGCCGCCGTCGACGCCGGAGTCGCCACCGTCATGGCGGCGTTCAACACCGTCAGCGGAGTCCCGGCGCACGGCAACCCGCACACGATGACCGGCATCCTCAAGGAGGAGTGGGGCTTCGACGGGGTGGTCGTCAGCGACTACACGGGCGTCGAGGAGCTCATCGCCCACGGCTACGCCGAGGACGGCGCCGACGCGGCGCGGCTGGCCCTGACGGCCGGCCTCGACATGGAGATGGTCAGCACGAACATCACCGCCCACGGCGAGCGGTTGCTCGCCGACGGGCGGATCACCGAGGACCGGATCGACGACGCCGTCGCCCGCATCCTGCGGCTGAAGTTCGCGCTCGGCCTCTTCGACGACCCGTACACGGACGAGTCCGCGGCCATCGACGCGCCGACACCGCAGGCACGTGCGGCGGCGCGGCAGGCCGCCGCCCGCTCCATGGTGCTCATGAAGAACGACGACGGCGTGCTGCCGCTGGACACCGGAGCCGGCTCCATCGCGGTGGTGGGCCCGTTCGCCGACCACACGGACCTGCACGGCACCTGGGCCGGTCCCGGCTGCCGCCGGTTCCCGACGGTCAGCGTCCTCGACGCGGTACGCGCCGCCGCCCCCGCCGCGAAGGTCGTGCACGCGGGGTCCGACGTGGCCGAGGCCGTCGCCGCCGCCGAGGCCGCCGAGGTCACGGTCGTCGTCGTCGGTGAGGAGCCCGAGCTCAGCGGTGAGGCCGCGGTGCGCAGCGAGATCTCCCTGCCCAACGGGCAGGAGGAGCTCATCGCCGCCGTGGCCGCCACCGGCAGGCCGTTCGCGGTCGTGCTGCTCAACGGCCGTCCGCTGACGATCGGCAACTGGGTGGACGGCGTCCCGGCGCTCATCGAGGCGTGGCACCCGGGCATCGAGGCCGGGAACGCCGTCGCCGACGTGCTCTTCGGGGCCGTGAACCCAGGCGGCAAGCTGCCGGTCACCTTCCCCCGGGCGGTCGGCCAGATCCCGCTCTACTACAACCGGGAAAGGACGGGACGCCCCTACGACCCGGCCGACGACGAGGAGAAGTACGTCTCCAAGTACCTGGACCTCGCCGACGGGCCGCAGTTCGCCTTCGGGCACGGGCTGAGCTACACCACGTTCGCCGTCGGGGAGCCCCGGCTCGACCGGCAGTCGGTCACCGTCGACGAGCTGGAGCGCGGCGAGTGCGTCGAGGTCCGCGTGGACGTGACGAACACCGGAGAACTCACCGGCGACGAGGTCGTCCAGCTCTACGTCCACGACCCGGTGGCGAGCATCGCCCAGCCGGTGCGCCGACTGCGCGGCTTCCGTCGCGTCACGCTCGAGCCGGGACGGACCACGCAGGTGCGCTTCACGCTCGGCGCCGAGGACCTCGGCTTCTGGACGAACGACCAGGCCGGCCACTTCACGGTCGAGCCGGGCAGGATCGATCTCTACGCCGGCACGAGCTCCCTGGCCGAAGCCCGCTGCACCCTGACGGTCGCCTGACACGCCGGGCCCGGTCACGTCCGCCGTTCGCGACGGCGGACGTGACCCCCCGGCGTACGCGTCGCCTCTCGCCGCGGTGCCACCCCGGCTCCCACACCGGAACGCACGCTCTCACCCCCTCACCGGAGCCCACCGCCCATGACCATCGACCAGCGTCCGAACATCATCCTGTTCATGACCGACGACCACGCTCCCGCAGCCATCGGGGCCTACGGCAGCGTGATCAACAAGACGCCCTCGGTCGACCGCCTCGCTGCCGAGGGCACGGTCTTCGAGAACACCTTCTGCACCAACGCGATCTGCTCGCCCGCCCGCGCCACCCTGCTGACCGGCACCTACAGCCATGTCAACGGCATGACCTCGTTGGAGGGCCCGGACCACAAGTTCGACGCGAGGCAGCCGTCGTTCCCGAAGATGCTCCAGGAAGCGGGCTACCAGACCGCGATCGTCGGCAAGTGGCACCTCGGCCACGGCGAGGGACACGACCCCGAGGGCTTCGACCACTGGGAGATCCTGCCGGAACACGGCGTCTACCACGACCCCGAGTTCCTCACCGCCCACGGCAGGAGGACGTGCCCGGGCTACGTCACCGACATCATCACCGACCTCGCGCTGAGCTGGCTCGACAGGCGTGACCCCGGCAAGCCCTTCTGCCTGCTGATCCAGCACAAGGCGCCGCACCGCCCGTTCGAGCCCGCCGAACGCCACCGGCACCTGTACGAACACGAGGAGATCCCCGCTCCGCCCACCCTCCACGACGACCTCGGCGGCCGCGCCCCCGCCGCGCACGAGGCGCGGATGAGCATGGAGGACCTCAACGACGAGGACCTCAAGGGCGTACCGGTGCCGCCCGGACTGTCACCGCGCGAGGAACGCGAGTGGCGCTACCAGCACTACATCAAGGACTACCTCCGGGTGATCGCCGCCCTCGACGAGAACGTCGGCCGCGTGCTGCACTACCTCGACGTCACCGGCCTGGAGGCCTCGACCGCCGTCACGTACACGTCGGACCACGGCTTCTTCCTCGGCGAACACGGCTGGTTCGACAAGCGGTTCATGTACGAGGAAGGCATGCGCATCCCACTGGTCGTGCGCTGGCCCGGCATCACCGAGGCCGGTTCCCGCCACGACGAACTGGTGGCCAACATCGACTACGCCCCCACCCTGCTGGACATGGCGGGCACGGCACCTCATGCCCGTATGCAGGGCCGGTCGCTCGTACCTCTGCTGAAGGGGGAGGACGGGCAGGAGTGGCGGGACGCCGTCTACTACCGCTACTACATGCATCTGGACGTCTGCCACAACGTCCAAGCCTGCTACGGCATCCGCACCCGCACGCACAAGCTCATCCACTACCCGGGCCACGGCTCCGGCGCGGACGGGGCGAAGGACGCGCCGCGCACGCCCGCCTGGGAGCTGTTCGACATGACCCAGGACCCGCACGAGCTGCACAACCGCTACGACGACCCGCTGTACGCGGACATCGTCGAGGACCTCACGGCACAACTGGAAGAACTCCAGCGCCACTTCGGCGACACGCCGGAGGGCGTGCTGCCCGCGCCGACCACCTCCTGAAGGGACGATCCCATGACGACGAACGGCTCCGGCCCCGACAACCGCCCGGCCATGGAGTGGCTGGCCGACGCGGTCCTCTACCAGATCTATCCGCAGAGCTTCGCCGACGCCGACGGCGACGGCATCGGTGACTTCGCCGGCATCGAGCAGCGGCTCGACCATCTCGCCTGGCTCGGTGTGAACACCGTCTGGCTCAACCCGTGCTTCGCCTCGCCGTTCCAGGACGCGGGCTACGACGTGTCCGACTACCTCACCGTCGCCCCCCGCTACGGCACCAACGACAGCCTGGCCAGGCTCGCCGACAGTGCCCGGCGCCGCGGCATCCGCCTGCTGCTCGACCTGGTGGCGGGCCACACCTCCGACCAGCACCCGTGGTTCACGGCGTCCGCCGACGACCCCTCCGACCACCGCTACATCTGGGCCGAGGGCGACACCGACCCGGGCGACGGCTTCCAGCCCTCGCCCGGCACCCGGCCCGGCTGGTACAAGCCGAACTTCTTCCCCAGCCAGCCCGCCCTCAACTTCGGTTACGCGCGCACCCACCCGGACGAGCCCTGGCGGCAGCCCGTCGACGCCGACGGACCGCGCGCCAACCGCCAGGCCCTGCGCGACATCATGGAGCACTGGCTCGACCTGGGCCTGTCCGGATTCCGCGTCGACATGGCCGCCTCGCTCGTCAAGGACGACCCCGGCCACGCCGAGTCGGCCCGCCTGTGGCGCGACATGCGCGACTGGATCGACAGCAGGCATCCGCAGGCCGCGCTGCTGTCCGAGTGGGGCGACCCGGCCGTGTCCGTGCCGGCCGGCTTCCACGCCGACTTCTTCCTGCAGTTCGGCGCCGAGGACGACGGCCTCAAGCTGCGTTCCCTGTGGAACAACAACACCGGCACCGTCAGCGAGGGCTGGGCCCCGCTGGAGCCCTACTTCGGCGCCGACGGCACCGGGTCCCTGGAGACCTTCCTCGACGGATGGCGGGCCGCCACCACCGCGATCTCCGACGCCGGGCGCGGTGGCTTCGTCGCCCTGCCCACCGCCAACCACGACTTCTCCCGCCTCGCCTGCGGACCGCGCACCGCCGAGCAGCTCCCCGCCGCCTTCGCCTTCCAGCTGACCTGGCCGACCCTCCCGGCCGTCTACTACGGCGACGAGATCGGCATGCGCTACGTCCCCGGCCTGCCGGAGCACGAGGGCAGTGTCCTCGGCCCCCGCTACAACCGGGCCGGCTCGCGCACCCCGATGCAGTGGGACTCCACCGCCAACGCAGGCTTCTCCCCCGCCGCCCCCGAACGCCTCTACCTCCCCCTGGACCCGGACCCCGCCCGCCCCACCGTCGCCGCCCAGCGCGAGGACCCCGGCTCCCTCCTCCATCTGGTGCGCCGCCTGATAGCCCTGCGCAAGTCGACGCCCGAGCTGGGCAGCGAGGCGGACGTGCGGGTGCTGCACGAGGGGTACCCCTTCGTGTACGTGCGCGGCGGGCGGTACCTCATCGTCGTCAACCCCCGCCGTGAGCGGGCGGAGTTCACGCTGCCCGAAGGCGTCACCAGCGGCGTCGCCGAAGCCGTCGAGGCCGCCGGAGTCGAGGTGAACGACGACCTGCTGACCGTCGCGGGCTTCGGGTACGGGATCTTCGATCTCCGCCCCGCCGAGGTGAGGGCCGCCCGGTGAGTCACGACTCGGATCGCTCGGCCTGCTGCGCTCCGCGGCGGCCCCCGCGGTCACGCACGGCGGCGGCGACCGCGATCCGCGTCGAGCATGCTTCCGCCGCCGCCGTCCCGCACGGCGGCTGGCGGGAGCTGCCCGGCGGCGCCTTCCTCATGGGCAGCGACGACTCCCCGTACCCGGCGGACCGCGAGGGCCCGGTCCGCGAGGTGACGGTCGACGCCTTCGCCATCGGCGCGACGGCCGTCACCAACACCGAGTTCGCCGCTTTCGCCGAGGCCACCGGCCACCGGACGGACGCCGAACGCTTCGGCTGGTCCTTCGTCTTCGGCGGCTTCCTCCCCGACGACTTCCCGCCGACGCGCGCGGCGGCCGACACCCCCTGGTGGCGGCAGGTCCACGGCGCCGACTGGCGTCACCCGGAAGGCCCCGCATCCGTCCTCGACGGCCGCCGGGACCATCCGGTGGTCCACGTCTCGTACGACGACGCCCTCGCGTACTGCCGCTGGGCGGGGGTACGGCTCCCGTCCGAGGCCGAGTGGGAGTACGCCGCCCGCGGCGGACTGGAGGGCTGCCC
Organism: Streptomyces sp. NPDC107562; assembly: GCF_055657325.1. Lineage (NCBI taxonomy): Bacteria > Bacillati > Actinomycetota > Actinomycetes > Kitasatosporales > Streptomycetaceae > Streptomyces > Streptomyces sp. NPDC107562. The sequence continues at coordinate 980,276 of NZ_JBVKBE010000001.1, read as the reverse complement.
GTACCCCTGGGGCGACGAACGCGATCCGGGCGGTGAGTACCGCATGAACATCTTCCGCGGCACGTTCCCGGGACACAACACCGCCGCCGACGGGTACCGCGCGACCTGCCCGGTGGACGCCTTCCCGCCGAACGCCTATGGCCTCTTCAACATGACGGGCAACGTGTGGGAGTGGTGCGCGGACCGGTTCGCCCCGGGCGCCCGCGTCCTCAGGGGCGGCTCGCACCTGTGCCACGAGTCGTACTGCCTCCGGTATCGCACGTCGGCCCGCATGGGCAACACCCCGGACAGCTCCAGCGGGAACACGGGGTTCAGGGTGGTGCGCGGACCGGAGAGCCGCGAGAGGCGAGAACTCTGAGTCGAGCGGCCGCGCTCGCCGCCGACCTCGGCCCGGACCGCGCGGTCGCCGGCGACCTCCCCTCGGTATGACCGTGGCGCGCCCCCGTCGCCGAGCGCGGCCGGCACCGCGGACCACCGCCCGTCCGATACCCCCTGACGATCACCCGAGGACTCCTCCGTGAAGACATCCCCCGCAGACAACCCCCCGTCCGCGATGATCTCCGGCCACGCCGACACCCCCGGCCGACCCGCGGAAGGAGTGCGGCTGGAGCGGCGCCGACTCCTCGTCGACGGGGCCCCGCGGATCCTGATGGCCGGCGAGGTGCACTACTTCCGCCTCCACCGCCGCGACTGGGCGGACCGGCTCGACAAACTCGTCGCCGCGGGATGCACCGCCGTCGCCGCCTACATGCCGTGGCTCGTCCACGAGACCGCCTCCGGCGAGGTCGACCTGACCGGCGCCACCAGCGAGTACCGCGACCTCGTCGGCTTCCTCGACCTCGCCGCCGAGCGCGACCTCCTGGTCATCGCCCGCCCCGGCCCGTTCATCATGGCCGAGCTCAAGAACGAGGGCATACCGTTCCGCGTCTACCGCGAACACCCTGCTGCCGTACCCCTCGGCTGGGACGGCGAGCGCGGCCCGACACAGACCCTCGACTATCTCGAACCCGGCTACCTCGCCCAGGCCGAGCGCTGGTTCGGCGAGATCATTCCCGTCCTCGCCGACCGGCTGGTCACCCGCGGCGGACCCGTCGCCGCGGTGCAGCTCGACAACGAGGTCGGGATGCTCTCCTGGGTCACCAACGCCCCCGAACTGACCGACCGCACCCTCCATGACCTGGCGTCCTGGGCGATCGAGCAGTGGGGAGCCGACGGCTCGCGACAGCGCTACGGCGCCGACCCGCGCGACCCCGAGGCATGGGATGCCCAGTGGCGCGCGGGAGGAACCCGGGGCGGCAGCGAGGCACAGCAGTTGGCGCTCCACCACGACCTCGGCGCCCACCACCGCGACCGCTACGCCCGGTACCTGTCGCGGCTGCGCGAGAGCGCCGTGCGGCACGGCATCCACGGTGTGCCGTTCCTCGTCAATCTGCACGGCACGTCCGAGGGGCGCGGCCGAACCTTCCCGATCGGCATCAGCCAGCTCTCCCAGGCGTACGCCGGCATGCCGCAGACCACGTCGGGCTCCGACCACTACCTCGGCGAACTGACCGTCGAGAACGTCCCGGACCTGTACGTCATGAACGCGTTCATGGCCGCCGTCCACGACGCCGACCAGCCCCTGACCTCCCTGGAGTTCGAGTCCGGCACCGGCAACTACGTCGAGGACCTCAGCCGGGAGGCCAGCCCGGAGGCCACCGAGCTCAAGACCCGGCTGTGCGTCGCCCAAGGCAACCGGCTGATCAGCTACTACCTCTTCGCAGGCGGTCACAACCCTCCCCTCGACGAGCCTGTCGGGGACGGCAACGACCGGATCGCCTTCACCGGGGAGCGCCACGGATTCGCCGCGCCCGTCGACCCCGAGGGCCGGCTCAGCCCCACCTATCCGGCCGTCCGCAACGTGGTCCGGGCCGTCCACGGCGCCGAGCACCTGCTGGCCGACATGGACGAGGAGCACGACGACCTCGTCCTCGGCTACGTCCAGGACCACTACCTCACCGAGTACGCGCACCCCGAAGCCGCCCGGCGCCGCGAGCTTGTCCACGAGATCGAGCGGTACCGGGGCATGGGCCCGCGCGACATCCTGGCCCGCGCCCTGCTGCTCGGCGGTCACTCCTTCGGGGCGGTCGACCTGTCCGCCGCCCCCACCTCGGCCGGCAGCGCACTCGACCCGGCCGGACCGGCCGTGGCCCTGGCCACGCCGCCCGTCCTCGGCCGGGCCGTGCAGGAACGCCTCGCCGCGTTCGTCCGGGCCGGCGGACGCCTGCTGCTGCACGGCGTGCTGCCCGTCCTGGACGACGACGGGACACCGTGCACGGTCCTCGCCGACGCCCTCGGCGTCGCCGTCACCGAGACCGTCGACGCCACGGTCCACTACTTCCCGTCCGTGCGCGCCGGCGACTGGGCCGGCCCGCGGCCCGAGGTCCGGGTCGGCGTCCTGCAACGCCTGCACTCCACGGGAGGTACCGACGCGCGACCGCTCGTGCTCGACGTCGCCGACGGCTCGCCGGTCGCCTTCGAGGTACGGACGGAAGGCGGTGGCCACGCGATCGTCATGGCCTGCGACTACCCCTGCCACCTCGACTTCTGGCGCGCCGTGAGCGCCAGGCTCGGAGTGCGCCGGCGCCTGGTCACGCACGGCGAGGCGCCCGGTCTCGTCGTCACCAGCACGGCGGACGCGACCGGCCGGCGCCTGCTCCACCTGGTCAACGTCGCCCAGGTCCCGCAGAAGTTCACCCTGGACGTGGACGGCGTGCCGCTGGCCGGCGGAGCCGCGCTGGAGCTGCCGGTGCGCAGCGGGCGGATGCTGCCGCTCGGCATCCGACTGGACGGCGCCGTCCTACGGTGGGCGACCGCCGAACTGGACGGCGCGGGCGACGGTTCCACGCTCCTGCTGCGCCGTGGCGAGGGCCCCGGCAGCGCCCTGCTGGAGACCGGTCGGGAGGTTCTCGTCGACGAGGGCAGCGGCGCCGAGGTGACGGAGGCGGAGAACGGCTGCCGACTGGTCAGCTGGCCGGGCGGCGCGGACGGCGCGCGGCTGCGGATCCGGCTCGGCCAAGGGCTCTAGGCGCGCGACGGTGGCCGGAGCGAGGTGGCGGCATCCCCGCAGGCCTGCTCGCTCCTCTCCGGCCGCCTGATCCGTCCCGGGCCGGTGGCTCGCTGCGGAGGGGTGGGTCAACGGGCACCAGGCTCCTCACCGCGAGTGAGGAGCCTGACCGAGCTCGCACCCGGGCCTACGGGACCCGCCCCGCCAGCCCCGCTCGTCGTGCCGCGTGGGCCGTCCATCTGATCGGTGGCCAGGAAGGCGGGTGCGGCTCGTGAGAGTCAGTCCGCGTCGTAGTACCAGGTCGTGCACACGGTCGTGGCGGCCGCGGAGATGCGCATGCAGGCGCGCATCCAGTTGCCCCGGTTCAGCAGGTCGTTGGACCACTGACCGCTGAAGGGACCGCATTGCGTCCAGTTGGTTCCGCCGTCGTAGGAACGGTCCACCCACACCGAGTCTCCGGACTTGTATCCGGTCAGAATGTGGCCGTAGGAGTGGTCGCTGATCTGCTCGTTGCGCAGGACGACCTGGGCGCTGCGGTAGACACCGTTGATGTAGCCCGTCCAGGTCTTGGTACGGACATCGAAGTCGAAGGCGCTTCCGGGCGAGCTGCCGCAGTTGGTGCCCGTCGTTCCTGCCGCGGCGGGCACGGCGAGGATCATTCCGGCAACGGTGGCCACGGCCGTCAGGCCCACGGCGACAGTCATGCGTGACGATGCCACAGATTTCCTTGCTCGCAACACCCAGTCCTCCTTGTTCCGTCGAACGCGAGTCGAACACGAGACGATGCAGGGACGATCCTGCGCCCCATGTGCCGGAATCTCCACGTCATTCGGGTGAGGCCGAATGACGGAGGTCAGCGAGCCGAGTGCGGAAGGTTCGGTTCCACCTGACGGTTGTGCGCGAGCAGAACGCGACCCAAGCTGGAGAGGCTGTGCAACATGCGGTTCCGGTCTCGGCGGCTGGTGACCAGGCCCGCCTCACGCAACACCCGGGCGTGCTCGCTCGCGGACGCCGGTGCGATCCCGACACTCCGCGCCAGCTCGGTGGTGGTGGTCGACGGCCGGCCTCTCAGTGCTTCCAGAACCGCCGCACGGGTGACCCCGAGGAGGGCATCCAGGCTGTGCGGCGTCGGCAGGAGGCCTGGCAGCGACTCAAGGCCGGTCAGCACCGGATAGACCAGCACCGGCGGCAAGGAGGAGTCGAACAGGGTCAAGGGCGACCATACGCAGAAGTACGAGGGGATGAGCAGTAGGCCCCGGCCGCCGAGATGTAATTCCTGATCCCGGTATGTGGCGATCCGCAACTCCCCGTGCGACCAGGAGGCCATCGGTCGAAGGCTCGCCAGCAACCCTTCGACGCCCGCCTCACCGAACGCGCCGATACGCCGGTCATGATCAGCGCCGATGGCGTCGTCGATACTGCGCCGGTAGGGAGTGACGAGCAGGTCGTAGCACGCTCGCATCGCCTCGGTGAGTTCCACGAGTAGTTCCGCGTCTCCCGCGGCGAGGCGCCGCACATCTCGTGTCACAGACCGCGAATGCGCCAGACGGCCAAGATCCCGTGCCAGGACGGTCCTCGTGGTACCGAGGATCGCGTCGAGACCATCGTCGAGACCCCTCGTGGATGCGATGGGATTCAGAAAATCCGGAAAGTATCCGACGTTGGGCGTGAGGCTCAGGAGGAGATCCATGATCGGACCCAGTCGCGCGGCACGTACCCGGCCGCAGGCCTCACGTCGCCAAGCGGAGAAGAGCGTGTCACCACGTTGCGGGCGCAGCATCTGCAGACTCAGCACCAATTCCCACAACGGATCCGGGGCGGCCGCGATCCGGGTGCGCGCCAGGTCCTCGCTCGTGAAGTAGATCCTGAGCACAGCGCCTCCCAGAATTTCTTACCCGCCGAACGATCTGGCGCACGGGTCGCGGTACGCGACACCGGTCTCGGCCGGCATGAGGCGGGCGGCACGTCACCCCGACATGGCGGTCAGCGGCGGCGCCGCCATCCGCGGCCCTCACGATCTGTTCGTCTGACAGTGCCCTCATGAGGCCGTCGAAGGTGTGCCGACCGGCCCACCCACGCCGTCAGTCACGCCGGGCCCGGCACTCCGCCGTCCGGCGGTGCGGTCAGGACCGCTTGCCCTTCACAGCAGTGCGGCCGCGATGTCCTCGACCGTGGACACCGTTACCAGCGCGGACGCCTCGGGGCTCCGCACATCCTCGTCGGAGTACCAGCCAGAACCGTGGACCACCACGTCGCGACCCGCCTCGACCAGTCCGCGGTCGATGGCGTTGCACACGCCGGTCAGCGCCATGACCAGCGACCACTCGCGCAAGGCCCGCGGATCGCCCGGCAGTGGCCGCGCATGGTCCGCGACCATTTTCCACAGCGCGGGGTAGCGTTCGAGGCACTCGCGGCGCGAGACCACGATGCCGTCGCCGCCGTGCCGGGCGATCAGGGCGTTCATGGCCGGCGAGGTCGCGGGCCGGTGCGTGTAGAAGGTCGGGTCGAGCACCTCGTCCACGTCGTCGGCGACACTCGGGAAGTGGGGGTCCGACCCCTGGCGCCACAGCCCGTCGTCGCCGCGCTCGTAGGGTGGCAGTCCGGCCCGGTCGAAGCTGCCCCGGCGCAGGCTGAGCACCATGTCGGGGGTGCCCAGGTGCTGAACGAGCAGACTGGCCGGACGGCTTGACGGGCGCACCTCGCCCGCGGCTTCCAGCACGTCCCGGCCGGCGTGGTAGCCGAGCAGTCCGAACGCGCTCGACACGGCGTGCGCGTGCAGCCGCGGCCCGGCATCGTCGGTCGGGTCCGCGTCCTGCTCGAAGAAGGCCCGTGCGGTGTCCGCCACCAGGTAGTTGCGCAGGTCCAGCGAGAACCACAGGTTCAGTCCGTGGCGTCGTTTGAGGTCCGCCGCGTAGGCGTCGGTGAACTGCCGCGCCAGCGCCTTGACGTCCTCGGCGCGCTCGCCGTGGTACACCATCAGCGGGTTGCGGCCCCGGAGTTCCGCGTCGTCGGTAAGACTGCCGGCGCGCAGCTTGCGCAGGCTGGAGGCCGGTGCCAGCGTGGCGATCCTCAGCTGGTCGGGGGTGGCCAGCCCCGCGGCCAGTGCCCGCGCCACGGCGTCGCGGAGCGCGGTCCCCTTGTTCGCCGACGTGGGCGTGAAGATCATCACCGGTTCGCCCGTGCGGCGGATGTACTCCACGGCGCGGGCGACGATCAGCAGGGAGGGGAAGGTCTTGGTGGTGTGCGTACCGGGGTTGCCGGCCAGGTCCAGCAGGACCAGCCGGTGGCTGCCGTACGCGCCCAGTTCCCGCCACTGTGCCCGGGCCGGCTCGAAGAGGTCGCGCACGCCGGCGTCCGCTTCCGGCAGCGCGAAGCCGGGGGCGAAAGCGCCGGGTTCGGTGACCGGCGCCGGGTCCTTCACCAGGGCCGCGACAACCTGCGGCAACCGCTCGTAGTAGTCGAGGATCAGGTTGCGCTCGGCGACGAGTGCGGTGGTCATGCGGGTCCTCCCCGGTCAGCTGCCCGATGGGCCGGCGGATCGATCCAGTGCCGCCGCCGCCGGAACGGGTAGGCGGGCAACGTGCAGACCCGTCCCGGGCGGTCCTTGAGGTGGCTCGCCCAGTCGGTGTCCTCACCACGCAGCCAGGACTCCGCGGCCGCGTGCAGCTCCGCTCCGGTCTCGGCCGGCAGCGGTGGCCCGGTCCACCGTCCGGCCGCGGCCTCTCGTAGCGCGGCGGCCGCCTCGGCTGGCTCGCGGGCGACGATCGCCGCACGGTACGGCAGGACGCGGCGGCCGGTGGCCAGGGTGTAGGCGACGTCGGCCAGACGCAGCTCGGGACCGGCGGTCTCCAGATGTCCGGCCAGCCGTCGGCAGGCTTCGGCGAGGGCGGCCGGGGAATGCGCCGAGAGCGGCAGCAGGTGCAGGCCGGCCGTCGATGCCGGAGCGGGCCGGGCGGCCTGTTCCAGCACCACGTGCGCGTTGCTGCCGCCCAGCCCGAACGAGCTGACGCCGGCGAGCCGGCCGCCGTCGTGCGGCCAGGGCCGTGGCGTCTTCGGCACGGTGAACGGCCCGCTCTCGATCGCGAGTTCCGGGTGCGGCTCGCTGAACTGCACATGGGCGGGCAGGGTGCCCTCGGTGACGGCGCGGACGGCGGCGACGAGTCCGGCGATACCCGAAGCGGCGTCCAGGTTGCCGATGTTGGCCTTGACGGTGCCGAGCGCGCAGGCCCCGGCGGGTGCGGCGCCGGCCGTCCGCCAGACCTGGTGGAGTGCGGAGAGTTCGATGGCGTCGCCGACGACCGTGGCGCTGCCGTGCGCCTCCAGGTAACCGAGTTCGTGCGGGCTCACCGCGGCACGGGCGAGTGCCTCGGCGATCACCGCGGCCTGCCCGTCCGCCCCCGGAGCCTCGAAGCCGGCGCGGTGGGCGCCGTCGTTGTTCACCGCCCAGCCGCGCAACACGGCGTGGACGCGATCGCGGTCCGGGTCGACGTCGGCGTAGCGCTTGAGGACCACCGCGGCGGCGCCGGTGCCGTATCCGGTGCCGGCGGCCGCGGTGTCGAAGGCCCGGCATCGCCCGTCGGGTGAGACCAGTCCCTCGGGCGTGTGCCGGTGGCGCGGCAGCGAGACGCTCGCACCGCCGGCGACGGCGAGGTCGCAGCCGTAGTCGAGGAGGTTCTGCGCGGCCACGCAGACGGCGGTGAGCGAGCTGGAGCACGCGGTCTGGACGGCCATCGCCGGTCCGCGCAGTCCGAGCCGGTACGCGACCTGCGCGGGCAGGTAGTCGGCGCCCGGGCGGGTGGCGAGTTGCGCCTCCCAGTCGTCGGCCCGGCCGTCCGAGGCCGCGGGGTTGCCCAGCAGGTGGTAGAGGAAGTATCGGTTGGTGGAGACGCCGGTGAAGACGCCGATGTCACCGTCGTAGCGACGCGGGTCGCAGCCGGCGTCCTCCAGGGCGTTCCAGGCCGACTCGAGGAACAGCCGGTGCTGCGGGTCGAGCAGGGCCGCGTCCTCGGGGTCGAAACCGAACAGTTCGGCGTCGAAGCCGGCGACGCCGTCGAGCGCTCCGCCGGGCAGCACCCCGCCGGACCGCACCAGCGCCGGGTCGTTCAGCAGCTCCGGGGCGATTCCGAGCTGTCGCAGCTCGGCATCGGTGTAGTCGTGGACGGCGTCGACGCCCTCGCGCAGCAGCCGCCAGAGTTCGGGCACGCTGTCCGCGCCGGGGAACCGGCCAGCGAGGCCGACGACGGCGACGCGGTCGTCGTACTCGCTCACCGTCGTCCCCTTTCGTCGCGGCGGGCCCGGCGCGCAGCCCGCTCGGTGACGCGGCGCAGATCGGGCGCGGTGGGGGGAGCGGCGTCGCCGTCGAGACGACGGGCCAGCGCGGCGACGGTCGGATGCCGGTACAGGTCCATCATCTGCACGGTTGCGTCGAGGTTTTCCCGCAGCAGCTGGTGTACGTCGGCGAGCAGGAGCGAATTGCCGCCGAGGTCGAAGAAGTTGGTGTCGGTGGTGACATGCGCTCTCCTCAGGACCGTGCACCACGCCCGGGCTATCACCTCTTCGGTGGCGGTACGGGGCCCCGGGCCCTGTCCCGCGGGCTGGGGTGTCCGCGGAGCCGGCAGTGCCTGGGTGTCCACCTTGCCGGTGCTGGTCAGCGGCAGTGTGTCGAGGACGGTGAGCAGGCGCGGCACCAGATGCTGCGGTACCTGGGCCGACAGCGCGCGGCGCAGCTCGGCGGCATCGAGGCGGGTGCCCGCGACGGGCTGCACGTAGCCGAGCAGTTCCGTGCCGCCCGTCTCGCCGGGCCGGGCGACCGCCACGGCCCGCAGCACGCCGGGGTGTGCCGCGAGGTGGTACTCGACCTCGCCGAGTTCGACGCGGTTGCCGCGGATCTTGACCTGGCGGTCCAGCCTGCCCAAATACGCCAGCCTGCCGTCCGGCAGCCGGCGTCCCAGATCGCCGGTGCGGTAGCTCGACATGCCAGGTCCTGTGGAGCCGCCGCGGCCGAACCGCTCGGCGGTCAGTTCAGGTGCCCGCCAGTAGCCGGGGGCGACGTAGGGGCTGTGGATGACGATCTCCCCCTCGTCGGCCGACGGCTCGCCGCCGGGGCCGAGGAGCGAGATGGTGTATCCGGGCAACGGGTGCCCGATGGGCAGGATGTCGTGTTCCAGGACGGCGTCCGGCGGCAGGTGGTCCTGCACGGCGAAGCTGGCCTCGGTGGCCCCGTACCCGTTGACGAACACGCAGTCCGGCGCGAAGTGCGCCCGGCAGCGCAGCGCGTCGTGCCGGGTCACGGTCTCGCCGCCGAGCACCACGGCGCGGACCGTGTCCAGGCGCCGCTCGCCGAGCGCGTCGATCAGATAGCGGTACACGGTCGGTGTGGAGTGGAAGACCGACGCCCCTCGGTCGGCCAGGGCCTGTGCGAGGTGGGCCGGGCCGTGCCGCCGCACGTCCACGACGACGGTGGCCGCGCCGGCGAGCAGTGCCGCGAAGGTGTCGGTCACCGCCATGTCGAAACTGAAGGAGGACACCACGCTGAGCCGGTCGGCAGGGGTGATGCGGAAGTTCTCGATGTGGTTGGCGACTCCGTGCAGCACGTTGCGGTGCGTCTGCGGCACGCCCTTCGGCCGGCCCGTGGAGCCGGAGGTGCACAGGAGATAGGCCACGTCGTCGGGACTGCCCGGCTGTTCGTCGAAGGGAACGTCCGGGTCTCCTGGGGCGGCCCGCCCCGGCGGCGGCACCACGCGCAGGGGTGCGGCCCGCAGCCGGTCCACCGGCCTTGCCGCGTCGGCGATCACGAGGTCGATTCCGGCGAGGGCGACGAGTTGGGCCAGGCGCGGTTCGGGATGGGCCGGGTCGAGCGGTACGTAGCAGCCGCCGGCGAACAGGACGCCCAGAATCGCGGCGACGGTCTCCGGCGAGTGGTCCAGCAGGATGCCGACACGGTCGCCGCGCCGGATCCCGGCGTTCCGGAGCGCGGCCGCGGTCCGGTTCGCCGCGTCCGCCAGCGTGCGGTACGTCCACGGCTCGCCGTCGCCGAGCACCGCGACGGCGTCGGGGCGCCGGGCGGCCTGTGCCGCGAACGCCGCCGGGATCGTCCCGTGGCGGGCGAGCGGCCGGTATCCGGTCTGCTGCCGGTGGTGGTCGGCGAAGGGCAGCGGCGGCGCGCTCTCCGGTTCCACGGGCAACCGCCGGTCGTGCGGAGTCGTCGCGGTCATCCGGCCGCACCTGTTCCTTCCGGTACGGCGGACGGCCCCGGCGAAGTGCGGCGCAGGCGCTCGCGCAGGGCGAGCAGCCGACGGCAGACCTCCGGGATCCGCTCGGCGACGAACTCCTCGGCCTCCCAGCCCGGTTCGGCCTCCGCCAGCGCCACCGCCGCGGACGGGGCGAACCTGACCCGCTCGCCGTCGACGACGATCCCGTCGGCCTGAGACCACCGCTGGTTGGCTGCCACCGCCTCGGCCCGGCCGAGTCCGGCCGGCAGCCGCAGGGAGAGGCGGCCACCGCTTATCCGCACCGGGTAGCCGCCGGGCAGCCCTTCCACGCCTGGCAGGCTGGTGTCCAGCTCCGACCCTTCCGCCAGCGCGTCGACGACCATCGCGCCTGCCTGTCCGGTCACCTGGTTGAGAGCGGGCCGGTCGCAGGCACGCTGACCGGCCAGCGCCTCGGTGACACCGTCCACCGGCCCGTCGTCCAGCCAGGCGAGGGCCTCGCCCGCCGGGCCGGGCGCGTTCAGGTGCACATGGTGGCCGACCACCCGCAGCCGGCGTTGGTCGGGCAGGCCGAGCCGGGCCTGCAGGCTCGCGGCGATCAGCGCCACGTTGCCGATACCGCACAGCACCGGCACTCTCAGCGCGGCCAGCACCGGGTTGACCGCGTCCGGGAAACAGGCGTTGACGAACCAGGAGCCGCTCTCGGCCGCCGCCCGGCCGGCCACCACGGCGAGATCCGCCTGCAGCGGGAGCGTCAGCCCGAAGCCGCCGCGCCCGAGCAGGGCGGTCCAGGCGGACGGCGCCTCGCGGCGTTCCCACGGCGACTGGTGGGAGGCGCACAGGAGCACACCGTCCGGCGCCTCCTCGCGGATCACCTCGGGCAGTGCGGCCCGCAGGTCCGGGCCGGTCCTCCGTGGCCGGAAGCGCACGGCGCGTCCGGCCAGCGCGGCGCGTGTACCGGCCAGCTCGCAGAGGTGCTGGACGCTCTCCCCGCGGGCCACCACGACCACCCGCAGGGGCGGGCCGACCGAGTGCGCCAAGCCGGCGCAGACGGAGGCGGCCAGGGAGCCGCTGCCGATGACCACGACAGTGGGCACCGCCGTCATCGCACCGACGCCCGTTCGTGCGGTCTCGCGGTCACAAATGTGATCTTCGGTATCGGCACGGCTGGATACTAACCCCTCACCGGCCGCCCGGGAGGGCTCCGCGGCAAGGTATTCGAACACTTCCCAAGCACCCGACGGCGTCGTTAGCATGCCCACGCAGTGCTAGATCAACTATGCCCTGTCCAGCCGGTGTTCCTGGCGGCGGTGCGGTGCCGGCGGCGAACCACCGGACACCTGTGGGCGTTTTCCGGGGGGAGCTTGGGTTGATGTCGCCGATGTCCACACCGGCCGTGCACAAGAACGGCCAGGAGCCGGTCGCCCTCGCCGACCTCCCCGGGACCCGCTGGCAGGTGTGGCGCGACGCCGTCCTGCGCTCCACCGGATTCCCCGCAGGGGGCCTGCGTGTCTTCGCCTCGGCCGCCGCCGCCTCGGCCGCCGAGGCTCGTCTCGCCGGGGACATCGACGACGTGGGCTACCGCGCGGCCTTCGCGGAGGCCGCCGGGGTCGTCGGCGCGCAGCTGTACGAGGTGGCGGGCGACCCCCTGTTCCGCGAGGCGATCACCTGGCAGAACCCCGATGTACTGGCGTTCCTGGACGGGTTGCGCGCGGCCGGTCCCGACGCCCCGCCGGACCGCAAGACCCGTCGCCGGCAGGCGGTGGTGGCCCGGTACTGGCAGCGGTACTGTGCCAAGAACGACACGATCGGCTTCTTCGGCCCGGTGTGCTGGGTCCGGCTGACCGACGACGACACGGTGGTGGCGACCCGTCCGGGACCCGGCCTGGTGACGGGGCGGCAGGTGTACTTCGAGTGGTGGGCCCTGGCGGCGTTCGCGGACCGGCTGGCCTCGGATCCGCGCTTCCGGCCTCACCTGCCCGTGGCACTGCAACCCCACCTCTCCGTCCGGGCAGGGATGTTGCACCGGCCCGTGGAGCCGCCGGTGGAGCTCACTTCCGCCGAGGTGGCGCTGCTCGGCCTGCTGACCGGGCCGCGCCCGGCCGCCGGGCTGGTCGCCGAGCTTGTCGCGGACGGCGGCAACCCCATCCGGCGCGGCGCGGACGGGTTCGTGCTGCTGGAGCGACTCACCGAGCGCGGTGTGCTGCGCTGGGGCATCGACCTGCCGCTGAACCTCTCCGCCGAAGCGGCCCTGCGCGGGGCGCTCGACGCGATCGGCGATCCGGTAGCCCGCGCGTCCGCACGCGAGGAGTTCGGCCAACTGGACGCCGCCCGCTCCGCGGTGGCCGCCGCGGCCGGCGATCCGGCCGCCCTGCGTGCCGCGACGCTCCAGCTGGATCAGGTGTTCACCGAGCTGACCGGACGCGACAGCCGTCGCAGAGCGGGACAGACGTACGCCGGGCGCACGCTGTGCCACGAGGACGCCGTACGCGACCTGGAGCTGTCGTTCGGCCGGCCGCTGCTGGAGGAGTTGGCACCGGCGCTCGACGTGCTGCTCACGGCCGCGCGCTGGCTCAGCCACACCCTGGCGTCGGCGTACCGTCAGGCGTTGCGGGAGGTGTACGCCGACCTGTGCGCCGACCTCGGCGCCGGGGAGGTGCCGTTGGGCGATCTGCGCTATCTGGCGCACGGCTTGTTCTTCGGTGCCGGCCGGCGGCCGGTCGACGACGTCGTGGCCGCCTTCGCCGACCGGTGGGCCCAGTTGACGGGCGGGACGGAACGCGCACCGGGTACCCGCCGGGTGCGGCTGCGCTCGACGGAACTCGTCGACCTGTCCGCCGAGTTGTTCGACGCGCCGGGGCCCGGCTGGTCCACCGCCCGCATCCACAGCCCGGATCTGCAGATCGCCGCACCCAGTCCGGAGAGACTGGCCGCGGGCGACTACACGGTGGTGCTGGGCGAGCTGCACGCGGCGTATCTGACGCTGTGCACCGGTGTGTTCAGCTGGGCGCACCCCCGGCCGGGCGCCCTGCGGTCCGCGATCGACCGGGATCTCGGCACGGACCGGGTGCAGCTGCTGCTGCCGGAGGACTTCCCGAGGATGACCGCCCGGGTCGCCGACCTTTTGTGGTCGCGGGACAACTGGCAGCTCGGCTTCGCGCCGGCGCCGGGCGCCGAGCACTCCCGGCTGCTCCCGGTCACCGCGTTGACGGTGACCGAGCGGGACGGCGACCTGGTGGCGCGGCACGCCGACGGGCAGGAGTGGCCGCTGCTGGAGGTGTTCGCCGACTTCCTGTCGATGCACACGGCGGACGCGTTCAAACTGGTCTCTGCCGGCCCGCACACCCCCCGGGTGACGATCGACCGACTGGTCGTGGAGCGTGAGACCTGGCGCAGCACGGTCGGGGCGACCGGCCTGGCCACGGCCAAGGGCTATGCCGAGCGGTATCTCGCGGCCCGGCGCTGGGCGGCGGAACTGGGTCTGCCGGACCGGGTGTTCATCCGCCTCGGCACCGAACTCAAGCCCACATACACGGATCTGACCAGCCCGCCGCTGGTGTACTCACTCGCGTCCATGGTGCGCCGCGCAGGTCTGGACGCGGGGCCCGACGTCGAGGTGGTGGTCACCGAGGTGCTGCCGCTCCCCGAGGACACCTGGGTACCGGATGCCGACGGCCGCACCTACTACTCGGAGTTGCGCGTGCAGATCCGCGATCCGCTCGTTCCGCCGCACGCCGCCGGGAGCGCCGATGACTGAGGCCGTGCGCGAGGACTGGGGCAGAGGAGAGTCGCTGGCGCCGGCCGCGCCGACCGTGGCGCACGCCGTGCTCGCGGCGGCTCGTCGGTACTCCGACGGGATCGCGGTACGGCAGGGCCGCCGTGCGGTGACCTACGCCGAACTCGTCGCCTCGGCCGGTGAACTCGCCCGGAGCCTGCGGGAACTCGGCGTCTGTCCCGAGACCACGGTAGGCGTGTGCGGCCGGCGCCGGCCGGACACGATCGCGGCGATGCTGGGCGTCATGCTCGCGGGCGGCGCCTATGTGCCGCTGGACCCGACACACCCCCGTGACCGGCTTCTGGCCGTTCTCGACGACGCCGGTGCGGAGTTGGTGGTCGTCGACGCCGAGGGCCGTGCGCTGCTCGCCGACGCGGCGCCGGATCGGCTGTTCGTGACCGCGCCGGCCGGGGGCCCCGCCTCCTCGGACAACCCGGCCCTGGAGGCCCTGTCCCCGGACAACCCGGCGTACGTGATGTACACCTCCGGTTCGACCGGCGCCCCGAAGGGCGTGGTCGTCACCCATCGCAGCGTGACGGCATTCCTGACGGCTTCCGCCCATCGATTCGGGATCGGAGCCGACACCGTCGCCCTGGCCACCGCGTCGTTCGGCTTCGACGTGAGCGTGCTGGAGGTCTTCACCACGCTGGCCGCCGGTGGCACCGTCGCCCTGGTGCCGGAGGCCGACCGCCGTTCACCTGAGCGGCTCGGCAGCTTCGCCGCCGCCCACAAGGTCACCTGGGCCAGTCCGCCGGTGTCGATGCTGCCCTTCCTGGACCCGGCCGGTTTCGCCGCACTGCGGGTGCTCGTGGCCACCGCCGAACCGGTGGCACCCGATCAGGTGCTGCGGTGGGCGGGCACCGCCGAGGCGCCGAGGTTGCGCTTCATCAACGCTTACGGCCCGACGGAGACGACGGTCGAGGCCACCGCCCACGACGCCGTCGGCGAGTGGACCCGGCCGGTCCCGATGGGCCGCCCGCTGCCGAACCTGCGCGCGTACGTGGTGGACGCGGCGCTGCGCCCGGTGCCCGTCGGCGTGCCGGGCGAGCTGCTGGTCGGAGGCACGGGGCTGGCCCGCGGGTACCTCGGACAACCAGCGCTGACCGCGCAGCGGTTCGTCGCCGACCCCTTCGACGGGTCGGGCGGACGGCTGTACCGCACCGGCGACCTGGCGGTCTGGGAGCCCGACGGAGCCCTGCGCTACCTCGGCCGTGTCGACCGGCAGCTCAAGGTCCGCGGTCACCGCATGGAGCCCGGGGAGGTGGAGGCGGCCCTGACGCTCCACCCCGAGGTCCGCCAGGCGGTCGTCGATCTGGTCCCGACCGCCGCGGAACCCCTGCTGACGGCCTTCCTCACCCCCGCGCGGACGCCGTCGGACGCGGCCCTGCGCGAGCACTGCGCCCGGCTGCTGCCGCCCGCCATGGTGCCCTCGCGTTTCGTCCGGCTCGACGCGCTGCCGCGCAACGCGTCCGGCAAGACCGACCGGGCGGCGCTGCACGCGCTGGCGTCGTCACCGACCGCGGAACCCGGTGACGCATGGCAGCCGGACAGCGAGGAGGCCGCCGTGGTCGCCCGGGCCTGGTCCGACGTGCTGGGAGTGCCGGTGCGCTCCGGCGACGACACCTTCTTCGACGCCGGCGGCCACTCCCTCGGTGCGATGCGGCTGGTCGCCCGGCTGCGGGCCGACATGGACCGGGACGTACGGATCGAGGACGTCCTGCGCGGCCGTACGGTCGACGGCATCGCCGCCGCTCTGGCCGCCGCCGCGCCCGCCGGACCGGAACTGACCCGCGGCAACCCGCCGGAGCTGTCGGCGGCACAGCGGCGGCTGTGGTTCCTCGACCAGCTCACGACGGACAGCGGCGCCTACAACATCGCGCTGGCGCAACGGCTGCGGGGCCCGCTGGACGCTGCGGCGCTGCGGTCCGCGCTGGCCGAGGTCGCCCGGCGGCACGAGGTGCTGCGCTGGCGGATACCGACCGTCGACGGCGCGCCGACCGTGGTGATCGACCCTCCCGCCGACATGCCCCTGCCGATCACCGATCTGACGACGCTGCCGCCGGGGGAGCGGGCCGGCGCCCTGGCCGCGCGGCTCGCGCTGGCCGCCGAGGACCGCTTCGACCTGGCCGCCGACCGGTTGTGGCGGGCCCTCCTGCTCCGGGTCGGCGACGACGAGCACGTCCTCGCGGTCACCGCCCACCACGCGGTCTTCGACGGCTGGTCGCAGGGACTCTTCCTGCACGACCTGGGGACGGCGTACGCGCGCCGTGCGGCGCCCCTGCCACCGGCGGCGGCGTCGTTCGCCGACTACGTGGCCTGGCGCTCCGACCGGGCGAGCCGCCGCGCCGACACCGACCTGGGCTGGTGGCTGAGGCACCTCGACGGCGTGCCGCCGGTTCTGGAACTGCCCGGTGACCACCCCCGCCCGGCCGAGCAGACCTTCCGGGGCGGCCGTGTGGAGACTGCCCTCGGGGCCGCGACCACCGCGGCGGTGCACGCGCTGGCGCGGGACTGCGGGGCGACGCCGTCGGCGGTGCTGCTGGCTGTGCTCGGCCAGCTCGCGGGACGGCTCGCCGGGCGCGACGACCTGGTCATCGGCACGCCCGCGGTGGACCGTCGGCACCCCGCGTTCCTGGATCTCGTGGGCTTCTTCATCGAGGTGGTGCCGCTGCGGCTGCGCCCGGCCGCCGGGCGGAGCTTCCGGACGCAGGTGCGCGACACCCGCGACGAACTGCTCGACGCCCTGGCCCATCCCGAGGCGCCCGTCGAGCGTCTGGTGGAGGCGCTGCGCCTGCCCCGCGACGCCTCCCGCCAGCCACTGGTCCAGGTGCTGTTCAACGCCTACAACTTCCCGCAGCCGCGACTCGAGATGCCCGGACTGGACGTCACGGCGGAGCCCGTCCCGGCACCCGGGGCCCCGTTCGACCTTACGCTGTACGCCGCGGAGGCCGACGGCGGCTACCGAATCGAACTCGTCCACAACACGGATCGCTTCACGACCGCCCGTGCGGAACAACTCCTCGCCGCCTACGTACACCTGCTGAATGGTTTCCTCGAATCTCCGGACCGCCCGGCCGGGGAGATCGACCTCGACCCGTACGCCGAACTGTTCGAGGGCACCACCGCCGGGCCCGCGCCGTCCGCGCCACCGGCCCTCCTGGCCCCCCCTGTCCCCGACGGCGGCACCGAGGCTGCCGTCCTGGCAGTCTGGCGGCAGGTCCTGGAGCGCGACGACATCAAGGTGACCGACAACTTCTTCGATGCCGCGGGAACGTCGCTGCTGCTGGTCACCGTGCGGCAGCGACTGGAAGACGTGCTCGGCCGGCAGCTGCGGGTCGTGGACCTGTTCCACCACCCCAGTGTCCGTGCGCTCGCCGCCCATCTCGACGGTGCCGCACAGGCGTCCGGCGCGGACCGCGGCACCGACCGAGGCCTCGCGCGCCGCCGCCGGGCCCCCGGCCGCGCGGCCCGGCGGCGCGGGCCCCTCTGAACAGCACCGCCCCGCGCGGCACGGCGGCGCGGGCCCCGCTCAGCAGCACCGCCCCGCTTCCGGACTCGGAGAGGCAACAATGACGACCCCGCAGGACATCCCCGGCGGCGAAGGCGACGTCGAACCGATCGCGATCGTGGGAATGGCGTGCCGCCTCCCCGGTGCGGCCGACGTCGAGACGCTGTGGCGCAACCTCGTCGACGGCGTCGTGTCGACCCGTACCGTGCCGCGCACCGAACTGCTCGCCGCGGGGGTGCCCGCCGCGGAGATCGACGACCCGTCCTACGTGCCGGTGGTGTCGTCCCTGGACCACCCCGAGTCCTTCGACTACGGCTACTTCGGGATGACACGCCGTGAGGCGGAGCTGGCCGATCCCCAGATCCGTCTCTTCCTGGAGCTGGCGAACACCGCGCTCCAGCACGGGGGTTACGACCCGGCGCGCTTCGACGGGGACATCGGTGTCTACGGCGGGGTCGGGCCCACCCGGTACTACTGGCGGCACCTGGGCGCCAACCGGGCAGTGACCGACGCCCTGGACGGCTCGATGGCCCTGTCCAACGCCAACCTGGCGGACTACGTCACGACCACCACCTCGTACCACCTCGACCTGCGCGGTCCGAGCATCAGTGTGCACACGGCGTGCTCCACCTCGCTGGTCGCCGTGCACACGGCCTGCGAGTCGCTGCGCGGCGGGGAATGCGATCTGGCCCTGGCCGGCGGCGCGTCCATCGAACTGCCGCTCAACCACGGCTATCTGCAGACCGACGGCGGGGTGGAGTCCGCCGACGGCCGCTGCCGCCCGTTCGACGCCGGCGCGACGGGCACGGTGTGGGCCTCCGGCGGCGCCATGGTGCTGCTGAAGCGGCTGTCCGACGCCCTGGCCGACGGCGATCACGTGCACGCGGTGATCCGCGGCAGCGCGGTCAACAACGACGGCGCCGGCAAGGTGGGCTTCACCGCGCCCAGTGTGGAAGGACAGGCCGCCGTGGTGTCGACGGCCCTGTCCGTGGCCGGCGTCGATCCCCGGACGGTGGGCTATGTCGAGGCGCACGGCACGGCCACGAACCTCGGCGACCCGATCGAGGTCCGGGCGCTGTCACAGGCGTACGGCCGACAGAGCGCCGACCGGGGCTGGTGCGGTCTGAGCTCGCTCAAGTCCAACATGGGCCACCTGAGTCAGGCCGCCGGGGCCGCCGGACTGATCAAGGCGGCACTGGCCCTGCGCCACGGGATGATCCCGCCCAGCGTCGGCTACAAGTCGCCCAACCCCGCCATCGACTTCGACACCAGCCCGTTCTACGTCAACGCCACGCTGGCCAAATGGGACACCGACGGCACCCCGCGCCGGGCCGGCGTCAGCTCGTTCGGCATCGGCGGCACCAACGCGCACGTCCTCCTCGAGGAGGCGCCGAGCCCGGCGAGCACCCCGTCGGAGCGGCCCGCGCACCTGCTGCAACTGTCCGCGCGCACCCCCGAGGCCCTGGCAACGGCGGTGGACGAACTCGCCGCGCACCTGGAGGGGCGGCCCGAACTTCCCGTCTCCGACGTGGCGCACACCCTGCGGGTCGGCCGTCGCGCACACCGGCACCGTACGGCGGTCGTCGCCGCCGACAGCACAGCGGCCGTGGCCGCGCTCAGGGCGGGCAAGCGCCGGCCTGCCGGCGAGGCCGCACCGGATCGCCCCCGGCTGGCCTGGCTCTTCTCCGGCCAGGGCGCCCAGTACGCGGGGATGGGCGCTGCGCTCTACCGCACCGAGCCGGTCTTCCGGGATGCCGTCGACACCTGTGCCGAACTCCTCGCCCCGGAGCTGGGCCTGGACCTGAGAACGCTGCTGTTCGCCGACGGCAACGGCCCGGACACCGAGGCCGCGCAGGCCGAACGGGACGCCGCCGACGAGCAGTTGCGGCGCACCGTTTACACCCAGCCGGCGCTGTTCGCAGTGGAGTACGCGCTGGCGGTGCTCTGGCGCTCGTGGGGCCACTCCCCCGACGCGATGATCGGGCATTCCATCGGTGAGTACGTCGCCGCCACGCTCGCCGGAGTGTTCGCACTCCCTGACGCGCTGCGCCTGGTGGCGCTGCGCGGACGGCTGATGGACGCGCTGCCGGCCGGGGCGATGCTCGCCGTGCAGCGGGCGGCCGAGCAGGTGGTGCCGCGGCTGCCCGAGGGGCTATCGGTGGCCACCGTCAACGGGCCGGGCGTGTGCGTGGTGGCCGGCCCGGCGGCCGCCGTAGCGGACTTCGCCGCGCGGTTGGAGGCCGACGGCGTCCGTAGTCGCGAGCTGCGCACCTCGCACGCCTTCCACTCGGCGATGATGGAGCCGATCCTCACCGAGTTCACCGCCGCCGTGGCCGCGGTGCCACGGCAGGCGCCACGGCTGCCCTTCCTGTCCGACGTGACGGGCACATGGTTCACCGCGGAGGACGCCACGGACCCGGCGTACTGGGCGCGTCACCTGCGCGACACCGTCCGCTTCGGGGACTGTGTCGGCACCCTGCTGGCCGACGGCGAGTGGGCGTTCGTGGAGTGCGGCCCGGGCCGCCAGCTCGCCGGACTGGTGCGGATGCAGACCGGCCGCGACGCGCTCGTCCTGCCCAGCCTGCCCGGACCGACCGAGCCCGCAGACGACCCGACCGTCTGCTACACCGCCGCGGGCACGCTGTGGACCCGCGGATTCCCGCTGGACCCCGAGGCGTTCGGGCAGCAGGCGGCCCGGGTGCCGCTGCCGGCCTACCCGTACGAGAGGGTCCGCTGCTGGATCGAGCCGGATCCGCCGGCCCCCGCGGCCGCGCGGGCGGACGACGCCACCGACGCGGAGGCCGACGACCTGATCCCTGCCGATCCGGCGGACTGGTTCCAGGTACCCGTGTGGCGGCAGCTTGCCCCGACCCCTGCGGCCCGGCCGGCCCCCGTCTGCGTGCTCTTCGACACCGAGGACGGAGCGAACGGCCTGTTCGCCGCGCTGACCCGGGCCGGGACCGCCGTGACCCGGGTGCGCACGGGCACCGGCCACACCCGCGACGGAGTCGGCGACCACACCGTGCGTCCCGCCGAGCCGGACGACTATCTCGCCCTGGTGCGGGCCCTGCTGGCCGACGGCGTCCTCACCGAGGGCGTACGGATCGTCCACGCCTGGTCGGTTGCACCCGGGAGCGGTGAGGACCGCGTCGCGGCCGCGTGGTCGGCCCAGGAGCACGGCTACCTCAGCCTCGTCTGTCTGGCCCGCGCCCTGGCCGCCGAGGCCGCCGACGTCCCCCTGCACCTCGATGTGGTCACCGCCGGGGTGCACGACGTCGTCGGGGGCGACGGGCGGCGCCCCGAGCACGCGACCGTGGCCGGAGCGATGCTGGCCGTCAACCGGGAGCTGCCCGCCGTCACCGCCCGCCATCTCGACCTCGACGCCAGACAGACCGGTTCCGAGCCGGCCGCCGACCGGTCGGTCGCCGCGCTGTGGCGCGACCCCGGCCACGACCGGGACCGGCCCCTGGCATTGCGCGGCGGACGGCTGTGGGTGCGCGGCTTCGACCGGGTGCCGCTGCCGGACGCCGCCAACGGCCCGTGGCGCACCGGCGGCGTCTACCTGATCACCGGTGGCTACGACGGACTGGGACTGGCCGTGGCGGAGGACCTGGCCCGCCGCTTCCAGGCACGGCTGGTGCTGCTGGGCCGCTCCGGACTGCCGCCGCGGGACCGGTGGTCCGCCCTGCGGGGCACCTCGGGCCGCGCCGGCACCGCAGTCGCCGCCGTGGAGCGGATGGAGGCCGCGGGCGGCGAGGTGCTGCCGGTGGCCGCCGACGTGTGCGACCCGGCCGCCCTGCGCAGGGTCCGCGAGGAACTCCTGGCACGGTTCGGGCGGCTGGACGGCATCGTGCACTCGGCGGGCCTGCCGGGCGACGGCATGCTCGAGGTCAAGGCGCTCGACGCCGCTCGCGCGGTGCTCGCCCCGAAGCTGGCCGGAACGCTGGCACTGCAGGACGCGTTCGGCGACCTGCCCCTGGACACGGTGGTGCTGTTCTCCTCGGTGTCGTCGGTGGTCGGCGGTATCGGCGACACGGACTACACCGGAGCCAACGCCTTCCTGGACGCCTATGCCGCCTCGGAGCACGGCTGGCCGACCCGAGTGCTGTCACTGGGCTGGGGCGCCTGGGGGCGGATCGGGATGGCCGCCCGCTCCACCGACCGCGACATCCTGGGACGGCTCGGTGCCTCCGGAGGTACGACCGCACCCGCGGCGGAGGCCGGCCGCAGCGGCGTGATACCGATCGCCCACCCGGTGCTGACCGAGCTGGTGCCGGCGTCCGGCGGCGCCCCCGCGTACTGCCGTGGCACCGTCTCGGCCGGACAGCACTGGCTGCTCGACGAGCACCGCATCGGCGGGGTGCCCGTGATGCCCGGCACCGGCCAGCTCGAACTCGTCCGCGCGGCCGTCGTGGCCGGGTGGCCCGCACCCGACGGAGTGAGCGAACTGGAGCTGTCCGACGTCGCGTTCACGGAACCGATCGCGGTCGCCGACGGCACGCGGACGGAGGTCCGCGTCACGCTGCTCCCGGACGGCGACGGGGTGGAGTTCACCGTGTCCAGCGGGCACGGCGACCTCGTGCGCACCCACACCGGCGGCCATGCCGTGTGGGTCCGGCCGGACAGCACCGCACCGCTCGACCTGGCGGCGGTCCGCGGGCGGTGCGCCGAGTCCCCGGCGGAGGCCGAGCGCTTCCACCAGCAGCTCGACGGCAACCCGTTCCTGGCCTTCGGGCCGCGCTGGCGCTGCCTCGGCGAGGCGTGGATCGGCACGGACGAGGAACTCGTCCGCCTGGTCCCGGCCGAGGCGGACGGCGCCGAGTGGCCGCTGCATCCCGCACTGCTGGATGTGGCGACCATGCCGGTCGGGCCGGGGGGCGGCGGTACCCGGCTGCCGATCGGCTACGGCCGGGTTCGCCTCCACGCCCCGCTCGACTCGGCGGTGTGGGTGCACCGGTGGCGCGACGGCGCGCACGAGGACGCCGCGGCGGTCGTCTCCTGGGACTTCGTCGTCACCGATGACGGTGGACGGCCGCTCGTCACGGTCGCCGACTTCGTACTGCGCGCCGTCGATCCGGCCGCGATCCGAGCGGCGGTCGCCACGACGCCGGAGACTGCCCCGGACACCGGGCCCGCGGACCCCTGGGCGATCATGCCGGCCGACGGTCTGGACGCCCTGCACCGGGTGGTGGCCGCGGCGCCGGCGGCACACGTGCTGATCACCCCGGGCCGGTACGACGCAATGCTGCGGGGCAGTGCCGAACGCGCCCGGCGGGCCCTGGCCGTGCTGCGCGGTGAGACCCTCGAACCGGTCGCCGCCGGACCGTCCGACCCGGGCGCGTCCGGCGGCGACGACCTGGTGTCCACCGTCAGCCGGGTCTGGTCGGCGGTGCTCGGCGAGGAGGACATCGCGGAGGACGACGACTTCTTCGAGCTGGGCGGGAACTCGCTCGTCGCCGTGCAACTCGTCGCACAGATCCGCAAGGCCACCGGTGTACGGCTGCCGATGCGGACGCTGTTCGACGCCCCCACGGTCGCGAGCATGGCCGCACGCATCGTCGAACTGCGGGCCGCGCAGCCGGAGTCGGCGACCGCGCCGCCCGCGCCGCAGGCGACGACGATTCCGGTCCTGCCGCGCCCGCGAACGAGCTGAGGGAGGCCGGGCCGACGGTCAGGGCCGGCCGGGCGGCTCCGGATCGATGATCTGGAGCCGCAGCTCGGAGGAGTACCGTCGGCCCTGCCCGTCGGCCAGCCAGGCGTGCTCGGCCGTGGGCAGCGCCTCGGTGACGATCACCTCCACGTCGTCGCCCCCCTTGGCGCGGGCTCCGCGCAGCATGGTGCAGAGCAGCCGCACGTACACCGGGCTGGTGAAGTCGACGAACTGCGGCTTGATGTCGGTCGCGACCCGGACGTAGACCTGCTCGGGCATGTCCTCGGCCCGCCGCCAGCGGCGGGCCGACACGAACCGCTGTTGCTCGCCGGTGACGTCGGCCAGCCCGCCGGCGCCGATCGTGGACTTCCAGGTGCGGCGGACGAGCACGAGGTCGTCCACCGTGATCCGGGGCGTGTGCCCGTCGGCGCCGGCCAGCTTCCAGGTGTCGAACGTCTGCAGCCCCAGCATGTTCGCGAACACCTCGAGGATCGGCCACCGCCGGCCGTCCTCCGCCCGTGCGACGAGCCCGTCCGGCGTGTCGGTGACGGTCAGGGCGGTGACCGGTACGAGCCGGTCGGGGTCCGCTCCCGGGGCCGGGACGAAGCCCAGTTCCACGTCGTGCGGCCCGTGCATCCAGTAAGCGTTGCGGGAGCAGTGGCGTGGCCAGTCGTGCGGCAGCAGCAGCCGGATCCGGCTGTCCGGCAGATCGGCGGCGAGGGCCTCGCGCAGCACCTGCGGCGCGGGGTGCCCCAGCGCGAAGAACTGCGTGTCGAACGCGGCGGAGGCGATGTGCAGTTCACCGAGCACGAGGGTGTAGTCGCCGCGGGCGAGCGCCTCGGCGTCGGTGGCGCACAAGTGGACGTCCGGGCTGTGCACCCGTGCCTCGGACCAGCCCGGCCGTTCGGCGGGGAACGCCTCGGCGACCCGGGCGCCGAGTTCCTCGGCGGTGAAGCGCAGTTCTGCGGTACCGGGGCGGACGTCCTCCAGGCCGAGGACGGCCGTCCACCGGCGCAGGAAGTCGGCGACCACCGGGTCGGCGGGCCGCTCGTCGCCGAAGACCAGCGCCTGCGCCATGAACCACAACTCCCGCAGCGGCACCTCCGCTGCCCCGGCGTCGGCGGCCAGTTCGCCGTACAGCTCGGTCAGCGCCGACGTGTAGGCCGCCGCGATCCGGGCCGACAGCCAGCGCGCCGACTGGAGCAGCGGCGCCAGACCGGCCAGCCGGGCCAGCACGTCCCCGCCGACGGTGACGTCCAGGTCACGCACGGCGTCCAGATGGCAGAGCGTACGGCCGGCGTATGTCTCGCCGGGCCGCCGCCGGGAGTCCCGGCCGGTGATCCGGGTGAAGGTGTCCTCCAACGCGGCCATGGCGTCGCTGAGTTCGTCCGGTCCGTCGGCGGCGGCCACCGCGTCCCGGGCGTCGCACAGGCGGTCCATCGTCGCCAGCGCCCACTCCCGGGCCTCCGCGTCACCGATGCCGTCCAGCCCCTCGCGCAGCAGCAGTTCGGCGCCGAGGTCCATCGGCAGGTCGAAGCCGAGCCGCAGGACTCCGGCGGCGGCGAGCTCGTCGAGCTGGGCGTACACGTCGGCCGTGCGGCGGTAGGTGCCGTCCGCGGTCAGCCCTGCCGCCAGTTCGCCCGCCCGCAGGCGACCGTCGCAGCGGGCGACCAGCTCGGCGGCGCCGGACGGCAGGTCCTGCGCGGGCCGGTTCGGCCACTCCAGCCGGTGTCCGTCGAGCCGCAGCTGCGGTTGCCGGGCCACGGGCAGCCAGGGACGCAGCCGTCCGTCGTTCGCGAGGTGCGCCGCCAGCGCGTCGAGCGCCCACCACTCGAAGTGCACGGCCGTGTCCCGGACGAGCGCGGGCCCGTGCCGCACCTCCAGTCGCGGGCCGCCGTTGTCCACGGTCGACCAGCTCATGGGACCGAAGAAGCCGATGGTGTCGTTCTTGGTGCAGTACCGCTGCCAGTACTTGGCGACGATCTCCTCGCGGCGCCGGCGGCGTTCGTTGCGCCGCGCGGTGGGCCCATCGCGCAGCACCCCGGCCACGGAGCTGAGCGCTCCGGGGTTCTGCCAGGTGACCGCCTGGCGGAACAGCGGATCGGCGCAGACGTCGTGGACGGCATGGCCCAGCTGGATCATCGCGTCGGCGAACGCGGCGTCGACCCCGACGCCGTCATCGGCGTCGTCCAGGTGCCGGTCCACGGTCCGGGCCAGCTCCGGAGCGCAGAACGCGGCGACGCCGTCGGCCGGGAAACCGGCGGAGCGCACCAGGGTGTGCCGCCAGACACCCCAGGAGGTGCCGGGCAGGGGGACGAGGTGGTCGGACACGATGGTCACCGGCTCCTGATCAGTGGATGCTGCGGGTGAAACGACGTACGGCCCAGGCGGCCGACATACTGCCTACGACGACCACGATCACCAGGGCCCGGATGACCGAGGGGTCGCTGTAGGTGCCGGCGAACACCGCCCGGGAGGCGACGACAGCGTGCTGAACCGGGTTGAACTCGGAGACCAGACGCAGCCAGTCGGGCGCGTAGGCCACCGGGATGAGGATGCCGGACGTCAGCATCAGGGGCAGGTTGATGATGTTGGCCAGGGCCGCGAGGGACATCTCGGAGCGCACGACCGTCGCCAGCGCGTACGACAGCGAGGTGGCCGCCAGCGCCACGAACGCCATCAGCACGAACGTCAGCAGCAGCGGTCCGGCCCGCAGCGGGAAGCCGAACGGCACGGCGAGGGCCACCAGGACCGAGGCCTGGACGAGCAGCATGAAGACGTCCCGTGCGCACCGGCCCAGCAGCAGCGCCGTCCGGCTGACCGGCGTGACCCGCATCCTCTCCAGCAGTCCCGCGTGGATCTCGCTGACCAGGCCCACGCCGGCGAAGATCGTGCCGAACACGGCGATCTCCACCAGGAGTCCGGGCAGGAACACCGCATAGGAGTCGTCGCGGGACATGCCGAGCGAACGCTCCCACAGCGGCCCGAAGAGCACCACGAAGTACACGGGCGGAGCCAGCGCGACCAGCACCATGAACGGTTCGCGCAGGCTCAGCCGCAGAGACCGGGTGAAGACGATCCAGATCTCCCGCGCCAAGGTGATCACGTCGGGCCTTCCTCTTCGGCCAGGGAGCGCCCGGTGTGCGCCATGAAGACGTCGTCGAGGCTGGGCTGGTGCAGTTCGATGGCGACCGGTCTGGTGCCGGCCTCGTGCAGCGCGCCGAGCAGCCCCGGAATCGCCGTGGTGCCGTCGGGTACCCGCAGCCGGAGCCGCTGCCGCACGGCGTCGGCCGGCTGCGGTCCCGCTTCCCGCGCCAGCACCGCGGCGGCGGTCGCCGCGTCGGTCCCGTCGGCGAACGTCAGGGTCACCACGTCGCCGCCGACGGCCCGCTTCAGTTCGGCGGGCGAGCCGACCGCGACGACGGTCCCGTGGTCCATGACGGCGACCCGGTCGCACAGCGCGTCGGCCTCGTCCAGGTAGTGCGTGGTGAGGAAGATCGTGGTGCCGGCGGCCCGCTGCCGGCGCACCTCCCGCCACAGGTCGCTGCGGCTCGCCGGATCGAGTCCTGTGGTCGGCTCGTCGAGGAACAGCAGCACCGGTTCGTGCACGACGCCCAGGGCGATGTCCACCCGCCGCCGCTGACCGCCGGAGTAGGTGCCACACTGCCGGTCCGCGAAATCCGCCATGCCGAGCGTGTCGACGACCTCGGCCGCGCGGCGCGTGGCAGCCGCTTTCGACATGCCGTGCAGTCGCCCCTGCATGACCAGTTCCTCACGGGCCGTGACGAGCCGCCAGGTGGCGGGGCCCTGGGCCACGTAACCTATCCGCCGGCGGACCTTGCGCGGGTGCCGGCGCAGGTCGGCGCCCGCCACCGTGGCCTCGCCGCCGTCCGGTGGCAGCAGCGTGGTCAGCATGCGCATCAGGGTCGACTTGCCTGCGCCGTTCGGGCCCAGGAAGCCGAATATCTCCCCTTCGGCGACGTCCAGGTCGAGATCGCGCACCGCCGGAACGCCGACCTTACGGTCGCGGTAGGTCTTGCGCAGTCCACGGGCCTCGATCACGACGTAGGCCCGGCATCCTCCATCGACCGCACCAGGCTCAGAGGCCGCATGTCCGTCCAGTGCCTCTCGACGTGGTCCAGGCAGGCCTGGCGGCTGTCCTCCGGGTGCGCCACCGTCCAGCCCGCGGGCACCTCGGCGAACGAGGGCCACAGCGAGTGCTGGCCCTCGTCGTTCACCAGTACCAGGAAGCGGCCCTCGGCGTCGTCGAACGGATTGGTCATGGTGTTCTGCTCCTTCAGGGCTGTGTGCTCAGCCGGCTGTCGAGTTCGGCGCCGATCAGGCGCAGGTGCTCGGGCCGGGTCATGTCGTCGTGCGCGCAAGCGATCCGGTGCACGCGGACCTCGCCGGTGGCGTGCCCGGCCCATACCTCGGGCCGGGCCGCACCGGGTTCTGCGGTCGCGTGGAACAGGTCGATGTCCCCGTCGAAGCGTCCGGGGCGGTGCGCCCCGGCGAGCCGGGCGTTGTTGGCCACCACGTCGGCCAGTTCGCAGGGCAGGCCGGCGACCGTGTCCGGGCCCAGCAGGCGGTGCAGCGCGGCCACCGGGTCGACGCGGGCCTCCAGTTCGCCGTCGGCGACCGGGAAGGCGTCGAGCAGGGCCAGCAGTCCGACAGGCGCCCCCTCCTCCCGCAGCCGCACGGCCAGCTCGTGCGCCACCAGACCGCCGTAGGACCAGCCGAGCAGGTGGTACGGGCCGGTGGGCCGTACGGAGCGGATCCGGGCGAGGTGTTCGGCGGCGACCTCGGCGAGCGAGCCGGGCAACGGGCGGCCGGGAGCCGGGAGCCGGGACTGCAGGCCGTAGATCGGCCGCTCGGGGTCCAGGTGCCGCAGCAGGCCGGTGTAGCACCAGGCGAGGCCGGCGATCGGCGCCACGCAGAACAGCGGCGCCAGGCTCCCCTTGGTGCGGATCGGCAGCAGCACACCCAGCCCACGTTCGCCGCCGCCGTCCAGCCGCGCGGCGAGACCGCTCACCGTCGGTTGCTCGAACAGCAGGCCGAGGCCCAGTTCGACGTCCAGCTCGGCCCGGATCCGGCCGGCCAGCGCAGCGGCCAGCAGGGAATGGCCGCCGAGGTCGAAGAAGTTGTCGTCGACGCCGACACGCGGCACGCCGAGCACCTCGGCGAAGAGCTGGCACAGCAGTTCCTCGCGGTGGCTGCGGGCGGCGAGGCCCGCGCGAGCGGCCGACGGCGCGGGCAGCGCCCGGCGGTCGAGCTTACCGTTCGGCGTCCGCGGCAGGGCCGCGAGCGCCACGATCGCGTTCGGCAGCATGTACGGCGGCAGCACACGGCCCGCGTGCGCGCGCAGCGCCGCCGGCTCGACGTCCCGGCCGGCCTCCGGTACGACGTAGGCCACCAGCCGCCGGTCGCCGGGCCGGTCCTCGCGCGCGACGACCGCCGCACGGGCCACCTCCGGATGGGAGACCAGGGCCGCTTCGACCTCGCCCGGCTCGATCCGGAACCCGCGGAGCTTGATCTGCTGGTCGGCACGGCCTCGATACTCCAGCTGCCCCGCGGACGTCCAGCGTGCCAGGTCGCCGGTGCGGTACATGCGCTCGCCGGGCGGTCCCCACGGGCAGGCCGTGAACCGTTCCGCGGTCAGCGCGGGCCGGCGGAGATAGCCGCCCGCGAGGCCGGCGCCGGCGAGGTACAGCTCCCCGGTCACCCCGGGCGGGACCGGCTGCAGCCGGTCGTCGAGCACGTAGGCCCGGGTATTGGCCAGCGGGGTGCCGATCGGCTGCCCGTCCACCGGGCCGGAGAGGCGGGCGGCGGTGGACCACACAGTGGTCTCGGTCGGACCGTACAGGTTGGTGAACTCCCCGCCGGGTCCGGACAGCCGGCCGGCCAGGCCGGGGGGAAGCGCATCGGCGCCGGTGAACTTCCGCAGCCCGGGCAGCAGTTCCGGGACGGCTTCGGCCAGGGACTGCCACAGCGAGGGGGTGGCGTGCACGACGGTCACGGAGGTCTGCGCGCACCGCCGGGCCAGCGCCATCGGGTCGCGGACCGTCTCCGGGCCGGCCAGCACCACGGCGGCGCCGCTCAGCAGCGGACCGTAGAGCTCCGGCACCGACATGTCGAAGGCCGCGGTGGTCACCGACAGCATTCGGTCGTCGGGGGTCAGCCGCAGGACGCCGCGCAGGGCGGCCAGCAGGTTGGCGAGGGCACCCCGGCCGATGACCACGCCCTTGGGCGGGCCGGTGGTCGCCGAGGTGTAGATGACGTACGCGGGGTCGGAGGGGGACGCCGGCCGGACAGGCCGGTCCGCGTCGCCGGGGGCGGTGTCCGGACAGCCGGCCGCGGCCAGGTCGCCGTCGTCCGGTACCGCCTCCAGCACGAGATCGGGTGCGGCCTCGGCGACGACGTGACGCAGGCGGTCGGCCGGGTGGTCGGGGTCCAGCGGCAGGTACGCCGCGCCGGCCTTGAGCACCGCGAGTACGGCGACCAGGAACTCCTCGGTCCGCGGCAGCGGCAGCGCGACCAGCGCGCCCGGGCCGGCGCCCCGTCCGATCAGGTGGTGCGCGAGCCGGTTGGCCCGCCGGTCGAGGCCGGAGTAGCTGAGCGTGCGGGTCGCGCCGATGACGGCATCGGCCTCCGGGGTGCTCAGGACCTGCCGCTCGAACGCGGTCACGACGTCCGGGGCCGCCGGAGCCGCGGTGGCGTTCCACTCGTGGAGCAGGCGACGACGCTCGGCCGCGGTGAGCAGCCGCGGATAGCTGATCGGCTGGTCGATGTCGGCGGTCATGGCGTGCAGCAGCACCGCGAACCACTGGTGGCACGCCCGCGCGGTGCCACGGTCGTACAGGTCGCCGCGGTAGCCGAGGTGGCAGTCCAGGCCCTGGGGTGCGCCGTCGGTTCCGCGCCGTTCGGTGACCTCGAAGAACAGGTCGAACGGGGCACCGGCCGGTTCGACCGGCAGTTCCTCGAAGCCGCCGTCCGCCGCCGTGGCCGTCTGCAGCGAGAGCACCACCTGGAACAGCGGATGCCGGGCCGTGGTCCTGGCCGGGTTGAGCGCCTCGACCAGGGACTCGAACGGCAAGTCCGCGTGCGCGTAGGCGGCCAGATCGGTCTTGCGCACGCGTTCCAGCAGGCTGCGAAACGTCGGATCGCCGCCGGTGTCGGCCCTCAGCACCAGGAAGTTGACGAAGCAGCCGACGAGCCGGTCCAGCAACGCGTCGCCACGGCCGGACAGCGGTGTGCCGATCGGGATGTCGGTGCCCGCGCCCAGCCGGGTCAGCAGTGCGCTCAACGCCGTCTGGAGCACCATGAACAGGGTGGTCCCGGTGCGCCTGGCGACACCCAGCAGGCGCTCGTGCAGGTCGGCGTCCACACCGAGGGTGACGGTTCCGCCGTGGTCGCCGGTGGCGACGGAGCGCGGCCGGTCGGTCGGGAGCGGGGTGCAGTCGGGCAGGTCGGCGAGTGTGCGGCGCCAGTGCTCCAACTGGCGGGAGTGCCGGCTGCCGGGCCGGTCCGGTGCGCCGAGCAGGTCGCGTTGCCACAGGGTGACGTCGGGGTACTGGACCGGCAGCGGCTGCCAGGCGGGGGCGTGGCCCGCCCGGCGGGACGTGTACGCGGTGTGCAGGTCGTCGGCGAGGACACCCAGCGACCAGCCGTCACCGGCGATGTGGTGCAGGACGAGCAGCACGACGGATTCACCAGGGCCGGCGGTGAACAGGTGGGCGCGCAGCGGGGTTTCGGTGGCGAGGTCGAAGCTGCGGCGCAGCGCGGCGGCCAGCGCCGCGGGCAGGTCCTCCGGGGCGCACGCGACGGTGCTCAGCGGTGCCCGGCCGTCGGCGGACACCTGCTGGTAGGGGACGCCGTCGGGCCCGGTGGGGAAGACGGTGCGCAGGCTTTCGTGCCGGGCCACGACGTCGTCCAGGGCGTGTTGCAGCGCCGTGGCGTCCGCGTCGCCGGGCAGCCGCAGCGCGAGCGGCATGGTGTTGTTGACGGCGCCGTCGGCGAGCTCGTTGAGGAACCAGAACCGGCGTTGCCCGTACGAGAGCGGCAGCCGGGTCGGGCGGGCGGCCGGCGCCGGCCGCGGGCGCACCGGACCGCCTTCGCGGTGGGCGAGTTCCGCCGCCAGGGCGGCCGGGGTGGGGTGCTCGAACAGCGTCCGGATGTCCACGTCCGTCCCGAGGGCGTCGCGCACACGGCCGGTCAGCCGGGTGGCGAGCAGGGAGTGGCCGCCGAGGTCGAAGAAGTCGTCGTCGGCGCCGACCACAGGCGCGTCCAGCACGTCGGCGAACAGCTCGCACAGCACCTGTTCGGCCGGGGTACGGGCCGCCCGGCCGCCGGCCGCGGCGGGCGGTGGCACGGGCAGCGCCTTGCGGTCGAGTTTGCCGTTGGGGGTGACGGGCAGCCCGTCCAGCGCCACCACCGCGGCCGGCACGAGGGCGCGCGGCAGCACGCGTGCCAGGCTTCGCCGCGTGGCGGCCCCGTCCAGCAGGGCGCCGGGCGCCGGTACGGCGTAGGCCACCAGGCGGGTGTCACCGGGCCGGTCCTCGCGGACGACGACGGCCGCCCGCGCCACCGCGGGGAGGGCGGTGACGGCGGCCTCGATCTCGGCGAGTTCGACACGCACCCCGCGGATCTTCACCTGCTGGTCGGCGCGTCCCAGGAACTCCAGTTGGCCGTCCGACCGCCGGCGGGCCAGGTCGCCGGTGCGGTACATCCGCTCGCCGGGCGCCCCGAACGGGCAGGCCACGAACCGCTCCGCCGTGCGGTCGGGCCGGCCCAGATAGCCGCGGGCCAGCCCGGCGCCGGTGACGTACAGTTCACCGGCGGCGCCGTCGGCCACGGGCTGCAGGGTGGCGTCGAGCACGTGGGCCCCGACGCGCGGCACCGGGCGGCCGATGGGGGCGACTGCGGCTCCCGCGACCGTGCCGCAGTCGGCGAGGGTGACCGTGTCGGCCGCCTCGGTCGGCCCGTAGGTGTTGATCATCCGGCGTCCGGCGGACCAGCGTCGCGCGAGCTCCCCTGGGCACGCCTCGCCGCCGA
The DNA here is from genome assembly GCF_055657325.1 of Streptomyces sp. NPDC107562. Taxonomy (NCBI): domain Bacteria; kingdom Bacillati; phylum Actinomycetota; class Actinomycetes; order Kitasatosporales; family Streptomycetaceae; genus Streptomyces; species Streptomyces sp. NPDC107562. Next base: position 948,038 of record NZ_JBVKBE010000001.1, on the reverse strand, counting down.
CCACGAGCGTGCCGACGCTGGCGAGCGCGCCGTCCGGCAGGGTGCCGAGGACCGCGGGCGTCAACTGGACGTGGCTGACCTTGCTCTGCTGGATCCAGCGGGCGAGGGCTTCACCGGCGAGCACGGTTCCGGGCGGGGGCAGCACCAGGGTGGCTCCGGAGAGCAGGGCGGTGCACAGCTCGGACATGGCCGCGTCGAAGCTCCAGGACGCGAGCTGCGACACCCGGCAGTCGCCGTCCACGCCGAACCGGTCGATCTGTACGGCGGCCATGTTGGCCACCCCGGCGTGGGTGACGGCGACCGCCTTGGGGGTGCCGGTCGAGCCCGAGGTGAACAGCACGTATGCGGGGTGGTCCGGCCGCAGCGGAGCGAGGCGCTCGGTGTCGGTGAGGTCGGTGGCCGCCGGGGCGGCGGTACCGGGTTCGGCAAGTACTTCGTCGAGCAGCAGCGACGCGACCCCCGAAGGCACCGCTCCTGCCGTTGCGGCGGTGGCGACCGCCAGGCACGGCCGTGCGTCGGCGAACATGAACGCCACCCGCTGCGCCGGATGGTCCAGGTCGACGGGGAGGAACGCGGCGCCGGTCTTCGCCACCGCCAGGACCGCGACGACCGCGTCCACGGAGCGCGACACCGCTACGGCAACCGTCTGCTCGGGCCCGGCTCCGCGGGCGACCAGCAGGCGGGCCAGGCGGTTGGCACGGGCGTTGAGTTCGGCATAGCTGTAGTGGCGGTCGCCGTCGGCGACGGCGGTGCGCTCGGCGCGGGCGGCGGCCCGGGCCTCGAACAGGTCCGGCAGGAGGCCGTCCGCCGGCAGCGGGGGCGTGCCGGCCCACGGCCGGGCCGCACCCGCGGCGAGCCGGCGGGACCGCTCGGCATCGGCAGGTGCCCACAACCGCCCCACGAGGGCGTCCGGTTCTGCCACCACGGTGCGCAGCAGCTCCACCACGTGGTCCAGGACCGCGTCCGCTGCGGACTGCTCGAAGGTGTCCGGCCGGTGGCGCAGTATGATCCGCAGCCGCTCGTGCGGCACCACGGTCAGGTCCAGGGTGTAGTGCGTGGCGTCGTAGCCACCCGCCCCGGTGATCTGGACGGTGTCCGTCGGCGCGGCGTCGTCCTCCGCGTCGACCGGGAAGTTCTCCACGACGACGGCGGTGTCGAACAGCGCGTCGTGCCCGGTCCTGCGCTGGATCTCGCTGAGCGGCACGTGGTGGTGGGCGAGCAGCTCCGCCTGGCCGGCGGCGATCTCCTGGAACAGCCCGGCGACGGTGTCGCGCGGGCGCAGCCGTATCCTCACCGGCACGGTGTTGATGAACAGCCCGAGCATCTCGGCGGATCCGTCGAGCTCGCCCGGCCGGCCCGACACGGTCGCCCCGAACACCACGTCGTCACGGCCGGTCAGCCGGGCCAGCACCGTCGCCCATACGCCGAGCACCACGGTGTGCAGGGTCAGCCCGTGCTCGCGGAGCGCCGCCGTGAGGGCGGCGGTGGCGGCCGGGTCCAGTTCGGCGGTCAGCTCGCTCGGGCGGACCGGCAGGTGCCGCGTGCCGCGGTCGTCGGCCACCAGGGTGGGGCCGTCCAGATCCGCCAGCGCCCGGGCCCAGGCCGCGGCGGAGGTTTTCGTGTCCTGGCCGTCGAGCCAGGCGAGGAAGTCGCGGTACGGGCGTACCGGCGGCAGTGCGCCCGTGTCGCCCCCGTCGGCGGTCAACCTGAGGAGTTCCCGCACGAACAGCGGCGTGGACCAGCCGTCGATCAGCGTGTGATGGTGCGTCACCAGCAGCCGGTGCCGGTCCGGTGCGAGCCGGACGAGGGCCATCCGCATCAGGGGTGCCCGGGTGAGGTCGAACCGCTGGTCGCGGTCGGCGGCCTCCAGCCGCTCCAGCGCCTCCCCGCGCCGCGTCTCGTCCAGGGCGCTCAGATCGGTCTCTCGCCACGCGAAGTCGTCGTGGTCCGTGATCACCTGCACCGGGCGGCGCAGCCCCTGCCAGCGGAAGGAGGCCCGCAGGTTCGGGTGCCGGCGCAGCATCAGCCGGCCGGCCCGCCGGACGGCGGCGGCGTCCACCGGTCCGGCCAGGTCGACGTAGAGCTGCATCGTGTACAGGTCGGGGCCGTCGTCGTAGCCGCTGTGGAAGAGCAGGCCCTCCTGCAGCGGTGTGAGCGGCAGGATGTCCCGGACGTCCGGCTGCTCACGCGTCACGAGATCGACCTCGTCCTGGTCGAGCCGGGCGAGCGGGAAGTCCGACGGGGTGCGGCCGCCGCCGTGCGCGCGCACGTGCGCGACGAGGGCGTGCAGCGCCCGATGCCAGCCGTCGGCGAGTTCGGCGGCGGTCGCGTCGTCGAGCGCGCCGGGGGCCCACGACCAGGTCGCAGCGAGGGCGGGCCCTGAAGGGCCGCCGACCACCATGGCGTTGAGTTCCATCACGTGTGGCATCGCCATGTCCGGGTCGAGCCCGCCGGCCAACTCCGCCGAGTCCACCGTCGGGCTCCACGCACCGGTACCGGACGGTCCGTCGAACCGGCCCAGGTAGTTGAAGAGGATCTCGGCAGCGGCACGGTCCTGGAGGGCGGTGGCCGTGTCATGGTCGAGGTAGCGCAGCATGCCGTAGCCGAGACCGCCGTCGGGCGCCGAGCGCAGTTGCTCCTTGACCCGTTTGACGGCGCGGCCGGTCGCGGGCCCGCCGTCGAACAGCTCGGCCGGGTCCTGCTCGCCGAGCCGCAGCCGCACCGGGTACATGCTGGTGAACCAGCCGACGGTGCGGGTGAGATCGACGCCTTCGGCGATCTCCTCGCGGCCGTGGCCCTCGACATCGACGAGCAGGGTGCCGTCGTCCGGTTGCCCGCGGTCCCGGCGGTGCTCGGCTACGGCCATGGCCAGTGCGGTCAGCAGCAGGTCCTGGACGGTGCCACCGAAAGCGGCCGGGACCGTCGTCAGCAGTTCGGCCGTCAGTTGCGCCGGGACGAGGCAGGTGCGCAACCGGGCCCGGCCGTAGGTGTCCCGGGCCGGTTCCAGGGGCCGGCGGGCGAGGGCCGGGGCCGCGGTCGGTGCCGTGACGTCGAGCCAGTAGGGCAGTTCGGCCCGGCGCCGCGGTCCGCCGGCCTGCTCGCGCAGGAGCTTCGCCCACCGGCGCAGCGAGGTGCCCACGGCGGGCAGCCGTACCGGTTCCCCGGCTGCCGCCGCGCCGACGGCCGCCACGAGGTCGGGAACCAGAACCCGCCAGGAGTATCCGTCGACGGCGAGGTGATGGACGGACAGCAGCAGATGGCCGGACTCTCGCGGACCCGCGTCGAACCACACCGCGCGCAGCACCCTGCCGGCGGCCAGGTCGAATCCGCCCCCGTCGCCCTTGCGTTCCGTGTCGATGACGGCGCCCAGAGCCTCCCGGTCCAGCCCTCGCACGTCGACGCGCCGCCAGCAGCCGGCCGCGGACACCGCGCCGCGCGGGGCGATCTCCAGCGTCCACTGCCGCGGCAGCAGCCGGAGCCTCAGTGCGTCGTGCCAGTCGAGCAGCGCGCCGATCGCCGTCAGCAACTGCTCCTGGGTGGTCCCGGCGGGGGTGCCGAGCACGGTCGACTGGCTGAAGCCGTCCAGCGGCGCCGCGCGTTCACGCAGCCAGGCGGCGATGGGCCACACCTCCAGCAGGCCGACCGGCATGTCCGTGTCGGCCTCGGTCCGCAGAGCCGAGGCGACCGCTGCCAGTGCTGCCGCCGTCCGGTGCTCGAAGATCTGCCGGGCGGTCAGCCGCAGTCCCGCCGCCCGTGCCCGGGCCACCAGTTGGATCGAGGTGATGCTGTCGCCGCCGATCCCGAAGAAGTCGTCGTCCGGGCCGACGGAGTCCACGCGCAGGGTGTCCGCGACGGCGGCGCAGAGCACCCGTTCGCGTTCGGTGCCCGGCTCCCGGCGCGCGGAGCGGCGCGGCGCCCCCGGGTCCGGCAGCGCGTGCCGGTCGACCTTGCCGTGGCGGTTGAGCGGCAGCGCGGCCAGCGGGACCACGGTCGCGGGCACCAGGTTGCGGGGCAGCACTCCGGCGAGCCAGTCGATGACTTCGGTGGGTGCCAGCAGCTTTCGACCGGTGGCCGGTGCGGCGTACGCCACCAGCCGTGGCGGTTCGCCCAGCGCGAGCACGGCGGCCTGGCCGACGCCGGGGCAGTCAGCCAGCGCGGCCTCGACCTCCGCGGGTTCGATCCGGACACCGTTGACCTGCACCTGCCGGTCGACCCGGCCGAGGAACTCCAGCTCGCCCCCGGCGGTCCAGCGCGCCAGGTCGCCCGTGCGGTACATACGAGCGCCCGGCGGTCCGAACGGACAGGCCACGAAGCGCTGCGCGGTATCCGCCGGCCTGCCGAGGTAGCCCCGTGTCACGCCGGGGCCGGCCGCGTACAACTCGCCGGGGGTACCGGGCGGGACGGGCCGCAGCGCGGAGTCGAGGACGTGGACCGCCGCGTTCGCCACCGGGGTGCCGATCGGCACCCGGGTGCCGGGGCCGTCCGGACGGCAGTCGGCGAGCGTCACCGTGTCGCTCGCCTCGGTGGGCCCGTACGCGTTGATCATCAGCCGGCCGGGCGACCAACGGGCCACGAGCTCCGGCGGGCAGGACTCGCCTCCGACGACCAGGGTGCGTACCCCGGTCAGGGAGCCCTCCGGCACCGTGGCCAGAACGGCGGGCGTGAGCTGTACGTGCGTCACCCCGGCCGTGTCGATCCAGCGCGCCAGTGCCTCGCCGACCAGGGGCTCCCCGGTGGGAGGCAGGACGAGGGCCGCTCCGGCGGCCATGGCCGTGAGCCATTCCGACATCGCGGCGTCGAAGGTCCAGGGGGCGAGCTGCGCCATTCGGCTGTCGGCGTCGAGGCCGAAGCGGCCCAGCTGGGCACGGACCATCGTGTGCGCGCCGCGCCGCGTGACCGCCACCGGCTTGGGGGTTCCGGTGGACCCCGAGGTGTGGAGCACATAGGCGAGGTGGTCGGGATGCGGCGGGGCCGGGAGCGTCACGTCACTCCGACGCTCGGGATCCGGCGGACCCAGGACCGCCACGTCATCCCGGCGGTCGGAATCCGGCGGACCCAGGACCGCCACGTCATCCCGGCGGTCGGAAAGGGAGGAAGCCGGGTGCGTCACGTCGCCCTGGTGACCGGGAGCGTCCAGGTCCAGGACCGGCAGGCTCGGCGGCAGTGCCTTCCCGTGACCCGCCGCGGTGACGGCGAGCACCGCCTTCGCGCCGGACACCAGGCGGGCCTGCCGGAGCGGCGGCAGGCCGGGGTCGGTCCACAGGAAGGCGGCGCCTGCCTTGGCCACCGCCAGCGCGGCCACGATCAGCCCCGCGGAGCGGGGCAGGGCGAGGGCGACAACGGTGTCCGGCCCGGCTCCGCGTGCGACGAGGAGCCGGGCGAGTCGGTCGGCCCGCCGGGCGAGTTCCGCGTAGCCGAGCACGGTGTCGCCGTCGGTGACCGCCGTGCGGTCGCCCGCCGACGCGGCCCAGCGGGCCACCAGTTCGGTGGGTCCTTCGACCGGGCCGTCGGGCAGGGTCGGACCGGCTGCCCTGGCCAGCAGCGCCGTATGTTCGGCCGCGCCGGCCAGGGCCAGTCGGCCGACGGGCCCGTTCGGGGCGCCGGTCACTGCGGCGAGGACGCTGCGGAGCCGGGCGGCGATCGACTCGGCTTCGGCGGCGGAAAACAGGTCGGGCCAGTGTTCCAGGCGCAGCAGCAGCCGCGTGCCGGGCACCACGGTCAGGCTGAGGGCGTAGTGGGTGGCGTCGTCGACGCTCGCCCCGGTCAGCCGAAGGACGTCCGTGGCGCCGGAGGGCGCGGCGGCCCCCGCGGGGAGGAGCTGTCCGGCGTCGGGATAGTTCTCGACCGTCGTCATCGTGTCGAACAGTTCGCCTCCGGCGTCACGCTGGATGTCGGCGAGGGCCGTGTGGTGATGGGCCAGCAGCTCGGACTGCTCGTCCTGGACGCGCCTGAGCAGGCCGGTCAGCGTTTCCCTGGGCCGTACCCGGACCCGAACCGGCACGGTGTTGGTGAACAGGCCGATCATGCGCTCGGCACCGGGGATCTCCGGCGGACGTCCCGCCACCGAGCCGCCGAAGACGACGTCGTCCCGGCCGGTGAGCTGGCCGAGCACCACCGCCCAGGCCGTTTGCGCCAGGGTGTTGAGGGTGACGCCGGTGGCGCGCAGGGCGGCCGAGAGCGCGCCGGTCTCCTCCGCGGTGAGCGGCACGTCCACCCGCTCGGGCGTGACGGGGTGCCGGGTCGTGGCCCCGCCCGGTGCCACGGCGCACGGGCGAGCTCCGTCCAGGGCCCGGCGCCAGGCCGCTCGCGACCGTTCCGGGTCCTGCGCGGCCAGCCAGGCGAGGTAGTCGCGGAAGGCGGGCGGTGGTGGAAGTTCCGGACCCCCCGCATAGCCGGTGAGCAGTTCGTCGAGGAACATCGGCATGGACCAGCCGTCCATCAGGATGTGATGGCTGGTCAGGACGAGTCGGTGTCGGTCGTCGGCCAGGCGCAGCAGGCACATCCGGATCAGCGGAGGCGCGGACAGGTCGAACCGGCGTGCCTTGTCCGCGGCCAGGAAGGAACGTATCTGCTCATCCTGCCGTCCGGCGTCGAGCGAGCGCAGGTCCCGCTCCTGCCACGGTATGGGGCCGGGCACGGGAATCACCTGCACCGGTTCGGCACCGTCGCTCCAGAACCCCGCGCGCAGGTTGGGGTGCCGGCGCAGCAGTGCGGATCCGGCGGCGCGCAGCCGGCCGGTGTCCGGTCGGCCGGAGATGTCGAGGACCAGTTGCACGGTGTAGACGTCGGGCGCCTGCTCGTCGTACTGAGCGTGGAAGAGCAATCCCTGCTGCAGCGGTGAGAGCGGCAGTACCTCGTGGTGGCCGGGGTAACGGGCGGCCAGCCGGTCCCGGTCGGCGGCGTCCGGGCGTACGAGCGCGGCCGGTTCGCCGCCGGCCGGGGCTCCGTCGGCCACCGCGGCCGCGACCTGCGCCAGGGCCTCGGGCGTGCGGTGCCGGAACACCTCACGTGCGGTGATCCGCAGTCCGGCGGCGCGCGCCGCGGCCACCAGGGTGATCGCCGAGATGCTGTCGCCGCCGAGCTGGAAGAAGTCGTCGTCCGCACCGGCCTCGTCCAGGCGCAGCGCATGCGCCACGGCCGCGCAGAGCACCCGCTCCCGTTCCGTCGCGGGCCGTCGGCCGGGCCGGGGCCCGGCCGGAGCAGGGGCGGGTAGTGCGGCACGGTCGAGTTTGCCGTTGGGGAGCAGCGGCAACGCCTCCAGCACGGTGATCTGCGCCGGGACCATGTGCCGGGGCAGCACCGCGAGCAGTTCCGCGCGCAACGCCTCGGGGTCCAGCGCGGCCCCCGGTTCGGCCACGACGTGGCCGATCAGCCGCGGCGGGTCGTCCTTCGCCACCACGGCGACGGCCTGCCGGACACCGTCGCATTCGGTCAGCGCCGTCTCGATCTCACCCGGTTCGATCCGGTAGCCCCGGATTTTGACCTGCCGGTCGGTCCGGCCCAGGAACTCGAGGTCGCCGTCGTGGTTGCGCCGCACCAGGTCTCCGGTGCGGTACATGCGGGTGCCCGGCGCCCCGAAGGGGTCGGCCACGAACCGCTCGGCGGTCAGGCCGAACCGGCCGGTGTAGCCGCGGGCGACATGCGGGCCGGCGACGTACAGCTCTCCCGGCACCCCGGGCGGGACCGGGCGCAGCCGGTCGTCCAGCACGTGACAGGCGGTGTTCGGCAGTGGTCGGCCGATCGGAGCGATCGCGGTCGGGGGCTGCCGCCTGCCCGGCCATGTGGTGGCGACGACCGTGGACTCCGTCGGGCCGTACCCGTTGACGAACGACACGTCAGCGCCCAGCCGCGCGACCAGTTCGGCCGGGCACGCCTCACCACCGACGAAGATCACCCGGAGCGCGGGCGGCGCACCAGCCGGAAGGGTGGCCGCGACCGGGGTCGGTGCAAGGAGGTGCGTCACCGCGTGGCGGCGCAGCCAGTCCGCCAGTTCGGCACCTAGGAGGGACGGTTCGTGCGGGGTGACGACAAGGGCGGCACCGGCCAGCAGCGTCGCCACCAGTTCCAGTACCGAGATGTCGAAGGACCAGGCCGACCGGTTCGCCACGCGGTCGTCGGGCCCGATGCCGAGCAGGTCGATGTGCGCGTGGGCGAGGTTGCTCAGCCCGGAGTGCGGGACCGCCACGCCCTTCGGCCGTCCGGTCGACCCGGAGGTGTACAGCACGTAGGCGAGGCCGGCCGGCCGCAGCGGGGCCGTCCGGTCGGCGTCGGTGAGGTCGGTGTCGTCGGCCCCGGCCAGCTCGGCGAGCACGGCCGGGTCGTCCAGCGCCAGCGCCGCGGCCGCGGCCAGGTCCTCGTCCGCCGTCGCGGTGAGGGTGAGGACCAGCGCTGGCGCCGAGTCGCTCAGCAGGAATTCCCGGCGCAGCCTCGGAAGACCGGGATCCACCGGTACGTAGGCGGCGCCGGCCTTGAACACGGCGAGCACCGCGACGACCATCTGCGCGGACCTCGGCAGGACCAGGGCGATCCGCCGCTCTGGCCCCGCACCGCGCCGGACGAGCAGCCGGGCGAGCCGGTTGGCGCGGCTGTTCAGCTCGGCGTAGCTCAGGCAGACGTCGGCGTCGATCAGCGCCGGGGCACCGGGCCTTGCCACGGCCCGTGCCTGGAACAGCTCAGGGACCAGCCCGGTCGGCAGCTCCCGCTCCGGGCCCCGGTCCTCCGCCGAGGCCGCTCGCTCCTCCGCCGGGCCGGTCAGCGGCAGATCCTCCAGCCGGGTCCGCGGTGAGGCGGCGGCCAGAAACCTGACGTAGCGCTCCGCGAGGGCCTTGGCCGTACGGCTGTCGAACAGATCGGTGCGGAAGCTCAGCCGCCCCTCCCGCGGGCCCAGCTCCAGAACGAGTTCGTCCTTGGCGGTGCCGGTGTCGACCAGTTCGTTGCCGGAGTCGGGCAGGTAGTTGAACGCGATCTGGTAAAGCGGGGAGACACTGGGGTCGCGTCCGGGCGACAACTCCTCGACCAGCTTCTGGAACGGCAGCTGGGAGTGCTCCAGCGCGTCGGCCACCGCATCGCGGGTGCGGGCCACCAGCTCGCCGAAGGTCGGGTTCCCGGAAGCGTCGGTGCGCAGCACGACCGTGTTGACGAACATGCCGATCAGCGAACCCACCTCGGGCAGGACGCGTCCGGACACGGGGACGCCGACCACCACGTCCTCGCTGCCCGAGGTGCGCGACAGCAGGGCCGTGAAGGCCGCGAGCAGCACGGTGAACGGCGTGGTGCCGGCGTTCCGTGCGAGCGCGGCCACCGCGTCGGCGACCTCCTCGGGCACGGTGAACCGGACGGTGTCGCCGGTGTTGCTCCGGACCGGGGGGCGCCGCCGGTCCAGCGGCAGGGCGTGCACGGGCGGCAGCCCGGCCAGCCGCTGTCGCCAGTAGGCGAGGTCCGGCTCGAACTCGCCGTTGTCGTACCGGGAGCGCTGCCAGGAGGAGTAGTCCGCGTATTGCACGGGCAGCGGCGGGAGTTCGGCGGCGCGGCCCTCCGCGGCTGCCCGGCACAGCTCGATGACCTCATGGTCCAGCAGGGCCACCGAGGCGGCGTCGAACGCGCTGTGGTGAACCACCACCAGCAGCAGGCGGTCCGCTGCGGAGAGGCGGACCAACCGGGCGCGGAACAACGGGGCCCGGGTCAGGTCGAAGGGCTCCCGGGCCAGTTCGGCGAGTAGTTCCTCGGCCCGGGCGGCGGCGGCCGCCCCCTCCAGGGACCGCAGGTCCACTTCCTCCACGGCCGGCTCGACGTGCTCGTGGACGGTCTGCACGAGCGAGCCGTCCGACGCCTGTGCCAGGGATGTGCGCAGGGCCTCGTGGCGTCGCACAAGGGCGCGCAGTGCCGCCGCCACGTCCACGGCGTCGAGCACGACGCCGGACAACGGCACGACGGTGGGGATGTTGAACGCCGGGGAGTCCGGGTCCAGCCGGCTCGCGAACCACACCCGCTCCTGGTCGAAGGAGGCCGGAGTACTCCAACCCGTCATGGCCGCCAACCCCCGGTCCCCGCTCGCCTCGCCGGCGCAGACCGAATTTCCTCGGCCGTACGCCGGCCTGCCCGTTCCCGACCCCACGTGCGGAGGCACATGGTTCCACCTCCGCAAGCGCCCCCACAAGATCTTGCCCCCCACGGAAAGCCGCCCGGTGCGCAACGGGGTTGACTGGGGGTCACTTCAGTAGCGCGCAAGATCATGGCAGTTGGCCCGGCGCCCCGCGTGGGCTACGCTCCGCCCCCGGGGTATGTGCCTCCGTCTCAGCCCTTCTCGCCGATGCGGAGCGCCTCGTGAACATCACGATCGTCTTTCCCCCCGCAGCTGATCCTTCCCTGCCGTACGGCGCTCTGCCGTTGCTCGGCGCCGTCCTGAAGCGGGCCGGCTACGCGGACGTGTCGCTGCGCGACGTGAACCTGGAGGCGTTCGACGACCTCTGGAGACCGGACGCGCTGGCCGAGGCGCTGCACCGCGAGGACGCCCCCGGCCGGACCGGCGGCACGGCGGCCGAGGTGATCGCCGACATCGACGCGGCGCGCGCCATCCTGCGCGACCCGGTGGACTTCTACGACCCGATGAAGCTCCTGTTCGCCAAGCGCCTGTTCCATCTGGCCGGCGACCTGCTCTCGGCATCGCATCCGACGGTCCGGTTCGGCAAGTACTCCTACTCGCCGAGCTCCTACGACTCCTTCGAAGAGATCGAGGCCGCTGTCCGGACCGACGCGGGACCGCTCGCCCGATACTTCGAGACGACCACTGTTCCGTCGCTGCTGGCGGCGGCCCCGAAGGTAATCGGCATCTCCGTCCCGTACTTCTCCCAGCTGATCCCCGCGTTCATCCTGGCCGACCGCATCCGGGCCGCGGATCCTGGCGTCCACCTCACGTTCGGCGGCCCGGTGATCACCTGGGGCAAGGAGGTGCTGATGGCGGACGGACGGTTCGGACGCTGGCTGGACTCCTTCTTCGTCGGTGAGGCTGACGAGACGTTCCTGCACTTCGTCGACGCACTGCACGGCAAGCGCGACCTCGCCGCCGTCGCCAACATGGTCCGGTACGTGGACGGCCGGATCGTCAGCCAGCTCGACGACCATTACCAGCTCGACCTGGACTGGTCGCCCACGCCGGACTTCACGATGATGCCGATGGACCGCTATTTCGCGCCCAAGCGCATCATCTGTCTGATGCCCACGCGCGGCTGCTACTTCAACAAATGCGCCTTCTGCAACTACGCGTTCATCAAGATGACCCCGTACCGGATGCGTTCGCCGCGGCTCCTCGCCGAGGACGTCGCCACCATCCGCGCGGCTACCGGCGAGGACGTGTTCTCGTTCGAGTCCGACGTCATGCTGCCCCTGCACCTGAAGCAGATATCCGAAGCCCTGGTGGCCCGCGGCACGGACATCAAATGGCACGGCGTGGCCCGCTTCGAGAAGGGCATGACGGACGAACTCTTCTCCACCATGCGCCAGGCGGGCTGCGTGCGCCTGTACATGGGGATGGAGAGCGCCAACGAACGGGTGCTCAAGGCGATGGTCAAGGGCACCGACCGGCAGCGCATGTCGGAGATCCTGCGCATGTGCGGCTCGGCGGGCATCTCCGTGGAGGCCGGGGTGTTCAGCGGCTTCCCGTCCGAGACGGCGGAGGAGGCGGACGACACCTACCGGTTCGTCCGCGACCACCGACATGTCATAGCCCGTGCGGACGTGGGCACGTTCAGGCTGCTCAAGGGCGCGCCCATAGCGGACACCCCCGAGAAGTACGGGATCGTCGTGCTCGGCGACCCCAAGAAGCGCTGGTACCACCTGGACTTCCGGCACACGGCACCGGAGAAGGTGTCGGTCGGCGCGGCGGCCATGGAACGGATCCAGCGCCTCTACCCGGAGGTCGCCCTGATCGACGTGCCGGAGGACATCCTCTACAACGCCGATGTGGGCCCGAACGCGTTCCGCCGGTTCTTCGCCGCCGCCGGCGAAGCCAGCACCCCGTCGCAGGCGGTGCCCGACGAGGCGACGGTGGCCCTGTCCCCCGACTGCGAACTACAGCGGGTCCATGTGGCGAACTCCGGCGCCGTGCACTTCGGCAACCCCGCCGCGCAGGGCGCCCGCCCTGTCTTCGAGGTGTCACGCATGAACCTGACCATCGCCGTCGACAGGGCGGTTTCGGCCCTGTACCCCCTCAGCAGCGCGGAGGAGTTCGTGCTGCGCCGACTCGGGGAGGGCCCGATGTCCGCCGCCGGTGTGCGCACCGAGATCCAGGAGTACGCGGAGGCCGCCCCGGACGGCGACGACAAGGTCGACGTGAGCCTCCTGGACCATCTGGTGGCCCTGGGCGTCGTGGTCGTGGGCGCCGCGGACGCCGTCGCTGCGGCTGCTCCGTGATCGCTCGGATGCCGCTGCCCGCACACGGTCCCCTCATGTGGGGGCCCAGCCCGTCGGGCTGACCCCTGCACCGTGAGCCGGCCGCGTCGCCGGATGCGGACCTCTTCGGGCGGACAGGCGGTCCGGGCGTCGGCGCTGACGCGGTCGGGTGCCTGGAGCCGCTCGATCCTCGTGGCCTCGACCGATCAAGGGTTGTCACACTCTGCGCGGGCGGACGGTCATTCCTGGGAGAGCGGCAGAAGCCGTTCTCCGGGCCGGACAGCCGGTCCGGAGGCCGCTCGACGGGCACGGCGTCCGTGACACAGAGCCACCACGACACGCCGACTCCGTCACCGCCCCTCCCCCAACCCCGCGGCCGGCCGGATACGGGACGCGCGCGTCCCGTACTCCTGGCGCCACAGCACAGGAGAACTTCGTGTCCTATCACGAGCACACCGACCACCAGTACGCCAAGCACATCCGCGCCGGCGCCCCGGCGGCCTTCAAGGCCTTCACCGCCTGGGACGCAGAGGCTTTGCGTGGCACGGACAACGTCATCCCACGGAAATACGCCGAACTCATCGCCGTGGCTGTCGCACTGACCACCCAGTGCCCGTACTGCATCGAGGCCCACACCAAGGCCGCACACACCGCGGGCGCGACCCAGCAGGAGCTGGCCGAGACCATCATGATGGCCGCGGCCCTGCGTGCGGGTGGCAGCTTCGCCCACGGCTTCATGGCGATGAAGTTCTTCGACCAGGCCGAGGGCGGCGACGCCGCCGACGCGTGACCGAGAGCCGGTACCGAGACGGACCAAGCAGTCGGAGAAGCACCGCCTGGTCAGAGCTCTTCCGTACCGGCGGCGCCGATGAGATCGGCGCCCTCGGCCGCTCGGTAAGTCGGCACGCGACCAGGAGCCGTTTCGCCTGCCACGTCCATTGCGTAGGGTGAAAGATCTTCGGCCGGAGGCCACACCGGGTCGGCATCGCACGGCTCCGCACCGCGCGAGGACCGCACCATGGGGGCGTGCCGGCCCAGGGCCGCACCAGGCGGTGAGGGGACGCGAGGATGGCGGTAGGGACAGCAGCGCACAGGACGGTAGGGACAGCCGCGCACAGGCCGGTACGGACAGCAGCGCAGCCGACGGCCGGTGACATCACCGTGCGCCCCGCATCGCGCCCCACCACCTCGCACGGACGGGACCGACACGTCATCGCCCTGCTCGTCGTGCCCGACGCGGTCATGCTCGAAGTGGCCGTCGCCCAGCAGGTGTTCGGTCCCCGCATCGCCGCTCCGGGAGCGGCCACCCGGGACACCGTGTCGCCCTACCAGGTCGTGCTGTGCGGCGAGCGGTCACGCCAGCCCCTCTCCTCCGGCGCCGACCTGGGCGAACTGGCCCCGCTGGACGCCCTGGTGACGGCCGACACCGTGCTGGTACCCGGCGTCGAGGATCCCCGCGCCCCGCGCGGCGAGCGGCTGCTCGCCGCGTTGCGCGAGGCGCACGCGGCCGGCGCGCGCATGGTCTCCTTCTGCGCCGGCGCCTTCTTGCTCGGCGAAGCCGGCGTGCTCGACGGCCGGCGCGCCACGACGCATTGGCTGTTCTCCGACGACTTCCGCAGGCGCTTTCCCGCAGTGCGGCTGGAGCCGGAGCTGCTGTTCGTGGACGACGGGCCCGTGCACACCTCCGGCGGCGTCTTCTCCGCCACCGACCTGGCGCTTCACCTGCTCGCGCTCGACCTCGGCCAGGCGTACGCGAGCGACGTCGCGCGCCTGCTGGTCAGCGCGCCGCACCGGCAGGGCGGCCAGGCGCAGTTCGCGAAGGACTCGCTACGCCCCGCCCGCCGATCGTCCGACGGCTCCTTCCTGCGGTGGCTGCGCGATCATGTGCACGAGCCGTTGACCCTCGCCGAACTGGCGAGGCACGAGCACCTGAGCGAGCGCACCCTGGCGCGCAGGTTCCGCCAGGAGACCGGGATGAGCGTCTTCGACTGGATCACCCGCGAACGGGTCGACCAGGCCAAGGAGTTGCTGGAGACCACCGACCACCGTGTAACGGAGATCGCGGCCATGGTCGGCTTCGGCTCGTACGAGTCGTTCCGACGCAACTTCGAACGCACGGTCGGCACCACCGCCCTCGCCTACCGGCACACCTTCCGGCCCGCCCGGGCCGCACCGGCTCCCTGAGGACCGCCGAAGCGGCCGCACCGCGCGCGCCGCACCTGCGCGCGGCCGGGCTACCCGGGGAGCTTCGACGCGAGTACGTCCACCGGCGTGATGGTGGGCTGCACGCTGAACAGTTCCTCACCGCGCGCCTCGATCTCCTGGCGCACCTTGCCCTGGAGGTGCGTCTCGCGGTCCTCCTCCGTCTCGAAGGCGTCGAAGATGCGGAACGAGGTGGGGCCGAGCCGGAATGCGAACCAGGCCAGCGTCCCGGGCTCCGCGTCGACCAGTGTTTTCGCGTGCCGGAGGAAGGCGGCGACGTCCTCCTCCTTGCCCGGCCTGGCCTCGAACTCGACCAGGAATCCGAATGCGGGCATCTTGTCCTCCCGTGAGGGATGAGGGCCCGGCGGTTGCGCACCGGGCATGGTGGGGGTGACGAATCGACTATGCCCCTCCCTGGCAGGCCGGACAGCACGCATCCCGCCACCGGAACCCCAGATCCGGACCACATCGCCCGGTTGGCTTCCAGGTCGACTGCACGAGGGCGCAAAAGGGGTAAAACAGAGGGGGTAGATCATGACAAGTCGACATTGGTTGCGAACCTAGCGCCGCGCCGCGGTGACCGACCGGAGGACGAGATGAGCACCTACCTGATCAACCACCTGCGCATCCCCGGTGGCGTGCCGAATGAGCAGGGCCTGACCTATCTTGAGCGCGTCGAGGAGACCGTACGGCCGTACGGCGGCAGGTGGCTCGCTCAGGGCGAGGCGGACGTGGTCGAGGGCGCCTGGCCGGGCTCAGTCGTCCTGATGGAGTTTCCCAGCATGCAGTCGGCTCGCGACTGGTACGACTCCCCCGAGTACCGCGCGATCCGGCCCCTGCGGACCGACAACTCCATCAGCGACATGATCATGGTTGACGGTGTGGGACCTGACTTCACCGTGGCCGGCTTTGCCCAGCAGGTGCGCGCCGCCACGACGTCGTCCGCATAGCGACACATGCCCTTCCGCCCACACCTCGCGAGGCCGGCGCCCGGTGAGTCCCTGACGAACTCGGCGAGACACCGTATGACTGAGACATGTTCATGCCAGAATGCGGCCAGCGCTGCTCACTCGCGAGGCAGCACCGCGACCCAGGGGGCATGAAGAAATCATGAAGCTGACGACTCGTCTCGGGACCTTCCTAGGTGCAGCCACGCTCCTCACCGGAGCGCTGTCCGGCAGCGCGGCTGCGGCGCCGACGTCCGAGGCCACTCCCATGGGTGGCTGCACCTTCGGGATGATCTGCGGCGTCGTCTACAACTATCTGCCCAGCAACTACACCGTGAAGATCGGTGACTTCGAAGGCGGCTCCTCCACCTGCTCGACATGGAACGCCGGGTCACTGAAATGTACGCACTGGTGGCTCCCCGGCAACAAGAGCAGCAAGGACATCCGCGGGACCTGGTCGGACACCGACGGCTTCATGGTGGAATCGGCGTACTGGGTGCACGACCACGGAGACGGCGGAGACGACCCGAAGAAGGTCAACGCCTTCGTCTGGACCAAGATCTCCAACCATGAACTCGCGCGGTGCGAGGAGCGCTCGGGGTACGGGGTGTTCTGCGAGATCGACATGATCTGACCTCGCTGCTTCGAAGCGGCCCGTCGGGATCTCCGGCGGGCCGTTCGGCTGACTGCTCAGATGGAGCTCAACGACCACGCCAGCCAACCCCCGCTACCCGAGCGACGGCGCCCGCGCCAGCTTGAGGTAGTCAGGTACGTCGGATGACCAGTACGGCGACGTCGTCGAGGTGGTCCACCGCGACCGCGGCGTCAAGGATGCGGTCGGCGGTCTCCTCGGCGTTCAGTCCGTCGTGGAGCGCCGTGCCCGCCAGTGTTCCCGCCCGTTCCAGCCCGGCTTCCAAGGTGAGGCCCGGTCCTTCGACCAAGCCGTCGGTGACCATGACCAGCGCACTGTCCTGGTCCAGGGTGAAGGTCTCCTCGCGGTACTCGGTACCGGGCACGACTCCCAGGACCGGGCCGCCCGGCAGCTCGCGGATGCTGTGGCTGCCGTCCTTGCGCGCGTACAGCAGCGGCACGTGGCCGGCGCTTGCGCCGGTGACCTGTCCGTCGCAGGGGTCGAGATGCAGCATGGTGCAGCTGGCGAAGCGATCCGCGCCCATCGTGACGAGCAACTCGTTGATACGCGTCAGCACGGTCGCGGGATCCGGCTCGTGGGCGGCGATCGCACGTATGGAGGCACGCACCTGTCCCATGGCTGCGGCAGCGTCCACGTCATGCCCCTGGGCGTCGCCGATCTCCATGGCGACCGTGCCGTCAGGCGTGGCAAAGGCGTCGTACCAGTCGCCGCCGATGTCCAACCCGTCCCGGCTCGGTCGGTAGCGGGCGGCGACCTCCAGGCCCGCGAGATGCTTGGGCAGCCTGGGGAGCATGGACTGCTGCAGCGCTGTGGCCAGCCCGACGCGCGCCTGCTGCAACCTGATGCGCCGCAACGCCTGGCCCGCCAGATCGGCCAGCGTACCCACGAGGGTCTGCTCATCCAGGGACGGCCGGTGTCCGCTGCCGTAGAACACCAGCCATCCCCCGAGCGGCTGGTTGCCAGGCTCGGTGAGGGGCATGACTGAGACGGCGTAGTCGGAGCCGAGGCGGGCGAGCTGCCGAAATTCAGCCCTGTGCGGCCAACGGCGGATGTAGTCCTCCCGGTCGGGGATGAAGTAGGACTTGCCCGTGCGGATCGCTTCAGTCAGCGGGGTCGGATGGTCCAGCGACATGCCGTGCAGGTCGTCAACCTCCCACATGGCTATCCCGGCGTCGGTGGAGATGCGCAGGCGGTCGTCGTCGACGAGCGCGAGCAGGGCGCCGCCGGCGCCGAAGGATGCGGCGAGCCGGGTCAGGACGACCTGCTGCATCTCCTGCTCCGTGGCTGCGGTGATCAAGGCGGAGGAGAAGTCGGCGATGTCCTTGGCGCGTTGTCGCTCTGCGGTGAGCGCCGCATGCGCCTTCTCCCTTCGTTTCTCCTGCCTGGTGTCGTCGCGGACCATCCCGAAGGTTCGTTCGGGACCGCCGTAGCCCAGCTGGATCGCCTTCCTCACCCACCTGCTCGCTCCCGATGAGGTGCGCGGCGGGCAGTAACGTCCCCGGCCGCCCTGTCCCGCGCGAGGACAGCCACTGCGCCCCCGCCGCCCCGGGCTACGGTCACGGAGTCCTCCTCGGCGCCGGAGTGAACCCTCCCCGCCGCCGAGGAGGCGTCGCCGTCGCCTCGCGCGCCGTGCGGCGGCGCGCAGCCCGTTCGGCGACCTCACGCGAAGTACCGCCGTCTCCGGCGGGTTCGCCCACGCCACGGTCCCGTCGACGGCGCGCTCGGACGCTCCGCCACTGAGAGGGGCACGAGCGTGCTGGTGCCGGGTGCGGTAGCGATACCCATCGCGGCCGGGACGTGCACAGCGCCACCACCTACCGAGCCCTCCCCCCGCCGGTCCGGACGAGGGGTGCGCCGCGGCGCAGGGACGTGCGGCTGCCCCCCGCGGTGACGGCGGATCCGCCCCACATGCCCACCGGCGCGTACGGCGTAGCCCCGGACGAAGCGACCGTGGTTGGCCTGCTGCAGCCGCCGCAGACTGATGCCGCGCGGTCCGACAAGCGCTCCCCGCGGGGGACGAGTGATCCCCGGCCGGCATCCGGGCGGGAATCAGCACACGAGAGGAACAAGACATGCCGTTCGTGCATCGTCGTATGGAAACTCCGGGACCTGGTGAGGCCTTTCGCCTGGTCAAGGCCGAGACGCCGGCGCCGGCGCCGGACAGAGGGCAGGTCCGGGTCCGGGTGCACGCCTGCGGGGTCTGCCACTCCGACGCGATGGTGACGGGCGGGTACCTGCCGGGGACCCGGTTCCCGCTGACGACGGGGCACGAGATCGCCGGGCACGTCGAGGCCGTCGGTGAGGGCGTGGAAGGCTGGTCCGTCGGTGACCGGGTCGCCGTCGGCTGGTACGGCGGCAGTTGCGGTCACTGTGACGCCTGCCGGGACGGCGACGGGATCTACTGCCCGCAGGCCCAGGTGCCCGGCCTGGCCTATCCGGGCGGGTTCGCGGACCTGGTCGTCGTACCCGAGGAGGCGCTGGCACCGGTACCGGACGACCTCACCTACGAGGAGGCCGCGCCGCTGGCCTGCGCGGGCGTCACCGTGTACAACGCCCTGCGCCGCAGCGCGGCGCGTCCTGGTGACACCGTCGCCGTCCTCGGGCTGGGCGGGCTGGGGCATCTCGGGGTGCAGTTCGCCAATGCCATGGGGTTCGACACCGTTGCGATCGCCCGCGGCGAGGACAAGGCCGCGTTCGCCCACAAGCTGGGCGCCCGTCACTACGTCGACAGCGCGTCGGAGAACGTCGCGGCGCGGCTGCAGGCTCTCGGCGGTGCGAAGCTCGTCCTCGCGACGGTGCCCAACGGTCCCGCCGTCGCGGCCACGGTCGACGGGCTCGGCCGCCGGGGTGAGCTGGCCGTCGTCGGTCTCTCCGTGGACAACATCGACGTGAGCTCCATGCAGTTGGCCCTGGCCGGGCGGCGCGTCTACGGGCACGCCTCCGGGACCTCCCTCGACACCAGGGACACCCTGAGGTTCGCCGCGCTGAGCGGTGTACGTCCCTGGATCGAGACCCGGCCTCTTGAGCAGGCCGGAGAGGCCATGGCCAGGATGGCGTCGGGGCAGGCCCGGTTCCGCATGGTCCTCACCACGGGCGCCTGATCCGCTGCCGCCGGGAGGAGGACCCCGGACCCGGGGTGAGGCGGGAAGCAGCCGCCTCACCCCGGGGGCGTACGGACCCCGCCACCGCACCGACAGCGGCTGCGGTGCGGCACGCAGGCCGCTCACATCGTCGGGTCGGCCACGTGTACGTCACCGGTGTCGACATCGTCACGGATCGCAAGCATTCGCTACGACCGGTAACACTCGTCATTGATTGGGACCGTGGTGAGGCGGCCGGTACCGCCGCAGACTGATGTCAGGGCCGTTGCGAAGATCCCCACAGCCGCACGGTCGAGGAACCGGTTCCTCGCCGTGGGACGCCGCCGTGCCGCCGCCGTCCGGCGCCTGCGGCGGGCCACGGAAGCAGCCGTCGGACCGAGCCGGGCAGGCCACGACCGTGAATCCCTCCGGCCCGGCCCGACACCGCCCGGCCCTCGCCTCGACCGCCTGACTCATCGCAGGGAGAAAGACCATGGACCGTACAGAACTCGGCAGGTTCCTGCGATCACGGCGCGAGGCGATGCAGCCGGCCGAGGTGGGCCTGCCCGGCGGCGGCCGACGCCGGACGCCCGGCCTGCGGCGCGAGGAGGTCGCCATGCTGGCGGGAGTCTCGGCCGACTACTACGAACGCTTCGAGCAGGCGCGCGGAGTCAGGCCGTCGGAGCAGATCGTCGCGTGTCTCGCCCGGGCACTGCGCCTGTCCGTCGACGAACGGGACTACCTCTACCGGCTCGCCGGCTACCAGCCGCCACCCCCGTTCGTGAGCAAGGGCTACGTCGACCCGGGGCTCATGTACCTCCTGGACGCCCTGCCCACCACACCCGCCGTCGTCGCGGACAACCTGAGTTACGTCATCGCCCAGAACGACCTCGGCAGGTCTCTGCTCGGCGACTGGACGGGCCGGGAAGGACGGGAGTCGAACGTGGTGTGGCGGTGGTTCACCGACCCCTCCAGCCGTTCCGTCTACGCCCCGGAGGACCATGAAGCCATCTCCCGGGCCTACGCCGCCGATCTGCGGGCGGTCATGGAGGCACACGCGCACGATCGGACCGCGGTCGGCCTCGTGGACGACCTGCTGGAGCACAGCACCGAGTTCGCGAAGCTGTGGGACGAACGGGAAGTGGCCGTCCTGAGGTCGGCGCGCAAGACCATCGTCCACCCGTCCGTGGGGCGCATGGTCGTCCAGTGCGACGTCGTCCGCGGTGCGTCGACCAGCCACGTGCTCATCATGTTCCGCCCGCAACCGGGAACCGACGCGGCCGAGAAGTTCGCCTTCCTCCAGGCTTTGGGCACCCAGGCGTTCGGCTGAGCGGCCGTCGCGAAAGTGGGTTGTCGGACTGGACCTGCCCTGCGACAGGTAGCCGGTTCATGTCAGGTTCTGGAGGATCGCAGTTTCTGGGGACTGTCAGAGGCGATCGGGAGGCTGCGCAGTGTCAGCCCTGTCGGCGGGGGCAGCGGCTTGTCGGCCGTGTCGGTGCGGAACGACTGGAGCAGATAGGCCACCAGGCGCCGGGACGCTGCATCGTCATCCGGCAGGGCCGTCACCAGGCCGCAGTGTGCCAACAGGACCACGGCGAGGTCGGAAGGGTGAAAATCGGGCCGCAGTGCGCCCGACGCCTGGGCCCTGCGTACGAGGGTCGTGAAATCCCGCTCTGCTCGCTGCCGGGACTTCGCGTGTTCCGGCGTGCTTTCCGGGAAGGCCGCGACGAACGCGGCCGGGAATCCGCGTTCCTCCCGTTGCAGAGCGCAGATCGTCTCGAAGAGTTGCTGGAAGCCCTGCCACGGGTCAGGGGCGGCCAGAGCTTCGGTGAGCGCCCGCGCGCAGGTCTCCATCTGTTGCGCGAACGCGCCCCGCACCAGAGCGTCCCGGGTCGGGAAATGCCGGTACAGCGTTGCTACGCCGACCCCGGCCCGTCGGGCCACGGTCGCCATCGGGGCGTCGATCCCGCGCTCCGCAAAGACCGCGCGGGCGGCGACAAGGACGCGCTCCCGGTTGCGCCTGGCGTCCGACCGCACCCTGTCCCGGGCTGCGATCCGAGAGGAATCCGCCATCACTGTCTCTCTCTTCGGCTCCAAGTGGACGATTGCGTCCACTTAAGAGCCTACGGTCGCTGCCAGATCCCTGTACGGCCCCCGGCGGCAAAGGCAGACGATGAACGACCACATGATGAAAGCAGTGCTCTACGACCGCTACGGCGGCCCCGATGTGCTCTATACGGGCCGCGTGCCACGCCCCGAGCCGGCCCCCGGCGAGGTCCTTGTGAGGGTGTGCGCGTTCAGCGTCAACGGCGGCGAACTGGCAGCCCGTGCCGGCCGTCTCCGCCTCCTGAGCGGTCGGAAGTTCCCCAAGCGCGTCGGCTTGGACTTCACCGGCGAGGTCGCCGCACTGGGTACCGGAGTCACACGGTTCGCGGCCGGTGACCGCGTGTGGGGGGTCTTGGGCCGCACCTCCGGGTTCGGCAGCGCTGCCGAGTACGTCACGGTGCCCGCCGAGCGGGTCGGCCGGGTTCCCGACGGCCTTGACCTGGTGGACGCCGCCGCGCTTCCGGTGGCCACCACGGCCATCACCGCGCTGCGGGACAAAGCCGGGCTGCGCCCCGGCGAGCGCCTCCTCGTCCGGGGCGCGGCGGGTGGCGTCGGCAACGCCGCAGTCCAGCTCGGACGGGCGTACGGCGCCGAGGTCACGGCCCTGGCCCGGGCAGCCAACCTGGACTTCGTCCGCGGGCTCGGCGCACACAAGGCCGTTGACCACCGGACCGTGCGGCCGACGGAATTGGACCGCTTCGACGTGGTCCTGGACACCGCGGGGACCGACCTGCGGGCCTTCCGGCGCCTACTGAATCCTGGCGGGCGCATGGTCACCATCGCTTTCGACCTCAAACGGCCTGCTGCCTCGCTCAGCTACCTCGCGGCCAGTACTGTCCACGGACACGGACGGGTGCGCTTCTTCAGCGGAAACCCCACGCAGGCGGACTTCGACGACCTCGCCCGCCATGTGGTCGAGGGCAAGCTGAGCCCCGCGGTGGACACGGTCTTCCCCTTGGAGGAGACGCCAGCGGCACACCGGGCGCTGGAGACGGGCGGCGTCCAGGGCAAGTACGTGGTCAGGGTGGTGTAGAACGTCTGAAGGTGCCGACACAGCCACTCGGTGATGGCAGCGATGAGGCCGCAGCCCGCGAGAACTTGGCCGGCTCTGCCGGGCGGGGGGCCAGCAGGCTCGGGGTCCGCCGCTCCAGTTTCGTCGGGTCCACCGAGCCGCGCGGGTGCCTGCCGTATGCGGCTGCGCGGGACGCGGTGCGGCAGCGCGCTCAGTTTCGGGTTCGGAGTCGACGTCTACGCCGTTGTCGGTCGCCAGTCCCGAAAAGCCCGTGGCGTAGCCCTTCCGGCAGCCCGGACTCCCCGCCTTCCCCGCGCCGGTACAGCTCCGCCAGGACCACGACCGTCTCCCCCGCCGCGAAATCCGCCGCAGTGACACACTGGCGCAGTCCCGCTTCGGTGAACGACAACTGAGGTGTCCGGGTGAAAACGGCGCCGGGTGGTGACGCAAGCCTCGCCGACGAACCGGACCCGCGGCCGACGGATGAGAACGACCCTGCCGACCGCCGTCGAGCGGGCGTCGGGCCGAGGCCGGGCCTCGCGCCGGCCGGCCGGAGCCGTCTGACCTTGACCGGACACTGACTGAGCGTCCGTGGTCGGACGGGCGGAGGGCAGATCGAGTTCGGGAGGCATGAGGCGGAACGCCCGCGAAACCTTACGGTCTCAGCTCTCCCAGGGCAGGCGCTGCATGGTCAGGTCGACCAGGCCCAGGAGCGTCTCGCGGGTCGCGCCGGAGGCCGCCTCGACGGCGATGCCCTCCGCGAGGGCGACGACATAGCGGGCCGCCACACCGGGTTCGACGGTGACCGGCAGTTCTCCGTCACGCCGCGCCCGCGCGAACCGTTCGGTGAGCATGACATGGGCGGCCTTACGGCGGTTGCACAGGTCGTCAGCGACGTCTCGGGAGGCATCACCCGTGGCGAGGGCCCCCTGCACCAGCAGACAGCCCGGTGGTGTGGCCTCGCCCGTGGACTTCTCCGCCGCCCCGGTGAGCCAGCAGCGCACCACATCCCGGACGTCGGCGGCTTCGACGCACTGTGGGCCGTAGGAGAAGACGGTGTCGATGTACCGGTCCACGACCTGTGTGAACAGTCCGGCCTTCGACCCGAAGGCGCCGTAGATGCTGCCGGGCTTCAGTCCGGTCGCCTCGCCGAGGTCCGACATGGTCGCGCCTTCGTAGCCCCTCTCCCAGAAGATGTGCAGGGCCGACTGCAGGACATCGTCGACGTCGAAGTCACGGGGGCGCCCCCTGGCCATGGTCCACCTCGCCCATTTCGTAGCGTTCGTTCAAATATAGCGCCTGCCCGCGGCGGGTCAGCCCGGGTGTCGGGTTTGACAGGCCCTGAGGGCGGTGCAAATATTTGAGCGGTCATTCAAAAAGCCACCCGGCACGGCCGGACCTAATTTTTGAGCGTACGCTCAATTTAAGCCATGCGGCTCGGCGCGGGACCGTGGAGAGTCCCGGATCGCCTGCCGCCATGTCCGTACATTCGTGATCGGCCGCAATGCGGCCTGAGACTTGGGAGTACCCATGACCGAGAAGCCCCTGAGGGGCAAGGTCACCCTGGTGACGGGCGGATCCCGCGGCATCGGAGCGGCCACGGCGAACCGGCTCGCTCGCGAGGGTGCCGACGTCGTCATCAGTTACCAGTCGGCCGCCGACAAGGCCCAGGAGGTCGTACGGCGGATCGAGTCGCACGGCGTGCGCGCCAAGGCCGTCGCCTCCGATCAGGGCGATACCGCGCAGGCCGCGCGGTTGATCGACATGGTCGTGGACTCACTGGGCCGGCTCGACATCCTCGTCAACAACGCCGGGGTGTTCGTGACCGGACCGATCGACGCCGTGGACACCGACGTCGAGGCCTTCGAGCGTCAGCTGTCCACCAACGTGCGAGGCCTGGTCGCCACCACGCGCGCCGCGGCACAGGTGATGGGCGAGGGGGGCCGGATCGTCTCGATGAGTTCGACGGCGGCCCTGCGCGCGCCCTTCCCCGGGCTGGGCGACTACGCGGCGACGAAGGCCGCCGTGGAGGCGTACACCCGCGGGTGGTCCCGTGACCTCGGACCGCGAGGCATCACCGTCAACGCCGTCCAGGTCAGCTCGATCAGCACCGACATGAACCCGGACACCGGACCCTTCGCGGACGTCCAGCGGTCGATGAACGCGCTGGGACGGTACGGCACGGCCGAAGAGGTCGCGGCAGCGATCTGCTTCCTTGCGGGCCCGGAGGCGAACTTCATCACCGGCACCACACTCGCCGTCGACGGCGGTTTCCTGGCCTGAGCACCGGCCCCGCCCGGACGTGCGCCGGGCGGGGTCGACGCACAGCCGCTCGGCGGCCGGCGGAACGCCGGTCGCCAGGCGGACCGACAGTGCGAGTCGGCCCCGCCCGGCGCCGGCCGGCAGCAGACCTGGGCGGCACACCCGCACGCAGTGGACGCGTGCGCAGTACACAGTCGGATTCGGAGAAGCATGATGCGTATCGGCATGATCGGCGCGGGCGGCATCGCGCAGGCGGCGGCCACGGCCTTCCTTCGCGGTGGACACGAGGTCGTGTTCAGCAACAGCCGGGGGCCGCAGTCCCTGGCGTCGCTCATCCTGCATTTCGGTCCCAGGTCCTCCGCGGGCACGGTCGCTCAGGCGGCACGGCAGGACATCGTGGTCCTCGCGGTGCCGTGGCGGTCCGTGCCCACCGCGGTCGCGGGTCTCGACCCGTGGGAGAACCGGATCGTCGTCGACACCACCAACCCGTTGCAGGCGCCGGACTTCATCCCGGCCGACCTGCACGGCCGAACGTCGAGCGAGGTGGTCCAGGACATGCTCCCCGGCGCTCGGGTCGTGAAGACGCTCAACACATGGGCGCCGGCCCTCCTCGCGGCGGACCCGAATGCGGAGGGGGGCCGGCGCGTCCAGTTCGTCTCCGGTGACTCGTCCGAGGCCCGGGCGGCTGTGGGCCGGCTCCTCGAATCCGCGGGGTTCTCGGCGATCGACCTCGGCGCACTCGCCACCGGCGGCGCGCTTCAGCAGTTCCCCGGCGGGCCTCTGCCCACGCTGAACCTCGTGCGCTTCTGACCCCGTCCATGGGACCGCACGGACCAAGCACCTGCATGTTGCCCCGGCGCCCGCCACGCCCACGTCGGCGATTGATCCCATGGTCCAGAATCATGATCGACAACCCGTGCTCGCACTCCACCTGCTGGAGGATCCATGGAACTCGGTCTCGCCCTGCCTACCGCAGGGCCGCACACCTCGCCGGAGACGATCGTCAAAGTCGCCAAGGAGGCCGAGCGGTTGGGCTACAGCACCTTGTGGACGTTTGAACGCCTGCTCCGTCCGCTCGACAAGGTCGTGCTGTGGACCGGTGGTGAGCCTGAGACGGTGCCGGAGTTCTACGGCTCGACGTACGAACCGCTGGAGACGCTGAGCCACGTCGCCGCCGTGACCGACCGCATCAAACTGGGTACGGCGATCCTGGTGGCACCACTGCACGTACCTGTGATGCTCGCCCGCCGACTCGCCACCCTGGACCATTTCAGCGGCGGCAGGGTCATCGCCGGTCTGGGACAGGGATGGCAGCAGTACGAGTTCGAGACAGCGAACGTGTCGAGCAGCCGGAAGGGCGCCCGCACCGAGGACTTCATCGCGGCGATGCGGGCAGCGTGGGGTCCAGACCCGGTCCGGCACGAGGGCGAGTTCTACCGGATCGTGCCGTCGCAGGTGAACCCCAAGCCGCTCCAGGCCCACATCCCGGTCCTGCTCGCCGCGAACTCGCCGTCCGCCATCAAGCGCGCCGGCCGGATCGCGGACGGCCTCATCCCCATCACCTCTTCGGAGCAGGAGCTGCGCGGCATCGTGTCCGCGTTCCATGCTGCGGCCCGGGAGTCCGGCCGCGACCCGGCGGACCTCATGGTCGTCAACCAGGTGCCCTGGCCCACGCCGATCACCCGTGAGCCGATCGGGGACCCTCGTCCCTTCCTCGGCGGGTCCCCCCGGCAGATCGCCGAGGACCTGGCGGCCGCCCGCGAGACCGGTGCGACCCAGGTATACCTCGCCGGTGGACAGGGCCTCGGGCTCGACGTGGGTCTGCAAGCCTCAGACGTGGAGCAATGGCTCGAGCTGCTCGGTGAGGTGATCGAGGCGGCCAACCGTCTCGGCGTCCTCGAGCCGGGGAGATCCGATACAGGTAAGTGATGGGCCCGAATGAATGGCCAGTTCCTGGCTTGCAGCACGCCAGTGCAACGTCAGTGAAAGGACCTCAAGAACTGGCGGGCGGTCGAACGTCACGGTGATCGATGTGCGCATCCCGTGTGTCGTGCGGAAGGGCTCCAGACCCCCGGCCAAGCAAAGCGGCAACGGTAAGCAACTGATCGGGGTCGATCAGGGGTTTCCCGGGCCGCCCGGTCGCCACCAGGCCATGACTTTCCACAACTTCGGGCAGCGCGGGACCTTGCCGTGTCGACAGGGTCCCGCGCCATCAGCCGCAGAGGATCGCCGAAGACGTGCCCTCTGCGAGGGACATCCTGGCCATCAGGCCCGACGGCCCGGCCTCACTTCAGGTGCCGGGTGAAGAACCGGGCCGCGGCCTCCCCCGCGTGCTGCGGGACGCCGGTGTGCCCGCCCATGTTGGCGTGCAGGGACTTCTCCTTGGAGCCGAAGGCGTCGAACAGGTCCAGGGCGGCCTGCCGGTCGTTGCCTTCGTCGTCCCACTGCAGCAGGACGTGCAGCGGAATGGTGACCTTGCGGGCCTCCTCGAACATGGCGCGAGGCACGAAGCTCCCGGCGAACAGGCCGGCGGCCACGATGCGCGGCTCGACCACCGCCAGCCGTACGCCGATGGAGATCACTCCCCCCGAGTAGCCGACCGGGCCGTCGACCTCGGGCAACGACAGGAGGGCGTCCAGGGCGGCCTGCCATTCCGGGACCGCCTTGTCGACCAAAGGGAGGATGAGGGCATCGATGATCTCGTCGGTGATCGGCTCGCCGGCCTCCAGGGCCCGGCGCAGGGCGGCGTGGGCCCGCTCGGCGGCGGCCCCACGGGGCCGGTCGCCGCTGCCGGGGAGCTCGATGGTTGCCGTGGCGAAGCCATCGGCCGCGGCGTGCCGTGCCCGCGCCACCAGCCGCGGATACACCCTGCGCAGTCCGAGCGGCGGGGGGCCGAGCAGAATCAGCGGGACCGGTGCGGCTGCGGACGCGGACGCGGGCGTCCACAGGATGCCGGGGATTTCGCCGAGGTTGAACTCGCGCTCGAGGACGCCGTCGTCGAGACGCTGTTCAGAAGTGAAGTGCATGGTAGGGCCTTTCGGGAGTGCTCCTGGACGGCGCTCCCGGACGATCTATCGCCCGACCGTGACCCCGGAGGGGAGCACCCATGTCGATACTGTGTTCACGGGTACCACCTCCTCGTTCTCGCACGGCCTTCGGCAAAGTAGCAGTGGCTGCCCTGGTCCGCCAACGGGTTTTCGCGTCAGGTGTCCGACCTCAGTTCGTGGAAGGGCTCAGGTGCAGGACGACCGCGGCCGTTCCGAGTGCCGGTACCTCGATAGGGATGGCGCCGTCGGGGTCGCGGTCGATCTCGTGCGAGGGCAGGCCCAGATACGTGGTGCGGACGGCGCGCTCGACAGCGAAGGGGGTGCGTAGGCGGCAGGTGACATGGGTGTCGGCCAGTGACTGAAGGCGGACCATGAGCGTGCCTTCGCCGGGGACGGTGAGGCCGACGAGCCGCACTCGCGAATCCTCCAGGGTCAGGAAGTGAGTCCGGGCCGGCGATGCGGTCCGGCCTTCGGCGCGGGCGCGCACCGGCACCAACGGGTGACTGGTGACGGCCGCGACGCGCTGGGCGAACTCGTCAGCGTCCGCGGAGGGCGGGGCGAAGCCCACGCTGTAGCGGAAGACGTGGTCGAAGGCCTGCTGGGCGGGGAAGTTCGTGTCCCAGATGTTGTTGTGCACCCAGGAGAAGACGGTGGCCGGTTCCTCCTGCGGCAGGGACTGCGGGTAAGGGACGTACGGGATCGCGATGCCGCCGATCTGGACGAGCGGGGCGTCGGCCGTGGCCAGCGCGACGTGATGGGTGCCGTCGGTCAGACTTATCCAGCGCCGGACGGCCCGCATGTGCGCGGCGGAGCCCGGCACGGTCTCGCGATCGGTGCCGAGGACACCGCCTGTCGCCTCCGTGCGGACGGTGGCGCCGTCCAGGGCGAAGGGGAAGGCGAAGAAGGCGCTCTCCTTGGTCAGGGTCGCGTTCTTGTCGACGCGGTTCTCGATGTCGACGCGGGCCGCGTCGTGCGGCAGGCGCACCGTCACGCGGAGCCTGCGGGTGCCGGCCGGGGCGCATTCGTACACCAGGGTGTGTGCCGTGGCGTCCGTGGTGCGCTCGACGAGCGCCGCGGGCGGAGCGGTGGTGCGTGAGGCGAGCAGGTGCATCGAGTCGTCGGCGACGGTCTTGCTCGACTGGTGGTTGAACGCGCCGGCCGTCGCGTACTCGTCGTAGACGTAGCCGTTGAAGCCGATGACGGCGTCCTGCCGTACCATCTCGCGGCCGGTGCGCTTGTCGATGACGGAGGCGATGCACGCCTCGCGGAGGTCGACGGTGACGCGCAGGTGGTCGTTCTCCAGGACGGTGGCATCGGCGGGCTCCTGGCTCTCCGCGCCGGTTTCCACCGGCGGTTCGGCGCCGGTGACGACGTCCAGGCGCACCGCTCCGCAGGCGGGTACGTCCGCGACGGGCACGTGCAGGAAGCGGCCGGCCGCGCGGTGGCGGTCGTTGCTCTGGGCCTCCTGCGCGAAGGGCAGGGACGTGCCGGTGCGCGCGTCGAGGACGCGGACCGCCTCGCCGAGCGCGACCGTGCTCTCGGGCAGGAAGAGCCGTACGGTCTCGGTGCGCGGCCAGCTGCAGGTGTTCACCGCGTAGAAGGACGCGTCCGCGCCGGCGCCCGCGGCGAAGGCTTCGCCGAGCAGGGCGCCCGCGGCGTCCAGGAGCGTCTCCGCGTCGTCGTGGGCGCGCATCGCCTGGGAGTACTTCCAGTGCCACTGCTTCTCGCCGGACCCGTGGCCGTGGTCGCCGTGCGTCCAGGGGTCGCCGGCGCCCCAGGTGTGCTCGTTGAACAGGGAGGCCGACCGGTAGACCTCGGGTGCGCCTGCGGTCACGGCCGTGCTGCCGGCTACGTCCATCAGGTGGGCGTAGCCGGCCACCGTCTGTGCCTCCGCGAGGGCGGCCTGCCCGCGGCGGGTGGCCGAGAGCGGTACGGCGCCGGCACCGACGCCGTCGACCCACCAGTCGCCCCAGTCCCCGCGGTGGGTCTCCAGACGGTCCCCGTAGCGCTTCTCGGCGTCCTCGAAGAAGTCCTGGTTGCGCGAGGCCCGAAGCTGTGGGAACGCCCACTGGTCGTTCCAGCGGCGCACCGTCTCCGAGATGATCCGCCGGGGCGGGCCGTTGTCCGCGAACTTGCCCAGTACGCGCAGGTGGAGCACGTCCCAGGGGTAGGGGTCCGCGGTGCCGGGGAGTTCGACGGCGGGGAAGCCGGGGATGCCGCGTCCCTCGTGGGGGTAGGGGAAGCGGGCCAGGGCGCCGAGGTAGGCGGGGAGCAGGTCGTCGACGTGGTCGTAGGACTCGTCGAAGCCGAGGATCGAGCCCTCCATGTAGGCCAGGCCGTGCGGGGTGTCCGTGCGCCAGACGAGGACGCTGTTGCCGCTCGGTGTCTCCCAGCGGAACAGCCGCGGCAGGTGCTCCCCGCCGACGAGGTGCGGCACCGCGCGTCCGGCCCAGTTGTGCGCCACGGACAGGTAGCGGATGCCGTTGTCGGTGAGGACGTCGGGCAGGCCCACCACCTGTCCGGGCACGTCGGTCTGCATGGCCGTGGTGATGTCGATGCCGTGCCGCTCGCGCAACTCGACGGCGGGGCGCAGGAGTTCGTGCAGTTCGTCGGTGGAGCAGGTCTCGGTGTGGAGGTTGAACGGCATGGCCGTGAGTTCGACGCGTCCCTCGCGCACCCGGTCGAGGAAGGTCTCCACCTGCCGATGGGGGCGGTTGGCCCGCCAGTCCTGGAAGGAGTGGAAGCCTTCGACCGCCCAGCGGAACCGGGCGGGGTCGGGCCAGTCGTCGGTGTCGCGGCACAGTTCCAGGAGCGAGTCGAGGTAGGCGCGGCTCTCGGCCATGACGCGGCCCTGTGGGTCGGTGTAGCCGATGTCGAGGTGCGAGTGCTGTACGAGGTGCAGGGTCCAGTGGCGCTGGGGATGTGCCTCGAACGCGAGCCGGGTGCCTTCCTCCAGTTCCGGCAGTTCGATGAGCAGCGGGGTGGGGGTGTCCACTTCCGGGACCAGCAGGCGGGTGTCGCCTC
Source organism: Streptomyces sp. NPDC107562 (assembly GCF_055657325.1). NCBI lineage: Bacteria > Bacillati > Actinomycetota > Actinomycetes > Kitasatosporales > Streptomycetaceae > Streptomyces > Streptomyces sp. NPDC107562. Next base: position 917,319 of record NZ_JBVKBE010000001.1, on the reverse strand, counting down.
CTGGTCCGGGGAGGACCTCGCAGTGGACGGGGGTGCCGCCGGCGGACGTGACGCGGGCTCGGGTGACGCGTGGTCGCGGGCCGGCGGTGTCGCGGGGGTGCACGCGTACCCGGACGGACTGGAGCAGTCCGCCGGTGGCGTCGCGGCGCAGCAGGGGTTCTCCCGAGAGCTGCACCCGCAGGTCCCCCAGGCCGACGGTGGTGGCCACGCGCTCGCGCAGAAGGTCACGCGCGATGTCGGAGTCCCACCAGGAGGGCCGGGTCAGCGGTGGCTTGGGCATGGTGCGTGAGTGTCCTTTGCGTCGGGGGTGCGGTGGCGCGGGCCGGCCGGTCAGGAAGTCCGGTCGCCTTCCTGCGAGCGGTGACCGTGGTGGGTGGCGTCGGCGAGCGTGGCGAAGATCTGGACCATGGCGGACTGGTTGAGCGTCGCGGCCGGCGCCTGGGGGTCGTAGTCGCCGCCGTTGGAGGGCTGGAAGCGGAACAGTCCGGTGGCGGCGTCCCGGTTGCTGCGGTAGGTGTTGTCGGCGTAGGCGCTCATGGCCGTCAGGAAGGCGGGGTCGGGGCGAAGGGCGTCCAGGTCCAACAGATCCTTGAAGTAGAACGAGTTGAAGATGGCCGGCTGTTCGTGGAGTCGGTCTCCCTCGGTCCAGTACGCCAGTGATCCGCGGGCGTCCGCCACGGCCTTGTCCAGGTAGCGGGTGTCACCGGTGCCGCGGTAGAGGGCAGTGGCGGTGCCGACCATGGCGCCGGAGTTGTAGGTCCACAGGGTCTCGTTGGTGCTGCCGTCGTCGCCGCGGTCGTTGACGTACAGGCCCGCCGCCTTACGCATGCACGAGTACACCCAGCCGTACCACCGCTCGGCCTTCGCGAGGTAGGTGCGCTTGCGGGTGTGCTCGTAGAGGCGGGCGGCGAGTTGGGCCGACAGGGCGGTGACATTGGTGGCCCGGATGTTGTTGTTCGGTGAGTCGTACCAGTCCATGCCGCCCGGACATGCCTTGGCGGGGTCGTCGTCCCAGGCCCTGGAGACGACGGGTACGACCTGCTCGGCCCGCTTGAGCAGGACGCGGTTCCCGGTGGCCTCGTACTGGTCGAGCTGGCTGAGGGCGACCACGGCGTTGTCGTCGTAGTAGATGTCGCCGCCCGTGCCCAGGGGTGCGGGCAGGTACGACGCGTAGCCGGGCCGCTCGCCGGGGGCGTAGTAGAGCTCGGCCGTGGCGAACCGCTCGGCCGCGTCCTTCCGGTAGGAGGGCCCGGTGCGCGGCAGGTCCTGCATGTCGACGGCTGCCTGCGCGGCCTCCCGGAAGGGCCACAGGTAGGAATGCTCCCGGTCGGACGCCTGCCGGGGGGTGTGCTCCAGGTACAGGCCGTGCTGGTCGGAGCCCTCGTACAGGTGGTCCTGCAGGGCGCGGTACGCGGCGGTGGCGCGGTCGGCCCAGTCCGCGGAGGAGACAGTGCGGGCGTGTCCGGGCGTCTGGGCGTGTGCCGGGAGGGCGCCCCAGAGCAGTCCGGCGCAGACGGCGGGCACGGCGGCACGGGTGAACAGCGATCGGAGCATGGGTGTGTTCCTTCGCGACCTTGAGGAGACAGGGAGAGGGGCGTGCGGTGTCAGCGGTGAAGTTTCAGACTGCTGACGAAGAAGCGCTGGGCGGAGAAGAAGAGCACCACGGTCGGCAACGACACCAGGAGTGCGCCGGCCAGCACCACGGGCGGGCCCACATTCGAGTAGTTGCCCTGGAGATCGGCGAGCGCGGCCATGACGGGCCGGATGTTGCGGCTCGTGACCATGGTGATGCCGAACATGAGGTCGTTCCAGACGGCCACGAACTGGAAGACGAACACGGCGATCATGGCGGACCGGGTCAGCGGGACGTGGATCTGCCAGAACACGCGCCACCACGACGCGCCGTCCACGCGCGCCGCCTCCACCACTTCCCGCGGCAGCGTCAGGGCGTAGTTGCGCATCACGAAGAACGCGAAGGGAACGGCGATCGCGGTGTAGAGCAGGACGAGCCCGACCTGGGTGTCGTACAGCGAGGTGTGCGCGTACGACAGGAACAGCGGTCGGAGGAACACCTGGAGAGGCAGCAGTGTGCCGGAGTAGATCACCCAGAACCACAGGGCCTGCCGCCTGACGGGCATGACGATCGTGGCGAAGGCGGCGAGGCCGGCGATCACCGCCGCGGCGACGGCGCTGACGACGGCGTACAGGAGGCTGTTGCCGAGCGCCGGTCCGAGTTGGGCCCGGTCCCAGGCCTGGGACATGTTGTCGAGGAGCCCGAAGTCCTGGGGCAGCCAGTGCGGGCTGCCGGAGTAACGCTCGGCGGGCACCATAGCGTTGACCACGAGGAGCCAGGTGGGGATCAGCCACAGCACGGCCAGGACCGCGATGGTGGCGTTGCGCAGGAGTCGGCCGGGGGACATCGTCACACGCCTTTCACGTCGAGCTGTCGGCGCAGGTAGAGCCAGGAGGCGGCCAGCACGATCACGGTGAGGACGACCGCGATCGCCGCTCCCGCGCCGGGGCGCATCTCCAGGAAGGTCTCGTTGTACAGGGACACCGCGAGGGTCTCGGTGGCCCGTCCGGGGCCGCCCTGGGTGAGGACCCAGATCAGGTCGAACGACTTGAGGCCGTTGACCAGGCTCATCCCGATCACGATGATCGACACCGGCCGGAGCTGGGGCAGGACTATGTGCCGGAACTGCTGCCAACTGCCCGCGCCGTCCAGGGCGCCGGCTTCGAGCGTCTCGGGTGGAATGGACTGCAGGCCGACCAGGAAGAGGATGACGGCCACGCCGGTCGCCTGCCAGGCGTTGGCGAGGATCATCACGACGGTGTTGCCCGGCCAGGTGAGCAGCCATCCCTGCGCCAGGGAGTCCAGGCCCAGGGCGGTAAGGACCTGGTTGACGGCGCCGTCGGTGGTGAGCATGAAGTTCCACACCACCGCCACCGCGGACCCCGAGAGCGCGTAGGGCAGCACGACACACAGCCGCGCGAGGCGCGAGAGGCGGCCCGAGTTCGTCAGGCACGCGATGGCGAGCCCGAGCACGAACGGGAGGACGACCGTGCCCACCACCCACATCAGGGTGTTCTGGATGGAGCGGAACAGGGCCGGGTCCGACGCGAACAGCGCGTAGTTGTCGAACCAACTGAACGGCGTGGTCCGCGAGTCGCTGAAGAAGCTGCGGTGGACGGTCCACACGAAGGGGGCCAGCAGGAACAGGGTGACCAGCAGGACGGCCGGGGCCAGGAAGCCGCCGGCCAGCATCCGCTCACGCGCGGTGCGCCAACTCCGCGACAGGGAGGGGTGCCGGGTTCCGCCCCGGGGTGCGTCCGCCGCGCCGTCCAGGGCGGGCGGGCGCCGGTCGGTCATCGAAGTACTCATGCTTCGTCGCGCCTCCAAGCCGCCCATTCGTCGTGTGCACGCTCCTGCATCCGGCGGAGCGTGGCGGCCGGGGAGGTCTGCCCGGCCATGAATCCGCCCAGGTCGTCGGTGTTGCCCTGGATGAGGCTGGGCGGACTTGCCTCCCAGTAGCGGACCAGGGCCAGACGGCGCTCGCGGGCGATGTCGCGCTGGAGCCCGGCCACCACCGGATTGCTGGACCGCACCTGCGGGTTGGCGGAGCTGTCCTGCAGGAAGTCGCTCCACACGCGCTGCACGGACGGGTCGAGCCAGGCCCCGACGTTCGCCATCGCGGCGGCGTGCGAGGAGGCACGGCTGGGCACCACGAAGACACCCGATTCGGCGATCACGCTCTTCGGGGTGCCGGGCCGCACCGTGGGGAGGACGAAGGCGCCGTAGTCGGTGCCCGGCCGCATGCCGGCCGCCGCCATCCCCGACGCCTGCCAGGTGCCGTGCAGGAACATGCCCACCGTGCCCTCCTTCAGCGCGCCGGGGCCGCGGGCCTGGTCGAAGTCGGGCGCCGTCATCCAGCCCTTGCGCATGAAGTCGTGCCAGATGTCCATGGCCCGCAGGGCCGCGTCGTCGGTGTAGGACGCCTCTCCCGCCACCAACCGCCGGTAGAAGTGCGGGTCGACCTTGCTGAGCAGTTCCTGGAACCACTCGATGGCGGGCCAGCCGCCCACCTGACTCGCGAGGAACGGCGTGACCTTGTTGCGTTTGAGGACGTCGGCGCAGTGCAGAAGCTCGGCCCAACTGCCGGGCACCGACAGGCCCAGCTTCTTGAACACGGGTTTGCTGTAGAAGAGGACGTAGTACGACTCGTACAGCGGGACACCGAAGACCGTGCCGCGGTAGGAGACGGCTTCCCGCGCGCTGCCGCGCACCCATCCCTTGGCCGCGTACCGCTGCCAGACGCGGCCCAGGTCGGTCAGCCCGCCCGCACGTGCCAGGCGCTTGAGCTGGTATCCGGAAGCCCACTTGACGAGGTCGGACGCCTTCGAGGTCTGCAGGGTCATCTGCACGACCTGCTGGTACGAGGTCACCGACGGGTTCGACAGCGGCCTGAGCGCATAGCCGGTGATCTTCTCCAGTTCCCGTCCGGCAGCGCGGTAGCCGTCGTCCCAGGTGGCGTTGTCGTTGGAGATGCTCGTGGTCCCCGGCTGCGCGGAGGTGCTCGCCCCGCGGGCGCAGCCTCCGGCCGTCAGGGTGGCCGCGCCGGCGGCGACCCCGGCGAGGAAGCGACGGCGAGCGAGCGACGCGGCTGCGCTGCCGGCCCTGCCCGATGCTGACATGGATCACCTTCACGGAATCGGGCCACCTGCATGGCTGAATGTGAATCACGGGGCGCTCGCAACCCGGGCTGAATCCGGTGGCTCCCGGTGTGTGTTGCGTGGAGGTTAACGACACCATTCCGGAGCTAGCAAGGGTTCCGGGGCAAAGAATCTGCCCACGACCCACACGGCGTGCCGAACAGCAAGGTCAAACGCGTGCCGTAGTCACTCTCACTGCAAGGAGCAAGCATGGACGCCTTGAGTCATGCACTGTTATCGTTAACTACCGCCGTGAGCCAGCAAGGAGCAGATGTGCCCGCGTCCCGTTCTTACGACCCCCATCCGAGCTACCAGCCGGTCGGCGCCGAGGTGACCGCCGGCTGGCCGACCCCGGTCGCCGCTCTGCCGCACGGGCCGCTCGTGCTGGCCGTCGACGGCCCCGCCGCCCTGAACTGGGGCGCGCTGGCCGACGGTCTGGCGGCGGCCGTACGCTCGACGGGCCGCGCAGTGGAGCTGGTGGACGTCCGCGGCCACTACGCGACGACCGCCGGCCAGCGGCTGACCGCGCGGCCGGTCCCGGCCGACGACACCTTCTTCACCCCGCTGTCCGAGGCGACCGTCTCGGACCTGTTCGACTCGGTCCCGCGGCCCGAACGGCCCACGAACGGCGCGGTGTCGGTGGTGTACGGGCCGGGCTCGTCGCTGTGCGCGCCGGATGTGCTGTGGTACGCGGACCTGCCCAAGCGTTACGCGGAGGCTGCCGTCTCGCGGGGGGAGCTGCCCATCGGCACCAACCTGGGGCGCCCCACCGAACCGGGCACCCTGGTGCGGCTCTTCTACACCGACTGGCCCGTGCTGGACCGGCACCGTGACGCGATCGCGGGACGCGTCGACCGGTGGATCGACACACAGGATCCGGCTGCCCCTGCCTCGCTGGACGGCGCGACGCTGCGCGCCACCCTGGCGCATCTGGCCCGGGGGCCGGTGCGGACCCGGCCGTACTTCAACTCCACCCCGTGGGGCGGCCAGTGGGCGGCGAGCGAACTGGGCTTCACGCCGCAGGCCGGCAACACGGCCCTCGGCTACGAACTGATCGCCCCGGAAGCCGGAGTCCTCGTCGGCGAGAAGGGCGGGCCCCAGGTCGAGATCCCGTTCCAACTGCTGTGCGTCGAACACCCCGAGGACATGCTCGGTGCCGACGTGCACCGCCGCTTCGGCACCTCCTTCCCCATCCGGTTCGACTACCTCGACACGATGGGGGGCGGAAACCTGTCCCTGCATCTGCACCCGCGGGAGCAGTACATGCGCGAGGTGTTCGGCTGGCCGTACACCCAGCACGAGACGTACTACGTCACGGCCTGCGAGGACGGTGCCCGGGTCCTGCTGGGCCTCACCGAGGGCGCCGATCCCGCCGTCATGCGCCGCCAGGTCGAGGACGCCGTCGCGCACGCCCGCCCGATGCCCGTGGAGGACCACGTCCAGTCGCATCCGGCGGCGGTGGGACAGCTGTTCATGATCCCGGCGGGCACCCCGCACGCCTCCGGTGCGGGCAACCTGGTGCTGGAGGTGAGCGCGACTCCGTACCTGTACTCCCTGCGGTTCTACGACTGGCTGCGCAAGGACGCCGCCGGCGCCTCCCGGCCCTTGCCCTATGATCACGGCTTCGCCAACCTGGACACGGCCCGGCGGGGGGAGGACGTGACGAAGGACCTGATCCAGCGGCCCCGCACGCTGCGCGACGGCGAGGGCTGGCGCGAGGAGGTCGTCGGCGCCCTGCCCGAGATGTTCTACGCGGTCCACCGCCTGGTCGTGGCCCGGGGCGCCGACGCCCCCGACGACACCGCGGGCCGCTTCCACATCCTCAACGTCGCCGCGGGCGAGGGTGCCGTCGTCGAGACCCACGACGGACGCACCCATTCCCTGGCCTTCGCCGAGACCCTCACGGTGCCGGCCGCGGTCGGGCCGTACCGCGTCCGCGCGCTGGGCGAGAGCGAAGTGCGCATCGTCAAGGCGCTGGTGGTCGAGCCGTGAGCGTCGCCTCCCGGCAGCGCGCCTGCGCACCGGTCCCCGTCCTCGACGTCGGCGGTACCCATGTGACCGCGGCGGTCGTCGACCCGCTGAGCGGCCGTCCCGTCCCCGCCACGGTGATCCGCAGGCCCCTGAGCTCGCACGCGACCGCCGACAGCATCCTCGACGACATCGCCACGGCCGCCCTCGCTCTGCCGGCCGGGCACGATCCGCGGTGGGGGGTGGCGATGCCGGGGCCTTTCGACTACGCCACCGGTGTCGGCCGCTTCACCGGTGTGGGCAAGTTCGAGTCGCTGTCCGGTGTCGACGTCGGGGCCGGCCTGCGCCGGCGGCTGGGCGGCCGGGCGCAACGGCTGTCCTTCCTGAACGACGCGGACGCCTTCGCCCTTGGCGAGTACGGTGCGGGGGCCGCCGCCGGTCACGACCGGGTCGTCTGCCTGACCCTGGGCACCGGCATCGGCTCCTCGTTCCTGTCCGCCGGACGGCCGGTGCACACCGGCGACCGGGTACCGCCCAGCGGGCACGTGCACCGGCTGACCCTGCGCGGCCGGCCGCTGGAGGACACGGTCTCGCGCCGCGGCATCCGCGCCCACTACGCGCGGCTCGCGGGCGGTGTGGAGGGACGACGGCTCCTCGACGTCCATGAGGTGGCGGCGCGGGCCGACGAGGGTGACGCCGCCGCGGTGGAGGCGTTCCGCCACGCTTTCGACGCCCTCGGCCGGGCCCTGACCCCGTGGATCGACCGCTTCGGTGCCACCGCGGTCGTCATCGGTGGTTCCATGGCCCAGTCGTGGCACCTGGTCCATCCTGCGCTCACCGCGGGACTGGCCGTGGCCGGTCGAACCGACGTACCCGTTCTCCCGGCCCGGCAGCCCGCGGAGGCACCCTTGATAGGGGCGGCTCATTGGGCCCGCACCACACCGGCCGCCCCGTGAGGACCGAGGCGCCGGAGCAGGCAAGCAGAGGAAGGGGCACGGGCATGACCGCTCGCCGCGGCGGAGGGCCGACCATGCACGACGTCGGCAAGGTCGCGCAGGTCAGTGCCATGACCGTCTCGCGGGTGCTCAAGAACGACCCCGGGGTCTCCGAAGCGACCCGCGAGCGGGTCTTCGCGGCCGTCGACCAACTGGGCTACCGCCGCAACCAGACGGCGCGCAGCCTCCGTCTCGGCGGCAGCGGCATGATCGGCCTCGTCGTCACCAACCTCGCCAACCCGTTCTACTCACGCCTCGCGCTCGGCGTGCAGGAAGTCGCGACGAAGTACGGCTTCCGCATGCTGCTGAGCAACTCCGCGGAGCAGGCCGGGCAGGAACCCGAACTTGTCAACGGGCTCGTCGATCACCAGGTCGAAGGGCTGATCGTGGTCCCGGCCGGCAGTCGGCAACAGCACCTGGCCGACGCCATGCGGCATGTCCCGGTCGTCCTCGCCGCACGGCCCCCCGCGGGACTGGACACCGACTGCGTCCTGGTGGAGGACTTCCACGGCGCCCGTGAGGCCACCGCGTGTCTCCTGGCCGAGGGACACACCCGCATCGCCTTCCTCGGCAACCCGCCGGCGCTCTACACCGGTGCCGAGCGGCTGCGTGGTTTCTGGGCCGCGCACGAGGAGATCGGCATCGAGCCGGACAGCGCCCTCATCCGCCAGGGCCTCGTCGACGCCGCGACGGCCGAACGGGCGACCCTCGACCTCCTCGGGCAGGCCGAGGGCCCCACCGCGTTGTTCTGTACCAACAACCGCATCAGCCAGGGCGCGATCCGGGCGCTGTACAAGGCGGGCAGGACGCTCCCGCTCGCCGGTTTCGACGACTTCGACCTGTCCGACGTCCTCGGGCTGCCCCTGACGCTCGTCTCGTACGACGCCGACGAGATCGGCCGTCAGGCGGCACGGCTGCTGATCGACCGCCTCGCACACGACGACGCGACAGCGCCGGCCTCCCGCCGCGTCACGGTCCCCACGCGCATCGTCCGCCACGGCGTGCCCGCCGGTGACGGCGTATCCGCCGACGACGGCCGGGACGCCGACGACGGCGGTACCGGCCGTGACGGCGGTGCCGGCGTGTGCGGCTCGCCGGGCACTTCCTGACCCGACACCGCCGTTCGCCCGTCATCCCTCCTCCGGGCCGCCTTGCGGTCGCGGCTCCCCCGTCGCGTCAACCTGAGCCGACCGCAGCGGGGGCGTCCAGTGCGTCCCGGCGCTTCGACGATCCTGACCGGCCGTCACCAGTCACCAGTCACCAGTCACCACGGGTCCCACCGGCTCCGACCGAGCGGCTGGGGGCCCGGCAGACAACCGACCCACCGAAGGGCTGACCATGCAGTATCCGGCCAGTGTCCAAGACCACCCGACCGTCCAGCAGGCGGTGCGACTCCTCGACGGACTCGGCGACCCACGCTTCGGGGAGACACTGGTGCGCTGCCTGGACGACACCTTGGCCCGCACCATCCGGCCCATGCCCGACGGCACCGCCTTCGTCGTGACGGGCGACATCCCCGCCATGTGGCTGCGCGATTCCTCGACGCAGATGATGCCCTACCTCGCACTCCTGCGGGACGCCCCGGCGCTGCAGGACCTCGTGCTCGCCGTGCTGCGCCGTCAGTTCGGGCAGATCGCCCGCAATCCGTACGCCAACGCCTTCAACGCCGAGCCCTCCGGGCAGGCGCACGACCCCGAGGACCTGTGCGACGACCCCTGGGTGTGGGAGCAGAAGTATGAAGTCGACTCGCTCGCCTTCCCCCTCCTGCTGGCCCACCGCTTCTGGGCGGCGACGGGACGGACCGACCACCTGGCCGAGGCGCTGCGCACGGTGCGCACCGTCATCTCCGTGTGGCGGACGGAGCAGGAGCACGCACGCCTCTCCCCCTACCGCTTCCTGCGCCGCTCCGGCCCCCCGAGCGACACGCTGCCGAACGCGGGGCGAGGGACACCCGTCGACCGGACGGGGATGACCTGGAGCGGGTTCAGGCCCAGCGACGACGCGTGCCGCTACGGGTACAACGTGCCCGCGAACCTGTGTGCCGCCGCCGCCCTCGACGGCGCCGCTGAACTGGCACGGCTCGTCCACGACACGGACCTCACGGAGGACGCCGGCCGACTGGCGGCGGAACTGCGCGAGGCCGTGGTGCGGCACGGCACCGTGCACCACGACGAGTTCGGCCCGATCTACGCCTACGAGGTCGACGGCTACGGCAACGCGCTGCTGATGGACGATGCCAACATGCCCGGGCTGCTGTCGCTGCCCCTGGTCGCGAACGTCCCCGTCACCGATCCGCTGTACCTCGCGACCCGGCGGTTCGCGCTCTCGTCGGCGAACCCGACCTTCCACCGCGGAACGGCGGCCGAGGGCATCGGCAGCCCTCACACGCCGGCGGAACACATCTGGCCGATCGCCGTCGCGGTGCGGGGACTCACCAGCACCGACGAGACGGAACGGATCAGCGCCCTGCGCACACTGATCTCCACCGACGCTGACACCGGCGCCATGCACGAGTCCTTCCACAAGGACGACCCCCACCGCTTCACCCGCCCCTGGTTCTCCTGGGCCAACGCCATGTACGCCGAACTGGCCCTGGACATCGTGGGACTCGGCACCCGTCCGCTGTGGGCGTCGACGCGGTGAGCGGTACTGCGACCCGGCCTCACCGGCGCGATGTCGCCATCGGGCAGCGGCCGAGCGCGTACCCGGAGGCGGCGGCCTAGGCTCCGTCTCTTTGGTCACTGTCGGGTCCAGATGAGGATGGCCGCGAGGTGGAGTGCGGCCTGGTAGGCGATCGTGAGCTTGTCGGTTCGTGTGGCCAGGCCTCGCCACTGCTTGAGGCGGTTGATGCACCGCTCGACTGCGTTCCGCTGCTTGTACGCCTCGCTGTCGAAGCCGGGCGGACGGCCACCGAGTCGGCCTCGCCGCATGCGGTGGCCGACTTGGGTCGGACGGCTGCGGGATAACCGCGCGGATCCCCCGGCGCCGCAGGTGGCTGCGGATGGCGCGCGAAGAATACGCGCGGTCGGCGAGAACGGCCAAGGGCCGGGTCCGCGGCCTGCCCGAGCCGCTGCGGGGCACGCGGATGTGGGACATCACCGTCTCGAAGGCGGGTGCATCACCCGCCTGGCCTGCGGTGACGGTGAAGGCGAGAGGCCGTGCGCTGCCGTCTGCGGCCAGGTGGACCTTGGTGCTCAGCCCGCCGCGGGAGCGTCCGAGCGCGTGATCGGCGGGCTCGCCGGAGTGGGCCGCCCCATTTTGAGCGCTCCGGCAGCGTGCTGGTGAGCCCGGACAACCGTGGAGTCCACCGACACCGTCCAGTCGATGCCGTCGTCGGCGTCCGCCGCCGCCAATACGGCGGCCAGGATCATCTCCCAGGTGCCGTCGACGGCCCATCTGATCAGCCGCTTGTGAGCGGTCTGGAACGGGCCGAGCTCATCGGGAAGGTCCCGCCAGGGCGAGCTGGTGCGGTACTTCCACGCGATGGCCTCAAGAGTGCGGCGGTGATCGGCCCATCGCCGCCCGCGGACCGGATCGGCCGGCATCAACGGCTCGATCCGGTCCCACATCGCATCCGTGATCATTAATCGGACTGACACATCCGATCAACTGACCAACCCATCAGAGAGACACGCTCTAACTGACTCCGGGCATGCAAAGGCGATATGGATCATGCGAGTAGTTGGTGTCGCCGACCTCGATCCAACCGGTGACGACGGCACAGGTGCTGTTGGCGCCGGAGACGTAGATGACGCCCGCATAGTCCGAGTAAGTGCCAGTGTCGTACCAGTAGGTCGACCAGCCGTGACGCTGAAGGCGGACATGCATGCTGTGTGAGCCGGGCATACGATCCACGGTCCGGGCACAGAAGGTGCCGGAGCCCGCGCTGTCGTAGTAGACCTCGGTTTCCGCGTCCCCGACCCATAGGGGCAACCGCAGAACCAAACGGCCTTTGCAAGCGGCCGTGAACGGGCCGGCATAGCCCGGCGGCGCGTCTTCCGGCTCAGTCGCTGATGCGGTGCCGGCCCCAGTGAGCAGAGCGCTCGCCATGAGCCCAAAGACCGCAACGACGGATAAAAAGCGCCGTTTCACTCCATCAATCCTTCGCACCAGCGACCTCTCCCGGTCCTCGCCGAGTGACCACAAAACGGCTGAACTCCTGTTCCCCGGCACAGGAACAGACCCCGTCAGATTGCACCATATGTGTGACTAGCCCGCCGAGTAGCGTATCGGTGGAGGGGCACGGTGGCCATGACGGACTGCCCCAGAAAGCTTGATCTCCACATCTGCTCCGAACAGCCTCACCGGAACCACCACGGAGATAGGGAATACGAGCTCCGCATGTCGGCCTGGTGCTCGACGCCGTGACTGTCCACCACCCACTCCACGAAGGCTGCCTCGCGAGGCAGCCACTCAAGCAAGCTCACCCGCCGGCCTGCGCGTTGCGCCAGATCCGTAGATCCAAGGTGATGTATGAGCCGGGGTCGCTATCGCTCGACTTGCCGCGGTACGTGGCTACCGCCACATGACCCGCGTCACTCAGGACGCACATCTCCGAGCCCTGGCTCAGCTGGTTGAGGTCGATCTTCTCGGTATAACGCGTCTCCTTGCGGCAGGTCTCCAGGGAGCCCTTCTGCGCGTTGTTCAGGAGGACGAGCTTCCCGTTGTCAGTACCGATCGACGACTCATCCAGGAAGTTGACGACTCTGAAGTAGAGATCACCGGGCGCCGCATCCTCCTTCTCCGCCGGCCGTGGCGGGTCGTCAGCCAGTAGGAGCTGGTAGCCGTCTGTCAGATCGATGCCTTCGTACGCAACAGGTTGCGGGTCTTTCGAAGGCTGCCCCCCACCCGGGCTACCGTCGCCGCTCGCAGGTCTACTGCTGCTGTGAGTAGGGGCGTTCGACCCGCTGTTTGCCTCCTTGCCGTCTCCGTCCGACAGCAGGAAGCCGATGACTCCCAGAGTGACCAGCGTGCCCACGACCGACGCGGCCACGATCAGCCCCGTCCGCTTGGGCTTCTCGCCGGCCGACGGCCCCGAGGGGTGGTGAGTCACGGGTGACGGCACGTGGTTCGCCGGGTGACCTGGAGCAGGACGTCCCTGATGCCCGGAAGGCCGCACCTGCCCCGGAGTTCCTGGCGCGGGGGGCGGCGCGAAGCCAGTCGGCGCGTATGGGTCCACTGTGCCGGGCGGCGAACTCGGCTGTGAGACCTGAGTCGGCGTCGGAGCTACAGCCGACTGTGGCGGTGTCTTCGCGGGCTCCGGCAGACGCAACCGCTCGGTGATCGAGTCGACGACCTTCTGCGGCAGCCAGTCCTCGCCCTGGCGCAACGGTTCGGACGAAAGCTCGTGGCACAGGGCGATGACCTCGCCAAGGCCAGGCCGGCCGACCGGGTCTCGGGTGAGACAGCGGGTGACCAGGGGCAACAGTTCGGAAGGCAGTCGGCTGAGGTCGGGGTCCTCGTGGACGATGCGATAGAGCACCGCGTGCGAGGAGCCTTCACCGTAAGCGGGCGAACCGATCGCCGCGAAAGCCGCGATCTGGCCCAGGGCGAAGATGTCGGTGGCCGGGGTGATCGTACCGGCTGACGCCTGCTCCGGCGCCATGAAAGTCGGTGTGCCTACGCTCACGCCCGTACCGGTCAGTGAGGTCGCGTCGGCTGCGCGGGCGATGCCGAAGTCGATGACACGAGGGCCGTCGGAGGCCAGGAGCACATTGGCGGGCTTCAGATCACGGTGCACGATCCCCGCGCCGTGAATCACAGTGAGCGCCTCGGCCACCCCCACCGTCAGCAGGAGCACACTGCGCAGCGGCAGGCCCCCGTGCTGGGCCACGGCGTGCGCGAGCGAAGGGCCGGGGACGTAGGCGGTGGCGAGCCAAGGTTGGGCTCCCTCGGTGTCGAAGTCGAGTACTGGAGCCGTGTACAGTCCCTGCACCCGCTGCGCGGCTTGAACCTCCTGTGTGAACCGCCGTCTGAATTCGGGGTCTTCACTGAACTCCGGCCGAATCACCTTGAGCGCGATGGGCCGGCCCCCCGGTGTGTAGGAGAGGTAGACCTTGCCCATGCCTCCCGTACCTAGGACGGCGCTCAGCCGGTATCCGCCCACATCGGCCGGGTCGCCCTCCTGAAGTGGTGTGAAGAGGCCTGCAGAAGGCGTGCTGCTCATTGATGACCCATCCCCTGTTTCCGACTGTGCGGCCCTCGCCGAACCCGCGAAGCCAGGGGTAGCGTAGCGACCGCCTCGCCGCCTTCGGGTGCGTCGGGCAGCGGTCGCGCTGCGAAAGCGCCGGACCACCTGCAAGGCCAGCGGCGCCATGACCCACTGCTCGTACGCGAGGGCCCGAGCTTTCAGCGAACGACGGAGTCCTTGCCCTGACAGCTCTGCACACGATACTGACGGGTGTCGAGACGGAGTAACGATGGGCGCGTCGTCCCCCGACGGGGACCCCTGATCCGTTCCTCTTCCGGCAGTTGACTTACCGCTCCGCCAGCCGGGTACCGGAAAACGTCGAGGATTCCAGCGTGCAGCCGCACTCCGTGCGGCCGGGAGCTCGGCCAGGGAGGAAGGAGTGTGGATGGTCCCGGTTCACGGTGGTGAGGCGAAGACATTTTTCCTCCTCGGCACTCGGGCGAACGGCTGCGCTGCCCCGGTTGGCGGCTGGAAGGGGCAAGCAGGCCGAGGTCGAGATGGGCGGCGCGACCGCAAGCTCCTCGCCCAGGACAACCGGCCCCCGAACCGCGGCCGGTCGGCGGCGTCTCATTTGACGCTGCGCCCGCCGAGCACCTGCGAGTCGTCGGCGCTGCGCGAGGCAGCAGGGCCGCGCAGAGCCTCCGGGGAGTGCTGCAAAAGGCCGGCGGCCACGAGCGGCGGCACCGTGCTCCACACCGTCGACTGCACCGAGGCCCTGCAGAACGCGCTCCCGCGGCCCTGTACTTGGAGGTGCGCTGCCGTCTGCGGCCAGGTGGACCTTGGTGCTCAGCCCGCCGCGGGAGCGTCCGAGCGCGTGATCGGCGGGCTCGCCGGAGTGGGCCGCCCCATTTTGAGCGCTCCGGCAGCGTGCTGGTGAGCCCGGACAACCGTGGAGTCCACCGACACCGTCCAGTCGATGCCGTCGTCGGCGTCCGCCGCCGCCAATACGGCGGCCAGGATCATCTCCCAGGTGCCGTCGACGGCCCATCTGATCAGCCGCTTGTGAGCGGTCTGGAACGGGCCGAGCTCATCGGGAAGGTCCCGCCAGGGCGAGCTGGTGCGGTACTTCCACGCGATGGCCTCAAGAGTGCGGCGGTGATCGGCCCATCGCCGCCCGCGGACCGGATCGGCCGACATCAACGGCTCGATCCGGTCCCACATCGCATCCGTGATCATTAATCGGACTGACACATCCGATCAACTGACCGACCCATCAGAGAGACACGCTCTAGGCATAGGGCCGTCTCGCAGGTGCACATCAGCCGGCGGAGGCGCCCCCCTCCCCCGCCCGCCAGGGAGAGGCGATGTCGCTGCGGTGGGACCGATGAGGTTGACTCGTGCCCTGGCCCGGACCACGACAGGAGCTACGACGTTGACGTACGACATTGCCGCCTTGCGCTCCCGGTTCCCCGCACTCACCGCCGGGACCGTCCACTTCGACGGGCCCGGGGGCACACAGACGCCGCAGCCCGTCATCGACGCGATCGCGGACGCGCTGTCGCGGCCCCTGTCCAACCGGGGGCAGTACTCCCTGGGGGAGCGCAACGCCGAGACCGTCGTCACCGGGGCGCGCCGGGCCGTGGCCGACCTGCTGGGCGCGGACCCGGCGGGGATCGTGTTCGGGCGCAGCGCCACGCAGCTCACCTACGACGTCGCCCGCGCCGTCGCCGCCTCATGGGCGCCCGGCGACGAGGTCGTCGTCACCCGCCTCGACCATGACGCCAACATCCGCCCCTGGGTGCAGGCCGCGGAACGGGCCGGCGCCATCGTGCGCTGGGCCGGGTTCGACCCCGCCACCGGAGAGTTGACGGCCGACGACATCCGCGCCGTCCTGTCCGACCGCACGCGTCTCGTCGCCGTCACCGCGGCCTCCAACCTCATCGGGACCCGCCCCCCGATCGCCGAGATCTGCCGCCTGGTCCACGAGGCCGGAGCGCTCGCCCATGTCGACGGCGTCCACTACACCGCGCACACCCTGGTCGATCTGCCGGCTCTGGGGGCGGACTTCTTCGTCTGCTCCCCGTACAAGTTCCTCGGCCCCCACCACGGCGTCCTGGCCGCCCGGCCCGCGCTGCTGGAGACCCTGCGCCCCGACAAGCTGCTGCCCTCCAGCGACGCGGTCCCCGAGCGCTTCGAACTGGGCACTCTTCCCTACGAGTTGCTCGCCGGTACGCACGCCGCCGTGGACTTCCTGGCGGGCCTCGACCCGAACGCGGTGGGCACTCGGCGCGAACGCCTGGCCGCCTCCTTCGTCGCACTCGAAGCACACGAGCACAGCTTGCGCACCCAGCTCGACAAGGAACTGGCCGCGCTCCCGGGTGTCACCCTCCACTCCCGGGCCGCGGACCGCACCCCCACTCTCCTGCTCACCTTCGAGCACCACGACACCGCCGACGCCTACCGGTTCCTCGCCGCCCGCGACATCCACGCTCCCGCCAGCCACTTCTACGCCATCGAGGCCTCCCGCCACCTGGGCCTCGGCGACACCGGCGGCCTGCGCATCGGACTCGCCCCCTACAACGACTTGGAGGACGTCGACCGGCTGCTGGCGGCGTTGGCCGAGTTCCTGGAGGAGTGAGCGCGAACGGGCGCCACGACCCGGACCGCAACCCGGACCGGCGGTGACCGGTCCCCATCCACCCAGGGGTGATGGCACCTTGGGCGCGTATCGCAAGCTGATCTTCGATGTGGGCGGGGTCCGTCGCGGGGGTGGCGTCCGGCTGCCGCCTTCCCGACACTGGTGACGGACGGGCGACGGGGGGACAGACATGGCGACGCGCGCTGAACCGGCGCAGGCACCGTTACCGCAGCGGCGGCCGGAGCTGGACGCGATCCGGATGCTGGTCGTGATCGGGCTGGTCTTCTTCCACTCGGCGCTCGTGTTCGCCGCCGACGACGATTTCTACGTCAAGAACGCCGAGACCACCGAAGCCATCATGATCATCGCCGGGTTCGGGGTCGTCTGGGCGATGCCGTTGCTGTTCCTCATCTCCGGCCTCGGTGCCTGGCACTCGCTTCGGCGCCGCGGCGCGGGCGGCTTCGCGGGCGAGCGGCTGCTGCGGCTCGGCGTGCCGCTGGTCTTCGCGACCCTTGCGCTGAACCCGCTGCCGCAGTGGCTGCGGCTGCGCTCGGCCGACGCCGACTACCACGAGTCGTACCTCGGCTTCCTGCCCCGCTTCTACGATGTGCACCTGGAGCCCGAGGAGTTCCCGTTCCTCGTCCAGGGCGAGCACTTCGAGACCGGCCATCTCTGGTTCGTCGTGCTGCTGCTGGCGTTCTCCCTCATGCTGGTGCCGTTCTACCGGTGGTTGCCGCGCGAAGGCGTCCGCCGCATCGGCGACCGGGTGGCGGCGGAAACCCTGCGCCGGCGGGGCGTCGTGCTCCTGCCGGCCCTCGCCTTCGCGGCGATCTGTGCCTTCGCACGGCTGGAGGAGGATTACGCGGGCTGGCACCGCTGGTCGTACCTGCTGTTCTTCCTTGCCGGCTTCGCGCTCGCGACCGACGACCGCTTCCGCACCGCGATGCGGCGCGATGCCCGGACCGCAGCCTGGCTCGGGGCCCTGCTGTTCGCGGCAGCCGGCCCCGGCTTTGCCCTGGCCGACGAGCCCTTCACGGAGATGACCACCCTGGCGACGGCCTCGCGGGCGCTGTTCGGTGCGGCCGGATGGTGCCTGGTGGTCGCCATCCCGGGCCTCCTCGACCGTCGGCGGCTACGTCGGCGGCTGGAGCAACCGCGTGCGGCGCCGCACCCGACCCCGACGACGCGTCGGCGCCTCTATGGCTATCTCGCCGCAGCCGCGCTGCCGCTGTACGTCCTGCACCAGCCGATCGTGGTCGCCGTCGCATACTTCGTGATCGGCTGGTCTGCGCCGATCCTGGTCGAGTACGCCGTGCTCGTGGTGACAGCCCTCGTCCTCACCCTCACCGCGTACGAACTGCTGGTCCGCCGCACGCGGGCGACCCGCTTCCTGTTCGGGATGCGACCCTAGGACGTATCCAACGTGCTGGTCACAGCCACTCGTTGAGAGCCGCTACGAGGACGGCTGCCTCGTAGCGGACCGCGAGCTGGTCGTACCCTTCGGGATGGCGCAGCGGTCGCCACGTCTGCCGTTACGCTGCCGGCGGCGGAACAAGTCGTACGCCCGGCCCCACGGCCCGCTCCACGGCGGGCACCCAGTAGGGCAAGTCCACGGTCTCCGTCGGTGTCCCGTTCGGTCACGTGGTCTACGAGGCGGGGCGATACGCCGCGGCCGGGCCGATGATCCCGGGTCCGAACTTGTCGCGGACGCGGTCGGTGGCCTCTTCGGCCAGGAGGCGGGCCTCGCGGGCGTGGTCGAGGCTGATCTGCTGGGCGACCTGATCGGCGTTGATCAAGTCCTCGCCCTTGAGGGTGAGTGCCACGAGGCGGCCGCGTTGCAGGGCGGCGGCGTCCATGAGCTGGTAGGCAAGGGTCCGCAGGTCATCGTCGTGGGCGGACGGTTCGGGCAAGCGGCGTGTCTTGTGCCAGGTGCCGCCGCCCGCGAAACGCAGGGTCAGGGTGAGCGCGCGTGCTGCCTGGCCGCGGCGACGCAACCGGATGCCGAGCCGAACGACCTGCTGGAGCAGCGCGGAGCGGACGGTGGCGCCGTCGAGGGTGTGCCGGTCGAAGGTATGTGGCACGGTTGCGGAGGCGGGCAGGGTGCGGGGCAGGACGGGGCGGGGATCGATGCCGCGGGCCCGGTCGGCGGCGAGGCGGCCGGCCTTGCCGCCCAGCAGGCGTTGGACCGTCGCCGGCGAAACCGTGGCGAGAAGGGCGACGGTGTGGATGCCGTAATCGTGCAGGACCGTCGCCTGTTGCGGGCCTATGCCGTGCAGTGCCTCGACCGGCAGCGGCCCGAGCCAGTCGGTGACCTGGCCAGGATCCACGTAGAGGACGCCGCCCGGCGCGGGGATCTGCGCGGAGGCGGTGGCCGCGACCGTGATCGAGGGCCCGACCCCCACCCGGACGTCGACGCCGAGGCGGGAGATCGTGCGGACCCGCAGGATCTCCCCCAGGTGCCGGGAGTCGGTGCGGTGGTAACGCAAGGCGCCCTTCAGTTCGATCAAGGCCGCGGTCGGCGGCAGGGCCTGCACGACCGGGGACAGCTCGGCCAGCTGCTCCAGCACCTCACGGTAGGTCTCCTCCGAGAGGTGGTCCGGGCAGCGCACGTGCATCACCGTCGCCACCTCACGAGCCGCTGCGTCCACGGTCACCACCTCCTACTCGTAGGATATCGAACAGAAAATCGAACACGCGAATGCGGGCGCCTGCCCCACCCCTGTGGAATCACGCACACGCCCCCATGAGCCCCAGACTTCAGCAGCCGACGGCAGCGGAAGAGCAAGGCAGGAAGCGTGGGCCCCGGCCACCGGACCGGATCGCCGAGTTCGGCATCGGAGTCGACCCCACCCGTCCAGGTGCACGCCGGTCACCGCATCCGGCGCCGCTCGGTCGGCCGAGCAGACGCCCGTCGCCTCCTCGCCGGGGAACCAAGATCCTCCGGTCACTGTCGGCCCGGCATCCAGCCACACATATCGGCTCAGGCCGCTGCGCGCGGGAAGGCCGGGCGACGTAGGTGGCCCACTGGAAGTGGGCACAAGTGGCCCACATGCTTGAGCCGCTTCCCTCCTAGGGTTCGAGGCGTGACGAGAACGGCGCCTGGCATCCGTCCCTCCTCCGCCGCCGTGTGCTGTGGCGGACAGGGTCGGACGGCGCTGATATTGATCATGGCAGGGGCATCGCGCGGGGCCGATACCCGCGCCCGCCAGGTGCCATGCCCGCTCCCTGAGCGACCCCCGACTCGGAGGAACCCCTCATGCAAGCCATCACCGTCCAGGACCGCGACGCCGGTGTCGACGGCCTGACCCTCTCCGAGCTGCCCCACCCGCACGCCGCCGAGAACGATGTGATCGTGGAGGTCCACGCCGCCGGATTCACCCCGGGCGAACTGACCTGGCCCGGAACCTGGACCGACCGGGCCGGTCGTGACCGAACCCCGAGCGTGCCCGGCCACGAGCTGTCCGGCGTGGTCGCCGAGCTCGGCTACGGCACCACGGGCCTGACGGTCGGGCAGCGTGTGTTCGGTGTGACCGACTGGGCCCGGAACGGCTCGCTGGCTCAGTACACGGCGGTCGAGGCCCGCAACCTCGCTCCGCTCCCGGCCGACGTCGACCACGTCACGGCCGCCGCGCTGCCGATCTCGGGGCTCACCGCCTGGCAGGCTCTGTTCGACCACGCCCACCTGACCACCGGCCAGACCGTGCTCATCCACGGCGCCGCGGGCGGGGTCGGCTCCATCGCCGTGCAGTTGGCACACGAGGTCGGCGCCCGGGTGATCGGCACCGGCCGGGCCGACGACCGCGACACCGCCCTCGGCCTGGGCGCGGACACCTTCATCGACCTCCGGGCGGAGGGACTGGCCGCCCTCGGCGAGGTCGACGTCGTGCTCGACGTGATCGGCGGCGAAATTCTCGAACGCTCCACCGCACTGGTCCGCCCCGGCGGGACCCTGGTCACGATCGCCGAACCGGTCACCGTCCAGCCTCACGACGGCCGAGCCGTCTTCTTCGTCGTCGAACCCGATCGGGTTCGCTTGGCCGACCTCGCCCAGAGGCTGCGGGATGGCCGCCTCAAGCCGATCGTCGGCGCCGTCCGCCCGCTCGCCGAGGCAGCCTCCGCGTTCACACCGGCCAAGCGCATTCCCGGCAAGACCATCATCCGCGTCACTGAAGACTGAGTCAGGAGAGCGTAGGGGGGCGCAGCATCAATCTGTGTAGACAGTGAATGCGCCTCCCGGCGCCGGCGGATGGAGCCGGGCGGGATGAGGGTGTCGGCCGTGACGAGTTGACCGGCGGCCGGCAGGAGAAGCCGGGGTGGTCGCCGCGCCATCCCGCATCAGCTCCTCCGTGGGAGTGCGCAGCCGGTCTGCGGTGAGTGCTTACACGCGCGTGTGCCGGTCGAGATCCTGTTAGGCAGGGGCGATCCGCGGAGCGACGCCGTCACTGGGACCCGTCGAGAGAATCGGTGCCGGGGCGATCGGCCGCAGGGGCAGAGCGCGGGCCGATTCGCGCAGCAGGTCGACGGCGACCAGGAAAGCCTCCTCGCCGATGTCGTCCGACGCGCGGCGGGCCTGCTTGGGTCAGCGTCGCGAGCCGGGCCGCCGAGTCCTGCGCCGGCTCTACGGCGAGCAGACCGAGCCGGTCCCGGACCTGAAGCGAGGCTCTCGGCAACCGCACCGCCAGGGGGCCGCCGCCCGCACAATCCCCAGCCATGGCACGAGTCCTTGCTCAGCGACAGGCCGCTCGCACCGCAGCGCCCCAGCGACCATGTCGACGTCACCGAGGAAGAACCCCAGTCCCGGGATCTCGCCGCGACGCGCACGTCCGGGTCGCCGACGCGGGCAGCGCCGACGGATGCGACACCCGCTTGCGCAGCAAGCCGGCGCCGAGGCGTAGCCGGTCGGCAGGTAGGAGTCGGTCTCAGCGCCGTCGTCCGCAAGCCCCGTTCGAGTGACACCCGGCCGAGTCGGCCGGCAGCGTGGCGAGCGCGGCATTACCAGGCGCCCCACGGTCGTCGGCGCCTCGGTCCGGAAAGACAGGCCGGCTGCCGTGGACGGATGCACGCTGCCCTGGTGGTGAATCGCAGCGCAGATACGGCCGAGGCCTCTCGCGCTCCGTGGCGCCAAGTGCGGTCGGCGCCGTCAGCCGCGCCGGCCTCCCCCGGCCGAGCCGTCCCATGCTCCGCCGACGCCCCGTCGACGGAGTCCTTCGTCCGCGTGGACGGTGCCGCACTTGGCGCCGCGGCCCGACGTGAAAGCACTGCTACGCCGGTAGGTCCTGCTCCGGGGCTCACCCGTCGAAGGCTTCGGGCCGAGCCGACTGTCCACGGCCCTCGCAGCACACATCCGGTGGATCACCCCTGTCCTCACCGGCCTGCGAGAGATGCCGAGACGCACTGGGGCGGCGGTGTCGACCCCTCCCAGCCCGCCCATACATTATGTCTGAACACGATGTATGGTTACTGTCGCTCGACGTCGGGCGGCAGGGATCGCGGGCCGCCGCCCGCCTCGGAACCACGGCCCCGTGTGAAGGCAGGACACAGTCATGACGCTGACAACAACCCCCTTCGGCAAGCGCGCCACCGCCGCGGAGGTGCTGGACGGAGTCGACCTGAGCGGACGCCGGATGATCGTCACCGGCGGCTCCTCCGGACTCGGTGCCGAAACGGTGCGTGCACTCGCGGGCGCGGGTGCTCAGGTGACCATCGCGACCCGGAACCCCGACGACGCCAAGCCGCTGCTCGAGGAGTTCCCGCAGACGCAGGCCGCCGCACTGGACCTGGCCGATCTGAACTCCGTCCGCGCCTTCTGCTCCTCTTGGAGCGGGCCGCTCGACGGCCTCGTCGCCAACGCAGGCGTGATGATGCTCCCGACCCGGCAGACCAACGCGCAGGGCTGGGAGATGCAGCTCGCCACCAACCATCTCGGCCACTTCGCGCTGGCCGTAGGCCTGCACCCGGCCCTGCGGAGCGCCGAGAACCCTCGCGTGGTCGTGGTCAGCTCCGGTGCTCAGCTGCGGGCAGGATTCGACTTCGACGACCCCCACTTCGAGCGCAGGGCCTACGACCCGTTCGTCGCCTACTGCCAGTCGAAGACCGCCGATGTACTCCTGGCGGTCGGTATCAGCCGCCGGTGGGCCGAGGACGGTATCACCGCCAACGCCTGCGCGCCGGGGACGATCCACACCAACCTCGCCCGGCACATCGACAAGGCCACCATGCTGGCCCTCGGTGCTATGGACGCGGACGGCAACCTCGTCACCCCCGACTACTTCAAGACCCCCGCCCAGGGCGCCGCCACCACGGTGCTCCTGGCCGCGTCGCCTCTCCTCGACGGCGTCACTGGGCGGTACTTCGAGGACAACCAGGAGTCCGAAGTCGTGGACGGAGGCCCCGACGTCATGGCGGGTGTGGCGAAGTGGTCGGTGGACCCGGCAGCCGCGGACCGGCTGTGGGACTACGCTCTGCCCGTGGTGGACTGATCCACCGCACCGCACAGCGGTTCCGGCCCGGAAATGCCTCCGCGGGCCGTAAGCCCACGGAACCACGCCGACCGGACGAGCACGAAACACACCCAGAAGGTTCCTGATGAGACCCGTGACCCGACGCCAGGCCGACCATCACGCCAGCCGCTCGGCCGCGACCGCGGCTCAGGTCATGTCCGCCCTCGAGCGGCTCCTCAATTCGGGCGAGGCCTTCTCCGAGATCAGCGTCCAGCGCATCCTGGAGGAGGCCGGGGTGTCCCGTGCGACGTTCTACGCTCATTTCCAGAGCAAGTCGGACGTCCTCGTGCGACTCACCAACGATCTGCGGGAGTCGCTGCTGGCGCTGGTCAAGCAATGGGCCCCCGCCGCCGGTCCGGACCAACTCGCCGAGCTCTTCGAAGAAGTGATCGGCATTCACCGCGCGCACCACAATGCGCTGACCGCGGTCCGCGAGGCGGCGGCCTACGACCCCATGGTGAACGATTTCTACACCGCTGACCTGGAAGGGTTCGACGAGGCGACGCTGCGGCACCTACTGTCGGATCAGGCCGACGGTCTGACACCGGCCGATCTCGACGCGGTCTCGGCCAGCCGCATCATCGTCTGGGGCGGAGCCCAGGCGATTGCGCACCACATCAGTGTCGACACCGGCGGCGGCGACGCCGCCTTCGCCCGCGAGCTCGCACGGATCTGGTGGTACGGGGCCTACCGCCGCCCCCGCGAACCCTGACGCGTCCGCGCACGGATGCGGCGGGGCGTCGTCGATCCTCACCTCGTCGATCATGCGAGCCATACAGTCCGAATCGGGGCTGCGTGGGGTTCAGTGGGGTTCAGTGAACGGACAACCCGCCGTCGACGAAGATCGCCTGCCCGGTGACGTAACCGGAGGCACGGCTGGCCAGGAACACCGCCGCCCCGGCGAAGTCCTCCGCCAGACCGTTACGTCCGACCATTGTGCGCGCGGCCAGCGCCGCGACCTTCTCCGGGTCGGAGGACAACCGCGCGTTGAGCGGGGTCATGACGAAGCCAGGCACCAGCGTGTTGCAGGTGACGCCGTGCGGCGACCACGCCTCTGCCTGCGAGCGGGCGAGGGACTCCAGCGCCCCCTTGGAGACACCGTAGGCGCCGCTCTGGACGAACGCTCGATGCGCCTGCTGTGAGGTGATGTGGATGATCCGCCCGAAGCCCCGCTCGGCCATGCCTGGCCCGAACCGCCGGCCCAGCAAGTACGGCGCCTCGAGGTTCACCGCCATAGTGGCGTCCCACACGTCCTCGCCCAGTTCACCCATCGGCGGGCGCAGGTTGATTCCGGCGCAGTTGACGAGGATGTCGGGCTCGCCGAACACCGCGGCCGCTTCCTCGGCCGCCGTGCGCACCCCGTCGCGGGTACCAAGGTCGGCGCTGACCCAGGCGGTTCGACAGCCGTCAGCGGTCAACTCGTCGACTGTGGCGACCAGTTCCGACTCCTTGCGCGCCACGATCACCACGCGTGCCCCTGCTCGCGCGAGGGCACCGGTGATTGCCCGGCCGATGCCGGAGCTGCCGCCCGTCACCACGGCGACGCGCCCGTCCAGCGAGAACAGTTCGGAGAGATAGCTCTGCGATGCCATGTGCGCACCCTAGGCGGTACGCCCACGGCGACAGCGTCAGTGTCTACGCGTCGGTCCAGCCGACGGTCTTGCGATACGGGGCATGAACCCCTGTGTACTCGGCGAAGCCGCCACGTCAGGCCTCTCCTACAACCTCAGGCCCCGGCCGTTGGTCTGACCCTGCACCACGTCCAGTTACCTGGTGTTGTACCGCGGCACGCCTGTCGTTTCCCTGTAGGAGGACATATGCGCACGAGACCTGCCGTCGCCGTGTTGGGCACGGCTGCGGCACTGGCCGTCTACGCCGTGCCCGGCGCCCAGGCCGACGAGCACCACGGCGACACGAGAATCACCCAGGTCGCCATGAACAACGGCAAAGGGGTCGCCGTCGGCACCGGCGGCAAGCTGTTCGGCTACAAGGTGACGGGCGCCGACAACTCGGGACTGCGGGCCATGGAGGCCTGGTTGTGGCGGGGCACCAGCATCAACAGGCCGACGGCCGTCACCGGCGGCGTGTACGCGGGATGCACCAGGAGCACGTGTTCCGTGGGGGGCGACATCGAACCACGCCGAGACGGCTTGGTGAACGCCGACGCGGGCACCTGGCGCGTACGCATCGCACTGTTCGCCCAGGACGGGGACTACCGCACCGTGGACCAGGCGGCCACGGTCCAGGTCCTGCGCATCGCCAAAATCACCACCAGCGCCTTTCCGGCGTCGGTGAAGAAGGGTTATCCCATCGTCGTCAGCGGTGACCTGATCAGGGCGGACTGGGAGCAGCAGAAGTATGTCGCGTTCGGCAACCAGGAGGCGCGGCTGCAGTTCCGCCCCGCGAACTCGGGCAGTTACCGCACCGTCAAGATCATCAAGGGCAATGCCGCCGGGTTCTTCCGGACCACCGTGCGGGCCACGGCCGACGGCTACTGGCGCCTGCGCTTCTGGGGCTCGTCGACCACCGCGGCGGCGTCCAACGCCGGGGCGTACGTCGACGTCAGGTAACCACCCGGACCCGCCGACCCTGCGGCATGAGCGGGGCCGGTGATCGAACGCTCGGCATCTCCGGCGCAGCCCTCTCGACAGTCAGGCGCTGATCCCGTCGACGCGCGGCATGCTGCAGGTCACCTCCGCAGGTGTCTCCACTTCTTCATGGGCGAGGTGGTTGTGCACTGTGCCGCGCACCGCGACGGCCCCTCGCGCAGCAAAGCCGAGTCTTTGTGGCCGCCGGGACACCTAAGACCTCCCAGAATATGAGTCAATATTGATTCGACGCACCTATAGTCAATATGGCGACTGACCTCCCGGAGGTATGGTGTGCCGGTGACTACTCGGAAGTACGACTCCCCCCGCCGCACCAACTCGGCGGCCGCCACGCGTGAAACCATCCTGGACAGCGCGCAGACGCTCTTCCTGGCCCGCGGGTACACCGGAGTCACCATCGGGGAGATCGCCGAGGCGGCGACCGTCGCCGTGCCGACCGTGTACAGCAGCGTGGGGAACAAGCCGAGCATCCTGACGGCTCTGCTGGCACCGATACTCGACGCACCGAGCATCGCCGATGCCGTCGTCGCCATCGAGTCCAGCGACGACCCCCAGGGCGTGATCGACTTGATCGCCGAGGGCACCCGGCTCATCCATGAACGCCATTGGGACCTCCTGTACGGGCTCCTGTATCGCAAGCCGCCAGGGGAACCCGCCGTCAAAGAGGTGTTGGACCAGGGAGCCGACGAGTACCTCCGAGCCCTGACCAGCGCTACCGACCGCCTCGTCGCGCTCGACGCACTTCGCGTCGACGTCCCGCGCGCGGAGGCCATCGACCTGCTCTGGTTCTACCTCGGCCCGCAAGCCTGGATGACCCTCGTAGGAGACCGCGGCTGGACGTTCGACCGCGCCCAGACCTGGGCCACCCGATCCGCCTGCCGGGCACTGCTGAAGGACAGCTAGGCCCTGTCTCCTTGACTTCACGGTGGTCGGGCCACGTGCGAAAGTGGCGGCCATGCCGCAACTTCGTCACCGCCTCCGATCCCTCAGATTCACGTGCGGACTTGCTCCGACGAGCTTCGCTGCATGCCGGGAGACAGGTGGCCCGGTTCTGGAGCACGCCTTGGCTGGTGAAACGACACTCTGTGGCATGCCTCGGCGCCAAATGACGGTCTACCGGCGCCTGTTCGTCGCCAAGAGGTCAGGAAGGTGCTCCAGCTGCAGGATGAAGGCAGCCGACCCCGCATCCAGGCCCTGAGTCAGGCATTACCTGACACGCGGGAGTCCTCAGCCTTCTGTGGTCGCGTCCAGATCAGGATGGCTGCGGGGTGGAGTGCTCCCTCGTGAGCAAGGGCAAGCCTGACAGCTCGCATGGCCAGGCCGCGCCACTGCTTGAGACGGTTGATGCACCGCTCCACGGGGGGAGGGCTGCGGAATGACGGCCTGGATGCCTCGGCGGCGAAGATGCTGGCGGATTGCCCGGGATGAGGAGACCCGGCCCGCAAGGACGACATCGGTCGCGTTCGTGGCCTGCCCAGGCCGGTGCGCTGGACCCTGATGCGGGCCATGACCGTCATGAAAGCCGGCGCGTCGCCAGCCTGGCTCGCGGTGACATGCGAAGCCAAGGGCCGTGCACGATCATCTGGGCGAGGTGAACCTTCGTGCTCAGGCCGCCCGTCGAACGTCCGAGTACATGATCGGGGGCACTCTCATCAAGTGCCCCCTTTCCTGGCCCCGGCCGCGTGCTGGTGAGCCCGGCGGATGGCAGACAGTGGAGTCCACCGACACGGCCCATCCCACCTCGTCAGCAGCGTCCACCTGGCGAGGACGGCAGCGAAGATCCGTCGCCGGGTGTCGCCGGCAGCCCGCCTGTGTTGCCGCAGTGCGTCATCGCACCCTTACCCCGGCGCGGAACACCGCCTGTACGTTCAGGACGGCCGCGGGATCATGAGCGACATCCCCGTCGACGACCAGGATGTCAGCGTCGGCCTCCGCTGCGATCAGTCCCTTGCGGCCCTCCACCCGGCAAAGCCGAGCCGCCAGGCTGGTCATGGAAGTCAGCGCCGCCAAGGGCGAGACGCCCAGACGCGCCAGGTCGGCCACGCCGTGAGGAAGGACGTTGTGGGGCTTCCACGGCGCCACACCCGCGTCCGACCCGATGACAACCTGGGCACCCGCCTTGTGCAGGTGGCTGTATGTGTCCAGCAGGGCATCCACATGCGCGGCCATGCCCTCGGGCACCTGCAGCGCCACACTCGGGTCGAGGCCCAGCGTCAGGCTGACGAAAGTCCCCTTGCGCACGAGCATGTCGACGAGTTCGGGCTCACAGGTGACACCGTCGGCGGTGAGGAACGAGACGTGTTCCAGACTGTCGACGCCCGCCTCCGCCGCGTCTCTGATGGCTCCGAGACCGTGAGCGTGCGCTGCCACCGGAAGGCCGAGGCGGTGCGCTTCGTCCACGACCACGCGCAGGTCGTCCAGGCCGTACTGTGAGGCGTGCGCCGGCACGGAGTCAGGTGTCATGTGGCCACCGCTGGCCATGATCTTGATGACGGAGCAGCCACGGGCATGATGCTCGCGGACTGCGGCGCGCAGTGAGTCGGCGCCTTCGACCTCGCCTCCGAGGAAGTGGCAGTGCCCGCCGGGGGTGGTCAGCGGAGGGCCGGCGGCGAGGATCTCCGGACCGTGCTCGGGGCGTTGGGCCAACTCGGTCTTCAGGGCGAGCGAGAGGTAGTCACGGTCACCGAGGTCACGCACGGTGGTGACACCCGCAAGAAGAGCCGACCGGGCCGCAGCCCGCATGTGTGCCAGGAGGGCGCTGTCGGAGGTGGACGCCAAGGAAGTGACGGGGTCCGGGCCCGCGTCGAAGGCGAGGTGGACGTGGGTGTCGATCAGGCCGGGCAGGAGGCAGGCGGAGCGGCCCATGTCGAACACCTCGGTGCCGTCGGCCGGCACAGCGCCGGTGCGGTCTACACCTACGATGCGGTCGCCCATGACGTGGACAGTGGCGGGGCCTGACAGTTCGCGTCCGTCGAACAGCGCACCGGCGTGTATGGCATAGGAAGTCATGGACGGATGTCCGATCTGTAGACGTGCTCGTGGGGCTGTCGCGGGTGTGGTCAAGGCGCCGCACAGCAAGGGCCGCGCGCCGCCAGAAGTCCGCCTGACCCAACCGGTAGGCGTGGCTGTATTGATTAGAACATGCTCTATTGACTTCGACCAAGCCCGTCGGCCACACGCACGTCGTCCACACGTGCCCGTCCCCTTGCAACGCCTGGATGGTGGGCGTGGCTCATGGGCCGGCGCGCCGGGGAAGACGCGGGCGCTGCTCGACCGGCTCGGCAAGCACGACTCGAACGACCGCTTCCAGATCGCCTGTTGGTCCAGCGGACCGGCCGCCCCCGCCCTGGAACGAACCCGGAGGCGATCCGTGCGTCGACCGCAGTGACACCCTCGCTCCCATCGGACCGACCGACGCCCACCTTGCCCCGTTCTCGGACGGACCGCTGGCCGTACGACCACGCACTGGACCGAAGGAGTCAAGCGACCTGCAGCCTTGTCCGCAGGCGCGCATGTTCCTCGAGGTGCGCGTGCGGCCCGCACCGGTTTCGCGACGCTTCAAGGTCACACGGGCGGGCCGGTGACGTACTCGCCGTGCTCGTCGTACGGCCAGGCGTTGGAGAGACAGCCGTTCAGCCCCTTGATCTGCTGCATCATCACCGGCGCGAGCTGCCCCGGACCGGAACACCCCAGGTGTGTGCGGATCCCCGTCTCATGGCCGACCTCGTGGTTGATGATCAGGTGGCGGTATTGCGCCGGAGTGCCGTCGAACTGCGGTGAGCCCAGAGCCCAGCGGCGCAGGTTCACCACCACGCCTTCGGACGTCTCGCAGTTCAGTTCACCGCGGGTGTCGAGACCCTCTGCCAGGCAGAGCCGGTCGGCGGTGCCGGGTGTGGCGATCTTGATGACGAAGTCGGCTGTGGAGGACACCAGTTGGAACGAACCATGGCCGTGGGCGGCCCAGCTGCGCCCGTGGGCGAGAATCGCCTGGATCTCTGCTGCGGCATCCTCGGCCGACAGGTCGATGCCGTCCTCGACCTGCACGCGGTAGCGACGCAGCGGACCCGAACCCACTGGACTGCCGGATGACTGTGCCGTGGTGAACGTGCCGGGGCCGGAGACGGGAATCTCGGGCTTCGGGCTCGGGCGAGGGTGCCTGGTCGGCTGTGACGGTACGGGCGAGGGGCTGTTGCTCCGAGGCGGAGAGACAGCCACATCCGGCGCCGACAGTGCCTGGGTAGTGTCGGCTGCCGTCTTGGCGCCGGGGCCGACGGCTTGTCGCAGCGCCAGAGCGCCTGCTCCGGCGACCGCGCCCGTCACGACCACGGTGAGAATGATCCGGATACCGCGGGAGCGGCGAGAGGCCTTGCGACGTCTCTTTCCGCGCACTCTGCGACGTGCGACTCGGTCACCCACAGAGAGGGACTCCCTCGGTGCCGCAGTCGCACACACCGTGGCCGCCGTCCAGCAGCGCCCCGGCGATCGACGTATGCCTGTGTGGTCCGGCCATGCGAAATGTCACTGCCTTTTCAAAGGAAGATGCGAACGCGGTTGCGACAAGCGCACCGCGGTGATGAAGGAGCGCGTGTGCTCCGGCCTGATCGCACGCCAAGGTGCCTCAGGTGTGCAGGCGTGCAGGCGCGCGGGCGATCTTCCGGAACCGACGCTCAGGTGGGAGCCGTGGCAGCTAGGGGAAGACAGCCTTGTCGAGGATGGACATCAGCTCGGAGTGGGTCTCGGAGTTGACCTCACCCACACAGGCCATCCCGGTGAGCACGGCGTTCGGATGCCGAGCACCCACTGACCGTTGCACCTTGTACATCTTCGTCCCGGTAAGGGACCGGCAGGCGGGTGACGCCGCAACCTGCTGCGTCGCGGTGTGGCGCCCGGCCTCGACCGCCGCTGCCGGACCGTCCTCGACCTGAAAGGCCACAAGGGCTCCGAGGTCGCGGCCGGAGGCAGGCAGGCAGGCCGGGTCGGTCCAGTCGTCCGCCCGCAAGTCGGGACAGGTCTCCCCCGGCATGCCGAGTCGACCCGTGGAGAAGAAGCGCACCGGAGAGGCGCCGACGCGATGTGAGGGGACGGAGAGCTCGCTCCAATGCGGCGGCACCGGCAACTGCAGGCCATAGAGGTTCTGCAAGCTCGCCGCTCCCGGTGAAGGGGTCGGTTCGGCCGCCGGGCCGGCCACCTCGGTTGTCCGGCCCGGACCCAGCTGTTGGGGCAGAAACACGGCCGCCAGCAGTACCAAGGGCACAGCGGTCGCCGCGACGCGCAACCGCCGGGTTCGCCGGAACCGGTTGCGCACCGCTGTCATCCGGTCGGGCGGTGCCGGAAGGTCCACCGGTCGATCCAGCAGCACTGCTCGCAGGATCTCGACCTCTGTCCCGGGTTCGTCCTTGCCGGCGCTCACCTGCTCACCTCCGCAGTCCGGCAGGATGGGGCAGCGTGCCACGCAGCGTACGCAGGCCCTTCGCGGCCTGGCTCCTGACCGTCCCTGCGGAGCAGTTCAGCAAGGCTGCCGTCTCCTCGACGCTGCGGTCCTCCAGGTAGCGGAGCACCACCACGGCCCGTTGCCGGGCCGGCAGACGTCGCAGCGCCTGCCGCACCGTGCGTTCGAGATCCACCTCCCCGTACCGGTCCCCCGGCACCGCCAGCTCGGGCAGCGACTCGTGCGGCACCTCCCCCCGCCAGCGCCGCCGCCACCAGGAGGCGTGCACGTTGATCATCACCCGCCGCACATATGCCTCCGGGTGGTCGTCGCGGATGCGCCGCCACTTGGGCCAACTGCGGGCCAGTGCGGACTGCAGCAGGTCCTCGGCGAGGTACCTGTCGCCGGTGAGCAGCCAGGCCGAGCGAAGCAGCCGTGGTCCGCACTGGGCCACGAACTCCTCGAACTCCGTCCAACCGCTTCGCATGCCGTCCTCGTACCGTCTGTTGATGTGCGCCGGGTGCTCTCACGCACTCTGAACCGTTTCGTGCCCCTGGGACGTTGCCTGCCGTGGCGCACCTCACAGAGCTCCGACGCTCGGCGTCGCCGAAGCCGTCGCGGGCACCGGGATGCCGCGGTCGCGATCCGCGCGGAGGCCGACCTGTCCGGCGCGTTGCGCGGGTCATGAGACTGCCCGCAAGGCGTCCACGGGTTCCATGCGCGCGGCGCGCAGCGAGGGATAGAGACCCGCGAGGAACCCTACGACAGCTCCCGCCACCGGAGCGCCGAACGCGAGGCGCAGGTCCAGCACAGGGGTCCAGTCCTTGACGCCTGCGACGCAGACCACTGCGACGATGCCGAGAGCCGCGCCGGTGACTCCGCCGAGGAGACCGATCATGGTCGACTCCGTCAGGAACTGCCCTGCCACCTGCCGCCTGGACGCGCCGAGTGCGCGTCGCAGCCCGATCTCGCCCGTGCGTTCCATCACCGTGACGAGGGTGACATTGGCGATGCCGATGGCTCCCACGACCAGGGAGACCAGTCCGAGCACCAGGAAGAGCCCGTCGACGTCGCCCTGGACGCCCTTCCTGGCCTTGGACAGGTCCGGCGGGGCGACCACGGACAGAGCGTCCTCGTTCCCGGGAGACAGGGCGATCGGCGCCTGCCGAGCGACCTGCTGGGCCGCACCGAGCGAGGTGTTGAGCAAGACGTGGGTCACATGCTTCAGGCCCATCCGGTCCGCCGCCGTGGTCGGCGGCAGGATCACCGATGTCGACAGTCGGTGCTCGCGCCGGAAACCGCCGAGCACGCCGATCACGGTGAAGGACTGGCCCCGGAAGAAGACGGCTGGCGCGTGCCGGACGTCCTCGATGCCGAGCAGCCGGGCCGCCTGGTCCCCCAGGACCGCCACCCGGTCGTGACGGCCGATGTCGCCCCCGTCGTAGAAGCGGCCGCTGGCCATCGTGCCGCGGACCGCCTCGGGCAAAGCGGGGCCGGCCGCGACGACCGCCAGGGTCTGTGAGGTCAGCTCCCCCGGCGCGACGACCTCATTGGCTCGCACCTGTACGTTCGCGGTGCCCGCTGAATCCGCGAGCGCCGCCGCCGACACGACTCCGGCAAGGCGCTCGACCGCCTCTGCGCCGGTCCAGTCCACCAGCGGAGGGCTGTCCGAACCCGGACGCGGGGGTGGCACCGTGACCGTCACCGAGGTGGCGGTGAGCGCGTCGAACCTTCCGACGATCTGGTTCGCCGCCGTGGATGCCACGCCTATCGTGATCACCAGGGTGCCGATGCCGAGCACGGTGCCCAACGTCGTCAGCGCCGAGCGCACGGGGCGGGCGAGCACGCCCGCCAGCGCTTCCGACCACAGGTCTCGAGGGTCGATCCGTGGCCGCCCCGCTCCCCCACGATCCCTGGAGCGTGCGTGACGTGCGGGAGAGTGCTCGGCGCCGGGCTCGAACGGCTGCGTCCGCGGATTCCGCAAGGAACGCGTGCGGCCCCTCATGCGATCTCCTGGCCAAGTCGGCCGTCACGGATCCGTACCCGCCGGGTCGCGCGACGGCTGACGGCGTCGTCGTGGGTGATGACCAGCAGTGTCACGCCCTGTGACTGCAGTTCGTCGAAGAGCGCCAGCACCGATTCGGTGTTCTCGCTGTCGAGGTTGCCGGTCGGCTCGTCGCACAGCAGCAGGGCCGGCTCGCCCATCAGGGCACGGGCGATGGCCGCCCGCTGCCGCTCGCCGCCGGACAGCCGGCCGGGCAGGAAGCCGATACGGTGTCCGAGACCCACCCGTCTCAAGACCTCCCGGGCCCGCTCGGCCCTGGTACGCCGCCCGCGGCTCGGCTCGGAAGCCCGGTAGGCCTCGGCCAGCATGACGTTCTCCTCCACGGTCCGGTACGGCAGCAGGTGGAAGGACTGGAAGACGAATCCGATGCGGCTCCCACGCAGAGCGGTGCGTTCGAGGTCGCCCAGGGCATTGGTCAGCACCCCGTCGAGCCAGTAGCTCCCGGAGGTCGGCCGGTCCAGCAGTCCCAGGGTGTTGAGCAGCGTGGACTTCCCCGACCCCGACGGGCCGACGATCGAGAGGTGTTCCCCTCTGCGGACCGACAGTCCCACGCCGTGCAGCGCGCGCACCGGCGGTTCGGCGTCGAAGGTCCGGCATATCTCGCGAAGCTCTATCACGGTGTCCAGGTCCGGCGGCTTCTCGAGCCCGGCCGCCGCGGCGGTACGTCGCCTCATTGTCCGACCACCACCTGGTCACCCACGTCCAGCGACCCGCTGTCCGGAGTCACTTCGACGAGCCCGGCGGCGGCGATGCCCACGCTGACGCGCACGGTGACGGTCGTGCCGTGGCGCCGCACCTGCACCCGGGCTTTCCCGTCGGTGGACGTACGGACCGCCGCCACGGGCACCACCAGGACCGAGCCCTCGGAGGCGCCCACCTCTACGGTCACCTTGGCGACGCCCCCCGCATGGTTCCGCAGGGGCGCGGTGTCGGGTACGGAGATCTCCAACGGCACCGGCGCCGACGGGTCGGCCGGGTCCGGTCCAGCCCCTGCCTCGCCATCCCCGCCAGGCCCCCCGTCCGTGCCGGCTTTCCCGTCCTCGCCCGAAGCGGCACCGGCCTGGTCACCGGCCTGACCGGCGCCCGCACCGCCGATCCGTGAGACGACACCGCGCACCTCGCGGCCGTCCCCCGTCTCGACTCGTGCCTCCATGCCCTCGCGCAGTGCCGCGCCGTCCGCTCCGGGCACCGTGGCCTGCACCACCACGTCGGACGACGTGACGGTGACCACCTCGCCGTCCGGAGTGCCACCGAGACCCACCTCGATCTTGCCGACACGTACCGGGAGTTCGGGCAGGAAGATCACCTCGCCCGCGGGGACCTTGGTGCCGTACGTGGCCTCGAAGGCGTTCAGCGCCGCGTTGGCATGGTCCAGCTGCCGTCGCACGGAACGCAGCCGGAGTTCCGCCGCCTCGTCCGGGTCTGTTCCCGCCGCCGTACCGCCGTCCTCGCCCGACTGCGTCTCGAGCAGCGCCAATTGGGCGGACGTCACGGCCGCCTCCAGATCGGCGCGCTGTTGCCGGTCGGCGAGACCGGGGCTCTGTGGCTCGAAACCCTTGCTCTCGTACCAGCGGCCGACCGCGGCCGCGGTGCCCGCGCGGTAGGTGCCACTGACCGCTCCGGGGTCGTGGCCGAGTCTGCGCAACGCGCTCTGCAACTGGCGGACGTCCTCACCCGAGCTGCCAGGACCGAGCAGGCGGTACATCGGCACCGGGCCTTTCAGCACGAATACCGGACGGCCGCTGACCTGCATCAGGACGCTGCCCTCGCCAAGGGTTCGTCCCTCGGTCGGTAGCTTGGTGACCCGCTGGGCGGTCTCGCCGTCGCCCAAGGAGCCGACGGGGCCGGACAGCGAGATGCCCTGCGGTGCCCCGAACTCCACGGTCCCCTGGGCCACCACGGTCGCGGTCAGCCTCTGGCGTGCCACCGCGACCGTCACCGGACCGGCCTTCGGTGGCTTGTGCGCCGCGGCGGCGTCGGCGGGCGACTGCATCTGCGTACCGGTGATCCAGCCACCGGCGCCCACTACGGCGACCACACCGACGATGATCACGACCTGCCGGGTGCGGGCTGCCGGACCGCTA
Source organism: Streptomyces sp. NPDC107562 (assembly GCF_055657325.1). Taxonomy (NCBI): domain Bacteria; kingdom Bacillati; phylum Actinomycetota; class Actinomycetes; order Kitasatosporales; family Streptomycetaceae; genus Streptomyces; species Streptomyces sp. NPDC107562. The sequence goes on along the minus strand of NZ_JBVKBE010000001.1, from coordinate 882,192 downwards.
CGGACGCGGCTCATCCGCCGAGTCCGGTGAAGGGGTGCTTGGCCAGCTTCGGGAAATACGCGGCCCGGAACTCTTTTCCACACTCCAGATCCGCCAGGGCGACGTTGATCTCCTGGGCGAGCTTGGCCCGCGCGGCCTCCGTGTCCAGTTCGTCCACGCCTTGGCCTTGGCCGTTCACGGCGAACTTCACCATGTCGCCTATGGAGGTGGGCTGCGTGGTCGTGACGGCGATCCCCTCACCGCGAAGGCAGGACGCGAAGTCCTGCGCCAGTGAGACCAGCTGCGGGTCCCCGTCGAGAGCCTGCTGCGCCGCTCTGTCGGCGGCTCTGGCGGCATTGGCTTCACGGGTCCGTTCGGCCTCGGACTTCTCCGGACCGTAAGCCTGCACCGTCGCGTCCTTATGACAGCCCGGAAGCTCGGTCTTCTTTCCGTCCACCATCGCCAGCTCACCGAACGCCTTCTCGTAGGCACGCTGCTGAGCCGGGGAGAGCGAGTCCCGGTACGCCTGGTCCGGGTTCGATTCGTACTTCTCGGTGTACGCCCGCGAGCCGATGGCATTGGCGTCGTTCGGGTAGACGACCCGGGCGTAGGTGGCGCCGTACCCGTACTTTCCGCGGTACTCCTTCGCCAGTTCGTAGTCCTGACCGTCGAAGGGGAACGCCTGTGATTCGACGCTCTCCACGCGCGGTGTGTAGGTGAAGCCCTTCGCGCGCATGCAGACAGCCAGGGCGTTCTGGTACAGGTACTGCTTCTTCGTCTCCTCGTCTACGTCCTGAGGAACCGTCAGCTCACCGTTCTCGGCGACCGCCGGGGCCGAGGCCGAGCCTGCCGGGGATGTGGCCTGGGATGAGGTACTGCCGCTCTGGGAGCACCCGGCGAGCATCAGCGCACCGGTCGCGGCGACAACCGGCAGTGCGTTGCGCATGTGGAAAAGAGGAGTCACGTGATTCCATCGTGTCGATCGGACATGGCCGTGCGGGGTGAAAGATCCCGTCGACTTCCTCAACCGGGTGGGCCCCGTTCAGAGCAGAGGCCGCGACCCGAAAGTGACACACATCACGCTTCAAGGTCGATGGCACTGACCTCACAACGACCAGGGCCCTGGCGACGACCGACTCTCAGGTTCACGCCACCCGACCGGAAGAAAAGAATCTGCCGGGCGGTGTCGAGAACGGAGTATCGGCTCCGACGTTCTCCGTGAGTGTGCAGCCCGGTCCCGCACCCGCGGGATCAGACACAAGGAGACAGACATGACCGCCGTCGCATACGACTACACCATCACCCGCACCCTGGAGGCTCCGGTCGAGCAGGTCTGGACCGCCTGGACCCGCGCAGACCAGTACGGACAGTGGGCCGGCGCCGAGGAGGTCGTCCTCGACGTCCGCCCCGGCGGCGCCTGGAGCTCCGTCATGGTCATCCCCGGCGGCACCCGCGTCCCGCTGTCCGGCCGCTACACCGAGGTCGTGCCGAACAAGCGGCTGGTGATCGGCATGAGCGTTCCGGGCCGCGAGGACCTCGTCCTCATGACCGTCGACCTGGTCGCCGACGGCGACCGCACCCGGATCACCCTGTCCCAGACCTTCGAGAACGCCACGGACCGCGACCAGTCCGAGTTCGGCAGCAACATGCTCCTGGACGGCCTCACCGCCTTCCTCGCGGCAGCCTGACCTCTGCCGTCGACGTCCACCCCGCCGCCTCCTCTCCTCCCGGTCGATCGGCCCGGTCGTCCGCACCGCTGCGACCGAGGCCGGGCCGACTTGCCGGGCCCGGAGGGAGGAACGGTCGCTCGGATGAAGGCTGGGCGGCAGAGAGGCGGGGCAGGGCGCCCCGCGCATCGAGGTTCACTCAGGGGACGACCACGGCGAGGTCACAGGCACCACCGCCCGCGCGGCGGAGCCGATCCGCGCGTACCGACAGGTCACGGCCCGTAGCACTGCGGGACGCCGGGCAGCCAGTTGTCCGGGTGCGAGATGTAGTAGCTCGCCATCCACCCGTCGAATCCCCGGGTCCGGTTGTCCACGAAGACCCAGTACGGGTTGCCGCCGACCGTCTCACCCCGCGTCTGGCACGTCACTTCGAGCTGGTCGCCCGGCTGCGCCCTGCCCATCACCTGAGGGCAGTTGCCCGGCGAGGGGAACTCGGGGCAGCGGAAGCCCGGGGCCGAGTCCTTGCGGACGTTCACGTCCGTCGCCCAGGTGGTGAACACCGGGCCCGCGGGCCGCTGTTCGGCAGTCGCTTGGGCGGGCGCGGCGCCCACCGTCAGCCCGAGCGCGCACAACACCGATGCCGCGCCGCCCAGTCGAACGCCGCGCCTCGCTGACTTGTTCAACATGCCGTCTCCTTCGCCCCGTTCCCGTGCCCGTCCTGGGCTCGTGGTCGGTCAGGTGCGTCGCCCGCACCACCGGGTGGACGAGCACGCACACCGCACCGTATGAGGACGCGGCGAGGAGACATTCGCTGTCGGGACGGTCATACGCCGAGACGCCGAGTTCTGTCTGTGAGGCGAACGGATGCCACCGGGTCGCGAGCGGCGAGCCCGGTTCCGGCCTGACGAGGAGCCCACGATGTTCAAGCGCAGAGCCCGTCTCACCGCCGCCGGTCTCACGATCGGCACCGCCTTCATGCTGTTCGGCGGGGCCGGCGCATCACAGGCAGCCCCCAGCACCTCCGAGCGGGCTTCCCTCGCCGTCCAGTCCTCTCCGATCCTGCAGCCGAACAGCAACATCAGGACCGGCCCGGGTACGTCCTACAGGATTCTCAACACCAGCGGGCCTGAGGGGGCCACCGGAGTGGTGAAGTGCTACGGGCGCGGTGAGCGCGTCACGGCCGGCGGTTACACCACGGACGTCTGGTACCAGGTCACTGTCCACTTCCCCGGACACACGTACTACTTCGTCTGGGCCTGGGGCGGCAACGTCAACGTCGGCGCCGACCCCGCCCCCGGCGTCGAGGTCTGCCCCTCCTGACGCCACCTCGTCGCCACCGCGCCCACTTCGCCCCCAGTACCGTGTCCAGCGGTCCAGGGGGCGCTGTGCCGTACGCACTGGCGTCCCCCCGGGTCCCGGCTTCGGACTCCCGCCGCCCTGGCGTTCGTCGCCTACAGCTTGCTGTTGCCGCCCTTGTTGATGATGCTCGCCTTCTTGCAGTTGTTCCAGGTCAGCTTCAGGCCGGTGCTGCCTCCGCCCCTGCCGCCCCACTTGACGAGCGAGATCGCCTTGCCGCCGTAACCGCCGGCCTTGTACTTGTTGTTCTTGAAGATGTTGCCGCTTCCGCAGGTCTCGCCCTTGTCCAAACGGCCCCACTCGCTGAACAGGCCGTACATCCCCGACCCGGTGAAGGTGTTGCCGCTGACGGTGTTGTTCTTGCTGCCGTCCCTGATCCGCACGGGGTCGCCGCTGATCGTCGAGAACTTGTTGCCGGTGATGCTGCTGCTCGACGTCTTCACCAGGTAGACGCCGTGCATGTTGCCGCCGTTACGCAGGTTGGAGAAGGTGTTGTTCTTGATCACGATGCCCGAGGAGTTCTGGACGTGGACGCCGGCGTAGCCGGTGGAGCCGCTGAGGTTCGTGAACTGGTTGCCCGAGACGGTGACCTTCTTGACGTTCCTCAGGAGGATGGCGTTGTCGTGGCCGGAGAACTTCTTCCCGCTGATGGTGAAGTTGCCGGGGCCGCCGTTGATGCAGAGCTGGTAGTCGCCCTTGGGGCAGGTGACCTGGCCGGGGTACTTGGCGGCGGCGACCGCTGATCCCGGCGCGGCCATGCCGGCCAGTGTCAGGGCGCCGCCGACGGCCGTCGCGGTGAGGGCACGACTGATACGCATTGGTCTCCTCCGTCGCTCTTGGCTGCTTCCGCCGTCCGGCGGGAAGCTCTTGCACCACTGTGCGCGGGAGGTCTTGGAGGAACCTTGAACCGGCGGCCGTCGTCCGGGCCCGGTGTCGCACCGGGGGCCGCGCGGTCGGCCGGGCCCTGAATTTCGCGGCCTGCGGGGGCGGTTGACGGATCACGGGCTCGAAGTCCGGTGCGGGCAGCTTGGAGACCGTTGCCGCCGGGCAGTCCTTGGTAGATCACGCCCTGTCGGGTCGCCTCGCGTGCGCAACCGCGCGCCGGTATCCGTTGCCGGGCCGATCCTGGAACGTCTGGCCGCCGCAAGTCGCCTCGTGCGACGGTACGAGGGAGGAGTCGAAAGAGTGCTGACGTTCGGCTTGCTCGGCACGATCGAGGCGCGTGTGGACGGCCGGCCGGTCGACGTGGGTCACATCCGCCAGCGGTGTGTTCTGGCAGCCCTGCTCGTCGACGTCAACCGGGCGGTGCCGGTCGACGAGCTCGCCGGCCGGGTCTGGGGCGATCGTGCACCACGGCGCGCCAGGGACACGCTGTACGGATACCTTTCGCGATTACGCGGGGCGCTGGATCTGCCCGCGGATGTGCGGATCATCCGGCAACCCGGCGGTTACGTGCTGGAGGCGGACCCGCTGTGGATCGACGTCCACCTCTTTCGCGATCTGGTCTCTCGCGCCCGGACGGCCGGCGACGAACAGGCGGCGGAACTGATGCGGCAGGCGCTGGCGCTGTGGCGCGGCGAGCCGTTCGCGACCGTGGACACGCCGTGGTTCGTCGATCTGCGCGAGGCGCTGGAACGGGAGCGGCTGTCGGCTCGGCTGGACGCCCACGACCTGGAACTGCGTCGAGGGGCGCACGGTGCGCTGCTGCCGGAGCTGACCGCCCTCGCCGGCGCGTATCCGCTGGACGAGCGGCTTGCCGCGCAACTCATCCTGGCCCTGTACCGGGACGGCCGGCCAGGTGACGCGCTGACCCATTACCGGGCCCTGCGACGGCTACTTGCCCAGGAGCTGGGAGTCGACCCCTCGGCGCCACTCCAGCGACTGCACCAAGACATCCTGACCGGTGATGTGGCACCGGCCGTGCCGGACCGTCCCTCTGCTCCTCTCGGCACGACGGCCGCTCTTCCGACACCACGTCAGCTGCCCGCGGGCCCACGGTGGTTCTGCGGCCGGGACCAGGAACTGGCGGAACTCGGCAAAGTCCTGGGCTCGTCCGGTGCGTCGAGCGGGTCGGTGGCCGTCGTCGCGATCGGTGGCAGCGCAGGGATCGGCAAGACGCGCCTGGTCCTGCACTGGGCCCACCGCAACCTCGACCACTTCCCGGACGGCCAGTTGTACGTGGACCTGCGCGGCTTCAGCCCTTCTGGCGAGCCACCTCTGACGCCGGCCGTGGCGGTCCGCGGCTTCCTCGACGCTCTGGGCGTACCGTCCGAGGCTGTCCCCCTCGACGTCCCGGCGCAGACCGGCCTCTACCGGAGCCTGGTCCAGGAGCGGCGCATGCTGATCGTGCTGGACAACGCCGCCGACGCCGAGCAGGCGGCCGCACTGCTGCCGGGCAGTGCCGGCTGCACGGTCCTCGTGACCAGCCGCAGGCGGCTGGCCGGGTTGGCCGGCGGCTACGGGGCCAGGCTCCTGACACTCGACGTGCTGACCGGACCCGAGGCCCGAGACCTGCTCGCGGCCCTCGTCGGACACGACCGTACGGCGGCCGAGCCGGAAGCCGTAACCGCTCTGCTGGACCACTGCGGCGGACTGCCCCTCGCGATCAGCGTGGTCGGTGCCCGCGCGGCTGCCCAGCCGGGCTTTCCGCTCGCCGTGCTGGCCGAGGAGCTGAAGGACGAATCGGCGCGACTGGACGCCCTGGACGCGGGTGATCTGACGGCCAGCGTACGCGCGGCCTTCACGGTGTCGTACCACGCCCTGACGGAGGGCGCCGCGGAGGTTTTCCGGCTCGTGGGACTCGCTCCGGGACCGGATGTCGCGCAGGCCACGGTGGCCGGCCTGACCGCCCGGCCGCCGGGTGCCGTCCGCCTGGCGCTGCGGGAACTGGACACCGCCCACCTCGTACAGCAGACCGCTCCGGGCCGCTACCGCCTGCACGATCTCGCCCGGCTCTACGCCGTGGAACAGGCAGCGGCGGAACATGCGGCAGGGGCAGAGGCAGCAGGGCCAGAGACAAAGGCAGTTGAGGTAGCGCACGAAGGGGCCGACGGCGGGGTGGAAGCGCTGTGGAGGGGCGTGGTGGACTTCTACCTGCACACGGCACACCATGCGGCGCAGCGGCTCGATCCGCACCGCGACGCCGTCCGCCCGACGGCCGCCCTGCCCGGCGTGAAACCCCTCGTCCCGGCGGATCGAGACGCCGCCCTTGCCTGGTTCACCGCCGAACACCCCGTACTGCTCAACGCGCTGGACCTGGCCGTCAGAACGGGTCAGGACGAGCACGCCTGGCACCTGGCACGGGCCCTTGAGACGTTCTTCGACTACCGCGGTCACTGGCACGACTGGGCCGCCACCCAGGATCTCGCTCTGCAAGCGGCACGCAGGCTGGGCAACGTCTTCCGGGAGGCCACCGCCCACCGCAGCCTCGGCAGCGTCCACACCCAGATGGGGAGCCTCGACGAAGGACGCGGTCACTTCCGCCGAGCCCTGGATCTCTTCGGCGAACTCGGCGACCGCGTCAACCAGGCCCATTCCCACCGGGGTCTGGGCTGGGTGTGCGACGCGGAGGGCAACCAGCGGGACGCGCTCCAGCACGCCGAGCAGTCCCTGGTCCTGTACCAGCGTGCCGGGCACCGCAACGGGCAGGCGAAGGCGCTCAACAACGTCGGCTGGCTGCACATCACGCTCGGCAACTACCGCTCCGCACTTCAGTACTGCGCCCAGGCGGTCGCCCTCAACCAGGAGATCGGGGACCGGCACGGTGAGGCAGGGGCGTGGGACAGCCTCGGTTACGCACATCATCACCTCACCGACCACCGTGACGCGCTCCGCTGCTACGAACGGGCCCTGGAGCTGGTGCGTGGTTTCGGCGACCGCTATGGCGAGACAGAGATCCTCGGCCACCTCGGCGACACACACGCCGCCGCCGGGGACGCGCACGCCGCCGGCGCCGCCTGGCACCGAGCCGTGGAGATCGCCGACGAGATCGGCCACCCCGCCGCCACGGAACTGCGCGGGAAGCTGGGCACCGCCCGTGCGGGTGACGGCGCTGCCGGCGATCACACGCGGGAGAATGAGTGTTGATGTGAGGAGCGGTACCGCCGACAGCGCACCGCTCAGGTTCCCCGCACCCCCGGTCTGGACGCAGGGCGTCACCGCACCGGTCTTCCTGACCGGACAGCTCGTGTATGCGCAAGGCATCGTCCGTAGCAGGCGAAACCGGTTGACGGGGTCGGCAGAATGTCCGGCATGGGCACAGACATAAGCGGCGTCATCGAGTATCGAGCGTCGCAGGACGGTCGGGAGGCAGCCTGGTACACCGCGCACAGCCTCGACTCCCTCAACAGCAACCGTAACTATGATGCGTTCGGCTGCCTCTTCGGGGTCCGCAACTACGCCAACTTCCGTCCCCTCGCAGCATGCCGAGGTCTCCCTGCCGACGCCTCGGTTACCTTGAGGACGAGGTTCGCGCAGCTGACCGAGTGGTACGGCGAGGACGGCTTTCACGGCACCACGTGGATCACGTGGGCCGAGGTGAGGGCGGTCGACTGGGACGAGCCTGCGGAGAAGCCTGACAGTCGGCTTCACGAGTACCGCCGGACTCCGAACGGGCTCAGGATGACAGGCAAGGCCGCTTGGAGTCCTGCGTTCGCCAAGGCTGTCGGTTTCGACAGAGGTGAACACCGTGAGTGGCCCGAAGGTAGCGAGTGGCTCGTCGGGGAGACGCTCTACAGGTCAGTCACCATTCGCCGTAGAGACGCCGTCACCGACACCGGCGAGTGGCAGCCCGTCTGGAGAACCATGGAGGCACTCGCAGCACAGCACGGTGATGACCACGTGCGGCTGGTCGTGTGGTTCGACGACTGAAAGTCCCTGCGACCTTGCACCACTTAGCACCGCGGAGAAGGGCCTCAGTCGAACATCTCGACGAATCGTGACAGCGACGCGTCGAGTGCGTCGTCGTACGACATCGATGCGAACTCGTAGACGGAGCGCCGGCCAGGAGCACCTGCGTCGGCCGCCCTCAATGCGTTGTCGAGCCACTCCTGAGCGACCACAGCTGCTCGGCCGGCCTCGACCACGACCTGCACCAGACCGACCTCGCGGGCCCTCTCGGCGGTGAACGGTTCGCCGGAACCGATGTTCTCGATCGCCCGACGCGGCCCAATCCGATGAATGATGGGCACCTGCGCGATCATCGGCCACCTCCCGGCGTTGACCTCGAACGTCCCGATGCGCGCGCTGTCCACGGCTACGGCGAAGTCGCAGGCCGCGACGAAAGCGGCGCCCGCGGCGAGCGCGTCGCCGTTGACCGCAGCTGCGACCGGCACACCCAGACGAGGGAAAATTTGGAGGGCCTGCGTCAGCGTTTCGCCGAACAGGGCAGGATCCGCACCGGCTTTGATGGCAGCGACGTCGAGACCACCGCAGAAGGTCTCGCCTGCACCGGTGAGCAGAACGGCGCGGATGTCCGGGTCGTCGTCGCACTTCTGCAGGCGGGTGCGGATGTCGGTGAGAATGCCTGGGTTCAGCAGGTTCTGCTCACCATGGTGAATGGTCAAGACAGCGGTGGCGCCGACCATTTCTTGCTCTACGTCGCCACTCCAGGCATTGTCCACGCTGTTCATGATCCGAGTCCTTCCAGTCGTTCAGATCTGGGTCGGCGGCTGACGCGGTGATCTCTTGTCGACTTTTTTCGTGGAGGCCGACGGCCACTGCGGCCCGGAGCCTTTGTACGGAGAGTGGATACGAACCGCTGAGGCTGCCGCAAGCACGACTAACGGTTGGTTCACGGGCGGCCTGTCGCGGCACCTCGGGCCGTCCCTTTGGTAGCGGCCGGCATGGACTGCTGCCGACGGAAACGGGGGCGCACCAAGCAGGGTGTTACGTGGCCACCCTCGGAGCGGCATAGGTGAAGGGGCGCACCACGGCACGGCGCCTTCGTCGCGATTAACGCCCCGCTAACACCCCCTGACTAAGGTTGCGGGAACCAACATCCGGAGCAAGTGTCGAGTTCGCAGCGCAATGTGATTCCGTCAACAGTGAGGCTGTACGAGCCGGCTCCTAGGGCGACGACGGGCCGGTCGCGCTGCCCCTTACAAGAGTCCTGATGCGTCTCCGACGACGGACTCACGTGGCCCCGGCTTTCGCGCACCGAAGCCGTCGACCTTCGCCGGAGTCCTGAACAGGTCGCCACAAGCGGTTCCACATTCCGAACGTCTGGCGCAAGCTTCCGGATGAGCATTGAGGCCGAGGGAGGGCGCGAGGATTGATGGGTGAGTACGATCCCGATCGACCAAGCGGCTCGAAGGCACCAGGTCGACAGCATGGCACGATCATCAGGCGGAAGTTGGCGATGCCGGAGCCGTCGAAGGACGTCGTCGTCCGCGACAGGCTCAGCCGGCGGTTGAGCCAGCTGCTCGACCGCCACACCGTGGTGAATGTCTTCGCGGCCGCCGGGGCCGGCAAGACCACGGCAGTGGCCATGGCCGTCAGGGACGTCGACCGGCCCGTTGCCTGGCTTTCCCTCGATGGTTCGGAACAAGCGGCCGGCCGCCTGCTCGTCTACCTCGAGGCGGCAGTCGAGGGCGCGGTCCCCAGCGCTGCCGGTGTGGCGTCCGATGCCCTGAGCAGGCGCCTGCACGTCGGAGAGGCGGCCGGACTGCTGGCGGAAAGCCTCCAGGGAAGTCGGCTCGTCGTCGTCTGCGACAACGTGGAGCGAATCGCCACCGACGAGACCTGCGTCGCCGTGCTGTCGTTCTTCGCGCGCTACCTGCCGTCCGGCGTGAACCTCGTGCTGATCTCGCGCGTCGACGTCCGACTCGACTGGAGGTCGACGAGCGAGCGCGACCGGGTGGGTGAGCTGGGTGAGGGCGCGCTCTCCTTCGACACTCAGGAAGCCGGCGCGGCCCTGCGAACCGTAGGCCGCGTGGACGTGAATCCGGCCCAGGCGGTGGCGGCGACAGGAGGCTGGGTGACTGGCGTCCTGTTCGAGGGCTGGCGTCATACGCAGACTCGCGAGCCGGATCCCGAGGTGCTGAGGCCCTACGTCGCCGCCAACGTCTTCAACTCGCTCTCCTTGACGGAGAGAACCTTCCTCCTCCATACCGCTCTGCTGGACGAGGTCTCGGTCGAGGGCGCCCTCGCCATGGGGCAGGAGAACGCGGCACAGGTCATGGCGGGGCTCCGCGCCCGGCATCTTCCGGTGACGTGGTCCCCTGACGGTTCACGCATGACGCCACACCCAGTGTTTCGCGACTTCCTGCTCGAAACTCTGGGAAGGGAGGACGCCACGACGCGCGACGCGCTCCACCGCAGACACGCACAAGTCCTGATCGCCAACGGCGCGCGCGAGGAAGCCGTCGACGAGTTGCTTCGGCTCGGGGACCTGGAGGCAGCCGGGCGGCTGGCCGCCGACGTCCTCCCGAGCCTCGTCGCGCGCATGGACTTTGCCCCGGCGGCGCGTTGGCTCGATGCTCTGGGTACGGCGGTCCAGAACCCGACTCCGGAGATCGGAGCCGTCGTCCTGCGTGTTGCTTTCGCACTGGAACAGTGGGGTCGCGGAGTCGAGTTCATCGATCGGCACGGCTATGACTGGCTCCCGGAATTGGGGGCTCCCGACTCCGAGGAAGCGCGCGTCCTGGCTTGCTGGAGTCTCTGGCACTCCGGGCGGATCAAAGAAGCGCAGGTCATCGCCCAGCAGTTGCCACCGGGGCGGAGCCGGCACATCGCCGACTCCTTGATCGCGGGCGCGACCGGCGACGAGCCGCCACCCTTCCCGGAATACTCGACGATGCCCGCCGGTCCACTCGACGGTCTGCTGATGCGCGTCGCCTTCTTCCGCGGTCGCCTCGACGCACTCGACGCGCCGAGCTCGTTCGATCCGTGGCGCACCGTACTCGGGGGCCCTTGGGCCGTCGCCGCCCTGCGCGCCACCGGGCGCCTGGACGCCGCGATGGCGATGTACGAGCCTCGCCGTGGTTCGTCGCAACCGGTCTGGCTGCATGCCGTGGACGCCGTCGATCTCATGCTGGACCTTGGCCGCGAAGACGAGGCCTGTGCGTCCATCAAGCGAGGGAGACAGCTGATTGCGGCGACCGGCTCGAAGGTCTACCAGAACATGAGCCTCATCGCTGAGGCCAAGCTGTCGCTGCGTCTCAAGGGTGACACCCAGCATGCCGACCGTGTGCTGGCAGAGGCGACTGCCAGCGGCGCCTGCGAGTATGTCCTCACGCGGGAGACGTGGCTGATGTGGTCGGGCCTGTCGCATCTGCTGCGGAACAGGGATGCCGAGGCGTACGAGTACCTCGCCGAATGCCTGCGGAGCATGCAGAAGGGAGACCGTCATCTCGATCTCCCGACGGTAGCGGTGTACCTGTCCGAGGCACAGTGGCGTCTCGGACTAGAGGACGAGTCCGACGTGACGGCCGACCTCGCGATGGCCACCGCCTCGGCGGACGGAACCCAGCACTTGCTGCTCACAGCGCTGGCGGACGTACCGTCGGTAGCGGCCCGGGCCGCGGACACGAAGTCCAGTCGCATGTCACCCTGGCACGAGATCCTCGCCGACCTGTCGGGCCAACATCGTGTGCGCGTGAACGTGAGCGCGCCCCGGCTCGTGCTCGAGGAGTTCGGCGAGCCGACGCTCACTGTCGACGGAAACATGGCTCGGCCTCGGCTGACGAAGAGTGTCGAGCTCCTCAGTTACCTGCTCTGGGCACCCGACCGCAGGGCTACCCGTCAAGAGCTTCTCGGGGTGCTCTTCGGTGGCCGCAACGACGCTGCCTGTCGTAGCTATCTGCGGCAGGCACTCTTCCGGCTTCGCGAGGTTCTGCCCGGTGACTTGGGTCCCGCGCAGGACGGCGATGTCTTTCAACTGGTCGGGCCGACGTGGGCCATGGGCTCGGCACAACGGGCGGTCGACCTCCTCGCCCAGGCCGGGAGACAGAACGGAGAGGTCCGTCTCCAGACGTTGTCGCAGGCCCTCCGCATTGCTGAACGCGGGCCTTACCTGGCGCCGGCTTCAGGGGACTGGGTTGCCGAGCGTCGCGAAGTCCTGGCTGAGACCTTCACATCGGCTCGGGTCGACGCAGCCAAACTCGCGTACCGCATGAACCGATACCGCGAGGCAAAGGTTCTGGTCGACCGCGTGTTGCGCGACGATCCGTACCGCGAGCAGGCCTGGCAGCTCGCCATCAGGCTGGCGCATGCCAGCGGCACCGATGACGCGGTGCTCGCGCTCTACCAACGTTACGTCGCGCGCATGCGGGAGCTCGGTGTACCCCCCTCCGACGAGGTGCGCCGGCTCGTCATGCAACTGCGCCGATAGTGGGCTGATTGCGGGCTGTTGCACTCTGACAGGCGGCAGCAAGACCCGCTGAGTCGGTGTCGTCGGCGGATTCCCCGCTGTCTGATGCCGGACAGACACCACGCAGGGAGCGCCGTCACGGAGCCGGACTCGTCAGCGTTCCTCACGCTGAGCCCGGGCGTGCCTGCCGGCTCCGAACTGCCCACGCGCGCCTGCACAGTGGCCGTCACAGGACTTGGGACACCCAGGGCTTCGCAGCCATTGGCGCCACCAGCCTGGCGAAATCCTCACTCCCAACGAGCAGAAACGGCCTGCCCAGCGCCTTCATGAACCGCAACCGAGATCCAAGGCAAACGCCGAGCTAACACCGTCTCGCGGATGGTTAACGCCCTGGTCACAACGATGAGCACCCCTGGAAAGAACTGGAGGCATCACCATGAGGACCGGTTCGGAATACCTGGAATCTCTGCGTGACGGGCGCAACGTCATCATCGACGGTGAGCGCATCGAGGACGTGACGAAGCATCCTCTGACGCGCGGCTATGCCGAGCAGGCCGCACGCTTCTACGACATGCATCACGAGCCTGAGAACCAGGCCTCGCTGACCTTCGTCGACGAGGACGGCACGCGCCGCCCCATCGGCTGGCTGTACCCGCGAAACCAGCAGGACCTCGAACGCCGGCGCGACTACGCCAACCAGGTGATCCGCAGTTTCGGCGGCGGCGCCTTCGGCCGCCTCCCCCAGAGCAACAACGGCAACTGGTACGCCCTCGTCGACGACACCACCCCTTGGGCCGAGCTGTCCAAGGACACTCCCTCGCACGTCGACCTCGCCCGCAACATCATCGCGGACTTCGAGACCAACCGCGACGCGGACCTCTGGACGGTCCCCCTGCTCAACGACGTCCAGCGCGACCGCTCGGACCCCTCGGTGGCCGCACGCAACCCGATGCTCCGCGTCAAGGAGCGCAACGACGAAGGCATCGTGGTGGAGGGCTGGAAGGGCGTCTCCACCGCGGTCGTCTTCGCCGACACGATTCTGCTCGGCAACATCGTGAAGCCCGGGACGGAACCCGAGCACATCATCTGGGCGAGCGTCCCCGTCAACCACCCCAACGTCACGCACGTGGGGCGCCGTTCCAACGCCACACCCACCGACGTCGGCTTCGAGCGGCCGCTGTCGAGTCTCGGCGACGAACTCGACTCCATGGCGTACTTCGACGACGTCCTCATCCCGTGGGAGCACATCTACCACCTGGGCGACGTCGATCACTCCCGGCTGTACGCGCAGCGCACGTTCGATTTCGAGCACGCCGACACCCTGCACCACATGATCGTCAACGCGGAGCTCATGACCGGACTGGCGGTCCTCATCGCCCAGTCGACCGGAACCGCCCAGCACCCGGTCGTGGGATCCGACATCGCCGACCTCGTCCGCTTCCACGAGACGCTGCGCGCCTTCAGCATCGCCTCGGAGGCGACCGCGTTCGTCACGCCCAGGGGGCTGTGCAAGCCGAACAACATCTTCTACGACTTCGGCCGCGCCCACTACCTCGAGAACGTGAGCCGGCTGACGGAGAAGCTCGTAGAGATGTGCGGCCGCTCCGCGGTGCTGTCGCCCAGCGCGAAGGACTTCGAGGTTCCCGGGATCGGCACCAGGCTGCTGGAGATGTTCCACGGCACGACCCTGAGCGCGCACGACAGGGTGCGGCTCTTCAAGTTCGTCCAGGACCGGTTCCTCAGCGACTGGGCCGGGCGCTTCCGGTCCTTCGAGCGGTTCCAGGGCACGCCGTTGTTCCTCATCAAGCTGCTGACGATGCAGCGCATCTCGACCGACCCCGGCGGCGCCATCACCGAACTGGCCCGCGAGGCGATCGGGCTCGGCACCGCGGAGGAGATGACCGCACGGGCCGTCGCCGAGCGGGAGGAATTGTTCGGCTCCGTCTCTCCCGCCGCCACCAGGCCCGCCTCCGCCGGGGCGGCCGCGGCCAACCAGGGCTTCTCGCTCGACGACAAGGATCAGCCGGACTACATCAAGACCCAGGACGCATGACGGCCCCGATGTGCTCGGCCCGCGCGATCCGCGGGCCGAGCACATCGGCCGCGTGCCTCACCCGCCGCATCGACGCGTCGGCCCCCGAATCAGGTCGCCGTCGGCCGGCCGCCGCGCTATCGATCCGCTCATCACGGTCGGCGCGGCGGTGAGCACAAGGGAGGAATTCGGATGAAGGCGTTCGTTCATCGGGGACAGGTCACCAAGGTGGTGTTCGGCCGGGGCACCCGCAGCCGCATCCCCGACGAGGTCGACCGTATGGGCCGCGAGCGCATGGTCGTGCTGTCCACCCCTGACCAGGCCGGACCGGCTGCCGAGATCGGTGACCTCCTGGGCGCGGCGGCGGTCGGGCACTTCGCCGAGGCGGCCATGCACACACCGGTCGAGGTCACGCAGAAGGCGGTGGCGTACGTCCGGTCGGTGAGGGCGGACGGCGTGCTCAGCGTCGGAGGGGGGTCGACGGTCGGTCTCGGCAAAGCCATCGCGGCCAGGACCGGACTTCCGCAACTCGCGGTGCCCACGACGTACGCGGGATCGGAGATGACTCCGATCCTGGGAGAAACCGAAGGCGGCCGCAAGACCACGCGACGACTGCCCGCGATCCTCCCCCGGACCGTTGTGTACGACGTCGACCTGACCCTGACGCTGCCTCCGTCCATGGCTGCGTTCAGCGGCGTCAACGCCCTGGCACACGCGGTGGAAGCGCTCTACGGGCAGGACTACGACCCCGTCGTGCACCTCATGGCGGGTGAGGCGGTCGACGCCCTGATCCGTTCCCTGCCGGCGGTGACAAGGCGCCCGGACGACCTGGAAGCACGCGCCGGGGCACTGTACGGAGCATGGTTGGCAGGCACCTGCCTCGGGTCGGTCCGGATGGCACTGCACCACAACGTGTGTCATGTGCTGGGTGGCACCTTCGGTCTGCCCCACGCCGAGACGCACACGGCAGTGCTTCCCCACGTCCTCGCCTTCAACGCGGCAGCCGCTCCCGATGCCGTCGAGCGCGTCGCTCGCACCCTTCCCGGCTCCGAGGGCGGGGCGGCGGCCGCACTCTTCGACTTCGTCGGAGAACTTGGCGCACCCCGCGCCTTGAGGGACCTGGGCATGCCGGAAGCGGGGCTCGACCGGGCAGCCGACCTGATCGTCCAGAACGCCTACTGGAATCCGCGCCCGGTGGACCGTTCGTCGGCGAGGGCCCTGCTGTCCCGGGCATGGGCCGGCGAACGCCCCGCCGCCGTCCCACCGCCACCTCCGCAGTCGCCACCACGACACCTTCCTCACAAGGGAGCTCTCTGATGCGTGACCTCACCAGTGAATCCATCACCGATACGGTGATCGCCACCCTGGACGGCGCCAAGGACCGCCGAAGCGCCGAGCTTCTCGAGGCGCTCGTCCGCCACGCTCATGCTTTCGTCCGCGACGTAGGACTGACCGAAGAGGAGTGGGCCACCGGAATCGACTTCCTGACCCGCACCGGTCACCTCTGCACGCCGACACGGCAGGAGTTCATCCTGCTCTCCGATGTCCTGGGCGTCACCATGCTGGTGGACGCGGTGAACCACCAGCGCGAGTCGCTCGCCACCGAGAACAGCGTCCTCGGCCCCTTCTTCCGCGAGGACCGGCCGGAGCACTCCCACTCCGCCGACATCTCCGCGGGTCTCACGGGCCCCCCGCTCTTCTTCGAGGGCCTGGTGACCGATCACCGGGGCGACCCGGTCGTCGGCGCACCTGTCGACGTATGGCACAGCGACACCGACGGCCACTACGACGTCGATGTCCCCGGCCTGCAAGGGACCGCGATGCGCGCCCTGCTGCGCAGTGACGACCAGGGTGGTTTCGCCTTCCGTTCCATCCGTCCGGCGAGCTACCCGATCCCGGGGGACGGCACGGTGGGCGAGCTCATGCGGGCCACGGACCGGTCCTTGATGCGCCCCGCGCACGTCCACGTGGTCATCGACATGCCCGGCTTCCAACGGATGACGACGACGCTGTTTCCGTCGGACGATCCGTACCTGGAGCAGGACCCGGTGTTCGGCGTCAAGAACTCGCTCGTGGTCGACTTCGTCTCCCACGAAGCCGGTACCGGACCGTACGGCGGCCGAACGGACCAGTCCTACACCGTGCTGCGGCACACCTTCGTCCTCGCCCCCGACCAGGGCTGAGCGCGCGCCGAAGCAAACAGCCCTGGCCCACACGAAATGCCCGCTTCGCCGCATAAACCGCCTCGGTTTCGCCGCCATTGACGGGCACTGGAGCACGCTGCAACTCAGCACGGGGCACAGTTCAATCTTCTGGGAGGTCTACCGATGTCCGAGAGCCTTGAGATGCACGAAACCCTTGACATGAAGCACGCCTTCAGGGCGACGATGAGCCGGCTCGCCACGGGGGTCAGCATCATCACCACCCGGTCGGGGGGCGCCCCGATCGGCATGACGGCGAGTGCCGTCACGTCCCTGTCGATGGACCCCCTGCAGCTGATCGTCTGCATCAGCAACCGCCTCTTCACCCGGAGCGCGATCGCCGAGCACGGACGATTCGCCGTCAACATCCTCGGGGAGGACGGTCAGGGTCTTGCCACCCACTTCGCGACCTCCAAGATGGACAAGTTCGCGGGCGTGAGTGTCAGCGAGGAACACGGTGTTCCGGTACTCGAGGACGCCATCGCCTCCGTCGTCTGCGACGTTTCGGCGGAACTCCCCGGAGGCGACCACACCATCTTCGTCGGCGACGCCCGACACTTCGAGCACCGGGTGGAAGCCCGGCCCCTGGTGTACTTCGCGGGCACGTTCGGAGCGATGACCTGACAGCAGCAGACGGGACCGTCGAGCTCGGCGTCGGCCTGGGCCGCAGGCCCAGGCCTTCTGCTGTCACTGCCGGCTGTGTTGGCGGGGCGGACGGCCAGCACCTCTCAGTGGGCGATACGCAAGCTGATGCCCGGTTCGTGGCTCGGTTGAGTGAGGTTGGCGGGCCAGGTATTCGCGTGAGGAGTGAGCGTGCCGGGCCGGGCGAACATGTCCATCAATCCGGAGTGAGTACGGCCGTGAGCACGACGAAGTGTTGTGGCACGATCCCCGTTGTGGATGACCGAACGCATGACGTGGACTGGTCCGGCTTGTTCCATGCCTCGGGACCTGCCAGCGACACGCCGCGGCACCTGGCAGCTTTCCTCGGCAAGGATGCGCGGGCTTCTGTCGACGGGTACTCGCACCTGTGGTCGGCGACGCTTCGCCGCGAGGGCAAGGCATGGCCTGCGACGGCGCCCACCGCGATGCTTGTCGCCGAGCTCCTTGACAACCCGCTGCTGGGGCTCGACGATCCCTCGCTGCCCGATGCCATGCTCGCGTATCTGTACGTGGTCGGCGCCGCCGCCGACCTCGGCGACCAGGCGACGGAGATCCGTGCTCGGGTCCAGGACCGCGCGCCGGAGCTGCGGGGATGGACGGTCGAGTACGTGTCGGCTGATGAGGATGGCCGGGCCCGGATGTGGCAGGACGGCACAGGGCTGGGTGAACTCGTCCTCGATCAGGCGGCGCTCGCCTGCTTCGACGTTGTTCCCGTGCTGCTGCAGCGAACACTGCCGTACCTCGCGTCGGAACGTGCCAGGCGCAGGACATGTGCCGCCGCAGCGGTTGGGGCACTGGCGCGGCATCCCGCGGCCTCCGCGCAACGTTCGGAGCTGCTGGAACAGTTGACGTCGATGGCCCTGGCCGCCGATTCCTCGTACGACCTGGCGACGATGGTGATGGCCATCGGTCACCTCGGCGGCGACACGCGCCCCTGGCTGACTGACCCGCATGCAGGCGTTCGGGTCTGCGCAGCCCTGGCGCCTGACCTTGCCGGCAACGACACAGCAGAGCACGTGCTCATAGAACTGGAGCGGTCGCCGCAAGCGTTTAGCAAGTCCTTCGGCGACATGGCTCCGCCCCTGCAGTTCCAGTCCCAGTCGCTCCAGGACTTGCTCGCAGGGCGACGCGCGAGCTGATGCCCGATGTCAGCGACCGAGGTTACGGTCGCGGCAGGGTGAACAGCCCTTGGTCTCCGTCAGGATCCCGCGGTCGGCCAGCCGCTTGAGTTTCAGCCGGACGTCGTTGACGTTGTTGGGCGCGATCTCCAGATCCATCCCTCGCAGACCGCCCGTGCCCGCAGCGGGGCGTCGGCCGCGGCGAATACCGCCATGATCTTCTGGTAGGCCGGATGGTCCGGCAGCTTCGCGGCCGGCGGCGTCGGCGGGGATGGATCAGGGAGCGCCAGCAGGGTATTGCGGGTGATGCGTACTTCCTCGGCGAGCCGGTCGAACTCCTGTAAACGCGCGGCGAGTTTCGCGATGCGTCCTCGCGTGGCCTCGGCCTGCGCGGCGATCTCGCACTCTTGCTCCTCCAGGTGCGCCAGCACCGCTCCCAAGGTCAGGTCGCTGCCGCTCATGCGCCGCGCCAACTGGGAGCGGAGGTCGCGGTGAGCATCCGGGTCATCCGGTCGCTTATGGCCCAGTACACCCTCGACTCGGCGGAGGCGGGCCGGTGCTCGTAATCCCGTACCAGCCTGCGGTGCAGCATCATGATCCCGTTCACCTGCTCCACCACCCACCTCTTGGGCTGCGGGACGGACCCTCTGGCCGCCGGGTTGCGCTCGATGACTTCGACGTCGATGCCCACTATCTGCCCGTGGTGGACGACGGCGGTCTTGAACCCCTGGTCCACCAGGGCCTTGTGCACCGTGTCGGTGTCGGCGGCGACCATGTCCAGCAGGGCAACGCCGGCGACGTTGTCGTGCGCGCAAGCGGCCAGTACCACCACGGCGATCACCAGACCTAAGACATCAACTGCCAGGCCGCGTTTGCGGCCTGGGACCTTTCTTTGCCGCGTCCCTTCCGGTGGTGTCGGCGGGCACCCCGGCGGCCGCGTGCAGGCTCTGGGTGTCGAGCACCACCAGGCTCGGGTCGGCCTTGCGCCCCCGGCTCTCGCGGACCTGCCAGCGCAGCAGGTCGTGGATGGTCTGATCGGTGCCGTCGTCGCGCCACTTGTAGAAGTAGTACTTCACCGCTCCGACCGGGGGCAGGTCGTAGGGGAGGTAGTCCCACTGGCAGCCGGTACGGGACTGGTAGAGCAGGGCGTTGACGATCTCCCGCATCTCGTAGGCGCCCCGGTGGCCGCTGACGAAGGGATGCTGAGCCTTCCAGGAAGCGATGACGGGTTCGATCAGGGCCCACCGCTCATCGGATAGGTCGCTCTTGTAGGGCTGGCGATCGCTCGCGAGGAACACTCCAGCAGGACAGGACCCCCCGATCAGCCCCGATACGCCTGCGCCACACGTTCCAGCGACAACAAACGCAGCATCACGCCACATACCGCGCTCTCAGAAGTCCACCGCGCCGGTCGAGTCGATTCGCTCGCCGTACCCGGAAGCTGAGGGGGCATCGGTCGCTGGGAGTAGGTCCTGGGCCTCAGGCGTGCTTCGTGCCCGTTTGGTTAGGGTCGGTCCTCATGGAGACCACAGGAATCGTTCCTCGTGTTACGACGCAGCGTACGCGCGACGTTTTGGAGCGGCTCGTTGCCGAGCGGGATGTTTGGGTGTCCACGGGTCACCCGGATCACGGGCCGCATCAGTTGCCGTTGTGGTTCATGTGGGATGGGCGTGCGGTATGGATGTGCACCAGCGCCACCTCCGTGACGGCGCGGAACGTCCGTGAGGAGCCGCGCGTGCGCCTGGCCCTGCCGGACACCTTCGATGTGGTGCTCTTGCAGGGTGAGGCAGAGTGCTACTCGGACCAGGAGGTACCCGGAGACGCAGCGGAGGCGTTCGCCGACAAGTTCGGCTGGGATCCACGCGTGGAGGAGGCGTCCTACCTGTACGTACGCGTGGTCCCGACAACTGTGCGCGCTTGGCGGGGTGAGCCGGAGCTACGAGGGAGAGTGATCATGCGCGACGGAATGTGGCTCGAACAGGGCCACCCGTCGCGAGCGCATCTCTCGGATCACGCACGACACCTGGGGCAGTAGGGCCCGTCCGACGGATCATGTGATGACCAGCATGATGCCAGTTCCGGCATGGCGAATGGGGGATGGCGAATGGGAAGCCGACGCCTGCATGGGTGTCTCGGCATCTTGGTGGGCCTGGCTCTCGCAGTACTTGCCGCCACGCTTCTGGGTAGGTCGTGGAATGAATGCGACGTCGGAGCGAACAATGCGGCCAACGGCGGCTTCCTCCTCTTCCTCTTCATCCCGGGTCTCTGCGCGCTCCTGCTGCTGGTCTGGGTTGCGGTGGGCATGCTCGTCGGCAGCCGGCCCCTTCTCCATGCCTTCGCCCTGGTGGTGTCGCTCCTCGCCGTCGTCTGGTGCGTCATCTCGTTCTTCTGGGACGGTGCCGCCACCCCTTCATGCCCCAGCGGTGTGCCCCCGTGGTGGCCGCGTTTCATCCCGGCCCCGGGATTCTGAGAGGACTCCTGCGGAGGTCGAATTGCCCCCCGAGGCTGCTATATCGCGTCAAGTCGCTTGAGCAAGGTTCTCGGAGTCCGTCCCGGCGTCTCGGTCTGAGCGTTCGAGGATCTTGAAGAGCTGGCGACAGATCGCTCGTTTGAGGCAGCGTTGCGCGTCGCGGGAGGCCTTGCCCTCGGAGACCCTGCGGGCGACGTACGCCTTCGTGTTCGGGTCGAGTCGCATCCGGATCAACGAGATGGTGTGCAGGGCCCTGTTGAGCTGCCGGTCGCCGCTGCGGTTGAGGCGGTGGCGGTTGGTGAGCCCGGAGGAGGCGGGAATCGGTGGAACGCCGGCGAAGGACGCGAAGGCGGCCTCGGACCGGAACCGGCCAGGATGGGACCAGCTGACCAAGATCTGCGTGGCGGTGATGGGCCCGACACCGAGCAGATGCAGGAGCTCGGGCGCCACCTCGCGGACCAGGGCGAGCATCTCGTCCTCGAGCTCCTTGGCCTCGGCCTGCAGGGTCTGGATCCGCTGGGCGGTAGAACGCAGGGCCCGAACGGTCATGCGGTGCTCAATGTCCTGGGCTGGCCGGTCCCGGAGCTGGGCACAACGGACTATCTGGACCGGGCGCTTGAGCTTCCGCAGCTCAGCGCGGAGGTCGTCCGGCGCGGACACGATCAGCGACTTGAGCTGGTTGATCGCAGCGGTGGAGGCGAGGACGGCTCCATGGCGGGTGGCGAGCAGGACACGAAGAGCTTCGCGCTCACCGCGGAGCCGGGGCTGGATCAGGTGTTCACTGGCCAGGGTTTCCTTGGCTGCGCGGATCGCGTCGATCATGTCGGTCTTGCGGCCGTCGCGGACGGCGGGACGCTTGGGCCTGCAGACCTCCACGACGTGCTCACCGGCCTGGTTGAGGAATGCGGCCAGGCCAGCGCCATAGCTGCCGATGCCTTCCAGTGCCCAGCTGCGACGGCCGGGGATGTGAGTGCGGGCGAAGTCCAGCAAGCGCTAGTACCCGCGGGCGTTGGCCGGGGCATCGCTTCTGGACAGGACGGCTCCGATGGGGCTGACGGCGGCTGCGGCGAGGGTGTCGCGGTGGGTGTCGACGCCGATGACGCCGTCTACATGTTCTGCGAGCATGGTCACGCGGTTGCTCTCCTTCGGGGACGGGACGACCGAGGTCGGCGTCGGCCTGGGTGGAGTCACCGCGTGGCGGAACTGTGATGAGTCACGTCGAGATGGCGGACAAGCTGCTGATCAAGCCAACGTGGTGGGCCAGGTCGACGTCGACGTCCGGCAGACATCTCGGGGGCACGACAAGCCCTGACGGGCCGTCAGTTACCTTGCGGGTCATGCCGGAACATCGGCGCCGATCCTGACAGCAGCCCAACCCCGGGCCGCAGCTCTACTCTAACCGTTACCTTTTTCGTGGCTCCGCAATGGGGCTACCGGCCTTCGGGGCCGGCATGACTTCCCCCCTTGTTGTTCATGATCCGGGGTGGGGTGGTGTCACCGGGCCCGGAGGCATCGACGGACCGCTGATGAGGGGCTTGAGCACCGGCTTACCCAGGCCGGAAGAGCTCGCCGTAACGTGGGTGTGGCAGCTCGGTGCCGAGGCAAGGCTGGACGAAAGCGTGATGGAGGGGCCTGCACGTGATCGACATCTGCGACATCAACGTCTTCCTCGGCTTGGACGTCGGCAAGAGCGAACACCACGCGACCGCGGTCACCCCGGCCAGGAAGAAGGCCTTCGACAAGCGCCTGCCCAACACCGAACCCAAGCTCCGCGAGCTGTTCGCGAAACTCCAGGCCAAGCACGGAACGGTGCTGGTCGTGGTTGACCAGCCGGCCTCCATCGGGGCCCTGCCGCTGGCGGTCGCCAGGGACATGGGCTGCCCGATCGCCTACTTACCCGGCCTGACGATGCGGCGGATCGCCGACCTCTACCCAGGCGAGGCCAAAACCGACGCCAAGGACGCGTTCATCATCGCGGACGCGTCCCGCGCGATGCCCCACACCCTGCGGGCCATCGACAGCGAGGACGGGACGATCGCCGAACTGGAGATGATCGTCGGATTCGACGACGACCTGGCCAGCGAAGCCACCCGGGTCGCCAACCGGCTGCACGGCCTGCTGGCCCAGAACCACCCGTCGCTGGAACGGGTACTGGGACCACGATTGCAGCACCCGGCGGTGCTGGCCCTGCTGGAGCGGTTCGGATCCCCGGCCCAGATCCGCAAGGCCGGCCGACGCCACCTGGTCACGCTGCTGCGGCCGAAGGCCCCGAGGATGGCCGAGCGGCTGGTCGAGGACATCTTCACCGCCCTGGACGAACAGACCGTGGTGGTGCCCGGCACCGACGCGGTCGCGCAGATCGTCCCGAGCCTCGCCGGATCCCTCGCCACCGTCCTCGACCAGCGCAAACTGCTGGCCGGGCGGATCGAAGAACTCCTCGAGGCCCACCCTCTTTCGAAGGTCCTGACCTCGATGCCGGGCATCGGAGTCAGGACCGGCGCTCGGATCCTGATCGAGGTCGGCGACGGCAGCACCTTCCCGATCGCCGGCCACCTCGCCGCCTACGCCGGACGCGCCCCAGCGACCAGCGGTTCCGGGTCCTCGATCCGTGGCGAACAGCCATCCCGCAGGCGAAACAAGCAGCTCAAGAGGGCTTTCTTCCTCTCCGCGTTCGCGGCCCTGAGCGACCCGGCCTCGCGGGTCTACTACGACAAGAAGATCGCCCAGGGCAAACACCACACGCAGGCCTTACTCTGCCTCGCCCGGCGCCGGGCCGACGTCCTCTTCGCGATGCTCCGCTACGGAACCTTCCACGAACCGCAGCCTGTTCGGGCCGTCGCTCCGCAGACCTAGACCATGGTCAGGAGGTGGTCCGTGGGGCCGTAGTCGATCTTCCAGTCGGCATAGACCCCCACGGCACCGTCCTTCTGGCACCGCAGCCCAACGGTCACCCAGCGGACCGATCCGTCGTCGGCGAGGGAGAACGCGACCGCGGTTTCGAACTCCTCGCTCCCGCACGGGCAGCAGGCCTCACCAGGATCCGCATCCTCCCAGAACTCCTCGCTATCCGCGATGAACGCACGGCCGCCGCAAGCAACGCACACCCGCTCGGCTCCGCCCTCGACATCGTCAACGAGCACGAAGAACACGCGCCCGCCGCAGATCGAAGGAACGATCGTCACCAGACGGCCGTCCCCACCGTTCCGCAGAAACGCCGCGAGCTCCGTAGAGACACCCTTGCCAACCTGATCATCAGCATGCACGGCCCCATCGTTCCAGACCGCCCGAACCAGCACCCATCCACCTTGACCAAAGAGATAGGGGCCCCCGCAGTCCCTCAGGGGCGATGTGATCGCTGTCAGTGATGGCGGCCAACGGCCAAGGGGTGAACCCCGCATGGCCGTTGCATTCTCGGTCCGGTGGGGCGCAGCGGGGACTCGCGGGGAACGACGGCGCCAACCTCGCTCCGCACCGGGACAGGGGGTCACCAGCCGGCGTGCGCAGGTCGCCGGGCGCCGTGTCACGGTCGGCGGTGCGGCCGGGCCTCGGGCCCACCGACTGGCGTCGACAGTGCCGGCCCGGGCGGGCGTCACCCACACAGCTGACTGTGGAGGGCGCAATACACGTCCTCGCCACGGGGTTGCAGGAGGCTGTCCTTGCCGGCCGCCGACAGGGGCGGCCGACCGTGCTGCACCCCCCACGGCTGATGGAGCTGACATGTCCCACGTGCCCGCCGAACTCAAGTACAGCGAAGACCACGAGTGGATCCGCACCGAACCCGACGGGACCGTCACCGTCGGCATCACCGACCACGCCCAGAAGACCCTCGGCGACATCGTCTTCTTCGACCTTCCCTCTGTCGGCAAGGCGGTCGAGGCGGGCGACGCCATCGGCGTGGTCGAGTCGGTCAAGGCGGCGTCCGACCTGTTCAGCCCCGTCAACGGGGAAATCACCGCGATCAACGACGAGGTCGTCGACAGTCCCGACGAAGTCAACTCCGACCCCTACGGCATGTGGCTCTACAAGATCAAAACCGCCAAGGGCTCCTCCACCCCCCTACTCGACGCCAAGGCTTACCAGAAGCTCGTCGACGGGGACTGAGACCCCCTACAGAGCCGCCCCTGCTGGTCCACCGGGCGGACACCGGAATGCGCTACCGGCCCGTGGGATGCCCCGGGCCGGTGTCCAACGCGCCGAAGACACACAGCGGCGCCCCGGCCCGCCGGGCGGCGATGAGTTTCCCTCCCGCCACCGGTCATCACCGGCACCTGGAGATTCCCTGCTGAACGGACGGGCTCATGCAAAGCCTCATGGTGGACTTCATCATCTCGCTCGACGGCTACGCGGCTGCGGACGGCTGGCCAGGGTTCTGGGGAATGGAAGGGCCGGAATACCTCGGCTGGCTCGACGAGAGCTCCGAGAAGGAGCACATCAGCCTCATGGGCGCCACGACCTACTGCCTTATGTCACGGTTCGCGGCCGACATGCCCGAGGACGCCGGGCTTGCCGAACTGACCGCGATGCCCAAGGTGGTGTTTTCCTCGACTCTGCAGCAGCCGCTGTCCTGGGCGAACACAGAGCTGGTTCCCGGCGATGCCGTCCAGGCAGTACGGGACATGAAGCGGCGCGCATCACGGCCCCTGCGCACCATCGGTAGCCTCAGCCTGAGCCGCTCTCTCCTCAAGGCCGGCCTGGTCGACCGCTTTCGACTGGTTGTCTTCCCCGTCATCACCGGCGTCACCGGCAAGGGACGCATCTACGACGAATACCCGGACATCAGCCTCGAACTGGTGGAGAGCAGCACGTTCGACGGCCGCCTGCAACTCCTCGAGTACATCCCCACCATCCTCAAAGGCCCGCCCAGCACCCGCTGACATCCGCTCTGCGCCCTCCGCCGTACCTCGGCCCGCCCAACCGACATCAAGTGGCGCGGACAGACGCTTCACTCATCTCATGGCTAACCTGGGCGATCGTGAACAGGAGACGTCAGAAGAAGCTGTCCAAGCGTCTCGTCGCGGCGGCGACGTTCGGCGGCAGCGCCCAGATCAACGCCTTGCTGCGCGCCGGCGCCTGCGCGGAGGCCGGGGACACCGAGGGCACCACACCGCTCTATGCGGCATCAGTCACCGGAGCCGCCGAAAACGTCCTGCGGCTGCTGGCAGCGGGGGCAATGCCCGACACCGAGAGCGGCAACGGCACGGAAGGCACACCGCTGTGCGCGGCCGCATGCTGGGGTCATACCGAGACGGTGCGCGCCCTCCTCGCCCACGGCGCCGACCCCAACCTCCGTGAAGATCACGGCACGGGCCGTTCCCCGCTCGAATGGGCGATGACCGGGCCCTACCCCGAAACCATCTCCCTGCTTCTCGCCGCAGGCGCCCGACCGCGGGACCGCACCACATGGCCCGTTCCCTAACTCCTCCGACCACAAGGTGTCAGCCGACGCCGGGGAAACTGGACGACGAAACCCTGGCTACGGGGCCGACGGCCTCGTCATGGACCCGTCGCATGGTCATCGGCAGCCGCGGAAACGTTGCGCAGCCACGTGTAGTTGACCGGCTGGGCGGCATTCCAGCCTTCGGCAAGTCCGGGATCCACCGGCACGAACCCGGCGCCCAGGTAGCACCTGAGCGCCCCGTCGTTGCCGGGGTGCACTCGCATGAAGACGTCATCGAAACCGGCATCGACAGCACGGGTGAGCAGACGTCGGACGAGTTCGCGCCCCAGTCCCTGACCCCGGACGTCGGGATCCACGACGAGACGTGCGAGCTCGACCTCGTTCTCCTCGGCGTCGAACCACAACTCGCCGTAGGCAAGGAGTTTCTCGCCCTCGACGAGTACATGGGCCTGCACGTCGTCGTCCTGCCACCACCCTGAGATCGTCTCTTCAGCCACAGGGAACTCGCTCCGGCCGCACCACATGACTGCCTCCGCCGAAGATGTCGGCCAGGCAGCGACAGACGCGGCATCAGCAGGGCCTGCGGGACGTAGTTCTCTCACTCGATCCATCCTCGGCAGCGATCTGAGCAGGTACCGGCATCAGCTGGGCCGGTCCCGGCACCCCAGCAGCCGACAGTACGCGGAACACCCCCGGCGCTCCACCGCCTCACACATTCCGCGAACCGCCCAGCCGACCGCTGAACGATCAGTCCCGGATCTCTGGATGCAGCCGATGCCTGCGGGCCGTCGACGTCAGCCGCGGTTGCACCCGTCCCGACCTCCGCCGCACCGAACCGCGTCCTTCAGGTCAGCGGTCGGTTCGAGTGCGGAGTGGCCTACTGAGCCGCCACGATGCGCTCGACCGCTGCCGTCACCAGCTGTTCCCGCTCGTCCTCCGTGAAGACGTCCGGCAGAGTGAGTTGCTCGACGATCAGCCAATTGAGAGTCAGTATGAGCAGCTTGACGGCCATGGCATCCCCGGGAAGGCCGGATGCCTCGTGGTACGCGACGTTGGCGTCGACGTCGGCCCGTACCCGTTCCGTGAGAATTCTCCGCAGTTCGGGGCGGCGGGTGGCCTCGAGGCGCAGCTCCAGCAGTGCGAGGTAGCCCGTGCGGAAGGAGGAGACGCGGTCGACGAGTTCCCGCATCAACTCCACGTACGTCTCCCGGTCACGGCGGGCCGACTGATGGCGGGCGATCGTGGCCTCGTCGGGCTGGAGCCGTTCATAGACGCGGGCACCGGCCTGGGTGAACAGGTCGTCCCGGCTGAAGAAGTAGTTCGACGCCGTGCCAGCTGGTACAGCGGCTTGGTTGTCGACCGCACGGAAGGTCAGTCCGCGTGCGCCGTGGCCGGCCAGCACCTCGATCGCCGCGTCGACGAGTGCGGCGCGCCGCTGCTCGTTCCGTCTCACCATTGACACCACTCCGTCTGTAGTACTAACTTCAAACCACTACAACAAGAGTACTACAGACGGAGTGACCGACGTTGCGAAAGCTCGTGTACTACATCGCTGTCACACTCGACGGCCGCATCGCCGGCCCCGACGGCGAGTACGACTTCTTCCCGACCGGCGACGAACAGCAGACCGCCGCCTACAGCGCCTGGACCAACGCGCTGTACCCCGAAACCGTCCCCACGGCTCACCGCGCCGCCGTCGGCCTCGACGACACGCCCAATCGGCACTTCGACACGGTCCTCATGGGCCTCGGCGCCTACCGACCCGCCCTCGACGCCGGGATCACCACCCCCTACACGCACCTACGCCAGTACGTCGTCTCCAGCACGCTCCAAGCCGACATCGACCCGGCAGTCACCGTCGTCCCGGACGATCCGCTCGCCCTCGTCCACGAACTCAAGCAGGAGGACAGCGAGTTGAACGTCTGGCTCTGCGGGGGCGGCAAGCTCGCGGGCACCCTGCTCCCCGAAATCGACGAACTCGTGATCAAGAATTACCCGGTGGTCGCCGGCGCCGGGATCCCAGCCTTCGACGGCGCCTTCGATCCCACAGCGTTCAGTGTCGCCGAGCGCACCGCCTTCCCCAACGGCGTGACCCTCACCCGCCTCACCCGCCGCTGACCTGCCAACTCGCCGGCCGGGACCCGCGAGGGAGTTGGTGCCGTACTCCCTCACCGGAATGTGCAGATAGGGTTCGACCTCCTTCCAGCCTCGTGCCGCGAGGCGGCGAGCAGGTCCCCTACTGCCCCTCTGCCCGTGATGGTGCGCAAGTACTGTTCCCCGGCGCGGATGACGGTCGTAGACCGTCGATCCTCGCTCGGCGGAACGTTGTGTTCGACTTGCGAATGTCTCCCGGTAGGGCGGGAGTTGGGCAAGAGGCGACCATGAAGGCCTCCCGGCCGGGGTAGTCTCCGCGCGTGACATCCACGTCCCCCACCCCCTCCGCCACGGACGCCGAGTGCCTCGCCCTCACCCGCAACCTGCGGCGCAGGGGCACGCTCGTGCTCTCGCTGTTCGCACTCGTCTGGGCCGTGGCGGCGGCCTCCGGGACCGGTTCGGCGACGGACGTCGCGCCCATCGGGATCGAGGCGGCGGCGCTGCTGCTCACTGCCGTGGCGATCTACCTGGGCTACCGCAAGGACTCGGCTCCCTCGCCCCGGATGGTGAACCTGCCGGCGAACTGGGCGCGCGGCGTGGGCATCGTCAACACCATCGAGCTGGTGGCCGTCTTCGCCGTCATCGCCGCCTCCAACGCCTCCGGTCACCCCGAAGCCATCCCGGCGGGCATCGCCCTCGTCGTGGGGCTGCACTTCTTCCCGCTGGCTCGCCTGTACGACCAGTGGCAGTACAGGTGGACGGCGGCGCTGCTGACCGTGCTCGCGGTCGCCGGCTTCGTCCTTGTCGCGGCGGGGCTCGCGAGTGAGAGCGTGCGATTGGTGGTGGGTCTGGGCAGCGCGGTGGTGCTGTGGGCCTCGGCGTACCACCTGGCCGTACGCGGCTGACGGGAGTATTCGGTTCCGCGTGGACGGACTGCCGTACGTCCTGACCAAGACCTGTCTCAGCGGTAACCCCGAGAAGGACAAGGCGATACGGAAGATCTAACCCGGCAAGCAGGGCAGCGCCGCCGCGTACAGCCACGTCGAGGACCTGGAGCAGCAGGACCGCAGGTGACGAGCTGGTGCGCGGTAGGCGATGACAGGTCGAGTCCTCGATGGTTTGTGATCGCCGAACTGGTGGCTGCGGTGGGGAACTGGCGCTCGTCGATCATCTCCTGGCGACGCGCATCTCCGTCATGCCGCCACTCATGGCGTGCTCGTTCTGAGTGAGCCGCTCCACCATCATCCGTGTCATCGGCGAGGTGCAGCACGGAACCTAGATCCAAGTAGGCGACACGGCGCGAGGCGTCGTCGCCCTGCTGCCCCACCCCGACTCTTCAGACAACGTCGAATTCGTTGCCTTCCGGGTCCTGCATCAGAGCGGCGTAATGACCCATGTCCGGCTCATCCGCTATTCGCAGCACACTGGCACCCGCTTCGACCAGTCTTTCCACCATGGTCGTGACCCGCTGCGTGCGGACCGCCAACGGCACATCGCGCCCGCCACCGACCTTCAGATCGAGGTGCATACGGTTCTTGACGGCCTTGGGCTCCGGAACCTGCTGGAACCACACGCGAGGTCCTCGTCCCGCGGGATCCACGATCGACTCAGGGACGTCACCCGCCCCTGCGGGCAACTCCTCCTCCGGCACCCCCATAGCTGTCCAGTACTCCCGCCACGTGGCATGACCGCTCGGTGGAGGTTCGGGTACGTATCCCAAAGCCTCACTCCAGAACGCCACCATCCTCTGCGGATCAGCACAGTCGATCGTCAGTTGCAGCGTCATCTCCATAGCCAGAGCGTGACAGACGCCTCTGACAATCCGCGTCTCCTCGCCTCCCTCCGTCACAGCAAGTGTCGATGCCTACACTTTTCGTGTCCGTGACCTCGCGCACGCAGACTGCCCCGGACCGGAGCGTGTCGAACCCACCTACTCCATGGCCCGCCACGCCACTGAGGTTCCGCACATTCTGCGCGCGGACGCGCATCCGCCACCGCCGGCAGCACCAGCCAACGGCACTCCGGCCGTCGACCACGGGCCACTCACCGCGTGTCCCCCGCCCCGTTGATCTGCCGACGTCAGCGACAGGTGCCGCTATCGCGCGCGTTCGTCACCCCTCCGCGATCGCGAAGCGCGGTAGCAGCCAGCCGCACACACTGGGTGTCGGTCAGCTAACCCATCTCGCCGGAAATCAGATATTGGATTAGACAACCAGCGAAAGTACGACGGAACGTACACTCAAAAGATGTCTCCAGCACTTCCGAAATCCTGCAGAATCGCATCGGGATACGCGGGGCGGTTTTCGTAAGGTGAAGCGCCCGGCTACTGGTCCGCTCCGCCCCCGCGGCCCGGCGTCGCGTCGGGGTCCGGGGACGAGCGTGTGGGATTCGTGGCAGTCGTTCACCGTCCACGGCCGAGGCCCGCTCGTCGTCTCCCTCAGCATGCTCACCGTGATTCTCGTCGCCGGCTTTCTGCTGCCGAAGTCGCAGCACCTCGGCTCACTGATGGTCGTCGTCCCGGCCACGACCGCTGCTCTCGCCAACAGCCGGATCACGGCTCTGTCCGCCGTACTGTCCTGTCTGGGGGCACTCGCGCTCGACACCTACGACAACCTTCTCGACACCTCGATCTTCGCCGTCCACCTGCTGGCGATCGCACTCGTGTCGGCGTTCGTGATCACGTTCGGCCGGTACAAAGAGCGGAACATTCGCGAGCTGACCGAGGTCCGCGCGGTGTCCGAGACGGTCCAGCGCATCCTGCTCAGGCCCCTGCCGCCACGGGTCGGCGACCTGCGTATCGCGGCCGTCTACCACGCGTCGCACCCGCACGCGCTGGTCGGCGGCGACCTCTACGCGGCGGCGCGCACCGACGACGCCCTGCGGGTCGTCATCGGGGACGTGAAGGGGAAGGGCCTCCCCGCCGTGGACGACGCGGCCGCGTTGCTCGCCGCGTTTCGCGGGGCGCCCCACAAGGCACTCACTCTCCCGCAACTCGTGGCCCACCTGGAGGTGGCGATGCGGGTTCACTTCGAGGATGCGGAGCGCAGGGAGGGAGATGTGTCGGAGCGGTTCGTGACGCTGCTCGTCCTGGAGATCCCCGACACGACCGCGGAGGTTCGCATGATCAACTGCGGCCATCCGCCTCTGTATCTGGTCTCACGGGCCGGCGCTCGCGCGGTGTCGCCCGGCGTCCCCTCGCCGCCGATCGGCCTCAACAGCGTCCACGCCGAGGACTACGCCGTCGACACCTTCCTGCTGGACCAGCAGAGCACCATCCTCCTCTACACCGACGGGGCGATGGAGGCTAGGGACAGCTCCGGCCGCTTCTACGACCTCCAGGGCAGGGTCGTCTCCTGGCGTCACGCCGGGCCCGGCGACCTCATCCGGCACGTCCTGGACGGCCTCGCCGAGCATGTCGGCGGTGAGATGCGCCTCGACGACGACATCGCGCTCGTGGCCGTCTCGTACAGCCCGGACGACGACAAGGCAGGCCTGCGCCAACCGGCCGTGCGGGCACAGCTACGCGGTTAGGGGCTGTCCGAGAGGTCGTGTGACGCCCTTCTGGGAACTCGTTCCGTGGGACATTGGGCTGGGAGATCTTTCGGATGAGAAGTGGGTTCGGCTGGAGCCGCACTTGCCGACGAATCACGGGCGGGGCGGACGCTGGCAGCGTCACCGTCGGGTGACCAACGGGATTCCGTTTCGGCAGCGGACCGGCTCCCTGGCAGGACCTGTCTTCCTGCTGCGGTAGTTGGATGACGGTTCGTGATCGTCATCGCCGGTGGTCGGCGAGCACGTGGGAGAGGATCCTGCGGGCCGTCCAGGCCAGCGCCGATGCAGAGGGCCGGATTGACTGGAACATGGTCAGCGTCGCTTCCACGACCTGTCGCGCTGATCAACACGCAGCTGGTGCCTCCACCCGGCCGGCGAGAAGGCGTACTCTTCAAGCCGCAACCGGCGCCACCTGCGCAGACGCCAGATCAAGCACACGATCCCCGAGAACCCAACGGGCCAACCGCCAGCGCCGCGGCAGCCAAGGCGGTCTGCCCACAGGATTCGACCAGGTGATCTACCGCCGCAGCAACGAAGTCGAGCGGACCATCAACCGGCTCAAGAACTTCTGGGCGATCGCCACACACGCTTCGACAAGCCGGCGTACGCCTTCCGCGGAACGGTCACCGTGACGGCGGCGATCCGCCTATGGCTACGTCCCGGAGTGAAGTGGCCCCGTTCAGAGATCCTCAGCACCCGGGTAGTGGTGGCGAAGTTCGCTGAGTACGCGCTCGTCGACAGCCCTGACGTCCCAGGAGGAACTGTCGAACTCGGTCAGGACGAGCACCAGCTCGGCCTCGGCGAACCCACGTGCTTCGGCGTCGATCAACTGAAGGAAGGGGGTCGTCAGCGACAACAATGTCAACGTGTCCATACCGGCGGCGGCGGACCGTCTCTTCATCTCGACACAGCGAGGATCGACGATCTCGTCGAACTCGATGCGCCAGGTCAGGTCCAGGCCGAAGCTGCCGAGGCGAACCAGCAGCTCAGCCAGCGTCACGTAGCGCTTTCCGTGCCAGGCAGGAAACGTGATCCCCTTCATCCCCGCCTCTGCCTCAGCTGCATCGCGTGCCATGCGGCCCCCTTCGTTCAGTGAACAGTAGGGCACGTCCCTGATCAGCTCATACGACCCATCGGACAGGCTCTAGGTGTAGGAGGCCATGACGTTGGTGACGCCGCTCGGTAGTCGTGCAGCGGGTGGCTGGTTCCCGAGCGCGGTGTGCGGTCGGTGGTAGTTGTAGTGGATGATCCAGCGGCCCAGAAGGTAGGCGCGTGGGGCTTCTGACGTCCACGTCCGGGCGTAGAGGAACTCTTCGGCCAGGATGCGGTTGTATCGCTCGACTTTGCCGTTGTGGCGTGGGGTGTAGGGCGCGATGCGCTGGTGCCTGGCGCCGAGGAGGGCCCGGGTGAGGCTCTCGGCGCGGTAGCAGGCACCGTTGTCTGTCACGATCCGTTCGTTGCGTGCGATCCCGTGTGCGGCCAGCCAGGCGCGCGCACGGTGGAGAAAGACGATCGCGGTGGTGGCCTTCTCGTCAGGCAGTGCTTCGGTGTAGGCGAGTCGGCTGTACCCGTCTATGGCCGAATGCAGATAAACGTAGCCGCCGCGGCCGGTCTTCTTTCTTCGGTTGGCGGCTCTGGCCTGGTCGCTGCCGCGTCCGTGTGCGCGCCAGCCGCCGCCGTCGGGGATGCGGCCTACCTTCTTCACATCGACGTGGATCATGTGGCCTGGCCGTCGAGCTTGGATCTTCCGCGGTTGTCGGTTGACCTCACCGTTCGGGTAGATGAATCGGCGTCGGTTGATGCCGGGCTCAGCAAGATGTCTGCTGACGGTCCGTCGACTGATCAAGGTTCCAGCCTGAGCCAGCTCGAAAGCGATCCGGGACGCGGACCACTTGTGGGTCCGGCGCAGCTGTTCGATGAGGACGAGGGCATCGGACGGCGTCGCGGTCGGCTCGTGGTGCGGCGTAGAAGAGCGGTCCTCCAGCCCGAGTTCGCCGTGGCTGCTATATCGATTAACCCACTTCGATGCACACGCCCGGGAGATCCCCATCTCGGCCGCGACATGCGCAATCGGCCTCGTCCGGCAACGCTCGACCAGCCGACGGCGCCCCTCGATGGTGAGGGGCGCGTTCCGATGAGTCACGCAGTGGGACCAGGCGCGGAGGGCCGCTTGGTGATGTCCCGCTGGGAGATGGCCTCTGCCACCTCGTCGAGGGCGGTGCGCAGGGAGGCACCGTATGCGTCTTGGGGGAGGTTGGGGGCGTGCTCTTGGGCTGTGTTGATGTGCTCTGTAGCCGCGTTGAAGGAGCCGAGGCGGCGGTAGTTGTCGGCCAAGTTGAGGTGGAGGGAGGGGTAGAACCCGGCGATGTGGAGACTGGCGTGGTGCTCCTGGGCACGCTGTTCGGTCACGGCGTCCGCAGCGTCCAAGGCCCGGACGTCCCAGGCAAGGGCCTGGGCGGGATCTTCGTAAAGGTCCGCCAGGTAGTGGGCAAGTGAGCAACGGTGCAGCGGATCCCCGGTGACGCCGATCTCCGACCACAGGTTCAGGAGCTTTTGGCGGGCGGAAAGGATGCCGCCCGTTCGACCCTCGACGACGGCTTGGCCGATGGCTTCCATGGTCGGATCAGGGCTGGCAGGTGTGGTGGTCATGAGGTTCCTCGTCGTCGTTCTCAGGCTGAGTGGTCGAACTTGATGGGCATGGCCAGGGTGGTGAGATCGCCGCGGTCGGCGGAGCGGATCGTGGTGGGCTGGTCGTTTCCCCTCAGGTCGAGCATCACGTCGGGGCCGATCGCCGTGCTCACGGCGGGATAGAGCGTGGTCATCTCGAACCGGATCTGGAGGGCCTCGCCCGTCACCGTGGCGGAGAGCGGGATTCCAGGGTGTTCGTCGTTCGGGGACCGGACGTTCATGCTGTGATCGGTGATGTGCAGTACGAGGTGTTCGTCGGGGTGCTCTTCCAGAACCCGCAAAAGCAGGTCCTTCGAGACCGTCGCGCGGGTGGCGACCTCGTCCAGGGACTCAAGCATCAGACGGAAATCGGGGAACTCCTCAGGCAGCGTCCGGCAGTGCCGGCCCTCCCGCTCGCGCATTCGCAGCCAGATCCCGTGCGGCACCGCTTCGATGCGGATCAGCGCACTGCGCCGGATGTCGGCTACCGCAGCCCGGAGGTCGTCGCCGTCGACCGTGCCGGCCCAGGTCTGCTCCGCTGGCCGCGCTGGCACCAGGGTCCGAGTGGAGAGCCGGTACCGGTCGGTCGCCGTCAGGGCGACCGCCTCGTCACTCGCCTCGATGTGCAGGCCGGCGAGCACTGCCATCCCCGGCTCGTGCGCGGTCGCGGTCAAAACCTGCTCGACCGCATCTGCCAGCACGGGACCCTTCAGCGTGGCGATCAGCAGACCGGGCACGTCGCCGCCGAGCGCGGACTTGATGACCGCCGCCTTCCGCCGCGCCACCGCCGCATCCCCTTCGATCTTGGCGACATGCTCGTCGAGGAGCCGTGCCGCCTCGTCCGCCCCGGCAGCAAGGACCGCCTCGACCGCAGCCAGCGGCATGGCGATCTCGCGGAGCTGGCGCAGCGTGGTCGCCCGCTCTAGCTGGGCGGCTGCGTAGTAGCGGTAGCCCGTGACGGGGTCTACGTCGGCAGGCGGTAGTAGCCCGGAGTCGGCGTAGAACCGCAACGCGCTGGAGGTCAGGCCACTGCGCTGGGCAAAGACGCCGATCGGCATCAGCTCGGAATTTGGCACCTCGCCATCATTGAGCTTCAACCAACTTGAAGGTCAACATCGACGTGGCGCGTCACCAACGTCATGGCCAGCAACATCTAGGTGCATTGACCCGCAGGGTTGTTGACGCGGTTGATTGGTGGGTGGCCGCCGAGTGCGGTGTGGCAGCGGTGGTGACGAAGAGCTGCGCGCGTACGACTCCTCGGACGAGCATGCTTTCACGGCCAGGGAGTCCGGCTTCTACGCGCTCTGTCATCGCCCGGAGTAAGACGCTGACGCGAACCGCGACACGCGGATGGGCGGGATCGGGGCGGTGGCCGGGCTGGCGGCAACACCGTCGCCTCGACGAGCCGCCGTCGATCCGCACGTACGTGGTGTCAGCGCCCGGCGTCCGCCGAAGGTTCCCTTTCGGTACCTCGTCGAGTGCGCCCGGGACGCCGACCCGGCCGTGGAGTCGACCTGGTCGAACGACGCACGGCGCCCACCCCGGTACTCGGGCGGGCGCCGTACGCGGTTGCGGGCCGGGTGTCTCCCGGCGCACCCGCGGGTCAGGTGAGGATGTCGTATGCCTTGAAGTACGTCCCGACCGAGACGCGCGCGGAGAAGAAGGTGCCCGTGGCGTTTCCGGTGCCTCGGTAGAGGTACAGGGTGCCGCCGGGCGTGCGGGCCAGGAGGTCGGCGCGGCCGTCGCCGCTGACGTCGCCGACCGTGGCGACCGCGTTGTACGTCGAGCTGCTCCAGGTCGTCACCTTGATCCTGGCGGAGAACGCCCC
This sequence comes from Streptomyces sp. NPDC107562, assembly GCF_055657325.1. Classification (NCBI taxonomy): domain Bacteria; kingdom Bacillati; phylum Actinomycetota; class Actinomycetes; order Kitasatosporales; family Streptomycetaceae; genus Streptomyces; species Streptomyces sp. NPDC107562. Next base: position 845,857 of record NZ_JBVKBE010000001.1, on the reverse strand, counting down.
GGTGCCCGCCTTGCCCGTGCCCTTGTACAGATAGACGTAGCCGTTGCTCGCGTTGCGGGCGATGAGGTCGGTCCGGCCGTCGCCGGTGAAGTCGCCGTGGCCGCGGATCCAGTTGTACTGGTTCCAGCCGGTGCCGACCTTCACGCGCGTGGCGAAGGTGCCGTTGCCCTTGCCGGGGTAGATCCACAGCACGCCGGCGGAGTCGACCGAGAGCAGGTCGGGCAGGTAGTCGCCGGTGACGTCGCCCGGGATGGCCATCCGCGTGCGGGTCTTCCAGTTGTCGGCGATCCGCTGCGTGATCCAGGTGTTGCGGGACACGACGTAGTGCGCCCAGAAGACGTCGCCGTCGCTGCTGCGGCGGTAGACCAGGTCCTGGTAGCCGTCCCGGTCGAGGTCGGTCTGCACGACGTGGTTCACCCCCGCCCAGTCGCCCCAGTTCTCACCGGCCACGAACGAGGTGCCACGGGAGTAGCGGGAGTATCCGGTGTCCGTGGAGCCGCTGCGTAGCCACAGGTCGCCCCGGTGGTCACCGTCGAAGTTGGTGTCGTCGAGACGCGGGTAAGCGGCTCCGACGTACGTGGTCACCTTGGTGAAGACGCTGTAGGCACCGGCGGCGACGCAGTCCTCGACACCCCAGGAGACGATGCCGACGATCCGGTTGTTGACCACCAGCGGGCCGCCGGAGTCGCCGTTGCAGGCGGTCGTGGTGCCGTCGTCGCTGCCGGTGGCGGGCGTGCCCGCGCAGACCATGTGGCCCTTGATGAAGGAGGAGCCGTAGGCGGTGGCGCAGGTGCTGTCCGACTGGACGGGCAGGGTGGCCGTCTTCAGCGTCTCGGAGATGTTGTCGTGGGTGGAGCTGGTCCGGCCCCAGCCGTACACCTTGGCGCTGGTCCCGGCGGTGTAGGAGGTCGTGTCTCCGGCCGTCGTCATGCGGATCGGTGTCGCCTTGATCGCGTACGGCAGGGTGAGGACCGCGATGTCGGCGTCGAGAGTCGACGCGCGGTACGACGAGTGGTGCCACTGCCTCCAGACGCCGGTGATGGCACCGCCGTGCAGGTCGGTGATGTAACCCTGGTCGTCGACGGAGGGCAGCTGCGCGGTGCCGGTGATCACCGAGCCGTGCTGGTGCCAGTCGTAACCGGCGACGCAGTGCGCGGCCGTGATGATCTTGGTCGGCGCGACCACCGCCCCGCCGCAGAAGAAGCCGACGTCGTCGGCGGTGTCGGCCGTCCCCTTGTCGTCGCCGTACCAGAGCTGGGCCATCCACGGCGCAGCGGTGATGGTCGTGGTGGTCCCACCGATGATCTTGGGGTCGATGCTCTGTGCGGTCGTCCCGGCACCGAACGACGACTTGGTCAGCGCCTGCCCGGCCTTGTCGTCGCCGGCGATCGCGGTGGCCAGTCGCTGCTCGAGCTCGGCGGCAGAAGGCGAGCTGATGGCGGGCTTGACGGAAGGCTGCGGCAGGGGCGTCGCCGCCTCGGCGGAGGTGGTCAGCAGCGCGGCGGCCACAGCGACGGCGACGCCTGCCGCGGAGACGGGCAGGGCTATGCGGATCCGGCGTCTATGCCGACCGCCGGACGTGGTGGTGAACAACTAGTTCCCCCCATGGGTGCACGAAGTGAAGAGAGCGTGTTGATACGCCCTCTCCTCTCAGCGCCGGAACGCCGATCTTCGTCACTCACCGGGGCGGCGGATCGCGCCGGAGCAACCTGCCGTCTCGCACCGCCCCTCGCTCGGCATGCAGACCGAGGCGTAAGGCCCGGCACCGGACGTGCCGCGCCGGCGAGATCCGGGTACCGCCGCCTCCGGCCATCCGGCCCGAGCGATGTCGCGGGAGCGGAGTTCATCACGCCATCGGCGAGGCACAAGGACGGGCACCCGTCGCATGCGCGCTGCCGGGCCTCACCACGTCGGCGGCGACGCAGGCCGATCCACGGAGGCCGCTCTCTCAACGGCGGCCCATACAAGGTTCGTCCAAGGTTTGTTCCATGCCCGGCGTGCAGAGTGATGCCCGTTCCGACCATCTCCAACGAAGCAGGGAGAAAGCTATGCGACTGCGTTCTGTACTCGCCGGTGCCGGGCTGGGGACCGCCGTGGCTCTCGGCACGATGGTCGTCCCCGCGCAAGCCTCGACGACGCCGACCGCGGCTCCGTCGGCGGCGGCGGCGTGCACCGAGTGGTTCGACACCGCCGGCAGCGGCGGCGCCGAGCGGTACCACGTGCAGTGCCCCGGGTACTACGTGACGGTCTCGGTCACCTGCAGTTCCGGATCGCCCATCAACGGGGCCAAGCGCTGGGGGTACCAGAAGGCGGAATGCCGCAACGGCGCGTACATCACCGGTGGCAGCTTCCGGGCGACTCGAACCTGAGGCTCACCGCGGGTACCGGGCCACACGGGTAGGGCACAGGCCGAGCGGGAGATGTCGGGATCTCCCGCTCGGCCTGCATGCCGCGGCAGGTTGTCGGCGCGTGCCTTCGGCTGCTGAGAGTGCCACGGCTTCCGTCGGAGGCCTCAACGCAGGCTGCCGTCAGTCCGCTTGCGTCCCAGCCGACGGTGCAGCGCCTGCGGATCGGTTCGTCGCGCAGTGGCGTATGCGTCCTCAAAGAACGGGAGGACCACGCTGCTCCGCCTGGCGCGCTCGGCTTCGATGTACGGCTCCAGGACCTCCCAGGTGCCCATCGGACGATGGTGCGCCGGGCTGACGAGGATCTCGGCGCGGATCCGTCTGATCTGTTGAGTGACACCCCATTGCAGAGCCCCGCGGCGGTCGCTGCGTGTCAGGTAGGGCGCGGCGAGCACGAGTGCGAATGGCACAGCGGACCGAACAACTCGTGCGCGCCCTCATGGCGGAACGCACGGAGATCTACCCCTCGCAGGCTCGCAAGCTCGTAAGTGAACGCGACTCCGCCCACCGACCTGGTCATAGTCCGACGAAGCTCACTGTCTCCGTGAGGTCCGCCCGGCGCGTGCGCATGCGCGGTCCGTCTTCTGCCTCGAACCCCACGGAGACGCCGCAGAACATCACGAACTCCGTTCCGACACCGACCATCTGACTGACGGTCTTGCGGTACATGGTCCACATCACCTGGGGACAGCTGTGCAGCCCCTCCGCCCTCAGCAGGAGCATGACCGTCTGCAGGTACATCCCCGCGTCGCCCCACTGTCCCGGACCCATCGCTCCGTCGAGATAGCAGAACAGCACGACCGGCGCTCCGAACGCACCCGCGTTCAGGGCAGCTATCTTCATGGGCCTGGCGGGGTCGTCTCGTTCGATCCCCAGCGCCTCGTACCTCTGGGCGGCCGCGGCGTGGAAGCGGTCCAGGTACGGCGAGGCCAGTTCCGCCGGGTACATCGGATACTCCCGCTCATCACCCGGGTCCCCGGCCAGCGCCCTGGCCGTCGCGCGTCTCTTCAGCTCAGCGAGGGGCTCTCCTCCCACGACGTATACGCGCCACGGCTGGAGGTTGCCGCTCGACGGCGCCCGCGCGGCCGCGACCAGCACCCGTTCGAGCACATCTCTGGACACCGGCTCACCACTGAACGCCCGCACCGCTCGGCGACTGTCCACGGCCTCGTACACGTCCACGTCTTCGCGTCCTCTCAGCCGGCAGGACCTCTACCGTATGCATCGGTCGCGCCTGGCTCCGCCAGTACCTTTGCTAAGCGTTGCGATGGTCTGTGCGGTCCTGCTGCTGCTCATCGGACTCGGGCTTGAACCGCGTCCTCCCAGGCGCGCGGACAGCGGTGGTGATTCTTGTGTCCTTCGGTGAGTACGTGGCGTAGTTCCGCAAGGTGCTGGGTGTTCGTCGGTAGGTCCAACTGTTCGAGAAGGGACAGCGCGGCTGCCGGTTCCAGGTCGCCGTACACGTCGTGGAAGCTCGTCAGGAGTCCCTTGAAAACGGCTCCGTGCAGGGCAGGAAGCCGTAAGGCGGTGCGGTACGCCGGCTCCTTCACGGGCCAACGCACCGGGCCCGAGCACTCCAGAACCCTCCGGGCGCGGCGGAGCCGGGCCTCCGAATGATCGGCCACCACTCCATCGATGTCGTTACCGAGCACTTCGGCAAAGGCTGTCGCGGAGGTGACGTGGTCCTGGAACCAGTCCACCCAGAGCGAGTAGGAGACGGCCTCTACATCTCTGTCCGCCTCCAACCGTCGGCGGTAGCCGTCCCACAACGCTTCGGCAGGCAGAGGACCCGCGGCACTCTCGTGCGCGAGCCGGATCTCGCAGGTGACCCAGTAGTCGTCCAGGAGGTCGAGCAGCGCGAAGGCCAGCCGTACCTGGTCAGCTGCATCGAGGCTCTCGGTGAACACATCGCCGACCCAGGTCTGCGCCACTTGGTTGGCTGTCAGGAGCGCGTCCGGCTCGTCCTCGCTCACCCACCCGTCGCGCACCTGGCTGACGCCCCGATCAGCCAGCCACTGCCGGGCCGTCTCCAACGCTTCCTCCTCCATCCTGACAGTAGGGGAGCGGCCTGCGGGTCGCGATGGGTGGCAGTGTCGCTGCGAGCTGGCCGACGCCGCTCAGCGGTAGTCGTCGGGGGGCCCGCATCCAGACAGGACGGAAGCAGCCCATTAGGCGGCCCCCCGGGCCGAGGCCGTACCTCACTTCCTCCGGATGGACGCGAGCGCCAGCACCATGCTTGCGAGCAGCACGCAGACTATGAGCGAGGCGAAGAACAAAGCCTCGATCCAGCCGGCGTTCGCACCCGTCAGCGTGCCGTCCGCGGACGCGCATGCCACCTCCGGGGGAAAGTTCTGTCGGCGCAGGTCGGCACAGACGTTCGGCAGGTCGTCGTTCACGACGTACGCGTTCACCCAACACAGCGCCCAGCTGAGGAGAAAGACGCACAGCGACGCCAAGGAGACGCCCCACAGCGCGGCCGGGCGGACTGCCTCCGTGTTTGTCGCTGGTGGCGTCATGGCCGAGAGCCTAGCGGCCGACCTGTTTGCCTTGCGGCCGGGGAGCGGGTTGTTGTCCGCGACCTCCCGGTGGAGCGTGCCGCGGGGCAGACTTCGACGCTCAGGCACGCCTGCGGCAAGCAGGAGACGTGACTGAGCGTCGAGCACTCGTGATGCGTCACGCCGGTTCGACCGGCAGCCACAGCTCACAGGTCGCGGTGCTGAAGTCCTCCGCACGCTCAAGGGTGGCCACGAGCGAGGGACCCGGGCGCAGCCGCCACGGGTTGGAGGGGAACCAGTCGGTCGCGGTCGCCGCCCAGGTCGTCTGCAGGGCCTGCGGATGCGGTCCGCTCGTACGGAAGACCGCCCAGGTGCCCTCCGGTACCTCGATGGCGTCGAGGCCGTCCGGGGCCGGCGTGTCCCGGCCCACCGCGACGCCGTGCAGATACGTCAGTTCGCTGCCCTCCGTGCCGTCGGGATCGACCTCGTCGCAGACCTGCAGCAGGCCTCCCGGTTCGGTGTCGCCGAGGGCCTTCAGCCGTAGGTGTTCCTCCTGCGGGAGGGCGGCGATGTGCTGCTGGATGTGCGGATTGACGCCCTGGTGGATGAGCGGGACGCGGGTGGCGTGTCCGATCAGCCGGAAGGCGGGTCGGTTGACGAGCCGGGTGTCCATGGGAGTGCTCCCTTCGACGGTCAGGCGGAACCTGAGCTGCGGTTGCGTGCGCAGGGGGCCTCCGTGGCGGCGTACGTCTCCGGGCCCGGCGCCGTGGACCGCCCGGAACGCACGTCCGAACGCCTCGGTCGAGCCGTATCCGTGCCGGACCGCGATGCTCAGCAGATCCACCTCGCCCCGGACGACGTCGGCGGCGGCAACGGTCATGCGCCGCCGACGCACGTATTCCGACAGCGGCATGCCGGCCAGCGACGAGAACATCCGGCGCAGGTGGTACTCGGTCGTGCCGAGCGCCCCCGCCAACCCCTGGACGTCAGGCTCCTCCGCGAGGTGCTCCTCGACGAGATCGACGAGCTGGTTCAGTCCCGAGATCATGAGGCCTCCTTTCGACTCCAAGCCTGGCAGCGGGCGCCTGGCCATACCCGACCGCTGCGAACCGATCCGATCATGCACCGGTGTCGGCAACAGGGGCTGTCGGGCGCTCCGCGGCGCCCGGACCCTGCCGGGTCAGATCAGCACGCCGGTCAGTGGGTCGTACCGCAGTACCTTCGCGTAGCTCTCACGGGGATCCTGCAGGCCCAGGACCCGCACGGTCGTCACACCGATGCGCTGGTGGTCGTCGGTCGTCACGCGCAGCCAGGGCTTTGCGTCGCGCAGGACGGTGACCTGCTCGATCAGGGAGCCGTCGCGGCCCGCCGCGATCGCGTAGACCGGGCCGTCGGGCGCGGCGATGTCGATACCGCCGTCCTCTCGGATGGTCATGGTGGCGACGAGATCGCCACGGCCGTCGTTGGCGTCACCGTCGAAGTCGTAGATGCGGGCCGGGTCGCCCACGTAGTGCTTCAGGCGGCCGAGACCGGTGACGTCCATGCCGTTGTAGAAGTTCCGGGCCTCGCTGTCGAGCCAGAAGTGGGTGTTGTGGGTGGGGGCGTTGAAGTCCGCTCCGGAGTTGTACGAGATGTGCCAGTGCGGCGGGTTGTCCGCGTGGAGGGTGTTGTTGGTCTCGAAGCCCGCGACGAACCAGCGGTGGCCCTTGGCCGCGGCCGTCGCCTTGAGACCGGAAGCGACCAGGATCGTGTGGGCGGCGACGAGTTGGTGGGTCTGGGACCTGACCTCGTTCGCCGGCCAGGGCACGTCCCGCCAGGGCCCGGCAACCCGGTCCGGGTCGTTGTGGTCGATCTTGTAGTACATGCCTGCCGAGATGTCGGGGTGGCTCCAGATCTGGAGCGTGGGCTCATTGGCCCCGATCGTCGGCCGGCTGACGGGGAGCGTGAAGGTGATCCGGTAGGGGTCGGCGGGGTCACGCTCCACCGCGAGTCTCGTCTCCATGTGTACGACGGCCTTCACGAAGACCCCGGGCCAGCGGACGGAAACCTCGATGCCGGCGGCGTTCTTCGGGCCCGTGATGAAGCTGTAGAACTCGGCCCGGCTCGCCACCTGGTACTTCTCGCCCGGCAGGGCGGTGTAGCCGGCGGGCAGGGTGACCTCGGGATACCCGGGCTCTCCCGCTCGCGCCCGGACGACACGGAAAGCCGCGTAAGCGGTCTCCGCCGATGAGGCGGACTCCCCCGCCTGGGCGGGGTGGGGCAGTGTCAGGGCGAGGCCGGCGGCGGACGCGCCCGTGACCAGCGTGCGGCGACTCAACAGGGACATGGGGAGGCGAGCCTTTCTCGGTGGGGCGAGCAACGGCGGCTGACACGAGTGATCGTGCGGGCACGGCGCAGCGGCGAGCCGTCCTGGGCGTGAAGGAGAGCGGAAGAGCGGGCGGCCGAGTCACGCCAGGGCGGGGCGAGTTGTAGGTTCGGTCGGCTCCCGCCCGACCCCGAATTGCTGTAGCAGGGAGCGCTTCCGCGATCTCGTCCTCCGGCCGGACCCTCCCGACGTAGGCGGTCACGACGAACACGGCAGCGTTCGTCAGCCCTGCATGTGTCGTCTTTTCTCGGTTTCGTGTCTACTTGCGGTCCGACCGCAGGAGTCCGTTGATGACCACGTCCAGGTAGGGCGCGACGGTCCGCCCGGTTGCCGGGTCTTTCGGCAGGGCACCGACCAGTGTCAGTACCTGCACAGCCGAGACGTCGGTGCGGACCGCGCCTTCCTCCTGAGCGCGCGCGAAGAGCTTGGCGAAGTTGCGCTTCATCGGACGGCACAAGGGCTCCACAGGGGACGTGCTGTCCGCCAGCCCGCCACCCACCTGAGCACTCATCCCCGGATAGTCGGTCGCGCTCCGGTCGTACAACTGCAGCCATTCCACCAGCGAGGAAGCCGTGTCGGGCGCGTCGAGCAGCGCACGCGCCCTGATATCGAGTTCCTCGACCCGCTCGCGCATGATCGCGACGAACAGGTGCTCACGGGTGGGGAAGTGCCGGTACAGCGTCCCGCGTCCCACGCCGGCCTGCTGACAGATGGCTTGCAGGGGGGCGTCGGTGCCCAGGCGCGTGAACACGTCCTCGGCGGCGATCAGCAGTGCTTCGCGGTTATGTCGCGCGTCGGCGCGCGTCGGCGGCGGTTCGACTTCGGCCATGACGCCAGCCTAACTCAAACGGACACTGTGTCCGGAAGCACAGGGTCAAACGGACACGGTGTCCGTATCATCGGAAGCGCAACCGCAACCCGGAACCGGACAGGGCGACCGGCAGGTCACCGAAACCTGACAGCGGTTGATCCCGGGCCCGTCCGGGCGGCCACCTACCCGACGGACGACCCGAAACGAGCGTCGTCCGCCCAGCACTGAGGAGATCGTCATCACCAGGTCCATCGCCGTGGTCACAGGCGCCAGCCGGGGAGCGGGCAAGGGAATTGCCCTCGCTCTGGGGAAAGCAGGCGCGACCGTCTACGTCACGGGTCGTACGCGGGCCGCCGAGGAATCGCCGTACGGGGGCTCGGTCTTCGAGACGGCGGAGATGATCGACAAGGCGGGGGGCCACGGGGTGCCCGTAGTCGTCGATCACGCCGATGATGCCAGTGTGGAAGGACTGTTTCAGCGAATCGCCGATGAGCAGGGGCGTCTCGACATCCTGGTGAACAACGCGGCGAAGCTGAACGGAATCACAGGGCCGATGGGCTTCTGGGAGAAGCCGCTCGAGGCGGCCGACCTGATCTCGGTCGGCTTGCGTTCCCACTATGTCGCCGCCTACTACGCAGCGCCTCTCCTGTTGGCCAACGGACGAGGGATGATCGTGACCACCGGCCACTACGGCGCGGTGTCCTACTACCAGGGACCCGCGTACGGGGCGCAGAAGGCCGGGGCGGACAAGATGGCTGCCGACATGGCACGCGAGTTGCGGCCGCACGACGTGGCCTCCGTCTCGATCTGGATGGGTGGTCTCGACACGGAACGCGCACGCGCCTACCTCGACACCCTCCCTCCTGAACGGCGACCCAGTACGCCGCGCGAGTCACCGGAGTTCACCGGGCGGGTCATCTCCGCTCTGTACGCACGGGAGGACCTGATGGACTTCTCGGGTCGCACCCTGATCGGTGCGGAGTTGGGCGCCCATCTCGGTGTCACCGACATCGACGGCACAACGCCCCTCTCGCTGCGCCACCGGATGGGAGGACCGCCGGAACCGCACCCGAGCCTGCTGTGAGAGGGCGAATCCCCTGCGGTGTCGGGTCACGCCTCACGCGACACCGCGGGGGAACTTCGCCAGGGGGTCAGGCACTCGCATGGCGTGGGCCGACCGCGCGGCGTGGTGCGGCGTGATGCGCCGGCCGATCTGCCGCTGTGGCGGACCTCAGGCGCCGCAGCCAGACAGATGCGGTGAACAGCAGTGCGGAGAAGACGACCAGCAGGAGCAGGGAGACCCACATCTGCCGGCTCGCGGAGTTCGCCCATCCCGTCCAGGCCGCCGCCGCCCACAACAGGGCTCCTCCCGCGTAGAAGGCGCGGATCCGGCGCAGTTGTCGGACGGCCCGGGAGGGAATGAGGTGATCAGTCTTCGGTGCCATGCTGAGCCGTGTACCCCCGACCGCGCCACCCAACAGACCGTTCTTGTGCGGGGTGACGTCGCGACGGACGTGCGATCTTCGTGGCCGTGGAGGGCAGTTGACTCCGCGTTCCGGCGTAGGGCCGGTCCGTCATGAGGAGTCGCCCGCCCGCGAGCGGATGCCGGGCCGGTAACCCAGGAGGCGGGAGGCCTCCTCACCGGCTTCGACGACCAAGGGCGCGACCTGGGCGACGTCCGCCGGGGTCAGACGCTGGGTCGGCGCTCCGACGCCGATGGCCGCGACCAGTTCGCCACTGCTGCCGAAGACGGGCGCACTGACCGAGGCGGCGCCCACATCCCGTTCCTCGAACGTCGCGGAGAAGCCGTTGCGGCGCACCTCCTCCAATTGCCGGTCCAGGACGTCGATGTCCACGACGGTGCGGCTGGTGTGCCGCGTGAGGCCGTGACTGACCGCGGCCCGGCGTGCCGAGGGGTCGTAGGCCATGAACACCTTGCCGGCCGATCCGGCGTGCAGGGACATCACCATGCCGATCATGAACAGCCGCATGACCACGTGCCGGGTCTCCGCCAGTGAGACGACGGTCCGGAAAGCCCCGTCGCGCACATAGAGGCACGCCGTCTCACCGGTCCGGTCGCGCAGTTGCTGCAGTGCGGGGCGGGTCAGCTGAACCATGTCCAGCCCGAACGTGCCCGGCGCGGACCAGCGGACCAGGCCCAGGCCGATGCGGTACCTGTCGTCGATGCGGTCGAGGAATCCCTCGCGCGTGAGGTTGTGCACCAGGCGCTGGCAGGTGCTGGCGGGAAAACCGGTGGTTCTGGTGAGCTGCTGGAGGGTGAGCTCGGGCTGCTCGATCGTGAAGCATTCGAGGATCTGCCGGATCTTGTTCAGGACCAGCAGGGGCGCCGTACCGCCCTTGTCTTGCGTGCTCATCGCCACGTCTCCCCGCCGGAACTCCGCCCGTACGAGCACCTACGGTATGTCAGACGGGGCCGTGACACGCAGCGGTGCCGGTGCGGCCGGCACGGCTGCCAGGGCCGAGTCCAGCTTCCGCCCGAGCAGCGCGTGCAGTTCGTCGCGTAGGGCCACGAGCTGGTCGACGTCGATGCCGGTGGCGATACCGGCGTGATGGCAGAGGTTGACGAGATCGTCGGTGGCGATGTTTCCCGCGGCACCGGGAGCGAAGGGGCAGCCGCCCACGCCGCCCAGCGCAGCGTCGAAACGGCGAATGCCCAGGTGCAGGGCCTCCCAGACGTTGGCAAAGGCCATGCCGTAGGTGTTGTGCAGGTGCAGGCCGAGGGGCATGTCGCGGAGCTCGTCCTGCACGGCGGTCACCGTCCGCCGGATGTGCCACGGGCTGGCCGCTCCGATCGTGTCGCCCAGATGGAGGGCCGAGACACCGAGGTCGGCCAGCCGGTGGGCGGTGTCCACGACGCGGCCGGGGGGCGTCTCGCCGTCGAACGGGCACACGAAAGCTGTGGCGATCGTGGCTTCCAGCTGGACCTTGGCGTCCGTGAGCGCTTCCGCCGCGGGGCGCAGGCGGTCCAGGGCCTGTCGGGTCGGGAGTCCGGCGTTGGCCCGGCTGTGACCGTCGCTCGCCGAGACGATGAGGCGGACGTGTCGTACTCCCGCTGCAAGAGCGCGGTGGGCTCCCTTCTCGTTGAACACCAGGGCGTGCAGGGCAGCGGCCTCGCCGGCGCTCAGTTCGGTCGCCAGTCGGTCGGTGTCCGCCATCTGCGGCACCTTGTCGGGGTGGACGAACGAGCCGATCTCCAGGGACGTCACTCCCGCTTTGAGGAAGCCGAGGGCAAGGCGGAGCTTGTCGTCGGTGGGGACGATCACCGGTTCGATCTGGAGGCCGTCACGCAACAACACCTCGGTGATCAGGACCTGGTCCGGCATGCCGTTCATTCACACCACTCCCATGTCACGCAGCGCGGTGCGCCGTGCGTCGTCGATTCCGATCTCGGCCAGGACCTCGTCGGTGTGCTCGCCCAGGTCGGGGCCGAGCCAGCGGGTGCGGCCGGGCGCTTCGCGGAATGTGGGCACGACGCCTGGGAAAGCCACCTCACGCTCGTCACCCTCGGCGACGCTCACCCAGTGGCGCTCCAGCATGCCGCGCGCCGCGTAGTGGGGGTCGGTGGCGATCTCCGCCGCGGTGAAGATGGGACCGGACGGTATGCCGCCCTCGTCCAGGAACTTGAGGACTTCGTCGTACGAGAAGCGTCGCGTCCAGGCGGAGATCGCGTCGTCGAGTTCGCCGGCATGCCGGACGCGTCCGGCGTTGTCGGTGAGGTCGGCGGCCTCGGCCAGGTCCGGTCTGTCGATGACGTGCATGAGCCGCTTGAAGATGGAGTCGCCGTTGCCGCTGATGACGACGTACTTGCCGTCGGCGCACGCGTAGGTGTTCGACGGCGCGATGCCCGGTAGCGAGCTGCCGGAGCGTTCGCGTTCCACGGCGAAGGCGTCGTAGTCAGGGGTGAGGGACTCCATCAGGGAGTAGACCGCCTCGTACAGCGCGACGTCCACGGAGTCCCCGCGGCCGGTGGCAGCGCGGCGCTGGAGGGCGGCGAGTGAGCCGATGACCGCGTACAGACCGGCCACGGAATCGGCGAGGCTGATGCCGAGCCGGGTCGGCGGCCGGTCGGGGTAGCCGGTCAGGTGGCGCAGGCCGCCGACGGCCTCGGCGACGCCTCCGAATCCGGGCCGGTCGCGGTAGGGCCCGGTCTGTCCGTAGCCCGATATGCGGACCACGATCAGACGGGGGTCGGCTCGGCGCAGCTCGTCGACACCGAGGCCCCAGCGCTCCAGCGTGCCGGGCCGGAAGTTCTCCAGGACGATGTCGCAGCGCCCGATCAGTTCCCTGGCGACCGCACGGCCCTCGGGGTGCCCCAGGTCCAGGGTGAGTGATCGCTTGTTCCGGTTCATCACTCGGAACAGGAGCGAGGTGTCCCCCTCGTACAGACGCCAGCGGCGCAGTTCGTCACCGCGCACCGGCCGCTCCACCTTCACCACGTCGGCGCCGAGGTCGGCCATCAGTCGGCCCGCCGACGGCGCGGCGATGAAGTTGCCCAGCTCCACCACGCGCAGGCCGTCCAGTGGCCCGGGGACACGCTGCCCACCCTCGTCGGTTGCGGCCATGTGTAGCCTCCTACCGTCACCTCACTATGTGGGTCCGTATACCAGAATGCGGTTTTCTCCCTGATCGGTCAAGGCCGACTTCATACACCAAAACTTCTACAAAATGTGACGATTGCGACGCAGGAACCGCCATTTAGTTCTACTCTTGACCATCGGCCTGCCACCATCGGCGCGCAGTCTGGGTTGCCATCCCATGAGACAACGGGTGCAGGTCCCGTCCCGACGCCAAAACAGCGCCGTCACAGCGACCAGCGACTCGACAATGCCGGCCACCGCCACCCGCGCAGCACGGCTCTCAGGGCCGCAGGCAAGGAGCGAGCGGTATGTCAGACGTTCCGGTCCTGGTCAATACGGGCGTGGCCATCATGGCCATGGTCGTGTTGATCGTCAGATTCCACGTGAACCCCGTGATCTCCCTCGTACTGGGCTCCCTCTATTTGGGCCTCACATCCAAACTCGGCCTCGACAAGACCGTCCAGACGATCACCAAGGGCTTCGGCGACATCATGGCCGAGGTAGGCCTGCTGATCGCCTTCGGCGTCCTCATGGGCGCGATGCTTCAGGAGATGGGCACGATCGAGCAGCTGGTGCAGCGACTGATCCGCGTCTTCGGGCCCAAGCGGCTGCCGTACTCGATGTCCCTGACGCTGGGCACCCTGCTGCAGTCCATATACCTGGACGTGCTGCTGGTGATCTCTGCACCGCTGGCCCGCTCCGCCTCCCGCCGCATCGGTCCCCTGGGCACACCCCGCATGGCCGTCGCCATGGCGATCGGCCTGGAGAGCGGCATCGTCCTGGTCGTCCCGGGAGTCGGAGCGCTGGCCCTGGCCGCGCTGCTGCACGTACCGCTGGGCACGATGCTGCTGGGGGGCGTGGTGTTGATCATCCCCACGATCCTCATCTCGGTGGCACTGATGACCTTCCTGTTCCGCAAGGGCTTCTGGAACCCGGCCACGGACGAGACCGCCGCCGAGACGTACGAGGCCGAGACGGAGGCAGGTTCCGGCAGGCAAGCCGGGGAAGACCCGGTCACAGCAGGTCAGCGGAGCGGGACGCCCTCCGTCGCTCCGGCGAACGGGCCGGGCACCATCACGGCCGCCACTGCCACACTCGACAGGACCGCCGACGAGAAGGATGGCGAGGAAGGCGGCGGTGAGGGAGGTGGCGGGAGAGGTGAAGAGGGCCGCGCCGACGGACAGCAGGCCGGTCCCGACGCCCCGCACCTGCTGGTCAGCTTCGCCCCGCTCCTCGTAGCCCTGCTGATGATCGCCAGCGGAGCCATCGCGGACGCCGCGGACCTGCACAACCGCGTGCTCGGCTTCCTCGCGGATCCGGTCGTCGCACTCCTCGTCGGCTTGATCGGCACGGTGATCGTCGGTCGGATCCGGATGGGACGGAAGCGGGCCGAGGACGCCATCGTGCGCGGGTTCAAGGACAGTGGCCAGATCCTCATCCTCACGGCCGTCGGCGGATCACTCGCCGCCGTGGTCGCGGCCGGAGGCTTCGGCGCCGTCCTGCGCGGATACTTCGGCACTCATTCCTTCGCTCCCCTGCTGCTGGTCTGGGCGATCGCGGCCTTGCTGCACCTGGCGGTCGGGTCGGTCACCATCACTGCCATCACCGCGGCCGGCGTCCTCGCGCCACTCGCACCGAGCCTCGGTATCGACCCGGTACTCATCGCGCTCGCCGCGGGCACCGGTTCCATGTTCGCCGTACATGTCACCAGCAATACGTTCTGGCTGCTCCGGTCACTCATGGGACAGACCACCCGCGGCACGCTCAAGACCTGCACGCTCGGCGTGTCCGTCGCCTCGGTCGTCGGCATCATCCTGTTGCAGCCGATCAGCCTGCTGTTCTGACGGTCGATCCGACGCGGCGCCGACCTCCGCGCCGGACATGGCGACCGTTACGGCGGCCTCCGCGTGCCCCATCCGGTTGCGGCGGCCCACCGTGCCGAACAAAGGTTCCTCGAAGGAGACTTGACGACAGGGGCGCTCTCGGAAGGCGGCTCGCCGGACGGCGTCGAAGACCTGGTCACCCACTCGAACCGTGCCGGGCGGTTCCCATGACTCCAGCGGACAGATCGCGATCGTGCCTGTGACTGCACTTCCGCCGGGGGGTCGTCCGTGCATCTCACGGACCACAGACAAGATGTGTGCCACCACTGGCCTCGATCAGCCAGGACAGCGAACCGTTACCGAAAGGCAAACCGGAGGTGGCCACCTGAATCCAGCCGACTCCCGTTTCGTCGGTTCCGGCGTGCCACCACCACCAGCTGCGGTCGACGCCGTCCCCTGCGGGGTCGAAGCCGTGCAGCCAAGCCGACAACGTCCACGGTTCCTGGTCGTCAGCAACTGCCTGCAACGGCGTTATCGCCCGCCACCGCCGCAACCACGCTCCGGCATTCACGCTCCTGCCAGGCTCCGGCCGAACGGGCTCGGGCGCGCACCGCTGGATGAACCATCCCGGCAGCAGCTGCGGCCACCGCTCCCAGGCAGGCCAATCACCGGTCCGCTCGACCACCTGCGTCAGCACCGCACGGGCATCGGCGATGACCTGGCCGGGCTCGTCGGCCGTGAACCGGACCTGTACGAGAAACGGTCGCCGGCGACCATCCTCAGCCGCTGGCCCGGAGCGAAGACGCCGTAGCTCGCCCTCCATCAACTCCACGCGAGGAAGAGTGCACCAGCAGCAGCCTCGCCGCACCTCAATAGTGACGCCGCGCGGGTTGCACGGAGCGGAGCGGGGCCGAGGCCTTGGGGGCCTGAGCCCCGCTCCTCCGACGGGGTCAGCCTGCCCAGACCTCGGCCTCGTCGGCCGGAACGGTGGTGGCCAGACCCAGTTCCTTCCGGGCGGCGACCGACTTGCCCGGGTCGATGCCCGTGAACGCCGGGTCGTAGGCAATGTAGAACGCGTCGGCGTCCGAGGCGTTGGCGGCCTTCTTCCAGTCCCCTGCCGCCTTCTCCAATGTCTCGCGGAGCTTGCCGACCTCGGCGCCCTCGATACCGCCCATGCCCTCGACGTGTGCGTCGAGGGCGGCCGCGACGGCCTTGGCCTGTGCCTTGTAGCCGGCCAGGTCGTCCTCGACGGCGTCCTTCTCGGACTGGTTCGCCCACAGAGCCTCGTAGACCGCGTTCGAACCCTTCAGATACGTGCTCTGCTCGGGCTTGAGGGACTTCGCCGTGTCCAGCGAGCCACTGAACGTCCCCTTCTCCACGGTGTAGGTGCAGCTCACCGCACGGTCGCCGGTGGCCCAGCTCTCGCTGGTCGGGGTGTAGTAGAAGAGCGCGACGCCCTGAGGGAGCGCCCACGTGTCCGGCGCGTACTTCTGCGCCTCGACCGGGCAGCGGTCGTCGGCGATCGCCGCGACAGCGTCATCGCCGGGATACTTGTCCCCCTCGTCGACCGCGAACTCACCGACGACCTGACCCTCGTGAGCCTCGCCGCACGGGACGACCTCGACGGCGTAAGCGGTCCCCTCCGCCTTGCCGTTGGGGTTGTAGCAGTCACCGACGTCCAGCGAGAACACCGACTGCTGGCGAGCCACCTTCCTCGCACCGTCCTTGGCACTGTCCACGGCGTCCGTGACGTCCGAACACCCCACAGCCCCCATCGCGAGCAGGGCGACAACGGCGGACACACCGCGAAGGGAACGATACGGAACATGGATTGCCATGACGTGCACATCCTCTTATCTGATCTTTATGAGGTTGCGCGCATCGTATGCCATCCCAAACACCCCGTTGCGCCAAGGCCCTCACCCCACTACGACGACTCCGACTCACGACGGACGGCGAAGGTTGTACCGCTGCGGCCGACGGTGATACGACGCGTCAGCGGAAGCGGGAGCTGGACACCGGCCCCGTCGAGTTCAAGCCCGCTCGGTCGCCGGTCAGCCAGGTGTCGCGGACCGCGGAGACGAAATCGGTGAGCTTCTCGACAGGATCGGCGGGCGTTCCGCCGTCGCCTTCATCAGCTGACGCGTCGGCCGCCAGGATGTCGGCGGCGATGTCCTCCTCCGGCCGGTCGTCGGGAGCACCTCGCTCGACGTTGCCGTCCTCGTCGGCACGCAGCTGTCCCTCCCAGGGCGCGGTCGCCGACTGATGCAGCAGGGTGACGCTGTCAGCGGTCACGACCGGCGGGTCGGTCCAGCTGCTCGCGTGCTCGTGCAGCACCTGGCCCGGCGTCCGCTCCAGGAGCCGGCCAAGGATCTCCGGACCCTGCTCGGCGTCGGCCACCACGTTCAGGTCGTACGCGACGACGACCGTGTCCTCCCGGTCCGGCGCGAAGGGCTTGGCCGGCAGCTCCAACACCTCGGCCGCCGCGAGGCCGAGAATCCTGCTTCCGCGCTCGGGCAGCAGGGACACCGACGTGGGGCGCACCCCGGCGGCGCCCAGGACCGCCTTGAGCCGTAGCAGGCCGCGCAGGCACTGGCCGTGGGTGTCCTGAAGCCAGGCGAACCGCCCGGTCATGCCCGACTCGAAACCGTACGGGGACAGGGTGCCCAGCACGGTGCCGCCGATCACGTACTGCCACCCCCGCAAGTCGGTGGCGTCCAGCGGGCTCACCGGCTCGGTCCCGGCTGCTCGCTCCAGCATGCGTCGCTGGCGGGCTTGAGCGGGCAGCCACACCGCGTCCTGCGGATCGGGGAGCCGCGCGTGATGGCGGCGGGCGACGGCGAGATCACCGGCCATGAGGGCGTTGAAGACCAGCAGATAGCGGTCCGGCCAGTCGACGAGCCCGCTCTCGTGCGCCGTGAGCACCTCCACGGCATCGCGATGCCGGCCCTCACGCTCGTACGCCGAGACCAGCTCGCGCAGGACCGGGACGGATCCCTGCGCCTGGCGCAGGGCCAGACGCAGGGCGGGTATCGCCAGGTAGGGCACACCTCGCTCGATACACGCGTAGCCGAAGTCGTAGAGAGTCTGCACCTTTTGCGGACGGGCCGCCAACGAGTCGGCGGCCGTGCGCAGATCATCGAAACCGGCACTCCCGGCGGCCCGGGCGACCACGAGAGCGAGCTCATCGAGGGGCAGATCGTCGGTTTCCTGCCGCAACTGGCGCAGGGCTCCCGGGACATCACCCTCGTCGAGAGCGTGCCACGCGTCGAGCAGTTCGCGAGTCTTCGGGCGGCGATGCTTGCGGGAGAACATGCCGAGGATTTTCATCGATGATCCGCATCACCCTCAACCGCATTACGCGGGGCCCTTCGTGCCCCGGCACGGCTTCCGCGCGCTGGAGTCGGGCCCGAGTCTGGGCACCCGTCACCATCCACGGAGGACCGTTCCGAACTCCCCCGGTTGACGCCCAAGAAAAATAGGGTGCGGTCGGCCGAGCTGGGGTGATAGCCAAGCGATGTGACAGAAGGTCTTGAGTATTCCGCCCTGCTGCGACTGATCGACGAGCGGTCCGCCGCGTTCCGGAGTGCGGTGGCCGCCGCGCCCAGCCTTGACGCGCCGGTGCCGTCCTGCCCTGAGTGGACGTTGTTCGATCTGGTCCAGCACCTGGGTACGGGCCAGCGCTGGTGGGCCGCGATCGTCGCCGCGGGCCCGGCCGAGGCTCCGCCGGCCAAGGATGCCGCGGCGGCACCGCGCGAGCTCGAAGCGCTGCTGGCCTGGTACGCCGAATCGAACGAGCTGCTGCTGAGTGCGCTGCGCGAGGCCGGCCCGAAGCGCGAGTGCTGGGCGTGGTGGCGCGCCGGCGTGTCTCCGGCGAATGCCTGGGGCGTTGCCCGGCGCCGGGTGCACGAGGTGCTGGTGCACACCTACGACGCCCAACTCGCCGCAGGCGCCGTGCAGCCGATGCCGACGGACGTCGCGATCGACGGCGTGGCCGAGTTTCTCGACACCTGCAACTCCACCCCGGCGGCCTGGCCGCACGAGGCCGCCACCATCCACTACCACGCCACCGAGGGCCGCTCCTGGCTCCTCGTGCTGGACGGCAGCGGCGCCTGGCCCGCACCCCTCACGGACGACGCCGCACCCGCCTCCGCTTCGGCCACGGGCACGGCCGAGCAACTGCTCCTCTTCGTCTGGGGCCGCCTCACGCTGAACGACCTGAAGATCACGGGCGGCCAGCAGGTGTTCGAGCAGCTGATCGCCTGGGAGCCCGAGGAGTAGGCGGCCCATACCGCCCCCTAGGGTCGCTGGGGTGACACACAACGCTGTTGACCCGGCAACGATGACGCTGGAGATGGCTGCTCAGATCCGCACGTGGCGATGTGATGGGGACTACTCCTGGCGCGCTGTGGCCCAGGCCGCGTCCGACCTGTGGGGATCCGAATGGGGCAGCAACCAGCTCTTCGGCGAAGACCTTTGTGTGGCCGCAGCAAAGCTGCTGGGCGAAGACCCCTACCGGGAACCGTGGAACTGACGCTCCTCAGATGGCCTCACTCGGATCCGCTGGCCGACCAGTTGAGTCCCGCCTGGAAGACGGTGACAGTCTTCTCGTAGCGAGTGGCCAGGCCGCGCCGGGTCTTGAGGTGGTTGATGCAGCCACAGTGCCTTGCGGTTGGCGGTCCGGTCGGCGGGCTGAGGAGCGACCGCCCGAATTCCGCTCGTTGGCAATTGCTCTCGGACCGCCTTGGACGAGTTGGCCAGGACCACGACGGGAGTGTGCGCGGCCGACCGATCCCCTTGCGCACGCGCAGGGCGGTGCAGACCCGTTCCCAACTGCCGCCGATCCCCCAGATCCGCTGCCGGGTGCAGGCGCCCTTCAACGAGCCTTACCCGTACGGCAGGTGCACCCACTGCGAGCCGGTCTGGAACTTCCACGCCATCGCGTCGATCACCTGCCGGTGGTCGCGCCACCGCCCGCCCGGCTGCGACCTAGATGCTCGTAGGGGCGGCGACCGTGGCCGGTCGCGTGCGAGCACGTGTATCGAGCCCGCCGCCCCAGGAGTTCACCACACAAGGCCGATTTCTCGTGTGGTGCATCCAATGGGGCCATGGGCGGCGAATCCCATCCTGCGGAGGTCCGGGCGCTGAAGGAGACAGGGGGCAACCTCCGGCACCCGGCGTATCACGCGACGAGCAGGAGCTTCTGGTGGGTCTCCTCCCTGCCAAGGGCACCCCGTGCAGCGAGTTGGAGGCTCAATGACCGAAGAGCAGTCCCCATGGGTCGGCGACCAGGTGTACGACTCCAGCGCGGATCAAGAAGGCATCATCACCGACGTGAAGACCGGGACGTACATCCTGCGGCCCGTACATACGTGGGCCCGCACGTGGACGGCTCCCAGTGCCGACACCCTGGAGATCACCGTGCCGCGGCAGGAACGGGTCGCGAGAGATCGGCAGGGGTGACCACGCATGCCGCTTCGCGATCAGGTCAACACCGGAGCAGGTGTCTCGGTCAGCGACGACTGTCGGCAGCGAGGATCAGGTTGGCCACCGTTCGGCCCGACGCGCCGCTCACCCCCGGTCCCGGCCAGGCGGACGCTCCGATCAGATACACGTCCGGTACGGCGGCCGCCAAGGGGCACTGAGTGAGCCCCTGGGACAGCGCCATGTGCCCGGCGTTGCTGTCGCCTGGGCCCCTTTGGCGCATGTTCCGTGTCGGATCAGGTGGAGGCGAGCGAGAGGTCCGTGCGCTGCGGTCCGTGCGCTGCGCGCGTAGCGACGGCATGCCGGACGTAACCTCTTGCTGTGCCCGCACCACGCCTCCATCGCGTAGCCGTCCTCGTCCTCGAAGGGGCGAAACCGCTCGACGTCGGAATTCCCGCGCAGGTCTTCACCACCCGGGCGAGCATGCCGTACGAGGTGCGGGTGTGCGGAGCGGCACCCGGTCTCGTGACCGGCGGCGACGGTCTCGCGTACTCCGTCGCCCACGGCCTCGACGCGCTCGCGTGGGCCGACATCGTCTTCGTCCCCGGGTACCGGTTCCCGGACCGTGACGATCCGCCGCAGGCCGTCGTCGACGCGCTGATCGCCGCCCACGACCGGGGCGCGCGGCTCGCGGCCATCTCCACCGGTGCGTTCGCACTCGCCGCCACGGGCCTGCTCGACGGCAGGCGCGCGACGACTCACTGGCACTACACGCGGGCACTGGCGGCCAGGTATCCGCTCGTCCGGGTGGACGAGAACGTGCTGTTCGTCGACGAGGGCAGCGTGCTCACCTCGGCCGGCGCCGCATCCGGCATCGACCTGTGCCTGCACATCCTGCGCGGCGACCTCGGCGTGGCCGCGTCCAACCACGCCGCCCGGCGTCTGGTGGCGGCACCGTACCGTAGCGGCGGCCAGGCCCAGTACGTGCCCCGCAGCGTTCCCGAGCCGCTCGGGGAGCGGTACGCCGCCACCCGCGCGTGGGTGCTGCACCGCCTCGGCGAGCCCCTCACCCTCGACGTCCTGGCGCGGCAGGCGGGGGTCTCACCGCGCACGTTCTCCCGTCGCTTCGTCGAGGAGACCGGCTACACGCCGATGCAATGGGTCATGCGCGCCCGCATCGACCTGGCCCGCGAACTGCTCGAACGTTCGCAGCGCAGCGTCGAGCAGATCGCCGCTGATGTCGGGCTCGGCACCGGCGCCAACCTGCGCCTGCACTTCCAGCGCATCCTCGGCACCACGCCGAGCGAGTACCGGCGCACCTTCACCCGGGGCGAGTAGGCCGGCCGGCACGCGCCGGGGGTGGCGGGATCCTTTTGAACCATGGCGATCCGGCCACTGTCGGTGGCGCCAGTCGCGGGCGAGCCTTGTCGGGAAGGGAAGGGACATCACTTATGACTCGCATCGCCATCAACGGATTCGGCCGCATCGGACGCAATGTGCTGCGCGCGCTGCTGGAGCGTGACAGCTCTCTCGAGATCGTCGCCGTCAACGACCTGACGGAGCCCGCCACGCTCGCCCGGCTGCTCGCCTACGACAGCACCGCCGGCCGGCTCGGGCGCCCGGTGACCGTCGACGGGGACGCGCTCGTGGTCGACGGCCGTCGGATCACCGTGCTGGCCGAGCGCGAACCGGCCCAGCTGCCGTGGGCCGCGCTCGGAGTCGACATCGTTCTGGAAGCCACCGGCCGCTTCACCTCGGCCAAGGCCGCCCAGGCCCACCTCGACGCGGGCGCACGCAAGGTACTCGTCAGCGCGCCGTCGGAAGGCGCCGACGTCACGCTCGCATTCGGGGTCAATTCGGACGCCTACGACCCGGCCGTCCACACGATCGTCTCGAACGCCTCCTGCACCACCAACGCGCTCGCGCCGCTGGCCAAGGTGCTGGACGACCTCGCCGGTATCGAGCACGGGTTCATGACGACGGTGCACGCCTACACGCAGGAGCAGAACCTGCAGGACGGTCCGCACCGCGACGCCCGTCGCGCCCGAGCCGCCGGTGTCAACATCGTGCCGACCACCACTGGCGCCGCGAAGGCGATCGGCCTGGTGTTGCCGAACCTCGACGGCAAGCTGTCGGGCGACTCGATCCGCGTTCCGGTGCCCGTGGGCTCGATCGTCGAGCTCAACACGACCGTCGCCCGCGACGTGACGCGCGACGACGTGCTGGCGGCGTACCGCGCCGCGGCGGACGGGCCGCTAGCCGGCGTCCTCGAATACTCCGAGGACCCGCTCGTGTCCTCCGACATCACGGGCAACCCCGCCTCTTCGATCTTCGACTCGGCCCTCACCCGCGTCGAAGGCCGACACGTGAAGGTGGTCGCCTGGTACGACAACGAGTGGGGCTTCTCGAACCGCGTGATCGACACGCTCGAGCTGCTCGCCTCCCGCTGACCGGACGCCGGGGTGGTCCGCAGCCGCGACCACTCCGGCCTCCACTTTCGCAGCCGAAACGGGCGCACCTTTCGACGAGGTCCTCGTTCAGCAGCTCGCGGAGAGACCGCAGCAGGAGATCCTCGAAGACGTGCGCTCCGGAGTGCGGCGTGGTGTCCGACGAGGGGGTGTGAGTGGTCTCGTCGATTCTGACGTGCCGGAGGGTTTGTTCCTGGCTACCGCCGCGGAAAACGCGGATGCCGTGTACGGCGGTGGTCTGGCACGATCCGTAGGTGTCCGCTTCCTTGTACGAATCGCATGTGACGATCCGCTGCGCCGACCCCGACGAGCAGGCGCGGTTGGAGCGTTGGGCCGCCGTCTGCGACCTGAAGCTGACACACATCGTGCTGGCTCGCGGCCGGATGCGCGAGCAGCCGATGCTGACGCTGTCCGGGTCCTCGTCGTACGCCGAGCAGGCCGCGCGGGTGCAGGACGTCGTAGGGAGGCTGCGGTGGGACGGCTTCGAGCCGGTGCGGGTGAAGACCGAGTCCACACCGTGGGCTCCCGAGGTGCCGGCGCGGCTCATGGAGGGGGACGAGCGCTATTTCGAGCACCATGTGAAGCTGCTCCTGGACGCGGACACGGATCTGGCCAGGCTCGCCGCGCGTGTCGTGCCGCATGGTGCCCACCTCTCGTGGAACGCCCGGCGCGTGCGGGACGGGGCGCGGCACGAGCGGTTCGTGACACAGCGCTGCCGCGGGGTGACCACCGACGGAGCGGGGCTGGCCCTGGACGGACTGTTGACGGCGTTGGGCGGGTTGACCGTGCTGGACGTGGAGCGGGAGTTCGTGCTGCACGACAGTGACCTGTCCGTGGACGCCGGCTGGATCGAGGAGCCCGTGGGGGTACGAACATGAGCGGTACGGCGTGGGACGGGTTCGGCTGGCGAAGCACCCAGCTGCCCCGGGAGCCGCTGGACGAAGCCACCCGCAGGGCGGCGGACCTGCCGAGGACGCTGCAGTGGGTGCCAGGGGACGATGTGGTCCAGCGTCCCGTCTTCGACCCGTCGCTGAAGCATCACCAGAACGCATATCGTGCGACCGACCCGCGGTTCGGCGATCCGGCGCGGGGTGAGGCGTGGCGGGCGGCCCGGCGCCAGGCCCTGCACCTCGTGCTGGACGCGATCGCCGCGTCGCGGTGGGTCGACGCGCTGATGCTGCGTGGCAGCATACTGATGTCGGTGTGGTTCCCGGATGTCGCCCGGGAGCCCGGTGACCTTGACTTCGTCGTCGTTCCGCATACTTGGCGGATCGACGACGGCCGCACGGACTTGATGTTGCGCGGAATCGCCGATGCGGCGCAGGCGCTGGCCGACACCCGGGGACGCGACGTCGGGATCTCGGCGCGGGGCGCGGTGGTGGAGGACATCTGGACCTACGACCGGGTACCGGGCCGCCGCATGGTGCTGCCATGGGGTTCGCCCGGACTGCCCGGCGGCCACGTCCAGCTCGACTTCGTCTTCAACGAGCGCCTCGCCGAGGAGCCCGAGCCGACCGAGCTGCCGGGTGGCACGCTCGTGCAGGCGGCCACGCCGGAAGTGTCCCTGGCCTGGAAGCTGATGTGGCTGATCAACGACGTGCACGCCCAGGGCAAGGACCTGTACGACGCGGTGCTCCTGGCGGAACGGCACGCGCTGCGCTACGAGTTGCTGCACGAGGTGTTCCGGCTGTCGGGCGAGTGGCCTTATCCGTACCGCGAGAGAGTTCTCCTCGAGGACGTGACGGAGGCGGTGGGCTATGTGGAGTGGAACCACTTCGTCACCGAGTATCCGCAATTCCGCGACGCCGAGCGGGAGTATGCGGACCGGCTGGTACGGGCCGTGACGCCGACGTTTGCTGAGGACGCCAACTGATCTTCATGCACGGGGCGGCCGTACTCCTGTCGCGATGAGCTCGGTGAGCTCGGTGAGCTCGGTGAGCTCGGTGAGCTCGTGGGGCCGTCGCCGGGGCCTCCCGGCCGGTGACGTCCCGGGTCTCACGTCGCAGTGGGCCAAGTCCGCAACAGAGCGGCGATCTCGGCCGCGGTGCAGGCGGGGCTCAGGAGAAGGTCCTTGAGGGCGACGGCATCCTCACGGGCGGGCTTGACGGCGATCCCGGCGGCGTCGAGGTACATCACGCCGGTGGCCGCCGCGACAGCCATGTTGGAGCGCTCCAGCCATCGGCACCGGCCCAACGTGTGCACCAGCGCGGCAGCTCTCGCGTAGGTGCCGTCGTAGACCGGGTCGCCGAACAGCTCCGCCCGGTGGCGGGCGACTGCCGAAATGGGGACGCCGTAGTCGTCCGGGGCTGGATCATCGGCGCCGGCGGCCTCGGCCACCTGCAGGATCCAGGGAACGTCGATGTGCAGTTCCATCAGGCGGCGCGCGCTCCCCCGGTCGCTCGCTGGGCTTCCTCGGCCTCGTCGAAGACCGCTTGGTGCTCGGCCAGGAATCGGGCCGCGGCCTCCACGGATCGGGCACGCAAGCCGCTGGCATCGTCCTGGACCAGCCTGGCCAGGTAGTCCCCGATGCTCAGACCCAGGTCAGCGGCCCGCTTCTTGGCGAGCTCCGCCACGTCCTCGTCCACGCGCGCCCCGAGCTGTGTCTTCCTCATAGCAGCATGGTAACAGCCGTTACCCCGGGTCGGCTGGTACCTCCGAATCGCGTTCGCCGGCCAGCGCCCGCGCTCATACAGAGAGTCGTCCGACACCGTCGTGACGACATGACGAAGGTTCCGGCATGACGGCGAAGGGCCTGTCTGCGGGAGCCGTCAGCTTTTCGACCAGGGAGAAGACATGTACGGTATCCGCCGGATCTTCGGCGTGGGAACGGCCGCGTTCGTACTCGGGGCGGGGCTCTTGGCCGGTTCCTCCGGTGCGGCTCAGGCGGCGCCGTCCGACTGCACGGGAGGGGCCAACGGTTTCACCGACATCCCCGACAGTCTCAGCGGCCAGGGTGTGGCGGGGGCGGGAGCGCTGGTGATCAGCAATCCCCATGCCGTCGCCTCGTGGGCGATGCAGGCAGGCCACGTCGGCGGCAGACAGATGGGCTGGGGCGTCCTGAGCACCGGAGGAGGCGGCGACTGGGGGCCCGGCGTCAGGGCCAGCGTCTGGATGCATGTCACCAACGACAACCACGCGTCGTCCGTCACATGCGGCCCGTTCGAGGTGCGGTCGGCCGGCACCAGGATCACGACCCCGGCCTATCCGACCAGTAGCTCGTCGAGCCGGGCTTTCCAGGTCTGCGCGATCCTGTACAGCCCCTCAGAATCCACCGACGCCATCTGCACTCCATGGTGGTAGGCCGTCGCCAGGACACCCGCGCGTATCAGCGAAACTCACCAATGCGCGGGAAGAGGACCTGCCGGCAAGCCTCTTAGCTGGGAGCTGGACCACAACCGGTCCACCGATCAGCGGAGTTGGCTGGCCCGTGGGGGCGGCGCATGAAGGCAGGGCCTCGCGGCCGTAGCTCGGAGGTGCGAACCGAACCGAGCAGTGCCAGGAGGCCCTGCCGGCGCGCTTGTACGCGCTCACGCACGCCGGCGCGGGTATCCGTCGGACGTGACGGATACCGGCTCCGATACGAGGACGGAGCCCTACGGAGCGGCGAAGGTAGCCTGCTGGGGTGATGCGCATGCAGCGGGCCGCCGGCGTGGTCGTCGGCTCAGCGGTGGGTGACGCCCTGGGCGGTCCCTTCGAGTTCGGTCCCCAAGGGGCGTTCACCGCGCGGTTTCCCGCCCCTGGCGGAGCCGAAATGAGCGGAGGCGGTGGCTGGGATCCCGGTGAGGCCACTGACGACACGCAGATGGCGGTACTCGTCGCGGAGTCCCTGCTGGAGCGGGGCGGAGTGGATCTGCCGGACATCTTCGCCCGCTTCCAGCGCTGGGCAGCATCGGAACCGAAGGACATCGGTTTGCAGACCGAAGATGTCCTGACCAACGGTATGCCCTGGGATCTCGCCGCCGGGGTCCATTTCCAGGTCAACCAACGAGCAGCAGGGAACGGCTCCTTGATGCGGGCATCGACCTCCGCGGTCCACTTCGCGGCGGCCGGCCAGGCGGCCACCATGGACGCGGCCCGCCACATCGCCGCTCTCACCCACGGCGACCGCGCGGCCTGGGAAGGCACCGCGATCTTCCACGAACTCATCCGCCTCACGTGCGAGGGCACCCGCTCGCGGCACTCCCGGGCATCTTGGCTCTTGTCCACCCCGAACACCGCGGCCGCTACGCCACAGTCCTCGCGACCGACTGGCACCCCGATCAGGCGACAGAGTTCAACGGTGCGGTCTGGCCCTGCCTCGGATCCGCTGTCTGGGCCCTGCGCACCACGACGAGTTTCGAAGACGCCCTACGCGCGGCCATCGACCTCGGCGGTGACACGGACACCGTCGCGGCGGTGACCGGAGGGCTCGCGGGTGCCTACTACGGCCTGGACGCCATCCCCGCCCGCTGGACGCAGCCGCTCCACGTTCCCCTCCCGGGATTCGACGGGCGTGTGCTGCATCTGGCAGATCTGATCCACCTGGCACACCGCCTCAGCGGCTGACCAGGCCAGCGCGCAATCACCTTTCCGGTGGGAAATCGTGTGAAGTTGCTTCTTCTCAGCTCGCCGTGTCCTCCGGGACAGGTTCGCCCCTGCCGACGGTCACAGCCCACGTCACGGTCGGGGCTGCCGTCACAGAAACGGTGCCGGCCCTGTCGGCGGCCCCGAGCGCGAACTGGTTGTACGTGACAGAAGGCTCCACCGCGGAACACTCCACGTCGAACGACACCTTCATCACAGGGAGCCGAACGGTGAGCTTGGCTCCGCCCGAACAACTCACCCCGACGATCAACGGCTTGCCCACTCGTCCGCTTGCGTACCGCAAGCTCCCACTGCCGCTGGTGACGGTGGATTGCCCGGCGCGGATCTCGCCGGGGTTGTCCAGCGATGGTGGTGTCACCGGACTGGCTGTCCGCGCCCCTGATGGGATCGGCTTCTGGGAAGCCACCGCTGTCGCTGAACGGGGCCTGTGTTCCTCTGAAGCCGTGTCCTGCGAAGACGTGCAGGCCGCGGCCGCCATCAGGAGCAGTGCCCAGCCTGCCGCGGCACGGATGCGGACCTTCGGCTTTGCCACAGGTATCAGCCCACCCTGCACAGCGCGTACCCGGTGCGGTGCGCTGTACGCCGCGGGTGCAGTTGTCCCGACGCCGGGTCGTCCGCAGACTCGGACGTACGCGTCGCTACGGCGGTGATGTGCCCTGGCCACGGCGGGGACGCTGTCTCAAGCACCGGCACATCAGTCACCCCGTGAACCGCCCTCTCCCGCCAACGATCAGTCACGGAGAAACTACGGTCCGGGCAGACGCACGGCAACACCACGCCTCGGTAGCCGCCCTCCCCGTAGGTCCGGGCAACCTCATCCAGATGCCGGTACCCCTGTTCTCGGACGCCGGGCCAAGCCATCTGCTCGCCGACTCCGGCGAGGGATGACCTTTCAGTTCACCGTCCCGGAACCAGGGCGTTGCGAGTACGTGCGGGCGGCGTAGCGGGCCGCGGTGATCGTGGGCGCGTTGCGGCGGGCGGCGAGCCAGGCCAACGACGAGGCGGAGGGGACCAGTCCGGTGACGTCCACGTACCGGACGCCGGGGCGGGGGAAGAAGTCCCTGGCGGCGGTGGGCAGGAAGCACATGGCCTCCCCGGCGGCCACGGTGTGCAGCAGCGCCTCCATGTCGGGGACGACCGGCCCGTACTTCACGGGGCTGCCGTCGGGGCGGGGGTCCACCGCCCAGAAGTCCCGCCACACTC
Organism: Streptomyces sp. NPDC107562; assembly: GCF_055657325.1. NCBI lineage: Bacteria > Bacillati > Actinomycetota > Actinomycetes > Kitasatosporales > Streptomycetaceae > Streptomyces > Streptomyces sp. NPDC107562. The sequence goes on along the minus strand of NZ_JBVKBE010000001.1, from coordinate 817,681 downwards.
CTGGTAATCGCTCCGGCATGCCCACCACGGCACGGTCGGCGAGCTGCTCCAGCGCGATCTGCGGCAGCGCTGCCAGGGGGTCGTCGGCGGACAGGCAGGCCACTCGTGGTTCGGAGGCCAGTTGATGGGTCTCGATACCGTCGGGCACGGGCGGGCGCAGGAAGACCACGTCGACCTCCTGGCGGAAGAGGGCATCCATGTGGTCGACGAAGTTGAGGGTGACCACCTGGATCTCCGTCCCGGGGTGGCGCTGCTTCAGGATCCGCAGGACGGCCCGCGTGTGCGGCATGGCGGCCTCGGCCCCGATGGTCCCGACCGTGAGCCTGGCGGAGAGCTGGCGGGACTGCGCGCCGGCGACACGGCGGAGCCGGTCGATGCCCGCGACGGCTTTCCGGGCCTCGGGCAGCAACGCCGCTCCGGCCGTGGTGAGTTCGACCGTGCGACTGGAGCGGCGGAAGAGCTGTACCTGCAGCCGCTTCTCCAGGTCACGGATCTGCTGGCTGAGAGCGGACTGGGAGATGAACACGCGTGCCGCGGCGCGGCCGAAGTGCAGCTCCTCACCCAGCGTCAGAAACAGCCGCAACTGGTGAACGCTCGGTTCCGCGTCGCCCGCGACCCTCACACCGGCCCCCCTGCCTGGCGCCATAAGGTGCTCCTTATCGCATCGCGAGGATTCTCCATGATCGAACCCGCTGACAACCATGGCGCCCTCCTGCATCCTTCTGATGTCGCCCGAAACGCCGGAGGAACCGGTGGACAACGGGCGATGTCCTCCCGATGTCCCGCACCACGGCAACAGGCACGGCCTGCCGGGCATGTCGCCTGTCGCACGTGGTCCTCCGTCACCCCGTGCCCCGGTCTCCAGACCGGCGCCCGCCACAGGAGAAGAGCATCACCGGCGGCACATCGTTCCGTTGGACCAGTCGTCAAGGAGTCACATGGGTAAGAAAGTCAGCCGCCCGCTGCGTGTCGCCGCGGCCGTCTTCAGCGCCGCGGCCCTGGCCGGCACGGCGCTCACCACGACCGCCCAGGCCGCGCCCGCGGGAGACGTCTCCGCCATGGCATGCGGCTACTACGAGGCGGGGAACACCGCCTACTACGGCCACTGCGGTTCCAATCGCGTCATCATCGAGATCGATCTGGACTGGACCACCACCGAGCGCTACCAATGCGTCGGACCGGGTGAGACCAACCTCGGCAGCACCGACGACATCGACTACGCCCACTACGTCGGGGACTGCTGACAGCACCGACTGTCCGCCCAGGCGGTCGGCACCGCCCCCATGACACGGCGGGGAACACGGCGGTGCCCGCCGCATCGCCGCACGTGCGTACCGGGGAGGCGGGCCGGCCGGCCGAAGGCCGCCCGTCTCCCCCGGCCGCGCAGTACGACCACCACCGACCATCGCAAGAGGTATCGAGGACCTGTCATGCGCGTTCGTACCGCGACTATCGCCGCCATCTCCGCCGCTTTCGCGGCGGTCTTCGCCTCCGCGCCCGGCGCTTCGGCCGAACCTGACCCGCCGGGCTGCCCCCGCGGCTACTTCTGTGCCTGGCAGGGCCCGGAACGCACGGGCCCCATGGTGGTGCGGACCGCGGGGAACTGGAGCGGAAGGGCGTATTACCAGTCGTTCTTCAACAACGGCTACCCGTCCCCCGGCTCGGACCACGTCGACATCCACTACGACTGGCAGGGGCTGGAGAACAAGTTCTGTGTCCACTACAACCCCGGCCCCGGCACCTACAGCGGCGATGTCGCCCCGGGCGTCGTGATCACGGGAGTCACGTGGCGCGGGGAGTGCTGACGCGCGGTCCGGCAGGCGTCACTGCTCGTCGAGTGACGCCTGCCGGGCCCAGAAACTCCTCGAACGCCGCCCTCTGTCGCGGATCCATGAAGCCTTGCCGGACCTTGCGGGCCTGCTCCTCCAGCCACCGCCGCCGTGCGCCCTGCTCCGCCGTTGCCCGGTACTCCGTCCCGGCGGCCCTCGTCCGGTAGGCGTCGGGGGCCCAGTGCTCCCAGAGCGCCAGCGTGGCCGCGGGCACGAGCACCGCGCGTTCCGCCTCTTCCCGCCCCTCCCACAGGAACGTGACGTGCACGGGCTCGCCGGCCGTGTCGCTACCGCGGGTACCGACTGGCCTCCGTTCCCAGGACGTTCAGCAGGTCCAGGGCCTCCGCGCCGGACGACCCGGGCGGCGCCGTGTACAGCACGAGGTGTTGGTCACGGTCCGTGAGGGTGAGCGTGTCGCAGTCGACGGTCACCTCCCCGACGGCCGGGTGATGGAAGGTCTTCGTGAGCATCGGCACGGGCTGTACGTCGTGGCGTTCCCAGAGCCCGGCGAAATCGACGCTGGAGTCGAGGAGTTCGTCGACGAGGCCGGTCACCTCGGGATCCGCGGGATAGCGGGCGAGGGTGGCGCGCAGTTGCATCACGACGCTCAACCGGAACTCGGCGGCGTCGGAGACCCCGTACAAGGTCGCATCGGTGGACCGGGGCCCCGGGAAGGCCCGGCGTGCGAGGTTGCGTTCCTTGGGGGTCAGGGGGGTGAAGTCCTCCATGAGCGCGGCGGCGAGGTCGTTCCAGGCGAGGACTTCGTACGCGGCCGAGATGACGAAGGCAGCCGTCTGCGGCAACCTCTCCAGGAGCGCGAGGATGCTGGGCCGGACGTCGCGCCGGTGCAGTGCGGTGCGGTTGCGCGCGGTCCCCGCCAGTACGTGGAGGTGGTCCGACTCGGCGTCGGTGAGCCTCAGCGCGCCCGCGATCGCCGCCAGGACGTCGCCCGACGGCCGTGGCGCCCTGCCCTGCTCCAGCCGGATGTAGTACTCCGTGGAAATGTGGGCGAGGACCGCCACTTCCTCGCGGCGAAGACCGGGTGTCCGGCGTCGCGGGCCCGAGGGGAGGCCGACGTCCTGCGGGCGGAGCCGCTCGCGGCGGCTGCGGAGGAACGCCCCGACTTCCTGTCTGTCCATACGCCCAGTGTGCGCGCGGCACGGCGAGCGGATCCTGGTACAGCCTGTGCCTGTATCCGGTCCGGGGCCGGCCGGACGCTGGGGGCCATGACGAACAACACGCACCACACCGGCAGCTCACCCGTGGGCCTGCTCACCGGCAAGGTCCTCTTCATCACCGGCGCCAGCCGCGGGATAGGGGCCGCCGCGGCCCGGCTCTTCGCCTCCGAGGGCGCCGCCGTCGTGCTCGGCGCCCGCGGCATCGACGCCCTCGAACGCGTCGTGAAGGAGATCCGCGCCGACGGCGGCGTCGCCGACGCCGTCCCGCTGGACCTCGCCGATCGTGGGAGCATTCGCGCGGCGGTGGACCGTGTCGAGGAACTGCACGGTCGGCTCGACGGCGCGTTCAACAACGGGGCCGCCATCCAGCGGCCCGGTCCGCTCGATGCCACCAGCGACGAGGACATCGACAGTCAGTTCGGCGTCAACTTCCGCGCGCACTGGACCGCCATGACCGCCGAGGCGGCCCTCATGCGACGGGGCGGAGGCGGAGCGATCGTCAACACCTCCAGCATCGGCAGCCGCCACGCGAACCCCGCGCTGCCGGCGTACGGCGCCATGAAGCGCGCGCTCAACAGCATCACGGAGACCGCGGCCGTGACCTGGGGCCGTGAGGGCATCCGCGTCAACGGCATCACGCCCGGCGGCACCGCCACGGACATGATCGACGAGTGGGAGGCGGCGACCCCGGGGACCGTGGAGGCCATCAGCGCCGCGACCCCGCTCGGCCGCATGGCCCACCCTCGCGAGATCGCCGAGGTGGCGGCGTGGCTGCTCAGCGACCGCGCCTCGTTCGTGACCGGCGCCATCGTGCCGGTCGACGGCGGCGCCGGAGCCTGAACGGGGCGTCCGCGGGTCGCGGCCACGCCTTCGCCGCCATGTACATGAATGGCATCGGGAATCGTGCCGCCCGGGACGCGACCGGGCCTTCCCGGTGCCGGGTTCGGTCAGCGACCGGAGGTGCGGGTGAGGTCCGTCTCGGCCCACAGGACTTTCCCGTCCCGTGACGGGCGGCTACCCCATCTCCGGGAGATCCGTGCGACCCCGGCCAGTCCGGGGCCGTGTCCTTCGTCGGAGCGGCCGTCGCTTGGTAGCGGGGTGGCGACGTCGGCGTCGCTCACCTCGACGGTCAGGACCTGGTGCTGGATCAGGCGAAGGCGGATCGAGCCGTCGCCTGGGCGATCGGCGTTGGTGACCAGTTCGCTGACGATCAGTTCGATGGCGTCCTTGGAGCCCTCCAGGCCCCATGCGGACAGTTGGTCGGCGGTGAGTTCCTGGGCACGGTCGACGGCGGCGTCGCCACGGGGCAGGTTCCAGGTGGCGACCTGGGCCGGGCTCAGGGAGCGGGTGCGGATCAGGAGCAGGCTGGCGTCGTCGGACGCCTCCTGATCCCGGACCAGTTCCGTCGCGCGGGTGCAGAGCTCGTCCAGCGACAGGTCCGTGGGCGTGAGGGCGGTGCCCAGGCTGCGCATGCCGTGCTCGATGTCGTGGTCGCGGGTCTCGATCAAGCCGTCGGTGTAGAGGGCGACGAGGGTGCCCTCGGGCAGCTCCACCTCCATGGACTCGAAGGGGGCTCCCGCTCCGATGCCGAGCGGAACACCGGTGGGAAGGTCGGGGAAGGACACCTTGCCGTGCGGGTCGATGATCGCCGGCGGGGGGTGACCGGCGGCGGCCATGGTGCACCGGCAGGTGGCCGGATCGTAGACGGCGTACAGACAGGTGGCGCCCATCACCGGTGTGTACTCGTCCGGCGCCTCGGCGTCCGCGTCCGCCAGTCGCTGGACGGTGTCGTCGAGGCGAGCCAGGAGTTCGTCGGGGGGCAGCTCCATGTCCGCGAGGGTGTGGACGGCGGTGCGGAGCCTGCCCATCGCCGCGGCGGCGTTGATACCGTGTCCGACCACGTCGCCGACCACGAGGGCCACCCGGGCGCCGGACAGCGGGATCACGTCGAACCAGTCGCCCCCTACGCCCCTGTCGATCTCGGCGGGCAGGTAACGCGAGACGGCGTCGACCGCCGCGCCGCCCCGCAGCCGGTGCGGGAGCAGACTGCGCTGCAGCGCAAGGGCGGCGGCCTGCTCGCGGCAGTACTGGCGGGCCTGGTCCAACGACCCCGCGGCGCGGCTGACGAGTTCCTCGGCCAGCAGCAGGTCGGCCTCCTGGAAGGGCATCGGATTCTCGGTACGGATGAACACCGCCATGCCCAGCAGGACGCGCCGTGCCTGGACGGGAACGACCATCACGGAATGTATGCCGTTCTCGCGGATCCGCTGCGCCAGTGCGGGCGACTGGTCGATCCACCCGCCCGGGGCGGTGTCGACCTTCGCTTCCAGACGGGACTGGCCACTGCGCAGGACATCGGCGACGGGAGAGGTGTGCGGCAGGAGTATCCGCTCACCGCGCTTCCACGGAGACTCCGGCACCCCTGGATGGATCGAGGCCACGCCGGCCCGCCGCAGAACGGGGAGGCGCTCGCCGATCGACCCGATGCGCACCGGGGGCCCCTCGCCGGACTGGACCGACTGCTCCACGTCCACGGAGACGTAGTCGGCGAACTGCGGCACGGCGAGATCGGCCAGTTCCTGTCCGGTCTGCAGAACATCCAGAGTGCTGCCCAGGCGCGTTCCCGCCTGTCCGAGGATGTCCAGTCGCTCACGCTCCAGCCGGCTCTCGGTGAGGTCGGCGCTGATCATGCATACGCCGAGCGCTCGGCCGTCGGCGCCCTGGAGACAGGAGATCGATACGGCACACGGTCGTTCCTCTCCCCTCCTCGTCGGCAGCCAGGTCCGGTATTCGTGCACCCTGGTGCTGCCGCCCTGGAGCACTTGCCGCATGACCGCCTCGATGGTCTCGGCCTCGACGCCGGACCACGCGTCGGTGACCCGACATCCGAGCCGCTGGTCCCGGGAGATGCCGTCGTGGCTCTCCATGGTGTCGTTCACCCAGGTGCACCGCAGGTGCAGGTCGCGCACGACGACGCCGACCGGCGCGCGGTCGAGGATCGCCCCCTGCACCAGGACGTTCGCCACGCCTCCGGACCTCACGGCGATGTCGGTCGCGGACACGAGCCACCGCACCGACTCGTCCGACCCCCGCACCAACGAGAGCCGCAGACCGGCATCGAGTATGCGGCCGTCCCGGTGGCGCACCGCGGGCACGCCGGACCAGCCGTTGCGGGCACGACACCGCTCGACGTACGCCGGCATCGTCTGTGCTGTCCCGAAGCACGGCAGGAAGAGTGCGGCGGACCGGCCGACCACCTCCCCGGCGGCGTACTCCACCAGGTGCTCAGCGGCTCGCGTCCACGCCACGACCGTTCCCCGCTCATCGAGCAGCGCGAAGGCGGTGTCGGATATGTCCGATGTGCGTATCTGCCTGTCGAATGCCACTCGACCGGCAGTGATCGTGGCTTTGGTCATCGGACCATCGCCCCCGGGTGGCTCAGCCGTCGACGATATAGGGCATAGGCATCAATTTACCTCTTGCCAGGGGATCGGCAGGCCGGAGGAGCACCGAGGGGCGCGGGTGGCGCCGCCCTCGGCGATGGTGCGACACAGTGGGTGCCGAGGACGGCGAAGGGCCGGGGTACTGACGGCCCTCTCCTGCCCCTTCGGGGCCCGCTGGTTCGCCGGATGCAATCAGTCCCGCCGCTTCATGCTGTGCCGCCGCGGGGACGCTACGTGCTCACCGGGCAGGCGGCGGTCGTCCATGCGCGGCCGCCGCCGGTGTATCACCGCGTCCCGTCCCGCCTTGCGGAGAAAACACGGTGTCATGTGGCGACTCCGGCACAACACGCATGGTGTGTGTACAGTGCAGTGATCCGGGTCAGCAGCCCCTCGCGGGCGTGCGGCGCCCGGGCGCGTGACCAAGCGAGATGGGAAGTCAGCAGATGAGAACGGTTCGACTGGGCGGTCAGGGGCTGACCGTGTCGGCACAGGGCTTCGGCGCGATGGGCATGAGCGGGGCGTACGGCGCGAGTGACGACGAGAAGGAGTCCATGGCCACGCTCAACCATGCCGCGGACCTCGGCATCACCCTGTTCGACACGGCCGAGTCCTACGGCCCCTTCGCGAACGAGCGCCTGCTGGGCCGGGCCCTGGGGCACCGGCGTGACGAGATCCTGCTGGCGACGAAGTTCGGTCTCGACTTCACGGACGACGGTCAGCCCGGCCCCTTGGACGGCCGCCCGGAACACATCCGCCGCGCCGTCGAACGGTCCCTGCGCCACCTCGACACCGACCGCATCGACCTCTACTACATGCACCGCCTCGACCCGGACACCCCGGTGGAAGAGACGATCGGCGGCATGGCGGAGCTGGTCACGGCGGGGAAGGTCCGCCACATCGGCCTGTGCGAGGTGTCCGCCGACACCATCCGCCGGGCGCACGCCGTGCACCCGCTCACCGCCGTGCAGTCCGAGATGTCGCTGTTCAGCAGGGACCTTCTCGAGTCCGGAATCAAGCAGACCCTGGACGAGCTGGGCATCGGCCTGGTGGCCTACTCCCCCATCGGCCGGGGATTCCTCTCGGGTGCCATTCGCAGCGTGGACGACCTGGAACCAGGCGACTCCCGCCGCGGACTCCCCCGGTTCTCCCCGGAGAACATCGCCGCCAACCTGGAACTCGTCGAGCACGTCCGGGTCGTGGCCGAACGCCGTGGCGCCACCCCGGCGCAGGTGGCGCTCGCCTGGGTGGCCGCGCAGCAGGCGGTGCCCATCCCGGGCACCAAGCGTCGCACCTACCTCGCGGAGAACGCGGCCGCGGCCGACCTGGTGCTGACGGCGGAGGACCTCGCCTCCCTGGACGCGGCTGTCCGGCCCGACACCGTGCACGGTGCCCGCTACACGCCGCAGCAACTCGCCTCCACCAACCGCTGACCGCGTCCCCTCCTTCGCGGCGACTACTCCACGAAGTACGAGTCGTGCTTGTCGAAGAACGCGGCTCGTTCCTCCTCCGATGCGTTCGCCAGCTGTCCCACCTGCTCGAAGTACTCCTCTCGCGGCGCGCCCGGCGTGAACAGCAGCAGCATGTCCGCCGGGGCGTCGGAGTCGTTCCGGAAGGCGTGCAGGCCGCCCTGCGGCACGTGCAGGAAGTCGCCCTTGCGGGCATCCACCCACTGCACGCCGTCGAAGACACGCACCGTGCCGTCCAGGATGTAGAACGACTCCGAGATGCGCTTGTGGAAGTGCGTCTTCGGACCGCCCGCCCTCGGCTTCATCTCCACGCGGTACAGCCCGAACTCGCCCCTCGTGGTCTCGGTGGTGGCCAGATAGTGGGTGGCGTTCTGCCCGGTACCGCTCTCCCCGATGTCAGGCGGGGTGGTGGCCGGGCGGAAGACGGCGCTGACTTCGCCTTCCTCTCCCCAGTACCGCTGTTCCGGGTAGGGATACGACATCGCTGGTTCCTTTCCTGACGCGACCTCATCGAGGGCTGAGTGGGCTGCCGGCCCGGCAGCCCACTCCTACACGTGACAGGTCGGCGCCGTTCGTTGTGACAGCGGACACGCACACCCTCGAAAGCCATGCCGATCAGGCTGCCCAAGGCACGGCACTTCGCGGCGCTTGGGGCGGGGGCCCCGGGGTGCCTCCCCCGATCACTGGCGGCTCAGGCCACCGAGTCGCGTTCGGTGACGTGCTCTCCGACGTTGTCGGCGACGGTCGCGGACAGCAGCGCCGAGAGCAGGCCCGGGAAACGGGCCTCAACGGCGTCCCGGCGCAGCGTCACGTAGCATCGCGTGCCTTCCTGGCGGGTCTGAGTCACCCCCGCCTCACGCAGCACCTTGAGGTGATGGCTCATGGTGGACTTGGCGACCGGGGCGCACAACTGGCCCCACCCGCGTTCATGGCCGTCGGACAGCAGGCGGACGATCCCCAGTCGCGTCGGATCACTGAGCGCCCCCAGCAACCGTGGCAACTCGATCTCACGGTCGGTGGGAAGCGAGTGATCGGGCATGGTGCCAAGTCTAGCGCTCGTTCGGTGCGAATCGAACATGGTCCGACGAGGCCACCGGAGGAGCTTTCAACCGCGCCGGATCACAAAGGTGTGTGACATCGCAGATGTCGTCAGCCACACCTTGTGTCGACAGGGGTGGAGTCACGGCCGTCGGGACGGCTGGAGGAAGAGGAGCAGGAGCGGGTTGATCTCGGCAGGGTTCAGTTCGGCGAGGGCGGCGGCCGTGACCCTCTCCACGACGGAACTGCCCCGGCTCATCAGTCCGTCGGCCTGCGAGGTCAGGGCGACTCCGAGGATGCGGCGGTCCTGGCTGCTCGTGTGGACGGTGATGAGACCGCGCCGGTGCAGACGGCCGAGGAGCCGACTCGTGGCCGACGCGCTGAGACCTGTCGCCACGGACACGGTCCGTACCTGGGGGCCGCACAAGGGGTCGTGCTCCTTCAGCGCGGTCAGGGCACGGTACTCGCGCATGCTGATCCCGAGTTCGTCGTGCACGCGCCGGTCGATGCGCGACGAGACATCGCGGTGAAGGCTGTCGAAGGTGCTCCAGCGCTGGTTCGCAGTCGTGGTTTCGTTCATTGCTCCCTCCGGGGGCGGCGGGAATCGCCGGCGCCGCGGGCGGCCCCATGACGCTGCGGCCGCCCGCGGCTCGTCCGGGTCGCGGGCCGAGGTGTCAGATGAGTTCCAGGCCGCCGTCGACGGTGATCACCTGGCCGGTGGCGTGCCGCCCGGCGGGCTCCGCCAGCCTCAGGATCCAGTGGGCCATCTCGTCCGCGCTCGCGATGTGGTGCGTGGGGATCCGGTCACGCTCGTAGGCGTACATGTCGTTGGCCGCCTCCGGGGTGAGACCGGCGTGCACCATGACGTCGGTGCGGGTGGGGCCCGGCGCCACGGAGTTCACCCGTACCCCTTCACCGGCGAGCTCCAGGGCCCAGCTCCTGGTCATCTGCTCGATGGCCGCCTTGCTGGCCGAGTAGTGGGCGCCGCCCGCCATGGGGCGGTGTCCGTAGGTGCTGGAGATGTTGACGATCGTCCCCGAGGTCTCGCGCAGGTGAGGCAGTGCCTCGTGGGCGAGCAGGCTCGGGGCGACGACGTTGAGGGCGAGCAGGTCGAGGATCACCTGCTTCTGGGTCTCGGCCAGCGGCATGACCGCCGTCGCGCCGGCGTTGTTGACCAGGTGGTCGAGACGCCCCCATCGCTTCACCGCGCGACGGACCACCTCTGCGGGCGCGCCCTCGTCGCAGATGTCGATCGCCAGGACGTCGATCTCGGGGTGGACCGAGGCCGTCTCACGCAACGGGGCCTCGCGGCGGCCCACCCCGAGCACATGCGCGCCTGCCTGGGCGAACGCGATCGCGGTGGCCCGCCCGATGCCGGACCCGGCGCCGGTGACGATCGCTACGTGGCCGGAGAAGTGGTGATCAGCAGAGTTCAGAGTCACGAGATTTCCTTGTTCGATGTTCGACGAATATTGTACGTACCCCCTCTCGACAGGGCAGCCCCCGGTTCTGTGACAGCCCGGCCTTCGACGCGGCCTACGGGCCACGGACCTGGGGCAGGGCATCCACCTGGGCCACCTCGCAGCACACGGGGGCCGCCCGGCCTCATAGCCGGGATCGCAGCACGTCGACCTCACAACCCGGCGCGAACGGGTCGAAGCCGTGGTCGAGCAGCCAGCGAACCACGAGCAGGCTCCGCATCGACCACCACGCGCGAATCACGTCGAGGTCGACCTCGGTGCCGTAGCCGGCGATGACGTCGCCGAGGCGCTCCTCGTGTCCGAGCGTCAGGATGGCGAGATCGAACAAGGCGTCACCCTGGCCGGCCTCGGACCAGTCGATGATGCCGGTGATCTCGTCGTCGTCGACGAATACATGGGTGATCTGCAGGTCGCCGTGCGTGAACGCCGGAGTCCACGGCCGGAACGCGGCTTCGGCGACCTGGCGGTTGCGGGTGACCAGGTCGGCGGGCAGGACGCCGTTCGTCACGAGCCACGCGCACTCACCGTCGAGATCCGCCGCCAGTTCTTCGATGCCGCGGCCGGCCCGGCCGGGCCAGGTCGGCAGCGGCGCGTCGTGCAACGTCCGGATGGCGGCACCCGCCGCGGCCGACGCCGCCGCCGTCGCGCGCGACGGCTCGCCGAGGCAGCCGAGCGCGGTCCCTGGGAGCGCGGCGAGCGCGAGTACGGGCGGCTCGCGCCACAGGACTTGCGGGGTCGGAACCGGAGCCAGTGCCATCGCCTCGACCTCGACGTCGATGCGCGCCTGATCGGCGTCCACCTTCAGGAACACATCGCCGACCCGCAGGGTCGCGCGCTCGGAATGGGCGACGACGACTTCGACCTCATCCATGGGCGACAAGTATCGCGGGGAGGGTCCTCGGCTTCGCCAAATTTGTCACGTGCGGTGACGCGGCTGACCGCGGGACATGCGGTTCGGCAGGACTCCCCCATGGAGGGCGATCAGCAAGGCGGAGCGCCCGGTCGTGCCGGTGCGAGGCAGCTCCCTCGCGAGCCGTGACGGGTGGTGCCTGCGGTGGCGGCAACGTGCTCGGAGAACACCCGGACGTGGTGTTTGAGCCGCCGGTCAGGCGGATTCGGGCATGGCGTCGGGCTGTTGCGGACATGACCCCGTCATGCGTGAGCCCTCGCAGGACAGCACGTCACGTCCGCCCGCCCGCCCTCGTGCGACGGACGTGGTCTTCACGGCCGACTTCGCGTCGACCCGGCAGTGGGTGGCAGGCCGCTCGTGGGCGTATCCCGGCGGCGGTCCCGTCAACCCCGCCGACAACAAGCTGGACCATCTCGTGTCCGATCCGGCGTACTGCCGCCAGGGGAGGTTCCTGGCGAGGCGTAGGCCCGACGGCAGATGGAACGCGGGACTGCTCACCACCGAGGGGAGCCAGGAAGGGTTCCTCGTCCGCGCGGGCGACGTGCTGGAGGCCCGCGTACGCCTTCCCCGGGAGATCGGGGCCTGGCCGGCCATCTGGACATGGCGGGACGGCGACCAGGAGATCGACGTCTTCGAGTATCACCCGGACAACCCTGATCTGCTCGAACTCAGCAACCACGTCCGTGACACGGGCCACTACTACCGGCACGAGGCGATCTCCCCGGGAGCGTGGCTCGATCTGCGGGTCGAGTTCGGCGCGCGGTCCGTTGTCTGGTGGGTCGACGGCGTCCGGGCCTTCTCGGACGGACGAGGGGTGGGAAGCCGGTGGCACGCCTATCTCATCGTCAACCTCTCCGTGTGTGCGGGGCGTTACCACCCGCCGCCGCAGGACGACGTGGACGAGATGTCGTTCCAGGTCACGCGACTGGTGGTGCGGCGTCCAGGGGGTCGCTCCGGGGACTGAGCCGCGAGCGCGAGCACCTCAGCAAGCGCCAGCAGACCCAACAGAAGGCCGCCCCCGAGAAGACCGCAGAAGAGACCTCGGAAGAGACCGCAGAAGACACCTCAGCGGACAATCAGAAGCGTACGTAGACGTTCTTCGGCTGGGTGTACCCCTTGAGTTCCTCGATGCCCTCCTCGCGGCCGACGCCGGAGTTCTTCACCCCGCCGAAGGGCGCGCCGGGGAGGTGGGAGGAGCTGGCGTTGACCCATACGTATCCGGTGCGAAGGTCGCGCGCGGCTGCCATCGCCGTGTGCAGCGAGGTGGTCCAGACGCTGGCGGTCAGTCCGTACGGCAGGGCGTTGGCCTGGGCGACGGCCTCCTCGTAGGAGTCGAAGGGCGCCGCCACCAGCACCGGGCCGAAGATCTCCTCCCGGAACAGCGGTCCGGCGGGGCCGGAGGGCGCGGAGAAGAGGGTGGGTCGTACGTAGTACCCGGGCCGGTGCGGGGTGCTTCCGCCGGCGACGAGGTCAAGGGCTGGATCGGACAGGCCCGTTCGTATGTAGGAGGTCACCTTGGCGTAGTGGTCCGCGGAGACCAGCGGGCCGATGTCCGTCGTGGGCTCCGCCGGGTCACCGAGGCGCATCGCGTCCATCCGCCGCCCCACCTCGGTGACCACGTGGTGGTACAGCGAGCGGTGGACGAGCAGGCGTGAGGTGGAGCCGCAACTCTGGCCCTGCCAGGTGAAGTTCATGCCTGCCATCGCGCCGTCGACGGCCGCGTGGACATCGGCGTCGGCGAAGACGATCAGCGGGTTCTTGCCACCCAGTTCCAGGGTGACCGTCTTGACCGCGGCACTCGCCGCACGCGCCTGTACGCGGCGCCCGGTGGCGGACGAGCCGGTGAACGCGATCCGCGGTACGTCCGGGTGGGTCACCAACTGCTCACCCGCCACGGACCCGAGACCCGGCACGATGTTCAGCACGCCGGGCGGCACGATCTCTGCGGCCAGTTCGCCGAGCCGCAGCGCGGACAGGGAGGTCGCCTCCGCGGGTTTCAGCACCACGGTGTTGCCCGCGAGCAACGGTGCCGCGATACGGGCGGCGGCGAACATCAGGGGATGGTTCCACGGGATGATGCGCCCCACGACGCCGAACGGGTCGCGCAGGGTGAAGTCGAGGGCGTCGTGGTCCGCCATGGGGATGGTCTCACCGCCCAGTTGGAGTGCGAGTCCGGCGAAGTAGCGGAGTTGGGCGACGGCCACGCGGGAGTCGTTGCGCATCACCCGCACGGGGGTGCCGTTGTCGATCGTGTCGGTCCAGGCCAGTTCCTCGCCATGTGCCTCGATCGCTCCGGCCAGCCCGGTCAGCACCCGCGCCCGGTCGACGATGGAGGTGGCCCCCCACGCCGGCGCCGCCGTGCGGGCCGCGTCGACGGCGGCGTCGATGTCGGTGGCGCCGCCCAGGGGTATGCGCGTCACCACCGTCTCGTCGGCGGGATTGACGACGTCGAGGGTGTCTCCGGAGGCGGCATCGGTCATCCGGCCGCCGATCAGCATGTGCCAGGGCCGGTCCACGATCTCGCGGACGGCCGGCCGAGCACCGTACGCGCTCTGCACAGTGGACAACTTGGAGGTGGACATGGAGTCCAGAATCGCACCAATAGATGCCATATGAAGCTGTTGTTCCTTTTTAATGGGCAAACACACCGTATAGCGCAGACCAAGTTTCGGACGATCAACGATCGACCGCGAGCGCGGACCTCAACACCGGTACCGTGCAGGGAAACCAGTCGAAAACCGACGTTTGACTCATTGCACGCATCGACGGACACTCGAAACATAGGTGCACGATACAAATCACCCATCGTGACGATCGGTGACGTCACGGAGCGGAGTGGGCCCACCGACCGCGACGTCGCGAACGAACCCGACACAAGGGCCCGGACACAGCCGGAGGAGCACGCATGTGCGGAATCACCGGGTGGATCTCGTACCAGCGGGACCTGCGACGCGAACACGCGACGGTCGACGCGATGACCGAGACGATGGCCTGCCGTGGGCCCGACGCCCGCGGCACCTGGGTGCACGGACCCGCCGCGCTCGGCCACCGCAGGCTCGCCATCATCGACCTGCCGGGCGGCAAGCAGCCCATGAGCACCGAGACGCCCGAGCGCGGCGCGGTGGCGATGGTGTATTCGGGTGAGGCCTACAACTTCACCGAACTGCGCGCCGAACTGGCCGCGCGCGGCCATCGGTTCACCACCACCTCGGACACCGAAGTGGTGCTCCACGGCTATCTGGAGTGGGGCCCGGGCGTCGCCGACCGGCTCAACGGCATGTACGCCTTCGCGATCTGGGACAGCCGCGAACAGAAGCTCGTGATGATCCGCGATCGTATGGGCATCAAGCCGCTGTACTACTACCCCACCGACGACGGTGTGTTGTTCGGCTCCGAGCCCAAGGCGATCCTCGCCAATCCGCTCGCCGAGCGGCGTGTCTCGCTCGACGGGCTGCGCGAGCTGTTCGCCTTCGTCAAGACGCCCGGCCACGCGGTCTGGGAAGGGATGCGCGAGGTCGAACCGGGCACCGTGGTCACCGTCGGACCGAGCGGCATTCGCACCGACGTCTACTGGACGCTGAGGACGGAGCCGCACACCGACGACCAGGAGACCTCCATCGCCCGGGTGCGCGAGCTCCTCGAGGACACCGTGCGCCGCCAACTCGTCTCCGACGTGCCCCGCTGCACCCTGCTCTCCGGGGGCCTGGACTCCTCGGCGATGACCGCGCTCGCGGCGCGGCAACTGGGCGCCGTGGGCGAGAGCGTACGCAGCTTCGCCGTCGACTTCGTCGGCCAGACCGAGAACTTCGTTCCGGACCCCTTGCGCGCCACCCCCGACACGCCGTACGTCCACGACGTGGCGGCGCTGGCCGGCACCGAGCACCAGGACATCGTGCTGGACTCGCAGCAACTGGCCGACCCCGAGGTCCGCGCGAAGGTGATCCGCGCCCGTGATCTTCCCGCGGGACTCGGCGACATGGACGGGTCCCTGTACCTGCTGTTCAAGGCGATTCGGGAGCACTCCACCGTCGCCTTGAGCGGGGAGTCCGCGGACGAGGTCTTCGGCGGCTACCCGCAATTCTTCGACGAGGAAGCCCGCGCGGCCGACAACTTCCCCTGGCTGGTCCGCTACGACCAGGCTTTCGGCGACGACGGCGGCATCCTCGTCGACACCGTGACCAAGGCCCTGAACATGGAGGCCTATCTGCGCGACGGCTACCGCAAGGCCGTCTCCCTGGTCGAGCGACTGGACGGCGAGAGCGACTTCGAGTACCGGATGCGCGTCATCAGCCACCTCCATCTCACCCGCTTCGTGCGCATCCTCCTCGACCGCAAGGACCGGGCCAGCATGGCCGTCGGCCTGGAGGTGCGGGTGCCGTACTGCGACCACCGGCTGGTGGAGTACGTCTACAACGCCCCCTGGGCACTGAAGTCCTTCGACGGCAGGGAGAAGAGCCTGCTGCGCGAGGCCACGGCCGACCTGCTGCCACGCTCGGTGTACGACCGGGTCAAGAGCCCCTATCCCTCCACGCAGGACCTGAAGTACGCCATGGCGCTCCAGGAGAACGCCAAGGGCCTGCTGGCCGAACCGTCCCATCCGGTGTTCGACCTGGTCAGCCGCGCATGGCTGCAGGACGCCGTCAGGAGCGACCACGCCGGGACGACCTTCGCCTCACGGCACGGTCTGGAACGCGCCCTGGACCTCGCCATGTGGATGGACATGTACCGGCCCACCGTGGAACTCCCCTGATCGGCGGGCACGACACGAAGGGGGCGTGGACGATGACCGGGTCCGGCAAAGTCGACGACACCCAGCTCGGTGAGCCCGACCTCCGCGGGGTGGCCGAGGAGACGGCCGTGCAACTCGTCGTGTCCCTGCACCGGTTGCTGCGGACACTGCGCAGGGCACGACCGGAACCTCGCCTGCAGCCCACTCTGTTCATCGTCCTCGCCCTGCTGAACCAGTACGGCCCCTCACGCATCGGCGTCCTGGCCGACCGCGTCCCGTGCACCCAGCCGACGGTCACCGCGACGGTGACGCAGTTGGAGGCCGAGGGGCTCGTCGCCCGCGAGCCCGACCCCGCCGACGGCCGCGCCGTCCAGGTGGCCATCACGGCGTCGGGCTCGGACGCGCTGTGCAGGATCGCCCACAGCGAGGCGGAGGCCCTTTTGTCACGCCTCGGCGTCCTGTCCCCCCAGGAGGTGCGGCAGGTGCTGGAGGTGGGCCCGCTGCTCCGTCGACTGGCCGAGGCCGAACCTCGCTGATGCGGTCCTTTCCGCCCCCTGTGGGCTGGGCTCCTGCCTCTACGGGCTCCGCTCCTGAGCCGGGTTGCCCGGGCAGCGTACGGCGAGGGCGGCGATGTCGTCGTCGAGTCGGCCTCCGCTGTGGTGGAGCAGGTCCCGGTGAAGCCGGTCGAGCAGTTCGCGGGGCTGCGCCGAGCCCTGTCGGCCCATCCAGTCCGGCAGCGGGAAGAACGCACCCGTGCGGTCCCGGGTCTCCGTGACGCCGTCGGTGTAGAGGAGCAGCTGGTCGCCCGGGGCGAAACTGACCGTGTCCACGGAGTAGTGCTCTCCGACGAGCGCGGCGAAGTGCAGGGGCGGCGAGGGGGTGGTGGGTTCCAGGACGCGGACCTGCCCGCGGTGCATGAGCAGCGGTGGAGGGTGGCCGCAGTTGAGGAGTTTGACGTGGCCGCCGCCGTGCGGGATCTCGGCGATCAGAGCGGTGGCGAAGCGCTCCGGGAGTTCCTGGGAGGGGAACCCGGCACTGTGGCGGGTGCTGGTGATTTCCAAGCGGTGGATGACGCCCCTCAGGTCGGGCTCGTCGTAGGCGGCCTCCCGGAAGCAGCTGATCACCGCCGACGCCGCTCCCACGGCGGACAGGCCCTTGCCGCGGACGTCGCCGATCAGCAGGCGCACCCCGTACGGCGTGCCGGCCGCCTCGTAGAAATCGCCGCCGATCCGGGCCTCCTCCTGGGCCGCCAGATACAGCGATTCGATCTCGACGTGCTCGATACGGCGGGGCAGGGGACGCAGCAGCACCTTCTGGGCCGCGTCGGCGACGAGCCGGACGCGCAGCAGCGTCTCCTCCCGCTGGAGTCGGACCCGGCTCGCGTACGCGGCCGCCAGGGTCACGGCCACGATCGCGGCAGCCGTGTAGGGCGTCCCGAGGTCGGTGTAGACGAAGCTGAGGCCGATCATGACCAGCAGGCAGAACGCGCCCAGCAGGATCGTGGGGAGCGTGGACCACATCGCCGCGGCGAGCGCGGGTGCGACCGGCAGGAGGCGGCTGATGGCGATCTCCCTGGGGGTGGAGAAGGCCAGGCCCGCGATGAGGAACGTGAGGATCACCGGTGACAGCAGGGGAGCTTCCCAGCGGCCGCTGTGTGGAGGACGACGGCGCTGCGGCCGTCTCTGCGTGATCACAAAAAGCATCATATCCGGGCAAAGCGAGCGTCGAGATGCCTGGCGCCGTCCCTGGTGCCGCGCCGACCGGGCGGGGCGCCCACCGCCCGGCGCTCCGGACGGCGGAACCGTTTCACCGGGCGCCGTGTCCTTCTCCGCGGAAGGTGGTTCCACGCCGCGGACCCACCTGAGAAGGGGGATGCCATGGGGCAGGTACGCGAGGGGGCACGCATAGGGGCTTGGGCCGTCGTCGGGGTCGTCGGACTGGCCGTTCTGTACGTGATCGGGGCCTTCGCCTTCGGTGGCGCGGGGTGGATCACGGCCCCGTTCCGCGGTGAGGCGGACAAGCGCGAGAACACCATCGGCTCGGGTGAGTTCCGTCAGACCACGTACGAGGAGTTCTTCGATCTGTGCGAGGCGACGCAGAACGCCGAGGGGACGATCCAGGCGCTCCAGGAGGAACGGAAGACCGCCGCGCCGGCGCGCACGACGCAGATCGACCAGTCGATCACCGCGCTGAAGGCGACGCGGATCGAGTCGGTCAACGCCTACAACTCCAAGGCCGCCCAGGAGCACCGCGCGCCCTTCCGTGACAAGGACCTGCCGTACCGGCTGGACGCCACGGCCGAGCGCACGACGTGCACCGACTGATCCCCGTCTCCTCCAGGGAAGAAGGGCAGCACCGCATGAAGAAGTTCGCACGCATGGCCCTGGCCACCGTCGTCGCGCTCGTCGTGGGCCTCGCCCTGACGTCCTGCACCGACTCCAGCCAGGACAAGGAGAACAAGGCCAAGCAGGAGAACTACGACCGCCTCGTGGCCCAGCAGCCGGCGGGCCGCATGGAGTACTCGCCGACCCGTGAGGCGATCAACCAGTGGGTCAAGACGTGGGGGAAGCGGGGCAAGCTCTCGTACGTCTACATCCAGAACGCGGCCGGCGAGTACGGCTACTTCATCATGAAGGGCCTGCCGGTGCCACGCTGCAAGATGCTGACTCCGACGGAGCGGGTGGAGTCCACCTCCAACGGCGTCGCGGTCCTGGCCCAGCCCGGCATGGACGGCACCTACACGTCGGGGTCCACCTGCAACGCCTACTACGGCTTCGACGCCACGACCGGCGCGTACATGGAGTTCACGGTGGGCACGAACCAGTCGTTCTTCCTGTTCGACAAACCCATGACGATGCCGGAGTACGCCAGCGCCAAGCAGCTGGGGCCGAGCTCGGTGAAGGACGTCGAGAAACGGCCATGACCCACGGTCTGCCCGCTCCGGTAGGCCGGCGCGGACGCCTGCGCCGCACGGCGGTGTGGCCCGGCCGGTGCGAAGACGCACCGACCGGGCCCATGGCGCTCGGCGACCCGGGTCACGCGCCCCTGGCGGCGCGACCCAGACGGAGCGCGGAG
This sequence comes from Streptomyces sp. NPDC107562, assembly GCF_055657325.1. NCBI lineage: Bacteria > Bacillati > Actinomycetota > Actinomycetes > Kitasatosporales > Streptomycetaceae > Streptomyces > Streptomyces sp. NPDC107562. The sequence continues at coordinate 798,532 of NZ_JBVKBE010000001.1, read as the reverse complement.
ACGAGGAAGAAGACGCCTCCGAGGAAGGCGTAGCCGGCGAGGTTGCTCAGGGAGGGCTCGGCCGTGCCCGCCTGGGCGAAGAAGGACGCACCGGCGACGGTGGAGATGGCACCGCTGGCGATCATCGCCCACTGTCCTCCCAGGCGGCGTCGGGCGGCGCCCACGGCGAGCTGGACGAGGCCCGCAGTGATGGCCCAGACGCCCCAGACGCGGAGCACCGCCGGGATCCCGGACGTGGCGGCGACCGCGAGGCCGACGCCGGCCAGGGCGCTGAGCGCGATGTTCAGGTACAGGTGGCGCACGGGTCCGTCGTTCGCCTGCGCGGACCGGACGTCGACGACGGCGCAGGCCACGTCGAAGAGGGGGTAGATCACCAGGAGCGTGGCGCTGAGCGGGGACAGGGTGTCGGCGCTCGCGAACAGCAGCGCGGCCCATACGGCGGCGAACGCGAAACGCGTGAAGTAGAGCTTGCGCAGGGCCGCGGGAACGCTGGTGGGGGTCGCTTCGAGGAGGGTGTCCACGGGTGTGCCTTTCAGTGACGGTGCACGGGTGCGGAAGGGGCTGCCCAGCAGACAGGTCATCGGACTGACCAGCTGGCGAGGGAGAACGTTCGGTCTCACGAGCATTTAAGGGCTCCTCGGTGACGAATGTCAAGACCGAACGTTCTCCCTCAGCGTTTGGTAGCCTCTCCCCCATGAGTCCGGGCACACGAGGCGGCAGCACATCCGAACCACGGGCCAGGCTGCTGAGCACCGCAACGAAGATCTTCTACACCGAGGGGATCCACTCCGTCGGCATCGACCGGATCACCGCGGAGGCGCAGGTGCCGCGGGCCACGCTCTACCGGCACTTCTCGGGCAAGGAGGACCTCGTCCTCGCCTATCTCGACGCGGCCGACCGAGGGATCCGGGCCCAGATCACGGCGGCACAGGCGGACATCGAGTCACCGGCCGAGATGGTCCGCGCCGTCTGCCGCTCCATCGCCGAAGGCATCCGGTCCCAGGGATTCCGCGGATGCGCCTTCCTCAACGCGGTGGCCGAATACCCCGACCCGGCCCACCCCGTCCATCAAGCAGTGCTGGCCCACCGGCAATGGTTCCTCGACACCGTCACGGAACTGCTGGCACGGACCGGCCGCACGCCCGCCGACGCGGCCGGCCGGCACCTCGTGATGCTCCGGGACGGCGCCATGGCGGCCGGCTGTCTCTTCGACCCGCACCTGATCTCCGAGACCTTCCTGCAAGGCGTCGAGGGAATCCTCGCGACCCGGGACTAGGGCCCTGTCTCCTTGAAGCTATGGGCGCCATTCCTGGCGGTAGGCGGGGTGCCCAGCATATGACTGGGCAAGGACTCGCAGCGCGTATGCCAGCCCGGCCGAGCGGGAGTCCGAGGGATCCATGGCCTTGTAGTCGCGCGCCAGTTGCTCGGTCAGGTCGAGCATGGGGAGATGGCTGTCGAGAACAGCCTCGCCGCCCAGGGTATCGGCCACGTAGGCATAGGCATGGTTGTCGTCCATGATGCGCGCGACGAGAAACTGCACAAGGTCGTTCATGCGGCCATCTTGGCGGGCAAGGTGCCGCGGGTCGAGCGACTGTCCGGACGAGGATGGCGGCGAGGTGGAGTGCGGCCCTACTGGTCAAGGCCCGTTCGTCCTGGCCACAATCACCAGCAAGCCGTTGATCACCATGGACCGAGAAGCACCAAGGGAGTGCCCGGCCAGTGGCGAGGACGGCCCGACCTCGTCCTGCTGAACGGCACACTCACCGAGTGCGACCAGATCGGCGACTCACGCGCGCTCCCACAAACATCGCCGGCACGGTAATCAAACGCGGACCCCTGCAGGAACTCACTCCCACCGAGAAGAGTCCTGGCGCATCTTCCGCACATCCCGGTGCGGTCGCAACCGCATGACCTCAATCGCCGAAGGCGTCCTCACCCCTGGGAGCCGCAACGCTGAGGAAGCGCAGCACGGGATTGGCTCTCCGCCCTGTCCCCTGATTGGTCCGTACGACCGCCTCGGCCTGCCCGTACGGTCCGGTTCATGAATGCGATATCCCCCGCCGGCATGAGGATCTGCGTCTTCCTCTCGGCCGCGGACCTCGACGACCGCTACACGCGACCGGCCCGCGACTTCGCCCGGCTGATCGGCAAGGGGGGCCACACGCTGGTGTGGGGCGGTTCCGACACCGGGCTGATGAAAGTCGTCGCCGACGGGGTCCGGCAGAGCGGGGGACGGCTCGTAGGTGTGTCCGTCGGCTTCATGAGGCGGTGGGCACGGACGGACGCCGACCGGATGGTGTTCGCCGAGGATCTCGCCGAACGGAAGGCCCTGCTGCTCGCCGAGGCGGACGCCTTGGTCGTGCTGGCCGGAGGTCTGGGCACCCTGGACGAGCTGACTGAGATCCTGGAGCTGCGCAAGCACGGCCTGCACGACAAGCCGGTGGTGCTGCTGAACACGGGGGGTTTCTACGACGGCTTGCTCCTCCAGCTCCGCAGGATGGAGGAGGACGGCTTCCTGCCGGCGCGACTGTCCGAGCTGTACCTCGCCGCCGACTCACCGGGCGACGCCTTCGCCGCTCTGGAGGAGGCGGTGGGCCGGCGCTGACGCGTCGTGCCGGCTCAGGTCAGCGCCCGGCACAGGGCGTCCAGCGCACCTGCCCACGCACTGTCCGAAGGTGCCGCGTAGTTGACCACCAGGGCGTCCTGCCCGGGCGAGCGCTGTTCGGGGTCCGCCGTCTCGTGGAGGAACTCCTCGAGCCCGCTGACCGCCAGACCCTCCCGGGACGCCGCCTGGACGACCGAGTGCTCGGTGCCGTGGGGGAGTCGCACGACCGCCTGCAGCCCCGCAGCGATGCCGCCCACGCGCACGTGGGGCGCCCTGCGTGCCAGAGTGGCGACCAACTCGTCGCGGCGGCGCCGGTAGTGAACGCGCATGGAGCGCACGTGACGGTCGTACGCGCCCGACGCGATGAATTCGGCGAGCGTCAACTGCTCCAGCGCGCTCGACATGTAGTCCCCGTGGCCCTTGGCCTCGACGATGTGCGGGATCAGTTCCTCGGGCAGCACCATCCAGCCGAGCCGCACGCCCGGTGCCAGCGATTTGCTCACCGAGCCGCAGTACACGACGCGGTCCGGGTCGAGGCCCTGCAACGCACCGACGGGCTGGCGGTCGTAGCGGAACTCCCCGTCGTAGTCGTCCTCCAGGATCAACCCGTCGGTGGCACGCGCCCATTCGACGGCGGCCACGCGGCGGTCCGGGCGCAGCGCGGCTCCCGTCGGGTACTGGTGCGCCGGGGTCAGGAGCAGCGCGCCGGTGCCGACGTCATGCGCCAAGTCATCGGTCCGGGCTCCATGTTCGTCGACATGAACGGGCAAGGTGTCCAGTCCCGCGCGGGTGAGCAGGTCGCGGTAGAGGTCGAGGCCGTAGGCCTCGACCGCCACCGCCCGTACGTGCCGCTCCTTGAGCACCTGCGCCATCAGCGCCAGACCATGATGGAATCCGGCGCAGACGACGATCCGGTCCGGTTCGGCCGTGACGCCGCGGGCGCGGGCCAGATAGTCCGCGAGCACCGTGCGCAACTCCTCCCTGCCGAGCGCGTCCCCGTAGCCGAAGGCGTCGTGCGGCGCCGCGGTCAGAGCGCGGCGGGCGGCGGCGAGCCATTGTGCGCGCGGGAAGTTCGCGAGGTCCGGCGCGCCCGGCTGCATGCCGTACAGCGGACGGTGCCGGGCCGGCCGGGTGCGGGGCGTGGCGGTGGCCCGGCGCGGCGCGGTCCGTTCGGCCACGCGGGTGCCGGAGCCCTGCTGCGCGGCGAGCCACCCTTCGGCGACGAGATCGGCGTAGGCGTCGGTCACGGTGTTGCGGGAGACGCCCAGGTCGGCGGCGAGGGAGCGCGAGGGCGGCAGCCGGGTGCCGGGCGCCAGCCGCCCCGTGCGCACGGCATCCCGCAACGCGTCGGTGAGCCCCGCGCGCAAGCCCGGGCCGCGAAGTTCCAGGTGCAGGTCCGAGCCGGAGACGGAGGGCTGACCCTCGGCGGAATTGGCCTGGTGACTCTTCATGTAAATGGACCATACTCCAGTGCCATTCGCTGCGTAGCGTTGCCGTCATGAACACCAACGAAGCACGCGAAGGAACGGGGCGCCTGCCCGAGCACACTCCCCGACTGGACTGGGCGAAGCTCGCCCCGGAGGCCTTCAAGGCCATGATCCGACTCGACACCGCGGCCGGGCGGGGCCTGGAGCCCACCCTGCTGGATCTCGTCAAGATCCGGGCCTCGCAGATCAACCACTGCGCCTACTGCCTGGACATGCACAGCAAGGACGCCCTGGCGGCCGGTGAGAGCGCGGAGCGGATCATCCAGCTGGGCGCGTGGCGCGAGTCCAAGCACTTCTACACCGCCAGAGAGGTCGCGGCGATCGAACTGACCGAGGCGATCACCGTCCTGACCGACGGCTTCGTCCCCGACGAGGTCTACGCCAGGGCAGCGAACGAGTTCGACGAGGTGGAACTGGCCCGACTCGTCGTGGCGATCACCACGATCAACGCGTGGAACCGCTTCGGCGTCTCCACCCGCCTCGTGCCCGGCCACCACTCCCCCGCCGGCTGACAAGGGGACTCCGGTGAGTGTCGACTTCCGGCTCGCCCGTCGGCAGGCTCTGCTCCTCCGGCCGCGGCGGCTTCCGGTCCTGCGGACCCTTCTGGCCCGTGCCGCCGACGAGTTCGTGCTCGCCACGGTCCTGCTGTTCGTCGCGGTGACGGTCGTACGGTGGGTGCGTGACCCCGACTCGGTCGTCTACGTCGGTGACATCGCAGCCGCGCTCGTCATCATCGGCGTGCTCAGCGGGGCCGTCCTCACCGGACTGATCCTCTCCCCGCCCGGCCGACGCAGCGGGGGCCACATGAATCCCGCCGTGACGATCTCCCTGTGGCTGATGAACGCCTTCCCCGGACGCGCCGTCGTGCCCTACGTACTGGCCCAACTCGCCGGTTCCGCCGCAGGCACCGGGCTCGGGCGCCTGGTGTGGGGGCCCGCCGTCACCCTGCCGTCGGTGGACTACGCGGTGATCGTGCCGGCGCCCACGTGGCAGCCCATGGCCGTCTTCCTGACCGAGGCGGGCAGCATGACGCTCATCATGGTCGCCGTCGGGCTCACCATGACGCATGCCCGTTCGGCCCACCTCGTGCCCTACGTCATCGGGTCGGCCGTCGCTCTGATGATCGCCGTCCTGGGTCCCCGCAGCGGCGGTTCCGCCAATCCCGCCCGCCAGTTCGGACCGGCGGCGCTCACAGGGCAGAGCACGGAGCTGTGGATCTATCTCGTCGCACCGATCCTGGGGGCGGCCGCAGGCGCGTACCTCCACCACCTCCTGGCCGGACTTCGGCGTCGACCCGACGGCTGTGCGACCGACAACTTCCGAGAAGCCGATACACCCCCCACCAAGTGAAGGACTGATTTCCATGCGCATCCTGATCGCGGGCGCCACCGGTGCGGTCGGCCGCCTGCTCGTCCCCATGCTGCTGGAGGCGGGGCACCACGTCACCGGTGTCTCCCGCACGGCCGCCGGCGCCGATCGCGTGCGGCGGCAGGGCGCCTGCGCCGCCGTGGCGGACGCCTTCGACGCCGAAGGCCTGCGTCGCGTCGTGAAGGAGGCCGCGCCGGACGCGGTGATCCATCAGATGACCGCGCTGACGGATGCGGACGGCGCGTTGACCGACAGGCTCCGCCGCGAAGGCACCCGCAACCTGGTCGACGCGGCCAAGGCCGCCGGAGCCACAAGGATCGTCGCGCAGTCGCTCGCCTGGGCGTACGCCCCCGGAGCAGGGCCCGCCGACGAGTCCGTTCCGCTCGACCTCGGCGCGCCGCGACCGCGCGGCGCGATGGTCGACGGCATCCGGGCGCTGGAGGAGACCGCGGCAGAGCTGGAGACCGCCGTGGCGCTGCGGTACGGCATCCTGTACGGCCCCGGCACGTGGTACGCCCCGGGCGGTGCCGTCGCCGCGGCGCTGGCGGGTGATCCCGGCGCTCGTCTGCTGGCGTACCTTGAGGCGGACCGCTCGGTCACGTCGTTCATCCACGTGGCCGACGCGGCACGGGCCACCGTCGCCGCCCTGAACTGGCCCGACGGTCCCGTCAACATCGTGGACGACGAGCCGGCCCAAGGCCGCCAGTGGCTGCCCGTCCTAGCCGGGGCGCTCGGCGTGCCCGTTCCCGAAGCCACCGCGGCACGACAGGACTGGGCACGGGGAGCGTCCAACGCGCTGGCCCGCTCTCGAGGCTGGCGGCCCGAACACGGCACCTGGCGCGAGGGCTTCGCCTCCCAGGAAATCTGAACCGGTGTCGCGGCGCCCTGCGTCGCGACACCCCCGGTCCCCGCGGGGTAGGGCTCCGCCGCTACCGCTTCACCGCCCGCCCAGTGACCTGAACGGCCTACCGGCCCGGTTGCGGGCCTTGCCCTCCGCGCAGCTGCGCGTGAGCAGGGAGGGCGCGGACGGGGCGAGAACGGCGGCGCCGACGCCCTGCAGCGCCCGGGACGCGATCAGCCACCAGGCGCTCTGGGCGGCGCCCACCAGCAGCGAGGCCAGCGAGAAGACCACCAGCGAGTACAGGAAGACCTTGCGGTGGCCGAAGAGATCACCGGCGCGCGCTCCCAGAAGCAGCAGCCCGCCGAAGACCAGTACGTAGGCGTTGGTGATCCACGACAGGCCCGTCTCGGAGAATCCCATGTCAGAGCGGTTCCGGGGCAGCCCGGTGAACACGATCGAGTTGTCCAGGACGACCATGAAGTAACTGATGCAGATGATCGCCAGGATCAGCGTCGAACGGGCCGGGCCCCCGGAGGAACGCCGCGCCTGGTGGCGCGGGGCGGTGGTCCTGTCGCCGCTCGGCCCGCCCGGACGGTTTGAGTCGGCGACTGGCCCGGCGGGCGCATCGCCGGCGTCGTGCATGGCTGCGGTACGCACGCTCTTCCTCGCGTCGATCGGGAGTGCGGCCCGCTTCCGGGCCGCCCGTCTGTGGCGTCTTCCAGGTAACGGCCCCTTGAGGGGGCAGTGGGAGTCACTGCTCTTCCAGGTACTGGCAGTACCTCGCAGGCCTGCCCGGGCCGACCTACCGTGGATGAACCGGCACACCGAGCAGGCCGATCAGGAGGAGTCCGCCGTGCCTCGCCACTCGAGGTCGGGTCCGGCCCGGCGGCCGACGCGACGAGCCCGGTCGGAGCCGGGCACCCACACCAGGAAATGAGCATGACCAACCGCACCAAGAAGGACGTGGCCGCCGAGGCGCGGGAGTTCCTCAGCACCCGGCGGGCCAGGATCACCCCCGAGCAGGCCGGGCTGCCGGTCTACGGCGGAAACCGCCGTGTCGCGGGCTTGCGGCGCGAAGAGGTCGCCCTGCTGTCAGGCATGAGCGTGGACTATTACGTCCGCCTGGAGCGCGGCAACCTTGCCGGCGCCTCCGACTCGGTCCTCGAAGCCCTCGCGCACGCCCTACAGCTCAACGAGGCCGAGCGCACCCACCTCTACGATCTGGCCCGCGCCGCCAGCCCGTCCGGCCGACGGCCGGCGGTGACCTCCTCGCGCGTCCGGCCGACGATCCTGCGGCTGCTCGACTCGATGACCGGCGTCCCGGCGTTCGTCCGCAACGCCCGCTTCGACATCATGGCCGCCAACGCACTGGGACGAGCGCTGTACGCGCCTTTGTTCGACTCGCCGCTGTTCGCGCAGCGCGGGCCGGTCAACAGCGCCCGCTTCCTGTTCCTCGACCCCGCCAGCCAGGACTTCTGGGTCGACTGGGACAAGGGCGCCGACGATGCCGTCGCCTTCCTGCGCACCGAGACGGGTCGCGCGCCGCACGACAAGGCCCTCACCGATCTGATCGGCGAACTGACCACCCGTAGCAGCGACTTCGCCCGCAGGTGGGCACGGCACGACGTGAAGTTCCACCGCTCCGGCCTGAAGAACCTTCACCACCCGCTCGTCGGGGTTCTCGCACTGCCCTACGAGGCGATGGAACTGCCCTCCGACCCCGGCCTGCGCCTCAACTTCTACACACCCGAGCCGGACTCCCCGGAACAGCAGGCCCTGAACCTGCTCGCGAGCTGGACGAGCACCGGCACGGTCGTGCCCGCGGGCAACGACTGACCCCCACGACAGAGGAGAACCCCTCCATGCAGTACCGACCGCTGGGCCGTACCGGCATACAGGTCAGCCCGCTGTGCCTGGGCGCGATGATGTTCGGCCCCTGGGGCAACGAGGACGAGAGCGACTCCATCCGGATCACCCACCGCGCCCTCGACGCGGGCATCAACTTCGTCGACACCGCGGACGTCTACTCCGCCGGCGTCTCGGAGGAGATCGTCGGCAAGGCGCTGAGGGGCCGCCGCGAGGACGTCTTCCTGGCCACCAAGTTCTTCATGCCCATGGACCAGAACGACCCCAACCAGCGTGGCGGCTCGCGCCGCTGGATCATCCGCGCGGTCGAGAACTCCCTGCGGCGGCTCGGCACCGACCACATCGACCTCTACCAGGTCCACCGGCCCAGCCCCGACACAGACGTCTGGGAGACCCTCGGGGCCCTCACCGACCTCGTCCGCCAGGGCAAGGTCCGTTACATCGGCTCCTCGTCCTACTCCGGCTCGCAGATCGTCGAGGCCCAGTGGACCTCGCGCGAGCGGAACCTGGAGCGCTTCGTCACCGAGCAGCCGCCCTACTCGATCCTGGTCCGCGGCGTCGAGGAGGACGTGCTGCCGACCGTGCGCCGCCACGGTATGGGCACTCTCACCTACAGCCCGCTCTCCGGCGGATGGCTCTCGGGCCGTTACCGCAAGAACGCCACTGACGGACCGGCCTCGGCCGCGCGCCCGCAGGCCCGGTTCGACATGAGTACCCCCGCCAACCAGCGCAAGCTCGATGCCGTCGAACGGCTTGCCGTCCTGGCGGAGAAGGCAGGCCTTTCCCTGATCGAGCTGGCCGTCGCGTTCGTCATCAACCACCCCGGCGTCACGTCGGCGATCATCGGACCGCGCACCATGGAACAGCTGGAGGCGTTCCTGCCCGCCGCCGACGTCACCCTCTCCTCCGACATCCTCGACGCCATCGACGAGATCGTCGCCCCGGGCGTCACGGTCAACCCGGTCGACAACAGCTACGGGGACTTTGAGCTGCGGGCTGATCAGCGTCGCCGCTGACATGAGCCGGCTCCACCTGTCACGGCCGGCCGAGCCGGAGCGCCAACGCGGCTCATCGGCGAACAAGCGCCCCGGACGCTCACCGGCCAAGTGGACCTTCGTGCTGGTGAGCCCGGCAGACATTGGAATCCACGGCGCCCGTCCCGTCCACCTCGTCATCATCATCCGCCGCAGCAAGTACTGTCACGAGGATGCGTTCAGACGTGCCGTCCACGGCCCACCTGATCAAGCGCTTGTGAGCGGTCTGAAGAGACAAAGAGACACCCGTCAGGACGGACGGCCGCCGAACTGCCAGTTGTGCACCTCGACGTCGGCATACCGGTCCGAGGTCAGAAGGGCGCGGGCCGTCTCCGGGTCCGGCGCCCGCACCAGTGCCGCCGTGCCCAGCCAGGTGTCGCCGTCGTCGGACAGCAGCGGGCCGTAGGCGATCAGCTCGTTCTCGTCGGGCGGCAACGCGATGTCGGCGGCCTGCCCGGCGCCGAGACCGAGCACCAGGTAGCGGTTGCCGCCGGACCGGCCTCCGGGAAAGTCCCACATGGTGCGTCCCAGCGTGTTGTGCCAACGGCGCAGCAGCACGTCGCGGTACACGCCGGCCTGCTGGTTCGGCTCGTCGAATGCGAACGCGCGGGCCGCGTCGGGACCGGGCAGGTCGACGATGTGCACACTGCCGGTGGGCGTCTCGCCGTCGTCGGCGAACGTCGGGCCCCGGGCGATCATCTCCTTCGCGTACTGGTCCATGTAGGACCAGTGCTCGGCGAGCAGTTCCTCGCGCAGGTGCAGGGAGCCGGGCCGGTCGCGGTGGTAGCAGAGGAACTCCATGCTCCAGGATCTCTTCCCTGGGGCAGCCAGGTCGAGTCGGTTTTCCCGGGAGGAGCGGGGAAGTCCGCCGACGTCCGCGCTCCTCCCGGTCAGGCATGACCAGGACCCGCGTCAGGCCTCCTGTGCCGGTGCGTGGTCGAAGGTCGCGTGGAAGCGCCGGGTGTGGTCGAGCCGGCGTTCCGGACCGGTCAGGGAGACCGTCGCCGTCATGTGGACGGTGGCGCTCGACGAGGCCAGGCGGAGTTCCAGTTCCCCTGGTTCGAGGATGCGTCGGCCGTCGCGTCCGGTGAAGGACGCCACGTCTGCCGGGACCGTGACGCGGACTCGGGCGGCCTCGCCCGGTCCCAGGGCGAGGCGGGTGTAGCCGATGAGACGCTGCACCGGCTGTACGACGGAGGCGACCGGGTCGTGCAGATAGAGCTGGACGACCTCCGTGCCCGGACGGTCCCCGGTGTTGCGCACGGTGAGGCCGAGGGTGAACTGCCCCGAAGTCGGCGCTTCTTGCTCCTCCACGGTCAGGTCGCTCCAGGCGAAGCGGGTGTACGTCAGGCCGTGGCCGAAGCCGAACGCCGGGGTCGGGTCGATGTTGGACACGTCGCTGGCCTGCGCGAGACGGGCGCCCAGGTACGTGGTGGGCTGGGATCCGGGTCCGCGCGGGACGCTGACGGGGAGCCGGCCGGAGGGGTCGGTACGGCCGCTGAGCACGCCCGCGATGGCCCGGGTGCCTTCCGCGCCGGGGAAGAAGGACTGCACGAGCGCCGCCGAGGCGTCGACCGCGCGGCCGAGGGCGTAGGGCCGGCCCGCGAGGAGGACCGTGACCACGGGTGTGCCGGAGTCGAGCAGGGCGTCGAGGAGGTCCTGCTGGGTGCCGGGCAGGGAGAGCGATTCCGCGTCGCAGCCCTCGCCGCTGGTGCCGCGGCCGAACAGGCCCGCGCGGTCGCCGAGGGCGACGACGACGACGTCCGCCGCACGTGCCACGTCGACCGCCTCCGCGATGCCGGAGGTGTCCGCGTCGTCGACGCCGGTGCCGCGGGCGACCGTGATGTCCGTGTCGGGGAACTCGGCGGCCAGGGCGTCGTGCAGGGAGGGCAGGTCGATGCCGACGGGGACGTCCGGGTGCTGCACTCCGACGTGCATCGGGAAGGAGTAGCACCCCAGTACGGCAGTGGGGACGGTCGCGTTGGGGCCGATGAGGGCGATCCGGCGCGGCCGGGTGAGCGGCAGGGTGCCGTCGTTGGTGAGCAGGACGACCGCCTTCTCGGCGACCTCGCGGGCCAGGGCGCGGTTCTCCGGCGGGTCCAGGTCGACCTTGCCGCGCAGGGCGTCCGGCGCGTCGAGGTCGGCGCCGTCGAGGACGGCCGGCACGGCGGTCCAGTCGGGGTCGAGCAGGCCGAGGGCGGCCTTCTGCCGCAGGACGCGGGTCAGGGCGCGGTCGATGACGGATTCCGCGACGCGGCCCTCGGTGACGGCCTGGACGAGGGGGGCTCCGAAGGTCTTGACGGTGGGGAGTTCGACGTCGACGCCTGCCGCGAGCGCGGTGCCCGCGGCGTCGGCCCAGTCGGCCGCGATGCCGTGCAGCGTCTTGAGGAAGGCGATGCCGAAGTAGTCCGCGACGACCGTGCCGTCGAAGCCCCAGGTGTCGCGGAGCAGTCCGGTCAGCAGGTCCTCGTCGGCGGCGGCGGGCAGGCCGTCGGTGTCGTTGTAGGCGTGCATGACGGACCGGGCGCCGCCCTCGCGAACGGCCATCTCGAACGGCGGAAGCAGGATGTCCGCCCGCTCGCGGGCGCCCAGGGGCGCGGGGGCGAGGTTGCGTCCGGCGCGGGAGGCGGAGTAGCCGACGAAGTGTTTGAGGGTGGCGACGATCCCGGCGGACTGGAGGCCCTGGACGTAGGCCGTGCCGATGGTGCCGACGAGGTAGGGGTCCTCGCCGATGGTCTCCTCCACCCGGCCCCAGCGGGCGTCGCGCACCACGTCCAGCACCGGGGCGAGGCCCTGGTGGATGCCGACGGAGCGCATGTCACGGCCGATGGCGGCGGCCATGCGGCGCACCACGTCGGGGTCGAACGTGGCACCCCACGACAACGGGACGGGGTAGGCGGTGGCGCCCCAGGCGGCGAAGCCCGCCAGGCATTCCTCGTGGGCCAGGGCGGGGATGCCGAAACGGTTCGCCGAGGCGATGCGCGCCTGGGTGCGCTGCAGCGAGAGCGCCCCGAGCGCGGGGTCGACGGGGACGGTGCCGAAGGGCCGGGTGAGCTGTCCCAGACCGTTCGGCAGCAGCGCCTCCAGGTCGACAGCCTCCTCCATGTCGTGCTGATGGGGGGCCACTTCACCGCCCTGGTCGGACGCACCGACCCACACGCCGAACAGCTGGGCGATCTTCTCCTGGAGGGTCATCGCCTCGATCAGCGCGGCGACCCGGTCGGTGAGGGAGCGGGTGGTGTCGTTCCAGAGGGGGATCTCGGGGGTGGTCTCTACGGCCACGTTGGCAGTCACTTTCCTCCGACGCCCATCAGGCCCTGGACCAGGGCGCGACGGGCGAACAGGTAGACGAGCAAGACGGGCATCATGGACAGCACCACGGCGCCCAGCAGGCCCGGGATGTCGATGCCGTGTTCGGTCTGGAAGTTGTACAGACCCAGCGTCACGACCTTCGCGGAGTCGGACTGAGTCAGCACGAGCGGGAACAAGAAGCCGTTCCAGGCCTGGAGTGCGGAGAACACGGTGATCGTGGACAGTCCGCCCCGCGACAGGGGGACGACGAGCTGGAAGAACATGCGCCGCGGACTCGCTCCGTCCACAGCCATCGCCTCGAACAGTTCCGGTGAGATGTCACGCATGGCGCCGCTGAGGATGAGGGCGGACATCGGCAGGCAGAACGCCGCCGTCGGCAGGATGACGCCGAGCAGGTTGTCGTAGAGCCCGGCCTCGCTGATCAGGTAGAACATCGGCACGATCACGGCCTGGGCGGGAATGGCGAGACCGAGCAGGAACAGGCGGAAGACCTGCGAGGTGACCTTGCTGCGACTGCGTACGATCGCGTAGGCGAGCGGGGGCACCAGGGCCAGGACCAGCCCTACCACCGCGGCGGTGACGAGGAGCGTGTTGAGGAAGTACTGGCCGAAGCCGGAGTCGAAGGCGCCGAGGTAGTTGTCCAGGGTGAAGCTCTCCGGGACGGACACCGGGCCGTTCTCGGCGTAGTCGCCGCGGGTGCGCACGGTCGCGGCGAGCATCACGTACAGCGGCAGGCCGACCAGGAAGAGCCAGACCAGGGAGCCGGCACCCGCCAGGTAGTTGGGGCGGCGCCTCATGACACACCCTCCATGGTGCTGCGCATCTTGTCGTAGCCGGAGACGCGGACGACGACGAGGGAGACCACGGTGGCGGCGACGACCAGCACGAGGGCGATCGCGGCGCCGGCACCGAAGTCGAAGCCCTTGAAGGCCTTTTGGTACATGTAGTAGGCGCTGATGGTGGTGTCGGTGCCCGGGCCGCCCTGGGTGAGGATGAGGACGGTCTCGAACGTGGTCAGGCCACCGACGATCATCAGGATCATCGACGTGATCATGGCGTTGCGCAGTTGCGGCAGCGTGATGTGGAAGAACTGCCGGTAGCGGCCCGCTCCGTCGATCTCCGCGGCCTGGTAGAGCACGTGGGGAACGGCGCGGGCGGCACCCTGGTAGATCAGCGTGTGGAACGGGGTGAACTGCCAGGTGCTGACGAAGGCCAGGACGCCGATGGCGGTGGCCTGTTCGCCGAACAGGTTGCCGTCGCCGAACAGCCAGGTCGCGTCGGCCGGGATGCCGAAGTTGGGGTCGAGCAGGGCCCGCCAGACCACGGAGACGGCCGTCGCCGACAGCAGCAGCGGCACGAAGTAGATGACGGACAGCACCGCGCGGTTGCGCTGGTGTCCGGCGGCCCAGACGCCGAGCACGATACTCAGCGGCGTCTGGATGACGACGCCGAGCGCGGTCAGGAGCAGGGTCAGCCAGACGCTCTGGAGCATCACGGGGTCGTCCAGCAGTCGGGACCAGTTGTCCAGGCCGACGAACTCGGGCGCGCCGAGGCCGTTCCAGCTCATGAAGGACAGCACGGCGACCATGACCAGCGGGACGATCGCGAAGAGGGCGAAGAAGACGGTGGCGGGAAGCGCCCAGCCGAAGCCGGGCCGTCCCACGTGCGCTGCGGACGAGCCGGCCGGCCGCCGCCGGGCCTCCTTGCGGGACCCGGCGGCGGGCGGAGCGCTCGTGATCTGTGTGGTCATGAGCCGTTCATTCGGTGGGGAGGGCCTGCATGGCCGTGATGAAGCCGTCCGCGTCGAGCTGGCCGTTGAAGAACTGCTGCACGGCCTGGAGCATGGGCGTGCCGGCTGACGGGGGGTACGCCTGGTCCCAGGACAGCTGGAAGGCGGGTGCCTTCTCGACGAGGTCGTACTGGAAGCGCGAGTAGTCGGGGTTCGCGGAGGAGTCGAGGAACTGCGGGGTGTTCGTCGTGGTCGGCAGGTTGCCGATGGCCAGCTGCGCCTCGACGAACTCGTCCGAGTACATGAGCTTGAGGAACTCGGCGACGGCCTCGGGGTGTTCGGTCTTCTTCAGCACCGAGTAGAAGTTGTTGGTGTTGCCGACGATGTTCGCCGTGTCGCCCTTGCCGCCGGGGACGGTCGGGAAGGTGGTGTAGCCGAGGTCCTTCTCGGCGAACGTCTTGGCGTCCGTCTGCTGCTGGGCGTAGTACCAGGACCCCATCAGCTCGAACCCGGCCTTGCCGGAGGCCAGCAGTGCCGGGGAGGCGCCGTTGGTGTACTTCACCGAGTCGTAGTTCTTGCCGAAGGCGCCCGTGTCGACGAGTTCCTTGAGCGTGCTCAGCGCCTTCTTGCTCTCGGGGCTCTCCCAGGCCGCCTTGTCGCCCTCCAGCGCCTTCTGGAACAGGCCGGGCCCGGCGATGCGGTCGTAGAGGTACTCGAACCACATGAGCGTCGGCCAGCGGTCACCGCCGCCGAGGGCGATCGGGGTGACACCCGCGGCCTTGAGCTTGCCGACCGCGTCGATCAGTTCGTCCCAGGTCTTGGGCGGTGTGACGCCCGCCTCGTCGAGGACCTTCTTGTTGTGGAACAGCAGGATCGGCTGGGTGCCACGCATCGGCACGCCGTACGGCTTGCCGTCGACGACCGCGCTGTTGAAGACCGAGGGCAGGAACCTGTTGTCCAGGTCCGGGTTCTCCTTGATGAAGCCGTCCAGCGGCATCAGCAGGTCGGCCTTGACGAACGGCTGGATGCTGCCTCCGCCCCAGTTGAAGAACACGTCCGGGGCCTGGGGCGTGTTGATGATCGTCTGGAGCTTCTGCTGGTAGTCCGCGCCCGGGATGGTGTCGAGGACGACCTTGACGTCGGACGTCTTGTTGAACGTCTCGACCATCTGCTTCTCGACCTTGTTGCTCGCGTCCCCGTAGACCAGGACATGGATCTTGCCGTCCGACGACGCCTCGCCGGCGCCGCCACCGCAGGCCGACAGGGTCAGCGCCAGGCCGAGCGTCGCGCCGCAGGCGACCAGTCTGGGCAAGCGCGCACGTGTCTTCATCGTTCGCCTTTCGAAAGTTTCGGCGCCATTACCGAAAGTCCATGCCGTGGGACAGTAGGTCAGACCCAGGTTTCGGTCAACGGTCGTGGAGCTGGTCACTCAAACCGTTACCGAGGCGCGGTGACTTACTCTGCTGCTATGCACGATGAAGAGGCGGCTCCGGGCAGAGTGACCCTGGCTGATGTGGCGAAAGAAGCGGGCGTCTCGATGCCGACAGTTTCGAAGGTCCTCAATGGCCGTCCCGACGTCTCCCGTTCCACCCGGGCCAGGGTGGAGCGCCTGCTGGAGGCCAACGGGTACCGCCGCCGGCCCAGGACCACCACCGGCCCCCCGCTGATCGAGCTGGTCTTCCACGAGTTGGACAGCACCTGGGCGATCGAGCTGATCAGGGGCGTGGAGAGCGTCGCCCGGGAAAATCAGGCCACGGTGGTGCTCACCCGCAGCGGAACCCGGCACAGGCCGGCGCCCGACTGGCTGGAGGGCGTGCTCCGACGCAGACCGCTGGGTGTCGTACTCGTCTTCTCCACGCTCCCGCAGGACGTCAGGAGCCGGCTCAGGTCGGCGGCGATCCCCTTCGTCGTCATCGACCCGGCGGGCGACCCCGACCCCGACGTGCCGTCGGTCGGCTCGGCGAACTGGGCCGGCGGGCTCGCCGCGACGCGCCACCTCACCCAGTTGAAGCACGAACGGATCGCGATCATCACCGGCCCCGAGGACATGCTGTGCTCGCTGGCCCGCCTCGACGGCTACCGCTCCGCGCTGGCGATGGCGGGCTTGGAGACGGATCCCCGGCTGATCCGCTTCGGCGACTTCCAGGTACAGGGCGGTTTCGAGCACGCCATGGACCTGCTGGACGGACCGGACCGGCCCACGGCCGTGTTCGCGGGCAGCGACCTGCAAGCACTGGGCGTACTGGAAGCGGCCCGCCTCAAGGGCCTGCGCGTCCCGCGGGACCTCTCGGTGGTCGGCTACGACGACGTGCAGCTCGCCCAGTGGTCGAGCCCACCGCTCACCACGGTGCACCAACCGCTTCGGCACATGGCGCAGGAGGCGGCACGCATGCTGTTCCGGCCGGACGACCCGGGCACGGGCGCCCAGCGCATCGAACTGGCCACGCACCTGGTGACACGGCAGAGCACGGCCGAGCCGGGCGGGGGGTGAGACACCGTCTCACCCCCGGCCTCCGGCTCCTCGGCCTCTGGCTCCTGCTCCTGCTCCTGCTCCGCGTCCGCTCCCCGTCGTCGGCGAGTGCTCGCTGACCTCGCCGCGGTCAGCGCAGGCCGTCGTCGGGCAGCCGGAACTCCCGTCCCTCCCAACGGTTTCGCAGCCAGCGGTCATGACTGGCCAGCACGACGGTGCCCGGGCCCGAGTGCAGGGCGTCCTCCAGTTCGTCGCACAGCCGCGGGGACAGGTGGTTCGTGGGTTCGTCCAGCAGCAGCAGTTCGGGCGGGCGCGCGACCAGCAGGGCCAGCGCGAGCCGACGGCGTTGCCCCACGGACAGGTGCCCGACCGGCCTGTCCAGATCCGCCTCCGCCAGCAGGCCCAGCGAGTCGAGCGGTACGGTCTCCGCCCGCTCGGCGCCGAGGGCCGCGTCATACGTGTCACGGACGGTGCGCTCCGGCCTGCCGAAATGGGTGTCCTGAGCCAGTAGACCGACGGTCAGGTCCGGACGCCGCTCCACTCCGCCGTCCGCCACCGGCAGGCGCCCGGCCAGTACGGCGAGCAAGGTGGACTTCCCCGTCCCGTTGCCTCCCGTGACGAGCAGGCGTTCGCCCGCCGACACGACCAGCCGGCGCACCCGCAGTCGGCCCGGCACCCGCACGTCACGCAGCGACACCAGGGCGCCCGCCGCGGAGCCCGCCGCGAGGGCGGTGTGGAACCTCAGCGGTGGCACGGGCCTGTCGACCTGGGTCCGCTCCAGGTCGTCCAGCCGGCGCGTGGCGTTGCGCACCCGGCGCGAGATCTGGCTCTGCACCCGGCCCGCGCGGTGCCCGTACCCCATCTTCTCGTTGTCGCGGGGTCCGCGGTCCGGGGCGAGCCGGTGCGCGGTCACGTTCGCCACCTCGCGCAACGCGACCAGTTCCTCCTGTTCCTCGGTGTACCGGCGCTCCCAGCGTGCGCGCTGCGACCGCTTCTCGCTCAGATAGGCGCTGTAGTTGCCGCCGTGACGGACGGGGCCGTCGACGGCCGGGTCTAGGTCGATCAGGTCGGTGCAGACGGCGTCGAGGAAGGCCCGGTCGTGGCTGGCCACGACGACGGCACCGGGCAGGCCGCGCACCTGTTCCTCCAGGAACGCCGCGGCCGCGTCGTCCAGGTGATTGGTCGGCTCGTCCAGCAGGAGGGCCGACGGCCGCCGCACCAGCAGCGCCGCCAGCGCCAGCCTGCCGCGCTCGCCGCCGGACAGCGAGCCGAGCGTGCGCCGGTGCGCCATCTCGCCGAGGCCGAGCCCGGTGAGCACGACCGCGGCACGTCGGTCGGCGTCCCAGGCTTCTCGTTCCTGTGCCCGCTCCAGTGCCCGGGCGTACTCCCCGAGCAGGTCCGCATGGTCGGTCGAGTCCTGCGGCGTCCGGGCGAGCAGGCGCCCGGCCTCGTCGAGGCGCCTGAGGTCGTCGCGGGCCTCACGCAGCGCGTCGTCGAGGACGTCGGCGATCGTCGTCGCCCCGTCGAAGGGCATTTCCTGGCGGAGATGACCCAGGTCGGCGGGGCGGACCACACTGCCGGAATCAGGCTTGTCGGCTCCGGCGAGCACATCGAGAAGGGTGGACTTCCCGGCACCGTTCTCCCCGATCAGGCCGATGCGGTGGCCGGGGGACGCGGTGAGGGAGACGCCGTCGAGGACCTTGCGGTCCCCGTGGACGCGCACGAGGTCGTGGGCGAGGAGGGCGGGCTGGGCAGGCATGTGTGTCTCCACGGAAAGAGGTCGCGGCACAGACGGATGAGCTGCTGCGGGCGGTGGATCACACCTGTGGTGCGGCCGACTCCGTCAGCGTCCCGTCGGCCAGGCGCAGCCAGCGGTTCACGCCGACCTCCTTGAGGAACCGCTCGTCATGGCTGACGACGACGAAGGCGCCCTGGTAGGCGCCGAGCGCGCTCTCCAACTGCTCGGTGCCGACCAGGTCGAGGTTGTTGGTGGGCTCGTCCAGCAACAGGAGGTGGGGAGCCGGTTCCGCGCACAGGACGCACGCCAGGGTGGCCCGCAGTCGTTCACCGCCCGACAGGGCTCCCACCGGCAGATGGGCGCGGGTCCCGCGGAACAGGAAGCGCGCGAGCAGGTTCATCCGCTCGGCCTCCGAGCGGTGCGAGGCGAACGCGGCGAAGTTGTCGGCGACCGTGCGGTCGAGGTCCAGGAGGTCAAGCCGCTGGGAGAGGTGGGCGATCCGGCCGTCGGCTCGCGTGATCTCGCCGGTCTCCCCCTCGATGTCCCCGTTGAGCAGACGCAACAGGGTCGACTTGCCGACGCCGTTGGGTCCGGTCAGCGCGATGCGTTCCGGTCCGCGGATCGACAGGTCGATCCCGTCCCCGGCGAACAGGGCGCGCCCGCCGTGCCGTACCTGCAGGCGCGCGCCGAGGAAGAGGGTGCGGCCGGCGGGGACGACGGTGTCGGGCAGGTCGAGCGAGAGGCGCTGCTCGTCGCGCAGCGCGCGGCCGGCCTCGTCCAGGCGGGCCTTGGCCTCTTCCGCGCGGGAGGCGTGCAACTGACCGGCGCGGCCCGCGGATTCCTGGGCGCCGCGCTTCATGTTGCCGGCGAAGATGCGCGGCAGGCCGGCGCTCTTGAGGTTGCGGGCGGCGTTGCTCGCCCTGCGCTCGGCGCGCTCGCGAGCCTGCTGCATCTCGCGCTTCTCCCGCTTCAGCTCCTGCTCGGCACTGCGGACGTTCTTCTCGGCGACCTCCTGCTCGGCCCGCACCGCCTCCTCGTAGGCGGTGAAGTCGCCTCCGTACGTGCGCAGTCGGCCGCGATCGAGCTCGGCGATCCGCTCCATGCGGTCGAGCAGCGCGCGGTCGTGGCTGACCAGCAGCAGACAGCCGGTGAAGTCGCCGAGCACGTCGTGGAGTTTGTGGCGGGCGTCGATGTCGAGGTTGTTGGTCGGCTCGTCCAGCAGCAGCACGTCGGGGCGCTTCAGCAGTTGGGCGGCGAGGCCGAGGGAGACGACCTGGCCGCCGCTGAGCGTGCCCAGGTCGCGGTCGAGGGCGAGACCGGCGAGTCCGAGGCGGTCGAGCTGGGCGCGGGTGCGTTCCTCGATGTCCCAGTCGTCGCCGATGACGGTGAAGTGCTCCTCACCGACGTCGCCGGACTCGACCGCGTCCAGGGCCTTGATGACCGGGGCGACGCCGAGCACCTCGGCGACGGTGAGGCCGGCGTCGAGCGGCAGGGTCTGTGGAAGGTAGCCGAGGGAGCCGGAGACGGACACCGATCCCCTCGTGGGTCGCAGCTCCCCCGCGATCAGCTTGAGCAGGGTGCTCTTGCCCGCGCCGTTGGGGGCGACGAGGCCGGTGCGGCCGGGCGGGACGGAGAAGGACAGGTCGTCGAAGACAGGGGTGTCGTCAGGCCAGGAGAAGGACAGGCCGGAGCAGACGACGGACGCGTCGGACATGGTGAGACCTCGTGTGTGACGCGGAGATGCCGGAAGAGGCACCTCGACGCGGAAGGCGGAAGGCGCAGGATGAGGGAACGACCGCATGGCCACACGGGCCGGCGCTCCTGAGCGCCAGGCCGGTGGCGTTCACCTCCGGGTATCACCCCGAGATGTCGTCGTCACCCACCACGGTCGGTCTCCTCGACACACGAAGAACAGGGACCAGCATGCTAACAGCAACGACGCCCGCGCCCGCAGCCGCGCTCATCCAGGTGGGGCTCGACGCACTAGTCGCCGAGGTCGGCAGCCCCTCCCTCGCCCCGCCCGCCGACCCACGAGAAGCGCAGGGGGCGATGGCCCACTGGGTCGCCGGCCAGATCGCCGACGGCATCCTGGCCCCCGCCACCGGCACCCAGCTCATCCGGGCAGACATCGCCTACGAACTCGACCAGGCCGGAGAAGTGACCGCAGCGGCAGGGCAGTTCCTGGGCGAGAGCGCGGCAGCGGAAGCGGGAACCGGTGCGGTTCGGCGGCGGGCCGCGAAGGTGTAGTGCGGCACACCTGTCTTCGGATAGCCCGAAGCCTTTCAGGAATGAGCGAGCGCCCACTCAAGGGCGTAGTCGGCTACCTCGTGCCAGCCGTCCTGGACCGGCATCAGATGACAGCGGCCGGTGAACACCTTGACCTCGGTGGTGGTACCCGCCGCCTTGTAGTGCTTGGCGTTGGACAACTGGACCTTCGGCGGCATGAGGCGGTCGTGTTCGCCGGAGAGGAACAGCAGCGGCGGCCGCCCTGCATTGTGGAAGTCGACATACGTGTCGGTGTGGCCGGGACGGAGATTGGCAAGGGAGCTGCTCCACACGATGGAACCCGGCGTGGGGATGTGGTAGCGCTCATAGGTGGCCAGGACCTCGTCCTGCGGAAGCGTGTTCGCGAAGGCGTAGCGCCACTGGTCGAGTGTCAGCCCGACGGCACGGTGACGGTTGGCGGGGTTCTTCAGGACCGGCAGGAGAGACCGGACCTGGGACAGCGGCACGACCGGAACCCCCTCGGTCGGCGCCGAGTTGATCACGACTCCGGCGGCGCCGACGCCGCGGTCCAGCAGGATCTGGGTGAACGCCCCGCCGGCGGAGTGGCCCATCACGATCGGCGGCCGGTCCAGCTCCCTGATCACACTCTCCAGCCGGGACATGATCGCCGGAACGGTCGCCCTCCCGATCGGGGAGGGGTCGGCGCGCAAGGCCTCGACCTCCACCTCGAACCCGGGATACCCCGGCGCGATGACACGAAATCCCTTGTCCTCGTAGTGGGCGATCCAGCCTTCCCAGGCACGCGGCGTCACCCAGAAGCCGTGAACAAGGACGATTGTGTCGGGTCTCATCTATGCACTCCCTGGAAACAGACCGAAGACCGATCGAAGGAGAGACCTGGAAGCACCCGGCGATGTGACAGCAAGGCCGCAGAACACAACGACAGGCGCGCGGCGCCGATGGTCCACTCACCGGACGACATCCGGCGCCTCCGGCGCGACCGCCCGGAGGCGACCGAGCGGCTGCGCCGGGACCCTTACGCGCCCGAGGTGCCACTCTTCCCCGTCAACGGCGATCTCGTTTCCGCGCGCCTGATGGCATGTCGACGGTGCCATCGCTCAGTCACTGTGGCGGGTCACGAATTCCTCGACCGCTCGGGCGATCAACGCGGGATCTTCGAGGGGCATGGCATGGCTGACTCCCGGCAGCACGCGCGTCTCGGCTTGCGGCAGCCAGGATGCGAGTTGCGCACTACGCGCTCGGTGGGGCGTGCGGAGCCGCCGGCCTTCTCCCCCGACGACCGGCAGGACTCGCAGGCGAGGTGGACCGCGGAAATCGCGGCCGAACTCGGTCAGCTGCTCGTGGTCCTCGGCGTCCACGCATTCCTCCCGCGTCAGCGTGGTGACCGCCAACAGGGGGTGACTCTCGGCCCGCATGGTCTTTCGGTCGGCGAGAAAGACAACGGCCAGGTCGTCGTCGCCGCGGACCGCAGTCAGCACCTCGTCAACGGTCGCCCCCGCCCAGGCCGGACCATCGATGAAGTGGACGTGCGCCTCGTACTGCCTTGACGATCAGTGAGCCGTGCCCGACTGTCTCATGGGCCGTTTTCGCGGATGCGGGTCCACGGGAGGTCGAAGGAGGTTCGGCCACCGAGCATGCCGGCCCTCGTGACCGTCGAACGGACCCGTCTACCCTGACCGAATGATGGATCAGGGGGACTTCCGGGTCGGTGACATGCTGGCGGTCGCGTGTCCCTTCACGGTGACCAGGGTCGAGCAGGGAGTCACGTGGGATCACGTGGCGGTGCGATGGCCGTGGTGGGAAATCGACAGCGACAACGAATTCGGGCACTAGAACGGGATCGTCGCCTTCGGAGTGGCCGGCGGAGGGCACGTCGTGCCTGAGGTGGCGGCCGAGCTCTTCCGAACGGACCCGACGCCCGAACACCTCAAAGCCGGAGACGTCTGCCGGGTCGGCGTGCCCTCCACCGTCGTGCACGTGACGGCCGTCGAAAGCCACGATCCCCCGCTGCGGACGGCCTGGTTGCCGCATCCCACCCGGACCGTGACCGTGCTGCGCCGCGGCCTGTCCTATCGGGAGTTCCCGGACGAGAGCCATCTCGATGGCTCGGGGTACACCCTCCACCCTGGCGACGGGATTCCCTTCACGTTCGATCTCTTGATGCGTCCTTACGCGTCTCTCCACCAGGGGGACGAGGTCGCCGACGCCGCCGGCCGGGCATGGCGGTTCGACGGGCCCTGGCACTGGAACGCCTTCGACGGACAGTCGGCCGGCGCGGGCCCCGAGTGGCCGCTCGTCCTGCTCACCCGAGCAGGCGCGCCGTGCTCCGAGGAGGCGGCGGAGGCGGTAGCCACGAGCACGGCGAGCGGTTCGCACCAGGAGACGGTCCGCGCCTGGATGGCACTCACCGATGCCTCTCCCAGTCCCTGACGGTTTCTCATCGAGTTCACCGCGGACTCGACTCGCGTGCAGCACGGGCGGGACGCGGCGCCGCACACCGAGGGCCGGGACCGGGGACGCCCGGGGATCCGGCCCGGAATCGAGGCGACCCTCCCCGAACGGGTCGACCACCTCGCGGGCCGGCGCCGACGCCGTGAGCCGCCCTACGGCTTGGACAGGGCAGTGGCGGGTGCGCCCGTGGCCGCCTGAACGTGGTGGAGCTGGGCCGTGTGCAGGAGCCGGCGCCAGGAGGTGACGGAGGGGCGTCGGCGCAGCAGGGCGCGGCGTTCGCGTTCGGTCATCCCGCCCCACACACCATGTCCGATCCGCTCGTCGAGAGCGTACGCAAGACATTCGGTACGTACAGGACATCCCGAACACAGTGCCTTGGCGCGATTCTGTGCGGCGCTCTCCCCGAAGAGCTCGTCGGGGGGTGCGGTCCTGCACAGGCCCTGCTTGCCCCAGTCGGTGTCCGTCAACACGCTCGTCCCCTCCCTCGACTCCCCCGGTCACGCGCGCGCACGCCTCACATCATCGACGTCCGGTTGTCCACGTGCGCCCCGCACGTGTGCCCCGGTCCGTCACCGTGAAGCCGACCACGCCTGTGACCTGCGTCGCACCGTGAGCCGGAGCGCCCATCGGGCCCGGACGATTTCGTGCTACAAATGTCCTCTCGGCTCCCGTAGCCGGTACAGGTCGGCTGTTGGGAAGAAGCAGCCTCTCCGATGCTCGCCCATGCCGTAGCGCGCCGACCTCAGCGCACAGCGCTTCGCGTCCGTCCGGGACGCCGTCGCCAGGTTGTCGCGCCCTGAAGGTGTAAGGAAGTCAAACCGCCGTCGACGAAGCTGACTTGTGCTGATCTTTCTGCCGGCGGACCGAGGGGCGGCCATGCCTGACCACATCCACCACGACCAGCCTCGGGGGGTGACTCCGACGTCTTTGTCCGACCTGGAGAGGTTGGCCCTGCTCGCCGACACGACGGCTCAGCTGATCCGCAACAACGACGTGGACAACGCCCTTCACCGCGTCGTGGCGCTCATGGTCCCCCGCCTCGCGGACTGGGCCGTGGTCGACCTGGTCACCGAGTCCGACGAGGTGGCACGGCACCTGGTGGTGCACGCCGACGACGGGCGGCTGGAGCGGCGTGAAGACCTGCAGGGTCCGATGCCGCCGGTCTCCGACGCCTCGCCCATGCCCCTGTCGAGAGCGCTCCGTGGCGTCGCCTCCACCCTGGCCGGGCCGGAGACCTATCAGGGGTCCCCCGACACGGGCATCGCCGTGGAGCAGCACAGACTGTTCAAGGCCACCGGCATCAAGACCGCGGCCATCGCCCCCATCCGCGGCCCCCGAGAAGTGCTGGGAGCCGTGACGCTGGGCCGTTCCGGCCCGCACTACCAGGCCTTCACCGCGGACGATCTCGCCCTGCTGGAGGACATCGCGGGCCGTATCGGCCTGGCCCTGGAAAACGCACGCCACTACCGGCGCCAGGCCCAGATCGCGGAAACCATGCAGCGCTACCTGCTGCCGCAGCTCCCTCCGCCGCCGGGCGTCGCGATGACCGCGCGCTACCTGGCGGCACCGGACGCCTCTCACGTGGGTGGCGACTGGTACGACGCGTTCCCGCTGCGCTGCGGCGACACGGCCCTGGTCGTCGGAGACGTCGTCGGACACGACCTCGAGGCGGCGGCCGGCATGGCCCAGCTGCGCAACATGCTGCGGGCCCTGGCCTGGTCGCAGAACCAGCCGCCGCACCGCATAGTCGAAGAGCTCGACCAGGCCATGAGTCACATCAGCGACGTCCGCATGGCCACGATGGTCCTGGCCCGGCTGAGCACGGACCCGCACGGCTCCTGGCACCTGCGCTGGACCAACGCCGGCCACCCGCCCCCGCTCCTCGTCGACCGCGACGGCCTGACCCGTTTCCTGGACGACGCGAACGGGATGCTCCTCGGGACGGCCACACAGCACCCCCGGCCCGACGCCCGGCACACTCTGCCTCCCGGCTCGACCCTGGTCTTCTACACCGACGGCCTCATCGAAACCCGCACGCATCCCCTCGACGTCGGCATGGAGACCCTGCGCCGACATGCGGCGGCTTTGGCGCACCGGCCGCTCGACTCCTTCGCCGACCACCTGGTGCAGCGGGTCAGGCCGGCCGACAACGACGACGACGTCGCGCTGCTCGCCATCCGCATTCCGCATGCCGACCCGCACGACCGGCACGACCAGCACGACCGGCCCACGAGCTGAACCGCGCGCCTCGTCGTCGGCCGCGCTCCTGCGGCACGGGTGAGGGCGGGGGCCGTCACACTCCCCGTCCTCACCTCTTCGACGTTACGCCTGTCAGGTCCCTTGGCGGGGGTGGTTGCCGGTGAACACCGGGGCGGGCACCTTGGCGTCCACCGAGATGCGCGTTCCGGCGGGGCCGGGTGCCTCGGAATGCGGGTCCGCGAGATGCGGCAGCTGATCGAACCCGGCCGGAGGGCCTTCGCCGAGCATTCCTGTGAACACCCTCAGCACACGCTCGGTCACGTCCACGCTCGCCGCCTTTGTCTCCAGGCCCGCCCTCTCCAGCATCCCAGGCCACGGCGGCCACACGTGATGCGACACAGCGACTTTCCGTGAGACCGAGAAAACGCCGCGCTCCGCATGCCGTGCTGCGGTCATGGAGGAAGAGGACCAGTTCACTGGCGTCCCCGAGGCGCCACGCAAGGTCCTCGGTGGCGTGGCTGCCACGGCGCGCTCGGCGTCGGCCTCGACCGGCGGCTTCCTGGCTGACGCGGCGAACGCCCGGTCGCCGTCAGGCGGGTACGCCCGCCCGGTCCAGGACAGCGGCCATCTCGTCGTCGGGGAGCGCCGGGTTTCCACCCGCGCTGGAGGCCAGTTCGGGGATGTGGAGGGTCTCGAGGAGCCGGTGGAGCGGGAGGCGCGAGTCGCCGGCCGCCGCCTGCCGTGTCCAGACCGCGGGGTCATGGCTGAGCCGTTCGACCAACTCGGGGGTGGCGGCCGGGTCGCGCAGGGCCAGCCGACGGTACGTGCCGTCCGGGTGGTCCGCGTAGCGCGCGGCAAGCCCTTCGCGGGGGAAGCGCGGGTGCGTCTCCGCCATCCAGGCGGAGAACGTGCCGCCGAGCCGCGCGTACACACGCATCAGGACGTCTTCCGGGGCGTCGGGGTGGTGCACGCCCAGGAGTTGATCCACCAGCGGGTCCTCGGTGCGTGCGAGCAGGCGCACGAGGTCGGGGGGCAGGTGGGGGCTCTGGGCGGCGGCGCGCCGCAGGAGCGGGTGGGCGGAGCTTGCGGCTCGGCGCAGCACGTCGGGGTCTGCGAGTCCGTCCTGTACCCACGCCACGTCCGCCCTGGCGAATTCGTCCACCGTGAAGTCGATGGACATGCGCCGTTCCTCGTCCAGTTCCGGCCTCAGGGAGACCGCGAGCCGTACGGCCTCGTCGGGGTCGACGGCGAGTCGTTCCACGAGGTCGACGGGCAGCGACGGGTTCTCGGCGAGGGCGGTCAGGTGCGTCCGCTGGGCAAGGCACCGTTCGGCGTCGGTGCGGTGGACGAGCCCCCGGCGCAGCACCTCGGCGGCGGAGTTCGGGTCGCGCAGGAGTGCGGCGCTGATGTGCGGGTCCCTCCGGCACTCCCCCAGCGCGGCGGTCCGCCGCACGTCGGGGTCGGGGTCGGCGCGCAGCGCCTGCCGCTCGGCCGGTGACAGGTTCTCCCCTGCCCGGGCCGCGATCCGGCGCGCCGCCGGATCGCGGTGCGTGGCCAGCGAGGCCACGAACGACGGCGTCAGATGGGGCGATTTCAGCAGGGCCGCCCGTACGGCGGGGTCAGGGTCGTCGAGGAGGCGGGCGCACACGTCGTCCGGCAGCGGCGCGACCGTCGTACGCGGGTCGCGCCCCTCGGGTCCGTACGCGAGAGCGGCCCGCACCTCGGGGGAAGGGTCGTCGGCGAGCCGGGCCCGCTGGGCGGGTTCGGCTCGGGTGCTCGTCGCGAACTCGATCCGGGTGTTCGGGTTCGGGTGGGCCAGGATCACCTCGACGGCGGGCTCGGGCAGTCCAGCCCGCCGTAGGGCGTGAAGGGGCGGGCCGTCACCGCCGCCGTCGAAGGCGAGCAGGCGCAGCAGCAAGGGGGTCGGCAGCGCCGGGTTGCGGGCGACGCCGTCCAACGCGGACGCGTGGAACGCGACCATGATTCTCCTGACTCCGTTTCTCCCACAGGCAGCGGGAGTTGGCGCATCGCCCGGGCGACGTCGGCGACATCGTGACCGTTCAAGGGCCGCGGGCTCCCTCGTGACTGTCGCACTTGTGGCCGAAGCCCGTCGCACTTTATAGTCAACATGACTTTTAAGGAGGCGGGCGTGAGCCTCGCGAACATACTCGAACCCCTTCAACAACCGCTCTTCACCGTCCTGGACACCCCGATCAGCTGGACGGAGGTCCTCGGATTCGGCAGCGGAGCGCTCTGCGTCTGGCTGGTCGCCCGCCAGCACCTCGCCAACTGGCCCCTCGGCATCGCCAACAACCTCTTCTTCATCCTCCTCTTCACCCAGGCCGGGCTCTACGCCGACGCCGGCCTCCAGATCGTCTTCATCACCCTCGCCGTGTACGGCTGGTGGACCTGGACCCACGGGGGTGGACCAGGCTCCGACACGCTCCCGGTACGCCGCACCTCGCGCACCGAATGGACGTGGCTGATCACGGCGGGGGTGGTGGGGACCCTCGCCCTCACCGTGCTGCTCGACCGCGCCACCGACTCGACCGTCCCCTTCTGGGACGCTCTGACCACCGCGCTCTCCCTGACGGCGACCTACGGCCAGTGCCGCAAGCGGCTGGAGTCCTGGTGGCTCTGGATCGCCGCCGACGTCGTCTACGTGCCGCTCTATGCCTACAAGGAGCTGTACCTGACGTCCCTGCTGTACGTCGGCTTCATGACGCTCTGCGTCCTCGGCCTGCGCGGCTGGAGCCGCGACCTCACCGAGCGGCCCGCGCCACGCGTGAAGGCGGTGGCATGAAGCGCTACGGACACGGCCTGGTCCTCGGCAAGTTCTATCCCCCGCACGCCGGCCACCATCACCTGGTCCGCACCGCGCGCGACCGCTGCGAGCGCCTCACCGTGCTCGTCTGCGCCTCCTCCGTGGAGACCCTGCCCCTGGAGGACCGGGTCGCCTGGATGCGCGAGATCCATCCCGACGTCCATGTCGTCGGCACCGTGGACGACATCCCCGTCGACCTCCGGGACCCCGACGTGTGGGCCGCCCACATGGCCATATTCCGTGCGGCGGTGCCCGATCGGGTGGACGCCGTCTTCACGTCCGAGCCCTACGGCGAGGAGCTGGGGCGCCGTTTCGCCGCCGACGCCGTGTGCGTCGACCTTGACCGCACCCTCTTCCCCGTCTCCGGAACGGCCGTGCGCAAGGACCCCGTCGGTTGCTGGGACTTCCTGGAGCCGCCCGTACGGGCCGCGCTCACGCGGCGCGTCGTCGTCCTCGGCGCGGAGTCCACCGGCACCACCACCCTGGCCGTCGCTCTCGCCGACCACTACCGGCGCCGCGGCGGACCGTGGGCCCGCACCCGGTACGTCCCGGAGTACGGCCGTCAGTACAGCGAACTCAAGCTCGCCGCACTGCGCGCCGAACGCCCGGACGCCAACTGGCCGGACGTCAGCTTCCGTTCCGGCGACTTCCCCGTCATCGCGCGGCGCCAGGCCCGGTGGGAGGAGAAAGCCGCGCGGGACGGGTCCCCCGTCCTCGTCTGCGACACCGACGCCTTCGCCACGACCATCTGGCACGAGCGATACATGGGCACCACCAGCCCCGGCACTCAGGCGATCGCCGCCCAAGGCCGCCAGCACCTCTGGATCCTCACCGACCACCACGGCGTCGCCTTCGAGGACGACGGGCTGCGCGACGGAGAGCATCTGCGGCCCTGGATGACGGACCGCTTCGCCACGGAACTGGCGCACAGCGGCCGCCGTACCGTCGTCGTCACCGGCCCGCACGAAGAGCGACTCGCGACCGCCGTCGCCGCCGTGGACACCCTGCTCGCCGAGGGCTGGCACCTCGCGGACCCGCTCCCGGAACGCCGGTGAACCCCGACCGGCCCCCGGCTAGTCGGAGTTGTCGCACAGACGCACCGCGAGTGCGGCGATGTCGTCGTCCAGGCGTCCCCTGCTGTAGCGGAGGAGGTCGCGGTGCAGCGCCGTCAGCAGCTCGCGCGGCTGCACCGGGGGCTGTTGGCGCATCCAGGACGCGAGCGGGAAGAACCCCCCGTCCAGGGCGCGGGCCTCGGCGACTCCGTCGGTGTAGAGGAGAAGCAGGTCGCCGGGGGTGAACTCGTAGGTGTCGATGCAGTAGTGATCGCCGATCAGCTCCGCCAGGTTGAGCAGCGGAGAGGGGCTGGTGGGTTCGAGGACACGGACCTTCCCGCGGTTGAGCAGCAGCGGCGGGGGGTGCCCGCAGTTCAGGATCGCGAGGCGGCGGCCTTCGTGCGGGATCTCCACGAGGAGGGCGGTGGCGAAGCGCTCCAGCTGCTTCTCGGGAGGAAAGGCGGCGTTGTAGCGGGTGCTGCTGGCGTCGAGGCGGCGCGCGACGCCGGCCATGTCGACCTCGCCGTGGGCCGCCTCCCGGAAGGAGTTGACGATCGCCGCGGCCGCCCCCACCGCCGGCAGGCCCTTGCCGCGCACATCGCCGATGAGCAGTCTGACCCCGTGTCGGGTCTCGACCACCTCGTAGAAGTCCCCGCCGATGCGGGCCTCCGCGGCAGCGGCGAGATACAGCGACTCGATCTCCACCCTCCCGAAACGGCGCGGCATCGGACTCAGCACCACCTGCTGGGCCGCGTCGGCGACGAGCCGCACCTGAAAGAGGGTCCGCTCCCGCTGGAGCCGCACATGACTTCCGTACGCAGCCGCCACCGTGACCGCGATGATTCCCGCGGCCGTCCACCACGTCCCGAGGCCGGGGAAGACGATGCTGAGGCCGATCATCAGAAAGAGGCAGACCGTCCCCAGCAGAACCGTGGGGAGGACGGGCCACATCGCGGCGGCGAGTGCCGGCGCCGCGGGCAGGAGACGGCTGAAGGCCATTTCCGGGGGCGTGGCGTAGGCGAGGCCGGCGATGACGACGGTCAGAATCACCGGCGACAGCCGCACTAGCCTCCCCCGGCCACGGCGACGACGGAGCCACAGCCGTCCAGACTCAATCACACGTCACAGAATATCCAAACAAACAGGACATAGCGCTTCAGGCCGTCCGCGGGGCGGGGCGAGCACGGGGCTCAGTTCTCGGGTCTGACCTTCGAGGACAGGAAGAACAGCCCTGCCGTGGCCGCGATGAGGACTCCGGCCAGTTCTTCGTAGCCCTGGAAGTAGGCGACGGGGATGCCGATGCCGCACGCCGTGCCGACCAGGTCGATGAGGCGGCCGACCACGCGCCGGAATCCGCCCGGCGACGGCGGGGGATCAGGGTGGGGCGGGTTCGCCCAGTAGGGAAAGGGACCCGGCCTGGGTTTCCAGTTCTCCTCCAGCAGCCGCTGGAACTTCGGGTGGTGGCGGGCGTGGCCCAGACGCCGGGGTGCCAGGCGCCGCCACGGGAGCCACGCGTGCCTGAGGGCGATCCAGGTGAGCCCCGGCAGGCAGGCCACCGCCGCCCAGATCGCGGCGACCGCCCGCTCGCCGGTGGACGCCGGGAGGACACCGATGAGTTGGTCCAGTTCGCCGCTCGCGGCGTAGGCGATCAACGCGGCCACGGAGAGCGCCGCCGCGGTCCGCTCGATCTGATGCCCGGTGTGACAGCGGACGCAGCGCGGCACATGGACGACTTCCTGACGCCACGTGGTGCGCAGGACGACGATCCACGGGGTCATGGTGGTGTCGACGCCCTGGTGCAGTCCCAGGACGCGATCGTGCCACGACGGCGGTGCGGCGTCGCCGCAGAACCAGCACACCCGCACCCCGCGCCCCCTCCCCTTCCCCTTCCGGCGACATCGTAGAGGCCGCTCCTGTCAGGCGCGAGGATCCGCACCTGACTGCTCGGCGAGCGAGGGCGACCCTCGTACGTCAGGACCCGTCGCCGCGCGACGATTCGTGGGCCAGGGCCTGTGCGAGGCTGCGGTAGACGGGAAAGACGGTGCCGGCGCCGGTGAGTGTCAGCAGTCGGTCCACCTGGGGAGGCGGGGCGGCGAGCGCCAGCCGGGTGCCGGCTTCCTGGGCGCGGCGGCGCAGCCGCAGGAGGGCGTTGAACCCGGACGAGTCGCAGAAGGTGACCTGGGACAGGTCGAGAACGACGGTGACGTGTTCGGAGATCGGTGCCGCGGTCTGCTGGTACACCGCTGTGGAGGTCTGCATGTCCAGTTCTCCGGACACGGAGACCACGGCGAGGTGGCCGTCGGCCTCTTCGGTGATGTGCACGCGCAAGTCGGTACTCATGTCCCTGTGTTGGTCCGTGGGTCGGGGAGGTCGAAGGTCGGCCTGCTCTCGGGCAGGCCGACCAGGGCTGCTGCGGTCTCGGTGGCCTCCTGGCTCGGTCCGAGCCATTCGCACAGCAGGACGGTGGCGTCGTCCTGGAGCTTGCCGTCGTGGTGGTCGAGGACGGCGAGGATCAGGCGGCGCAGGGTTTCGGGGACGGGCAGGCCGTCCGCGTGGTGGCGGATGATGAATTCGGTGAAACGGTCCACGCCGAATTCGTTTCCGGCCGGGCCGCGGGCCTCGGTGATGCCGTCGGTGTAGAGGACGATGCGGTCTCCTGGTTCGAGTTGCTCCTGGCACACGACGCTGTCCAGGCCGAGGCCGGTGCCCATGGGATGGGCGGGCGGGCATTGCAGACGGGTGGTCCAGCGGCTGCCGCGGATGACGATGGGCGGCAAGTGCCCGCGGTTGACCCAGCTGAGCATGCCGGTGCGGGTGTCGAGGGTGGCGAGGACGCCGGTGACGTAACGCTGGTGGTCGTACTGTTCGATCAGCGCGGCTTCCACCCTGTCGGCTTTGGCGGCAAGGCCGGCCCCGGCCCGGCGGGCGTTGCGGCAGGCCCCCAGGGCGAGGGCCGCGCTCAGCCCGGCGGCGGTGTCGTGGCCCATCGCGTCGAAGACGGTCAGGTGCACCAGAGGACCGTCGGTGGCGTACTCGTAGGCGTCACCGCTGATCTGGTAGGCCGGTTCCATCGACGCGGAGATGATC
Source organism: Streptomyces sp. NPDC107562 (assembly GCF_055657325.1). NCBI lineage: Bacteria > Bacillati > Actinomycetota > Actinomycetes > Kitasatosporales > Streptomycetaceae > Streptomyces > Streptomyces sp. NPDC107562. The sequence continues at coordinate 766,222 of NZ_JBVKBE010000001.1, read as the reverse complement.
ACCCGCCCGTCGGCGTAGGTGCCCGGCGGCATGAGGTTCCACTGCATCTCGGCGGCGATGCTCAACGGCTCGGTGCGGCTCAGTTTCGCCACCGTGTCGCTGGAGGTCCGCTTGCTGACGAGGATCAGGGCGAGCAGGGCGGCCAGGAGGTCCAGGTCCTCCTTCGTGCGGTCGTCGTCGTGTTCCGCCGCCGCGTACAGCAGGCCGAGCCGCTCGGTGCCGTCCAGGATCGGAACCCACCACGCCGTGGCCTCGCCCTGCGCCGGGTCGGCGGAGACGATGTGGCCGTACTGGTACGCGCGTCCCGGCGCGGTGCCGTCGATCCGGATCTCCGTCCGCTGCCCGACGCCCGGTGCCCCCGCGTCGGTCAGCAGGCGCACCACCCGCCGCTGCAGATCGGCCAGGTAGATCGACACCTTGGTGAAGCCGGCAGCGCGGGCGTGCTCGGCCGCCACCTCGCCGAGCCGGTCGATGGGCAGCAGATGGCTGGCGTCCAGCAGGCCGGCGAGCATCCGCCGCCCGCCCGCCTCACGCTCCTGGTCCACGCATCCCACCTCGCCCCACCGAGTCACCGGCCGAAGCCGCACGTCCCGGACACGTCCGTCGCCCGGTCTCCCGCCCGCGACGGCAGCGTGCCTACCACCCGGAGTGCCCCGTCCGCCGCATCCCTACCACCGGCACCCCGCAACAAGGGGGCGGCGACGATCCGCCGGCGACAGCGGCGGCGTCCGCGGCGGCGGAGACCTCGTCACATCGCCGAGGTGTCGAACAGGTCCAGCAACGAGGCGGCGTCCTGATCCGCGTCCGGCAGCGACTGCTGCGCCCAGATGATCTTGCCGGCGGCGGTGTAACGGGTACCCCAGCGTTCGGTGATCTTGGCGACGAGGAAAAGTCCCCGGCCTCCCTCGTCCGTCGAGGCGGCGTAGCGCAGATGCGGCGAGGTGCTGCTCCCGTCGGCCACCTCGCAGGTCAGGCCCTGATCCTTCAGGAGCCGGACCCGGATCGCACCGGAGCCGTGGCGGATGGCGTTGGTGACCAGCTCGCTCAGGACGAGTTCGGTGCTGAACGCCAGCTGCGACAGGCCCCACTCCTCCAGCTTCGCGGCGGCGGCCGCCCGTAGCCTCGCCACCGCGCTCGGATCACGCGGGATCACCCACTCGGCGACCCGGTCGGGTCCCAGTACCCGGGTGCGGGCGATGAGCAGTGCCACGTCGTCCCGGGGCCGGGCGGACAGCAGTGCCCGCAGCACCGCCCGGCAGCTCTCCTCCGGCGGCCGCCCTGGGTACGCCAGGGCGCGACGCAGTTGCTCGATCCCGACGTCGATGTCACGGTGGCGGTCCTCGATCAGCCCGTCCGTGTAGAAGACGAGCTGGCTGCCCTCGGCGAGCTCCAGCTCGACGGCCTCGAAGGGCATGGCGCCGAGCCCCAGCGGCGGACCGGCCGGAAGGTCGGGGAACCACACCGTGCCGTCCGGCCGGACGACGGCGGGCGGCACATGCCCGGCACGTGCCATGGAGCAGCGCCTCGACGCCGGGTCGTAGATCGCGTAGAGGCAGGTCGCGCCCGTCATCGCCTGCCCCCAGGCGGAGTCCGTCTCGTCCTGGTCGTTGGCCCCGACCAGGTCGTCGAGATGGCCGAGGATCTCGTCGGGAGGCAGGTCGAGCGTGGAGAAGTTGTGCACTGCCGTACGCAGACGGCCCATCGTCGCGGCGGCGTGCAGACCGTGGCCGACGACATCGCCGACCACCAGCGCCACCCGGCTTCCCGGCAGCGGGATCACGTCGAACCAGTCGCCGCCCACACCGGACTGCGCCGGCAGGTAGCGGTGGGCCACCTCCACCGCGCTCTGCTCCGGGAGGGCCCGGGGCAGGAGACTGCGTTGGAGGGTCACGGCCAGGGCGTGCTCGCGGGTGTAGCGGCGCGCGTTGTCCACGGCCACCGCCGCACGGGCGACCAGTTCCTCGGCCAGTGACAGGTCCTCTTCCTCGAAGGGGCCCGGTTTCTCCGAGCGCCAGAAGTTGGCGACGCCGAGGATCGTCCCCCGGGCCTGGAGCGGCACCGTGATGAGCGAGTGGATGCCGTAGTCCACGATCCGCCTGGTTCTCTCCGGGTCCTGAGCCTGCCACCCCGGTGCGTCGGACAGGTTTTTCACCACCTCCGACCGTCCGCTGCCGAGCCCTCGGGCCTGCGGTGTCGACGGCACGAAGTTGATCAGGAGGCCCTGCGGATAGAGCGGGTGATCGTCGCGGATGCCACTGACGGCCGTACGGCGCATACCCAGCGCCACATCCGAGTCGTCGCCCCGCAGGACGGGGTCGGCGATGTCCACGGTCACGAAGTCGGCGAAACGGGGTACCGCGACATCGGCCAGCTCCTGGGCCGTACGCCTGACGTCGAGTGTCGTGCCGATGCCGACGCCGGCGTCGTACAGGAGTTTGAGCCTGGTACGGGCGACCTCGGCCCGGCCGGTCACCGCCTCCAGCTCGGTGGAGTCACGGATCGTGGCCACGGTGCCCATCGGGCCGCCCGGCTCGTGGGTGGGGCGCTGGTTGACCACCAGGAGCCTGTCCCCGGCGAGTCGGACCTCGTCCGTGGCGGCCTGCCCGGAGGCCAGGAGGCGGGCGGTGGCGGCGTCGAGACCGGGCAGCTCGGTCACGCGCCGTCCCTCGCTGTCGGGATCCAGGTCGAGCAGCCGTCTGGCCTCGTCGTTGGCGAGCAGCAGCCGCCCGTCGCCGCCGACGATGACGACACCCTCGCGTACGGCGTGCAGCACGGCGTCGTGGTGCTCGTACATACGGGTCATCTCGGCCGGGCCGAGACCACGGGTCTGCCGCTTGAGCCTTCTTGCCGCGAGCGCCGTGCCCGCGGTGGCCAGCGCGAGCGCGAGGGCGCCCGTGCCCAGGATGACCGGCAGCTGCTTGTAGACCGCGCCGGTGACGCTCTCGACGGTGAGGCCGGCGGCGACCAGGGCGACGACGGAGCCGTCGGAGTCGGTCACCGGGACCACCGCCTGGACCTCTTGGCCGAGGGGACCGTCGACGCTCTCGACGACGACGCGCCCGGCCAGCGACGGTCCGATGGTGCCCACGAAACGCCCGCCGATCCGATCCGGCTGCGGATGGGTGTAGCGGATCCCCTTGGTGTCCATCACGACGATGAAGTCGACGCCGGCGCTCACACGGGTCTCCTCGGCGATCGGCTGCAGCACCCGGGACGGATCGGGCAACCGGAGGGCCGCCTGCAGGCCGGGCGAGTGCGCGAAGGTCTCCGCCACGGCGACCGAACGCGTCCTGGCCTCCTGGTCCCCCTCGTAGCGGGACTGCAGTACGAGCGCCAGGATCGTCCCGCACACGAGCAGGACCACGACCACGACCTGAAGGATGAATGCCTGCCCGGCGACGCTCCTGGGGCGTTTGTCGATGCGTGGCCGTACCGACACACCCCGGAAGGGGGCGAAACGCCTGGTCACGTGGTCCTTTCTAGCACCGCTGAGCGGATCGGGCGATACATGCCGGGACGGGCACCCATGACCTGGCCGGGTGGGTGCTCGGGACGTCCCCCGCTCGTCGCGCCAGAGGTCCGCGGCGCCGCGCGGAACTGTTCTTCAACCGCCCGCCGACCACCGGACACGCCGCGTTCTGGACGGGGCATCGCCCGTCCCTCACCATGATTGTCATGAACGCAACTAGTGCACTGGGTGTCGCCCTCTCCGCGACGGCCGCTCTCGTCCTGAGCACCGCCGGTGCCGCGCAGGCCGAGCCGACGGTGCCGGAGCACGCGGTCGTCGTCTGCGAGAGTGCCAGCTTCTACGCGAACTACGACAGCGCGTCGGGGCCGGCCGGCCTGAAACGGGTCCTGCTGCGGGGCGACAAGGTGGGACACACCCGAGGCGCCCACCCCGTCTACAACGGCTGGGCGGCCACCTTCGACTTCGGTCCCAACGACTGGGGCTTCGTCAGGCAGGAGTGCCTGGGGGGCTTCGGATCATGGTGACCGAGGACCACAGCCGGACGACGGAAGGACCACGCATGACCCGCACCAGCAAGCTCGCCGTCCTGACCCTGGCCGTCGCGGCGATGTCCGTCATGACCGTCGGCCCTGCCGCGTCCGCGAACGGCACGGTGGGTCAACGGGAGACCGTCTGCGCCCAGGACCTCTTCGTACGCGTCACCGCCCCCCACGGGGCCTGGATGGGCACCCTGTACCGAGGACAGACCTTCCTGGTCGAGCAGGCCGGCGGGGAGTGGGTCTACGGCTTCGCGTACGGCGACATCAACCGCCGGGGCTGGGTGCAGAACGGCTGGTTCTGCTGACCCTCCCCCAAGGTGCCGCCCATCGCATTCCGTTGGGCGATCCTGCCGTCGCTCAGTACCCTGCGCGGCAGGACCGAGGGAGGTGAGCCGGTGCGTCCCGTGCTGTTGGTGGATGTGGACGGACCCCTGAACCCGTATGCCGCGAAGCCGCACCGACGGCCCGACGGATACGAGACGCACCGGCTGCTGACGCCGCGCTGGGAGGCCGCCGAGCGGCGTCGGCTGGCCGAGTGGGGGCTGTACGGCAGGCCGGTGAGGCCGCTGCGCGTGTGGCTCAACCCGGAGCACGGGCCCGCGCTGCGCGCGCTCCCCTTCGACCTGGTGTGGGCGACGACGTGGGAGGAGGAGGCCAACGTCTTCGTCGCGCCTCTACTGGGACTTCCCGAACTGCCCTGCGTCTTCTGGTCATCGCGCAGGGCCGAGCCTGGCGGCGGTGTGTTCTGGAAGACGCCGGAGATCGTCGCATGGGCGGAGGGGCGGGCGTTCGCCTGGATCGACGACGAGATCACCGACGCGGATCGCGCCTGGGTGCGGGCGCACCACGACGGCCCCGCCCTGCTGCGCCGGATCGACCCCCGATGCGGCCTGGTCGGCGAGGACTTCGCCGCGCTGACGGCATGGGCGACCGGCCTGGACTGACCCGCGGTCAGCCCGTCGCACACCGTCCGGTCGCCCTCCGCGGTGCGACGGGGGCGCCCGAGGACAGCGGCGAGCACTCCGGCTTCCGTGAAGCGGCGGCCAAGTTGTTGATCAAGTGCGCGAACTCTGGGCAGACGGCTTGGTGATCTTCGTCGACCAGGGAGGGCGTCTCACCACCGTGACCACACCCACACGCCGCATACGGCCTGGTGGCCGCCGTCGCCGGAGCTTCGACCTGCGCGCGACGGCCGTGTTCTTCGGGCTGCTCGCGCTCCTGCTGAGCAGCGCCGGTTTCGTCGTCCGTTCGGCGGCGGGCGCTCTCCGGCACAGCCCCGTATGGATGGTCGTGCTCTGCCTCGTCGTGACCGCGACCGTCCTCGTCCTGCGCAGGCACAGGACGCGGCGCGGGTTCTCCGCGAAGCGGACCGCGCTGCGGGCCGCCGCGGCACTGGAAGAGGCCACGCACACCACCCTCGACCTGATGGAGGCGCGGACGGCCCCTGCCGTGGCGACTCCGGCCGTGGACGCCGCGCTGGCGGCAGGCACCCCCCTTGCGTGCGAGCAGCACATCGGCGAGAGCGGAACCGAGTTGACGATTCCGCTCGACGACGCCGTGGCAGCGGCAGGGCCGGTGGCCGGCACCGCATGCCTGGACGACACGGCGACCGTGGTCGTGGACGAGGCCGAGGCGGAGGCGGAGGTCGTGCACGTGGACGACACGGCCGGAGCCGGGACTGTCGACTACGACGCTCTGGACGCCGATGAGTTCGAGCGGGCGATCGCGGGGCTGTGCGAGCGGGACGGGTGCTTCCCGGTGGAGGTGGTCGGTGGCGCGGGAGACCTCGGCGCGGACGTCCTCGCCGTCGCTCCGGACGGGCGGCGCGTCGTCGTGCAGTGCAAGCGCTACTGCGACAGCAACCGTTGCGGCTCCCAGGACCTGCAACGCTTCGGGGGCACCTGCTACACCGTCCACGAGGCCGACGTGGCCGTCGTCGTCACGACGAGCGAGTTCACGGCGCCGGCCGTCGAGTACGCCGAGCAGTGCGGGATCGTCTGCGTCGACGGCGCGGCCCTGCGGGCCTGGAGCGACGGCACGGGGCCCGCGCCCTGGGACGCCTAGGGCCTGTCCGGCGGATCAGGCCGGCTCCGGGCAACTGTGCCTCATCAGCGCGATTCCGGCATGATCCGCCGGACAGGCCCTTGGGCCCGCTGCGCGATCAGCGCCCGTAACGCTCGCAGCGCAAGGGTTTGTGGAGACCGTCGGTGAGGCAGATCCGGACGACCGCCGCCCCTCCGGGGACATCCGCGGGCACGCTGAAGTGGAAGCGGGCGCTGGAACCGCACACGACGTTGTCGCTGAGTCCGTCGCCCAACTGCCCGTCATGGCTGTCGAGGGTGTACGCCCGGGTCGCCCGGCAACTCGCCAGATCGGCGTCGCTCACCGATTTGTGCTCCCCGAACACGACGACCTGCCGGTCGTACCAGGTGATGAGGCCTCGCGTGTACGTGTTCCCGATGGTGACGTCGAACTCGCTGATCGGGTGGTCGGCGGCGTGGACCGTGGCCGCCGGGGCGCCCAGGAGCGTGCCCGTGGCCAGCGCTACGGCGCTGAGGGCAGCGGCCAGGTGAGTGCGCATGCGGTCTCCAGGAGGTGAGCTCGTCGCGGCTGTCACGGCTGTCGCGGCCGGGAACCGCCCCAGTCTCCGGGGGCGCGATCCCCGTGTCTACGACAGATCGAGCCACCCGGCACGGGCACGGGCGACGCCGCCATGAGGTGCGACTTCACCTCAGCTGTCCGTCGACGCACGGCAGTTGAGGAAGACAAGGACGCGATCCCGGTAACTCTTAATTTAGGAATTATTATTGACGCGCCTCGGTAACCCCTGCAAGATCCTGGCAACAACCCGCAGGCGCGCGGGCATCGACTGGTCCGCAGCACGACCGCCGCACCCTCCACGGGGGAACGGCACCTCGGACTCGCGACCGGGACGGGTCGGCACGCCTGATCGGACAGCGAAGGATCCGATGTGAAACGACATCTCACCGTCCTCCTGGCTCTTCTGGCCGGCTTGCTGGTCGTGAACGCACCCGCCGTCGCCGCCCCCGCGGCCGGCAGTGCCGTCGGCACGGCGCCGGCACCTGAGCAGGTGCTGAGCCCGACGCCGTACATGGGCTGGAACACCTACTACGCGCTGGGCGGCGATCCGACCGACGCCGAGGTCAGGTCGATAGCCGACTTCCTCGTCACCAGCGGCCTGCGGGACGCCGGTTACGAGTACGTCTGGATCGACGGCAACTGGGCGGCGCCGACCCCGCGCAGCTCGGCCGGCGACCTGGTGCCCAACCCCGACCAGTTCCCGAACGGACTGAAGCCGCTGGTCGACTACATCCACGCCAAGGGCCTGAAGGCCGGCATCTACACCGACGCCGGTCCCTACATCCCGGGCAAGTGCGGACTCGGCAGCCACGGCTACTACCAGCGCGACGCGGACCAGTTCGCCGCCTGGGAGTTCGACGCGGTCAAGGTGGACTACCTCTGCGGCATCGCCGCGGACCTCGACCCCAAGACCGTCTTCACCGAGTTCGCGCAGGCGCTGCGGAACAACGCCGCCGGGCGCCCCATGATCTTCAATCTCTGCAACCCGGTGACCTCCCCGGACTGGGGCGACTACCCGGAGGAGCAGCAGTCGACGTACTCCTGGAGCTATGCGCCGGGGATCGCGCAGTCCTGGCGGACGTACACGGACGTGGGTTTCGTCGGTGAGATCAAGTTCAAGGACGTGCTGCGGAACTACGACGCGAACGCGCGGCACCCCGAGGTCGCCGGACCGGGGCACTTCAACGACCCGGACTACCTCGGACCCGAGCTGGGGATGAACGACGAGGAGTTCCGCACCCAGATGACGCTCTGGTCGGTGGCGGCCGCGCCGCTCGTGATCGGCAGCGACGTGCGGAAGCTCAGCGAGACCTCGCTCGGGATCCTCGAGGACCGCGACGTCCTCGCGATCAACCAGGACAGGGCCGGCGTGCAGGCCGTCCGTGTCGGCCCCGCCGGCACGACGGAGACCTGGGTGAAGCGTCTGGCCGACGGTGACCGCGCCGTGGTGCTGCTGAACCGGGGTGACAGCCCGGCCACCCTGACCACGACCGCCAAGTCGGTCGGGCTGCACGGGGACCGGTTCACCCTGAAGAACGCCTGGACCGACCAGGTCACCGAGAGCGCCGGCACGATCAGTGCCGCCGTCCCGGCCCACGGCGCGGCCCTGTTCCGGGTGAGCCGGGCGACCGGCAAGCCGGGCGTTCCGCACGTCGTCGCGGGTCTGCCGCAGGTGACGCAGGTCGGTGGCGACACCGTGCCGGCCGGCGTCGCGCCCGTGATGGCCGGCGGCGACCAGACCCGGGTCGAGGTCACCGTCCGCAACGACGGTGCGCGGCCGGTCCTCGCGCCGCGGGTCGAGCTCGCGGTGCCCGCGGGCTGGTCGGCCCGGCCGCTCGGCCGGGCGCCGAAGCTGCTGAACCCGAACCGGTCCGCGACCCTGGCCTTCACCGTGACCCTGCCGCCCAGCGCCACGCCGGGCAACGCCGTACTGACCGCCACCACTTCGTACGAGGTGATCGGAAAGGGACGGCTGCGGCAGACGACGGACACGGCGGTGGTCGTGGCACCGGCGGCTCCGGACGGTGAGGTCGTCCTGTCGCACCACGACTGGATCAGCGCCACCAGCGGATGGATGAGCCCGACGGTCGACCGGAGCGTCGGAGGCTGGTCCCCCATCAGCATGCTCGGCCAGGTCCACCCGACCGGCATCGGCGTCGCCTCGCCCTCCACGGTGCGCTACTACCTCGGCGACCGGTGCACCCGGCTCACCACCACCGTCGGCATCGACGACGCGGTGCGCAACGTCGGCCCCGACGGTGGCACGTCGACCTTCCAGGTCATCGGTGACGGCCGGATGCTGTTCGACAGCGGTGTGCTCGGCCGCGACGACGTCCGCGAGGCCGACGTCGACCTGACCGGCGTCCGGGTCCTCGACCTGGTCGTCGGCGACGCCGGGGACGGCGGCTACAACGACCGGGCCAACTGGGCCGGTCTGAACGCCACCTGCTGATCCGGCTCGGCCGCACCCGGGTGACACCTCACCCGGGTGCGGCCTGTCCGAGGCGTCTTCGGCGCCCGGGTCTCCGCACCCCGTTTCAAAGGCAAAGAAGCGGCAATTCGGCAGAGAAAGGCACAAAAGGGCCCGCAAGTGAGGAGGCCTGCCTGATGTCAACAGGGACACTTCTGGCCATCATCATTCCCCTCGTGGTGGTGATCGCCGTGGTCGCCTTCGCGATCTCGATGTTCATGCGCCGCCGCAAGCTGCAGGAGCGCTTCGGCCCGGAATACGGGCGAACGATGGAGGACGCCGACAGCCGCATGGCCGGCGAGCGTGAGCTCCGGGCCCGCGAGAAGCGGCACGACGCGCTGGACATCAAGCCACTGGACAGCGGCGTCAGGGACCGGTACTCCCGGGACTGGAACAGCGTGCAGGAAGAGTTCGTGGACCGCCCCGAGGACGCGGTGCACGACGCGGATCGCCTCGTGACCTCCTTGATGCACGAGCGCGGCTACCCGACCCAGGACTTCGAGCAGCAGCTCAGGGACCTCTCGGTCGAGCACAGCCGCACGCTGGAGCACTACCGGGCCGCCCACGACGTCGACGAGCTGAGCACCCGGCACGCGGCGACCACCGAACAGCTGCGCGGGGCGATGGTGCACTACCGGGCCCTCTTCGACGAACTGCTGTCCGACGGCGGCGGCCGTCGCCACGCCCCGGCCTGATCCGCGCGGCCGACAGGACCGCGGCAGCCCCGGTCCGGGCGGCGCGGACCGGCCCTCGGAATGGAGGAGACATGCAACGCAGAGACATACCCGACACCGCCGGTGCGAGCGGCCTGTCCACCGAAGACCTCGCCCACCCCCGGGACCCGGCGGCCACGCAGCAGGGCCCACCGAGCACGGCGACCGATGTGCCGACATTCCCCGGCGAGAGCACCGACACGCCCGAGCGGCCCGCCGACGAGGAGACCATGGCGCCCCCCGCCGACACCGAGCGCGAAGCCGTGGCGCAGGGCGGACAGGCCGAGGACGAGGTGCCGCAGCTCCTCACCACGGAGGACGAGGAAGGGTTCCGTACACGCTGGCAGGAAGTGCAGAACAAGTTCGTGGACGACCCTCGTGACGCGGTGCACACCGCGGACGCGCTCGTCGCCGACGTCATGCAGCAGCTGGCCACCACGTTCGCCGACCACAAGCAGGAACTCGAAGGACAGTGGAACCGCGGCGAGCAGGCGAACACCGAGGACCTTCGCCAGGCCCTGCGCCACTACCGGTCGTTCTTCAACCGGCTGCTGGTCACCTGACCGGCGCCGCTCACGAGGTGAGCACGATCCGGCCGCCGGCCCGGTGGTTCTCCAGACGGTCGTGCGCGGCCGCGGCCTGCGCAAGAGGGTGGAGTTCGATCTCGACAGAGGCGAGCCCGGCCGCCACCGCCTTCAGCGCGGCTTCGGCGGCGGACGGGACGGCGTCGGGGTGGGCCGGGAGGTAGCCACCGGCGTTGAAGCCGGCGACGGTGATGTTGCTCTGCCAGATCCGGTTGCCGTCGATACGGTGGTTCCAGTCCCCGCTCGCGTTGCCGACGAGCAGGAGGCGGCCCGAGAGGGCGAGCAGGTCCAGGCTGTGGGAGCGGACGGCGCCGCCGACGGCGTCGACCACGACGTCGAACTTCTCGCCGGCCAGGACATCGGGCAGCAGGGCGGCGTCGACCACGTCGTCGTAGGGCAGCCGCGAGGCGGTGGCAGCGGCGAGCCGCTCGGCGCGCACGGTGCCGACCACGCGTGAGGCCCCCAACTGCCGGGCGATACCGGGGAACGCCGCGGGGAGCGCCCCCAGCGCTCCATGGATGAGGATGCTTTCTCCCGGGGACATCGTGATGGCACGGGTGAGCGCGACATGGGCCATGATCGCGTTGGGGACGACGGCCACGGCGAGGGCGGGGTCGATGCCGTGACCCTCCGTCGACACGACGCGCTCCCGGTCGGCGACGTAGATCGGCGCGTAGCCGCCGGTGCCGTTGACGGAGAGTGCCACCACCTGTTCGCCGACGCGGAGGTCCGTGACCCCCTCGCCGAGTCGGCGCACGGTACCCGCGACTTCGAGGCCGGGAACGTACGGCGGCTGCGGCAGCCCGGCACGGTCCTTGAACAAGCCCTGCCGGATGTAGGCGTCGACCAGGCCGACGGCCGAGTGCGTCACGTCGACGGCGACCTGGCCGGGCCCAGGGACCGGGTCGGGCACCTCGGCGAGGGCGAGCACGTGCGGGGCGCCGAACCGGCCCACCTGGACAGCTTGCATGGCGATTCCTCTTTCCTCGACTTCCATCGACTTCCATCGACTTTCATGGACACGGCTTAACGCACGCCGTGATGCGTTATGCCGAACGTAGCACGGCTCGGCGAGATAACGCACTCCCGGGTGCGTTAGGATTCCGGGATGCGTCAGAGAGCCAGATCGGTCGAGGACAAGGCGCGCCGCGCGGAAGATCTGCTGGATGCCGCGGAGGCGCTCGCGCGCGAACTGGGCGGCGTCCGCCATGTCACGCTGGCGGCCGTCACCGAGCGGGCGGGGCTTCACCGGACCGGTGTACGGCGGTACTACGCCAGCAAGGAGGAGCTCCTGCTGGAACTGGCCGAGCGCGGGTGGGGGCGGTGGCGCGACGCGGTCAAGGCCGAGGTGGGCGGCCGTGCCGGACTGGGCGCCGCGCGGACCGCGGCCGTGGTGAGCGGGACCCTGACCGGGCTTCCCGTGTTCTGCGACCTCCTGACGCATGTCCCCCTGAACCTCGAGGGTGACGTCGACATCGAGCGAGCCCGCCGGTACAAGACCAACGCCTTCGCGGCGCACGACGACATGACGGCCGCGCTCGGCGCCGCGAGCACGATGAGCGTCGGGCAGATCGAGGAGCTGGTGGCCGTCGCGATCACCCTGGCCGCCGGCTTCTGGCAGGTGTCCCATCCGACGCCCACCCTCGCGGCGCTGTACGAGCAGGAACCGCGCTGGGGGCACGTCGCGCTCAACTTCGCTCCGAGGCTCAGCGGTTCCCTTGAGGCGTTCGCGGTCGGGCTCGTCGAGAGGGAGGGCTCGGGGGACGCGAGCTGAAGGGTCGTGTCAGGTCGTCCGACCGCCGAGGTCACCTCCGGTGCGCCGCCGGTGGCCTGCGCTCTCACCCTCCCGGACCGGCCTCAGGGGTGCAGGACGATCTTCCCCACGTGGCCCCTGCGCGAAAGCTCCTCCTGCGCCCGCGCGGCCTGCTCCAGTGGGAACGTCGCGGCCACGACGGGGTGGACCTCGGCCCGGCGCGCCATCCCCATGAGGAGGTCGAAGTGCGCGGGCGTGTGCATCGAGGATCCGATGACCTGTGCGTTGTGCAGGTAGAGCCGGCGCACGTCGAAGGCCACGTCGTATCCGCCGAGTGCGCCGGCGACGACCCATCGGCCCCCTTCGCGCAGCAACGGCAGTCCTTCCTGCACGAGTTCGCCGGCCACGACGTCGAGTGCGACGTCCACACCGTCCGGGGCGGCGGCGCGGATCTGCTCGGCGATGTTCCCCGAGCGGTCGACGACCGCGTGCGCGCCCGCTGTGCGCACCGCGTCGATCTTGGGACCGCTGCTGAGGGCGAGGACCCGTGCGCCACGCGCCCGGGCGAGCTGCACCAGCGCCAGGCCGACGCCGCCGGACGCTCCCGAGACCAGGGCGGTCTCGCCCTGTCGCAGCCGACCTCGCTCGATCATGCCCAGCGCGGTGCCGTAGGCGGTCGGCAACGTCGCGAGCTGGTCGTCCGTCAGCGCGGAGCCGGTCACGTCGTGCACCCGCTCCACCGGCGAGGTCACGTACTCGGCGTATCCACCGTCCCGTTCGCTCCCCATCAGGCCCACCGGGTGGGCGTCCGGCCCCTCGGAGTCGTAGAGCGCGGGGTCGACGACCACGCGGCGTCCGAGGAGGCTCTCCGCCACGCCGGGCCCGACGGCCACGACCCGCCCGGCCACGTCGGCGCCCTGGATGCGCGGGAAGTCGACGGGGCCGCGCCAGCCCGACAGCGCTTTCGGGTCCCCCGGGCGACCGTAGGCGCCCTGCCGGGTCCACAGGTCGGTGTTGTTCACGGCGACCGCGCCGACGCCGACCAGCACCTCCCCGGTCCGCGGCACGGGGACGGCGACCTCCGCGACTTCGAGTACCTCAGGTCCTCCGTGTCCGGTGATGCGCACCGCTCGCATGGACTGGGACACGCTCATCCCTGAACCTCCCGCCGGTATACTGATCTGTGAACCTCTCCCACCGTACACCGATCAGTGAAGGGGGCGTCGTGCACGCGACGCGGCCGATGACGCCGGCCGGCCGCCGCATCGTGGCGGCCGCCGAGCAGTTGTTCTACGCGCGTGGGATCACAGCGGTAGGGGTCGATCTCATCGCCGAGCACTCCGGCGTCACCAAGCGGACCCTGTACAACCAGTTCGGGTCGAAGGACCACCTCGTGGCGGCCTGCCTCTCGGAACGCGACCGGCGCTGGCGCTCCCTCGTCCGGGCCGCCGTCGACGCCAGCGACTCCCCCGGCGACGCCGTCACCGCACCCTTCGAGGCATTGCGCACATGGAGCGAGACCAACAAGCGCGGGTGCGCGTTCCTCAACGCGCTCGCCGAACTGCCGGACCCCGCGCATCCCGCGCATCGCGTCGCCGCGGACCAGAAGCTCTGGCTGCGGAACCTGTTCGAGGAACTGGCCGCCGCGGCGGGCTGCTCACACCCCGCCGCCCTCGCCACCCGGCTCCTGGTGCTGCACGAGGGCGCCCTGGCCCTGCAGCCCCTCTCTCCCGACAGCCTGCGGGAAAGCACGAGCCTGGCACACACCCTGGTCCAAGCCGCCATCAGGCCTCCGGCGACCGGCCCGTCCGTGGCCTAGTCGAGCAGGTTCCAGTCGAACCGGCCTCGGCACCTGTCGAACCTGAGCCCTGGCGCACCGTCCGGGGCGAAGTGAGTCACGGTCCGTCGGGTGGAGCGCCGGGCCCGGGCGGGTCAGGCGCGGCCGACGCTCGCGCCGCCGTCGACGCGCAGGATCTGGCCGGTGACGAATCCGGCGTTCTCGGAGAGCAGGAAGGCGATGGCGGCGGCGAGTTCGTGCGGGCGCCCGAACCTTCCCATGGGAACGCCCGCCAGGTAGCGGGCGGCCGAGGCCGAACCGGGCGGGTTGTTCGCGCGGAACAACTCGGTCTCGGTGGGGCCCGGGGCGACCGCGTTGACGGTGATCCCGTGTGCGGCGAGCTCTCCGGCCCAGCCTCGTGTCAGGAACTCCATGGCGGCCTTGGCCGCGCCGTAGGACGTACGGTCGGGCAGTCCGAGGGAGACCAGGCTGGTGACGTTCACGACGCGGCCCCAGGACCGTTCACGCATGCCGGGCAGGACGGCCTGCACGACCTGGACGGCGGTGCGCACGTTCATGTCGAGCACCGCGTCGAGGTCGGACAGCGCGACCTCCCCGACGGGCGCGGGCCGCACCAGCCCCACGTTGTTGACCACGGCGTCGACCGGTCCCGCGCCCAGCACCGTGCCGAGGACCTGATCGGTGGCCGCACGGTCGGCGAGGTCGGCTTCATGGAACTCGCCGGGAAAGGACCGCGGTGCGTTGCGGGCGATGCCGACCGGGGTATGACCTTCTCCCGCCAGTCGGTCGGCGAGGGCGCGGCCGATCCCTTTGGACGCGCCCGTGACGAGTACGCGCCTGTGGGTCATGTGTTCACTCCTCGGCTGTGCTCGTCGGTGTCGCCGGTGTGTGCGGGAGGGGGAAAGGACCGGCACCCCGGTGTGACGGCCCTTTGCCCCGTGGGCCGCGCCGGTCAGCGGACCGTGCGCGCCGCCCGCTCGATGACGTGGGTGACCGTGTCCGGCTGGGACACGCTCACCGCGTGGGAGGACTTGACCTCCTTGATGTGGGCGTCGGCGCGCTTGGCCATGTAGAGCTGGAGTTTGCGGGGGATGATCCGGTCGTCGGTGCCGACCACGGCCCAGGAGGGGATGGTCTTCCAGGCGGGCTCACCGGACGGTTCGTTCAGCGCGGTGCCGGTGCCGGGGCGCTGGGTGACCGCCATCAGTCCGGCGGTGCGCGCGGGGACGTCCGCGCCGAAGGCCTGGTGGAACTTGGACTGGTCGATGTAGAAGTCGAAGTCCTTGGAGCCGTCCGGGTTCGTGATCGGGACGGGTCGCAGGACCTTGCCGATGACGCTGCCCTCGAACTTGCCCACCAGTTCGTTGGCGCTTTCCCCCTTCTCGGGAAGGAAGGCGTCGGCGTACACGAGCGCCTTGACGTTGTCGGCGCCGTGGGCGGCGTTGCTGATCACCGCTCCGCCGTAGGAGTGCCCGACGAGCACGACCGGCCCGTCGATGCCGGCGAGGAGGTTCTTGACGGCGGCGGCGTCGATGCTCACGCCCCGCAGCGGGTTGGCCGCGGCCACCACCGGGTAGCCGTCCTCCTTCAGCCTCTTGATGACGCCGTTCCAGCTGGAGGAGTCGGCGAACGCGCCATGGACGAGGACGACGGTCGGCTTGCCGGCCTTGGAGGGCGCGGGCTTGGCGGCACTGGCCGGGCCCATGGTCGTGGCGAGGAGGCCGGTGGCGACAGCCGCCGTGGCCGCGAGGGTGAGCGGTGTCCGGGCACGCCGAAGGCGCGAATGACGGTTCACGAGATGGCCCTTTCGAGGCAGAGATTGGCGGCCGGTCCGGACAGTGGACGTGGCCGCATGCGGCAGGCGCGGCTGCCGCACGTCTGGAAGGAACGCACCGTGCGCCGGGGCGGAACAGGATCATCACCGTTCTACGCCCGTGAGTTCCGCGCGCACGAGCGCGGAAGAGCTGTCAGGTCAGCTCTGTCGAAGCCGTTCAGGTGCTGCGGACGCGCAGCACGGGAGTCTCGGTCGCGGAGTCTCAGTTGCCGTGCAGGACGGTGCGCAGGGTGTGAACGGCCTGCTGGACCGCGGCCGTTGTGGCCTGCGTGGGCCGCAGCGGGTTGAGCATCATGAAGTCGTGCAGGATGCCGTTGTAGCGCAGGCTCGTGGTGGGAACCCCGGCCTGGGTCAGCTTGCGGGCGTAGGCCTCGCCCTCGTCACGCAGGACGTCGTTCTCGTCGACGATGACGAGCGCGGGCGGCAGGCCGGCGAGCTCCTCCAGGGTCGCCCGCAGCGGTGAGGCGGTGATCTCGGCCCGCTGGGCGGGGTCCGTGGTGTAGCAGTCCCAGAACCAGGCCATGCCCCGCGCGGTGAGGAACGGCCCGTCGGCGAACTCCCGGTAGCTGTCGGTGTCCTGGGCCGCGTCCGTGACGGGGTAGTACAGGGACTGGTGCACGAAGGTCACGTCGCCGCGCTGCTTGGCCATGTGGGTCAGGGCGGCGGTCATGTTGCCGCCGACGGAGTCGCCGGCCACCGCCAGGCGCGAGGCGTCCAGGCCCTCGCCGGCGCCGTTCGCGACGATCCACCGAGCGGTCGCGTACGCCTGCTCGATGGCGACCGGATACCTGGCCTCCGGGGAGCGGTCGTACTCGACGAACACGAGGGCGGCGTCGGCCCCGACGGCCAGCTCGCGCACCAGTCGGTCGTGGGTGCCGGCGTTGCCGAGGACCCAGCCGCCGCCGTGGACGTACAGGACGACCGGCAGGGTGCCTTCGCTGCCCACGGGCTTGATGATGCGTACCCGCACATCCCCCACCTCGGCGGGCACCGTGATCCACTTCTCCTCGACGTCCGGCTTCGCCACCGGCGCCGCCTGCAGGTCGTCCAGGACCTTCCGGGCACCCTCCGGGCCGAGTTCGTAGAGGAACGGCGGATTGGCCGTCGCATCTGCAATCTCCTGCGCCGCGGGTTCAAGAACGGGACCGGTCATCACTGCACTCCTTGGGTCGGCGGGCCATTTGCTGCTTACAACCCTTATGACAAAGGACATCTGAAATGTGTGACACGCGCGAAGCGGTGCCGCGCGACCCACCGGACGTCACTCTCGGTCAGCCGCCGTCACGGAGAGGCGGTCATGGTGCGCCGTGGGCGGCAATAGCCCGTCTTGCCCACAATGGGGAAAGGCGATCGGGTTTGTCCACCGCTCCCGGAGTACTCCCGAAGCGGCCGCGCGACCCGCGCGCCTCAGGCGGAAGGAACAAGCTGTGCGACCTGATCGGCCGGGAGACGAAGGGGAGCTGTTGCGGTCGGAGCCCGGCTCCCTGCTCGAACACGTGTCCATCGCCGTCTTCGGTATGGACGAGGAGGACCGGATCTGCTTCTGGGGCCCCGGCGCCCACAGCCTCTTCGGGCACGCCCCCGACGGAATCCTGTCCGAGCCGGCAGCGTCCCTCTTCCCCGGCCCGCCCGAGGGCAGCCCCGGCGCCGCCGAGAGGCTCGCGAAGCTCGCCCGGACCCTCGGCTACTGGCGTGGCAGGCTGCCGGTGCTGCATCGTGGCGGCGCGGTTTTCGACTGCGGGTTCCGGGTCTTCCCCGTGACCGGGGCCATGGGGCGATCGGTGGTGATGGGCCTGGCGGCCAGGAGCCGCGAACTCGACCGGGTGAAGACCAACCTCGCGTTCCTCGACGCCCTCTTCGAGACGTGCCCCATCGGCCTGGTCATGCTCGACGAGGACCTGCGGTACGTCCACCTCAACCAGGCGCTGGCCGAGATGGACGGCCTGTCCGTCGACAGCCATCTCGGGCGCCCCGTCGACGACATCATGATCACGTCTGACGGCGGTGAGCACCGGCACATGCTCCGCGCCGTCGTCGCGGGCGGCCCACCGGTGGTCGGCACGCTGGTCGGACTGCGCACCCCCGGCCACCCCGACCGTGACCAGGTGCGCTCGGTGACGTGGTTCCCGCTGAACCGGGCGGCCGGCACCCGGCCCGGACTGGGCGGACTCATGGTGGACGTGACCGACCGGGAACAGGCCATCCTCGAAGCCACCGCCGCACGTCAGCGACTTGCCCTGCTCAACCGGGCGACGGCCAGGATCGGCACGTCCCTGGACGTCGGCGTCACCGCCCAGGAACTCGTGGACGCCGCGGTCCCGGACTTCTCGGACGCCGCCGTGGTGGAACTGGTGGACCGGCGGGGCAACCCCGAGGTCTTCGATCCCCGACAACCGCTGATCACCCGCCGGATCGCCTCCGGCACCGTCCTGCCGCCGCCCGCCATCGAGCTGGTCAGCGGCCTGGAGACCGTGACGTACCCACCGGGCTCCAGGATCCATGAGGTGCTGCGGACGAACCGCCCCGTCACCTTCGGTGTCGACGCGAACTTCGCGACGACGACCGTCCTCCACAAGGCACGCGCCCGGCTGCTCCTCGACAGCGGCCTGACCTGTATCACCATCGTCCCGCTCATCGCCCGTGGCACGGTCCAGGGGCTCACCATGTTCGGGCGCTCCGCCGCCCGTCCGACCTTCGACGAACAGGATCTGGGGCTCGCCGCGGAACTGTCGTCCCGGGCGGCCCTGTGCCTGGACAACGCGCGGCTCTACAGCCGCGTCCAGGACATCGCGCTGACGCTGCAACGTGCCCTGCTCCCCTCCGCCCTGGCGACCAGTGCGCACGTGCAGGTCGCCCACCGCTACGTTCCCGGCAGCCGCGTCACGGAGGTCGGCGGCGACTGGTACGACGTGATCGAGCTGCCCGACGACCGGGTCGCGCTCGTCGTCGGCGACGTGATGGGGCACGGTGTCCAGGCCGCGGCGAACATGGGCCGGCTGCGCATCACGGCCAAGGCCCTCGCCCGGCACAAGGAGGACCCGGCCGACCTGCTCGCCGAGCTGGACTCCTGCGCCGTGGAGGCGGGCATCGAGCTGGCCACCTGCCTTTACATCCGCTACGACGCCAGGAGCGGCCGGGCCCGCATCGCCAACGCCGGCCATCCCCCGCCGCTCGTGCTCCGGGCCGACGGCACC
Source organism: Streptomyces sp. NPDC107562 (assembly GCF_055657325.1). Lineage (NCBI taxonomy): Bacteria > Bacillati > Actinomycetota > Actinomycetes > Kitasatosporales > Streptomycetaceae > Streptomyces > Streptomyces sp. NPDC107562. The sequence continues at coordinate 747,267 of NZ_JBVKBE010000001.1, read as the reverse complement.
GTCGAGACGATCGGTGACGTCCTCGGCGTCCCCCTGGGAGTCGGTGGACAGCCCTTCGCGACGACCGAGGTCGACCTCCCCGACGGCGCGACCCTCGCCCTCTACACCGACGGCCTCATCGAGGCGCGGGACCGGGACATCGACCAGGGCGCCGCGCTGCTGCGCACCGAGCTGAGCGGCGCGTCGGGTCCGCTGGAGGAGATGGCCGACCACATCCTGGCGCGCCTGCTGCCGCACCCTCCTCATGACGACACGGTGCTCGTCCTCGCGCACGTCCGACGGGCCGCCTGAGCCGCACGCCCTCAGCCGATCGGCGCCGCCATCGCCACCACGTCGTACCGCAGGCCGATCACGTCACCCGTGTCCGGGTCCCTGGGAGGTCGCGTCGGTGCGCGGGGCGGTGCCGGTGCTGGACAACCGCAGGCTGGGCCGGGCCTGACCGGCCGGGAACCGGCAACGGGCCACCGGCCACCGGCCACCGGCACGCGCTACCAGCCGGCGAGCAGGACCTTCAGGGTCGAGTCCAGGTGGCCGTCGATCGCGGTGCGCGCCGCGTCCGCGTCCCCGGAGGCGAGCGCCGACAGGATCGCGTGGTGCTCCTCCAGCACCGCGGCCTGCCGTCCGTGCTGGTTGAACAGCGCCACCACGCCGGCCCGGACCTGACGGCTGCGCAGCCCGTCGTAGTGCCGGTCCAGCAGCACGTTGCCCACCGCGGCCACGATCGTCGCGTGGAAGAGGTGGTCCACAGCGATGAACTCCTTGGCGAACTCCGGCCCGCTCAGCGCCCGCTGCCGCTCCAGGATCTCCCGGAGCTCCTCCAGCGGGGCCTTGCCGTCCGCGATGACCCGCTCGGCCGCGTAACGCTCGACGATCCCGCGCAGTTCCATCAGCTCGTTGAGCTCGCGCCCCGTCAGCGGCACGATCTGGGCCCCGCGCTTGGGCACCAGCCGCACCAGGTCCTCGGCGGCCAGCAGCAGCAGCGCCTCGCGGATCGGCGTACGTGACACCCCGATGCGATCGGCGAGCTCCTGCTCGGAGAGGAACGTGCCCTGCAGCTCAGGGTCGGTGAGCACGTGCTCCTTGAGGAAGGCGTAGGCCTTGTCCCGTCCCGATGCCACAGCGACCCCCTCCGTTGCATACAACTGGTATACGAACTTACCACCGGTCGGGCGCCCGGTCAGGCAGGACGGATTCGTTGAAAGTTTACTCAACTTGACCAAATGCGGTACGAGAGCATTCCTCCTGCTCATCTGCGGCGCCCGGAACGGAAACCTGTGATCCGCCGAGTCCGTGTGCGGTGGACGTGCGCGCCGGTGTCCACCGGCGCGCACGTCCATGAGGAAACACACGATGAGACTTCGCGCAGACAGACCCGCGGGGCCCGCCGCCCGCCGTACCGCGGTGGCGACCGCGGTGGCGCTGGCGCTGGCCGGCGCCGTGACGGGAGCAGGACCCGCCGTCGGTTCCGCCGATGACGCGGCGACCGCCGACAGCTACGCGGCACACGGGAGTTGGCTCCCGGACACACCGGAGAACTGGCCGCTGGTGGTGGACTCCGGCCGTACGTCGGCCGAGACCGTCACGCGCGGCCTGGAGCACCACAGCGAGACCTACGACACCGTCGGCGGACGTCAGCACCTCCAGGTGCTGCGGGCCGACCTCGGCGATCCGAACCTCCGGGTCGGGATGGTCCAGGCCGGCGACACCCTCACCAACCCGGCGGACGAGACCCCGTCGTCCATGGCCCACCGCACCCACGCGGTGGCCGGTGTCAACGGCGACTACTTCGAGATCCACGCCAGCGGACGCCCGCTCGGCGGCATCATGACCGACGGGCGGCTCCTCAAGAGCCCCAAGCCGGGCTTCGCGTCCCAACTGGGCGTCAAGCCCGACGGCAGCATGGTGATGGGTCCGCAGACCTTCTCCGGGACGATCACCGTGGGCTCCACGACCCGCCCGCTCACCTCGGTGAACACCGTGAACGACGTGGCGTCCGGCGGCATCACCGAGGTCACGCCCGCCCTCGGCGAGACCCCGGGCCTGGCCAGGCCCGCCACCCTGGCGCTCGGCCACGTCACCGACGACGGGTTCGTCGTCGACGACATCACCACCGGCCTCACCACCGTCCCGCGGCTGACCGCCGGCCAACTCGGCCTGCTCGGCGCCGGAGACGGCGGGCAGTGGCTGAGCGACACCCTGCGCGGCGGCGACCGCGTGGGCCTTGCCACCCGGCTCTCGCCCGACAACGACCTCACCCAGCTGATCAGCGGTGTCGACACGCTGGTGAAGGACGGCAAGGTCTACAAGGACCCGACCGGCACCCCGCCGAGCGGCGCCAACCCGGAGACCGCGGTCGGCGTCACCGAGGACGGCAAGCACGCGATCGTCGTCGCCGTCGACGGCCACGGCGGCGCCGCCACCGCCTTCGGCATGACCCGTGACGAGGTCGCCGGCTACATGGTCGCCCACGGCGCCCACTCCGCGATGCTCTTCGACGGCGGCGGTTCCACCGGCATGGTCAGCCGCGCCCCCGGCGCGCACCAGGCCGAGCTGGTCAGCACGCCCTCGGACCTGCCCGGCAACTCCGAACGCCCGGTGGCCAACGGCATCTTCTTCTACTCCACCGCCAAGGCGGCCGGACCGGCCGTCGAGGTCGTGGTGAACGGCGGCGAGAAGGTCACCACCGTCGCCGGCGGCTCCGTCCCGCTCCCGGTGCACTCGGTCGACCGGTACGCCAACCCGTCGGCCGGCGAGGTCCACGTCCGCGTCGTGCCCCCGTCCCTCGCGTCGTACGAGAACGGCAGGCTCACGCCGCACCACGCGGGAACGGGCCGCATCATCGCCTCCGACGGCAAGGCCTCGACCTCGGAGAAGCTCGAGGTCGTCAACAGGCTGGAGACGCTCACGGTGTCGCCGGACAAGGCCGACCTCGACAACGGCGCCACCCAGCAGCTCACCCTGTCCGGCACCGTCAAGGGCGGCGAGGAGGTGCAGATCCCCGCCGAGGCCGCCACTTGGAAGGTCACGCCGGAGGAACTGGGCCACGTCGACGCGCACGGCCTGTTCACGGCCGATGCCGACCACGGCGGGCTCGCCGAGGTCAGTGCCCACGTCGCGGGCGCCACGGGTACCACGTCGATCGCCGTCGGCAGCGTCAGCAAGGTCGTCGACCCGATGACCAGCCTCGACGTCTGGCGTCTCAGCAACAACACCACCGGCAAGCCGGCCACCCTGGCCGCCGATCCCGGCGTCGTCCCGCCCGGCTCGACCGAGTCCGGCTCCCTGCGCCTGGACTACTCGATGCCGGCCGGCTCCGGCGTCAAGCAGTTGGTCCTCTCGCCGCGCACCACGCTGAAGACCGACACCCACGAGGGCCAGGTCCCCACCGGCATCGGGGTCTGGATCAAGGGCGACGGCAACGGCATCGAGCTCGCCGAGAAGTACATCGGCGTCAACGGCACGTCCACGACGCTGTATCCGACGTTCGTCACCTGGAAGGACTGGCACCTCGCGGTCGCCCAGCTGCCCGCCGGCATGCAGTTCCCGCTGACGATCAGCTTCATCGACTTCCTGGCCATCAGTCCGAGCACCGCCTACAGCGGCTCGCTCAACGTCGCCGGACTGCAGGCGCTCTACTCGCCGCGACCGGTCACGGTCCCCGAGTACCGCCCGATCCCGGACAACCCGAAGTGGCTGTCCTTCGAGCAGGACTCGGCCGACTTCGCCAGGAAGGGCACCACCCTCCTCGCCGGCGACGACGCGCACCTGCTCGCCAGCGACCCCGGGTCGGTCAGCAGCAACGTCATGGACTCCCTCGCGGAGCGGCTGCCCACGCTCAGCCCGCAGGCCCGCCCGGACGCCGCCCAGTTCCTCGGCGACATGTCCGACGACGGCAAACCGGTCGACCTGCAGTACGCCAAGTCCAAGATGGACGCCCTCGGCATCCCGGAGCGCGACATCGTCGGCAACCACGAGATCACGCAGGGCGCCGACGCGGAGAACGGCAACTACAGCGACACCTTCGGTGACACCCACTACGCCTACACCCAGGGCGCGGCGCGGATGATCGTCACCGACAACTCGCACGGCAGCCTGCAGTCCTCGGACCCGTTCCAGGACCCGGCGGGAGCGCAGTACCCCTGGCTGGTGAAGCAGTTGACCGACACCACCGCCAAGGACGTCCTGGTCATCACCCACATGCCCGCGTACGACCCGCACCCGGCCGCGAACAGCCAGTTCACGGACCGCTGGGAGGCGCGGATGTATCTGCGACTGGTGCAGCGCTACCAGGAGACCCACCCGAAGCAGCACGCGATCATGATGTACGGTCACGCCCGCGGCTTCGCCGAGCAGATCCTCGACCCCGAGGGGCGGAGCACGACCGTCGAGCAGGGCGGCATCCCGCAGTTCACCTTCGCGGACCTCGGCATGCCCGCCTACGCCCCTGCCGACCAGGGCGGCTTCTACCACTTCGGTCTGGTCCGCATCGGCGACGACGGTGACCTGCAGTACACCGTCGAGCCCGCGTTGGCCTCGATCGGCGTCAAGGGCCCCAAGGATCCGATCGCCAAGGGCGATCGGATCGCCCTCACGGCGACGGGTGACATGATCGCCGGCGACAACATCGCACCGCTCACCATCCCGATCGCGGACCCGGCCTCCCATGTCTGGTCCTCCAGCAACCCCAAGGTCGCCTCGGTGGACGCCGCCACCGGCCACCTGACCGCCCACCGCGCCGGGACCGTCACCGTCTCGGTGACCTCCGGCGGCATCACCGGCAGCGCCCAGGTCGTCGTCCGCTGACCTGACTCGTCGAGGGGTGCCCGAGCACGCTCGGGCACCCCTTCGGCGTTCCGTCAGGGGGCGGCGTGCGCGGCGCCCCGCAACACCCGGGCGGCGTTCGCTGCTTCACGGGCCCGCAGGGACTTCCATGCGGCCGCGTCCTCCTTGTGCCCGGTCAGCCAGTCGCGCTGCAGGGCGGCGAGACGGCCGTAGCCGCGCTCCAGGTAGCGGGTCTGCTTCTTGCATTCGAGGTCGGCGGCCACCGACTGATCGCCGGTGAGGTCCGTGTCCTTCGGGAGCCGCTGGGCGAACGCACGGGGGTCGGAGGCTCGGATGCCCGCTTCGGCCATGCACCTGCGCCAGTCCCTGTCGGCGGCACGGGAGGCGGCGTCGCCGGCCAGACCCGCCGCCGCGTCGCGCTCCCCCTGGTCCAGGACGAGGCGCAGCGCGAGATCGCGCTCGCGGCCGTCCTCGCCGAGGAGACGGGTTTGCGCCTCGGCAAGGCACCCGGTGGCGGGCCGGGTGACGCGGACGACCTCGTTCCGGGCGGAGATCCTGCGTTCCGGGTCCCCGTAGAGGGCGCGGTCGAAGTCCTGTCCGCGGTGGCGTTCCACCGGTTGACGCTCGGTTCCCGCCGCTCGTGCGCCCGGCGGGTCGACGGATTCGATGCCGAAGGAGGACGTGACGGAGCCGGTCGCCTCCGAACCCGCGGCCGGTTCGGGTGCCGGTTCGTAGGCGAAGCCGTGGCGCGCCATGCAGGTGGCGACGAGCGACTGTTCCGCCCGGTGCACCTGGCGGGCCTTCTCCGGCGACGAGTTCAGCAGTTTCTGCAGGGGGAGCGCCGTGCGCAGGGTGGCCGCACGGTCCGGCGGCTCGTCCTGCCCTCGGTCGTCGCGATGAAGGGACCAGCCGATCGTCGCCGCCACCACGACCGGCGTGACGAGGAGCAGGGCGGTGCCGGCGCTGCGACGCGCGCGTCGGCGCGGCTGCGCACGCGCACCCGAACGCCGGCCGGACTCGGGCGGCGGCCCCGAGGGGCCGGGAGGTGGACTCGTCGGTGGCATCGGGCGTCCTTCCGGCTGGCGGATCCGTGTGCGGCGGGGTGCCGGGACCGACGGGGCGGGGCGGCAGGCCGGCCTGCCGTCGCCCCGTCGGCCTGGCCGGTCAGTAGCAGCTGATGCTGGTGGTGCCCCGCAACTGGAGGGAGCTGGCCGTGTTCTGCTGGCTGCCCGGCAGGTAGTCGACGTACGACCCGGGGTTCACGCAGAACAGGAAGCCGCTGTAGCCGGAGTTGACGTAGTAGTGGCTCTCGTAGCCACCGGTGCTCGAGTTGCTCGCGGAGACCGTGTTGTCGTTGACGCCCTGGCCGCCACCCGCCCGGGTGGTCAGCTGGTTGAAGGTGTCGCCGGCGAAGTTGCTGTCCGAGTTGAAGTACGAGTGGCGAGCCGAGTCGTTGATCCCCAGGTAGAACACGCAGTGGTTCCCCGAGGTACAGTTCGGGCCGGCCGAGGCGGGGGCGGCAGTGGCGAGCAGTCCGGCCGAGGCGGCCATCGCGGCAAGGGCGGCGGTGAAGCCGAGCCTTCTGCGGATGCGCATGTCTGACTCCATTCTGCGGGTCGGATGCACCGGCCTTCCGCCCCTCCGTGGGGGAAGGGCGTCGGCCGGAGCGAGCGGAGCCACTCTGCTGCTTGGGGTGGGAGAAGGTCATGTGCTGGGCGCGCACAGTGATTGGCCGACGGCGCACTGTTGAATTCGGGACCAGGCTCCCACCATGTACCCGGGGGACACACGGGGGGCGTTGTGCGCAGGGTGGCCGATCTGGACGAGGTACCGCGCGCCGAGCGGGCGTCGGCGTGGGAAGCGATCATCGCTCGGGGCGCACTGCCGATGAGCTGTCGATTCCTGATCCCGGAGAACTGCCGGGCACGGCTGGCTTCCATGCCGCTGGGTGGTGTGACACTGGCGGAGGCGAGTTACAGCGCGCTGGTCGCGGAGCGGACGCCGCGTCTCATCCGGCGCGACGACCCGGAGTTGTACGAGATCGCCGTGGTCGTCGCCGGCGACCAGGGCATCGAACAGGCACGGCAACGGGCGCTGGTCAGACGCGGGGAGATGGTGCTGCACGACTCCTCGCTCCCGCTCACGGCGCGAACGGCGGTCACCGCGGGGATGTCGGGGGCGTTGATCCTGCAGTTCCCCAAACAGCTGGTCCGCCTGCCCGAGTCCCGGATGAGGGAGTTGCTGGCGGTGCCGCTGCCCGCGGCCTCGGGGGTCGGGAAACTGCTGGCGACGCTGCTACGGGGCCTCGTCGAGGAGTACACGGAACTGTCCTCGCGGGATCTCGTCCGGGCCGGCCAGAACGTGCTGGACCTGACCGTGGCCGTCCTGGGGCACTTCACCGACCGCGATCCCCGCCTCACCCCCGAGTCACGGCGGCATGTCCTGTACCTGGAGTGCGCCGCCTTCGTGGAGCGGCATCTCGCCGATCCTGAACTCTCCCCCGGCCTCGTGGCCCGGGCGCACGGGATCTCACCGCGGTATCTGCAACTCGTCTTCCAGGAGCAGGACGCCACACCGTCGTCGTTCATCCGCGAACGCCGCCTCGCGCACTGTCGTCGTGATCTGGCCGACCCCCGACTCCACGCGGTGCCGGTGCACGCGATCGGCGCGCGCTGGGGCTTCCCACGGGCGTCCGAGTTCAACCGGGCGTTCCGGCGCAGGGAAGGGGTGTCGCCCGGCGCGTACCGGCTGCTGGTCCGGGGCGGTGGGGCGGGCTCGGGGCACCACCCGGCCCGGTCGGTGCCCCGGGGCGGGAGTGCCCCCGCGTCAAGTCGATGCGCCTCGCCGGCGGTTGCCGCGCCAGGGCGGGTGACGTTGCCGAACCCGCGCTTCCCCACAACGGGCGGTGCAGCCCCCGTCGGCAGGAGCGACAGCTCCGGATAGGCCCGCGGGCTCGGTGGGGCGGCCTTGCGAGAGCGTCCGGCACGCCGCGCGATCCGGCCCGGCGGGCGCCACTCTCCCCGCAGGCTCTTGCACATCCGGCGCCCGTCGGCAGGAGCGACAGCTCCGGATAGGCCCGCGCGCCCGGTGGGGCGGGCCTTGCGAGAGCGTCCGGCACGCCGCGCGATCCGGGCCCGGCGGGCGCCACTCTCCCCGCAGGCTCTTGCACATCCGGCGCGGTCACCGCGTGCTGGTGCCGGCGAAGACGGCCGACGGCGGCTCCCCCGGGGCGTAGCGGTCGGAGAGCCCTTCGGGAACCAGGCCGGCCTTGTGCGCGACCCGCACGGACGCGTGGTGCGCCGGGTCGATCAGAGCGACGACACGTGCCACGCCCGCGGCGTGGGCGTACCGGACCGCCGCGGTGGCGGCCTCGGTGGCGTACCCGCGGCCCCAGCGCGGGCGCGCGATGTGCCACCCGATCTCGCGCTCGCCGGGGTCGCTCCCGAGCGGGCGCACATAGACGTCGCCGACGAAGCCGGCTCCCGCCGCGTCCACGGCCCAGAAACCGCAGCCCGGGCCCCGGGCCGCGACGGACCGCCAGCGGTCGATGTCCTCGAGGATCACGCGGACGTCGGTGGCGGGCTCGTCTCCGGTGTACCGGCACACCTCCGGGTCGGACCACATGGCGAACGCGTCGGGCGCGTCGGCCGCCGTGAACGCGCGGACGGTGAGCCGAGGGGTGCGGAAGACGAGGTCAGGGAGCACGCGCACGAGGATAGGGCGATGCCCCCTCGTGCGACGTTCGTCACCCTCGCACCGGTCGTCACCGGCGCCCCAGAATGGTTTATGGTTCAACCAACACCCCGCTCGACGGGTGCCAGAACCAAGGGATGAAAGCCGTCATGGGCATCTTCCGCCGCAACCGAACGTCCTCCCCCGACCACACGGAGATCACCACAGTGCCCAGCCCCGTAAAGCTCGCTGTCATCTACTACTCCTCCACCGGGACCGTCTCCACGATCGCCCAGGAGATCGCGCAGGCCGCCGAGAAGGCCGGCGCCGAGGTTCGCCTGCTCAAGGTCGCCGAACTGGCTCCGCAGGCCGCGATCGACTCCAACCCCGCCTGGGCCGCCAACGCGGCGGCGACCGAGGGCATCCCGACCGCGACCCCGGACGACATGGTGTGGGCCGACGCCGTGATCTTCGGCAGCCCGACCCGCTTCGGCAACATCGCCTCCCAGCTCAAGCAGTACATCGACACGCTCGGCGGCCTGTGGGCCCAGGGCAAGCTCGCCGACAAGGTGTACAGCGGCTTCACCGCGACCGCCACCACGCACGGCGGCCAGGAGTCGACGCTGCTCGCGCTGTACAACTCCATCCACCACTTCGGCGGCATCCTGGTCTCCCCCGGCTACACGGACGCCGCCAAGTTCGCCGACGGCAACCCGTACGGCACGTCGCACGTCGACGCGCAGGGCAACAACCCGGTCGACGAGACCACCCGTACCGCCGCCCGCGTCCAGGCCGAGCGCGTCGTCACGATCGCCGCCCGCCTCAAGGCCGGACTCGCCGCCGCCTGAACCACGCCTTCGACGTCGTAGGCCGTGAACCGATGCCCGTCACCCGCACACCGCCGTGCGAGTGACGGGCATCAGCGGTGCCGGAACATGGGCGACACACCGTTCGGGGTGGAGGAGGACACGGTCCGCGGTCGGCATAGTCCCGTGCAGGAAGTCGGCCGGGAGCCGGCGAACGCACGAAGAACGAGCGGAGCGCGGCACATGGATCATCCGACGCTGGACGCCTTCGACGCGGTCGACGTGATCGGCCGGTACTTCCAGTTCTGCGACGCCAAGGACTTCGACGGGATGCGCGGCCTGTGGACGGACGTGGTCTCCGTCGACTACGGGGGCGTCTTCCCGCTGCAGGGCCAGGTCGAGGCCGACGCGTTGAAGCGCACCATGAGCGAGCTCCTGGGCATGATCCCGCTGACCCAGCACATGGTCACGTCTCCCGTCGTGGACGTCGAGGGAGACTCGGCCACGGTCCGGTTCCACCTGGAGGCCCTTCACCACCACCCGGGCCTCGGTACGGACACGTCGGCCACCGACTGGACCCTGTACGCCCGCAACGTGATCGGCCTGCGCCGGACACCGCACGGCTGGAAGGTGGCGTCCGAGAAGTTGAACGTGGTGCATCAGACCGGGAACACCGACTTCGTCTCCGACCTCGCACGCCTGGCCGCCGAGTGAGCCTGTGGACGTCGCGTTCGCGCGTCACCTCATGGTGCGCATCAGCAGCATGGCGACGTCGTCGGTGCGGGGGATGCCCCGCAGGGCGTGCCGCAGGAGGGCGTCGACGAGGGCGTCGATGTCGTCGGCGGGGGTAAGGGCCAGCTGACGGGCGAGGTCGGCGACGGCGTCGTCGATGTCGATCCCCGGGGCTTCCACCAGCCCGTCGGTGTAGAGGGCGAGAGTGGTGCCCGGCGGCAGCGGAATGTCCATGGTGGCGTACTCGGCATCCGGGTTGATGCCGAGCAGCAGACCGGTGGGCACCGGGAGAACCTCGCTGCCGCCGTCCGGATGGCGCAGCAGGGGCGGCGGGTGTCCGGCCGTGGCGAGCGCGGCCCGGTGCTTCACCAGATCGAGGTGGACGAAGAGGCAGCTGGCGAACAGGCCGGGATTCAGGTCGCACATGAGCTGGTTCGTACGGGCCATGACTTCGCCGGGACAGGTACCCGCGGCGGCGTGGGCGTGGACGGCCGTGCGCAACTGGCCCATGAGCGCGGCGGCCTGGACGTTGTGTCCCTGGACGTCGCCGATGACCGCCGCGGCGCCGTCGGAGTCGCAGCGGATCAGGTCGTAGAAGTCGCCTCCGATGTCCATCCCGTGACCGGCCGACAGATAGCGCGCGGCCACGTGCAGACCGGGGATCACGGGAAGTTCCCGCGGCAGCAGGTCGCGTTGCAGAGCATGGGCCAGGCGCTGCTTCGCGTCGTACAGCCGGGCCCTGTCCAGGGCCTGGGCGACCAGGCCGGCCACGGACACCAGCAGGTGCCGTTCGGTCGGCGGGAAGCGCTTGGCCCGGTTGTAGGACAGCACCAGGAGCCCGACGGGGCGGCCACGGATGGCGAGGGGCAGGAAGGCCCACGCGTCCCTGCCGCCGTAGCGGACGGCGTCCGGATGGGCGGACCGGAAGTCCGCGAAATCGGTGAAGAAGGTGGGCTGCTGCAGCGTCAGTGCCCGTGCGGGCGGCGCGTCGGAGGTCAGGGGTTGGCCGTCGAAGGGGGCCAGGAAGGCCGGATCGTAGCCTCGGTGGCCGACGACCCTGAGCCGCCCCTCGTCCACCGTCATCAGCACCAGGCCCGACGCGCCGAAGGCGGGCACGAGCTGGTCGGCGACCCTTTCGGTGACGTCCTCCACCTCCACCGTCTCCGTCAGGCTCGCCGCCAGATGCGTCAGGTGGTAGAGCGTCGTGGCGCCGCCGGGCACGGCGGACGGCCGGGCGGGCTGCGCCTCCCGGGGCGCGTCGGCCGGCAGCGGTGTGATGTGCACGCTGACGCCGGAGGCGTCGGGATAGAGCTGGAAGGAAAGCCTGCGGTCAGGTGAGCGCGCGACGGTGAAGTGCGCGGGCCGGTGGCTGATGACGGAGGCGCGGAAGCGGTCCTCGAAGTGGGGCTCACCGGGCCATCGCGGGTGTTCCCAGGGGCGGACACCCAGCAGGTCGTCCGCGCTCGCCCCGAGCAGATCGGCCGCCGCGTCGCTGACGAAGGTGGTCCGGCCCTCCAGGTCCAGCGACATGGCCCCGGGCAGGCGGACCGCGAAGTCGTAGGCGGCCATGGTCTCGGCCGTGCCGGGCGGGTGCGGACGTACCGGCTCCAGCACCTGGGGGCGGGGCCCGGGCGTCACGGGGCGGCCGCTTTGCGCCGCCGATCCCAGCAACAGTCCCGCCCGACGGCAGAAGGTGTCGATCGCCTCGCGTTCGCCCTGTGCCAGCAGCGCGGGACGCGAGGCGGGCCAGAGCAGGCAGACCACACCCCGTACGCCGTCGCCCACGAGCACCGGCCCCGCCGCCACCGTGTGCTCCGGAACCACGAGGGCGAGCCTCGGGTAGTGCAGGGCCATCTGGTCGGGACTCTCGACCCAGACCAGGCGTCTGTCACGCACGGCCTCCGCCGCCGGGATCGCCTCCTCCACCCTGATACGGGCCCACGGAGCGGCGATGTGCCAGGACATCCCGTACAGCATGGACAGCTGCAGCACCGGCTCCCGCGACGGCAGCAGGAACAGCATGCCGCCGGAGGGCTCGGCCTCGCGCACCAGGTCGCGGAACAGGGTGGCGAGCTCGTCCCATTCCGGCCCTGAACCGGCGGCGGCAGGCTGCACGCCACTTCACCGACCTTCCGAAGCCACGACCGGGATCTGGGCGGGAAGAGGGTCCGGGCCACGGGGCCCGCCCCGTAGCAGTCACCTCCCGCCGACGGGCGGACGTCCGTCCGTCACGGGCACCCGCTCCACAAAAGGGACAATAGTCACTCAAGGGAGATTAAGCGCGCAGATCAGCCCGGTCGCGGACGCCCCGGGTGAGCGTTTCCGCGCGGCGGCGCGGCACCATGGACAGCATGCGGACGCAACCTCTCCTCGTCTTCGACGGCGACTGCGGCTTCTGTACGGCCTGCGTGGCCTTCGCACAGCGGCGGATCGGACCACGCTGCGAGGTCGTGCCCTGGCAGCGGGCGGGACTGGATGCGCTGGGCGTCACCCGCCACAGGGCCGAGTACGAGGCCCTGTGGATCACTCCCGACGGCACGGTGCACGGCGGCGCTCAGGCGGTGGCCAAGCTCCTGGCGAGCGCGCGTGGCGGCTGGGCGGTTCTGGGAGCGGTGTTGCAGCTGGCGCCCGTGCGGTGGCTGGCCCATGGCGTCTACCGCGCCGTCGCCGACAACCGCCACCGCCTTCCCGGTGGCACACCGGCCTGCGCGCTGCACGCCACGCACCGGCACGACCCTCATTGACCGCTTCTCCTTCTGCTCCCGCCGCCTGCTCCTGCTCGCGGCGGCAGCAGCCGGCCGCCGTGGCGCTCAGTCGAGGAAGTCGGCCACGAGTTCGGCGAACTCCTCGGGTGAGAGGACCTCGACCCCCAGTTCCTGGGCCTTGAGGGCCTTGGAGCTGGGCTTGCCGCTCGCGGAGGGTGCGGCCACCAGGATCGACATCTTGGCGCTCACGCCGCTTCCGGCCCGGCCGCCCGCCTTCTCTATCAGCGCCTTCATCGTCTCGCGCGCCAGGCCCTCCAGCGGCCCCGTCATCCTGCCGGTCACCACCACGACCTTGTCGGCGAGCGGCCCGTTGCCCGTCGTCGACGTCTGCTCCTCGGGTTCGATCATGTTCACGCCCGCCGCCACCAGCTTGTCGATGACCGGCGCGAGGGCGGCGACCTGCTCGACGACAACCGGTGCCTTCTCCGGACCGATGCCCTCCACGGCCTGCATGGCGATGGCGTCGGCCCGGCGGATGGCGTCCATCGTGCCGAAGTGTCGGGCGATCCGGCGCGACATGCTGCGTCCGGTACCGAGGACCCCGAGGGCGCAGAAGACGCGGCTCAGCGGGCGGGCGCTCGCGGCCTCGATCTGCTCGGCCAGCTTCGCGGCCCGTTTGGCGCTGCCCGCGGCGGCCGTGAGCTGTTCCGGCGACAGGGTGAACAGATCGGCGACGTCCTGCACGTCACCGGAGTCGACGAGCGCCTTGACGTACGTCCTGCCCAGGCCGTCGATGTCGAGCATGTCGCGTCCGGCCGCGTACTCGATCAGCGCGGGCAGCGCACAGGACGTGCCCTGCGCGCACCTCCACCGCTCCTGTCGCCTGTCGATCTCGCCGCCGCACCGGGGGCAGGCCGTGGGCAGGGGCACCTCCCGCGCGCCGGCGGGGCGCAGCCGCACGACGGCGGCCTGGACGCGCGGAATGATGTCGCCCGCCTTGTAGACGGTGACGGTGTCGCCCAGGTGGAGGTCGCGCCGCCGGATGTCGGCCGGGTTGTGCAGGGTGGCCCGGGTGACGGTGGTCCCGTCGATCTCGACGGGCGCGAGAACGGCGGTCGGGGCGAGGACGCCGGTCCTGCCGACCTCCCACACCACGTCCTGGAGGACCGTCCGGCGCTCGACCGCCGGGAGTTTGAAGGCGATCGCCCAGTACGGGAAGCGGCTGCCGGACCCGGCGGCGGCCTGCTCGGCCGCGTCGTTCACCTTGATCACGACCCCGTCGATACCGAAGGGCAGACCGGGGCGCAGCGCGGCGATCCGGTCGACGCTCAGCTGTGCCTCGGCGAGCGTGTCCACCACGTGCAGTCCGGCCGGCGTGTCCGCGGTCGTGCGGACGCCGGCTTCGGCGACCGCGGCCAGGATCTCGGCGTGGGTGGCGGCGGCCGGCAGGAACGCCTCGCCGTCCAGTTCGGTGGCGCCGTACGCCCAGAACGTCATCTCCAGCCGGTACGGGCGGTCCTTGGCCCGCAGGGTGCCGGCCGTGCCGTTGCGGGGGTTGGCGAAGACCTGCGCGCCGTGGGCGGTGCGGACGGCGTTGGCCGTCTCGAACTGCTCCTGCGTGAACAGGACCTCACCGCGCACCTCGAAGGTGGCGGGGACCGGCAACTCCTCGGGCAGCCCCGCTATCTGGCCGATGACGTGGCTGACGTCCTCGCCGTGGACGCCGTCGCCGCGGGTGATGATCTGCACGAGCCGTCCGCCGCGGTATCTGGCGGCCACGGCCGCGCCGTCCATCTTGGGCTCCACGGTGAAGCCCCCGGCCGGAACGCGCCCGAGGCGTCGCTGAAGTGAGGCTTCCCAGGCCACCAGGCCGTCGGCGTCGAAGACGTTGTCGAGGCTGAGCAGCCGGGAGGTGTGGGCGACGTCGCCGGCCGGGGCGGCCCCGTCACCCACCTGCCCTGTGGGGGAGTCCGGTGCCCGTTCGCCGGGATGAGCCGCCTCCCAGGCCAGCGTCTCCAGCCGGAGCAGGTCGTAGGAGGCGTCGTCCAGCGGACTGTCGCCGTCGCCGTAGTAGGCCCGCGAAGCCTCGCGCAAGGTCGTGAGCGCGGCCTCGTAGTCGGCGCGGCTGGACAGGCTGAACTGCGCCTTTTCGGCGGGAGAAATCGTCATGCCGGTCATCTTGGCGCAGGGCACTGACAATGCCCTCGCGCTGCTTCAGGTCAACGGGTCGCCCGCTCGGCGGTGTCGGCGTCCTTCGGGTCGCCCTGTCGCGCGAGGGCCTCGGCGACGGCCTCGCGGACGCGTGCGTCCTCACGCCGCTTGCCGCGCTCGCGGCGGCGCCGGACGAGGACGACGGTCGCGGCGACGGCGGCGATCAGGGCGAGGGCGAGCCCCAGCAGCACCCACGGGACCGCCCAGCCGTGGGCCGTGCTCTCGACCGGGTCCAGGGGCGTGATCGAGCCGGCCGCGTCGGTGAGCAGGGGGGTGAGCCGGGCGGTGGCCGTCAGGGCGACCGTGGGCGCGACACCGCGCACCGGTACCTTGACCTGCCACTTCTCCCCGGGGAGCAGCTCCGGCGATGCCGGGATGTCGCCCGCCTTCGTCCGCAGCAGGCCGAACGGGCCCTCCACCGACAGCGACTGCCGCGCGGAGAGCAGAGCGTTGCCGGTGTTGTGGATCGCGTACGTGACGGTGGCGTCGCCCGTGCCGAAGGGGTTGGAGGTGCCCGCGTAGTCGACGTGGAGGTCCTCGATCGCGAGCCTCGGGTCGAGTTCGCCGCTGACCCTCAGCTTGACGCGGATGCCCAGTCGGCGGTCCACGTTGATGCCGCGTGTGTCGTCGGACCGGGTGAGCGAGGTGAGGATGCCGCCCACGTAGTCGCCGGGGGTGGCGTCGTCCGGGACCGAGAGGGTGAACGGGATCTCGGCGGACCTGCCGGGCCTGATGACGACGCTGTCGCGTGCGGAGTGCACCCAGGCACCGACCGCGACGGACTTCTTGTCCTTGGTGACCAGGTCGAGTTGCCCCGTGCCGGTGGTGTAGCCGTCGGCGGCGTAGAGGGCGAGCCGCAGCGGGGTTCTGCTGCGGTTGGCGACGACCATGGCGTCCTCGACCTTGCCGCCGGGGTTCACGGTGTAGGTGTAGCTGGACCGGTCGTCGCCGTATCCGTTCGCGGCGGTGCGCACCGTCCAGGTGACGTCGCCGTCGGCGGCCCGGGCGAGGCCGGCCTGGAGGCCGACGAGGGTGAGGGCCGAGAGCAGGAGCAGGGTGGCGGTGCGGGTGAGAGCGGTGGCGAGGCCGGCGGTGCGGCGGGTCGTGGACGAGCGCATGGCGGGGGTTCTCCTGGCAGGGGGCGGGGCGGACACCGGCCGGTGTCCGCCCCGCCGTCGATCGGTGACGGTCAGCTGCTGAGCGCAGTGATCGTGAGGGTGGCGCGGTACCCGCCCTTGTCGACGCTGTCCGGGATCTTCAGATCCAGGTCGGCGCCGAGCCTGGCGCCGCCCCGCGGGTGGCCCTGCTCCGCGGAGCTGAGGCCACGCGAGACGGACAGGCCCTGCCCGTGGTCGTCGTAGCCGGACGCCACCGGCTCACCGGCCGTGGCACCGGCGCCGCCGTCCAGGACGTACGGCTTCCAGCCCAGGAAGGAGCCGGAGAACGTCTTGTCGGCGTCGCGGAAGTCGCTCACGTTGGCCGCGATCGACCACGGGGCGAGCGAGCGGCGGCTGTCCGAGACGAGGATCGGGTTGATCTTGCCACCCGCGACGAAGTGGTCGCCGTTCTCCTCCTTGGCGGTACCGAGGTCCACCAGCCCGTTGTAGCCGTCGATCGTCCAGCCGAACTCACCCGGGGCCGGGTTCGGGACGTCGACCTGCAGGTCCTGCTTGTCCCCGTGGAAGGGGTGCACGGTGACGTCGTCGACGTGCGAGCCGACCGGCTGGTCCGGGCCGGCCGCGCCGCTGCGGATGTTCTCGACCACGAGCTTGTCCTTGCGCACCTGGACCTTGACGTAGGTGCGGACGTGCTCCTGGCTCTGGACCGAGTTGTACCAGTAGCTGTCCGGGTTGAGCGGGTCGGCGCCGTTGCCCGCGCCGCTGGTCCCGCTGCTGTCCGGCTTGCTGATGTCGTAGTACTTCGAGCCGGAGGCGGAGTTGGCCGTCACGTACAGGACGCCACCGGGGCCCGGGTACACGTCGGCGGCACCCGGCTGCTCGGCCGGGTTCTCCTTCTCACCGTTCTTGATGAGGTAGCTGCGGGAGTAGCTGTGGTCGTGGCCCTGCAGGACCAGGTCCACACCGAGCTTGGAAAACGTTGTCGGGAAGTCGGTACGACGCAGCTTGTTGTCGCCGTCCTTGGCGTGCGCGGCCGGCGAGTAGATGGCGTGGTGGTAGACGAGGACCTTCCACTTGGCCTCGTTGCCGTGCTTGTTGATGACGTCGGTGACGAAGTTGACGTGCGCCGCGTCGCCGCCGCCGTTGGCGGAGTTGTAGCTGTTGCTGTTCAGGTCGATGAACAGCACGTCCTTGTAGATGTACCAGTAGTCACCGCCCGACTTGGTGCCCGCCGGGTTCCCGTTGTCGTAGTACGGGGCCGAACGGTCGGTGTTCGGGGTGGTGAAGTGCTGCTCGTAGGCCTTGCCACCGACGTCGTGGTTGCCGATGGTGGCGGCCCACGGGTACTGGCGCAGCTGCTCCGGGGCGAGGAAGGCGTTCCACTGGGACTCGGTGTTGGCCGTCTCGACCTGGTCACCGCCCGACACCAGGAGTTCGGCGTTCGGGTTGGCCTTCAGCGAGACGTCGACCGTGTCCTGCCAGCCGGCCTGGTCGTTCGCGACGTTCCCGGACGAACCGATCTGCGGGTCGCCGTAGAACAGGAAGTCGTAGTCGCCTTCGAAGTCCTGCGTCGTGAAGGAGTAGGTGGCGGACCAGTTGCCCTCGCTGCCCACGCGGTAGGAGTACCGGGTCTGCTCCGTCAGGCCGGTGATCGTCGCGTGGCGGTTGTAGCCGCCGCTGGTCGCGATGTTCGCCGCGCCCATGGCGTCGAAGGTGGCCGCGCCCGTGGGGAACTCGTCGTTCACCAGCTGCGCGGTCGGCGCGACCTGGATGACCTGCGCCGTGTCTGCCGAGGAGTACCACGTCACAGTGCGCTGCGACTCGTTGGCACCCACACCGAGTATCACGCCGCTGAGCGTCGCGGACTCGGCGGCGCCGGCCGGGACGGCCATGCCGGTGCCCAGTGCGACGGTCAGCCCCAGAAACGCCGCAGTGGCCCCGGTGGCCATGTGGCGCCGCACAGGCCCACGGGCCTGCGGGGAGTTGCTTGATCTCATGAGTTTCGTTCTCTGTTCCGTTGTGCACGCCTGAAACGTGCATGAGTGGAGATCTGCACGCTCACGCCGCCAAGTGATGATCCGGTGAATGAGAAACCGCTGAATGGTCGAGGGCTGCTCAAAGTCGGCAAAGATCGTGGAAAGTGTCAAACTCCGGCCACACGTTGGACGAACCAGAGGAGTCCCATTACGCAAACACCCGCCGACACCACGCCGGTGGCCACAAGGCCGGCTCTCGGCGCACGCCGGCGCAGGACCAGCAGCAGCGGGAACACCACGGCGATGACGGCCAACTGCACGACCTCGATCCCGACGTTGAACACCAGCAGCGACCACAGCAGCGTCCAGGACCACGCCGCCTCGATGCCCAGGGCGCCCGCGAAGCCCAGCCCGTGCACGAGGCCGAAGCAGAAGACGACCGTCAGGCGGGACCAGCCGGCGCGGTCGAGGCCGAGGCGGCCGCTTTCCTGTCCTGCCGTCAACTCCGCCGCTCGGCCGCGGTGCCGTCCCAGTCGCCACAGGTGCCAGCCGGCGACCACGGCGATCGACAGCGCGATGACGGGCTCGACGACGGCCGAGGGCACCTCGACGATGCCGAGCGCCGCCAGCATGAACGTCACCGAGTGCGCCACGGTGAAGCTCGTCGCCGCCAGCACGATCTCGCGCGGGCGGCGCGAACCGGCGATGAGGGCCAGCAGGAACAGCAGGTGGTCGACCCCTGTCAGCAGGTGCTCGGCACCCAGGCGGAAGAACTCCCAGAAGCGCTCGTACCAGGCCTGGGCCAGGGAGAACGACGGGTGTGCGGCGTCCAGCGCCGCGCTGCCCGAGCGGCCGTCGACGTCGTACGTGACGATGGTCTTGACGCCCTTGACATAGCCCTCGGAGTCGGGGAACAGGGTGCTGCGCAGCACCTCTTCACCGGCGTCGCCGGGGCAGGACCAGTCGAGGTCCAGGCCGGCGTACGGCACGCCCTCGCGCTGTCCCATCGTGAAACGGCGGCTCTGCGACGGTGTGCAGGACGCGCCACCCGCGGTGACCGGGAAGTGGTCGGCGGCGTAGGCGACGGCGGATCGGGCGTGCGCGTTCAGCGCCAAGGCCTGCGCACGGGTGTCGCCGGACTCGAAGGCCGCTGTGCCTTCGCGGAAGAGGGCGTCGTCGTGTTCGAGGTCGGCGGCGGACACGACGTAGAGGTCGTACTCGAGTTCCAGGGTGGTGCGCAGAAGGCCGGTGTCGGACCGGGAGACGTGGGCGTACACGGTTGAGGAGAAGCCGTGCGCGGCAGCGGGTTGCTGCCAGACGGCGATGAGGGCGAACAGGGCCGCGACAAGTGCGAAAAGGGGGCGGCGTATCTGGTGTGGCATGGTGCTCCTTCACGTTGCCACCGCAGCGTGCGCGCGTTCGCTGAACCGGAACCGGAGCATCGACGAACCCTTGGCAAACAAGTGTGCGGGCGCGTTCGCTCGGGTGGATTCCGCGTGAAACGTGCGATGAGGATGAGGGCGCACCACCTCATCTCCCGGAGAACGATCACCTTGCTCCCCTCGCTTCGGTCCGTCGCCGCGCTGGCCGCGGCTGCCGCCCTCGCCGTACCGCTCGCCGCCTGCGCCTCCGGTGACGACTGGTCACGGCCGCACCCCCGCCCCTCCGCCGTGGGCGTCGCGGGGCCGGGTTTCGTCGACCCGGCCGATCCGCCCGCCCCGGAGGCGACCGCGACTCCACGGCCCGGCTCGTGGTCCGGCCTCCACCCCTCCGAGGGCTACCGGGTCGTCCTGGTCACCTCGGGGGACGACCGTCCGACCCGGACCCTGGTGGCCGCGGTCCAACGGTGGGCGAAGGACGAGGACGTCGACCTGCGCACGGTGACCGCCGCCCACGAGTCCGACGCCGTCCCTCGGATCGCCGAAGCCCTCGACATGCGGCCCGACCTCGTCGTCAGCGCGGGCAACGACCTCGTCGACGCCCTCGCCACCGTGACCCCTCATCACCTCTCCCAGCAGTTCCTCGTGGTGGGCGCGGAGCTGGCCGAGCCCACCGAGAACGTCACCTCCGTCGACTGGTCCGGCGCCTCGTTCCGCGGCGAGGGCCTCGGCATGTCCTCGACGTACGACCCGGCCTCCTTCACCTCGGCCCGCTGTGCGGCGGCGGTACGCGCCGGGGTCGCCTCGGTGCTCACGGGAGTGACGGGGATCGTGATCTGGCTCGACGGGGACCAGTGATTCACCTGGGTTGGCCGGACGGTCGCACCCGTGGTCAGGTGTGCCAGTGGGCGGGGCCGTCGGGAGCGGGCCGGTAGGCGAAGCGGCCTCCGGTGTGGAGGGAGGCGCGCAGATGGGCGCCGGTCAGGGGGGCCGTTGCCTCGATCCTTCCGAGGGCGGCCCGCAGGGCTCGGGTCGCGTTGACACGGGCTCGTTCCGCTTCGTTGCTCCGGGGGCGGCCCCTCCCGCCGAGGCCGGTGTGCCGTCGCAGTTCGGCGAGCAGCGCGGTGCGCTCCACGGCCAACGCCCGCGCGCGGTCGGCGTCGCCGGCCCGGTCGGCGGCGTCGAGCTGCTCGTCGAGGACGCGGAGGTGGCGCAGGTAGGCGGCGCGGCCCTCCGGGTCGAGCACGGGGTCGCCGTTGGGTGTGGGGAGTCCTGTGCCGCCCGCGACGAGGTCGAGCGCGGCGATGTCGCGGCCGGGTGAGGCGAGGAGGGTGTGGAGGTAGGTCATGCCGCGGATGTGGCGCAGCCGGGCCTGTTCGGAGCCGGCCTCCAGTCGCCAGTCGTCCCCCTCCCGGACGAAGACCCACGTGTCGGCGGAGGGTGTCAGGGCGCTGAGGAGGCCGTCGAGTCCGAGGCGTTCGGCGATCGAGCGCGCCGTGGCGCGGTCCTCGCCGGCCGCCTGTGCGTCTCCCCGTCCGCCGCGGGCGGTCAGCGCGTCCGCGCGCGCGGCCGAGGTGTGGGCGAGCCAGGGCAGTGCGCCGATCCTGCGTTCCAGGCCGGCCGCGCGCCCCAGCAGGGCCACTGCCTCGTCGGCGCGGCCGAGCCGCAGGGCCAGGCGGCCGAGGTGGTCGTCGACCGGGCCGGTGACGGTGTTCGCGCCGCCCCAGACGACGAGCCGGCCCGCGTACGGGGTCAGCGCCTCGTG
The DNA here is from genome assembly GCF_055657325.1 of Streptomyces sp. NPDC107562. Lineage (NCBI taxonomy): Bacteria > Bacillati > Actinomycetota > Actinomycetes > Kitasatosporales > Streptomycetaceae > Streptomyces > Streptomyces sp. NPDC107562. The sequence continues at coordinate 726,121 of NZ_JBVKBE010000001.1, read as the reverse complement.
CAGGGCGTGGGCCGCCCGCAGGTCGCCGGTCCGGGAGGCCACCACCGCCAGATCCGCGGCCGCCCCCAGCCAGCGCGGCCCCGATCCGGCGAGCACGGCAGGCAGCAGACGATCGAGTTCGAGGCCGGCCTCCACGGTCGATCCGGATTCCCACAGCAGCCGGGCCGCCGTCGCCTCGAAGAAGTGTCCGGGCAGTCGCCGGGCCATGGCCCGCCACGACGCGACCAGTCGCTCGTCGCCGCCGCGCAGTACGGCGACCGCGCTGCGCAGGCTGCCCGCAAGCCGTTCGGTGTCCGCGAGGCCGGCCCGGCGCCCTCGTTCCTCGACCTCCTCGGTGAGTGCCGCCGCCTCGTCGAACCGGCCACGGACCGTGGCGAGCATCGCCTGGCGTGCCGGTACGACGACCGATGCCTCGACATCGCCGGCGAGTTCGGCGGCGCGCGCGTACGCGGTCAGCGCGCTCTCGGCGCGTTCGGTGTCGCCCAGTTCCATCAGTGCGACGAACCGCCAGAACAGGCCCCGGAGCTCGGCGTCGGTGTCGCCGGCGCGACGCGCCTGTTCCACGATCGTCGAGGCGGTGGTGAGGCGTTCGCCGGCGGCGGCCGGGTCCCACAGGGCGTGCAGGCGGGAGTCGAGGACGGCGGCGAGCGTACCGGGGTCGCCGCTCGCCGTGGCCGACGCGGCCGCCTCGTCGGCGAGTCGGCGTCTTCGTGCGGCGGTGGACGCGTCACCGAGCAGTTCGCGGGCGAGTCGCGCGAGGACGCGGGCGCGGGCGACGGGCGGAAGGGGCCGCTCGGCCGCGGCCTCCAGCAGACGGACCATGCGGGTGTCGACGTCGAGGAACCCGGTGCGCGACGGGGTGGTCAGAGCGAGGTGCAGGACGGGGTCGGTGTCCTGCGGAAGGCCGGCCAGTTCGGCCGCGAAGGCGAGGGCGGGGCCGGGCAGGCCGCCCGAGGCGAGCCACAGGGCGTGGACGGCGGCGGCGGACGATCCGGGTGCCAGGTCGGCGAGTTCCGGTTCGGTCAGTCCGCCGAGCCGCACCTCCGGGGCGACGCCGAGCGGGCTCAGCGTGGTGACGAGGGTGGCCGTGCCGGAGTCCGCGCGCGCGGCGGACAGGCGGTAGACCTCCACGGCCCTCTCGCCGGCCAGGTCGAGGTCGTCGACGACCAGCAGGCGGGGAGCGTCGCCGGTCGCCGGAGCGCTCGCGAGTTCGTCAGCGTCCCACGGGCGGGAGGCGGGGCCGGCGAGGGCCGCCCACGGGTCGGCGCCGGGAGTCGCGGCGGCGCGCAGCACCTTGAACCCGCGGGCACGCGCACGGTCGGTGGCGGCGTCGGCGAGTGTCGTCCGGCCGGATCCCCGCGGGCCACTCACCACGAGGTGTCCGCCGTGCCCCGCGGTGGCCCGGTCGAGGAGCCGGTCCACGGCGGCCAGCTCCGCCCGGCGTCCGATCAAGCTCACACATGCAGGCTATAGCGGCCCCGGAGGGCGGGCCGGTCGGGCCTTTGCGGCCCCTCGCGCGCGACGCGCACGCGGCGGTGGGGCGGGGTGGGGTGGATCACGTACAGCATGTTCGGCAGGGGGTTACGCCTCGCCTGGTGACACCTCTGAGACAGGATTCCCCATGCCCGACACGCACCGCACCACCCTCGCCGGTCTTGCCGCCGACCTCCACGGGACCTCCGACGCGCGCCCTGCGGTGGTCCTTCTGCACGGCCTCTCCTACGACCGTCGGCAGTGGGGACCGCTGCTCGCGGAGCTGGAGAGCGTGGACCCCGGCCGCCGTGTCCTCGCCCTCGACCTGCCGGGGCACGGCGGCTCGGCCCCTCGCTCCAGGTACCATGCGGCCGAGGTCGCCGAGCAACTGCACGAGGCGGTGACCCAGGCGGGGCTCGGCACACCGGTCGTGGTGGGTCACTCCCTGGGCGGCGTGCTGGCCACCGTGTACGCGGCCGCGTACCCGGCCGCCGCCGTCGTCAACATCGACCAGCCGCTGCTGGCGGGGCCGTTCCGGGACCTCCTGCTCCAGGCGGAGCCGACGTTGCGCGGTCCCGCGTTCGGCGAGGTCTGGGACCGGCTGCTCCGAGGCCTGGGGACGGATCTGCTGCCGCCGGACGCGCGGACGCTGGTCGACACGGCGACGACGCCCCGGCAGGATCTTCTGCTCGGCTACTGGGACGAGTTGCTGACCACACCGGCGGACGAACTCACCCGGCAGCGGGTGCGGGACATGGAGTCGCTCAGGGCTCGCGGCGTGGCCTACCACCATGTCAGCGGGATGGAGCCGGCGGCCTCGTACCGCGACTGGCTTCTGACCGTGCTGCCGGGCGCCGAGGTGACGGTGCTGCCGGACAGCGGGCACTTCCCCCATCTGGTGCGGGCCAGGGAGGTCGCCGAGATCGTCGCCGCACTGTGAGCGACGGTCGGCCCAGAACCGGCGTCGGGTCCCGGCCTCGCGGGATCAGGAGAGGGTGCCCGTCTCGCACACCCGGCGAGCGACCTCGCGCAGCTTGACGTTGTGCTCCTGGGAGTACCGGCGCAGCACGTCGAAGGCCTGTTCCTCGGTGAGGCGGTGGCTGCCCATGAGGATGCCCATCGCCTCACCGATGGTGTGCCGGGTGTCGACGGCCTGCTGCATCTGCGCGTGCGAGCGGGCGCCGGCGAAGGCGACCGCCGCGTGCGAGGCGAGCAGCCAGCCCGCCGTCTCGCTGACGTCGGTGAAGGCTCCGGGACGGCGGGAGTAGATGTTCAACGCCCCGAGTTCTTCGGCGTCGGTGTAGAGCAGGAAGCCCATCATGCTGCCCAGCCCCAGCTCCCGTGCCTGCGGTGCGAATGCGCGCCACCGCTGCTGTTCCGTGGTGAAGTCCGCGATGCGGAAGACCCTCTCCTGGAAGTGCGGGCGGGCCGCGTCGAAGCACGGGCCCTCCTGCAGGCGCTCCTGGAGTTGGTCGCTGTCGGTCACGAGCTGCTCGGTGGGGGCGAGGCTCCGCACCCGCTTGCCCTGGAGGATCAGAATGCCGGCGGCGTCACAGCCCTCGACCAGTTCGGTGGCGGAAGCCGTGATCCTTTCGAGCGTTGCGTCCACCGAGTCCTGCGCCAGCAAGTCCCGCGCCATGTCCGCCATGTCTCGTGCGAACGTCTCCCAGTCCACAGCATCCTCCGTCTTCCGACCAGCCTCACCCCTCAGCCTTCCACTCTCCCACTCGAGGGTCGGCCCAGGAACGAGACACTCGCGCTGCCGGGATCCGGCCTCGCCGCTCAGCGTGGCCGCAGGCCGGCCATCAACGTCTCGATGCTGCCGCTCACGAGTGTGTCGAGGGGGCGGTCGCCGTGCATCCCCATGCCGGCGAGCACGGTGAGGCCCTGGAGGAGCGCCAGCAGCGTCATGTCCATCCGGCCGGTGTCGTCCGCTTCGATGAGGCCGCGTTCCCGCGCGTCCGCCAGCAGCCGTACCGGCGCCGCGAAGGCCCGGTCGTTCGCGGACCGCAGACGGTCGTCGCCCTCGCCCTTGGGCCGGTGCATCAGGCCGAGCAGAGCGCCGTGTTCGACGCCGAACTCGACGTAGGTCCGGGCGAAGACGACGAGGCGTTGCGTGATGTCGCCCTCGGCCGCGTCGAGCGCCGCGTCGAGTCTGCGGCCCAGCCGCTCGTAGCCCTCCTCGGCGAGCGCGTCCAGCAGTGCGCCCTTGTCCGCGAAGTGGCGGCGAGGGGCGCCGTTGCTGACACCCGCCTCTCGCGCCAGTTCGCGCAGGGAGAGGCCTTCGACCCCGCGTTGGTCCAGGACGATCTCGGCCTGCTGCAACAGGGCGCTGCGGAGGTTCCCGTGGTGATAGGGGCGCGCTTCGGTCATGGCCCCCAATCTAGCGCAGTGTATTCATTGACTACAATGTAGTCGATGAATACATTGGGGGGCATGACCAGTTCACTCGGTACCGCCCCTGAGGCGGCTGACGACCTTCCGCCGCAGACCGGACGCACGGTGATCATCACCGGGGCGAACAGCGGCATAGGTCTCGAAACCGCCCGCGCGCTCGCCGCGGCCGGGGCCCACGTCGTGATGGCCGTCCGCGACCTACCCCGGGCTCGCCCGATCGCCGAGCGGTTGCCCGGCTCGACGGAACTGCGCCGGCTCGACCTCGCCGATCTCGCGTCCGTCCGGGAGTTCGCGGACTCCTTCGGCGACCGGGTCGACGTCCTGATCAACAACGCCGGCGTGGCCCACGTCCCCCTCGGCAGGACGGCGGACGGGTTCGAGACGCACTTCGGCATCAACCACCTGGGGCACTTCGCCCTGACCAACCTGTTGCTGCCACGCATCACCGACCGCGTCGTCACCATCGCCTCCAACGCCCACAGGAACGCCACGCTCGACCTGTCCGACCCCCATGGGGAGCACCGGCGCTACCGTCCCTCGGCCGCATACGGGCAGTCGAAGCTCGCCAACCTGCTCTTCACGCTGGAACTGCAACGGCGGCTGGTGACGGCGGGCACCGGCCTCCTCGCGCTCGCGGCTCACCCCGGAGCGGCGACCACCGGACTGAACCGGCATCTGGGCCCCGCCATGAAGGTCGTCGCGGCGACCGTGGGCCGTCTCGTCATGCAGAGCGAGACCGACGGGGCGCGGCCCACCCTGTTCGCGGTCACCCGGGACCTGCCGGGCGCCGGCTACGTCGGTCCCGACGGTCGGGGCGGACAGCGCGGCCGACCGACCCTGGTCCCCCGGAGCGCCACCGCCCAGGACGCCACTCTGGCAGCCGAGTTGTGGAACCTGTCCGAACGACTGACGGGCGTCTCCTTCCCCCTCGGGTGACGGCCTCCCCCGGTGAAAGGGGGCGTCACAACGACTCGGACTCCTTCGAGAACCCGGACATGAACTCCACGCCGCGGGTCGCCAGATCGTGCAGCTCGACGCCCGAGACACCCGCGGAGCGGCACAGCTCGTCGAAGACCGCGAGGTCCTTGCCGGCGATACCGGCGGCGAGCTGGGCGAACCGGGGGTCCTTGAGGAGCCTCCCGACCAGGAGTTCCATCCCGAAACTGCCTCCGGTCGCCGTGCGCAGCATCCTTTCGGTCGCCTCCGGGTCCATCCCGAGCCGTCGTCCGGCCTCCAGAGCGAGGACCGCCGAGTGGACGTTGGCGAGGAGGAGCGCCTGGTTCAGCCCCTTCATCGCCAGACCGTGTCCGACCGGCCCCAGGTGCTCCACGTGCGAGCCGAAGGACTCCAGTACGGGACGCACCCGCCTGAACGCCTCGGCAGGACCTCCCACCATGACGGTCAGCTGGCCCGAGACGGCACGCTGGCGAAAGCCTGCGACCGGCGCGTCCAGCACGGTGACGCCGTGCGGCGCACAGCGACGCGCCAGCTCCACCACGTAGTCGACCGTCACGGTCGAATGCACCACGAGGACGCCGCCCGGGCTCATCCCCGCCAGGATGCCGGACTCTCCGAGCACCACCTCGCTGACGTCCTGCTCACCGAAGACGCAGACGCCCACGACCTCGCTGAGCCGCCCGAGCTCGGCGAGGTCCACGGCTCGGCGATAGGGCGACCCGTCGAACGGGGCCAGACCGGCCGTACGGCGGGCCCAGAGCGTCGTCGGGAAGCCGGCCAGCAGAATGCGCCGCGCCATGGGCTCGCCGATGTCGCCGAGGCCCACGAAACCCACTCGCAGTTTCCTGCTCTCATCAGCCATGACGTCGCACCTTCTGGCTGAGCCGTTCACTCGGTCGATGACACGCTCAACATTCCGGCCACCATCGAGGCACGGTCAAGCGCGAAAGGTAATACCACTGCTGGCACCCTCAGCGGGTTAGCGGTCGCAAATATGGGTACCTACTTCGGTCGACAGCACCGCGGGAGGAACGCTTGGCCGAGACCGACAGAGGCATGCGGGCCGATGCCCTCAAGAACCGAGAGCACATTCTGCGCGTGGCACATGACGCGTTCACGGAGGACGGGGCGACCTCGCTCAACACCATCGCCAAGCGGGCGGGCATCGGTCCCGGCACCCTGTACCGGCACTTCCCCACCCGGGAGGCCCTGATCCTGGCGGTCTACCGGCACGACGTCCAGCGACTCGTCGACTCCGTTCCTCAGGTCCTTTCCGAGCACCCGCCGCTCGCGGCGTTCCGCGTCTGGTTCCACACCCTGGCCCGGTACGTGCGACTCAAGCACGGCCTGGGCGAGGCCCTGCACAACGCGGCAGTGCAGGACTCCATCAACGCGACCTACGAACCCGTCACCAGAGCGGTGGCGAGCCTTCTGGGCGCCTGCGTGGAGAACGGCGACCTGCGCGCCGGTCTGGACGCCGCCGACGTCCTGCTGGTGATGGGCTTCCTGTGGCGCGTCGCCCCGGGCGAGGACGGCGCCGAGCAGGCGGATCGCATCATGGAGCTGGTGATCGACGGGCTGCGCCCCCGGGAGTAGCGGCCGCCGACCCCCTTGAGGAGGGGTGAGGTGGCGACGAGGACCGAGTTCGCCGCCCCCTGTGCGACCGTCTCCATCAGCCGCGCGGGCACCCTGCCGCTCCCCCGGCCATCGGTGTGCCGCTGGAGGTTCGTGAGGATCGTCCCCGGCATCACGGCGTCGGCGGTGATGCGGTCGTCGGCCCAGCGGCGCGTCGCCTCCACGGCGAACAGGACACCGGAAGGCGAAGTCGAACAGGACACCGGAAGGCGAAGTCCACGTCGTCCCGGACGACGGCGGCGAGCGCGTCGTGCAGTCCGGTGGCCAGGGCGAAGTGGCCGTAATTGGTGGCGAACTCGGACGCCGGCCATGAGTCCAACGACAGCGGTTCATGGTGCCCATGCGGTAACCGTCATGGCTTCTCAGTCCTTCCAGAGCCAGGTGGCGCGCTCGTACAGCGGCTCGAATCCGGAGCGCAGCATGTTGTGCAGAGAGGTGTTGTGGTCGCCTGGCCTCTCCGCGCCGGTCTCGGCGACGAGCCATCGGCAGCCCGCGGCCTGGGCCGCGCGGGCGCGGGCGGTGAGCAGGGCCGACTGGGCGCCGCGGCCGCGGCCTTCCGGGAGCGTCGCCCCACCGAACATGTCGGCGCACTCACCGTTGACGAAGACGCTCCCCACCGCGATGATCCGCTCGCCGTCCCACACGGCGAACTGCTCCCAGTCCGGCCTGCCCACGCAGGACGCGGCCATGTCGGTCATGCCTGGTGCGGTGAAACCGAACGTGGTCATCATGACGGTGGCCCACTCCTCGGCCTGCCGAGGCTCGACCGGGCCGACGCGCAGCCCGGGTCGGAGCGTCGCGACGCCGTCGACCGCCGACAGCGCGGCCTCGACATTGCATCCCAGCTTGGCAAAGCGGTCGCCCTGGCCGAGGTGCAGCTTGTCGACGGTCGTGGCCCAGTCGGACGGGAGCAGCGAGGGCGCGATCATGAACGCGCCCTGGGACAGGCCCTGCTCGCGGAAGAAGTCGCACACCTCCGTCACGGCGTCCACCGTGACCGGTTCCCCGGCGCCGAAGCCGCCGGCCCGGTTGAAGAAGCGGCTGGGATCCTCGCGGATCGCCAGCGCCAGTGCCGAGCCCACGCGGTGCGAGGCGATGCCCAGCGTGTCCCGCACCGGTGCCGGAGCCCCGGTCACGAAGTCGGCGTAGGCCGCGATTTCGGTCTGCTCGGCCAAGGTGATCGGTACGTTGGTGGTCATGTCCGCGTTCCCTTCTCCTGGTTCCCCTGGTTCCCCTGGTTCCCTTGGTTCTCCTGGTCCTCGACGAAGTCCGCCACGGCGGAGGTGAACTCGTCCGGCTGCTCGATGTGCCCGAGGTGGCCGCTCGCGTCGAGCTCGCACAGCCGCGCGTTCGGCATGGCCGCGTGCATCTCGTGGGCGAAGCGGGGCGGGCAGATGAAGTCGTAGGCGCCCACGACCACCAGTGCCGGCACGGCGATCGTGCCCAGCCGGTCCCGTACGTCCCACGTCACCGGCAGGCGGTTCGGGTCGTAGGTGGCGGCGAGCCGGAACGCACCCGTGCGGCCGGTCGTCCTGCGGTGGTCGGCGAAGTAGGCGGGCAGGATGGCGTCCAGGTACCGCCGGTAGGACGCGTCGCCGCCGATCTCCAGCGTGCGTGCCACATTGACGGCGTCCCACATCCGGCCCGCCCGGGCCGCCTCCGGACGACCCGGCCAGCGCGCGACGAAGGCCGCCATCTCCCGGGTCGCGGTCTCGCGCAACTCCCGTCCGTACAGGGGCGCGGTGTCGTAGAGGATCAGTCCGTCGAGGCGGCCCGGACGGTCGAGGGCGAACTGGAGGGCCACGCACCCGCCGTGCGAGTGGCCGAGGAAGTAGCCGGTCGCCACGCCCATGTCGTCCAGTACGGCTTCGGCGAAGCGCGCGTAGCGAGACATGGAGTAGTCGCCGTCCGGAAGCCGGGCGCTGTCGCCCGAGCCGACCGGATCCACGTACACCAGGGTCAGATCGCGTTCCAGAGCCGGCATCCGCAGGTATTGCGGGTGCACTCCGGGGCCCCCGGAGTGCACGAGGCACACGGGGCCCTCTCCCGCGATCCGGTAGACCTGGCGTACGCCGTCGACGCTGACGGTCCGCGCGGGGGCGTTCACGATCCGCCGCCCGGGCTCTGCGGGGCCGGCCTGGCGCCGTGTCCCAGCGGTGTCTGTTCCGAGGGTTCACCGGTGACGGCCTCCAGAGGCAGCCCGGTGGTGCGGGGGCCGAGGAGCAGCACGTCGACCGCGAGCAGGCCGAGCGCCAGGGCGACGACCGTGTAGACGGTGACGGCGCCGAAGCGGTCGAGTACCGGGATCAGTACGAAGGGCAGGAGGGCGGTGACGAGCCGGCTGATCGAGTACGCGGTGCCCACCGCGGTCGACCGCAGCGCCGTCGGGTAGACCTCGCCGAGGTAGGTGTGGAACGCGTTGGCGAAGAGGTTGCTCACCGCGGTGAAGACGAACCCCCATGCCACGATCGAGACCGTCGACGAGCCGAGGCCGAAGAGCAGCCCCGAGACGGCCATGGCGAGGGCACTCGCGGCAATGAGCACCTTGCGTTCCACGCGCTCGATGACGGGCAGCGAGAGCAACGAGCCCACCGGGTAACCGATGTAGGTGAGGGCGAGGAATCCCAGGGACGCGACGACCGAGTATCCCTTGCTCTGCAGCACCAGGGGCGCCAGGGTGCCGAATCCGTAATAGCCGAAGACCTGGAGCGCGTTGATCGTCCACTGCATCAGGGTGCGACGTGCGAGCACGCCGGTGAACAACGTCCGCACGGACGGACGCCGTGGCGGGAGGGGCAGTTGGGCGTCCCGCGGTGGCGGCAGGTCCGCCCCGTGACGCGTCGCCGTCCGCTCCCATCGCACGACGAGGCGCTCCGCTTCGTCGAACCGGCCGACCGACTCCAGCCAGCGGGGCGACTCGGGCAGCGAGCGCCGCAGCACCCCCACCAACAGGGCGCCCAGGCCGCCGAAGAAGAACATCCAGCGCCATCCGGCCACACCGAGCGGCTGGAGAGAGACCAGCCGGCTCGCCAGGAAGCCGGCTACGGGCACCCCGAGGAAGCCGACGGTGTAGGCGAAGGCGACGTATTTGCCGCGGATCTTGGCCGGCAGCAGGTCGGACAGGTAGGTGTCGGCGAGCGCCAGTTCGGCCCCGATGCCGAGTCCGGCGAAGAACCGGGTGACGACGAGCGTCAGGGAGTTCGGCGAGAGCCCGCCGAGGAAGGACGCCGTCGAGTAGAGCGTCAGGTTGATCAGGAAGGTGCGCCGCCGCCCCAGCCGGTCGCCGAGGCGTCCGAAGAGGACGGCGCCGAAGAACTGCCCGACGAACGCGCCGGCGAGCACCGCCTTGAGCGCGAGGCCGGACACTGCGAACGCCGACGTCAGCACGACGGAGAGGGTGCCGGCCAGGAAGATCTCGTAGATGTCGAAGAAGAGCCCGAAACCGATCAGGGCCACCGCGAGTCGGTGCACAGGCAGGACGGGCAGACGGTCCAGACGTGCTGAGATCGTCCTGGCGCCGGGTGCGGAGTCGGATGAATTCACGCGCGCCGTCACGGCGTCGAGAATATACCTTTTGTCCGCTTGGCCTTGGTTCGGGTTCCGTCAAGTCCACGAGAATGCCGCATAGGTAGTATGCGGAGACATCATGGACTTCACCGATGTCTCCCTGATCTCCCTGCGGGTCTTCCGCGCGGTGGCCGAGCAGGGCACGTTCACCGCGGCCGCGGCCGCCCTGGGCTACACGCAGTCGGCGGTCTCCCGGCAGATCGCCTCGGTCGAGCGGGCCGCGGGCGCGACGCTGGTGGAGAGGCGGCACGACGGCGCACGGCTGACCGCGGCAGGGCGGGTCGTCATGCGTCGCGCCACGGTGGTGCTGGACCAGATCGACGCGACCGCCCGCGAGCTGTCGGGCATGCCCGTGCGGGGCGGCACCGTACGCCTCGGCTGGGTGCCCGTCGCCGGCACGACGGTGGTGCCCCACGCCCTCGCGGAACTACGGCGCAGCGCCCCGGACCTGCACGTCGTCAGCCGCGAAGGGGGTACACCGGCGCTGACCCGCGCCCTGCGGGCGGGGAGCATCGATCTCGCGCTGCTGTCGTCGGCTCCACCGTTTCGCGCACCTGACACCGAGTCGCCCGCGCTGGTCCTTCGGACGCTCAGCGAACGCACCCTGTGCCTGGCCGTGCCGACGGCGCACCCGCTCGCCCGCGGCGACTTCGTCGACGTGGACGACCTGCGCGGACAGCGCTGGATCGCCGGTTCGGCCTCCGGCGCCGACCGTCTGCTGGGGGTGTGGCCGGGCCTGGACGAGCGGCCCGAGATCGTCCATACGGCCCGGGACTGGCTGGCGAAACTGCACCTCGTGGCCTCCGGTTGTGGGTTGACCACCGTCCCTTCCACCCTGGCGCGGGTGGCGCCGCCCGGCGTACGCGTCCTGCCCGTGCGGGGCGGCCCGCAGGAGCGACGCCGCCTGGTCCTGGCCCGGCTGCCCCAGCCGCCGACCGAACCGGTGTCCCGTCTCGCCGCGGCCCTGCAGGCCGCCGCCGCGGACGGAGAAGCACCGCCGGTGTAGTCCTGCCGACTGCCCTCAACCGGCCGCTGTCGGCACCGTCCGCGGAATCGCCCCAGGTCACAGGCGTGCGGCGAGCGTCAGCCGTGAGCCGCGGACATAACAGGACAGTTCTCCGCTTCTTTGTTAGCCTGGCAAATGTTCGGCGCAGAGCACCGTGCTGATGGCTCCTGGAGGAGACATGGCCATGGCCGATTCGCCAGGAACCGGTATGACACCGCGGCGCGACGACCCGCTGTTCGACCTCGTCATCGTCGGTGGTGGCGCCGCGGGCAGCGTGCTCGCCGCGCGGCTCAGCGCCGACCCCGATCGCCAAGTGCTGCTGCTGGAGGCCGGCCCCGCCGACACCGACCCCCGGATCGCTCCGCCGCACGGGGTGCTGAACGGACTGCTGCGCGGGGATCTCGACTGGAGCTACGAGACGGTGCCCCAGGAGCAGCTCGGCGGACGGCGCGTCCCCCTCTCCGCCGGCCGCGTTCTGGGAGGCGGCGGCTCCATCAACTACCAGGCGTGGTACCGCGGGCACCCCTTGGACTACGACGGGTGGGCCGAGAGCGGCATGACAGGCTGGAGCTGGCACGAGGTCCTCCCCAGCTTCCGCCGCTCGGAGGACCACGAGTTCGGCGCCTCCGACCTCCACGGCACGGGCGGGCCGATCCCGGTCACCACGCCCAAGGACGTCAACCCCCTGTCCCTCGCGTTCATCGCCGCGGGGGTGGAGTACGGGCTGCCGTTGAACCGGGACTTCAACGGCGAACGACTCGACGGCGTGGGGCTGCTCTACAGCAACGTGCGTGACGGTGAACGGCACAGCGCCGCCCGCGGCTACCTGCACCCGGTCATGAACCGTGCCAACCTCACCGTGCGTACCGGAGCCCTGGTCCGCCGGGTCCTGTTCCGGGGGACACGGGCGACCGGCGTCGAGTACGCCGACGCCGCCGGCACGGTCGTGACGGTCCGCGCGAACGCGGTGGTCCTCTCGGCAGGCGCGCTGCGGACACCGCACCTGCTCATGCTGTCGGGGATCGGCCCCGCCGACCACCTGGCCGACCTCGGCATCGACGTGCTGCAGGATCTGCCCGGGGTGGGCGCCGGCTTCCAGGACCACCTGTCCGCGCTGATCGGCTGGCCCGTCCTAAGAGGTGTCACCTGGCCGGAGGCGTACGGCAGTGCGGCCGACCAGGCGCTGTACGCCCGGGAGCGCCGCGGGCCGCTCGCGTCGGTCGGCCAGGCCGGGGCCTTCCTGCGCTGCGGCGAAGGCGCCCCGGCCCCGGACATCGAGCTGACACCGATGCTCGTCGACCTGCTGGGCAACAGCGCGCCCGGCTTCTCCTGTCTGGTGACACTGCTGACGCCGCGGAGCCGGGGCGCCGTGCGGCTGGCGTCCAGCGACCCCGCGGCGGCACCGGTCATCGACGCCCGCTTCTTCGAGGCCGCCGTCGACCGGGAGTTGGTCGTGGAGGGGATGCGCCGCGCTCTGGAGCTGTGCGAGAGCCCCGTCATGCGGGCGCTGCTCGGCCCGCCCTCCTTCCCCACCGCCTGCGACAAGGCGGCGCTGCTGGACGCGGCGCGCGCGGCGACCATCTCCACCAATCACCCGGCAGGCACCTGTCGTGCCGGTGCCGACGAGGAGTCAGTGGTCGACCCCTTGCTGCGTGTGCACGGCATCTCGGGTCTGCGCGTGGTGGACGCCTCGGTGATGCCCGCACTCCCCCGCGGCAACATCCACGCCCCCACCGTGATGATCGCCGAGCGTGCCGCGGAGACCTGCTTCGCCTGATCCAGGGCTACGGGGCGAGGGCACGGGCGTCGCCGCCGATCAGAGCCGCGCGATCCGGGTCCAGGGACCTGCCGGACTGCACCTTCGCCCAGGTCGCGAGGGCCGAGTACTGCTTCAGCCCCAGCATCGCCGTCATCGAGCCGACGGCGGACTCCTTGGCACCCGAGGTGAAGATCAGGTGCGCCAGGCCCGTCGGGGTGGCCTTCAGGGTGAAGGTCCGGGTGTCCTCGGCGGTTCCGCCGGCACCCGACGCCACGGCGCGCAGCGTGTGCGTCCCGGCCGTGAGGGCGGTCAGGTCCAGCCGGGCTCCGGCCGGTACGGGCCTGCCGTCGAGGGTGAGGGTCACGGAGTCCGCGAAGTCGCTCCGCACGGTCGCCAGCGGCGACTGCGCGCGGTCCAGCACCGCGTCGGCGGCCGGGGAGGTGAGGGCGACCTTCGGCTCGGCCGGGGGCGCCGACCGGGCTTGCCGGTAGGCCTGGTTCCAGCCGTACAGCTCGGTCGGACGGTTGGTGATGATCGCGTCGACCCCCGCGCTCTCCAGCGCCTTCCAGCGGTCGGCGCTGTCCACGGTCCACACCATCACGGCCACGCCGGCCCCGTGCAGGTCCGCGATGACGGACGGCCTCTTGCCGAGCGCGTCGTCCGACGGGTTGTAGGCGGACAGGTGCAGTTCCTCGGCGAGGGCCACCGGGTCCGCGTCCAGGGTGCTGCGCAGCAGGCCGAGCGGCAGCTCCGGGGCGAGTTCGTGGGTGTGGCGCAGGGCGTCGACCTCGAAGCTCTGCACGAAGACCCGTCCGGTCATGCCGTGCGCGCGAATGGTGTCGACGATGGTGGCCACCTCTGCCTTGGTGTGGGCACCCTTGATCTCCAGCAGCAGGTCGCCACCCCGCGTGCGCAGGTCGTCCAGCTGGGCGGCCAGCGTCGGGACGCGTGCGCCCTTGTAGGGGGGCGCGAACCAGGATCCGGCGTCGAGGGCGTCGAGTTGGGCGGAGGTCAGCGAGCGGATCGGACCCGTGCCGTCGGTGGTGCGGTCCACGGTGGGGTCGTGGAGGATGTAGGGCACGCCGTCCTTGCTGGGCTGGACGTCGTTCTCGATGAAGTCGGCGCCGCCCCGGCGGGCGATCTCCTGGGAGACCAGGGTGTTCTCGGGGGCGGCCGAGGACGCGCCGCGGTGGGCGATGACGGTCAGCGGCACTCCGGCCGGCCGGATGTAGCTCCGCGGCGGGAGTTCGGTCACCTCGAGGTCGTCGTAGGAGACGGAGGCGCCGTTCACCAGCAGGCCCTGGACGCCGTCGGCGGAGCGGGCGACCTTGGAGGTCCGCATGACCTCCTTGCCGTCGAAGTACCAGACGGCCCGGGCGCCGTGGACCTCGGCGGCTATCCGCACGTCCTTGCCGGTACTCGCGGCGAAGGGCGCCGCGTGGGTGTCGGTGACGTTCCAGGCGTTCGAGGTCGTGCGCTGGGCGAACTCCAGGCCGTTGGCGGCCGTGGTGCCGGTCCGCATGGTGGCGATGGACCAGGGGACGGCCCCGCTCGCCGGCAGGTCGAGGCCCATCGCGGTCCAGCGGCCGGCGTCGACGGCCGACTCGAAGCGCGCGGTGACCTCGATCCGGAAGTCGTCGAGGTGCTCGCCGAAGGTGATGCGGCTCTGCTGCGCGGAGTTCGCCGAACTGCCGTACAGGCGGCCGTCCTTCACCTGCCAGCCGCCCTCCACCGCCTTGAACCCCTGGGGCAGGGTGTTCCCGGAGAAGTCGGCGGAGACGACGACCCGGCCCGCGTCGGCTCCGGACGCGGCCGGCGCAGGGGAGCCCTCCGCGAAGACGGGTGTCGGCAGGGACACGGCGACCAGCGCGCAGGCCAGCAGCGCGACGCGTGAACGAGACGTACGTGAGGTACGAGGCATGTGCGCGACATTAGGAAGCCGCGACGATCGAGCCGGGCCCCGCGGGTGAATACGGGAAGGCGGCTGAGGGTCCATCCCCTGCCGTGCGGCCGACGTCGGCGGGCGGGGAGGACGCGATGTGCCGGACGGTCGACGCGGAGGCCGACCGTCCGGCGGGGAGGGTCAGCGGTGGCGCACCGTGATCTGCCGCTCGGCGGTGACGCCGTTGACGGTCACCCGCAGCACCGCCGTGCCCGAACGGCGCGCGAAGAGCCTTCCGGTGGCCGGGTCGTAGGAGACGACCGGCGCTCCCCCGTGGTCACGGTGGTCGCGCTCGTCGCCCACCACGTCGACGCGGCTTCCGGTCCAGTCGGCGCTGACCGGCCAGGCCACCGGCACGGTGCGGGTGCCGTCCTGGGTGATCGTGGCCGACGCCTCGGCCCGCTCGCCCACGTCGAGGGTGGCGGGCGCGCTGAGCACCACCGAGTCGGCACGGGCGTGCACCTCGGCCCGCAGCCACGCTTCGGAGTCGTCGGACGGTACGTCGAACAGGTCGCCGACGCGCCCTTCCCGCGGGTCGATGCCGAGCATCGTCCAGCCGGTGAAACCACCGTTGTCGGGCGTGCCGGCCGGGTTCTTGCCCGAGTTGCCGTTGACCAGGTAGGGGATGCCGTCGACGGAGGCGGCGGAGAAGACACCCGCGTGGGAGCCGACGAACGCGGCGGACTTGTGGCTGTCGGCACGGAAGTCGGCGAGCCACTGCTCCACCAGGGCCGCCTCCTTGCGGTCGCCCAGCTGGCTGGCCTTGTTCGGCAGCGGGTCCTCGGTGGGGTGGTGCTCGAAGACCACGACGCCGCTGACGGATCTGTCGTCGGCCGCGTCCGCGAGCTGGTCGTGCAGCATCTGCAACTGGGTGAAGCCGCCGCCGCGCAGGGTGCCGCTGGAGGAGTCGAGCGTGATGATGCGGGTGCCCTCGACGTCGAACGCCGAGGTGGTGTCGCCGAACTCGGCCTCGAAGTTGCGGGTGGAACCGGGGCCCATGATCTCGTGGTTGCCGGGCACGTACCGCCAGGGAATCCGCTTGCCGGTGCGGGCGTCGAACTCGTCGAGCAGCTTGCGGGCGAGCGCGAAGTCCTCCGGGGAACCCTCGTCGACGAGGTCGCCGTTGATGACCAGCAGGTCCGGCCGGGCCTCGGCGATCTCGGCGAGGGTGCGCCGGGCCGCCTCGACGAGCGGGCTGTCGGGGTCACGGGCCACGAACTGGGCGTCCGACATGACGGCGACGCGCAGCGGACGGTCGTCGACGGTGCCGTCGGTCACCACCACCGGGTCGGCGACCGTCGGCCGCACGGGCAGTTCCACGTCGGGGGCGACCTTGACCTTCAGGTCGCTGACCGTGACCTCACCGGTGTAGGAGCGGGCGGCGCTGGTCTCCAGCAGTCGCACCCGCTGGAAGGTCAGCGGATAGCTGGTGCCCGCGGGGACCGGGAACTCCACCTTGCGCCAGCCCGTCCAGGTGATGGTGGGGCCGTCGAGGTTCGCCGTCACACCCGACCCGGTGCGGTACTGCAGCCGGGGCCAGGCGCCGTTGCCGTCGCCATGGATCCACATCGTGACGGCCTGGGGCTGGCCGGGCAGCTGGATCTGCTGCGGCGGGAGGGCGTACTGGCCACGCGTGGCCGTGGACTTGGTGAAGTCGTACGTCAACTTGAGGCCGGGCGCACCGTCGCGACCGGGGGCCGGGGCCACCGAACCGCCGGGGGCGCGGTCGTTCGCCGACGTCCAGGAGGCGGCGTCGGACAGGTCCGCGAAGGTCGTCTCGGCCAGGCCGACGGTGACCGCGACGTCGGTGGTCATGTCGCCGACGGTCAGACGCAGCGTGGTGGAGGCGCCGTCGGCCAGGCCCTGGACGGTGAACGTGGCGTCGTCGGCGGGCCGCACCGACACGACGCCCTCACCTCCGGTGACCTTGACGTCGGACGCCTCGATCGGAGCGGAGTCGCCGAGGGCGTCGTAGCCCGTGATCGTCAGACGCGCCTCCTTGCCGGCGCCGTCGAGCGCGACCAGGCTCCTGCTCGGAGCGATCCCCACGGCGGGCGCGAGCACGGTCAGCTCCTGCCGTCCGTCGGCGCGGTGACCGGAGGAGGCGACGACCTCGGCGGTGCCGGAGCGCCGTCCGGTGACGACGGCCGTGCCGTCCCGGCGGGAGTCGACGGACACCCGGCCACCCTCGCTGCGCCACTGCACCCGTCCGGTGGGCAGCGGCGCGTAGGTCTCGTCGTGGGCGAGGGCCCGCACGGTCCTGCGCAGGCCGGGAAAGACCCGGTCCGAGCCGTCCGCCGTCAGGGCGGGCAGCACACGGTAGCCGCGCACGGAGCCGGACCCGGGGGCCGCGAACAGGCCGAGTCCGTTGGCGACCTGCCGCTCCGAGCCGTCGGAGGGGCTGTTGACGAGGCCGGTGGTGCTCTCACCCGGCATGCGGGCGGCCATGGTGGTCGAGCCGCCTCCGTCCATGTTCAGGGCGTTGACGGCGCCCAGACCCTTCATGAACGCGCCGAGCTCGTTGAGGTCCATGCCGCGGCTGTCGGTCTGCTTGCCGTCGATCGCGACCAGGTACATGGTGCGGCCGTCCGCGGAGAATCCCACGCCGGTCCGGGACGTGGCGGTGACCGTGTCACCGTCCGTGAAGCGCTGCACCACTCCGTCGGCGACCAGCACCTGTCCACCGCCGACGGCGACCGCGACCTCACCGAAGTCGGCCCGCGGGCGGTAGGCGACCTCGACGGTGTCACCGGGCACGAGCCCGGCCAACGCGTCGGCGCCCGCCTCCCGTCCGAGCAGCACGCTGGTGCCGGCCGGTATCGGGGCGCCGCTGACGGAGGTGCGCACGTCGGTGACCTTGCCGTCCCGCAGCCAGACCTCGGCGACCCGGTCGGCGCCGGCCACGGGCTTGGTGCGCGGCGCGGGGCCCCACTGGTCGGTGAACAGTCCGATGCCGCCGGCCGCCAGGGTCGGTGCGTTGACACCGGACAGCTTGAGGTCCCGGGTGCCGTCGACGGTGACCTGGCCTTCGAGGAAGACCTGGGCCAGTCGGCCGATGCCGTCCGCCCCGATGGCGACGGTCTGGTTGCGGCCCTCGGTGGGCGAGTTGACGAGACCGTCCTTGCGCGACACGGCCGCGCCGATGGGTGCCTCGGTGTCGTTCATGTCGAAGTAGTCGCCGTTGATGGCGGCCACGGCCCCGGTACGCGCGGCCTGTTCGGTGACCCGGGACTTGCCGGTGACCGTGCCGGAGGAGATGTGGTCGACGCTCAGCCGGTCGTCGGCCAGGTTCGCGACGAGCACCTGTCCGCGCACCCAGCCGTCCTTCCCGAACCGGTCGAACCGGGTCAGACTCAGGCCGGGCGCGATCGGCGTGCGGTTCTCCCTGGTGACGATGGACTGCCCGGGCGTGCTGGGGATCAGGTGGGAGGGGGCGCCCGAAGCCGGCGCGCCGTGGGGAGCCGAAGCCAGGTTCTCGGGAGTCAGCGCCTGAGCGGTCGTCACCATCCCGGCACCGATGCTGAGCGCTGTGGCCAGGGCGAGGACGACGGAACCGCGCCGTGCTGCGGCACGCGGGCGCGGGTCGGCGGGGTCAAGAAGGAACGGCACAGGCTGACTTCTTTCGTTTCGTGCTGAAAGTCGTGGTCAGCGCTCAGTGGACGCTCCGTGGATGTTGCGGCACCGTGAAGTATGTGACGGTCAGTGATGCGCGGGGTGAACTCTGCGGCACCCGCCCGCCGCGCGGGAGGTCGATGGTGTACGGCCCCGGGTCAGGCGCTCCATCCGCCGTCGACGCGGACGGAGGAGCCCGTCATGTACGACGCCCGGGGGCCGGCGAGGAAGGCGATGACGTCGGCGATCTCCTCCGGGCGCCCGTAGCGCCCCAGAGGAATGCCCTCCATCGCCGCGCGTCCGAAGTCGGAGTCGAGCGGAGGCGCCATGGAGGTGTCGGTGAATCCGGCTTCCACGGTGTTGACGGTGATGCCGCGCGGCGCGAGTTCGTGGGCCCATGCCTGCCCGTAGGCCCGCACGGCCGCCTTACCGGCGGCGTAGTCACCGAATCCGGACGTGGACAGCCGGGATGCCGCGATCGAACTGACGAGGACGACTCTCCCGCCGTCGGGCATCCGCGCGACGGCCTCACGGGTGGCGGCGACCACGCCTTCGACGTTGACCGCCCACTGTTCGGCACGGCCCGAGGGGTCGGCGTCGGCGAGCATGCCGGTGCGCAGGATGCCGGCGTTGTTGACCAGGATGTCCACCGGCCCGAGGACGTCGACTGCCTCCTGAACCATGGCCCTGACCTGTGCGGGGTCGGCCTGATCCGCCCGGAACGACGCGGCCCGCACTCCGCTGCTCCTGAGCGCGGTCACCACGGAGTCCGCGGCCTCGGCGGACCGGAGGTAGCTGATCGCGACGTCGGCTCCCGCCCTCGCCAGACGGGCCGCGACGGCCGCCCCGATGCCCTGGCTCCCACCGGTGACGAGCGCCGTCCTGCCGAGAAGGTCCTGGTCAGCCATGTCGGTCCCCTCGCACGGGCCTGGGCCGGGGCCACGGGAACGGCTCACCCGCCCTGAGATCATTGTGCGCCCGGGTCCGCGCCGGGGGCACCTCGGGAGCGACGGCGACCGCCGCGCGGCCCGAGGAGCGATGTCTCACATCGACCGACGTGACCTTGGATACACCGTTTTGCACCCCGTTGTGCGTAACCTGGCTGACTGCTCTCGCACCCAGCGGTACCGCTTCGGGACTCGTCCGTCGATCGCTCAGGAGACCCATGCACCCCCGGATAGCCTCACTCCCGCCCGCCGCCCTGGCGGGCGGTGCGCTGACCGTCGGCATCGGCGGTCTGTATCTCGCAGGGCTGCTGCTCACCGGTGGCCAGATCGAGGCGGGTACGACGGTCCGTGGCGTGGACATCGGGGGCCTGGACCGCGCGGCGGCCGGCCGCGAGCTGGAGCGGCACCTGCCGGCGACCGGCCCGGGGAAGCTGGCCGTGAAGGTCGGCGACCGCCAGGGCACGGTCGATCCGCGACAGGCGGGGCTCGGCTACGACATCGCGCGGACCCTCGACCGGGCGGCGTTCACCGGCGCCGATCCGATCAGCGTGATCGGCGGGCTGTTCCGCTCGGGCGGCGAGGTCGAGCCGGTCGTGAAGGTCGACGAGGACAAGGCACGTGCCGCCCTCGGCGAGCTGGCGGAGACGCTCGACCAGAGGCCCCGCGACGGCGCCGTCTCCTTCGACGACGGCCGCGTCGAGCAGGTCGCGCCCCGCAGTGGCTACACGCTGGACATGGACGCGGCGATCCGCTCCCTGCGGGCCCCCTTCGAGCGCGACGCCGCGGACGCCGTCACGGTGCTGCCCGCACGCGAGGCGAAGCCGAAGGTGAGCGCGCAGGAGGTGCGGCGGGCGGTGCGTGAGTTCGCGCAGCCGGCGATGTCGGGACCGGTCACGCTCACCGCGGGCGACCAGCGGTTCACGATCCCCCCGGCGGTGCTGGGCGAGCACCTGACGATGCGGCCGGACGACTCCGGCCGGCTCACGCCGGCGCTCGACGGCAAGGGCCTGCGTGCCGCGCCCGCGGTGGCCGGCGCCCTGGCCGGCCTTCCCCGCACGCCGGAGAACGCCCGGCTGAGGCTCGACGGCGAGAAGGTCGCGGTGGCGGCCGACGCCGTCCCCGGCGTGGAGGTCACCGACAAGGCCCTGGGCAAGGCCGTCCTGCCCCTGCTCACCAAGTCGGGAGCCGCCCGCACGGGCGTGGTGCAGACACGGCGGATCGAGCCGCAGGTGACCCGTGAGAACGCGGCACGCCTCGGGCTCACCGAGAAGATGTCCTCGTTCACCGTCAACTTCGAACCGGCCGCCTACCGCTCCACGAACATCGGCCGCGCCGTGGACCTCATCAACGGTTCCGTCGTCATGCCGAACGAGACCTGGAGCTTCAACCGCACCGTCGGCGAGCGCACCGAGGCCAACGGCTTCGTCGAGGGCATCATGATCCTCGACGACAAGTACACCAAGGCGCCCGGCGGCGGTGTCTCCGCCGTGGCCACCACGGTCTTCAACGCGATGTTCTTCGCGGGCGTCGAACCCGTCGAGCACGGCGCCCATTCCTTCTACATCGAGCGTTACCCCGAGGGCCGTGAGGCGACGGTCGCCTGGGGCAGCCTCGACCTGAGGTTCGCCAACGACTCCGGCAAGGCCCTCTACATCCAGGCCGAGTCCACCGACACCTCGGTGACCGTCTCCTTCCTCGGCACGAAGAAGTACGACGAGGTCACGTCGGTCAAGGGACCCCGCACCAACGTCCAGGAGCCCTCCAGCAAGGTGAGCACCGACGAGAAGTGCGTGCCGCAGACTCCCCTGGAGGGCTTCGACGTCACCGTCGAACGGGTCTTCCGCGACGGCGGCCGGGAAGTGGGCCGGGAGCCGTTCCACACGGGCTACGCCCCTCGTGACGAGATCGTCTGCGAAGGGGCGCCCGGCCGAGGTCAGCGGTGAGACCCTCAGCCGACGGGAATGTCCCGCAGCATCGGGGCCGGGTCATAGGGCACGAGCACGACGTCCAGGGTCAGTTCGACGGCGTCACCGAGGCCGGGGATGCGCAGGCCGGGCAACAGGTCCTGGGCGAGACCGAGTTCGGTCAGCGTGAGGCGCCCGGTCGCGCAGAAGGCCAGGTGCCGGGCGTCGTCGCGGAACGGGTCCACGGCGGACCCGGCCCATCGCACGGCCAGCTCGGTGTCGACCGGTCTGCCACGGAACTCCAGCCTGCCGCCGAGTTCGCCATGGAGCGGGCCCGTACGGGTCAGCCGCTTGCCCAGGAAGCGGATCGTGGGGTGGTGCTCCACGTCCAGGAAGCCGGATCTCAGGTGGTCGTCGCGGGTCACGACCCCGGTGGTGATGCTCATCGCCTCGATGGTCACCTCCACCTCGGTGTCCCTGAGCTGGTCCTTGCCGGGGGTCAGGGTTCCGGAGAGGTGGGTGAAGCGTCCGCGCACCAGGCCGGCCCCGCGATTGAGCACGGCGAAGTGCACCGCCGTGTGCCAGGGGTCGAGGTACCAGCGGCCGCGTGCGCTCAAAGCGGTGTCCGGTTCGCGTAGCGGTTCCGGTTGTGCGGTCATCGCAGCTCCCTTCGAGGTCCGCGGTCCGTCGCGTTCGCTGCGAGGTCCGCGGGCGCCGGGCCCGTGCCGGGCGGGCCGGGCGCCTCGGCGGTGTCGTGTCGCGCGCCGCTGAAGTGCGGCTGGGGACCGCCTACTTGGCGTAGGCGGCCGAGATCTGGCCGACGAGGGTGGCGAACGGCATGTCGAGCGCGGCGTAGACGTCCCCGGCCTCGGGGGCTCCGTTGTCGGCGAGTATCTCGATCATCAGCGTGGCGTAGTCGCTGACCAGGACGCCGGCCTGCTGGAGCCGGATGAGGCCCGCCTCGCGCTTGGATGCCGAGAAGGTGCCGGACGCGTCGAGAGCCACATAGGTCTCGTAGCCCTCGGCCTTCGCGGCGATCGCCGGGAGCGTCGCGCAGACCTCCAGCGAGATGCCGGTGAAGATGAGCTTCCTGCGGCCGGTGGCCTTGATGCGGTCACGGACACGGCTGTCGTGCCAGGCGTTGACCGTGCTGCGGTCGACCACCTCCAGCTCGCTCGGGACGGTCTCGGCGAGTTCGGGGATGAGCGGGCCCCACATGCTGTCCGCGGCGGTGGTGGTCACCACGGTCGGTACGCGCAGCACCTGCGCCGCCTTCGCGAGCCCGACCACGTTGTGCTTCAGCTCCAGCAGGCTGATGTCGCGGACCCCGCTGTAGAGCCCCACCTGGTGATCGACGAGGACCAGTGCGGCGTTGTCACTGGTCAGAGATGTGGGGAAGGTGTCGTCAGGCATGACCTTCACGCTCCTGTCGTTCTCGACGCACTCTCCGGGAGGTTAGGCACTTCCGGTGATTGTCACGATTTTGACCATTCGACGCTAACACGGACATATCGGATGGCGGAAGGTCCTCGACGGGACGAGCGGAGCACGGGCGGCGCCCGCCCTCGCGCACCGGTGCTGCGTGCGGCGGCCCACCGGGGGCATACGCGTGACACGGCACCTACCGGCCGGCTCCCACCTCAAGGAGGCACAGCGTGCTCGGCATCATCGCGGCGGTCCTGTTCTTCATCGCCTTCCTCATCGACGCGGCGGACATCTCCACCAACGACGTCTTCAGCACGACCAACATCATGCTGATCGGGCTCACCCTGCTCGCCCTGCACGTGGCGGGGGTCGGAAGCGGCCTGGCCGCGCGGGGCCGCAGGCGCTGACCGGCCGAGGCGCGCCCCGGCCGCGGCGGGTTCAACTCGTCGCCCACGCCCCGGGATTCCACAGCCCGGCCCGGTTCAGGGACTGCGGACAGTGCAGGTAGATCTCGTCGATGTCCAGGACGAGGGCGAACTGCGGGCGGCGCCCGTCACGCGTCATCGCGTCGAAGAAGGGCGCGTCGGTGAGGATGCGGGCCCGGCCGTTGACGCGCAGGACCTGCTTGCCGCCGGGGATGAGGTACAGCAGAGCGGCGTGCGGGTTGTCGAGGATGTTGTGGAAGCTGTCGCCCCGCCGGTTGCCGGGCCGGTCGGGCAGGGCGAGGGTGCGCGGGCCCAGGACGTGGGTGAAGCCCGGGGCGTCACCGCGCGGCGAGACGTCACAGTTGCCGTCCGCGTCCGAGGTGGCGAGGAGGCAGAAGGGCGAGCGGGAGACGATGTCCAGGTCGTCCTCCGTCAGTGCGCCGTGCACCTTGTCGACGACCACGGGCCAGGGCTCGCCGAGGAGTTTCCGCAGCTCCTCGCGTGAGCCGAGTCCGACCCAGCCGGCCTCGGTGACGTCGTCCGGCCGGTCCCCGGTGGTGTCGGTCGTGTGCGGCAAGGACTGCTCCCAGCTGTGCGTGCCCTACGGATGAGTGATCGCACGGGAACACTAGCCGATGTTAGGTTCGCCTTACCTAAGTGCCCGGGGGGCGAGAGCAACGACACGGCGCGGGGCGGTGACCGTTCCTCCGAACGGTCACCGCCCCGCGTGCGGTCTCGGGCCGTCGCCCGTCAGCGGACCGGAACGCCGGCCGGTGCGGCCGGCGCCGTCGGCGACTCTGCACCCCCGCTCGCCGCGGGCTCGGCTCCGGCGGTGGCCGGGGCGACGGCGTCCGGTGCCGACTGCGCGGGCGCCACGTTCAGTTCGGCGAGCATCGTCCGGGTGAAGCCGAAGTAGTACGTGGCCAGGAAGCCGCCCAGGTAACCGACGACCAGGCCCGCGGCGTACACGGCCACCGTCCGGCCGAGTCCGTGGTCGCCGTCGAGCAGCGGGAAGAGCGCCCAGCCCGAGGGGCCGATCGCGGTGGAACCGACGTCCGTGCCCAGCTGGTTGAAGAGCCCCACGAACGCGCCACCGAGGGCGCCACCGGTGCAGGCCGTGATGAACGGGCGGCCCAGCGGCAGGGACACACCGTAGATCAGCGGCTCGCCCACGCCGAGGAAGCCCGGCCACAGCGCCGACTTGATGGTCGTACGGATCGAGGTGTTGCGGTGCAGCCGGAAGTAGACGGCGATCGCCGCACCGACCTGGCCGGCGCCGGCCATCGCGAGGATCGGCAGCAGCACGGTGTAGCCCTGCTGCTCGATGAGCGTGGTGTGGATCGGGATCAGCGCCTGGTGCAGTCCCAGCATGACCAGCGGCAGGAACAGACCGCCGAGGATCAGTCCGGCACCCGCGCCGCCGTTGGAGAGCAGCCAGTTGGCGGCCTCACCGATCTTCGTGGAGACCTCACCGGCGAGGAACATCAGCCCGAAGAGGGTGGCCAGACCCGCGACCAGCACGGTGATGGTCGGAGTGACCAGGACGTCGATGGACACGGGCACCCAGCGACGGCACCACTTCTCGATCTGCACGGCGAGCCACGCCGCGCCCAGCGCGCCGAGGACACCGCCCTGACCCGGGGAGAGTTCCTGGCCGAACGCCTCGACGTTGGCGACGCCCGCGTAGACGATGATGGCGGCCACGGCACCGCCGAGGATCGGTGTGCCGCCGAACTCCTGGGCCGTGTTGTAGCCGACGAACACGGCGATCAGCGCCATGAACCCGGAGGCCATCGCGGCGAGCGCCGGGGTGATGCCGGGCAGCCAGCCCAGGTTGACGAGCAGACCGTTCAGGCCCGCGATGATGCCGCAGCCGATCAGGGCCGGGATCAGCGGCACGAAGATGTTCGCGATGCGGCGCAGCAGGAGCTTGAACGGGGTGGCGTTCTGCGCTTTGCGCTCCGCGCGCAGCGCCGCGCCCTGCGCCGCGAGGTCCTCGGCGGTCACGGGGTCGCCGCCCGGGACGCCACCTGCCGCGGGAGCGGCCCCGGGAGTCTCGGCGCGCTCCTGCTCGACCAGGGTCTCGAACTCCGGGGTGACGCGGGCGACGGTGCCCGGTCCGAGCACGATCTGGTAGGTGTCGTCCTCGACGACGCCCATCACCGCGGGCAATGCCTTGAGCTGTTCCTCCTGCACCAGGGTCCGGTCGTGCAGGCCCAGCCGCAGCCGGGTCATGCAGTGGGCCACCGACGCCACGTTCCGCGCTCCGCCCACCAGGGGCAGGATGGCGGCCGCGGTGTCGCGGTACTTGTTCTCGTTCGCCATGAGATCGGCCTTGCTGTGAGTATCGGCTGGTACGTCGGCTGGTACGTCAGGCGGCTGCGGTCTCCAGGGCGCTGCGCAGGTGCCCGTGCGCGTCCTGGAGCAGGCGCTCGGCCGTCCGTGCGTCCACGGATCCGAGCAGGGTGAGGATGGCGTTCTTGACCTCGCCGCCGGTGGCGGCGAGCGCGGCGGCGACGGCCTCGTCGGAGGCGTCGGTCGCGAGGCCCACGATCCGGTGGGCGCGGGCCCGCAGCTTCTCGTTGGAGGCACGGACGTCGACCATCAGGTTCCCGTAGGTCTTGCCCAGCCTGATCATGGTGATGGTGGAGAACATGTTGAGCACCAGCTTCTGCGCGGTGCCCGCCTTCAGCCGGGTCGAGCCCGTCACGGTCTCCGGTCCGACCACGACCTCGATGCCGTGGTCGGCGGCGGCGGCCAGCGCGCTGTCGGCGTTGCAGGACAGCCCCACCGTGAGCGCGCCGAGGGCGCGCGCGTGCCGGACGGCCTCGACGGCGTACGGGGTGCGGCCCGAGGCGGAGATGCCGACCACCACGTCGTCCGCGGACACCTTCAGTGCGTCCAGGTCCTGACGGGCCCCCTCCTCGGAGTCCTCGGCGCCTTCGACGGCGGTGACCATCGCGGCCGGACCTCCCGCGATGAGGCCCACCACCTGCGACGGGTCGGTGTTGAAGGTGGGCGGGCACTCGGAGGCGTCGAGCACGCCCAGCCGTCCGGCAGTGCCCGCCCCGGCGTAGATGAGCCGTCCGCCCCGCGCCATCCGCTCGGCCATGCCGTCGACGGCGGCGGCGATCTCGGGGAGCCGGTCCGCGACCGCCGCGCTGACGGTGGCGTCCTCGGCGTTCATGTGGCGGGCGATGTCCAGCGTGCTCAGGCGGTCGATGTCCGCCAGGTCGGGGCGGTACGCCTCCGTGGCCATGGTGGCCAGCTGGTCACGCAGCAGGCCGTTCCCGACGGCGTCTTGGGTGGACATGAACGTTCACGACTCCTGTGGTTCGGGCATTTCAGGTGGCTTGGGTGTCTCTGGCGCGTTTCCGTCATACGCGACGGACAGCGGGATCGGCCGGTCCGTGTGACACGAGAGACAGCGACGAAATTTTCTTTCGCTTCGCTCCGGCGACATGAAACATATTTTCAGTGCGCGGACGCGTCAAGACACGGCAGGCGATCAGTGGGTCACATCCCGGCCACGGTCGGGGTGGTGGCCTCGTCGAGGAGTTCGAGGATGTGCCGGTAGGGCCGCCCGGTGGCGCGGCTCATCCCGAGCTCACAGGTGCGGTTGCACGAGGCGTAGGCGTCGTACGACCGGGTGTTGATCTCGGCGGCCTGGCGGGCGGTGGCCACCGCCGTGACCTCCGGGTGCAGCAGTCCCCGGTCGCCCGCGAACGCGCAGCAGCCCCAGGTGTCGGGCACCGTGACGTCCGGGCTCAGGGCGGCCGCCACGGTCCGCAGGGCGCCGTCGGCGCCCAGGTGGGCGGTCGAACAGGTGGGATGCAGCGCCAGGGATCCCACGGGCCGCACGGCGGGGAGGGCGGGGAGCAGCCGCTCGGCGGCGAACGCCACGCTGTCCACGAACCGCAGGGCCGCGTAGCGGGCACGGTCCTGCTCGGGCAGCGCGCCGGCCAGCCCTTCCAGGCCGTGGGTGCACGAGGAGGCGTCGCAGACGACGGGCAGCCTGCCGTGGTCGGTGGCCGTCCACAGGGCGTCCAGGGTGCGGGCGGCCATGGTGCGGTGGCCCCGCGTGTATCCCTTGGACTGCCAGGGGGTGCCGCAGCACAGGCCGCCCAGTCCGTCCGGCACGGCGACCGGGACCCCCGCCCGCTCACACAGGCGCAGGAAGGCGTGCGCCGCTCCCCCGGCCCCGCCGGCGCCCTCCTCGGGCGCGAAGAGGCTTCCGATGCAGGCGGCGAAGAACACGGCCTCCGCCTCGGCGGGATGCCGTGGGGCGGGACGGTCCGGCCCGCTGCGCGGCATGTCCGGGGTCCATAGGGGGACCAGTTCCCCGGCGCCCAGCCCGCGCACCGCCCTCGTCGCCGCCCTGGTGACGGGCAGCGGGACGGCATGGGCCGCCTTGAGCGCCGTACGGACGCCCGCGACCGCGCCTTCCCAGTGCCGCGCCACGCGGTCGGCGGCGCCCTGGGCCGCCCTTCCGTGCCCGTCCGCGCGCAGCCGCTTCATGACCTCGCCCGTGTCGATGTGGACCGGGCAGGCGGTGACGCACAGGCTGTCGGCCGCGCAACTGCCGACGGCCGCGTAGCCGTAGTCGTCCTCCAGGGCGCGGCGCCGGTCGTCGTCGCCCGCGGCCCCCGCGAGGGCGATCTCGCGCAGCAGGGCGATGCGCTGTCGCGGGGTGGTGGTCGCGTTGGCCGTCGGGCAGACGGGCTCGCAGTAGCCGCACTCGACACAGGCGTCCACGGCCGGGTCGACCTCCGGGACGCTCTTCAGGTGGCCGAGGTGCGCCCCGGGGTCGTCGTCGAGGAGGACGCCGGGGCTGAGCAGCCGGTGCGGGTCGCACAACCGCTTGAGCTCCCGCATCACCTCGTAGAGTTCGTCGCCGTACTGGCGCCTGACGAACGGGGCCATGGCGCGCCCGGTGCCGTGCTCGGCCTTGAGCGTGCCGCCCGCCGCGAGGACGAGGTCGACCATGTCGTCGGTGAAGCGGGCGTAGCGGTCCAGTTCGCCGCCGGAGTCGAAGTCCTGGGTCAGCATGAAGTGCAGGTTGCCGTCCCGTGCGTGCCCGAAGATCACCGCGTCGTCGTAGCCGTGCCGGGCGAACAGGTCGATCAGGCCCTCGCCGGTGGCGGTCAGCCGCTCCATCGGCACCGCCACGTCCTCCAGCAGGGCCGTCGTACCGGGACGGCGCGCGCCGGCGACCGCGGTGTAGAGCCCCTTGCGCAGCCGCCAGAGCCGGTTCCGCTCCCCCGCGTCACGGGTGAGCTCCGCCGTGGTGACCGTGGGCAGCAGCCGTAGCGCGGGGTGGGCGGCGGCGACGGTGTGCTCCAGGGCCTCGGCGTCGTCCTCGGCGAACTCGACGAGCAGGGCCGCATGGCCGCTGACGGTGAGACCGCGCAGGGCCTCCACCGGGTCGGCGGACCGCTGCGCCACCCGCAGGGAGGCGGCGTCGAGCAGTTCCACGGTGCGGGCCCCGGCGGCGAGGAGCGCCGGCAGGCAGTCGGTCGCCTCGGCGAGGCCCGGCAGGACGAGCAGTCCCGTGGCGGTGTGCGGCAGGAGCGGGACCGTGCGGAAGACGGCCTCCGCGACGAACCCGAGCGTGCCCTCGCTGCCGACCATCAGCCGCGCGAGGATGTCGGCCGGGGTGGAGTGGTCGAGGAAGGAGTTCAGCCCGTACCCCATGGTGTTCTTCATGGCGAAGAGCCGCTCCACCGTGGCCCGTGACGCGGCCGATCCGCGCACCCGGTCCCGCAGGCGCAGCAGTCCCGCGTGCAGTTCGGGTTCGCGCGCCCGCAGCGCCGCGTCGGCATCCGTGTCCGCGGTGTCGACGACGGTGCCGGAGGGCAGCACGAACCGCAGCGACTCGATGGTGCGGTAGGCGTTGTCCCGGGTGCCGCAGTTCATGCCGCTGGAGTTGTTGGCGACCAGGCCGCCGATGGTGCAGGCGCTCTCGCTGGCCGGGTCCGGGCCCAGCCGGCGGCCGTACCGGGCGAGCCGGGCGTTGGCCTGGCGGACGGTCAGTCCGGGCTGGAGGCGGACGCGGTGCCCGTCGTCGAGGATCTCCGCGTTGCGCCAGTGCGTGCGTACGTCGATCTGGACGCCGTCGCCGCCGGCCTGGCCGGCGAGGCTGGTGCCGCCCGAGCGCAGGGTCACCGGGACGCCGGCCGCGCGGGCGCCGGCCATCAGCGCGCCGACCTCGCCGGCCGAGGCGGCGCGGACCACCGCGCGCGGGGTGAACAGATAGGGCGAGGCGTCGTGCGCCGCCGCGATCCGGCGGGGCAGCGCGGTCGTCACCCGGGCCGGGTCGCCGACGCACGAGGCGAGCAGTTCGGCCAGCCGCTCGTCGGAGGGCGGCGACGCGGGGGCGGTGGGGACGGAGGCGGTGGGGTGGCTCATGGCTCCTCGGCGCCGCCGGTTCGGCGCGGGACGACGGTGGGTCACGGGAGTATCGGGATCACCGTCGGGCGATGTCAATAACTTACGACGGGATGTGCGACATGTAATTAAATTACATTCGGGGGCATGGGCAGGCCAGGGCGCGAGGCGGAGCGGGACATCGTGGTGCCGTCGAGGATGCCGACGCGCAGGTGCTACGGGCGACGCCGCCGGCGTCGCTGCACGGCGGTGTAGGTCTCCTGGAGGGCCGCCGCCGCGGCGTCGTAGGAGCGTTGCGCGACGGCGACGAACAAGCAGTCGACCAGGGCCAGCTGCGCGATCCGGCTGACCGTGGCGCCCGAACGGAACGGTGTCTCGCGGGCGGAGGTGGTGAGGACGAGGTCGGCCGCCTCCGCCAGCGCGGACCCGGGGAAATTGGTGAGGGCGACGGTGGTCGCTCCCCTGGCGGCGGCCGCGGCCAGTGGCTCGACGGTGTCCTCCGTCTCCCCGGAGTGGGAGATGCCGATCGCCACGTCGCCGGGCCCCAGCAGCGCGGTCGCCGTCAGGGCGGCGTGGACGTCGGTCCACACGAACGCGATGTGGCCGACGCGGTGCAGCTTCTGATGCAGGTCCTGGCCGACGAAGGCGCTCGCGCCGACGCCGAAGATGTCGATGCGCCGGGCCGTGGCGAGCGCGTCGACGGCCCGGCCGAGGACCGTCGGGTCCACGCTGCGGGCGGTCTCGTCGAGCGCGCGCACCTCGTTGTAGATGATCTTCTTGACGATCTGCTCCAGGGAGTCGGAGGGATCGATGTCGGTGCCGAGCGCCGACTGCTCCCCGCCGACCGCCCGCTCGTGGGCGACCGCGGCGGCCAGGGCGAGCCGCAGCTGGGGGTAGCTGCCGAAGCCGAGCGTCCGGCAGAAGCGCAGCACGGTGGCGGGTGAGGTGGCGGCTCGTTCGGCGAGCGCACCGATGGAGAGTTCCGAGCTGCCGGCCGGGTCCGCGAGCACCGTGTCCGCCACCCGTCGCTCCGAGGGCGGCAGCGTGGGCCGGCCGGCGCGGATGCGGGTGAGGGCGTCGGCTCCGCCCGCACCCACGGGGCCGCGCTCCGGCGTGAGGGGCTCGTCCCGGCGGCTCATCGGCTTCCTCCTGCACCGGACGACGGGGGCGTACGCACCGTGACAGGCAGTTAATCACAACACCAGGTCACGACGGTGCCGGGTATCCGACGAGCCGTTCGGTCGCTCAGCCGCCCAGGATCCACCACAGCCCGTTGCCGCCGAGGAGCGTGCTGTCCCGCTGGATGAAGCCGAACATGTTCGGCGTGAAGGCGTAGCTGCCCTTGCCGGTCGGGCGTGAGGCGCCACCGGGGAGGACGAACACCGCGCCGGTGTAGTCGTTCTCGCAGGCGGCGCCGACGAGCAGTTCCGGCATCCCGTCCCGGTCGACGTCCCCGGCCGAGACCGTGGTGCCGAAGCAGTCACGGTGTTCGGAGATGCTCGGCACGCCGGGTGTCTCCTGGTGGAAGGAGTACGCGCCCGCGCCCAGCTCGCCCGTCCGCCGGCCCGGGATCACGGTGACCGTGCCCGCCCTTCTGACGCTGCCGACGGCTTCGTTGGGTGCGCCGACCACGATGTCCGCGAGACCGTCCCGGTTCAGATCGGCCACGGTGACACCGGCACCGAAGGTGTCGCCGCGCTCGCTCGAGCCGGGTACGCCCTCGGTCCGCTGCGTGATCTCCTCGGGCTGCGCGTCGCCGGCGATGCCGTCCGCCGACCCGCGCCAGAGCAGCACACGCCCACCCAGCGCGCCGTCGCAGCAATGGGTCGCCTCCTGGGGGTCGCCGACGACGAGGTCGGCGTACCCGTCGCCGTCGACGTCACCGGTCGCGGCGATGAGCCCGTTGCCGTTCAGAAGCCCCTCCGGCCATGGCTGACTTCCCGTCGGGCGCACCCTGACCTGACTGCCCGACAGGTCGGCCCGGTGGCCGCCGAGGGCCACCTGGTCGGGAACGCCGTTGCGGTCGAGGTCGCCGAGTGCCACCGACCCCACGGCGTCCTCCTCCGCGTTCTGCGCCGCGGAGCCGAAGGCGCCGGTACGGCTGAACGGGCCGGTGAAGGCGACGGTCACCTTCGCCCCGCCGACAAGGACCTGCGTCCTGGCGCCCGCCCCCAGGCCGGCCGCGGCCACGTCGAGGCCGTAGGCCTGGTTGGCGGCGGCGGCCGGCGGTGGCAGCACCGTGCCGCGGCCGAGGCCGTCCCTGCCGCCCCAGAGCACCATCACGACACCGGAGTTGACGCCGTACGCGGTGTCCTCGTACGGCGAGCCGACCACCAGGTCGGCGTACCCGTCCCGGTTCAGGTCGGCGGTCGCCGTGGAGGCACCGAAGCGGTCGTACGGCTCGACCGATCCCGGCACTCCGTAGGTGTTCTGAGTGATCGTCTTGCGTCGGCCGGCCGAGAGGCCGGAGGACGAGCCGTACAGCACCACGACGGCGCCGGCGGCCACCTTGCCGGAGACGTTCGCACCCGGCGCGGGCAGCACCGCGTCCCGGTATCCGTCCCCGTTGAAGTCACCGGGTGCCGCGGCGTGCACGGCGGCGGCCGGAGCCGCGGGCAGCAGCGTGCCCGCCATCAGTCCGACCGCCATCACCGCGGCGGTTCTCCATCTGCCCATCTGTGCGTCCCCTTCCCCAAGGCGCGGCCAGGGCTCGCGCCGACGACACACGGGAGGCGCGACGGTGTCCGAGGACGGTGGAACCGGCCGGACACCGTGCGGCAACCCGTTCGCCATGGATACGTCACAGAGGGGACTCGTGGCCGGGTCGGAAGGTTGTGGGAGCGGTCCGGGCTGCGGTGCCTCCGGGGCGTTGCGTCAGTTGCGCAGTGCGGACAGCGCGGCGGCGACCCGCTCGGACGTCTCCGGCGGCGTCGAGGCGTGCGGGTAGAGCCTCAGCGAGTCGGTCCGCACCGTGGCCGTGACCCCCTCGGCCTGCAACGCCTTGCCGACGAGCGCGGGATCGCGGTCCGGCAGCGCGAAGGAGAGGATGCCCGCCCGGCGCGCCGGATCGGCCGGGGACAGGACGCGGCCGCCGGAGCGCCGGACGACCTCACCGAGTTCCGCGACCCGCAGTGCGACGGCCTCCTCGATCGCCGCGACGGTGTGTCGTTCCACCAAACCCAGTGCGGCGGCGAAGGCGCCCGCCGCCACCGGGCTGAGATGCGTGATGGACCATCGCCGCGCGTCGGGGGCGGGCCGGTGCTCCGTGTCGTCGAAGAGGCCGGGCTCCTCGACCCCCGTCCAGCCGGTGAGCACCGGTTCCAGGGTGTCGAGCGCCCGGTCGGACAGGGCGGCGAACCCCGTGGACCAGCCCGCCCGCAGCCACTTCTGGCCGCCCACGACCAGGACGTCGGCGGCCTCCCAGGGCATCTGCGTCACGCCGAAGGCCTGGATGGCGTCGACGATCAGGAGCCGTGATGCCCCGATCACCTCGCGCAGCGCCGCCAGGTCCACGCGGAACCCGGTGCGGAAGTCCACCGCGCTGACGGACACGGCGACGGTGTCGTCGGTCAGCGCGGCACGGACCAGGTCGGGGCCGACGCCCTCGCCGGGCGCGGGGTCGAGCCAGCGGGGCGTGACCCGGCCGAGGCGCGCGGCGCGGCGCCACGGGTACTGGTTGGAGGGGAAGTCGGTGCGGGGCGCGAGGACGACGCCCTCGCGCATGCCGAGAGCGGCGTGGAAGAGGCCGGTGGACGCGTTGGGCAGGAGCACGGTGTGCCGGGCGTCGGTGCCCGCGAGCCGGGCCGCGCTCTCGCGTGCGGCCAGGTCCGCGCGCATGAGGTCGTCCACGGTCCCGTGGTCGGCCCGCGCGGACTCCTCCATGGCCCGGGCCGTGGCTGCCACGACGTCCCGCGACGGCGGCCCGAACCGGGCGAAGTCCAGGTAGCCGGCGGGTGTGTCGAAGTGCGCTGCGTACGACGTGAGCACGGGGGCTCTTCCTTCCGGGACGGTGCGATCGGGCGGAGCGGAGCGGCCGCCGGGCCGGGAGCGTGCGTGCCGATCCACCGGCTCCCGCCGTCCCCCACGGTAGGGGCCCTGCCCGGCGCGGCCCGCACCAGGGCCGACATCCCGGGGGCCGTGCACCGACCGCCGGCGAAACGGCCGGACGACGCGTCACCAGGTCCCCGGCCGTCCGATGGCGGTCCGTCCGGCGCGGCCGAGCGCGAGGTCGACGAGTCGTCGCCAGTCCACCGGCGGCGCCGGGAGCGCGACACCCGGCCGGTCGCGCGGCACCCGGACCCGCAGGGCCCTGTGCCGCAGGGTGCACACCACCGGTGTGGCCATCCGCAGCGCCTCGCCGTCCACCGCCACCGGGATATCGGCCGTGTCCGCGGTCACCTCGACCCGTCGTGCCGTCCCGACCGTCAGCGCGCCGGACTGCGAGCCCCGCACCGCCAGGTCCGCGGCCTGCACCGCGCTCTCCACCCGGACGGCCACGAGGCCCAGTTCGCCACCGTCGAGCCTCGGCCGGCGTCCGCTCCCGTGCAGCGCGTCGGGTGACGCGTAGGCGTTGTTGCTGACCAGCAGGGCCTGCTGCGAGGCGAGCGGCGTGCCGTCGACGCGCGCGTCGAGCCGTCGCACCCGGTCCCCCACCAGCAGTTCCGGCATCACGGTGAGGGCCGTGCCCGCCTTGTCGTCGCGGTACTCGGGGCGCTGCACGACGTCGGCGTAGACCCCGAAGGACACGGTGTTCACGAACGCCCGGCCGTCGACGTCGCCGAGGTCGACCCGGAGTTCCTCGCCGTCGCTCAGCGCGTCCAGGCAGCGCGTCGGGTCGGACCGGTCGAGGCCGAGGTCCATGGCGAAGTGGTTGCGGGTGCCGGCGCAGATCACGAGGAAGGGCAGATCGTGTGCGGCGGCGACCGCGGCGACCTGGGCCTGGGTGCCGTCGCCTCCCGCGACACCCAGCAGGTCGGCCCCCTCGGCGACCGCCTCGCGGGCCAGCGCGGTCACGTCCGACGGGGCGGAGGGGTCGAGCAGGACGACCCGCGCCCCCAGTCGCTCCGCCCGCTCCACCAGCCCGAAGCGGCCGACCTTCCCTCCCCCCGACTTCGGATTCATGACGAGGAAGGGCCGGGCGGGACGGGACGCGGCGACCGTCCCCCTCGCCCGCCCGGGGCCGTCCCGGCGCAACGCCGCCCGGGCGCAGGCGAGCGCGGCCGCCCAGCACAGGATCAGCACCAGGGCGGTCAGCCACAATCCGTCGAACGCGTACAGCACCAGCACCGCGGCGGGCGCGGCGATCGCGACGGACGCTCCGAACAGGCGCACCAGGCCCCGGTACGCCAGGAACCACCACACCCCCGCCGCCCCGAGCACCAGCCCGAGCAGCCCGGCCGCGATCACCTCCAGGCCGCCCCTGCCCACCGTGAGCACCAGCACGGCCAGGCAACCGATCGCCGCCAGCACGGCCAGCCGCGCCAGCAGCCGTGCGAGCGCGCCCCTGTCCCCTCCGGAGCCCGTCATCAGCGCCTTCTCATGACGTGGTCCACCTTTCGGCCCGGTCCGGGACACCAGACTGCGCCCTCACGGACCGGAGGGCATCCCGGCCGGGCGTCGCGCGTCACCCCACGACTGCACCCGCGGTCGCCGGTTCACCCGTCCAGCGCCAGGGCCTCCCCGACGAACCCACGTACCGCCTCCAGCGCCGCGGCGCGGTCCGCCGGGACCAGTCCGATGCGCGTGCGCCGGTCGAGCAGATCGGCCTCGTCCAGGGCGCCCTCGTGGCGCAGTGCCCACACGAGTTCGGCGCCGGTGACGGGGTGTCCCGGCACGACCGGCTCGCCGAGCCGTGGATCGTCGGCGGCAAGGGCGTGCACGGCCGGTGCCTCGGTGCCGTACCGCTGGACCAGGCGGCGCGGCGCCCGCAGCGCGGCGAGCGCGCGGGGCGCCGCCGCGCCCACGAGCGGGAGTGAGGCGGTCGGCGACGGGCCCGCGGTCAGGCCACGGGCGGTGACCGCGGCGTTCACGGCGTCCTGCGCCATCCGGCGGTAGGTGGTGAGCTTGCCGCCGACGATGCTGACCACCCCGTCCGCCGAGGTCAGTACCGCGTGCCGGCGGGAGATGTCCGCAGTGCGTGCGGTCGTCCCGGGCGCCGCTGCCGCCGAGGTGTCCAGCAGGGGGCGCAGGCCGGCGAAGGCGCCGACGACGTCCTCCCGACCCACGGGGACGTCCAGCACCGAGCCGAGCACGTCGAGCAGGAAGCCGATGTCGGTCTCGGGCACCTCGGGGACATCGGGAACGGGGCCGTCCAGGGGTTCGTCGGTGAGGCCGACGTAGACCCGGCCGTCGTCCTGCGGCAGGACCAGGACGAAGCGGTTCGTCTCACCGGGGACGGGGATGTGCAGACCGGCGGGGAGCGGTCCGATGCGTTCCGCGCGCAGGACCAGGTGGGTGCCGCGCGAGGGCCGGATGCGGATGCCGTCCACCAGGTCGCCCGCCCACACGCCGCAGGCGTTGATCACGGCGCGGGCACGGATCTCGCCCTCCTCACCGGTGAGTTCGTCGCGGATGCGGGCGCCGGACGCGGTCAGTTCCAGGGCCCGGACCCGGGTCAGCACGCGGGCGCCGCGCGCGGCGGCGGTCCGGGCCAGGGCGGTCACCAGGCGGGTGTCGTCGGTGAGCTTGCCGTCCCAGGACAGCAGTCCGCCCCGCAGCCCCTCGGGGCGCAGCGTGGGGGCCATGTGCCGGGTCTCGACGGCCGTCAGGCGGCGCGGTGCGGGCAGCGTGGCGCGGGCCGTGCGGGCGGTCAGCCGCAGACCGTCGCCCGCCCGGAGTCCGGCCCAGGTCAAAGCCGCCTGTCCGCGGGAGACGAGCCCGGTCAGGGGCATCACGAAGGGCTGGGCGCGCACCAGATGAGGGGCCGTGCGCTCCATCAGCACGCCGCGTTCGACAGCGCTCTCGTGGGCCACGTCGAGCTGCCCGGAGGCCAGGTAGCGCAGCCCGCCGTGGATGAGCTTGGAGCTCCAGCGCGACGTGCCGAACGCCAGGTCGTGGGCGTCGATCGCGACGACGTCCAGGCCGCGGGCCGCGACGTCGAGGGCCACGCCGGCGCCGGTCGCGCCGAGGCCCACGACCAGCACGTCCACGACGCGGCCGTCGGTGGCCCCCGTCAGGTCACGGGCGCGGCGCACGGCGGTCAAGGAGCTGCCGGCGGCGGGGCTGCTGGTCGGGCTCATGGGGTGAGGGTCCTCTCCAGAACGGTGCGCAGTTCGGCCAGGAAAGCCGCGGTGGTCAGATCGGGGTCGTCCTCGTCGGTCATGGTGCGCAGCGACAGGGCGAAGGACTGCAGGATCAGCAGGACGGTCCTGGCCTGGCGTTCGGCGGGGGCCTCCCGCACCGAACCGTCGGCGTGCCCCTTGCGCAGCGCGTCGGCGAGCAGCTCCAGCAGTGCCTCCTGGCTGGCGCCGCGCCGGTCGAGCATGTAGGGCAGCAGGAGTTCGGGGTCGACGTCGACGATCTTCTGGTAGAGCGGATGGGCCCGGAACGCCTCGACGCCGGCCACGAGGCCGTCCACGAGTGGCGCGCGCGTGCCCGCGCCCGGGCGGCTCTCGGGCATGGCGTCCATCGCCACGGCGATCCACTCCCGCGTCATGAGATCGCCCACGAGGGTGCGGACGTCGGGCCAGCGCCGGTAGAGCGTCATCCGGGAGACGCCGGCCCGGCGGGCCACGTCGGTCATGGTCGTGCGCCGGACACCGACCGCGAGGACGCAGTCCCGCACGGCGTCGAGCACCACGTCGCTGTCGGAGGAGTTCTGCGGAACCGATCTGTTGTGACGAATAGGCGCCATGTGTAACAGTGTAACGCCCGACCCGCTCCGGCGGCACACCCTCGAAACCGTGTGAGGACGACAGGCATGGACATGCTGTGGAACGGCTGGGGCGACCCGGCCAGGGCGACGCCGCTGCCCGACGACGTGACAGGGCTGCTGCGCGACTGGCTCGGTGTCACCCCGCACCCCACGGCCTCGGCGGCGCTGGAGAAGGTCGAGATCGCCGCACCCGCTCTGGACGGCGCCGCCCACCGGGCGCTGCTGTCCGCGCTCGGCGACCGCGCGGACCGGGTCCGCACCGACACGGAGACCCGTCTGCGGCACACCCGCGGCAAGTCCACCCCGGACCTGCTGCGCATCCGCGCCGGCGACACCGCCGACGCGCCGGCCGCCGTCGTCCTGCCGGAGAGCCACGACGAGGTGCTCGCCCTGCTTGGCGCCTGTGCGGAACACGGCCTGCCGCTCGTCCCGTTCGGCGGCGGCACCTCGGTCGTCGGAGGACTCGCTCCCGGCCGGCGCGTCCCCTTCGTCGCCCTGGACCTGCGGCGCATGAACCGCCTGCTCGACCTCGACCCCGTCTCGCGCACCGCCACCCTGGAACCCGGCCTGCGCGCCCCCGAGGCCGAGGCGCTGCTCGGCGAACACGGCTTCACCCTCGGCCACTTCCCCCAGTCCTACGAGTGGGCCACCATCGGCGGTTACGCCGCGACCCGCTCCAGCGGGCAGGCCTCCGCCGGCTACGGCCGCTTCGACGAGATGGTGCTGGGCCTGACCGTCGCCACGCCCGAGGGCACCCTGGACACCGGCCGGGCACCGCGGTCGGCCGCGGGCCCCGACCTGCGCCAGCTGCTGCTGGGCTCGGAGGGTGCCTTCGGTGTCATCACCTCCGTCACCGTCCGCGTCCGGCCCGTCCCGCGCACCCGGCGCTACGAGGGCTGGCGGTTCGCCTCCTTCGACGCGGGTGCAGCGGCGCTGCGCCGGCTCGCCCAGGACGGGCCGCGCCCCACGGTCCTGCGTCTGTCCGACGAGACCGAGACGCTGATCGGACTCGCCCAGCCGGACGCCATCGGCTCCGCCGTCGAACAACAGGGCGCCGGGTGCCTGGCCGTGGTCGGGTTCGAGGGCACCGAGGCCGACACCGCGCAGCGCCGGGCGGCCGCGGCGGCGGTCCTCGCCGACTGCGGCGGCACCTTCGCGGGCGGCGAACCGGGCGAACGCTGGGCGCACGGCCGCTACTCGGCACCGTACCTGCGCGACGCGCTCCTCGAAGCGGGCGCGTTCGCGGAGACGCTGGAGACGGCCGCGTACTGGTCACGGCTGCCGGGGCTGTATGCCGCCGTCAAGGAGGCGCTGACCCGCACGCTCACCGAGGGCGGCACGCCTCCCCTGGTCATGTGCCACATCTCGCACGTCTACGAGAACGGCGCCTCGCTCTACTTCACCGTCGTCTCGGCGCAGGGCGAGGACCCGGTGGCCCACTGGGCGCGGGCCAAGCACGCCGCGAACGACGCGATCCTCGACGCCGGCGGCACCATCACGCACCACCACGGCGTGGGCACCGACCACCGCGACTGGTACGTGCGGGAGGCCGGCGACCTGGGTGTCGCGGCGCTGCGCGCCGTCAAGCAACGGCTGGACCCGCACGGGCTGATGAACCCGGGCGTCCTGCTGCCCGCGGACTGACCCCGGCCGCGCTCCCCGCTCCAGCCCTCCCTCGCTCCAACCCCTCCCCCGCCGGCCCGTCCCTCGTAGGGCCATGGCCCGGCACCCGCCCTGCACGATCGCCAGCCCGGAGGCACATCGATGCGACAGTTCACCGCCGTCGTCAACCCCACCGCGGGCGGAGCCACCGGCGCTGCGGCGCTGCTGAAGGTGGCCCGGCTGCTGCGGGAGGCCGGCGCCGAGCTGGAGACCGAGTACAGCCGCAGCCTCGCCCACGCCCGCGAACTCGCCAGGCGGGCCGGGGAGCGCGGGCGGGTGGTGCTCGCCGTCGGCGGCGACGGCATCACCGGCGGCATCGGCGGTGCGCTGAGCGGCACCGGGACGGTCTTCGGCGTGGTCCCGGCCGGCCGCGGCAACGACTTCGCCCGTGCCCTGGGACTGCCGGGCGACCCCGAGAGCCTCGTCAAGATCCTGCTCGACGGCACACCGCGCGCCGTCGACACCATCGAGGTCACCTCGGCCGCCCACGACCGCACCGTCGTCCTCGGCAGTGTCTACGCCGGGGTCGACGCGCTCGCCAACCGCCACGCCAATCGCGCCCGGCTGCTGCGCGGCACCGCCTCCTACTACGCCGGCGCCCTGCGCGCCATCACCACCTGGCGTCCCGCCCGCTACCGGGTCACCGTCGACGGCCGGGAGCACGCGTACGCCGGCTACACCGCGGTGGCCGCCAACTCCGGCTACTACGGTTCCGCCCGCCTGGTCGCACCCGGTGCCCGGCTGGACGACGGGCTGCTGGACGTCGTGATGATCCACGACGCGCCGCGCCGGCTGTTCTTCGCCCTGATGAAGGAACTCGACAGCGGCACCCACGTCGACCGGCCCCAGGTGAGCGTCGTCCAGGGCAGGGAGATACGCATCGAGGCCGACCGGGAGATCCCCTACGGGGCGGACGGCGAGGTCGAGGCGGTGCTGCCCGTGGAGGCCAGGGTGCTGCCGGGCGCGCTGCGCGTCCTGCACTGAGGGGCGTGCGCCGCCGGGGCCGGTGAGGACGTCCGGGAAGCGGACCGGCCGCGAGGGCCGTGCCGGGCGCTTCCCGTCAGCGTCCTGGGCGCAGGAGCCCCGACTCGTAGGCGAGGACGACGAGTTGCGCCCGGTCGCGGAGCGCCCGTTCGGCCAGCAGATTGCCCACATGTGTCTTGACCGTGCTCTCCGCGAGGCACAGCACCGTGCCGATCTCGGTGTGGGACATGCCGCGGCCGACCAGGCGCAGCACCTCCGACTCCCGCTGAGTCAGATCGTCGAGGGCGGGCTGCCCGGCGGCGTCCGGTGGCGGCCCGCCGCCACCATGCGCACGCCCGCTGTCAGTTGGGCCCGGGGCGCGCTCTTGAGCAGAAAGCCGGAGGCCCCGGCCCGCATTCGCGACGGCGTCGGTGCGGGTGGGACCTCTGCCCAGTGGATCGCCGCGTGTCACCTCGGGTGCGGCTGGCGTGTGTGGTGAGTGCGGGGCGCGAGTGCGGTACGACAATGCGCCGTCCGCCTCGTAAGGGATGTTTGTGCACCGTGGGGGCAAGGTCGCCCCTTTCGCGCCGTACCGCCCGCCCACCCGTGCTGATTGTCTTGCTGCAGCGCACGGCCCCCACCGGTCGTTCTGCTCACTGCCGCTCGACATCTGGGAGGGAATGTGTCCGTCGCGGACAGCGTCGCCGGCCCCGACACCGAGGAACCCGCGCCGGAGGAGCGGGAGCTCACGAGCCTCGGTACAGGGGCCGCGCGGCAGCTGGCCACCACCACCAAGTCCGCGCCGCAGATGCGGGGCATCAGCTCCCGGTGGCTGCTGAGGAAGCTGCCCTGGGTGGACGTCAGGGGCGGCACCTACCGGGTCAACCGCCGTCTCCACCTGCGGCCCGGCCGGGGGCGGGTGCACTTCGAGCACAACGGCGCGGACGACGTGCGGGTGGTTCCGCAGACCCTTGCCGCATTGCCGGTCCTGCGTGGCTACCCCGACCTCGACGTCCTGAGGGAGATCGCCGGCCGCTGCTCGCTCCGGGAGGTCCGCGCCGGGCAGGTCCTGATCGAGGCAGGGCAACCCGTCACGGAGGTCCACCTGGTCGTGCACGGCCGCTTCACCCGCTTCGTCACCGGGAAGTACGGCGAGGAGGAGGTGACCGGGGTGGTCGGCGACGGCGACCACCTGGGGGACGAGGCGATCGGCCGCTCCGACCCGCTGTGGCCGCACTCGGTACGCGCCGAGACGGCCGGCACGCTGCTGGTACTGCCCGTCGACGCGGTCGGGGAGCTGGCCGTCCGGGTGCCGGCGCTCGCCGCGCATCTGGCGGCGCACGAGGAGCGGCAGCGGCTGGCGGTGAACCGCGAGGGCGAGGCGGACATGCCGGTGCGGGCCGGCCACAGCGGCGAGCCCACCCTGTCCGGCGGCTTCGTCGACTACGACCTCGCACCGCGCGAGTACGAACTGTCCCTGACCCAGACCGTGCTGCGCGTGCACACGAGGGTCGCCGATCTCTACAACGACCCGATGGACCAGACGCGGCAGCAGTTGCGGCTGACCATCGAGGAGATCCGCGAGCGCCAGGAATGGGAACTGGTCAACAACCGGGAGTTCGGCCTGCTGCACAACGTCGACCACGGTCAGCGCCTCAGCACCTTCACCGGCCCGCCCACCCCCGACGACATGGACGAACTGCTGTCCATGCGCCGCGGTACGCGTCTGTTCCTCGCCCACCCCAAGGCGATCGCCGCGTTCTTCCGGCAGTGCAACAAGCGGGGCCTGATGCCCGGTTCGGCGACGGTCGACGGGCACCAGGTGCCCGCCTGGCGGGGAGTCCCGATCTACCCCTGCGGCAAGATCCCGGTCTCCGGCACCCGCACCACCAGCATCCTCGCGCTGCGCACCGGCGAGGCCGACCAGGGCGTCGTCGGCCTGTACCAGACCGGCATCCCCGAGGAGCACCAGCCCGGTCTGAACGTCCGGTTCATGGGCGTCGACAGGGCCGCCCGCGTCAACTACCTCGTGACCGCCTACTACTCGCTGGCCATCCTCGTACCCGACGCGGCCGGAGTCCTGGAGAACGTCCGGATCGGCCGGACCGCCGACTGACCAGGTGGAGCAATACGTCTATGAACAGCCCATCGAGCACCGCGGCCGGAATCCCGCTGCCCGGTCCGCCGAACCTCGCACAGAGCATCCGGGCCCGGCGCAGCGGCGCCATTCCGGGACTGACCTACCGGCCCGCCACGCCCGCCGACCCGGAGAAGGTCGCGGAGATCGACCGCCGGCTGGAGGCCTGGGCCCGGGGACTCGACCTGTTCCCCGCCGCATGGAGCGGGGACTTCGGCGAGTTCCAGTTCGGCCGCGCCGTGGTCCTGCAGCACCCCGCGGCGGCCGACCTGGAGCGCCTCACCGTCGCCGGCAAACTGCTGCTGGCCGAGAACATCGTCGACAGCTGCTACTGCGAGGAGGACGAGGGCAGGGGCGGTGCGCGGCGAGGCCTGGGCGGCAGGCTGATCATGGCCCAGTCCGCCCTCGACCCGTTCCACGCCACCCCGGAGACGGAGCAGGACTGGCGCGAGGGCGTCCAGGCCGACGGCCCCCTGCGGTCCTACCACTGGGCGGTCAAGGACTACGCGGTCGTCGCGACGCCCAGCCAGACCGACCGGCTCGTGCACGACCTCGCCCGGCTGCACCTGGGCTACCTCGCGGAGGCCTCCTGGTCGGAGACGCGGCACAGGCCGCGTGTCTGGGAGTACCTGGTGATGCGGCAGTTCAACAACTTCCGGCCCTGCCTGTCCATCGTCGACGCCGTGGACGGCTACGAACTGCCCGAAGCCCTCTACGCCCGCCCGGAGGTACAGCGCATCACCGTCCTGGCCTGCAACGCCACCACCATCGTCAACGACCTGTACTCGTT
This sequence comes from Streptomyces sp. NPDC107562, assembly GCF_055657325.1. Lineage (NCBI taxonomy): Bacteria > Bacillati > Actinomycetota > Actinomycetes > Kitasatosporales > Streptomycetaceae > Streptomyces > Streptomyces sp. NPDC107562. The sequence continues at coordinate 683,260 of NZ_JBVKBE010000001.1, read as the reverse complement.
CACCAAGGAACTGGCGAGCGATCCCGACCACCTGAACCTGCCCCAGGTGGTGGCCGCGAACGACCGGTGCGGCCTCAAGGCCGCCTACCTGCGCAGCGTCGACATCCACAACGAGGTCATGGACGCGTTCGAGACCGAGGCCGCCGCGCTGTCCGCCACCTCACCGCTCCTCGAACGCTACGCCCGCGGCCTGGCCGACTGGGTGGCGGGCAACCACGAATGGCACGCCACCAACACCCACCGCTACCGACTGCCCGACTACTGGTGAACCACGCCCTCGGCACGACCAGCCGAAGGCCGATCAGCACACGCACCTGCACCGCAGCACGAAGGAGTCAGCGTTGACCACCATGCACACCGGTACCGCGTCCGCGGCGGTCCCCACCCAGTCCACGTATCAGAACCGCATCGCGGACTACTGGAACGCCGAGGAGAACCCGGTCAACCTCGAACTCGGGAAACTCGACGACCTGTACCACCACCACTACGGCGTCGGCGACGCCGACCGGTCGGTGCTCGAGGAACCCGACGCCGAGCTGCGCCGCGAGCGGATCACCCGTGAACTGCACCGGCTGGAACACGCCCAGGCCGAGCTCCTCGCCTCCCATCTCGGCGAACTCTCCCCCACGGACCGGGTCTTCGACGCCGGCTGCGGTCGGGGCGGCGGCAGCGTCGTCGCCAACCTGCGCTACGGCTGCCATGCCGACGGAGTCACCATCTCCGCCAAGCAGGCCGACTTCGCCAACGAGCAGGCACGCACACGCGGCATCGACGCCAAGGTGCGCTACCACCACCGCAACATGCTGGACACCGGCCTCACCACCGGCGCCTACGGGGCGTCCTGGAACAACGAGTCCACCATGTACGTCGAACTGGACCTGCTCTTCGCCGAGCATGCCCGGCTGCTGCGCCGGGGCGGCCGCTACGTGGTGATCACCGGCTGCTACAACGACACGTACGGCCAGGCCTCCCGCGAGGTCTCCCTCATCAACGCGCACTACATCTGCGACATCCATCCCCGGTCGGCCTATTTCCGCGCCATGGCCCGCAACCGGCTCGTGCCCGTCCACGTCCAGGACCTCACCGAGGCCGCGATCCCCTACTGGGACCTGCGCCGCGAGGCCGACCACCTGGTCACCGGCATCGAGGACACCTTCCTGAACGCCTACCGCAACGGCAGTTTCCAGTACCTCCTGATCGCGGCCGACCGGGTCTGACACGGCGGTGCGGGGCGGACGGCGAGCTCTGCCGCCACCCGCCCCGCACTGGCACGCCCACCGGAGACGCGCTCCCAGGTCAGCGCCGGGAGCCGAGGTCCTCGTGGACGGCTCGGGCCACCGCCTCCACGGTCGCCACACCGGCGTCCATCGTGCCGTTGTCCTGGGTGAGCACCGTGAGGGAGTAGTCACGGCCGCCGCCGGTGAAGGCGCCCATGCTGTGCACCCGCCAGCCGTGCGCCGCGCGCGACAGCCAGCCGTTCTTGACGTGCGTCACGGCGGCGCGGGGTGCGCCCGCCGGAGCGCCCCACCGCTGCGCGGGGACGACCTTGCTCATCAGCTTCAGGACATAGGCACGCGCCTTGTCACGGAGCACCTCGTTGGGTTCCGTGACGAGGTTCATCAGCTTCTGCGTGTCGGCGGCGGTGATCTGGGTCAGGCCCCAGGCCCGGTCGCCGCCGGGCACGGTGCTGGTCATTCCGGCCGCCGCCAGGAAGGCCTTCACCTTGGGCACGCCGAGCTGCTTCCACAGTGCGTTCGTGGCGGCGTTGTCCGACGCCGTGATCATCTTGGTCGCGTGCTCGGCCTCGCGCGGGGTGAGGTGGCGGTCGTGCCGCTGCACGTCCCACAGCAGTGTCGCGAGGACGGTGACCTTGACGATGCTGGCGGAGTCGAACTTCTGCTCCGCCCGGAGCGTGCACACGGTGTCCGTCGACCGGTCCCGCAGCGACACCGCCGTGACGGCGGTGCGGTGCTCCAGGGAGGCCGTGATGTCCCGCTGCAGTTTCGCCGCCAGCCCGGCCTGGCCCGAGGCGCACTTCACCGGCGGCGTCGCCGCCGCGGCGCCTGCCGCCCCGGACCCCACCACGGCGGGAACCGCCACGCCGGAGACGATCGCCGTGGCCACGAGGCTCCGGGGTATTCGCGTGAGCCGCATTCGCTTCGCTCCGCCCGTTCTTCCGTTGCTGCCGGTCGCTACGGGTGACCAGTCTGTACGAGCGGCGGTATGGAAGGGAACGTGACGTTCGCTACGGTCTGTCCGCTCGGTGCGGGCTCGCCGGACAGCGGGACCGGGGGTGCGGGGGCCCGCGTTCGACGTCGTGGCGTGTGCCGCGCGAACGGGACCGAGGGTTCCGCCCGCGCGCCCGGCGCACAGCCGCGCGGACCTCAAGTCGGTCGGCGTGCACCGCGCGTGGCCCTCGGGCCGCGGTGCGCGCGTGGGGTCGCGGACGGGCGCGACGCGGAGCGCGGAGTCGTGAGCGGCTCACGCTCAGGCGCGCGTACCGAGCCGACACGCGGCCTCGTGCGGAGAGCGCCGACGCCGTCCGCTGTGACCGACGACTCGTGGGCCGCGGCAGTGCGCCGGACGACGATCGGCGAGGACTGGACCCATCAGGGCACCCGGGCGGTCCACTCCGGCGAAGTGAACTTCGTCCGCGCCAGCTCCTGCGCGCGGGACAGTTCCTCGTGGCTCACCTTTCCCTCGCTGAGTCCGTACCGGTGGCGGAACGACTCGATCATCCGCGCGATCACGGCCTCCCGTGCCAGGCCGGTCTGCCGACGCAGCGGGTCGACCCGCTTCTTCGCGCTCCTCGTGCCCTTGTCCGAGAGCTTCTCCCGGCCGATGCGCAGCACGTCGAGCATCTTGTCCGCGTCGATGTCGTAGGCCATGGTCACGTGGTGCAGCACGGCACCGGGTCCGCCATCGGGTCCCACGACGCGCTTCTGGGCGGCGCCGGCGATCTTCCCCTGGTCGGTGGCGATGTCGTTCAGCGGCTGGTACCAGGCGTGGATGCCCATGTCGCCGAGCGCGCCGAGCACCCAGTCGTCGAGATAGGCGTAGCTGTCCTGGAAGGACAGGCCCTGGACCAGCGCCTCGGGGACGGACAGCGAGTAGGTGATCGTGTTGCCGGGCTCGACGAACATCGCACCGCCGCCGGAGATGCGACGCACGACGTCGATCCCGTGCCGGTCGGCGCCCTCGGGGTCGACCTCGTTGCGCAGGGACTGGAAGCTGCCGATGATCACCGCCGGCGCGCCCCACTCCCACACCCTGAGGGTCGGCGGCCGGCGTCCCGCGGCGACCTCGGCCGTGAGGACCTCGTCGAGCGCCATGTGCAGTGCCGGAGCCTGCGGTCCCTCGTGGATCAACTGCCAGTCGTAGTCGGTCCAGTCGGTGGCGTGGGCGAGCGCGCGCCGCACCGCGACGGCGATGCCCTCCGAGGTCAGGCCGTACATGACGGTCCCCTCGGGAAGCGCGGCGTCGATCCGCGCCGCCAGTCCGGCCGCGTCGGTGTCGGCGGGAGCACCGTTCAGGGCGTGGTTGACGGCGTCGAGCGCCTCGTCCGGTTCGAGGAAGAAGTCCCCCGCCACCCGCGCCTGCCGCAACACGCCGTGGTCGAGGTCGACGTCCACGACGACGAGCTTGCCCCCGGGAACCTTGTACTCACCGTGCACCGCTTCGCCTTCCTTTTGCGCTGCCCGGAAAACCGCGTCCGGACGGTGAATGTTCCCCCCGGTCAGGACATGACGGGGTGCCAGCCGGGTTCCAGGCTGTCCAGGAGGGCGTGGAAGGCCGCGTCGGCCCGATCCCAGTGGTCGTCCACGAGCGGGGCGACCAGCAGACCGAACACCGCGTCGGTCAGGAGCGTGGCCTGGGTCAGAGCCCGGCCGGGGTCCATGCCGAAGTCACGGAAGACCGAGGCCAGCAGGTCCGTCCACGCCGTGACGACGTCGTCCAGCAGGGGCCCGTACCGGTCCGGGTGGAGGATGCCGGCGCTCATGATCTCCAGGTAGAGCGGAAGGGTGACGCGTACCTCGGGATCGTTGAACTGCTCCCACATCTCCTCCAGGAGCCGGCGCAGGCCCGCGGCGTCGGTGGGCGGACCGACCCGGCGCAGGATCTCCCGGGTGCGCAGCAGGGGCCGGCGCTCGTAGACGGCGAGCGCCTCGGCGACCATCCGTTCCTTGCTGCCGAAGTAGTAGAGGAGCATCCGGTCACTGGTGCCGAGGTCCTGCGCCAGTCGGCGCACGGAGAGATCCGCGAGTCCGTTGCGCAGCACGTACTCGCGGACGCGGTCGAGGAGGCGGCGTCGCTTCGCCGGGTCGGGTGGGCGTGACATGAGTCCTGGAGGGGTCGGGGCAGCTACTTCACCTGCCCGTTTTATGTGCTTTGTGAGGTCTTTACTGTAGCACCCGTTACATGTATATTTTTAGGTGTAGCGACCGCTACATGAATGAGCCAGGACATGGTCGGCAACCAGGCCCACGGCTCCCACCACCAGCACAGTAGGGACTGATTCCCATGGCCGCTCCGGCCATCGGCCTCCTCAGCACCTTCACTCCGACAGAAGGGCAAACTCGCGGCGACGCCCCCTCCTGGGCCGCCAGGCAGTGGGCCCTGTGGTCGCGCATCTTCGCGCCCCTGCGGCCGTTCGACGCGCCACGTCGCCGTGCCAGTGCGTGGGAGACCTCCTGGCCACTGGGGCGGGAGCTCACGTCCGTGCGCAGGGCTCGTCATCTGGTGAGCGCGCAGCTGGGCGCCTGGGCACTGGACGATCTCGCCGACACCGTCGAACTCCTGGTCAGCGAGCTGGTCACCAACGCCCTCACGCACACCCGGGGCCCGCTCCGGCTCAACCTCCGGCTGCGCGGGTCGCAGCTGCTGTGCGAGGTCGAGGACACCGAGTGGACCGGCCCCACGCGTTCCGTGGTCGACGCGGACGCGGAGGGGGGCCGCGGCACCGAACTCCTCGACGTGCTCGCGGACGCCTGGGGAAGCGTCCGCATGCCCACCGGCAAGACCGTCTGGTTCCAGGTGCACGTCACGGCGGGCACCGCGGCGCGCGCGCTGTAGGGGTGCGAGGCGGCGGTTCAGCGGGAGGTGAGAGGGGTCTCGGACTCGACACGGGTGAGCTTTTCCGGGTTGCGGACGTAGTAGAGACCGGTGACTCGGGCGTTCTCCACATGGAAGGCCAGGACGCCGTCGATCGCGCCGCCCAGCCGGAGGAGGAGTCCGGGGTTGCCGTTGACCGTCACGTGCTCGCCGCTCAGGGGGCCGCCTGCCTTGACGAGGCTGCCCGCCATGTAACGGAGTACGTTGTCGGCGCCGACGACCGGCCGCAGCGCGGCGAGCCTGAGGCCACCACCGTCGCTGACGAACACCACGTCCGGTGCGAGCACGTCGAGCAGGCCTTGGAGGTCCCCCGTCACGAGCGCCCGCTGGAACGAGTCCAGCGCCGCCCGGGTCTCCTGCGGCGAAGCCGCCGTGCGGGGCCGACGGGCGTCCACGTGGCGGCGGGCGCGGTGGGCGGTCTGGCGCACGGCCGCGGGGCTCTTGTCGATCGCCGCCGCGATGTCGTCGTAGTCGAAGGCGAACACCTCGCGCAGCACGAAGACCGCACGCTCGGTCGGTGACAGGGTCTCCAGGATGAACATGAGCGCCAGCGAGAGGTTCTCGGCGAGCTCGACGTCCTCGGCCACGTCCGGCGCGGTGAGCAGGGGCTCGGGGAGCCAGGGGCCGACGTAGGCCTCCTTGCGCCGTTTGAGGGTGCGGAGCCGGTTGAGCGCCTGCCGGGTGGCGATCCGCACCAGGTAGGCGCGCTGGTCCCGCACCCCCGCCAGGTCGACCTCGATCCACCGCAGCCAGGTCTCCTGGAGGACGTCCTCGGCGTCCGCCGCCGAGCCGAGCATCTCGTAGGCGACGGTGAACAGCAGATCGCGGTGGGCGACGAACGCCTCGGTCGCCGGATCGGACAGGTGATCGTTCATGCGTGCGCTTCGCTCTCTCGCTCGTGTGCCGGGTCGGCGCCCCTCGTACGGACGCCGACCTGCCCGCAGGACACGTCCTAGGCGGATCGCCGGGCCTTGCGTGCACCCGACACCAGTTGGCGGGTGGTGAACCGGCAGGCGATCTCCTTGACGCCGGAGCCGGGCCGCCCGCTGATGGACAGCGCGTTCACCTTGTCGTTCGGGTAGGAGAACTGGGTGACGCCCTCGTTCCGGCCGAGGCTCAGGCACTGCCCGGCGAACAACAGCCGGACGGGAGCGGGAGTCTTCCCCGCGATCCGGCGCAGGATCGTGGTGGCGGCCCCCGGACCCAGCTGGACGGCGGCCTGGCAGCTCATCCTGAACGGCCGGTCCGTGATCACCGCGGCGTCGCCTGCGGCCACGATGCGCGGGTCGTCCACGCTGGTCAGCGTCGCGTCGGTGACCAGGCGGCCCTCGGTGTCGGTGCGCAGCCCGCTGCGGGCGGCGAGGTCCGGGACACGGAATCCCGCGGTCCAGATCGTCACCGCGCCGGCCACCTCGCGGCCGTCGTCGAGTCGTACGCCCTCGCTCGTCACCTCCGCCACCCTTGCTCCGGGACCTTCGAGGACGGTCACGCCCAGTCGGGCGAGCCGGCGGGCGACCGGACGGCGGACCCGGGCGTGCAGGGAGGGACCCAGCACGTCTCCGCAGACCAGGGTGACCTTGCGGCCCAGCTCCGCCAGCTCGGCGGCGGTCTCCAGTCCGGTCGGACCGGCACCCACCACGGTCACCGGGCCGGACGCGGGCGTCTCGGCCAGCGCCGAGCGCAGTCGTTGCGCTCCTTCGAGGTCCGAGATCGAGTGGGCGTACTCAGCCGCTCCGGGCACACCGGGATCGGAGGCGCCGCTGCCCACGGCGTAGACGAGGTAGTCGTAGGAGAGTGTGTCCCCGCCCGCCAGCGAGACCTGGCGCTCGGCCGTGTCGATCCGGCTCGCCGTGTCGACCACCAGGCGGACGTTGCCGCCCAGCACCTCACCGAAGCTCTCGACGGCGTCGTCGGAGCCGGTCACGAGCTGGTGCAGGCGGATCCGCTGGACGAATCGGGGACGCGGATTGACCAGCGTCACCGACACACCGTCGCGCCGGGCCAGGCTGTTGGCCGCCGTCACACCCCCGTACCCGCCGCCGACCACGACGACCTCGACGTTTCGGTTCATCTTCTCTCCTCGCGTTGTGGGCTCGGCATGGAGACACCGCCGGCGGGCCCGGTGTAACAACTCGCGGATGAGACCTGGCGCACACCGCGACGCCTGCGTGCTGTTGCGGACGTTGTGCTGTGCATTTATCGTGATTAGTAAGTGATTGTGACTGTCAGCCTTCTGAACCAAATGGCCTCAGGGCAGACCGGTAGGCAGCATGGCAAGCCATCGCAACCGGCCCGGGCTCCCGCTCCCGCGCGCCGTCGACGAACTGATCCTCACCACGACGCTGCTGTTCGCGGTGGTGACCATGGTGCGATGGCTGCGCGACCCGGACTCCCCGCTGTACGTGAGCGGCCTTCGCCCGGCACTCCTCGTGGTGGCCGCGGCCTCGGGCCTGCTCGTCGTCGCTTTGATCCTCTCGCGGCCCGGCCGGCGCAGCGGGGGCCACATGAATCCGGCGGTCACGGTGGCACTGTGGCTCATGGACGTGTTCCCCGGCCGCAGTGTCCTCCCCTACGTCGCCGCGCAGATGGCCGGCTCCGTCATCGGCGTGGCGCTCGCCCGCCTGGTGTGGGGGCCCGTGACCTCGACCCCGTCGATCGGCTACGCCGCCATCAGACCCAGCCCCGGCTGGGACGCGTCGAGCGTGTTCCTCGCCGAGGCCGGCTGTTTCGTCGCCCTGACCCTGGTCATCGGCTTCCTTCTCGCCCATCCGGTCTTCGGGCGGTGGCTGCCCTACGTCGTCGGTCTGTCCATCGCCCTGATCATCGTGTGCCTGGGAACGCAGAGCGGCGGCTCGGTCAACCCGGCGCGTCATTTCGGCCCGGCCCTGTTCGCCGGGGACACGAGCCAGTTCTGGATCTATGTGTTCGCCCCGGTCCTCGGGGCCGTGCTCGGTGCCTCGGTGCACCACCTGCTGATGCGCCGGTTCGATACGCATCAGCCCCTCACCTACAAGCTCTGCGGCACCCCGCAACACCCCGAGCACCAGGACGAGTCGGCATGAGAGACGCCATGGAAGACACCCAGAGCCCTCAGGGCCCCCAGCGCTCGACCGGCAGGCAGGCCGGCGGCCCGCCCAGGCCCGTCCCGCTCAACTTCTTCGGAATGCCCTTCGGCCTGGTCGGCCTGGCGAGTGCCTGGCTGACCGCCGCCCAGTACCAGCGCGTGCCGCGCTCCGTGGGAGAGGCGCTGCTCGTGCTGGCGGCCCTGGTCTGGCTCCTGGTGACCGTGGCCTACCTGGAACGCGCGGCGCGGCTGCGCTCCCTGGCGCGGGACCTCACCGATCCGGTGGGCGGGCCTTTCGCCGCCCTGTGCGTGATCGTGCCGATGGTGATCGCCGCGTACGGCCTGTTCCCCGTCGAACCGGTGGCCGGCCGGGTGGTGGTCGACGTGTTCCTCGCCCTCACCGTGCTGCTCGGTGCCTGGTTCACGGGTCAGTGGATCTACGGACGGCTCGACGTCGAGCGTTTCCACCCCGGCTACTTCCTGCCCACGGTCGCGGGCGGACTGCTGGCCGCGGCGTCGGCGGCCGCCGTGGGGCAGCACCGGCTGGGCGTCATGATGTTCGGCCTGGGCGCGATCTGCTGGCTCATTCTGGGGTCGGTGATCATGACCCGGTTGCTGTTGCGCCCGATGCTGCCGCCGCCCCTGCAGCCGACGCTGGCCATCGAGATCGCGCCCGCGGCCGTCGCCAGCCTCGCCTACTTCGCCCTCTTCACCGACTCCATCGACACCGTCGCGGCGTTCCTCGGCGGCTACGGACTGCTGATGGTGCTGACGCAGTTCAAGCTGCTGCCAGCGTACGTGAAGCTGCCCTTCATGCCCAGCACCTGGGCGTTCACGTTCAGCTGGGCCGCGGCAGCCGCCGTGGGGATCCACTGGACCGAGCGCCTGCGGCCGCCTGGAGCGGGCGCGTACACCTATGTGCTGCTGGGCCTCATCAGCGCTCTCGTGGGTGCTGTGGCCGTGCGGACCCTCATGGCCGCCGCCCGACGTCAACTCCTGCCGGCAGCACCGCCGCCGCCCGCGTCGGAGCAGCGGGCGGCCGCGGGGTGAGCCACCGGAAGGGCCCTGGAGCCGCGGGGCCCTTCCGGTGGCTCACATGGGCCGCTTTGCTCACTCACCCGGCTCGGCCCGCTGAAGCCGATCGGTCAGCCAGGCCCGGGTGACGCGCCATGCGTGGCCGTCCGGCTCGACCACACCGAAATGATCGGCTCCGGGCGAGTCGACGAGCTCGACGTCCGCGCCCCTGGCCGTGGCCGCGTCCGCGTACGTCCGGGCGTACGCGGGCGGAATGACCTCGTCGGCCGTGCCGTGCACGACGAGCACCGGGACGCCGCCGTCGGCGAGCAGGACGGGCGAGGCGACCGCGTACCGCTCCTCGTACCGCGCGAAGCTCCCTCCGAGCAGCAGCCGGGTGATGCCGTCCCCCACGCGGGCGGCGACCGCCGGCCACAGCTCGGGGGCGGAGGGCGGCGGCGAACCGTGCGGAGGCTCGGCGTCGAGGTCCGCCAGTACGCTGCCGAGCCCCACCTTGTCGGCGTCGACCAGGTCGAGCACCCCGGCCAGCGACACGACGCCGATCGGCTCGATCCCGGGCAGCGCGCCGGGAACGCCCTCCGGCAGAGCGGCGCGGTGGGCGACCCAGGTGGCGAGATGCCCGCCCGCCGAGTGCCCGACGACCAGCACACGGCGGGTGTCGATCGCGGGATCGAGATCGGCGACGGCGTCCACGGCCGCCGCGACGTCGTCGAAGGTGCCCGGCCACCCCCCACCGGGTTCGCCCACCCTGCGGTACTCGATGTTCCAGACGGCGAATCCGAGCGAGAGGAGGTCCTGCGCGAGCGGGACGGTCTGCCGGTGATCGAACATCGCCGTCCACCATCCGCCGTGGATCAGCACCACGACGGGGAAGGGCCCGTCTCCCTCGGGGAGGTACAACTCGCCGACCTGGGAGGGCTCCGTGCCGTAGGCGATGGTGCGCACGGCCCGGGGACCGTCGGCCGCGTCGTCGTAGCGCACCCCGCTGCGTACGTCGACCAGTTCGTCGATCGTGGCGAAGAAGGCCGCGATCTCGGGGAGGTTGGCGCCCTTCGCGCGCGAGGCGTCGAAGGCTTCGGCGTCCGCCCACTCGACCAGGTCCAGCCAGGTGTTCTCGGCGACGCGGACCAGGCGCGCCGCGATGAACCCCCGCCGGTCCGCGCGGAACGCGGAGAGCATCGCGGGCCGTGCCGCCAGCATCTCCGACGTTCTGTCCGGAGCGACGACGAAGGTCGTCATTTCGATCACGGACATCTTCTGCTCCTCAGCACCTTGGTCATCTTCTTGATAGTCACTTATCTTTACTATCGAGCATAGGCCCGGAAGGGTGCAGCGGCAACCTGGGCTGTCGGCCCACTGGCCGGTATCGTCAGCATGAGTGACTATTCATGTAGGTGAAGGAGTTCACGGCTCGGCGGCCCGCTCCGAAGGGGGAGACGCGACATGCGGCGCAGTGAACGCAAGGTGACGGACCCGGACATCGGGATCATGAGCGCGCGACTGCTCTTCTCCGTCCAGAAGGAACTCTTCCAGGAACTCGCCGAGCAGGGGCACCCCCGGCTGCGTCCCCAGCACGGCGCCGTCATGGGATTCATCGACGAGGAGGGCAGCAGGGCCACCGAACTCTCACGATTGTCGGGAACCCACAAGCAGGTGATCGGGAACCTGATCGACGAACTGGAAGCCCTCGACTACGTGGAACGGCATCCCGACCCCAAGGACCGGCGCGCCAAGCTGATCATGCCCACCGCGCTCGGACGCGATCAGATGCGCAAGTCGGACGCCATCATCGCCGCCATCGAGCGGCGGCACGCCGAGGTGATCGGCGAGCAGGAGTACGAGAACTTCAAGACCGTCTTCCGCAAGATCACGGCCCTGCAGCGCAAGCAGTTCGACGAGGCGCCCACCCGGCGGGAACAGCCGTCCGAGGCCGCCGACGAGCCGGCCTGAGACACCCCGCGCGTGCCGTCGCAGCCCCTCGGCCGCCGCCCGCGCTACGGCGCGAGCCGCCGGTCCGCGGCATCCGACGTCAGCCCGGCCAGCAGTGAGGTGACCACCAGGTCGGTCGACGCCGCCATGTCGACGGAGTCGGGGTCGAGCAGCCACTGGACCTGGAGTCCGTCCATGACGGCGATGATCGCGTTGGCCGCCGCCCCCACGCGCCGGGCGTCGGCCTCCTCCAGCCCGCAGGCCTCGGTCAGCGCCTCGGCGACGAAGGCCCGCAGGCCGCTGTAGCGGTCGCGGAAGTAGGACTGTGCGGGATGGGCGTCGGTCACGGACTCGGCCGACAGGACGGCGTACAGCCGGACGATCCCCTCGCGCTCGGCGTTGCGCCGCGCGGTGTCGACGAGGTGGCGCAGGAACTCCAGCCCTTGGGGACGCCGGGTCCCCAGCTGCGCGATGTCGCGCTGGTCGCGCAGTTCGAGGACGCTGGTGAGCAGCAGCGCCTTGGAACGGAAGTAGTGCAGGACGCCGGCCTGGGTCAGTCCCGCCCGCTCGGCGATCTCCGCCAGGGAGGCGTTGTTGTAGCCGCGGGCGGCGAAGGTGTCCATGGCGATCTGCAGGATGTCCTGCTGCCGCTGCCGGGCCTCGGGGCTGCGCGGAACACGCGGGGCCGTCCTGCCTCTGCGTGGTGGCCCGTCCATCGGTTGGTCGCTCACAACCCGACAGCCTACGGCCGGTCCCGTCACGCCGACGTTGATCTTCCCCCGGACCGTAAAGATGTGACCCAGACCACTTACTAACCACTTAGTAGGTGTGCTTTCATGCCCACGCAGCGCCCTCCGTCCCCGGCCGGCCCGAGTTGCCTCCCCGCATGCCCTCTCGAGCCGGCCGGAGCTCCCGCGTCTCACCGAGCCGAAGGAGAACCACTCCGTGTTGCACAGCCCAGGAATCCGCCCCCCGAGAGCCAGGACCGCGGCCCTCGCCCTGACCCTCGGACTGGTCACGGCCGGCCTCGGCATGACCGCCACCAGCCCCGCTCGGGCCGCCGACCCCGTCGCGCAGGTGTGGGTCACCACCCCCGACGGAGCGAAGAAGCTCACCGCCGAGGGCAGCGTCCCCTTCACCAGCGCCCCCCAGCCGATCGACATCCGCGTCGACCCCGGCAACCGCGGCCAGCGGTTCACCGGCGCGGGGGCCTCCGTCACGGGCGCGTCGGCCCGTCTCGTCCAGGGCCTGCCGCAGGCCCAGCGCACGCAGCTGATGCAGTCGCTGTTCTCCACGACGGGGGACGGCATCGGGCTCAACTACCTGCGCCAGCCGCTCGGGAGCACCGACTTCGACGCCACCGCCGCCCACTACTCCTACGAGGACTCCCCCGGCCAGTTCTCCATCGCCCGGGACCGCGCCGAGATCATCCCCGTCCTCAAGCAGGCCACCGCCGTCAACCCGTCGATCCGGTTCATGGGGTCGCCCTGGTCCCCGCCCGCGTGGATGAAGACCGGCAACTCGCTCAACGGCGGCAGCCTCCGGCCGGAGAGCTACGGGGCGTACGCCGACTACCTGGTCAAGGCCGTCAACGCCTACCGGCAGGAGGGGATCGTCCTCACCGACCTCACGGTGCAGAACGAACCCGAGTTCGCTACCAGTTACCCGTCGATGTCGATGACACCGGCTCAGCAGGCCGACTTCCTGAAGGTCCTCGACCCCAAGCTGACGGCGGCCGGACTGCCGACGAACATCCTTGCCTACGACCACAACTGGGACCACCCCAACTATCCCCTCGACGTCTTCTCCCGCACGGCCGGCATGAGCCGAGTGATCGGCGCCGCCTTCCACTGCTACGGGGGACAGGTCTCCGCCCAGCAGCAGATCGTCAACGCGGGCAAGCGCGTCTTCTTCACCGAGTGCTCCGGCACCGACAGCGCCAACGCCGCCGCCACCTTCGGTGACACCCTGCGCTGGCACGCCGAGAACCTCGTCGTGCAGAACTTCCGCAACGGCGGTGAGACCGTCCTCACCTGGAACCTCGCCCTGGACCAGAACGGCGGCCCGCACCAGGGCCACTGCACCAACCGGTGCAACGGGGTGGTGGAGATCGCGGGCGGCACCGTGACCCGCAACGCCGAGTACTACGTGCTCGGGCACGTCAGCAAGTTCGTCAAGCCCGGCGCGGTCCGCATCGGGTCCAGCAGTCAGGGAGGGGGCGGCGTACAGAACGTCACCTTCGAGAACCCGGACGGCTCCCGCGCCGCCTATGTGGTCAACACCGCGGGCAGCGCACAGCGTTTCTCCCTCACCGACGGCGGCAGGTCGCTCGCCTACACCCTGCCGGCCGGAGCCGTCGCCACCTTCGTGTGGAACGGCACCAGCGGTGAGCCGACCGGCCCGATCGACCCCGCCGCCTGGTACCAGGTCGTGAACGCGGGCAGCCGCGCCTGTCTGGACGCCGCGGACTGGGGCACCGCCAACGGCACCGCGCTGCAGCAGTGGACCTGCTCGGCCGGCGCCAACCAGGGCTGGCAGTTCCGTCCGACCAGTGACGGCCACTACCAGGTCGTCAACCGCCACAACACCCGGGTGTGGGACGTCGACGGCGGTCCGGGCGCGACCGCCGACGGCGCCAAGGTGCACCTGTGGGAGTACGTCGGAGCCACGAATCAGCAGTGGCGGCCCGAAGCCACCGGGGCGACCGGCCAGTACCGTTTCGTCGCCCGCCACAGCGGCAAGTGCCTGACGGTCGACAACGCCTCCACCGCGAACGGCGCCCGGCTGTCCCAGCAGCCCTGCTCCGGGTCCGCCGCCCAGGCGTTCACGCTGACCGGCTGAGCCACTGTCGCCGCACCCACGCGGGGCCCGGCACGCCGGGCCCCGTTCTCCGTGAGGAGATGCCCCGAGCGGGCGCGCCGGCCAGGCGCACGCTCAGGCGTCGAGACCCTCGATCGCGACACGGAGGTGCCGGGGGCCCCGCAGGACGGCGTTCTCGCGGTAGGGCGGTGGATCCTCCAGGAGGCGGAAGCCGGGCCTCGACCACCTTCGTCGGCTCGTCGGAGTAGTCGACGAGGATGGCCTGCACCGGGCAGGCGGCCGCGGCCACTTCCACCCGCTCCCGCAGCCCCTCGTCGAAGCGAGGGGAGAACAACAGCGCCTCTTCGCCGTGGAGTGCGAAAACGTCAGGGGCGAGAAAGACGCACTGGGCGTATCCCTGACACCGGTTGAGATCGACGACAAGCCTCATCTGGAACCCGCTCCCTGCGCGGGCCGTGATTGCCGCGGTCCGCGCCGTCCGCGCTCGGTCCATCGGTTCGGCGGGCATGCCTCTGATTCAGGATCGACCCCTGCGCGCACAGGTCGCAAGGCGAGCGCGCGTGCCCGTCGGGGGCAGGGGTACGACGTCGGCGCCGGGCGTCTCTGCTCACAGCCGGATGACGACGAGGGCGATGTCGTCGCGGGCTCCGCTGGTGACGCGGAGGCGGTCCAGCAAGGCGTCCGCGAGCTCACCGGGGGGCAGCGTGCTGTCCTTGGCGAGGGCCGAGGTCAGGCGGGCCAGGCTGGCGTCGATGTCCTCGTCGTGGCGTTCGATCAGTCCGTCGGTGTAGAGCACGAGGGTGTCGCCCGGGGTGTAGGACAGACCGGCCTGGGGGCGCGGAACATGGTAGGGGCGGGCACCCAGCGGCGGGTCGGTGGCCTGGTCCAGCAACTCCCAGGTGCCGCCCGGGTGGAGCAGGACCGGGGGCAGGTGACCGGCGTTGCTGTAGATGATCAGTCGGCTGCGGGTGTCCACGAGGACCTTGACCGCGGTCGCGGCGGTCGCGCCTTCCAGGGAGCGGGCGTACAGGCCGAGGACCTCCAGGGCCTGGGCGGGGCTCGGGATGGCCCGGATGGCGGCGCTCAGGGCGCTGCGGAGCATGCCCATCACGGCCGCGGCCTGGAGCCCGTGGCCGACGACGTCGCCGACCGCGGCGGCGTACCGGTCGGGGGGCAGGTCCACGACGTCGTACCAGTCGCCGCACACGTTGAGGGACGTCGTCGCCGGCAGGTACCGGACGGCCATGTTGGTGTGCCGGTCCAGGTCGGGGGCCTGGAGCATGGCCTCCTGCAGGGCGACGGCCACCTGCCGTTCGCGTGCGTGGGCCTGGCGCAGTTCCTGGTTCAGTCGGTGCAGTTGCTGGGCCCGCACGTACAGCTCGGCCGCCAGGCCCCTCTCCCGTTCGGTGGACTCCTCCGCGAGCTGTCGCGCCAGGCGTGACCGGATGAAGGCGGTGACGTCCTCGGACCGCTGCACGATCCACGCCACCCGGCCGTCGGGGCCCGGCACGGGCGTGTGGATGTCGGACCACCACCGCTCCTCGAACCCGCCGGTCCGGCCGGGCACCAGAAGGTCGTACCGCTGCAGCACCAGCGTGTCCGCGACACCGGTCTCCTTGACCCGGAGCAGGGACGCCATCAGGCACTGCGTGTCGTCCGGGGCGGCGGGGTTGGCCGGCAGGGCGTCGAAGAAGTACCTGCCGATCAGCTCTTCCCCGGCCCGCCCGGTGGCCTGTGTGTACGCCCGGTTCACGTAACGGATCACCAGGTCCGTGTCCAGGATCAGATACGGGCTCGGTGTGGCGTCGAAGAAGGCCGTGAAATCGATGTCCGCCGGCATGGCGCTGCCTGCCTCCCAGCCTGGAGGGGCCGTCTCCCGCACCTCCCAATCTACGAGCGAAACGCCCCCCGGGCGCTCCGGGGCATGGGGAAGGCCGGGAGGGGGCGGCGGGGGGGTCAGTGGGCGCGGCGGATGCGGATCGGGCCGTGGGCCGTGGCCGGGTCGACCGGGCGGCCGGACCGGGTGATCTCGACCTTGCCCGCCGCGACCAGGCGGCCGGCCGCGCGGCGGGCCGGCTCCATGAGTGCGCGCCAGCCGTCGTCGTCCCCGTCGTACACCGCCCGCGCCGCGTCGGAGGGGCAGATCGTCGAGGTCGGGGCGCGCCGGTCCAGCAGGTCCAGGATGGCCCGTTCCAGGCGTCGGTCCGTCTGCCGGTCGCTCACTCCGCCAGTGTCGCACCCGCGACGCGGCGCCGGGACGGTGGTCGCCGACGCCGCGGTGCGGGTGGGTCCGGTGGGCCGGGGGTCAGGGCAGCCCGGCCGGCGCGGGGCTGTCGTCGAGGAAACCTCCCGACTGGTGCTGCCACAGCTTGGCGTAGACACCGCCCCTGGTGAGCAGGGCGTCGTGCGTGCCCTGCTCGACGACGCGCCCCTGGTCGAGGACGACGAGCCGGTCCATGCCGGCGACCGTGCTCAGCCGGTGCGCCACCACGAGTGCCGTACGCCCTTCCATGAGTCGCCACAGCGCCTCCTGGACGAGGATCTCGCTCTCCGAGTCCAGGGCGCTGGTCGCCTCGTCCAGAAGCAGGATCGGCGCGTCACGCAGGATCGCCCGGGCGAGCGCCACCCGCTGGCGCTGACCGCCCGACAGCTTGATCCCGCGCTCCCCCACCATGGTGTCGAAGCCGTTCGGCAGGGCGTCGGCGAACTCCGTGACATGCGCCGCCTCGGCCGCGCGACGGATCTCGGCGTCGCCCGCGTCCGGCCGGGCGAAGGCGATGTTGTCCCGCAGCGTGCGGTGGAACATCGCCGGGTCCTGCGGCACATAGGCGATCAGACCGCGCAGGTCGGCCTGGCGCACTCTGCTGATGTCCTGACCGCCGATCAGGATCCGTCCGCCGTCGATGTCCGTCATCCGCAGCAGCAGCCGGGTGAGCGTGGTCTTGCCGCCGCCGGACCGCCCCACGAGGCCCACCCGCGCGCCGCTGGGCACGTCCAGGTCGAGGCCGTCGAACAGGGGCCGACCGCCGCCGTGGGCGAAGGTCACCTTCTCGAAGCGGACGTCGGCCTCCCCCCGCGGCAGCGGTTCCGGCACGGGCGGATCGAGCACCGTCGGTGGCGTCAGCAGCAGTTCGGTGAACTGGGCTGCCTCCGTCATCGAGCTCTCCAGCCTGCGGTAGATCTGGTTGAACTCGAACATGATCCGGGTCGCGTTGGAGTAGTAGGTGAACGCGACCACGATCGCCTCCACGCCGTGTGTGCCTCCGGCGAGCACGACGGCGAGCAGCAGTCCGAGCGCGTTGGTCAGCACCGACATCGGCGCGACGAAGGTGTCGATGCGCAGGTTGCCGTAGTCCCATGACCGCAGGGTGAGCCGTCTGGAGGCGGCGACCCGCGTGCGGTGCTCGGCCGCTTCGCGTTCCTCGGCGGCGAACGCCCGTACCGTGTCCATGTTCATCAGGCTGTCGGCGACGTGCCCCGACACCCGGGCGATCGCCTCCTCGCGCTGGTCGACGAGCGCCTGGCGGCGCCGGATGAGCGGCACCACGCACACCGCGGTCAGCGCGATCATCGCCAACAGCCCGACGACGAGCAGCGGTTCGTAGCGCCACAGCACCACCGCCCCGAACGCCAGCGGCAGGAAGCTGCCCACGATCTGGAACGTCAGCGTGTCGACGAACTGCTCGAACCGCGAGGCGAAGCTCAGCACCCGCTTGGTGAGCGACCCGGCGAAGTTGTCGTGGAAGAACGCGGCGTCCTTCGCGAACAACTCGTCCATGCCGATCACGTACAGGTGCTCGATGCCGAGGGCGTCGAGGCGGTTCAGACAGTGCAGCGCGACGCGCCACAGCGCCTCCGCGAGCAGCAGCACACCGACGAATCCCAGGACGTACGGCAGTGCGGTGGCGACGGTGAGGTCCTTGTCCCCCGCGATGGCGCCGACCAGCTTGGCGACGATCAGCGGTGCGACGTAATTGATGCCGATGTTGCCGAGGGCCGTCAGCACCATCGCGGGTGCGGTCAGCCACCGTAAGCGGGTCAACTCCCGTCCGTAGTAACGAAGTGCGAGAAGCACCGAGCGCTTGCCCGGCAGCACCCTGCGCGTTTCGGGCGTTCCCATCCCACCTCCCTCGGTCGTCGTGGGTCGCGCCCACGACGGTTACGTTCAGTCACCTTTCGAGTACGGCAGTGTCCCGCGACGACGCGCCTGACGTCCAAGCGTTTTCCGGCCTGGAACTGCGAAGAAGCCACCGACGAGCAAATCGCACGGAGCGCTTCCCACTACCCTGAGTAACATGATCAACTTCTGCCTCGGACGTACCGCCTCAACTCCCGGGCGCCCGTTCACTCGTCGCCCTTTTCGCCGTCAACTCCCCCTCGACCTCAAGGACATCGATGTCATTCCCGAGTGATGCCCTGCAACAGGCCCGCGCCGATTACGAGCACCACATGCAGGCCTGCCGGCAGTGCCGTGCCGACACGGCGCCGTGCGCCGTCGCCAAGCACCTGCTGCGCCTGTACAACAACGCCCGCCGAAGCGCCGCCCGCCCGGGCAACGACCGCTGACCGCCCCTCGCGCCCCGCCCTCCGTGCCGGATGTGGCCCGGACAGGGCCGGGGCGCGACGCACCGCCTTCCCGTGCACCGGCCCCCGACGCACGGCATCGGCGAGATCCGCGGGCGCCGCGGCTCCGAACAACCTGTGAGGGCTTCGTCGGCCCTCACCTCGATCGATCTACCGGCGTGCTCCCCGTTGCCTCCTGCAGAAAGGTGAAGTTTGTCAGGCGGACGGGCCTGCACGAGGTGCGCTTCCCCTCGGGAGGAGCCACTGTCGAGCAGAGCTGAGGGGCGGCCATGAAGCGTGGAAAAGACGCGGGCGCGGAACGCGGCGCGCCGTCGCGGCGACCCCGGTCGTCGGACGACACCCGGGTGGACGAGCTGCTGACGCGCGCTGCCCACGGTGACGAACAGGCCTTCGCCGGGGTGTACGACGCCCTGGCGGCCCCGGTGATGGGGCTGGTCTGGCGAGTGCTGAGGAACGAGGCGCTGGCGGAGGAGGTGACCCAGGACGTGATGGTGGAGGTATGGCGTACCGCCGACCACTTCCGCGCGGAACGGGGCCCCGCCCGCGCCTGGGTGCTCACCGTCGCCCACCGCAGAGCGGTCGACCGCGTACGGTCCGTCTCCGCCGGCAAGGCCCGGGAGCTGCGCACGGCCGTCCTGGAGCAGGAGCGGCCCTTCGACGCCGTGGCCGAGGAGGTCGAGGTGCGCGAGGACCACCGTGTCGTCTTCCGCTGTCTGACCGGCCTGGCCGCGCACCTGCGGCTGCCCCTGGTACTGGCCTACTACGAAGGGCTCACCTACACGGAGGTCGCCGACTGCCTCTCCACACCGGTCGGAACGATCAAGTCGCGGATGCGTCAGGGGCTCCAGCGCCTGCGCGAGTGTCTGGAGGGCCGGTCATGAGACACCCCGAGGACCCCTGCGCGGACGTCGGCGCGTACGCGCTGCACGCCCTGCCCCCCGACGAGGAAGCGGCCTTCGAGAGCCACCTGGCCACCTGCGCCGCGTGCCGGCGCGAGGCCGACGAGGCGTCGCTGACCCTCGCCCGGCTGGGTGCCGTCGAGGCCCGTGAGCCCTCCGCCGACCTGCGCAGGCGGGTCCTGGAACGGATCTCGACGGAGGGGCGGGAGCGGTCCGTCGCGCCGCGTCAGGAGCGCCTCGGTCAGCGGGGGCTGCTGCTGGCGCTGGCCGCGTCCGTGGCGGCGGCCGCGGGGGTGGGGGGGATCGCCTGGTGGCAGCACTCGGAGGCCGACGACACCCGTGAACAGGTCGCCGAGGCCCATGCCGACACCCAGGCGCTCGTCGGCCTCCTGTCCGCCACCGACGTCAAGATGAGCACGGCGCGGCTGCCGGACAGCGCCACGGCGAGCGTGATCGCCTCCCGCGCCCAGGACCGGACCGCGTTCATCGCCTCGGGCCTGCCGCCCCTGCGCGAGGGACAGGTCTACCAGCTCTGGTACGAGCGGGCGTGGCAGTACCGCCCCGCCGGGCTGCTGCACTCCGCGGGCGGGCGTCAGGCCCAGGTCCTCGCCGGGCCCCTGAACGGCGCCACCGCCGTCTGCGTGACCGTGGAACCCGCCGGGGGCGCGGCGCAGCCGACCACCACTCCGCTCGCCAGGATTCCGGTGCTCAGCTGAGAGGTCAGAGGATCCAGCCCTGGGCCGCGCTCGGCTCGCGGGCCGCGAGGTCGGGGCGCGGCGGTTCGCTCGCGTCGACCTCCTCGCCGAAGACACTCCGTACCCAGGTGGGCCGGTAGACCGTGTCGAGGTACCGCTCGCCGAGGTCCGGCGCGATCGCGACCGGGGTGAGGCCGGGGGTCGCGTGTCGCTCCAGCCAGGACATCGCTCCGCTGACCACCGTGCCGGTCGATCCGCCGAAGAGGAAGCCCCGCTTCGCCATGCCCCGGCAGGCCCGGATGGTGTCGGCCTCCTCGACGCGCACGATCTCGTCGACGTACGACTCGTCCAGCAGCGGCGGCCGGACGCTCATGCCGAGTCCCGGGATCATGCGACGGCCCGGGGGGTCGCCGAAGATGGCGGAGCCGACGCTGTCCACGGCGACGATGCGTACCCGCCGGTGCCAGGACCTGAACCAGCGTGCGCACCCCATCAGGGTGCCGGTGGTGCCGACACCGATGAAGAGCACGTCCAGCTCCGGGAAGAAGCGGGCGATGGCGGGGGCGGTCGTCAAGTAGTGCGCCCGCCAGTTGCCGGGGTTGGTGTACTGGCTCAGCCAGACGTACCGGTCGTCCGCGGCACACATGGCGCGCAGGTAGGCCAGGCGCGCCCCCAGGAGGCCGCCGCTGCCCTGTTCGTGGGAGATGACGTGCACCTGGCTGCCGAGCGCTTCCATCATCTGCCGGGTGGCGAGGTTGCAGCGGGAGTCCGTCACGCAGACGAAGCTGTAGCCCTTGCAGGCGGCGATCATGCTCAGCGCCACGCCGAGGTTGCCGGACGAGGACTCGACGAGGATCGAGTCCTTCGTCAGGACACCGCTCCGCTCGGCGGACTCCACCATCTCGTTGGCGGCCTTCAGCTTGATCGAACCGGCGAAGTTGAACCCCTCGCACTTGAGGAACAGTCGGTGTCCGAGCGTCGACTCCAGGTCGACGTACAGGTCCTCCTCGTTGAAGGCCTGGGGAACGGATATGACTGGCACGATGGCCTCCTCGTCCGTTGCCGGAACACCGACGGGGCGGTGGTGGGCGTCCTCAGCCGTGCCGGCGCATTTCGTGGAAGAAGTTGTCGATGATCCGCAGGTCGCCGGAGCGGGCCACCTCCTCGTAGACGAACTTGCCGACCGCGAGGTCGAGGACGCCGAGGCCGAACGGAGAGAACACCACAGGCCTGTCGGCGGGCACCGTCACGCGGCCGGCCAGCACGTCGTCGAGCGTGCCGAGGAGGAAGTCACGGTTGCCGGTGAGGGTCTCGGTCAGGTGCGGTGAGGTGCCCGCCCTGAGGCAGTGGTCGACGTCGTCGACGACGTTGGTGGCGGACAGCAGCACCTGCGGGGCGAGGTCGCGCAGGGAGACGTGCAGGACCACCGGGTTGTGCCCGAACCAGTCCGGATCGTCGATGTGCGGGCGGTCGGCGACCGTGGCGAACACGATCAGGTCGCTGTCGCGGATCAGCTCGCGCGCGCTGTCGTGCACGGTGACGCGTCCGGCTCCGGACTGTTCCAGGTACGTCCGGAAGGCGCAGGCGCTGCCGGCGGACAGGTCGTGCACGCCGACCGCGTCGAAGGACCAGCCGGTGGCGTCCAGGTAGGTGTGGATGTACCGGGCGATCAGGCCGGCTCCGACGAAGCCCACACGGGTGGGGCGGGGGCGCCCCCTGCTGAGCCGGTCGGCCGCCGAGGCGGCGGACGCGGCGGTCCTGACGGCGCTGATGATCGAGGTCTCCAGGCACGCGTAGGGGTAGCCCGTGGTGGGGTCGTTGAGGATCAGCACGCCCGAGGCCCTCGGGATGCCCGCGGCGACGTTGGTGGGGAAGCTGGAGATCCACTTCAGACCGTCCACCCTGTTCTCGCCGCCGAGCGAGGCGGGCAGGGCGATGATCCGCGAGGTCGGCCGGTCCGGGAAGCGCAGGAAGGACGACGGCGGGTTGACCGTACGCGCCGCCCCGTGCAGGCGGTACGTCGCCTCGATCACCTCCACCATGGCCTTCTCCCGCCCGTCGAGGACGTGCTTGACCTGGCTGCCGGGGATGACGGCGAAGGGCGGCACGGCCGGTACGTCGGCCTGGGGGACGCCCTCGTGAGCGGGACGCACGGTGGTCATGACTCTGCCCTCCCGAGGTGGTGCACACGTACCGGGTCCGCCATGGCCACCACCACGTCCCGCGGCCCCTCGTACGCCTCCCGGCTGTGCGCGGTGCGGATGTTGTCCACGAGCATCAGGTCGCCGGGCTGCCAGGCCCGGCGCACGGTGTGCGCCTGGTAGGCGCTGTTGATCTGCTCCACGACCTCCTGGGGCACCACGTCACCGTTGCCGAAACGGGTGTTGAAGGGCAGGTCGTCGGGGCCGTACTCCTCGACGAGGAACTCGCGCACCTCGGGTGCCATCGTCCACTCGTTGAGGAACGCGATCTGGTTGAACCAGCAGCGCAGGCCGGAGACCGGGTGCCGCACCACCGCGCGCCGGTGCTGCCGGGTCCGCAGCGAGCCGTCCGGCTGCCAGGCCCAGTCGATGTCGTGGGCACGGCAGTACGCCTCGACGGTGTCGTGGTCCTCGGTGCCGAAGGACTGGCTCAGCGTGGCGCCGATCTCGTCGTTGTACGTGCGCGTGAGCAGCCACCCCTCGCGCTCGAACCGCTCGACGAGTTCGGCCGGCAGCGCCTGCAGCACGGCGGCGGAGTCGGCCACGGTGGTGGCGCCGCCGGTGGTCGGCGCCACCAGGCAGGCGAAGAGCATCAGACCCGGGCACTCCAGGGCGTAGCTGAGTTCGTGGTGCATGCACATGAGCTGGTTGGGGGGCCACGCCGACGAGGAGTAGACACCCTCCGCGTGCCGGTCGCGGGCGGCGAACGCCTCGCGCTCGGTCACGGGCCGGTCCGCCACCTGGTGCAGTACCGACGCGACGTCGGCTGGGGTGCGCAGACCGAGACCCTGAACCGTGACGGCGCCGTGCTCGACGAGCGCCTCGCGCAGTTCCTGGCGGTTGAGGCCCACCCAGGCGGCCGCGTCCGGGGCGGCCTCGGCCTGGAGCACCGGCGGGTCTCCGGGAGCCCGCAGCGCGGCACTCGCGGCGGTCGGAGGGGGCGTGACGGGGGCCGGGTGCTTGCGGAAGAGCGAAGACAGCATCGTGTACTCCTCGGGACGGCGATCTAGGACTCCGCGGGCAGGGACACCGCTCGGATCAGGGCCTCGGCCGCCTCCGCCGGGCGGGTGCGCAGGAAGCGCCGGCCGCCGGAGACGTACCGCACGTCGACCTCCTCGGCCACACGACGCCAGTCGTCGCCCGGCTCATGGGCCGCCCCACCGTCCGCTCCGCCCTCGACGGACGTGCCGGCCGCGACCAGCAACGTCACCGGGGCTGTCAACGGTTCCGGGCCGGGCGGAGGGCGGAAGGAGGACGGTACGGAGAGGAACACGCCACGCGGGGCCACCCCGTGCCGCCGCAGGGCTCGGGCCGTCTCCAGGGCCGGCACCGCGCCCGTGCCGTCGCCCCACAGCAGGACGCCGGGCGCGCCGAGGGCGGCGATCCGCGCGGCGACCCGCTCCGGGTCCGGCCGCTCGACGACGTGGACCCTCACCGCGCCGCCGTCGCCGCGGGCGTGCAGGGCTTCGGCGAGCGGCGCGAAGTCCGCGCCAGGCCGGTCCGTGCCCGGGAAGCAGATCAGGGCGGTCCGGGCGGGCACGTCCGAGGGCGTCAACGTCGTCAGGGCCGGTGCCGCTTCCGCGTCCGTGGTCGGCCGGCCCGCTGTGCGGGTGTCGAGGAGACGGGCCAGTTCGGCCAGCACCGGATGACGGGTCAGGTCCCGCAGGGCGACCAGGTGATCGAGGGACACCGCGAGCCGGACGGCCGACAGCGAGGTGCCGCCCAGGTCGAAGAAGTTGTCGCCCCGGCCGACGCGCTCGGGCGGTATGCCGAGCACGGTCGCGAACTTCTCGGCCAGCCGCCGTTCGGTGGGCGTCCCGGGCGCCTCGTGGGCGTCGGCGGCGGTACCGAGCTCCTCCGCGAGGGCCGCCAGGGCCTTTGTGTCGGTCTTGCCGTTGGCCGTCAGCGGCAGGCGCTCCACCTGATGGAGGGACGACGGGACCATGTACTCGGGGAGCAGGTCGCCGAGCCGCTCGCGGACGTGGTCGGCCGTCAAGGTCCGCTCGCCCGTGTAGAAGGCGGCGAGTTGCCGTCCGTGTCCCTCCCCGGTCACCACCACCGCACCGTCGCGGACACCGGGGACCCTCAGCAGGGTGTTCTCGGTCTCCCCGATCTCGACACGGAACCCGCGGATCTTCACCTGGCCGTCGCCGCGCCCCCGGTACTCGAGCTTTCCGTCGGGCAGCCAGCGGCCGAAGTCGCCGCCCCGGTACAGCCGTTGCCCCGGACGATACGGGTCGTCCAGATAGGCGAGCCGGGTGCGCTCGGGGTCGCGGACGTATCCGCGGCCGACACAGACGCCGGAGAAGACGATGGCTCCGGGGGCGCCGAGCGGGACCAGCATCAGGTGGTCGTCGACGACGTAGACGCGCACGTTGTTGACGGGCCGGCCGAGCGGGACGCCGCCGGGTCCGGGCGCGCCGTCCATCACCTCGTGATTGGTGTCGTCGGACGTCTCGGTCAGCCCGTAGGCGTTGACCAGACGGATACCGGGTCCCGTGGTGAACCACCGCTGGGCGAGCTCGCTCTTGAGCGCCTCTCCGGTGACCGACACGCAGCGCAGGTCCGGCAGGTCGCGAGGGCTGCGTTCGAGGGCGGACAGGACGACGTCGAGGTACGAGGGCACGACCTGGAGCACGTTGACCCGGCCCTCGACGATCGTGTCGAGGAACCGTTCCGCGTCGAGGATCGCCTCCTGCTCGACCAGCAGGGTCCGGCCCCCGGTCAGCAGGCCGCTCAGCAGCTGCCACAGCGAGATGTCGAAGCACTGCGAGGCGGTCTGCGCCACGACCGTGCCCGCTCCGATGTCCAGGTCGTCGATCTTGGCGTACAGATGGTTGAGCAGGCCGGCGTGCTCGCACATCGCTCCCTTGGGCTCACCGGTCGAGCCCGAGGTGAAGAACAGGTAGGCGAGCCGGTCGGCGGCGACCTCGACCCCCAAGTCGGATCCGTCGGTGGCCCGTTCGGTGACATCCGGCACGAGCAGCGTCCGGGTGTCGGGAAGCCCCTCCAGGGCCCGGTTCAGGTGGGTCGTGGCGCCCGGCTCGGTCAGCACGAAGCGGCAGGCGGCGCGGGTCAGCATGGTGGTGATGCGCCCGGGCGGGTAGTGCGGGTCGACGGGAAGGTAGGCGCCGCCCGCCTTGAAGACGGCGAGCACGGCGGCCGGCCAGTTCAGGTCGCGCTCGGTCACCACCGCGACCGTGTCCTCGGGGCGCAGCCCCTCGGCCAGCAGCGCTCGGGCCAGCCGGTTGGCGCGGGCGTTGAGTTCCGCGTACGTCCATCTGCGGTCGCCGTGCACGACGGCGACGGCGTCCGGGTGGCTGCGTACGCGTTCCTCGAACAGTTCGTGGCAGCGCCGGTCGGGCAGCTCCCGGACCGGTCCGGCCAGTCCCTCGGTCTGGAACCTGATCTCCTCGTCGGACAGCAGGCCGGCGCGGTGGTGCGGGGCCGCCGGGTCGGCGGCGATCTGTTCCAGGGCGGCGAGGTGGTATCCGGCGATCCGGGCCGCGCAGCCCGCGTCCAGCCGGTCGGTCCGGTACCGCAGGCGCAGTGCGCGCCGGCCGTCCGCCTCCACCGCTGCCGTGACGGTCAGAACGGTGTCGTCGTCCTGCGCGGGTGCGCGTCCTGACGGGTCGAACACCACCTCGGGGTGAGGTACGGGCACTGCCGTGGGCGGCACAGGGGCCGAGGGGCCGGATCCTGCCGACAGCAGCTCCGCTTCGGCGCGGTGGGCCTCCGCCAGCAGTTGTTGCCAGGTGCCGGGCCCGACGGCCACGTGGACGGGCAGCGGCGTCATCGCCCCCGGGGCCGCGTAGCCGGTGCGGACGACGGGGTCGCCGGAGAGTGCGGCGAGCACCTTGACGTGGGCGGCCAGGAGCATCGCCGTGAGCGGCACGCCGAGTTCCCGGACCCGCCGGTCCAGAGCCGTCGTCACCGCTGCGGGGAGGGGTGTGACCTGCTCGGCGGTGCCGGGCGCCGGTTCGCGGGTCCAGCGCGGAAGGGCCGTGAAGCCGCCCTCGGCCGGCGTGTCGCCGAGGGCCGGGTCGGGGTTCACGCTCCGCACGGCCTCGGTGGTGCGGGGGCTCCCGCCGGACGCCGCGTCGCCGCCGTGGGTCCGGCCGTCGGCCGGTGCCGTCACTCTCGCCATCAGCGTTCACCTCCGCCTTCGAGGGGTGCGGGGCGTGCGGGGTTGCCCGCCCAGTGGGCCCGTTCGGGCACCACCTCGCCCTTCATCAGGAAGCAGTCGGCGGCGAGCACGGCACCGTCACCGACCCGCACGCCGTAGTGGACGAACGCTCCGACGCCGAGGGTGCAGCCGGAGCCGATCTCACTGCGGTCCGACTTGAACGCGGCGTCCTCCTGGGAGTGGCACTGGACGACGCTCCCCGCGTTGAAGGTGCAGTTGTCGCCGATCGTGACCATGCCGCGTTCGGTGACGCCGAGACCGTCGTCGAACAGCCCGGTGCCGACACGGAGTCCGAGCATGCGCCACAGGAGGCTCTTGAACGGCGTGCCGTTGAGGGCCTGGATGTACGTCTCCGCGGGGACCTTCCAGTAGCGCTCACGCCGCCAGAAGCGGAGGTCGTAGATCGAGCAGAACAACGGCCCCGGCGGGTGCAGCGCGGTCACGATCCGCTCCAGCAGGACGAAGTACACGACGGTGAAGGGCAGTACGAGGGCGTTGGCCAGGGCGACGGACGCGGCTCCCCACTGCGGGTACAGGCTGGCGGCGGACGCGAAGAGCAGGCTGACGCAGAAGAAGTACAGCCACCCCGCGAACAGGTAGCACGCCATGGTGACGGCGTTGTGCCGGTTCTTGGCCGCCAGCCCGCGACGCAGGCCGTCGCCCTCCGTCAACTCGTCGAACGTGCTGTCCCGCAGCACCGACCGCGGGATCTCGAAGCTGGGGGAACCCAGCAGTCCCACGTCGTGCCGGACCGGCCCGTCGACGGGGACCATCACCTTGGTCGCCAGCAGGCAGTTGTCACCGGTCCTGCCACGTGCCGGGTAGGTGATGCGGTTCCCGAGGAAGTTGTGCGCGCCGATCGCCGTCCGCGACACCCGGAACGACGTGCTGGAGTAGTCGGCGTTCATGACGGAGAGGCCGTCGGCGACCATGGTGCCGGTGCCGACCGCGCTCATGAAGGGGCTCTCGTGCTTGACGCGGGTACCGAAGTTGGACCCGGTCTGCTCCACCGTGGAGAGGTCGTACCCGATCCAGCGCAGGTAGTGCACGATCCAGCTGCTGTCGCCGAACAGGCGGGTGAGGAACCTGCTGTTGGTCATCAGCAGGCTCGCCCGGTGCACGGCGTGGTGGAAGCCGTAGAGCGGATACGTCCGGTCCGGCTTGACGAACCGGGCGAGCAGACGTGGCACGGTGCCGAGGACGACCAGGCCCGCGGGCACGGCACAGGCGAAGACCACGGCCGTGACCGTCAGCACGTCCGCGTAGAAGCCCCAGCGGGCCAGGGACGTCTCCGTCCGGACGAGAACCCGGTTGCCGTCCAGGAGGCGGGAGAGCAGCACGTCCAGACAGCCCACCACCATGGGCACGTACACCAGCATCGCGGTCACCAGCAGCAGGGCGCCGTGGACCGCTCTGCGCAGGGTGCCGCAGGGCAGGGGCTCGACCGGCTGGAACTCCGCGTCCGTGGGCTGGCCGGGGGAACCGTGCCAGTGCGCGCCGTCCGGGACCTCCTGCCCGGTGTGCAGCGCGGACGCGTGACCCAGTTGGGCGGCGTCGCCGAGCTTGGTGCCGATGTCCAGCACCGTCGCCTCGCTGACGACCGCGTCGTGGCCCAGGGTGACGGGGCCGGTCTCGATCACGCCGTCGTGGGCGCGGTAGCCGTTGATCAGCGAGTCCTTGCGGATCAGTGCGCCGTCGCCGATCGTCAGCAGATCGGTGCAGACGGGCATGGCGCGCGAGAGGATGGTGACCCCTCGCCCGACGCGGGCGCCCAGCGCCCTCAGGTAGAGCGGGTACAGGGGCGATCCGGCGAACAGCGCGACGGGACTGGACCGCACCAGCGTCTTGACGAGCCAGAAGCGGAAGTAGGGCAGGCTCCAGACGCGTATCCGTCGCGGTTTCCACCGGCCGATGAGCAGCCACTTCGCGACCACCGGCAGGGCGCACAGGAGCGCCAGCACCCCGGCACCGAACACGACGGACCGCAGATAGGCCTGCCACAGGCTCTGCCCGCCTGAGATCCAGTCGTAGCCCCAGGTGGTGACGACGGCCACGAAGCCGGCGTAGCCGAGATAGCTCAGCAGTTGCAGGACACCGCAGAGCACGTAGTGAGGACGGCCCGTCACCTCCAAGGCCGGCGCGGCGGTGGTGACCGCCGGGGTGCTCGGCTCCGCTTCCTGGGCCGTGGCGTCCGCCAGAGCCGCCGCGAGGGCGGCGATGGTCGGATGCCGGTACACGTCGCGCATCGACACCGACGGCAGGTCGGGCCGCTTCCTGACACGCGCGCAGAAGTGCGCCATGACGAGGGAGTCGGCACCCAGGTCGTGGAAGAAGTTGCTGTCGAGGGGCACCTCGTCGAGGTGCGCGACGTCCGCGAGCAGGCGGGCGAGCGTCACCTCGGTACCGGGGACGGCGGCGGTGTCCAGGGCCCTGAGCTGCTGTCCCGTCATACGCACTCCTTCGGCTGGCGGCGGCCGACCGTCCTGTTCTGCCCCCTATTCGTTGCCGACGGGGCGAGGTATGAGGGAGCCGCGCAGGTTCTCGTACCGTGTGCGCCGGCTCCCGCTGAGTGACACCGCGGCACAGGGGCCACCGGCGGCCCCGCGTCCGGCATAGAGTTCCCTCGGCACCGGGGAGGGCGCATGGGGGGACACATGGGGGTCGGGACCGTTCCGGGGTGGGCTTCCACGCTGGATTCCGTGGTGGTGTACGCGCAGGGCGCGCTCTGCCGCCGGCTCGCCCGGGGCACTGTCCCGGAGGACGGCCGGGTCCGGGTGACGGGCCTGCCCCGTTCCATGGACCCGGGCTCGCTGCGCGCGCGGGTCGTGGGCGGCACGGGGGTGCGGGTCACCGAGGCCAGGGTGGAGGTCGAGGCGGAACGGCCGGGCACCCGCCCGGCCGGCGAGCTGCTCCGTGAAGTCGAACGGCTGCGCGACATCCGGCACGCCACCCACGCCCGGTGCAATAGGCAGCGGGGACTGATCGAGGAGGTGGCGGCACTGCGCCCGGTGCCGCCACCCCGCGCGAAGGACGCCCCGCACCGCCGCACTCCCGTAGACGCCTGGCTGGAACTCGCGGATTTCGTCGACGACCGGCTGGCCGCGCTGCACGGCCGCCTTCGCGAGCTGGAGGAGGAGCTGAAGGCCGTCGAGCACGAGCTGGAAGTCGCCACCGACCGGCTCTCCCGCGCCTCCACCGATGCGCCGCCCGCGCATGTGGAGACGCGTCTGGGTGCCGTGCTGACCCTCACCGGCGACGCCGGGACGGACGTCGAGGTGGAGGTGGAGTACGGGGTGCCCGGTGCCGTCTGGGTGCCGGCCTACCGCCTCACCCGGCGCCAGGGCGAGGGCGAGGGACGACTGTCGCTGCGCGCGGCGGTCGCCCAGCGCACCGGCGAGGACTGGATCGGCGTGCGGGTCTCGCTGGCGACGGCGGACCTGCGGCGCCGCGCCGACGCGCCCCGGCTCCGCTCGCTCCGCATCGGACGCAGTCAGCCCGCCCCCGCGCCTTCGGGCTGGCGCGAGCCCCCGCACGGGCTGAGCGACCTCTTCGCCGGGTACGACGTGGCAGGACCGGCCCCGGGCACCGGCACGCGGGGCGCCGCAGCCCCGCCGGGTCCGCTTCCGCCTCCACCGCCTCCGCCGCCCCCGCTCACGGCGGGCTACGGCGCGCCGGTCGCGGCCCTGCCGGTCCCCGGCGGCCCACCCGCGGTTCCCGCACTCGCCGGAGCCGACCGTCCGGCGGTCGGCGGCTCCCCTCCCGCGTTCGGGCGGGAAACCGCCTCCCGGCCCGCCCCCCGGCCCGGCGCCCGGCCCGGCGCCGTGACGCCGGCGGCCCCCGCCATGGCCCCCGCGGCCCCCGGCCGGGCGGCGCCGCCACCGCCGCCCGCTCCGCTGCCGGCGCCCGTCGCCCCCGCGGCTCCCCCGGCAGGGCCCGCGCGGCCGAGCGGAGCCGCACTCGACTACGCCGCCCTCGTGCTGTACGGGCCCGAGGCGCAGAAGGGACGCCGGGGCCGGCTGCTCCCGGACGCGGCGGTCGACCCGGTGACCTCCGAGCACCGCCGGCGCGCCGAGCAGGCCGCGGCGCTGCCCCTGCCCGCACGCGCCGTGCGTCCCCGCGAGTCGGCCGGTTCCTTCGACCACCGCTACGACGCCGCCGCCCCGGCCGACATCCCCTCGGACGGCACGTGGCACACCGTCACCGTCGGCGAGGTGGCGGTCGGCCTGCGGACCGAGTACCTGTGTGTGCCGTCGGTGGAGGAGGCCGTCCACACGACGCTGGTGCTCACCAACGACACCGATCAGGCGCTGCTGGCCGGACCGCTGGAGGTGGCGGCCGACGGGGACTTCCTGGCGAGCACCTCCCTGCCCACCCTCGCTCCCGGCGGAGTGTGCCGGGTGGGTCTCGGCCGCGAGGAGGCCATCAGGGTCACTCGCCGCACCAACCTGCACGAGTCGACCTCGGGACTGCGCAACAACGTGACCGTGCTCGACCACCACGTCCATGTGGAGCTGGCCAACCGGCTCGCGGTCGACGTCACCGTGGAGGTCCGCGAACGGGTGCCGGTCACCTCCGAGACGGACGTACGGATCGAGGAGAAGGCCGACTGGAGCGCACCGGCACCGGGCGCGGAGGCCGAACCGCACGCGCCGGGCACCCGCCTGTGGCGGATCGCGCTGCCGGCCCGCGCCACCGTCGCCCTCGACGGCGGTTACGTCATCCGCATCCCGGTCGGCAAGGCCCTGACCGGCGGCAACCGCAGGAGCTGACCCGTGATGCCCACGAGCCCCGAGCCGATCCCCCTTCCCGTCACCGCCGTCACCTGCCTGGAGGACCGGGCGCATGTGGAGCGCGCCGTCGAGCTGGACCTGGAGGCCGGCACCCGGCGGCTGCGCCTCGGGCCGGTCAGCGCCCTGACCGTCGACCGCAGCCTGCACGCCGAACTCACCGGGGGTCACCGGGCGACCGTGCTCGACGTGAGGGTGGTACGGACCTGGACGCCCCGCGGTCCGGGTCCGGCCGACGACGACTCCGTCCTGCGCCGGCGCGTGCGCACGCTCGAAGAGGAACAGCACGCGCTGGAACAGCGACGCGAGCGCCTGCACGCCCGCACCGACCTCCTCGGCCGGCTCGCCACCGACCTGCTGCGGGAGATCGGCGAGGGCGCCGGGCGCGGAGAGGCCGAGCAGGACCGCTGGAACCGCGAACTGGACCGCCTCGACGGCGAACGCGACACCTACGGCGAGCAACTGCGCGCGGTGGACGCCCGGCTGACCGAGCTCGCCGCCGAACTGTCCGACACGGGGCGCGCGCTACGGCTCGCGGAGACACAGCCCGCGGAGCTGGTCGGGCACGTCGAACTGACCGTCCGGGCCGAGGACCCCGGCCCGGCCACTCTGCGCCTGACCCACCTCGTCCCCTGCGCCCTGTGGCGCCCCGCCTACCGGGCCGTGCTCGACGGTGACGCGCTCACGCTGGACACGGACGCGGTGGTCTGGCAGCGCACCGGCGAGGACTGGTCGAACGTACGCCTGACCCTGTCGACGGCCCGCTCCGCGGGTCCCACCCAGCCGCCGCGCCTCGGGGAGGACAGGCTGACGTTGCAGGACCGGTCGCCCGTCGAGCGGCGTACCGTCCACGTCGAGTTGCGCGAGGAGGAGGTCACGGACCTCGGCCCCGCCCCCGAGCAGGGCCTGCCCGGGGTCGACGACGGCGGCGAGGTCCGCGTCCTGCGGTGCGGCGCGCCGGTCTCCGTGCCGTCGGACGGACGGGCCCACCGCGTGCCGCTCTCGTCGTTCACCACACCCGCGAGCAGCCAGTACGTCTGCGCACCCGAGCTGTCCCCGCTGGTCAGTCGGCTCGTGCGGTGCGACAACCGCTCCGGACACGCACTGCTCGCCGGGCCGGTGGACCTCGTCAGCGGCAGCGGGTTCGGTGGTCGCGGCACACTCGACTTCACCGCCCCCGGCGCCCCGCTCGAACTCGCCTTCGGCAGCCGTGACGACCACCGGGTCCTGCGGCGCACCGAGGAGACCCGTGACACGTCCGGACTCACCCAGCGGACCGTCCTCACCCGCACCGTCCAGCTCCACCTCTCCCGCTTCTCGGCGCCCGCCGAGCACGGCGACCACATGGTCGTCGTGCGCGAACGCATCCCCGTCTCCGAGACGTCCGCGGTGGAGGTGAACCTGCGGGCCAAGGCGTGTTCCCCCGCCCCCGACGAGATCGACGCCGACGGCATGGTCCGCTGGAACGTCACCCTGCCTCCGGGAGGCACGCGCACCGTCACCCTGGTCTACGACGTCACGGCGGGCGCCCAGGTGAGCGGCCTGTGACCGACAGCCGGAAGGAAACGAGCACCGTAACGGTTTAGGAAGTAATCTGGCTGATGCCGATGACTACCGAGGAGGCCCGCGACAGTGCCGCGCACCGCCGAGACCAGCCCGCTGAAGCAGCCGCCGGCGGCTGACCTGGTCCTGGACTTCGTCAACACGCACCCCGCGGGTCCGCACCGGTTGCCGGAGCGCTTCGGAAGCGCGGACGACCTGCACGCGTGGCTGCTGGAGCAGGCCATGGGCGCGGAGACGACCCATGTCACGGAGGCCGACGCGGCCGGCGCCCGGGAACTGCGCCAGGCCCTGATCACCGTGCTGCTCGCGCACTCCGGCGACAAGGAGACCACCCCGGGGGCGCTGGCGGAGGCGGAGGAGTACCTGCGGCACGTCGCCACCCGCTACCCCTTGGTCACGGTCGTCACCGCCTCGGGAGCGTCCCTGGCGCCCGCGCAGAGCGACGTCCCGGGCCTGTTCGGCACGGTTCTGGCGAACGCCACCGAACTGGCACAGGCGGGCGTCTGGGACCGGGTGCGTGCGTGCCGACACCAGCCGTGCCACTTCGGCTTCTTCGACCGGACGCGCAACAAGAACGCCGTCTTCTGCGGCCCGCGCTGCGGTTCGCGGGAGTCGATGCGGGCGTACCGGCAGCGCAAGAAGGCCCTGGGCTCTTCCTGACGGGTGGCAGCACGCCGCCCCCTCTCCGTACCGCCCCCCCCGATGTGAGGCTCCTCTCCTCGCGACGGCTTGGTGGTTATGAGCTAAACGCGTACGGTCATAACCAACCCCATCGCACCAGAAGAGGAACGAGTCCCCCCATGTACATGAAGCTCGAAGTCACCGTGCTGCCGGTCTCCGACGTCGACCGCGCCAAGTCCTTCTACGAAGCGCTGGGCTTCCGCCTCGACATCGACAAGGCCGCCGGTGACGACTGGCGCGCGGTGCACCTCACGCCGCCCGGCTCCGAGTGCTCGATCTTGTTCGGCAAGGGGATGACCTCCGCCGAGCCCGGCTCGGCGCAGGGCCTCTACCTCGCCGTCCGTGACATCGAGGAGGCCCGTTCGGAACTCCTCGGCCGCGGCATCGAGGTGAGCGAGATCTTCCACGACGCCGGAGGCGTCATCTTCCACGGCCACGCGGGCGGAGACGTCACCCACCGCCTCGAAGGCCAGGGCCGTCGACCCGGCCTTCACCCGGAGCGTGCCTCCTACGCGTCCTTCGCCACCTTCAGCGACCCCGACGGCAACGGCTGGGTCCTCCAGGAGATCCAGCAGCGCCTCCCGGGCCGCTGAGACCGGGCGACAGCTGTCGTCGCCCAATTCCTCGGTCGGACCACGGACTTCGGGACGCCCAGCGCAATGACCTGCGACAACGAGTCGTGAGCTCCCTCCGCTCCCCCTCCGCGCAGGCGGTGCCTGTCCGAACAAGTAGGGCGCTGGTCTTTACCTGTCCCTGAAGGATTCTTCGTGCCCCGGCCATCCTGTCTTGGTCGATCTCCCACCAAAGATCCTTACGTTCGCGGCCAAGCACCGAAAGACAGCAATGGAGGATCCAGTGTCCCTGGACGCTCGTAGAGCGCGGCGCTTCGCCGCGCCTGCGGCCACCGCGGTCGCCGCGGTCGTGGTGACGATGGTGGTCAACCCGACGCTCGGCGCGTCGGCTTCGGCCCCGCACGCCACGACCGCCGCGAAGCCGGCAACCGCCAAGAACGTCATCTTCATCAACGGCGACGGCATGGGCGCCGCCATGCGCCAGGCCGCCCGTCTGCACCTGACCGGCCTCGAAGGCCAGCTCGCGATGGACAAGCTGCCCGCCTCGGGTCAGCTGACCACCGAGCCCGACGACCCGAAGGCCGTCGTCACCGACTCGGCCGCCGCGGCGTCCGCGTGGGCCACGGGTGAGAAGACCTACAACGGCGCGATCAGCGTCGACGTGGACGGCAACCCGCTGGCCACCCTCGGCCAGCAGGCCAAGGCGGCCGGCAAGGCCACCGGCCTCGTCACCACCGCGCAGGTGACCGACGCGTCGCCGGCTGCGTTCTTCGCGAACACCGCCAACCGTTCCGCGCAGGACGAGATCGCCCGTCAGTACATCGAGGTCAGCAAGCCCGACGTCATCCTGGGTGGTGGCGAGGACTGGTGGCTGCCCGCCGGCAGCCCCGGCGCCTTCAAGGACCAGCCCGCCGAGGACCCCTCCGAGGCGAGCAAGGGCACCAAGGGCAACCTGATCAAGGAGGCCCAGAAGGCCGGTTACTCCTACGTCTCCGACGGCGACGAGCTCGGCCGCGCCAAGGGCGGCAAGCTTCTCGGTCTCTTCGCCAACGAGGAGATGTTCCAGCAGCGCGCCGAGGGTCAGGGCGACGTGTACAGCCCCGTGGTCGGTCTCTCCACCATGACGAGCAAGGCCCTGAGCACGCTGGACAAGAGCAAGAAGGGCTTCTTCCTCATGGTCGAGGAGGAGGCCACCGACGAGTTCGCGCACTCCAACAACGGCACCCGCGTCCTGCAGTCCATGCAGGAGCTGGAGAAGGCGGTGGCCGTGGCCCGTGCCTACGTCGCCACCCACCCCGACACCCTGCTGGTCGTCACCGGCGACCACGAGACCGGCGGCCTGGCCGTCGAGGAGTCGGACGCCGGTGACGAGTCCGGCGACGGCATCTCGGCCGAGGACGGCCCGTTCGCCATCCGCGGCAGTCAGAAGAACTTCTTCATCGACTGGACCACGTCCGGCCACACCGGTGTGGACGTGCCGGTGACCGCGGCCGGGCCGCTGTCCGAGCGCTTCAGCGGCAAGCACGCGAACACCTACGTGTACGACGTGCTGCGCGAGGCCCTCACCCGCCGCTGACCTCACGTCGGCGGTCACCGCACACCCACCGTGCGGTCGAGCGGATCCTGACCGGAACACGGTCGGGATCCGCTCTCCCGTCCCCCGGCGTCTACTCGGCGCGGAACTCCGGCGTGCGTTCCGGCGCCGCCGCCGCGAGGGCGTCGGTCACCTCCGCGACGCCGGCGCGCAGGCCGTAGACCGGGGTGCCTGGCTGCTGGCGCCAGGAGTCGTCGAGCCCGCCGGCGTCGACCGTGTCGAAGCCGATCTCGTCGATCAGCGCCCTCACCTTGCGCTTGGCCGCCTCGTCGTCGCCGGCCACCGGCAGCGCCATGCGGTCGGGAGCGCCCGCGGGCCGGGCGCGCTCCACGATGTCCTGGGCGAAGGTGCCGTTGAAGGCCTTGATCACGGGGTGCCCGATCCGGCGTTCGGTCCAGCGGCTCTCCGTCAGTCCCTCGTCCTCGATCGCGGCGATCCGGCCGTCACGCTGCTGCGGGTAGTAGTTGCCGGTGTCGATGACCGCGACGCCTTCCGCGGCCCCGCCGAGGATTCCGGGTGGCAGGGCGGGGACGGACTTCATCGGGACCGTGACGACGACGATCTCGGCGCCACGGGCCGCCTCGTCGGCCGGGACAGGGGTGGCACCGGTCTCCTCGGCCAGTTCCTTCAGGGTCTCGGGGCCGCGTGAGTTGGCGACGGAGACGTCGTGACCCAGGGCGGTGAGGCGTCGGGTGAGGTTGCCACCGATGTTGCCGGCGCCGATGATGCCGATCTTCATGACAGGACCTTCCGGGTGTGACCACTCGTACTCTCGCGCGCAACGCCACCGTGGACGCGGCTATTCCGGTGGGTGGTCCGAACGGGGTATGCAGGTGGCGTCGGAGACTCAACTCCCCTGTCCCTGGAGGACTTCGTGCGACTCCTGCCCCGCTCCGCGTCCGGCTGGACCATGGCCGTGTTCGGTGTCCTCGCCGCCGTCATGGGTGTGGTGGGGCTCGTCGCCCCGGACTCCCTGCTCACGATCATGGGATTCTCGCCCGTGGCGGGCTCCCGTGCCGAGGGTGATCACACGCTGGTCTTCGTGACCGCCTCCTCCATGGCTGCGCTCAACATGGGCGTGTACTACGTCCTGGCGGCGCTCTCCGACTGGAAGGCGTTCTTCCGCTGGACCGTCCCGTTCCGCCTGCTGACGTGCACGGTCTTCACGCTCGCCGTGATCGGTGGCCGCGCTCCCGGCGGCTTCCTCGGCGTGGGCGTGTGGGAGGGCATCGGCGCCCTGGCCACGGGCGCGGCGCTCCGCCGCGAGCGACGCGTGCCCCGGGCGGCCGAGGAGGGACGCGGGCTTCCCGGCGACACCTCCCGCACGGGTGCGTAACCCTGCCGGGCAGGAGGCACAGCGCGGCCACGCACCGCCGCACGACCCGGCCAGGCAGCAGACACAGCCCTGCCACGCACCAGCCGCATAACCCGGCCCGGCGCAGACACAGCACCGCCACGCACCGCCGCACGACCCGAGCCAGGCAGCACACACAGCACCGCCACGCACCAGCCGCATGGCCCGGGCAGGCAGCAGACCGGCGCCGCCACGCACCAGCCGCACGACCCGAGCAGGCAGCGGACACAGGGCCGCCACGTACCGCCGCATGACACGGGCGGGAGGGGCCGGTGCGCCGGTGGTGTCGGGCGCGGTGCGGTCCGGACACCTGCGTGAGGCCTCCGCACGCGGTCCGGCGCCGCCCCGCGCGGGTGGACTCGTGCGCGGGGCGGGGCAGCCGTCCGCTGTCGGCTCAGGCGAGTTCGACCAGCAGGTCGCCGCCCTCGACCTGCTGGATGCGGTTGATCGCCAGTCGCGTCACCCGGCCGGCCTTCGGGGCCGTGATCGCCGCTTCCATCTTCATCGCCTCGATCGTCGCCACCGTGGCCCCGGACTCCACCTCGTCCCCTTCGGCGACGGTGAGGGTCACCACGCCGGCGAACGGTGCCGCGACGTGTCCGGCGTTCGTCCGGTCCGCCTTCTCGGTGACGGGGACGTCCGAGGCGGCGGCCCTGTCGCGCACCTGGATCGGCCGCAACTGGCCGTTCAGGGACGACATCACGGTGCGCATCCCGCGTTCGTCCGCGTCACCGACCGCCTGCAACTCGATCAGCAGCCGCACACCCCGCTCCAGGTCGACGCCGTACTCCTTGCCCGGGCGCAGCCCGTAGAAGAAGGCTTTGCTGTCCAGCACGCTGGTGTCGCCGTACGAGTCGCGGTGCGCCTCGAACTCGCGGGTCGGCCCCGGGAACAGCAGCCGGTTGAGCGTGGCCCGCCGGTCCTTCGCCAGCCCCTCGCGGTCCTCGGCGCCCAGTTCCGCCACCGGCTTGGCCTCGGCGCGCCCCCGCAGCGCCCTGGTGCGGAACGGCTCGGGCCAGCCGCCGGGCGGAGTGCCGAGCTCACCGCGCAGGAAGCCGACGACGGAGTCGGGGATGTCGAACCTGTCGGGCTCCGCCTCGAAGTGGTCCGGGGACACGCCGGCACCCACCAGGTGCAGCGCCAGGTCGCCCACCACCTTCGACGAGGGGGTGACCTTGACCAGGCGGCCGAGCATCCGGTCGGCGGCGGCGTACATCGCCTCGATCTCCTCGAAGCGGTCGCCGAGGCCCAGCGCGACGGCCTGGGTGCGCAGGTTGGAGAGCTGCCCGCCGGGGATCTCGTGGTGGTAGACACGGCCGGTCGGTGAGGCCAGGCCCGCCTCGAAGGGGGCGTAGACCTTGCGGACGCTCTCCCAGTACGGCTCCAGGTCGCCGACGGCCTGGAGGTCGAGGCCCGTCGGCCGTTCGGAGTGGTCGGTCGCTGCCACGAGGGCGGACAGCGACGGCTGCGAGGTCGTACCGGCCATGGAGGCCACCGCCCCGTCCACCGCGTCGGCGCCGGCCTGGACGGCGGCGAGGTAGGTGGCGAGCTGGCCGCCCGCCGTGTCGTGGGTGTGGATGTGGACGGGCAGGCCGAACTCGCGGCGCAGAGCCGACACCAGCTTCGCCGCGGCCGGTGCGCGCAGCAGGCCGGCCATGTCCTTGACGGCCAGCACGTGCGCACCCGCGTCCACGATCTGCTCGGCCAGGCGCAGGTAGTAGTCCAGGGTGTAGAGCCGCTCGGCCGGGTCGGACAGGTCGGAGGTGTAGCACAGGGCCACCTCCGCGACGGCCGTGCCGGTCTCCCGTACGGCGTCGATGGCGGGCCGCATCTGGTCGACGTCGTTGAGGGCGTCGAAAATGCGGAAGATGTCGATGCCGGTGGCAGCCGCCTCCTGCACGAACGCGTCGGTCACCTCGGTGGGATACGGGGTGTAGCCCACGGTGTTGCGGCCGCGCAGCAGCATCTGCAGGCAGATGTTCGGCACCGCCCCCCGCAGGGCCGCCAGCCGCTCCCAGGGGTCCTCGGCGAGGAAGCGCAGGGCGACGTCGTAGGTCGCGCCGCCCCAGCATTCCAGGGACAGCAGCTGGGGCATCGTCCGCGCCACGACGGGGGCGACGGCGAGCAGGTCCTTGGTGCGTACCCGGGTGGCGAGCAGTGACTGGTGGGCGTCGCGGAACGTGGTGTCGGTGACACCGATGGTCGGGGACGCGCGCAGCCAGCCGGCGAAGCCCTCCGGGCCGAGTTCGGCGAGCCGCTGCCGGGACCCGGCCGCCGGTTCCCCGGACGGGAGCGCGGGCAGCTTCGTCAACGGGTCGATCAGGTCCGGCCGTTCGCCGTGCGGCTTGTTGACCGTCACGTCGGCCAGGTAGGTCAGCAGTTTCGTGCCGCGGTCGGCGGAGTGCCGGGCGGTGAGCAGGTGCGGGCGCTGCTCGATGAAGGACGTGGTGACCCGGCCGGCCTGGAAGTCGGGGTCGTCGAGCACGGCCTGCAGGAAGGGGATGTTGGTGGACACGCCGCGGATGCGGAATTCGGCGACGGCGCGCCGGGCCCGGCCCACCGCGGTGGCGAAGTCCCGGCCCCGGCAGGTGAGTTTGACCAGCATGGAGTCGAAGTGCGCGCTGATCTCCGTACCGGCGTGGGTGGTGCCGCCGTCGAGACGGATGCCCGAGCCGCCCGGCGAGCGGTAGGCGCTGATCTGTCCGGTGTCCGGGCGGAAACCGTTGGCGGGGTCCTCGGTGGTGATGCGGCACTGGAGCGCGGCACCGCGCAGGGTGACGGTGTCCTGGGCGAGGCCGAGGTCGGCGAGGGTCTCGCCGGCGGCGATGCGCAGCTGGGCCTGCACGAGGTCGACGTCGGTGACCTCCTCGGTGACCGTGTGCTCGACCTGGATGCGCGGGTTCATCTCGATGAAGACGTGGTTGCCGTCGCGGTCGAGCAGGAATTCGACGGTGCCGGCGTTGCGGTAGCCGATCTGCCGGGCGAAGCGCACGGCGTCGGCACAGATCCGCTCGCGCAGCTCCGGGTCGAGGTTGGGCGCGGGCGCCAGCTCGATCACCTTCTGGTGGCGGCGCTGGACGGAGCAGTCGCGCTCGAAGAGGTGGATGACGTCGCCCTGGCCGTCGGCGAGGATCTGGACCTCGATGTGGCGGGGCTCGACGACGGCCTTCTCCAGGAAGACCGTGGAGTCGCCGAACGCGGACGCCGCCTCGCGGGACGCCGCCTCGATGGCCTCGCGCAGCTGGGCGGGCTCCTCGACCCGGCGCATACCGCGCCCGCCGCCGCCCGCGACCGCCTTGACGAACACCGGGAAGCCGACGTCCTCGGCGGCGCGTACCAGTGCGTCCACGTCGGTGGAGGGCTCCGAGGACCCCAGCACCGGTACGCCGGCCTCCCGCGCGGCGGCCACGGCGCGGGCCTTGTTCCCGGTCAGCTCCAGGATGTCCGCGTCCGGTCCGACGAAGGTGATGCCCGCTTCCTCGCACGCGCGGGCAAGGTCCGGGTTCTCGGACAGGAATCCGTAGCCCGGGTACACGGCGTCCGCTCCGGCGCGGCGCGCCGCGCGCACGATCTCCTCCACGGAGAGATAGGCCCGCACCGGATGTCCGGGCTGGCCGATCTCGTACGCCTCGTCGGCCTTGAGCCGGTGCAGGGAGTTGCGGTCCTCGTGCGGGAAGACGGCGACGGTGCGCGCGCCCAACTCGTATCCCGCGCGGAACGCACGAATCGCGATCTCGCCACGGTTGGCAACCAGCACCTTGCGGAACATCCTTGATCCCTTCAGCCTGCCGGACGGGGCCCACCCATGGTGTCGGCGACACCGCTCCCACGCCATGTGAACCGGGCCACTCACGGGAGGGTCTGCCGGACTCAGGCGGCCCGCAGTGGCGGGATGTTGTGGTTCACGCGCAGCCTGTTCTCGGGGTCGTACACCGTCTTGAGGGCCCGCAGGCGGGCGTAGACCTCGTGGTCGTAGGCCTCGCGCGTCGCCTGGAGGGTGGAGTCCGCGGGCGCGAGGAAGTTGGGGTGCTTGCCGGGGCTGAGCCAGGGGCGCAGCCGCTCCACGAGTTCCCGTCCCGAGTCGGCGTACGCGGCGACGTCGTGTCCGGGCGGCACGACGGTGAGGGCGAAGAAGGCGTAGGCGGCGTCCCGTCCGCCGACCGCGTTGGGGGTGGCCGGACTGTTCTCGA
Source organism: Streptomyces sp. NPDC107562 (assembly GCF_055657325.1). Classification (NCBI taxonomy): domain Bacteria; kingdom Bacillati; phylum Actinomycetota; class Actinomycetes; order Kitasatosporales; family Streptomycetaceae; genus Streptomyces; species Streptomyces sp. NPDC107562. The sequence continues at coordinate 641,994 of NZ_JBVKBE010000001.1, read as the reverse complement.
ACGCGCCACCGAGTGCGCGCAGGTCGAACAGGTTGACGGAACTGTCCGCGGAGGGACCGACGGCGTCGAGGACGGCGTCGATCGTCTTGCGCGACAGCTCCCGCAGCAGCCCGAAGTGCTCGACGGCGGCGGCCGGTTCGCTCGGGTCCATGGTGAGGGCGGCGAAATCGGTGAAGGGCATCTCGTGGACCGTGTCCATCAGCACGGGCGCGGCGCGGCGAAGGGGCGCGACGAGCCGCTCCCCCTCGGAGGGCGGGCCCAGGTGGGAGACCCGTACGGACACCACGAGTCCTCCCTGGAGGAACGGCGGCAGCCCGGGCAGGGGCGGGAGGTCGAGGAACGCGATCCCGGAGGTCGTCTCGTCGGGTGCCGCGGCGGCGAAGCGCCCGTACGCCTCCAGGACTTCGCGGGCGTGGTCGCCGGAGAAGAACAGGGCTCCCGCGTAGAGGTGCGTGACGGGGAAGAGCCGGAACTCCATGGCCGTGACGACACCGAAGTTGCTCTTGCCGCCGAGGAGCGCCCCGAACAGGTCCGCCTCGTCGTCCGGGGACACGTGATGTGTTGTGCCGTCGGCCGTCACGACGTCCATGGCGGTCACGTGGTCGCATGCCCAGCCGTACTTGCGGCCCATGGTCGGGCTGGCGCCGCCGGCGAGGGTGTATCCGACGACGCCGACCCCGGGTGACGAACCGGAGAGCGGCGCCAGTCCGTGGGCGGCCGCCGCCTGCACGAGCTGTCCGAAGCGGACGCCCGCCTCGACCCGGGCGGTCGCCCGCTCGGCGTCGACGGCGACCCCCGTCATGCGGTGGGTGGTGATGAGCAGCGTCTCCTCCGCCGCCCCGACGGACGGTCCGTGCCCGGTGCTGAGGACGGCGACGGCGAACCCGTGGACCTGTGCGAAGCGCATCGCGAGCGTCACGTCGGCCTCGCTCATGGCGCCCACGACGACTGCCGGACGGTGGGTCACCGACCGGTTGAATCCGCTGACCTCCTCGTCGTACGCCGCCGAGCCCGGAGTCAGGACGGGTCCGCCGACGCTCCCGGCGAGACGGTGCACCTCCCCGGTCCAGGACGGCGGCCGCGCGAGGGTTTCCGGGTGCGCGCGCTGTGCGGTGTCCTGCTGGACGGGGCGGCGGGGGTCGTGGGGTGCGGCGGCCGGATCCATGGCGGCGCCTTCCTTCTCTGGTCGTGTCCCGTGTTTCGTCTTCAGATGTCGGCGGGCGGCATCCCGAGGGCCAGCCGGGTCTGGCTCAGCAACGTCCGGCGGAAGTCCTCGGCGGTCGGAGCGGCGTGGTGCAGCACCCGGGGGATCATGACTCCCGCCAGCGCCACCAGGAGGAGGTCGACGGCGTCGTCGGGTGTGCCGTGGGGTGTGAAGGCGCCCTGGTCGCAGCCGTCGGTCACCGCGCGCAGGAAGGGTTCCCGGTAGCGGGCCCAGACCTGCGCGCTGTAGTCCCTCAGCTCCGCGTCGCGGATGCCGGCCCGCCAGAACTCGATGAGCGCCTGCTGCGTGCGTTCCGTACTGCCGAGGCTGCGGTCGATGAGCAGGACGAGGCGCCGCCACGGGTCCCGCTCCCTGGCTGCCGCGGCGGCCAACGCCTCGACCTCGGCGTCGGTGGCTCTGCGCATGGCCTCGATCAGCATGTCCTCACGGGACCCGAAGTAGTTCTGGAGGGTGCTGATCGCCACGCCGCCGGCCGCGGACACATCGGCGAACCGGGTGTTCTCGTAGCCCCGCGCGGCGAGGGTGTCCACGGCGGCGTCCAGCACTGCTTCCCGCCGGGCCCCACCCGCACGACGGGTGCGCTGGGTGGTAGGCATCCTCATACGGTACGACGATGCCGAAACAGGGGCAAACAGGGACAGGTCAGGCGGCCTGGTCGCCCGGCGTCGTCGTGGCGGCGGCAGCGGCGGCCCTCGCGGCGATCACCGCGCGACCGCGCTCCGAGTCCGGGAAGCGGTCGAGCATCGCGCGCAGTTCCGCGGCGCCGACGTACGCGCCGAAAGGCTCTGTGCCCGGTTCGAGCCGTACTCCTTCGGCGAGGGGGCCCGCCGTCACCGGGTCGAAACCGAGGGCGGTCACGAGGCGCGCGACGGTGGCGAGGTCGTCGGGGCCGTCACCGGCGATCGCGATCGCCTTGCGTCCCGGCGTTCCCTCGGGCCGGGCACCGTCCTCGAGATCGTGGTAGCCCATGTGGTTGAAGGCCTTGACCACCCGCGCCCCGGACAGATGGGCCCGCACGATCTCGCTGGACGAGGTGAGCGGGTCGGTGAGGTCCTCGCGGATCCCGTCGACCTCCCACCAGTAGTTCATGGCGTCGACGACGAGCTTGCCCCGCAGTGCCTCGGCCGGGACCGTGCGGTACTTGCCGAGCGGAAGGGCCAGGACGACGACGTCCGCCTCCGCCGCGGCAGCCGCGGTGACCGGGACGGCGCCGGGGGTGAGGACCTCCACGGTGAGCTCGATCTTCGCGGGGTCACCCGATCCGGCGATGAGCACGCGGTAGCCGGCGGCCAGGGCCAGGCGGGCCAGCACGGTGCCGACCTTTCCGGCGCCCAGGATGCCGACGGTGCGCACGGCGTCGGTGGTGGTGTCCATGTCGTCTCCGTTTCCAGGGGGCTCGGGGTCAGCCCGCGAGGAGGTCGCGGACCATCGGGAGCACCTTGGTGCCGTACAGCTCGACCGCGCGCAGACGGGAGCTGACCGACTGTGCCCCGGTGGTGTAGATCAGGTCGAAGCGGCCCACGCCCAGGGTCTTGATCGCACGAGCCATCTTGCGGGCGACGGTCTCGGGCGCACCGATGTAGAGCGAGCCGTGCGCGATCTCGGCCTCGTACTCCTCCTTGCGGATCGGCGGCCAGCCGCGCAGCGCGCCGATCCGGTCCCGGATCACCTTGTAGTGCGGCCAGTGCAGCTCCCGGGCCTCCTCGTCCGTGTCGGCGAGGAAGCCCGGCGAGTGCATGGCGACAGGGTGGGCGGTGGTGCCGAACTTCTCGGTGGCCCGCTGGTAGAGGTCGATGTAGGGCGCGAAGCGCTCAGGGCTGCCGCCGATGATGGCGAGCATGAGCGGGAAGCCGTACCGCGCGGTGCGGACGACCGACTGCGGTGAGCCGCCCACGCCGACCCAGGTGGTCAGGCGCCCGGACTCGGTCTTGGGGAAGACGTCCGCGTTCTCCAGCGGCGCCCGCTTGGTTCCGCTCCAGGTGACGGGCTTCTCCTCCAGCAGTTTGGCGAAGAGGTCGATCTTCTCCTCGAACAGCACGTCGTAGTCGCTCAGGTCGTATCCGAAGAGGGGGAACGACTCGGTGAAGGAGCCCCGTCCGAGGATGATCTCGGCCCGGCCGTTCGAGAGGGCGTCCAGGGTCGAGAACCGCTGGAACACCCGGACCGGATCGTCGGAACTCAGCACCGTCACGCCCGACGACAGCCGGATGCGGCTGGTCCGGGTGGCGATGCCGGCGAGCACGGTCTCCGGCGAGGAGATCGCGTACTCCGGACGGTGGTGCTCACCGAGCGCGAGGACGTCGACGCCGGTCTCCTCCGCGAGGAGCGCCTCGTCGAGGACCTGCCGGACGGCCCGGGCGTCGGACACGGGCGTCCCCGCGTCGTCCAGCGGCACATCGCCGAACGTGTCGAGGCCGAGGACGAGATCAGACATGGCTGGGTTCCTTCGTGAGCAGATGCCGTACCCGCGGGGCGACTTCGCCGCCCAGCAGCTCGATCGTGCGGGCGCGGGCTTCGCGCGGGAGGTTCATGACGTCGTACTTGAGGTCGAAACGGCCCAGGCGCAGCTCGCGGGCCACGGTGGCGATCTTGCGTGCCACGGTCTCGGGTGATCCGACGAACAGCGCGCCCTGGTCGACCTCCGCCAGGTAGCGCTCGCGGGTCGGCCTGTAGAACCCGCGCTCCTGCGCGAGGGCGGCGACGACCGGCTGCCAGTACTGCCACCAGGTCTCGACCGCCTCCTCGTCGGTGTCGGCGACGAGCCCCAGCGAGTGCTGGGCCACGGGCTGCCTGGCGTGCCCGAACTGTTCGAGGGTGCGGTGGTAGAGCTCGACGTGACCGGCGAAGCGCTGGGGCCGGCCGCCGATGACGGCCAGCATGAGCGGCAGGCCGTGACGGGCCGCGCGCACCACGGAGTTCGGGCTGCCGCCCACGCCGATCCAGGTGGGGATGCCACCGGGCGGCATACGGGGATGCAGCCGCTGCTCGACGAGCGGGGAGCGGAACCGGCCCGACCAGGTGACCGTCTCCTCGCGCTGGAGGCGCAGGAACAGGTCGAGCTTCTCCTCGAACAGCTCCTCGTAGTCGGCGAGGTCATGGCCGAACAGCGGGAACGACTCGGTGGCCGAGGCCCGCCCCAGGACGAGCTGGGCGCGGCCGTTCGAGGCGGCGTCCAGCGTGGAGAACTCGTGGTAGAGCCGCACGGGGTCGTTGGTGCTCAGCACGGTCACCGAGGTGCCGAGCCGGATGCGCCGTGTCGCGGTGGCGATCGCGGCGAGCAGCACGGGGGTGGCGCTGTCGTTGTGGCCCGCCCGGTAGTGCTCGCCGATGCTGAAGACGTCGATCCCGGCCGACTCGGCGAGCCGGGCCTCCTCGATCAGCAGGCGAACGGTCTCGGCGTCGCTCAGCGGCCGGCCGCCGTCCGTGGCGACCTCCCCGAACGAGTTCAACCCCACTTCGAACGCTGTCGCCGTCATGGACTCCTCCTACCGACTCCCGGGACGCCCTGCACCGCCAGGCATGCATATTGCTTGACGCAGCAAATAATTACGCCAAAGTGCTTGACGCGTCAACCATAGGCCGGTTCACCTGCCCCTATCCTGTGGTTGATCGAACACGGACAACTGCGGGGCTCAGGCGGGGGAAACACATGGCATACCGGCGCGCCGTCGTACCGGCGGTGGCGGGAAGTCTGCTGTTCACGGTGTTGCTGTGGTGGGCCGGGGCCAGCGCCCAGGCGCTGCAACTGCGCGGCGCCACAGGCGTGTTCGACATCGACTCCACGAACGAGCTGCTGCGCTGGCTCACCCCTTGGTCGTACGACCCCTTGGTCGCGCCGCGGCCGCAGGAGTGGGCGGGCGGCGACCCGGCCATGGGGGCGAGCGACCCGTACGACCGTCTGTACGGCACCGCGATGCAGATCAGATACGTCGCCGTCTTCGTGTTCTTCCTGGCCGGCGCGCTGCTCCTGCTCCGCCGGATACTGCCCGCGGAGGGCCGCCGCACACCGGCCGTGCTGTCGGCGCTGTGGGCCTGGGGCCCGGTGGCCGGAACCCTTGCCGTGACGGTCTCCGCGCCGTGGCTGATCGCGTCCGGAGGGCACGGCAGCTATCGCGTCCTGCCCGAACTCGCGAGTGTCATCGCGTCGAGCGGTCCGGTCACGGTGTTCGCAGGGCTCCCGACCGCCGTGCTCACGGTGCTCGTGGCCCGTGTCACCGCCAAGGGCGCCGATCCTGTGCCTCTGCGCACCGTTCCGCCGCGCGCCGGACGCCTCGCCGCGGGCGTCGGGACCGCCGTGGTCGCACTGTCACTGGTGGTCCTCTCGTACGAGTCGGTGGCGGCCCGGATCCAGACGTCGTTCGGTGGCGCGGGGCTGCTGTCCGAACCGGGAGACCTGCTGCGCCAGTGGCTGCTGCTCGGCGGCTGGTCGGGCCCGTCGACCGCCACGCTCGGCGACTGGCTGCTGTACCGGGTCCCCGAGGTCCTCACGCTGGCCGTCGTGTGGTGGGGGCTGCGCCTGCTGCCCACCCTCCTCACCCGGATCACGGTGCCGGCGATGGCGGCGGGCGCGGTCTGCGCCACCGTGCTGGGGCTGATGGCGAGCCAGGTGCTGCACATGGCGATCGACGACACCGGCACCGTGTGGGGCCCGGTGCACCTGTTCTCACGTCTCGGCAGCGGCGTCCCCGCCGCACTCACCTTCGGCACCGCTGCCGGGATCGCGGCCTTCTTCACCCTGCGGTGGAGGGGAGGGGCGACGGCGGAGCCGGCCGTGCCGGTAGGCGTGCCTACTCAGGCGAAGTGAGTATCCGCTGAGTATCCGCGCGCTGCCGCACGCTCCGTCGAGCCCGAACACTTGGGTCATGCGTAGTGGACGAGAAAGACCGGTTCGCGAACTGATCGCGACCTTGCTCCTGGCCTGCGTGACGACGGCCTGCTGGGCCGCCTGGCTGGGCTGGGACCAGCACCGTGACGTGCGCCCCGACGGCTCGACGACCGGCCCGTACGAGGCGTGGCAGGTGGCGGGGCTCGGGCTGACACTCCTGGGCCTGGTGTGCTGGGCCGCCTTCCGGGGTCACATCGTGCCCGCGGTGCTCGGCGCCACGGCCGGGCTGTGCGTCGCCGCCTTCGTCGACTGGTCGGACGACTCGAGCGGGCTCTTCGTGATCGGCGTGGGGATGGTCGTGATCGGCACCTTCGTCGCGAGCACGCTCGTCGCCCTCCTGATCGCCGCCACGAGGCGGAAGACCTCCGCGTGACCCGTTCCCGCCCTGGGACGCGCTCCCGCCCACCGGACGAGGTCCGGCCTGCCGGACGACGGAACCGGGCACGGTCGTACACTCGCCACGCCTGCAACGGCGAGCGGGTCGGCAGGCGGCCTCACGACGTGCGAAAGGGCCGTGTCATGCCGGATACGACGACGGGGACGGGCACACTGGCGGCCGTGTTCGCCAACTTCCGCCAGTACCTCATGGGGTGGGACCTCACGGCGGGCCACGAGGAGCGGGCGGACGGCGCGGGTGCCGAGTTCTTCCGCAGCGGCCTGGCCACGCCGCAGTTCAACGGCGTGGTGCGCGTGCCGCCTTCGTCCGCGGTCGAACCGGCGGTGGCCGCCGTACGGCAGCACCTGGCGGGTCTGCCCTGGTGGTGGTGGGTGGGTCCGGACAGCCCGGAGGACACGGCCGACGCCCTGACCCGGTGCGGAGGCCGCCGGCTCGCCGCCCTTCCGGTGATGGTGCGGCCCCTGGACGGGCCGGCCGGCGGAGCCGGGGACGGCCTGGGCGAGGCACCCGCCGGACTGCGGGTCGGGGCGGTCCGGGACGGGGAGCGGCTGGCGGAACTCGTCCGGACGTACCGCACGTCGATGGGGATCGCGCCCGGCCTGGAGGCCGACATGGTGCGCATCGAGTCCCGGCGCCCGGACAACGCGGACATCATCCGGCTGGCCGCCGTGCTCGACGACCGGGTCGTCGGGACCACCGTGGTGATCGCGGCACACGAGGTCGCCGGGATCTTCCTCGTGCACGTGGCCGAGGACAGTCGCCGGCGCGGCATAGGCGGGGCGCTGACGGACACCGCGCTGCGGGTGGGACGCGAACGCGGGATGCGGACCGCCGCGCTCGTGGCAAGCCCCGCGGGCGAGACGCTGTACGGGCGCTTCGGCTTCACCACGGTGTCCGAGTACGGCCTCTTCGGCTTCCCGGACTGAGCCCGGGCGGCGCTGCGAGGCCGCGGGTGTCACACGGACGGCGGCTGTCCGGTCGTTATGGGTACCGGTCGACTCCAGGCCACCTGGCCTGATGCTCGTCGACCGCGGGCTCCCAGCGGGAGCCGGTCAACCCACTGCCAGGAGAAGTCGTTCATGAGCACCCCTATCGTCGCGATCGCCTACCACTCCGGCTACGGCCACACCACCGTCCTCGCCGAGGCCGTGCGCGACGGCGCCGTGGAAGCCGGAGCCGTCGCTCACGTCATCAAGGTCGACGAGATCACCGACGAGCAGTGGGAGCTGCTCGACGCCTCGGACGCCATCGTCTTCGGATCGCCGACCTACATGGGCACGGCCTCCGGTGCCTTCCACCAGTTCGCGGAGACCACCTCCAAGCGCTGGGCCGTGCACTCGTGGAAGGACAAGCTCGCCGCCGGGTTCAGCAACTCCGGTGCCAAGAGCGGCGACAAGCTCCACACCCTCCAGTACTTCAGCGTCCTGGCCGCCCAGCACGGCATGACCTGGGTCAACCTCGGCCTGCACCCGGGCTGGAACAGCACCACCGCCTCCGAGGACGACCTCAACCGCCTCGGCTTCTACCTCGGCGCGGGCGCCCAGACCCACACCGATCACGGCCCCGAGGAAGTCCACAAGGCCGACATAGCCACCGCCGAGCACCTCGGCCGCCGCATCGCCGGACAGGCCCGCATCTACGCGGCCGGACGTGCCGCCGTCGGCGCCTGACAGCGTTCCGACGGCAACGGGCACACCCCCCTGACCCGCGGCTCAGAGTGCGTTCCCCCTCTGAGCCGCGGTGCCACGTGGACGGCGGGGCAGGACGACCGGGTTCTCACCGGTGTGAGCGGCGTCCGCCCCGCCCGCGGCACCGGAACCGCGTGACGATCAGTGCCAGCACGGCGAGTGCCGCCGCCCCGGCCGCGACTCGTTTGGCGACCGGCAGCCCGGCGGTGCGCAGCAGGTCGAGCGGCTCGGGCTCGGACGGGGCGAGCGGCGTCGCCTCGTCAGGCCGGGCCCCCTCCCCCTCCGTGGCCGCGGCCGGCTCGGCCAGCCGGTCCGCCAGACACGCCGCGAACTGTCCCACCAGCCGGTCGCCCACCTCCGCCAGCACCCCGCGCCCGAACTGCGCCGGGCGCCCGGTCACGGTGAGATCGGTGCGCACCGACACGGCCGTACCGTCCTCGTGGGCGCTCAGCACCCCGGTGAGTGTGGCCCGGGCCGTGCCCTGCCCGCGGGTCTCCCTGCCGCTGGCGACGAGCACCATCCGGTGCGCCGACTCGTCCTGCTCCTCGAAGACCGCGGTGCCCCGGTACGTCACGGTGATCGGGCCGACCTTGACCTTCACCCCGCCGGTCACGGTCGTGCCGTCGTACGCCTCGACCGTCGCGCCCGGCAGACAGGGCGCCACCCGCTCGATGTCGAGGAGCGCCCGCCAGGCCTCGTCGACCGGGACGGGGACGGTGAACTCGTGTCGCAGTTCCATGACGTGCTCCTCGGCTCGCAGGGCGGCGGGGTGGACGGGCGCCGTCGGGGTCGTGCCGGCCCGGCGGACTCGGTTCTCAGGAGGCGGCGTTCACACACACTGCGCTCCCTTCGCGGTCGCCGGGCCGTCCGAGGCCCCGCGCACCACCGCCGCGAGGTGCTGCAGCGCGGCGAGGCTGTGCCCCTCCACGAAGGCGTCGACACTGGGCAGGGCGGCGGCCATCCCGGCGGCCAGCGGCGCGTAACCGGGGCGGGCCTTGCGCGGGTTCGCCCAGACGACCTGATGGGCCAGCGCGTGCAGGCGGCGCATCTGCGCGCCGAGCAGCTCCGGATCCCCGCGCTCCCAGCCGTCCGACAGCAGGACGACGACCGCTCCGCGCGCCATGCCGCGCTGCCCCCAGCGGTGCAGGAACTCGCGCAGCATCTCGCCGAGCCGCGTGCCGCCGCGCCAGTCCGGCACGGCCTCGGCGAGGGCCGCCATGGCGAGGTCCGGGTCGCGGTGCGACAGCTCGCGCGTGGTCCGCGTCAGCCGGGTGCCGATGGTGAACACCTCGGTGCGGCCGCCGCGTACCGCCGCGTGGGCGAAGCGCAGCAGCGCGTCGGCGTACGGCGCCATCGAGCCGCTCACGTCGACGAGCAGGACGACCCGGCGGGGCTGCTCCACACGCGCGTTCCGCCGCAGCAGCGCCGGTTCCCCGCCGCGTCGCAGCCACTGCCGTACCGTGCGGCGCGCGTCGACGCCGCCGCGCCGGTCGGGTCTGCGCCGGGCCGAGCGCCGGGTCTGTCCACGCAGCGCCAGCGCGGCGAGCAGGCGCCGCAGCTGAGCGCGTTCGGCGGCGTCGAGTGCGGCGATGTCACGGTGCCGCAGCACCTCGGCGGAGCTGGCGAGGGTCGCCGTGGGCGGGCCGGACGGCTTGTCGTCGCCCGTGGTGCGCGGCGCGCCGGTCGTCGACCGGGTGACCTGGCGCGGTCGGGGCGGGAGGACCGTACGCGCGGGCCCGCGACCGGAGGGGGCGTGCGCGTCGAAGTACGCGGCGAACACACGGTCGTAGCGCTCCAGGTCGTCGTGCCCGCCGCACAGCGTCGACCGGCCGGCCCAGTACACGTCCGTCCTGGCCCCGGGCCCCAGCACGGCCACGGCACGCAGGAACGCGTACAGCCGTTCGGTGCTGACGTCGAGTCCCGCCGCCCGCAGCGCCCGTACGAAGCCCAGCAGTACGGCGTCGGCTCCGGTCGTCGGCGACGTCGGCGCCCCGCGTTCCTCCGTGCCCATCGCCTCACGCTCCCCGGGCCGCCAGGGCCGCCGAGAGATCGAGGGTGCGGGCCCGGTCCGTGTCCTCCCGGTACTTCAGGACCGACCCCAGCGTGGTCACGGCCAGTTCCGCGTCCACCTCGTCCGCTCCGAGCGCGTCCAGGGCCTGGGCCCAGTCGATCGTCTCGGCGACGCCGGGAGGCTTGATGAGGTCCGCGCCCCGCAGCGCCTGCACCAGCGCGGTGACCTGTTCGGCCAGCCGCGCCGACACTCCGGGAAGGCGGCGCCGCACGATGGCCAGCTCGCGCGCGAAGGAGGGGTGGTCGAACCAGTGGTAGAGGCACCGCCGTTTCAGCGCGTCGTGCACCTCCCGGGTCCGGTTGGAGGTCAGGACGACCACCGGCGGCTCCTCGGCCCGCAGGGTGCCCAGCTCCGGGATGGTGACCGCGTACTCGGACAGCAGCTCCAGCAGGAACGCCTCGAACTCGTCGTCGGCCCGGTCGATCTCGTCGACCAGCAGCACCGAGGGGTGCGTCTGCAGGGCGCGCAGCAGCGGCCGGGCGATGAGGAAGCGCCGGTCGTACAGCTCGCTCTCCAGGCGGTCGGCGTCGGTGACGCCCGACGCCTCCGCGGCCCGCAGGTGGAGCAGCTGGCGGGGGAAGTCCCAGTCGTACAGGGCCTGCGACGCGTCGATCCCCTCATGGCACTGAAGGCGGACGAGCGGCGCGTCGAGCGCCTCGGCGAGGGCGCCCGCGAGGGCGGTCTTGCCGACGCCCGCGTCCCCTTCGCAGAACAGCGGCCGGTGCATCCTCAGCGCCAGGAAGCAGGTGACGGCCAGCCCTTCGTCGACGAGGTACCCGGTCTCCTCCAGGCGGGCCCGTACCTGCTCCGGGTCGTCCATGCCGGTGATCGGCGCTCACTCCCAACCGGTGGCGGCCAGCACCGCCCGCCGGGTCAGCACGCGCGTGAGGTGTCGCCGGTACTCGGGGCCGGCCGCCAGGTCCTGCGAGGGCCGGGTGCCCTCGGCCGCCGCCTCGGCCGCCCTGGCGACGGCTTCCGGGCCGTCCGCCCCGGCCAGCGACTCCTCGGCGGCCGTGGCCCGCAGCGGGGTCGAGCCCATGTTCGCCAGACCGACGCGCGCCTGCGTGACGTGCCCGTCGTCGCGCCGCACCAGCACCGCGACACCGACGATGGGCCAGGACTGCGCGACCGGATGGAACTTCTCGTAGTGGAAGGCCCAGCCGTCCGTCTTCGGGATCCGCACCTCCACGAGGAGTTCGTCGGGTTCCAGGGCCGTCTGGAGGTAGTCGACGAAGAAGTCCCGGGCGGCCACCGTGCGCCGCCCGCCGGGGCCCGCCACGACCATCTCGGCGTCCAGGGCCAGGGCCACGGCGGGCAGGTCCGCTGCCGGGTCGGCGTGCGCGAGGGAGCCCCCGAAGGTGCCCCGGTGCCGCACGGCCGGGTCGGCCACCGTGGCCGTCGCCTCCGCCAGCAGCCCGGCGTGGCGGCGTACCAGCGGGTCGTGCAGCACCTCGTGATGCGTCGTCATGGCGCCGATGGCGAGCGTGTCGCCGTCCTCGCGCACGCCCCGCAGCTCCGGGATCCGGCCGACGTCCACGACGAGTTCGGGGAAGGCCAGCCGCATCCGCAGCAGCGGCAGCAGGCTCTGCCCGCCGGCCAGCACCTTGCCGTCCTCGCCCGCCTCGGCGAGCGTGCGCACGGCCTCGTCCAGGCTGTGGGGACGGGCGTAGTCGAACGCGGGGGGAATCACTGCGGGCCCTCCTCTCCCGGGAGGCCGTCGCGGCCGGCGCCCGGCGTGCCGTACTGACCGGTGTCGCCGGACCGGGCCGCCTGCGCGGACTGGCCGGACTGGGCGGGGCCCGTCCCCGCGGGCTCGTCGACCGGGCCGGCGTCGCCGGCCCGTGCCGCCCGGATGGCCTGCCACACCCGGTGCGGCGAACAGGGCATCCGGACGTCGCGCACGCCGAGCGGCCGCAGCGCGTCGACCACGGCGTTCACGACGGCCGGCGTCGACGCGATCGTCCCGGCCTCGCCGACCCCCTTGACGCCCATGGAGTTGTCCACGGCCGGGGTCTCGGTCCGGTCGGTGATGAAGTCCGGCAGGTCCGCGGCGGAGGGAACGAGGTAGTCCGCCATGGTGCCGGAGACGAGGTTGCCCTCGTCGTCGTAGACGGCCTCCTCGAACAGCGCCTGCGCGATGCCCTGGGCGAGTCCGCCGTGCACCTGGCCTTCGACGATCATCGGGTTGACGACGGTGCCGACGTCGTCGACGCAGACGTAACTGCGGATGCTGGTGCTGCCGGTCTCCGTGTCGACCTCGACCGCGCACAGGTGGGTGCCGTGCGGGAAGGAGAAGTTCTCGGGATCGACCACCGTCTCGGCGTTGATGGACGGCTCGACACCGTCCGGCAGATCGTGCGAGGTGAACGTCTCGAAGGCGATCTCCTGGATGCTCCTGCGCGCCTCCGGGGAGCCTCTGACGGAGAACACGCCGCCACTGAACTCCAGGTCCTGCTCGCTCGCCTCCAGCAGGTGGGCGGCGACCTTGCGCGCCTTCTCGACCACCTTGACCGCGGCCCGGTGCACGGCCTCGCCGCCCACGGCCAGCGACCGGGAGCCGTAGGTGTCCATGCCCTGGGGCGCCGTCTTGGTGTCGCCGTGCAGCACCTCGATGTCCTCGAAGGGCACACCCAGCACGTCGGCCGCGATCTGGCTCCAGCAGGTCTCGTGGCCCTGCCCGTGCGGGCTGGTGCCGGTGACGACCTCGACCTTGCCCGTCGGCAGCATGCGGATGCTCGCCGCCTCCCAGCCGCCGGCGGCGTACCGGAGGTCGCGCAGCACCCGGCTCGGCGCGAGGCCGCACATCTCGGTGAACGTCGAGACGCCGATGCCGAGGCGCACCGTGTCGGCGCGCGCGTTGCGCGCACGCTGTTCGGCGCGCAGGTCGTCGTAGCGGAAGAGGGCGAGCGCCTTCTCGGTGGCCGCCTCGTAGTCGCCGCTGTCGTAGGTGAGTCCGGCGATCGTGGTGTAGGGGAACTCGTCGTGCCGGATCCAGTTCCGGCGCCGCACCTCGATGGGGTCCAGACCGAGTTCCACGGCCAGCTCGTCCATGATCCGTTCGATCGCGTACGTGGCCTCGGGACGGCCGGCGCCGCGGTAGGCGTCGGTCGGGGTGCGGGTGGTGAAGACGCCGGTGCAGGTGAAGTCGTAGGCGTCCATCTTGTAGATCCCCGGGTACATGAAGGCGCCGAGGATCGGGATGCCCGGGGTGACCAGCATCAGGTACGCACCCATGTCGGCGAGCAGGTCCACCTTGAGCCCGAGCAGTCTGCCGTCCCGGGTGGCGGCGATCTCGACGTCCTGGATCATGCCGCGGCCGTGGTGGGTGGCGAGGTAGCCCTCGGAGCGGGACTCGGTCCACTTCACCGGTCGGCCGAGCCTGCGTGCCACCGCGAGGGCGAGGGCCTCCTCGCCGTACACCTGGAGCTTGGAACCGAAACCGCCGCCGACGTCCGGGGCGACGACCCGCAGCTTGTGCTCGGGGATGCCGGTGACCGTCGCGAGCATGATCCGCAGGATGTGCGGGATCTGGGTCGCCGAGTGGACCGTGTACTCGCCGGAGGCGGCCAGCGGCGTGACGACCACCGCGCGGGGTTCCATCGCGTTGGGGATCAGCCGCTGCTGGTGGTAGCGGCGCTTGAGGGTCACCTCGGCGCGCTCGCGTACCGCGTCGAAGCTCTCGCCGGTGGCGAGCGGCCAGGTGTAGCAGCGGTTGGTGCCCTTGTCGGCGTGGACCAGCGGGGCGCCCTCCGCGAGCGCCTCCTCCAGGTCCAGGACCGGGGGCAGCGGTTCGTAGTCGACCTCGACCGCCTCCAGCGCGTCCGCGGCCGCGTACCGGTCGCGGGCGACGACGACCGCGACCGGGTCCCCCGCGTAGCGGACCTCGTCGACGGCGATCGGCGGATGGTCGGGCAGCACGATGTCCTCGGTCACGGGCCAGGCACAGGGCAGCGAGCCGAGGCCCTCGGCGAGATCGGCCCCGCTGAACACGGCCACGACACCGGGCCGTTCGAGGGCGGGGGCGACGTCGACCCGGGTGACGCGGGCGTGCGCCATGGGGCTGCGCAGGACGGCCATGTGCAGCAGGCCCGCGACCTGGATGTTGTCGGTCCAGTTGGTCTGGCCGGTGATCAGCCGGGCGTCCTCCTTGCGCGGGCGGGAGCGGCCGATCTCGCGCTCTTCGTCTTCCACGGCCTGATCGGTCATGCCGGGGCCTCCTTGGTGACCTCATGGCCCGAGGTGGCCTCCTGTCCGGCCGCGGCGAGCACCGCGCGGACGATGTTCTGGTATCCGGTGCAGCGGCACAGGTTGCCTTCCAGGCCCTGCCGCACGTCGCTCGGGGTGGGAAGCGGGTTCTCCCGCAGCAGGTCCCGCGCCGCCATGATCATCCCCGGGGTGCAGTAGCCGCACTGCAGACCGTGGTGCTCGTGGAAGGCACGCTGCAGCGCCGTCCACTCGCCGTCCTCCGCCAGCCCCTGGATCGTGGTCACCTCGCCGCCGTCCGCCTGCACGGCCAGCACCGAGCAGCTCTTGACGGTTGCTCCGTCCAGGTCGACGGTGCAGGTTCCGCAGTTCGAGGTGTCGCAGCCGATCGGGGTGCCGGTGAGGCCGAGGCGGTCGCGCAGGTAGTGGGCGAGGAGCAGACGGGGCTCCACGTCGTCCTCGTAGGTCGTGCCGTCCACGTGCACCTTGATATGGGTCATGCGCCCTCCATGCCGTGCGGGCAGGGTGAAGGAATCAGCCACGCTGGCGCGATGTAGCTCACTGTAAGACCGGCCGAGGGAGGTGGCGAGCGCTGCGGTGGGACGCGGGGGCCCTCGGCCCGGCACTCCCGGGGTGCGCGGCTGCCGTGCCGGTCGCGCACCCCGCCCCGGGGGACGTCACGCTCAGTCACATACGCGCGGAGGAGCCCGGGACCGAGGGGCCTCGCGCACGCCGTCAGGGCCGCGTACCCCGACGCCGTGCCTGTCGGGGTACGCGGCCCTGGACCGGGGACGGCCTGGGCCGACACCCGGGGCGGGCCGTGCGCTACTTCGGGTCGCGGGCGAACAGTGACGTGGACCAGACGTAGCCGAGCACGGCCAGCCCCACGCACCAGGCCACGGCGAGCCAGCCGCTGTCGCCGATCTCGCTGCCGAGCAGCAGGCCGCGCAGGGTCTCGATGGCCGGCGTGAACGGCTGGTACTCGGCCACCGGCTGGAACCAGCCCGGCATGGCGTCGACCGGGACGAAGGCGCTGGACAGAAGCGGCAGGACCATCAAGGGCAGGGCGTTGTTGCTGGCGGCCTCGGCGTTGGGGCTGGACAGGCCCATGCCGACGGCGATCCAGGTGAGGGCGAGCGAGACGAGCGTCAGCAGTCCGACGGCGAGGAGCCATTCCAGGGCCGTGGCCCCACTGGACCGGAATCCGATGGCCACGGCGACGGCCCCGACGAGGACCACGCTCATCACGCACTGGAGCACGCTGCCGACGACATGCCCGACGAGCACCGAGCCGCGGTGGATCGCCATGGTGCGGAAGCGGGCGATGATGCCCTCGGTCATGTCGTTGGAGACGGACACCGCGCTGCCGATCGTGGTCCCGCCGATGGTGAGCAGCAGGATGCCCGGCACGAGATACGCGAGGTACGCGGAACGATCGCCGCCGCCACCCGCGTTTGCGCCGCCGCCCGCGAGGGGGCCGCCCGCGATGCCGGCGCTCATCACGTCGCCGAAGATGTAGACGAAGAGCAGGAGGAGCATCACCGGGGTGAGCAGCAGGTTCAGGGTGAGGGAGGGGTAGCGCCGGGCGTGCAGGAGGTTGCGGCGCAGCATGGTGGAGGAGTCGCGCAGGGCGAGGGCGAGGGAGCTCATCGGGCTTCTTCCTTGGGCTGGTCGGTCCGGCTCGGCGCCTTGCCGCCGCCGGTGAGGGCGAAGAAGACGTCGTCGAGGTCGGGGGTGTGCACGGTCAGTTCGTCGGCCTCGACGCCGGCGGCGTCGAGCCGGTCGAGGAGGGAGCGCAGTGCGCGCTGGCTGCCGTCGCTGGGGATCTGCAGGGTCAGTGCCTCCTCGTCCCGGGTGGTCTCGCGCAGCGAGGAGGCGGCGCTGCGGTAGGCGGCGGGGTCGGTGAAGCGGAGCCGGACGTGTCCGCCGGGGACGATGCGCTTGAGCTCCTCGGCGGTGCCCTCGGCCGCGATCCTCCCGTCGTGCAGCACGGCGATGCGGTCGGCGAGTTCGTCGGCCTCCTGGAGGTACTGGGTGGTGAGGAAGACGGTGACGCCGCCGGTGACCAGTTCGCGGATGATTCCCCACATGGTGTGGCGGGAGCGGGGGTCCAGTCCGGTGGTCGGCTCGTCGAGGAAGATGATCCGCGGACTGCCGACCAGGGTCATGGCGATGTCCAGGCGGCGCTTCATGCCACCGGAGTAGGTGGCGGCGGGCTTGCCCGCGGCCTCGGTGAGGTCGAAGCGCTCCAGCAACTCGGCGGCCACCCGGCGCCCTTCGCGGCGGGGCAGGTGGTGCAGGTCCGCCATGAGGAGCATGTTCTCCTCGCCGGTGATCAGACCGTCGACGGCGGAGAACTGGCCCGTGACACCTATCGCCGCCCGCACCGCCTGCGGATCGGCGGCCAGGTCGTGGCCGCCGACCTGCGCCTGACCGCCGTCGGCGGCGACGAGGGTCGAGAGGATCTTCACGGCGGTGGTCTTGCCGGCGCCGTTCGGTCCGAGCAGCGCGAACACGGAACCGGCCGGGATGCGCAGGTCGATGCCGTCGAGGACGGTCTTGTCGCCGTAGGACTTGCGCAGCCCGGAGGCGGAGACGGCGACAGGAGACGGGCGTGCGACGCCCGTATTGGATGTGGACATGACAGATGAAGGCATGGAGCCCTCCTGTTTCGAAGAGATCGTGAGCGTGGATGGGTGCGCCTGCGAAACGGCCTGGGCCGAGAGGAGTTCGGGCCGACCCGGCCGCGAGAGGTTCGGGCCGGCCGGGTCAGGCCTTCGCGCGACGGATGTCGATGTTGCCGTGGCGGGTGCGTGCGCGGACCTCGACGGTCTCCTCGCTTCCCTGCGGCGCATCTGACGCGGCGAGCGTGTTGCGCACCTGACCCGACCCGGAGTTGACGTCGAGCCAGGCGGCCGTGCCTTCGCGGACGCCGACCTCGATGGAGCCGTAGGAGGTCTCCAACTGGACGGTACCGCGGGCCACTTCGCCCACCCGCAGGGTGCCGTGGGCGGTTTTCGCGGTGACCGAGTCCTCGGCGCGCGCGATGTCGATGTCACCGTTCGCACCGCTCACCCGCAGTTCGCCGGTCACGGCGCCGACGGTCGTGGTGCCGTGGGAGTTCTTCAGCACGGCCGGACCGCCGACGAAGCCGACGCGCAGGCTGCCGGAGCTGGTGGCGATCTCGGCCGCACCCTCCACGCGGTCCACGGTGATCGAGCCGTGCGACGCGGTCAGCTTCAACGGGCCGGTGACATCGAGGCGGACGTCGCCGGACGAGGTCTTCACCCGGACCTCGCCGAGCGGGCCCTCGGCGAGCACCTGCGCCCAGGCGCCGGTCATGTCGACCCGCGAGTCCGCGGGCAGTTCGACCGTCACGTCGACGGTGCCCGTGCGGCCGAACAGGTTGGACTTGGGCGTCCTGACGTTCAGGACCCCACCGGCGCACGTGACCTCGGTCTGGCCGGCCGTCCGCACGTCCAGATCCTTCTTCGGATCGCGGGGCCGCACGTCGACGACGGTGTCCTGGCGGTCGCCCGCGAGGAACTGGATGGAACCGGCTTCCACGTGTGCCGTGACGGCGACCGGTTCGGGGGTGACGAAAGAAGGCATGACTGTCCCGTCCTCGTGAGTCCTTGGGCCGTCCCCGCTGGTGGGACGTGGTGCGGGTGATGTGGTGCGGGTATGTGGTGGGAGGCGGGGCCGCGCGTCAGCGCACCCAGCCGGTGAAGCTCTGTCCGACGGTCTGGGCCTTTTGCGGAACGGAGGCCCGGGGCCCACCGTCGACGGCGGCCGATACGGCTCGCACGAGCCATGCGTTGACCGAGAGGCCCTCGCGGGCCGCGGCCTCTTCGGCACGCGTCTTCAGCTGGACCGGCAGCCTCAGGTTGATCCGTGCGGTGCCGCCCTCGTCACCGTCCGCCGGGGGCGCCGCCTTGTACGCCTCCACCGGCACAGCGGGCGGCGCCACGGGTGCGCCGCCCTCAGTGGGCGGCGGCGTCACCACGAAGTCCGGGTCCAGTCCGCGCAGCCGCACATCGACCGAGCCGGGGGCCAGCTCACGCGTGATCTCATCCATCGCGGCGGACAGCACATGCAGCATGGCCAGACGTGTCGCCGACTCCAGGGGGGCGGCGAGTCGCTCGGCCAGCTCACGGGCATCCTCTCCACCGGCTTCGGCGGCCACCGCGAGTTCACGGCGAAGGGTGTCGACATACGGGGTCAGGTCCATGACGCCATCATGGCACCATCGTGGCACCACGCACAAGCCCACAGGGGGCGTGGATGCGTGATTCGCCGACAGCTATCGCCCCTGCGTGCAGAAACACACGGTCGGCCATCGACGCCTGCCGGGTGCGGCGCGACGGGAAGTCCGCGATGCGCGGGATGTCGGATGGCGTCACGCGGCGCCCATGTGACGCCATCCTGTGCCATGAAGGTGCCATACGGTGGCGGTCAGAGAAGGGCGACAGCTTCTCGTTCCAGTGCCGTGCCGGCCATGACGGTGCCCGCGAGTTCGTCGAACAGCTCCCTGCGCTCCTCGGCGCCGAGTGCGCCGTACTCTCCCGCGAGTGCCTCGGCACGCTCGCCGAGGGCCCGGACCTCGTCCCTGGCCTCGTCGCCGTGGGCCATGACCAGTCGCATCCGCTGCTCACAGATCTCCGTGTACGCGCCCAGGCCGGACACGGTCTCCAGCGCGAGGGAGGCCACCCGCTCCCAGCAGCGGGCCGACTCACGGAACAGGGCCGCCGCGTCGGGCCGGCCGGCAAGGTCCAGGAAGTCGGCGTAGAGAGGCCTGGTCGCGCCCGGTGCCGTGTACTCCAGTTCCAGGCACTCGTACAGCCTGCGCACCCCGTGGAAGAAGGGCACCGGCTCCCCGAAGCGCCGCTCCCAGCCCGTCTTCGTCCTGGTGTCCCGCAGCTGCGCGGCGAGCTTCTCCATGCCGGAGAATCCGAAGTTGACGTCGAACTTGTTGCCGAGGACCGGCCCGGTGAGATGCCCGACGGTGGCGGCGATCGCACCGTCGACGTCGGGTGCGCCGGTGGCCGGCCCGGACGGCACGATCATCTGGTGGCGTCCCTTCCGGTAGGCGGACCAGGCCGCGCCGAACTCCTCGACGCCGATGGCGTGCGGGGCAGCGGCCTCGTCGTCGACGTGGAGAACGTCGCCGTCGTGGCCGACGACGACGACCGTGTAGGCGTCGGCGCCGAAGCCGGGCTCCATCGCGTGCCAGGGCAGCCGTGACTTGTCCACGGCGCAGAACACCGGGCGGCCCTCGTCCAGGGCCTTGCGCAGCTCGGTCCACTGGGGTTTGCCGCTGTGCCGGACGTCGTACGGCACACGCAGCCGGTCCAGGGCCGATCGGACCCAGGGCTCGGGGTGATGCTGGGCCACGATCGTGAGGAACGGTGGCAGGCCCTGGTACTCGAAGACGAAGTACATGAAGCCCACGCCGCCGGCGAGACCGGCGACCAACGCCTCCTCGTGGACGCTGCCCAGCGCGTGCCGGATCAGGGAGGCCTCGTGATGCTGGTCGGTGCCGAACTCGGCGTACACCAGTCCGTCGCCCGTCACGGGAACCTCGGCCCTGGCCGCCTTGGCCAGCACGTGCCGGCGGGCCGTGGTGTACGACTCCCCGGTGCGGGCCATCCGCTCACGCACCAGTTTCTTGAATCCCCGCTGTTCCGTCACTGTGCAGACCTCTCAGGGTGCCCGGCGCGAACCCTCACGCGGACCGTCACCGTCACCCGTACAGGAGGACACACGACGAAAGGACGTCACACCCACGACGACACGAAGGTCACCTTCGCCCCCGCGGCGCCGCGTGGCGTGAGCACTCGGTCTGGGGGTCGGGCGCGCGGAGACGCCGCCAGCAGGCTATCCCGGGGCCGGTCGGGCGACAACCAGGTGCGGAACCGGCGGTGTGCTGCGAGGACGCCGGACGCCAGGGACGACGGCGCCGCCACCTGGGCACCTGGGCCTCACTCAGGGCCAGGATCCGGCCGTCAGGCGACCGCTCACTACGCAGGGGGCGCGTCACCGGGGGGACAGTCCCATGAGCACGTCCCCACAGGGGCCGGAAGGTCCGTGCGCGGCTCGGGCAGGCGCCGCAGGGGAAACGGGGAATACCCTTTTGTGAGGGTACGGAATGACGCGTTCCTGCCGTTGGATCGTGCACGAATCCCCCTAGGTGCGTGAAGTGACATGAGGCTTCCGCGTGAGCGACCTTCCGACGCCGTCCCGGAACCCTTCGGGCTGGGGGGCCTGCCCAGGCCGGTGGCGGCGGTGGTGGGTGCCGGAGGGGTGCTCGGCGCGGCGCATGTAGGTGTCGGGTACGCGCTGGAGCAACGCGGCTTCGCGCCGGACATGATCGTGGGGACCTCGGTGGGCGCCCTCAACGGGGCCATCGCGGCGGCGCACCCCGACGAGGCCGCCCCGTACCTCGACAACGTGTGGTCGCGACTGCGTCGCCGCGACGTGTATCCGTTCGGCTACGCCTCGTCACGGGTGAGCCTGTTCAACGACCGTGGCCTGCGTCGGCTGATCACCGAGTCCGGGCTCCCCTCCAGGATCGAGGATCTGGCGGTCCCGTTCACCGCCGTGGCCATGGACCTCGCCAGCGGGGCCGCGGCCTTGCTCGACCACGGTGACCTCACCTCCGCGCTCCTTGCCAGTGCGGCGATCCCCGGAATGCTGCCCCCCGTCGAGCGCGAGGGCCGCACCCTCGTCGACGGCGGCGTGGTCGCCTACGTACCGGTGCTGGCGGCGCTGCGGGCCGGGGCGGCCAGCGTCGTCGTGCTGTCGACCGGTCCGGAGAGCTCGCCCCTGCCCCCGGACATCCCGCGGCGGCGTGCGAGCGCCATCGCGGCCCGGGCCGGACTGCTGCTGTTGCACCATCAGATCCAGCGCGACCTGCACGAGGTGGCCCAGCACATCCCGACCGTGCTGCTGCCGACCGGTATCGAGGTGTGGCCCTCGCCCTGGGACTTCGGCCATACCGAGCGGCTGATCAGCACCGCGGCACGGACCGCCGGGCACTTCCTGGACAGCCTGCGCATCGACGGCCCGGGGCTGTACCGGGTCGACGCCATGACGGGGACGGCGAGAGGGGACGGGCGGGCTGGAGAGACGGGGGCGGGGGCGGGGGCGGGGGCGGGGCAGTCGGACGGTGCACCGGCCCGCCCCGGTACGGCTCGGGACGGTGCACCGGCCCGCCCCGGTACGGCTCCCACCGGCCGACCTGCCGCTCCGCCGGATCCGGGCACCCGCCGGGCCGGCCCCGGCGAGCCGCCACCCCCCTACTTCCGAGGAGGCGGTCCGTGAGCACCCTCGCCTTCCTCAACATCGGCATGCACGGCCACATCAACCCGACGCTGCCGATTGTCGCCGAACTCGTCCGGCGCGGCCACCGCGTCACGTACCACGCCTGGCCCGCGTTCCAAGGGGAGATCGCGGCCACCGGCGCGACCGTCCACCTCTGTCCGGAGGACGACCGTGCGATGCCCGACCCGCCGATGCCGATCACGCTGATGGAGGCGCTCGCCCGGACCACCGTCCGCCTCCTGCCCACCGTGCTCGCCGACCTCCGCGGCATCCGGCCCGACCTGATCGTCCACGACAACGCCTGCCCGTGGGGCCCGGTCGCCGCGCGGGAACTGGGGGTGCCGGCCGCGTCGTCGTTCACGACGTTCGCCTACGGCCGTGGGGTGCCGAGCCCCACCGGAGCCTCATGGGCCCTGCTCGCCTCGGCGGCGGCCCACTCCCGCAACGTGCGGGGCTACCTGCGGGCGCGCCGGGAGCTACGCCGCCACTACGACACCCGGACGCTGCCCCCGCTCGACCTGGGGAACCTCCGTCAGGCGCTCAACCTGGTCTACACCTCGCGGGCGTTCCAGCCCGGCAGCGAGGACATCGACCCCTCCTTCCGCTTCGTGGGACCCAGCATCGGCGCCCGTCCGGCCGACCCGTCCTTCCCCGTCGAGCGTCTGCGCGACCCGGTGCTGTACGCGTCCCTCGGCACGTTGTTCGACGCCGGCCCGCGGACGCTGCGGAGTTTCGCCCTGGCGCTCGCCCCGCTCGGCGGCACCGTGATCGTCTCCACCGGGCACACCGATCCCGCCGCGCTCGGCCCGTTGCCCGCCCACGTGATCGCCCGCCGCTCCGTACCGCAGCTTCAGGTGCTCGACCGCGCGTCCCTGTTCGTCACGCACGGCGGCATGAACAGCGTCAACGAGGCCCTGTACGCCGGGGTGCCCATGCTGGTGGTGCCTCAGGGCGCCGACCAGCCGCTGGTGGCCCGCCGCGTGAGCGAACTCGGCGCCGGCCTGTCGCTGGGCAACCATGACGTCACCGAGGACTCCGTACGCGCGCTCGCCCGGCGTCTGCTCGACGAACCCCGCTTCCGGGCGGCCGCGGCCACCTTGCGGACCGCCCAGCGCGACGCGGGCGGCTTCCGGCGCGCCGCCGACGAACTCGAGCGCTGTCTTCGGGAGTCCGGCCCGCCGCGCCGTCCGGCACCGGCTCCCCTCGACCCGTCACAGCGAGGCTGAGCGATGTCACCCCTGGTCGTCGTCCTGCTGCTGCTCGCCGGAGCCTCGGAGGCCGCCGGGCGCCTCGTGCCCCTGGCGGTACGCCGCCCCGGTGTGTCGCACAGGCATGTGATCAGCCTGCTGATCCTGGGGGGTGTCGTCGAGGCGGTGGTGTTCGCGCTGTGGCCGCTGACCGCGTGGACCCTCGCCGAACTCCTGCTGCCCTCGTCGACGCCGGTCGGCGGCACGGTGTGGACCCCCGGCCTCGTCGCGCCCCTCCTGTTCGCCGCCGTGCTCGCGTTCCCCCTGCTCGGGCCGTTCCTCCACCTGCTGCTCCTCGTGGGCGTCGGGGTGGCCCTGACGGGTCCCTTCGCCGCGGCGACCGGTCTCGACTGGTGGACGGCCGCCGAGTGCCTGGCCGTCGCCGGGGTCGGGCTCGGACTCGCCGTGGAGGCCGTCCGGCGGCTGGTCGCCTGGCTCGCCGCGCCCGGAACACCGGAGGCGGTCGCGTGAACACCCTGCTGCTCTGGGCCTGCGCGGGCATCGGTGTCGCCCTGATCGCCGAGGCACTGCTCGCCCGCTACGAGGTGCTGGTGTACGGCGCCGGCTGGCGCGCGCCGGCCAGCGAGCTCCCCGACGGCACCCCCTACGCACGGGGCGCGGCCCCCGACGCCCCGCCGGCGGCTTACCTGGTCTATCTGGACGGCATCGGAAAACGCCGCGTCCGGGACAGCCGGGACGGCGGTGTACTGGTCCGAGCCCTGCTCACCAAGGCGCCGGAGCTGCGGGTCCTCGGCCAGGTGCAGCCGTACTCCCCGCTGGCCGCGCCGCTCGCCGACCGGCCGGTCTGGGCGTGGCTGCGCCGCCACGCCGGTCTGCTGCTGTTCCTGCACAACGTGATGCAGGTCTTCGTCGCCGCGGACCGCCGCTACCGGCCCCTGTACAACCGCGCGGTCGGCGGTCAGATCGCCACACAGCTCCGGCTCGCCGGCTACCGGCCGCACAGCGGTGTCCCCGTGGTGCTGCTCAGCTACAGCGGCGGGGCCCAGGTCGCCACCGGCGCCGTCGACGAACTGCACGCCACCTTGCGGGCGCCGCTGCTGCTGCTCACCATCGGCGGATTCCACAACGGCGCCAACGACATCAGCCGCGCCGAGCACCTGTACCGGCTCACCAGCGCGAACGACCGGATCGAGCGGGCCGGCACCTGGATCTTCCCGCAGCGCTGGCGCCTGTGGCGCGGCAGCGGCTGGAACCGGGCGCTGCGCGCCGGGAGGGTCACCGTTCACCGGCTCGACCCGGCGACCCACGTCGGACCGAGGAGTTACATCAGCCCGAACGCCCTGCTACCCGACCACCGCAGCCACCTGGACCGCACCGCGGACACCGTGATCGGGGTCGTCCGCGCACGCGAGACGGCGCCCACGCCCCCGGCGGGGACCGCGGGACCGGGGGCCGGGGACGGACCGGCCTGAGGGCCGCTGCCCGACCGAGAACGTCGGCGGATCCCGTCACACCGATCACCGCGTGTGGGTCCGGCCGCCGATCAGCGCATGGGCGTCCCGCCGCCGACCACCGCATGTCGGCCCCGCCACCGACCACCGCATGTCGGCCCCACCACCGACCACCGCATGTCGGCCCCGCCGCCGACGGGCGTGTGGACGGCGGCAGGCGCGACGGCGTTGACGGTCACGCCGTGCGCCGCCAGTTCCCTGGCGAACACCTTGGTGAGCACCAGGACCCCGGCCTTCGCCGCCGAGTAGTGGGCTCCGCCGAGGGTGCCGCCCTGCTGGCCCGCCAGGGAGGCGAGGTTGACCACGTGGCCCCCTCCTCGGTCCGCGCGGCCTCGTCGGCGAGCAGCGGGACGAGCGACCGGGCCGCTTCCCTCGGGTCTTCCACATCAGCGGGAAACAACGTTGTCCAGCTCCTCACCTGCGGCGTACCGCTTCAGCTGACGTCGGATCAGTTCTTCGAGTCCGCGCCACAGCGACGGCGTGAACGTGCCGACGTGCGGGGTGACCAGCACTCCGGGCGCGTCCCACAGCGGATGTCCCGCAGGGAGCGGGTCCGGCTCCGTGACGTCGAGCGCGGCCAGCAGTCGGCCGTCGTGCGCTTCCCTCAGCAGGGCGGTCGTGTCGACCACGGCGCCCCTGGACAGATTGACGAGGAGCGCGCCGTCCTTCATGCGCGCCAGCAGATCCGCGTCGAACAGGTGGCGGGTCGCGGGGGTCAGGGGGGTGGCCAGCACCACGACGTCCGCCGTCGCGACGAGCGAGGGCAGGCGTGAGACGGCGTGCACCGGGCCCCTGGGAGAGACACGGTCGCCGCGCGCGACACGGGTCACTGTGCAGTCGAAGGGGCCGAGAAGGTCCTCCAGTGCGGAGCCGACCGCCCCGTATCCGACGAGGAGCACGGAGCGCTCGTACAGGGACTGGAAGACCTGGGGTTTCCACAGCCCGAGGTCCTGGGCGCGACCGAATTCCGGCAGGCCCCGCAGTGAGGCGAGGATCAGGGTCAGAGCGAGTTCGGCCGTGCTGCGGGCGTGGACGCCTCGGGCGTTGCACAGGGTCACGTGGCCGGGCAGCCGGCGCAGTTCGGCCCGTAGTTCGTCGGTGCCGGAGCTGAGGGCCTGGACCGCCCTGAGGCGCGTCATGCGGGGCAGCGGGCTGCCGATGGTGGCGATGTCCTGAACGAGGGGCGGCACGTAGAACTCGACGTCGGCCGGATCGGAAGGGAAGGGCGAACTGCCGTCCCAGCGGGCGTAACGCAGTCCCGCGGGCAGGCCGTCGAGGCGCGTGAACTGCGCGGGCAGCCAGACTTGTCGGGGCGTGGGGGTCATGTCGGCGTGCGGTGCTCCCTGTTCGGCATCGTGGTGCGGGGGGGGCGGGGTCGGCCCTTCAGTGAGACCGGGGAGGCACGCCATGTGTGACACGGGAGGCTGGCCGACATCACGAGGCCCCCGTGACCGGGCGTGGTCACGGGGGCCTCGGCTCGCGCGAGGGGTCAGGCGCTGTCCTGGACCGCGGGGTCCGGGCCTCGGAGCACGGTGACGGTGAACTCCCGCCGGGCGGTGAAGCCGAGGTGCTCGTACAGCTGGATCGCCCGGGAGTTGGTGGACACCACATGGAGGAAGGCCCGGTCCCCGTGCGCGGCGATCTCGGCCACCATCGTCCTCAGCAGGCTGGTGCCCAGGCCCTCGCCCCGGTGCTCGGGTGCCGTGCACACGGCGCTGATCTCCACCCACCCTTCGGCCCGCATCCGCTCGCCGGCCATGCCGATGAGTGCGCCGTCGCGGCGTATCCCCAGATAGGTGCCCATGTCGATGGTGCGGCGGAGGAACGGACCGGGGGCGGTACGACGGGTCAGGTCCAGCATCTCCGGCACGTCGTCCGCGGTGAGGCGCACGGCGCGGTGGTCGCGTACGCCTTCGACCTCCTCGGAGGCGGTCATCTGAAGGATGCCGAAGCGCTCTACGACGTTCCAGTTGTCCGGGACGGTCACCGAGCCGTCGACCAAGGCACTCGTGCCGGACCCCAGCAGGTGGGCCGCATCGGTCCAGTCCCGCTCCGTCGGGTCCTCGGGCAGGCCCATGAAGGACGAGACGTCCTCCAGGTACCGCCGGACACGTCCGCGCCGTCGCGCGAGGTGGGCGTGCCGGGGGCCGGAGAGGGAGGCCAGGACGGGGTTGTCCAGTATGTGCGGGGAATCCGCTCGCTGGGGCTCCGGACGGGCCCGAACCATGGCGGACCTCCTTGTCGGTCGGTGCGGCAGGGCGCTTGACAGTGCGTTGGAAATTCAAACTACCTGATCCGGCGCGCCCCTTCGGCGCCCACCGGACGCCGCCACCGCACGGAACGCCCGGGGCGTCACCGGACGTCGTACCTCACGTGCGTCGCGGTCGACGTCGCGGTCACGCCCCGCTGCACCAGCGTGTGGGGGGCGCGGCCGGTGAACAGGGGCGTCCCCGAGCCCAGCACGACGGGCGCGAGGTGCAGTGTCAGCGCGTCGACCAGCCCCGCGTCCAGCGCCGAGCCGATCGTGGCGCCGCCGCCCATGAGGACCACGTCGAGGTCCTTGCCGCTGTCCGCCGACGCGGCTTCGGCGCGCTCGCGTGCCGCCGTCACGGCGTCAGGCAGACCGGTGGTGACGAACGTCCAGTCGAGGTCGGTGAGCCGCACCGGTTCCGGCGGCGAACTCGTCACGACGACGAAAGCCGGCCGGCCCACCTCGCCGGCACCGTAGCCCGTCGTGTCGTCCCAGCCGTCCGGGCCGTCGACCAGGTCGAAGAGCCGCCGGCCGAGGACCACGGCGCCGGAGCGGGCCGTGGCCTCGCGCAGGACCCGGCGGTCCTCGGGGTCGTCGGAGAACGCCCAGATGTGCAAGGCCTCGCCGCCGGTGCCCAGACCGTTGCCGGGGCCGGGGTCGGGGCCGGTGACGAAGCCGTCGAGGGAGACCGAGATGTCGGCGATGATGCGCGTCATGCGAGGACAGACCCGACCGGCCACCCGAACTCATCGCTCCGGTGCGCGGAGTCCGCAGGTCGCGCTGCCGAGCGGGGCCTGTCAGGGGTACGGGACACCGGCCGACGTGCCGCCCCTTTGACGACCGCCGCCCGCCTCCGCACCCTCGTGGCGTGCCCTCACGACCACGGCTCGGCCCCTTCGTGACCGTCGCCCGCCCCCTCACCCTCGCGGCCCGCCGCCTCCAGACCGTGGCCCGCGCCCCGCTGGTCCCGGGGTGTGGGCGGGCGGCGTTCGGGTGGGGCGGGTCGCTGTGCGCGCTGCACCGGCGTCCTGGTCGGCACGGGCCCGGTGGACTCCCCGCGCATGCCGGGCAGTCCGCACCCGCCGGCCCCGGTGGCGGAGGTCGTGACGGAGCCGGACGTCAGCACCAGGATCTCGTCCTGGGCGCCCCACTCCCGCCGTTGCGACATGCCCGGACACAGGCGCAGGCCGTGCGACGCCGCGCCAGGTGGTGCGGGGACCCGGTATCCGAGGGCGCATTCCCTACGCTCCAGGGCTGCCGCGACGACCGTCGCGAAGGCGGTCTCGGCGCCGGGCCGTACGTAGTCTCCCGCCGGGCGCAGGGCCAGCGCGCCGCCCCGGACGGCGAAGATCTCGTCGAACACCGTCGCCAGCTCCGGGCTGTGGGAGAGCTGCGCCATCAGCAGTGCGGTCAGTTCGCCGCGGACCACCGCGTCGGACGCGGGGCCGAGCGGGGCCAGCGCCCGGCTGCGCGGGTCGCGCAACTCGGCCACCACGGGAAGGGCACGGCCCACTTCCTCCTCCCGCGCCCGGAGCATCAGAAGCGTCAGGAGGGTGCGGTCGTCCGGGCGCTCGGTGCCCGTGCACTCGTCGGGGCCCAGGACGACGACACTGTCGTAGCCGAAGACGTCCAGGCCACGCAGGAACTCGGGGCGGGTGAGGGCGCCCGTGTGATGGTTCACGAGAAGACGTGCGGGGTCGGCCTTGAGCGCCTGCCCCTCCGCCTCGTCTCCCTGCGGGACGGCGCCGGGTACGCGGTCCGGGTCGGTGACGACGTCCACGACGGATCCCGGTGGCGAGGTGGCGCGCAGGATGCCGAGGAGCAGGGGCGCGCGGCGGTTCCAGCCGAGCAGCAGCACCCGCGCCGGGGCGGCCCGCCGGGGTACGGGCGCCGTCACCAGCGCCCCCTCGACAAGGTCCCGGCGATCGGCCGGCGGTTCCGCCCGCTCGTCGGGCGCCACGACCACGAGCCGGTCACCGGTCTCGAGGAGCGTGCCCGGCGCGGGAGTGAGGAGGGGCCGACCGTCCGCCTTCAGGAACCCGACGACGCGGCACGCCTCGAAGCACAGCGCGATGTCAGCGTACGAGCGTCCCGTCAAGTCCGGGACGTCCACGACGTGGAACTCGGCCCCGGCGAAGTCGAGGAGGTCCCGCAGCGCCGCGGAGAGCCCTGGGCGCCGTGCCGACTGCGCCAGGAGCCGCGCGGTGGTGACGTCCGTCTCCAGCACTGTGCCCCGTGGCCCGGCCGCCAGCCGCGCGGCCGGCAGGAACCGGTCGTCGCGCACCGCGGCGACCACCGGCGGCCCCGGCCGCGCCCCGAGCAGCGCGCGCAGGGCCATCAGGACGCGGACGACCTCGACGTCGGCGCCGTCACCGGCGTCCTCGGACGGCAGCACCAGCACCGAACGGGCCGCGGCGGGTGTGACGAGCGCCAGCGCGCGGGGGTCGGCCGGTGAGCCGGTGCGGCAGACGAGCCGGGTCCTGCCGACGTCCCCGAGAGCTGCGGTGAGGGCCGTCTCCATCTCGGCGCTGTCGTGCTCGGCGAGCACCGCGACCACCCCGCGCCTTCCGCCCGCCGCGGCCGCTGCGAGCGCCGCGGCCGTTTCGGCGACGACCGTGTACACCTGGTCGGACCAGCCGAGCACGACCGCGTGATCCTCCTCCAGCACCGTGGAGCGGCCGCGACGCAACTCCGTGAGCCGGTCGCCGAGGCCGGTGGTGATCACGCCGATCAGTGTCGAGACGCAGAGCAGCGCGACGAGCCCGAGCAGCCCCGCCAACAGCATCCGCAGCGGCGCGCCCGTGACACCGCCGAGCCGCAGGGTCTCGGCGCTGGTGCGCCACACGGCGGTGAGCCGTCCGGCCAGGGTGCGCGGTGCGGCGGGGTCGGTCCACACCAGCAGCGCGCTGACCGGCAGGACGACGGCGAGGCAGCACGCGGCCAGCCAGCCCAGCAACGTGCCCGTGCTGCGTGCCAGAGTCCTGTCGAAGAGATAGCGCGCTCTGTCCCGCAACGAAGCATGCCGCTGCCGCCCCACCACATCCGCCCCCCGCTGTCACCCTCGTGCCGGTCCCGGGGATGCTCGCACCCCGATCCCCCCGCTCGCTCTCGTCAACGAAGCGTGCGGGCGACCTGCCCGCGACACGCCGCGCCACCGGCACATTCACCCTTTCGGACACACCGGTGACACGAAGGGGCGGCAAGAGACACGAGGAGCGCGCGGCCGCTCCTGGGGTGTTCGGTGGTGTCGTGCGGTCACCGTCCGCGACGGCTCGCCGCCGTCGACGGGGGTTCGGTGGAGCGCGGCAGCGGCACACCGTCCACGTGCAGGTCGACATGCTCGTTGTAGAAGGCGATCAGGCCCGCGATCCGAGGGACCTGCGCCGTCGGGAAATCGTAGGACCAGGCGACGTCCTCGTGGGTGGCGAGCTCGCCGTCGAAGGACCAGTAGCCGCTCGTCGTCCCCTTGTAGGGGCAGCTGGTCACCGTCTCCGACGCACGCAGCCGCGTCAGATCGACGTGCAGGGGGTCGAGGTAGTAGCGGGTCGGCAGGCCGGTCTCGAACAGTTTCACGCAGCCCGGCGCGTCCGCCAGCACGACCCCGTCCACCTCCACGCGGACACTGCTGGAGGAACGCAGGGCGTCCACGCGGGAGTACGGGCTCCTCGGGTGCACGAAGACCTGCTCGTCCTCCTCGAACCAGGCGTCCAGCGCGTCCCACTCGAATCGCACCGTACCCCGCACGGACTCCGGGGCGCCGTCCCCCCAGACCCAGGCAGCACCCGCGCGCACCTCGGATCCGACGTGCAGGGAGTGCCGCCGCGCGGGCCCGGCGCCGCGCTCCTCGACGTGGTCGTCGTCGGTGAGCACGCACCCGGCCAGGGCGTCGAGAGGGATGCTGTACTGCGGGTAGGGCGGCCACTCCCATACGTACAGCGCGCGCCGGGTGTCGAGGACGACACGGCCGTCGATCACCCCTCGAACACGCCGCGGTACCGGCTCGACGTGCCCGGCCGGGACGATCAGGCCCGGATGCAGCACGCTTTCCTCAGTCATGGTCGATCACCTCTGTTCATTCCGTTCCCCAGCGCTCGACTGCGTTCCCCCGCCTGGATTCTCCGCCCGTGAGCCCTCCCCCGGCGCGCGAGGTCGCCCATGCCGCCGGAGGGTCGGCCCGGGATTCCACCCGACCGCCTGTCACAACCGAGGTCGCTGCCCTGTCTCTCCTGGTGAAGAGAGTGCAGAAGGATGCTCGACGGCTCAAAGGTTGCAGACATGCTCAAGGACCGACGACGGAACAGGGTGCCCCTGGTGAGCCCGTTCGACGTGCCGAACGGTATCTACCTCATCGACCCGGTGCGCAGTGTGATCGGGTTCTCCGTCCGGCATGCTCTCGTCCTCGACGTCCGCGGGCGCTTCACCTCTTTCGAAGGGATCCTCAAACTCGACGGCACGCACTTTTCCCGTAACGCGGCGTACATGAGCGTCCAGACCGAAAGCCTCGACACCCGCGATCGGGAGAAGAACCGACACCTCAAGGGTCCCGATTTCTTCCACTCGTCGTCGTTCCCGCTGATGACGTTCCAGTCGGAGGGAATCGCCGGTGCCGGTGCCGAAGGTGTCCGCCTCGACGGAGACCTTCGGATAAAGGACGTCGAACTGCCCGTCACCCTCGACCTGGAATTCGGCGGAGCGGCACAGGACGCACGCGGAAGGCACCGGGTCGGGTTCAGGGGCACGGCCACCCTCGGACAGTCCGACCGGGGACTCGTCTGGAGCGCGCCGTCCGAGCCCGGGGGCGCACCCGTGGACGCCGAGATGTCGCTGGCCGTCGACATCTCCGCCGTGCACATCGATCCCGAGAACGGGTCCTGACCTGCCAGGACCTGTCTGAAGACCCAGGCCGCGCCGTCCCAGGAGCGACGGGACGTCCTGGCCTGCTCGCGCCGCACCGTGGGGACGGAGGTCGGCGCGCGCCCCGGCCGGGTGGGGTACCTCTGGAGCGGAGGGTGCCCCGCCCGGCCCGACGGGGCGCCGGCGTGACCGAGATGGATTCGGCCGCGGAAATCCGGAGTTCGCGGAAGGTCGCCTCTGATGTCGCGTGGGAATCTCCGCGACGGCGAGAACCGATTTCCCGGAAAACGCGATCAGAGCTTTCACGGACGCCGCGAGAACCGTCATGCGATCCGTCGTTCTCCCCGAAGCGCTTCGAAACCGTGGGGACCGATGGAACGTTGACGCCCCCGCGACGCCCCCACGCATTTTTTCGGCAAGCACCCGCCCCCGATCCCCGTCCCCCCGCCGCCCCGACGTTCTGGTTGCCGACCTGCCACCGTGGTGCCGGGCGGTACCTGCTCCGCGCTCGGCACGCCGGAGCGCGGCAGGGCCGGAACCGTCTCGCCGGTCACCTGACCACCAACAGCAACTTCAGCCAGGCCCTTGACACGGAGGCGTCGCCCGCCAGAACCTTTGGCAACGTTGTCATGCCGTTGGGGGCAGGAGCGCGGGGGGCAGGTCCGGTCGCGCTGCCGGCGGTTCTTTTTTCGATGGGACTTCAAGTTCATGACAGATCAGTCGGGTACGCCGCGTCACCCTTCGCGGCGGTCCATCGTCACCACGGGGTCCGCTCTGCTGGCCTGGCTGGGCCCAGGAGCCGCGTTCACCACCACACCCGCCGCGGCGACCGGCACCGCCGCACCGGGCGCACCGGCGGCACCCGCCGAACTCGCCCTGTACCGCCCGGTGTCCGCGTCCTCGACGGCCTACGCCCCCACTCCGGCCTCCTTCGTGGTGGACCGGCTCAGCAGTCGCGGCGTCCGCGGCAGCGGCTGGCGGGCCGAGGACGGCGACCCGCAGTGGATCGCGGTCGACCTCCAGGCCGTGTGCGAGGTCGACCGGATACGCCTCACCTTCGAGGCGGACGCCTCCGACCCCGTGTTCACCCCGCCCACCAGCGGAAACCCGCACAGCGGCACCACCGGCAAGGAGATCCAGTCCGCCTACGCGCTGCACTTCGTGCTGGAGACCTCGCTGGACCGCGAGTCATGGACGAGCGTGTACCGCACCACCGCGGGCACCGGTGGCGAGGTGGACGTCCAGCTTCCGCGCCGGGTGTCGGCACGCTGGGTCCGGATGACCTCGCTCAAGCGCTCCAGCCCCCTGCCGCTGGGCCTCAACGGCTTCGAGGTCTACGGCGTCGCCCAGGGCAGGCGCCCCTCGGTGACGGGCTGGACCGAGTGGGGTACCCAGCACGGGAAGGCACCCCGGCTGACGGTGTCCGACGACGGCACGGTCCCGGTGGAGTCGGGCTGGCGGCTCACCCTCGACGACTGGGCCGGTAAGGACGGGGCCGGGCTGTCCGAGCCGTCCGTCGACACGAGCGGCTGGCTGCCCGCGACCGTGCCGGGCACGGTCCTCGGCTCGCTCGTGGAACAGGGCAAACTGCCCGATCCCGTGACGGGGCTCAACAACCTGCACATCCCTGAGACGCTGTCACGTCATTCCTGGTGGTACAAGCGGGACTTCGAGCTGCCGCGGGGCCTGCGCTCCGGAGTCGGCCGCCGCGTGTGGCTGGAGTTCGACGGTGTCAACCACCAGGCGGACGTATGGCTCAACGGCCGCCGTGTCGGTGACCTCACCTATCCCTTCGCCCGCGCCGCCTACGACGTGACCGGGCTGATCACCCGGCACGGCACCAACGCGCTCGCGGTGAAGATCTCGCCGATGCCCGTGCCCGGCAGCCCTGGTGACAAGGGTCCGCTGGGTGAGGCCTGGGTGGACGCGGGCGCCCCGCAGATGAACCTCAACTCCCCGACGTATCTGGCCTCCTCCGGCTGGGACTGGATGCCGGCCGTCCGCGACCGCGCGGCGGGCATCTGGAACCACGTCCGGCTGCGGTCCACGGGGCATGTCGTCATCGGCGACCCCCGGGTCGACACCCTGCTGCCCGACCTGCCCGACGTGTCGGTCGCCGAGCTGACGGTGGTCGTACCCGTCCGCAACGCCGACTCCACCGACCACCGGGCCACGGTCACCGCCGTGTTCGGCGAGGTGCGCGTGTCGCGGGTCGTCACGGTCCCCGCCGGCCAGAGCCTCGACGTCGTCTTCGCTCCCGACGCCTTCCGGCAGCTGCGGGTGCGCGACCCCAAGCTGTGGTGGCCCAACGGCCTGGGCGAGCCCGACCTGCACGACCTGACACTCACCGTCGCGCTCGGCGGACAGGAGAGCGACCGCCGCACCACCCGCTTCGGCATCCGGCAGTTCGGCTACGAGTACGACGTGCCGCTGCCGTTCGCCGCGTCCGAGAACTCGTACACGCAGTCCGTGACCTTCGCGCGCCGGCAGGCGCGGCACGTGCGTGTCAGGTGCCTGACCCGCGCCACCTCCTGGGGCAGTTCCCTGTGGGGTCTGTCGGTGCTCGACAGCTCCCGGCCCGGCACCGACCTCGCCCTGCACGCCGCGGCCGACGCCTCCAGCACCGACGAGGACGGCCACGGGCCGACCAACGTCACCGACGGCGACCCGGGCACCCGATGGGCCTCCGCCTTCGAGGACGACCAGTGGATCAGCGTCGACCTGGGGTCCCCGCAGTCCTTCGACCGGGTCGACCTCGCGTGGGAGCGGGCCTACGCGAAGTCGTTCGTGGTGCAGGTGTCCGCCGACGGCTCCGAGTGGAGCGATGTGGCGGCCGTCGACAACGGCGCGGTGCCGCTGCCGTTCAACAACGGCAACGCCAGCCTCCAGGTCGAGGACTTCGACCGGCGCCGGGCCCGCTACGTCCGTCTCAGTTGCGGGCTGCGCAACACCAGTTGGGGCAACTCGCTGTGGTCCCTGGCGGTCGTCGACCGCTCCGACCCCGGCACCGACCTCGCCCTGCACCGGACGGCCACGGCGTCCACCCAGGAGTCCGACCACCCCGCCACCCACGCCACGGACGGCGACCCCGGCACCCGGTGGTCCTCGCAGTACGAGGACCACCAGTGGATCCAGGTGGACCTGGGAGCCGTGCACGACGTCGACCGGGTGGCGATCGTCTGGGAGGCCGCCTACCCGAAGACCTATGTGATCCAGGTGTCCGAGGACGGCGACACGTGGACGGACGTCAAGTCGGTCTCCAACACCCCCGACCCGCTGAAGATCAGTGTGAACGGCGTGCGGGTGCTGGCCCGGGGCGGCAACTGGGGCTGGGACGAACTGCTGCGCAGGATGCCGCCCGAGCGCATGGACGCGGCGGTGCGGATGCACCGCGACATGAACTTCACCATGATCCGCAACTGGGTCGGCAGCAGCGACCGGGAGGAGTTCTTCGCGGCCTGCGACCGGCACGGCATCCTGGTGTGGAACGACTTCCCCAACGCGTGGGCCATGGACCCGCCGGACCGTGCGGCCTTCAACTCCCTCGCGCGCGACACCGTACTGCGCTACCGGATCCACCCGTGCGTGGCGGTCTGGTGCGGAGCGAACGAGGGCAACCCCCCGGCCGAGATCGACAAGGGGATGCGCGAGGCCGTCGAGGACCAGGTTCCGGGCCTGCTCTACCAGAACAACTCGGCCGGCGGGATCGTCACCGGCGGCGGCCCCTACGGCTGGGTGGAGCCCGAGAAGTACTTCGACCCGATGACCTACGGCAGCAAGGACTTCGGTTTCCACACCGAGATCGGTATGCCGGTCGTCTCCACGGCGGCCAGCATGCGCAACCTGGTGGGAGACGAGCCGGAGTGGCCCATTCGCGGGGCGTGGTACTACCACGACTGGAGCGAACGCGGGAACCAGGCGCCGCGCAACTACCAGGCCGCCGTGGAGAGCCGCCTCGGCGAGGTCGAGGACCTCGACGACTTCGCCCGCAAGGCCCAGTTCGTCAACTACGAGAACACGCGGGCCATGTTCGAGGCGTGGAACGCGAACCTCTGGGACAACGCGACCGGCCTGATGCTGTGGATGTCCCACCCGGCCTGGCACAGCACCGTATGGCAGACCTATGACTACGACTTCGACGTCAACGGCACCTACTACGGGGCCCGTTCGGCCTGCGAGCCGCTCCATGTCCAGGCCGATCCGCTGGACTGGCAGGTCATCGCCGTCAACCACACCGCGGCGGATCTGCGCGGCGCCACCGTCAGCGCGCACCTGTACGACCTGTCCGGCCGGGAGCTCGGCAGGAGCCGCACCGCACGGGTGGACGTGGCACGGGCCACCACGACCGGCGCCTTCCGGGCCGGCTGGACCGACGACCTGCCCGACCTGCACCTCATGCGTCTGACGCTGCGGGACGCGAAGGGCAGGGAGCTGTCCCGCAACACCTACTGGCGCTACCGGGAACCGGCGGCGATGCGTGCCCTGAACGAGGTACGTCAGGTGAAGGTGTCCGGAGCGATCACGCGGGTGTCCCGGTCGGGGAGCCGGCATGAGCTGACGGCGACCGTGCGCAACCAGGGGTCGGCCGTGGCGGCCATGGTGCGGCTGTCCCTGCTGGACGACGAGCGGGACGGGGGCCGGGTGCTGCCGACGCTGTACAGCGACAACTACCTGTGGCTGCTGCCCGGCGAGTCGAGGACCGTGCAGCTTTCCTGGCCGTCCCGGGCACTGGACTCGCGGCGTCCGGCGCTGCGGGTGGAGGCCTACAACAGCAGGGCCGTCACGCTGCACGCGTGACGCCTCGCCCCGGTTCCGGCGGATCAGGCCGGAGCCGGGGCGTTCCCCCGGCCCTCCCGGTTGCCGGTGGCACCGCGCGGACGCATGCTCGATGTCGAGGGCGGTGTCTTTTGCGCCTCACGCGGAGCGACGCCGTGGCTCGGATCTGTCCGACAGGCAGGACACACGGCGGGAGGCTGTCATGCCTGGGCCCACCCGTCCCGCACCGACGCCGGATGCCGCCCCGTTGGGTCTGGCCGGATTCGGGACCACCACGTTCATGCTGAGCTTCTTCTACGTCGGGGTCGACCCTTCGCTGACTCCGGCGATATTCCCGGTCGCGCTCTTCTTCGGCGGCGTGATCCAGCTCATCGCCGGCCTGGTCGAGTTCCGGCAGGGCAGCACGTTCGGTGCCACGGCATTCAGTTCGTACGGTGCCTTCTGGATCGCCTTCGCGGTATACGGAATGGCCGTCCTTCCGGACCTGCCGCCCGACCAGATCCACATAGCGAACGGTCTGTTCAATCTGCCGTGGGCCGTCCTCACCTTCTACTTGACGATCGCCACGCTCCGCATCACGGGTGTACTGCTGGCGGCCTTCACGAGCGCGACCATCACCTTCACGTTGTTCACCGCCGCGAACTTCGCGCAGTCCGAGGGACTCTTCCAGGTCGCCGGCGGTTTCGGCTTCGTCACCGCCGCGATCGCCTGGTACGCGTCGTTCGCCGGCCTGATCAACGGCACCTGGGGCCGGCATCTCGTCCCCGTCTTTCCCGACCCCGGCAAGCGGCTGGCCCACCTGGCGCACCACAAGAGCAGGCCCGGCTCCGTCACCACCTCCGCGGGCGAGCGCGAACTGCGGTCCGAGGACACCTCCTGGGGACAACAGCCCTGACCGCCAACCGCACGCCGCGTTCACGCACCTCACGTACAAGAGGGCGGGGTGGGCACTGGGCGCCCTGCGGATGCGGGCGTCCCCGCACGCGGGGCACCGTCCGAGGTGATCGTCGCCCGCTCGCGGCTCCGGTCGAGGCGCGTCGTGCTCCCGGTTCACGCGCTCTCCATACGCCCTGCTCAGCATCGGGGTGGCCGTCCTCCCTGCCTTGATCGGTTCCGGGCTCAGGCGGACATATGCGCCGGCGGGGTCACCACCGCCTTTGCGCCCTTGAACTGGCGCCCGTGTCCCATGGTCCGGCAGGCAGATCCCCTGTCCGCCGCGCTCGCCACGGTCGAGCACGGCGAATCGAGTCCCGCACCGATGCGCAGGGTTGTGCGGATTCGGTGTCGGTGACGTGGAGAATTGAATTCCCGCGCCACGATCGAACGGGATCGAACGGAAATGCCAATTCGGTCGAGACTCGATCGTTGTACATTCAACTTGCCTCGTTCGAAGGCGTGCGGGTAGTTTGCTGAGCGCTGCCCCGACCTGCCAACTCGTGCTTCACGAAGCAGGATTGCATCTTCCTGCCGCGCAGGTGTCGCCAGCACGAATTCTCGTACCGCCGCCCGCGGCAATGCGTCCGGCAAGTGAAGAAACTCGGGGTTTTTCGATGACGACAGAAACAGCGGCACGGCGCCGGCATGCCCTGCGGCGGCGGCCGGTCGTGCTCGCCGCGGCGGCGCTCGCCCTGGCCGGCGCCGTCGCCGTCCCTCTGGTGGCCCAGGCGTCGGGCGACAACCGCCCGGACGCCGCGGCGTTGCAGAGGGACTTCGCCGACGCGGCGCAGGAGTTCGAGGTGCCCGAGGCGCTGCTGCTGGCGCTGGCCTACCAGGAGTCCGCTTGGGACGCGCCTGCCGGGGAGCACAGCACCGCCGGTGGCTACGGGCCTCTCCATCTCACGGACGTCACACCGGAGATGCTGAGCGGCGGCGACGCGGGCATGGCGGGGCGCGCGGACGCCGCCGAGG
The DNA here is from genome assembly GCF_055657325.1 of Streptomyces sp. NPDC107562. Lineage (NCBI taxonomy): Bacteria > Bacillati > Actinomycetota > Actinomycetes > Kitasatosporales > Streptomycetaceae > Streptomyces > Streptomyces sp. NPDC107562. The sequence continues at coordinate 603,694 of NZ_JBVKBE010000001.1, read as the reverse complement.
CGGCCGCCGACCCCGCGCTGCACACCCTGCGGGCCGCCGCACGGCTGACGGGGCTGCCGCAGGAGCGGTTGCGCACCGACGCGGCGGCCAACATCCGTGGAGGCGCGGCGCTGCTGGCGTCGTACCAGAGGGAACTCACCGGCGGAACGTCCCCGGATCCGGGCGACTGGTACGGGGCGGTCGCACGCTACAGCCAGGCCGACCGCACCCAGGGCGCGCGGGCGTTCGCCGACCGGGTCTTCGCCACGCTGAGGAAGGGTGCCGCGCGCACCACCTCCGCCGGACAGCGGGTGGCGCTGGCCGGTGACCCCGAGGTCGCCCCGGCCACCGGGCAGGTGTCCGAGCTGCGCCTGGCGCGGACCGAGACGGCCGACACCGAGTGCCCGGCCACGGTGGACTGCACCTTCGTGCCGGCCGCCGCCGCCAACGGGCAGGTCTCCGACCGCCCGGCCAACGGCATCCGGCTCGACTCGATCGTCATCCACGACACCGAGTCGTCGTACGAGTCTGCCATCACCACCTTCCAGACCCCGGGCGGCAGTTCCGCGCACTACGTCGTGCGCTCCTCGGACGGCGCGGTCACGCAGATGGTGCCCACCAAGGACCTGGCGTTCCACGCGGGCAACTACTCCACGAACATGCACTCCCTCGGCATCGAGAACGAGGGCTTCGCGGCCCACGGGGCCACCTGGTACACGCAGGCGCAGTACGAGGCGAACGCGGAGCTGGTGAAGTACCTGGCCGCGCGGTTCGACATACCGCTCGACCGGCAGCACATCCTGGGGCACGACACTTACGCGGGCCCGACGTCGGCGACCGTCTCGGGCATGCACTGGGACCCGGGACCGTCGTGGGACTGGGAGCGTTTCATGGCCCTGATCGGCGCCCCCGTCACCGGCAGGCACGGGATCGGCGGCGTCGGCAGTGTGGTCACGATCGCTCCCGGTTTCGACGACAACCGGCAGACCGTCGAGGTCTGCCCCTCCGACGACCCCACCGGCGCCACCACCGCCTGCACCGACGTGACGCAGGCGTCGAACTTCCTGTACGTGCGCACCGCGCCCAGCAGCAGCGCGCCGCTCTTCGGGGACCAGGCCATCCACCCCGGTGCCGCCGGCACCGACCGCGTCAACGACTGGGGCAGCACCGTCCAGGCCGGCCAGCAGTTCGTGGTCGCAGGCAGGAAGGGCGCGTGGACCGCGATCTGGTACAGCGGCAGCAAGGTCTGGTTCCACAACCCCAAGGGGAGCAACACCGTCCCCACGCGGGGTGACGTGACCGTCGTCGGGAGCGGCGTGGCCACCGAGCCCGTACGGGTCTACGGCTCCAGCTACCCCGACGCGGGCGAGTACCCGGCAGGCCTCTCGCCGTCCACCCAGGCGCCGCTGAGCATGTACACCATTCCCGCGGGTCAGGCCTACGTCGCCACCGCACCCGCAGCGCCCACGGACGACTACTTCAAGTCGAGCGGCACGGTCGTGCTCGGCGCGAAGTCCATGTACACGATCCAGTACAACCACCGCACCGCGCTCGTCTACGCCGACGACGTGGACACCACGGGCCCCGCCAACCCCTGACGCGGGCGCGGCACCTAGGACCCGACGGGCTCGGGAAGGTTCTGCTCGACCCAGACCGTCTTGCCCCCGTCGGCGAACCGCGTGCCCCACCGGTCGGAGAGCTCGGCGGCCAGGAGCAGGCCCCGGCCCCCTTCGTCGGTGGTGCGGGCGTGCCGCAGCCGGGGGGAGGTACTGCTGCCGTCCGTGACCTCGCAGGTCAGGGCGTGGTCACGGATCAGGCGCAGGGTCACGGGCGGCTTGGCGTACCGAATGGCATTGGTGACGAGTTCGCTGGCGATCAGTTCCGTGGTGAACGTCGCCTCGTCCATCCCCCACGTCGTGAGCTGTCCGGCGACGAGCGACCGGGCCGTGGCGACCACGGACGTCTCGCTCGGCAGATCCCATGACGCCACCCGTGCCGGACCGAGCAGGTGCGTGCGCGCGACCTGGACGACGGCGTCCTCGCGCGGGCGTGCCGGGACCAGGGCGTCGGTCAGCATCGCGCACGCCTGGCGTACGGGTCCGCAGAAGCCGTCCAGGAGGGCCGCGACCCGCTCGCCTGCCTGCTCCCGCGGCCACCCCTGGCACAGACCCTGGGTGAACAGGGCCAGCGTCGAGTTCTCCGGAAGGTCCAGGTCGACGTTCTCGAAGGGGCCGCCGGAGCAGCCCAGCGCGGCACCGGCGGGACGGTCGTGGACGGCGACGGTCCCGTCCGCGTGCAGGACGACCGGCCAGGGGTGACCGGCGCTGGACGCCGAGCAACGCCCCGACACGGGGTCGTAGACGAGGTAGAGGCAGGTCGCGCCGGTCTCGTTCCCGCCGTCGGGCCGCACCGGGTGCTCCGCCGCCCGGCCCCGCTCCGTGCCGGGGCCCTCATCGGTGCTGAGCCGACGGGCGAGGTCGTCGAGGCGGGCGAGAAGTTCGTCGGGTTCCAGGTCGAGGTCCGACAGCGTGTGCACCGCGGCGCGCAGCCGCCCCGCCGCCGCGGCCGTCTTCAGGCCTCTGCCCGGCGCGCGCCCGGCGACCATGGCCACGCGCGCGCCGGAGAGGGGCACGACGTCGACCCAGTCACCGCCGGAGCCCGCCTGCACGTACCGGTGCGCGACGTCCAGCGTGTGCGCGGGCGGCATGCGGTCCGGGCGGAGCGCGTGCTGCAGGGCGGCGAGCGCGTTGCGTTCCCGTAGATATCTGCGCGTGTTGTCGAGGCAGGCGGCGGTGCGCAGGGCGAGTTCCGCGGCCAGGGTCAGATCGTCCGGTTCGAACGGCCGGCGCTCGCCGCCGCGGCCGAACAGGGCGAGACCGAGGGCCCGGTTCTGGGTGACCAGCGGGACGAGCATCATCGAGCGGACCTCGTTCTGGCCGGCCGGCAGTGCGGTCACGGCCTCGCGTCCGACCGGGCCGAGCGGATCGAGGATGCGGGGTTCGAGATCGGTGAGGACGTCGGCGGCGACGTCGATCGCCGGAAGCGCGGCTCCGGGGGCGGGGTCGGCCCGCGTGCGCACCGGCTCGTCGCGGAACCTTGACGCCGCGCGACGCAGCACCGTGTCCGGTCGCACGGGGCCGGGGTCGAGCTCCTCCCCCGCCAGCACCGGCTCCAGCACCTCGACCGCGATGCAGTCGGCCAACCCCGGTACGGACACCTCGGCCAGGCCGTGCGCGGTGTCGCGCACGTCGAGGGTGGCGCCGATCCGCGTGCCGGCCAGGGCCAGCACGTTGAGTCGGTCCCGGGCCAGTTGGCGGTCGGTCACGTCGACGGTGGCGTCGGCGACGCCGAGCAGTTCGCCCTGCTTGCTCACCAGGGGGAAGACGGAGGCCGAGTAGACGTGCTCATGGTCGGGGTCCCCCGGCGGGCGCAGCCGCTTCTCCACCCCGACCTCCGGCCGGCGGGTGGCGAGCACCCGTTGCATCACGCGCTCCATCATGTCCACCGCCGCGCTGGGCCACGCCTCGCTGGGGCGCTTGCCCACGGCCTCGGCGAGCTCCGTGTCCTCCATGCCCTCCGCCGCGGGGTTGAAGCGGATGATCCGCAGGTCGGTGTCCAGGAGGTACAGACCGACGGGCGAGACGGTGAAGAGTGTCTCCAGGAGGGCGTCGTCCAGTTCCGCGACCGAATGATCTCCGTCCACGGGTCGCGCCGGGATCGCCGGTGTCGCGGGGGCGAGCGTCACCTCCCACCGCGGCTCCGTGTCACTGAAGTGTGCGGGGCGGACCTCCACTCGTGCGGGCCCGAAGTCGCCGAGCAGGTCCACCACCGGGCACCCCATCGCCCCTGCGGCGGGCCGGCCCAGCAACCGTTCGGCGCCAGGGCTCCACCCGACGACCAGCCCTGCGCGGTCCAGGAGGAGGCGGGCACGGTCCTCCGCCCGGGCCTCCTGGGCGTCGCCACCGCGCCCGGTGGCATGAGGTGCACCCATGGTCTGCAGCTTTCCCTCGCCTCAGAACTCGGTACGCCCCCAGTCTCCTCCGGGACGACGAACGACGACATCGGAGCCCGCGTCCTCGCCGGGTGGCCCCTGTCGTGCCGGCCGCCCGCTCCGCTCCGGATGCGTGGCCGCGGCGGACGCAGGACGCTGAAGAGGGAAGCGCGGGGTGGCTGGAACGACCCGTGAGGCAGCGCCATGAACTACCTCCAGCACCAGGGCATCGCGAATGCCCAGGACGAAAGCGAGAGCATCTTCCCGTACCTTGCCGACGATCATGTGGACTGCCTGCGACGTTACGGCGTCCCGGATCGACTGGAGGCCGGGCAGGTGCTGTATCCGCGCGGCGCCCAGGATTTCGACTTCTACCTGGTCCTGGACGGGACGGTCAACGTCTGCCAGCAGGGCAGCCCGGGGGATTCCGACGCGGAGCGGATCATCACCGTCTACGGGGGCGGCCAGTTCACCGGGGAGCTGTCGCTGCTCAACCGGCAGAAATCCCTGGTCGAGGCGGTGGCTGTCGAGAAGACCCGGGTGATACGGCTACGACCGGCGCAGTTGCGGCGGGTGATCGCGAACGAGCCCGACCTCGCGCGCATCATCCTCAAGGCGTTCATCCTCCGGCGCCTGCGGTACATCCGCCTGGGGCTGGGAACCGTGGTCCTGGCAGGCCCCCGCACCTCCCGGGAGGTCGTGCGTATCCGCACGTTCCTGGAGCGCAACGACTATCCCGTGCACCACATCGACACCGAACTGCCCGAAGCCGGCGGGCTTCTGGACAGCTACGGGGTGAGACCGTCCGCTCGCTGGCCGGTCGTCGTCTGCCGCTCGGGCACCTATCTGGAGAACCCCTCGATCCCGGAGATCGCCCGGTGCCTCGGCATCGTCGAGGTGATCAGCGACCTGCGGACCGTCGACGTGGCGGTGGTCGGAGCCGGGCCGTCCGGACTCGCCGCCGCCGTGTACGCGGCGTCCGAGGGCCTCAGCACGGTGGTGATCGAGGCGACGGCCCCCGGCGGTCAGGCGGGCACGTCCTCGATGATCGAGAACTATCTCGGCTTCCCTCTCGGCATCAGTGGCCACGAACTCGCGGCACGGGCGCAGGTACAGGCGCGCAAATCCGGCGCCCGTATCGCCATACCCCGCGCCGTGCAGCACCTGGACTGCGGCACGTCCCCCTTCACGCTGCACCTGAGCGACGGCGAGGCACTCATGGCGCACACCGTCGTGGTGGCGACCGGCGCCCACTACAGGCGCCTGAGCCTGCCGGAACTCGCCGAGTTCGAGGGGAACGGCGTCCACTACGCCGCGACGGCACTGGAGGGGTCGTTCTGCGCGGGCGAGGACGTCTTCGTGGTCGGCGGAGCGAACTCCGCCGGTCAGGCCGCGGTCTTCCTGTCGCAGTTCGCCCGTCACGTCCACATGCTGGTGCGGGGTCCGGGGCTCGCCGAGTCGATGTCCCAGTACCTCCTCACCCGGATCGAGGCGTCCGCCAAGATCTCGGTCCACCCACGGTCCGAGATCACCGCGCTGGAGGGCACGGGGCATGTGCAGTCGGTGCGCTGGCGCGACGACGCCACCGGCACGGCACGCAGGAACCTCACCTCCAACGTCTTCCTTATGCTCGGAGCCGTTCCCAACACGGCGTGGCTCGACGACTGCCTGGAGACGGACTCCAAAGGGTTCGTGCGTGTGGGCGGCGAGGTGTCGGACACCTCCGGCCACTCGTCGGGGAGTGGTCCGACGGGGATGGAGACCAGCGTCCCCGGCATCTTCGCCGTCGGCGACGTACGGGCGGGCTCGGTGAAGCGCGTGGCTTCCGCGGTGGGAGAGGGATCGATCGTGATCTCCCAGATCCACCGCACGCTCGCGGCCAGGTCGGACGGCGGACGGCCCGGGACGTAGCGGTCCACGGGACACCGGGCCGGCCGGATCGTGGCGCAGAAGTGATCCGGACTGTCGGCAGGCGGCTTCCCGCCGGTCCGACGTCACGTGGAGCCGCCCCGGGCGGACCACGTACGCCGTCCGTCCTCCTCGCCCCTGAGAGAACAGGCACCGGGACGGCACCGTCCTGGCCGTCTCCGGCGCCCCGGTCGCCACGCTGAGCGGCGTCATCGGTCCCCACCTGGAGCCGAGCGACGACACGTGTCGTGGCCTGCGGTCAGGTGCGGTGGCGGAGGGCGAGCGTCCAGGTGTCCACCGTGTACAGGCTGGGCCCGTCGCTCCGCGGCACGGAGACGACCGCGGTGACCCGGTCACCGTCCCGGCGCAGCCCGCGCCGTGTCGGCCCGCCCAAGTCCTCGGGTGCTCCCGCGAGTTCGGCGAGGACGACGCTGTCCAGCCCGCGGCCCACCGCGCGGACCACGGTGCCGTCGAGGACCAGGATCGTACCGTCGCGCAGAACCAGCGGCTCGGGCGGCAGCGGATCCGTCAGGCGGGGGCCGCGTTCGACGACGCCGCCGGGGAGCAGCCGTACGACGCAGCCGTCCGTCGGCCGCCGGCGGTCGGCCTCGACGACGCGCAGACCGGTGCCGACGACGTAGTGGCCGTAGGACCGCCACGCGTCGGTCCGGGTGCCCTCCCGGTCGTACGCCCAGGTGTCGAAGAAGTCGTAGCCCTCCAGCCCGAGCACGAAGCGGCCGCCTCCGAGCGCCGCGCCGCTCTGGCCGCGCAACTCGGCCACGAGCCGCCCGTCCGCGAGGTCGAGGAGCAGCGCGGGGCCGAGGTTGCCCCAGGGCGTGTACTCCAGCGAGTCCGTGGTGACGAGTGCGCGGTCGCCGGACAGGTGGGCGGCGTTGGGGCGGCCGGCGCACCGGTGCGTCCAGCGGGTGCGCCCGGAGGAGTCGACGCAGCTGACCGATCCGACGGCCCCGACGAGGCGCACGTCGTCCCGGCGCCCCAGCGGGTCCTTCGGCCACCAGGCCGGTGCGAGGGGCGACTCGCCCACGGTGCGCCGGTGCTCCAGCACGTCGGCGCTCCATGCGGCGGCGGTGCCGCCCCCGGCTTCCCCGCTCGTCCCCCGACTTGGCATGGGCGTGATCGTAATGCCGCACGGCCGGCCGCACGAGTCCCGGGGCACCGGTCGTCCGACGCGGGTCGCCGGCTGCGCCGCCCGCCCTCAGTCGGCGCTCGCCCAGGCGTCCGGGCGCGGGGCCAGCACGGCGGAGACGACGGCGCGGGACGAGGTGAGGACATCGGCCACGAACCGCAGGCGTCCGACGCCGAGTCGGCGCAGCGCGGGACCGTGGTCGGCGGCGACGACAAGGGAGACCGCGAGCAGCAGGAGCCGCCACAGCGACATCACCGGGCGGCGCGTGGGGCGCGGCAGCTCCGCCACGCAGGCGTGCAGGCGCTCGCAGTGGAACGGGACATGGCGCTGTTCGTCGCCGAGGATCCGCCCCGCGACATCCGAGGTGAGCGGGTCGTCGGTGCCGTCGCGCAGCGCTCGGTAGTAGCGCAGTGCCACCACTTCCGCGATCATCAGCACCAGCAGTTCCATGCGCAGGCCCATCAGACGTCGCAGCTTGACGAAGACCGTGTCGCTCCAGTGACCGCTCAACGTCGGCACACCGCCCGCGGCCAGCAGCCCGGCGAGCAGGCGCGCGTGGTTCTGCTCCTCGGCCACGAAGAGCCGGACCGCCTCGGCGTAGTCGCGGTCGCCGGCCTCGTCCGCCTTGGCGACGAGGTTGTCGCCGTCACCGTCCTCACCGACCTGGAAACGCTGGACGCCGGCCCACACCGCCGGATGCAGGGCCGCTCCTCGCCCCCAGTCCGGGTCGCCCTGTTCCCGTCTGCGCTCGCGCTCGTCCTCGAACCGCCGTGTCCACTTGGCGAAGTCTGCGGTACGCACCCGGTGTCCCCTCTCCGGGGCACGGCGGCCGCCATACCCCGGAGAGGGACGACGCCGCTGGATGTCGAACCGTTCCACTGCGACGTTACGGTGACTTCGCCGTCGCGGGGCGGCTACGTTCCGGCACGACCATGGAGGGGCACGACTCGACGATTTTGGGGGAGAGATGAAACGGCACTACAGACTTGGCGTGGCGGCGGGCACCGGCGCGGCGGCGCTGCTGCTGCTCTCCGGATGCGCCGCCCCGACCGACTACAGCGAGATCGTCACGTTCACCGACGAGCACGGCCGGGCATGCACCGCTGCGGTGGTGGTCGACCAGGAGCAGAACCAGGGCGACGACTACGAGGTCGCCAGCCTGGACTGCGAATATCCCCCGGAGGGGCGCACACCCGGACCCACCCGGTACTCACCCATGCCGGAGCGGAACGCGAAGTGACCCAGGCGGCCCCGGCCGCCGCCTCCTGGAACTCATGGCATTGCTTTTCGTCGCGGCAAACCGGCGCTCGGTGCGTTCGGGCGAAGAGGTGCGCCGGTGTGTGAGCCGGCGTGCCTCCGGGCGCCGTTCGTCGCGTGGTCCGCGCGGACAGGCTGTTCTCGGCGCGACGAGAACAGAGAGAGGTGCGCTTGTGGCCACCGAGTTCCAACGCAGCAAAGTCCAGGCGATGTTCGACGCCTTCGACGCGGACGGCAACGGCTACCTGGAGGAGAGCGATTTCCGGGCCCTCGCCGCCCGCTGGCGTGGACTGCCCGCGGTGCGGTCGGACGGCGACCTGGCCGAGCGGGTCGAGAGCGTCATGATGGGGTGGTGGGACAACCTGGCGGCCACCTCGGACACTCCGGAGAACGCCCAGGTCGACATGGACAAGTTGATGACCGTGGTGGACCGGCTGCCGTCCATGCCCGAGGCCGTCATGGCCACCGCCGACACCATCTTCGACGCCGTGGACGAGAACGGCGACGGACACATCTCCCGGAGCGAGCACCGACAGCTCATCGACACGTGGCACGGCCGGAGCATCGACACCGCGGACGTCTTCGACCGTCTCGACGCCGACGGTGACGGCTATCTGGAGCGTGAGCAGTTCGCCGTGCTGTGGACCCAGTTCTGGCTCAGCACCGACCCCGCCGACCCCGGCAACCTGATGTGCGGGCCGCTGCGCGCCTGACCCTGGTGCGTGCGGGAAGCCGACCCTAGGGTCGCTCCCCATGGTCCTCAACTTCAACGATCACTACCATCCGCTGTTGCTGCAACAGGTGCCGGACGGGGCGCGCACGGCGCTGGACGTCGGGTGCGGCACGGGGCGGTTCGCCCGGCTGCTCTCCCGGCAGGGGCTGGTGGTCGACGCGGTCGACCGCGACGCGCATGTCGTCGAGGCGGCACGGGCGGCCGGCGGCGGTCCTCGGTACCGCCGGGCCGACGTGCGTGAGGAGCACGTGCCCGAGTCGCGCTACGACTTCGTCTCCTGCGTCGCCAGCCTCCACCACATGCCGTTCGACACGGTGCTGACCTTGAGCAAGTCCCTGGCTCCGGGGGGCGTGCTGGCGGTGCTCGGCCTGTATCCCGTCAGAACGGTGACCGATTTCGTCTGGGCGTTACCGGCGTTGTCCCTCCTCCAGGCGCATCGGGTGGCGGGCCGGGGCCGATCCGGTCCGTCCGTGCAGGCGCCGATCGTGTGGCCGCCGCCGCTGACGTACGACGAGACGCGCGCCGCGTCCACCCGGCTGCTGCCCGGATCCACCCTGCGCCGGCTGCTGTGGTGGCGGTACCTTCTGGTGCACCGGGCGTGAAGGAGTGCGGGTCGACCTCGCCTTGCACCTGACGGCGTGGGACTCACGTAGGCGAGCCGCTGCCGGGACGGCGAGTAGGCCCACAGGCCCGTGCCGCTGAGACGGCCGATGGCGCTCAGGGTCTCGGCGAAGCGGGTCGACTCGCCGCGGAACTCCACTTCGGTGAGCCGAAGGGTGTGCCGGCCGACGGCCCGGACCTCCACCAGCAGTCTCTCGGCCGAGGGGGCGCGCGCACCCGAAGCGCGCAGGCCGATCACGGCCGGGTACGGCACCGTGAGGGAGGCGACCAGACGCCAGTCGATGTCCGAGGCGGCTTCGCACTCCAGGAAGTCGCTGAACGCGGCACCCTCCACCGCGGCCGCCGAGGCACCCAGGCGGCCCGCCATGGGCGTGTTGCACCAGCGGACGACGCCGCGCTCGTCCAGCTCCAGCGCGGCCCGCTGAGCGATCTCCCCGTGGTGGGGTGGCGTGAGCAGTGCCACGTCGGCTCCGATCCTGCGGCAGTACCGCTTCACGGTCCCGTCGGGCCGACCGGACGTCCGGCAGGCCGACCCGTCCGGTCGGGCATGATCACTCGCCGCCCTGATCGCGGTGGCCGGCGGCCATCAGCTCGGCCGCCCGCTCCGCGATCGCGTAGACGGCCGCGTTGGTGTTCGCGGAGGGGATCAGGGGCATGACGGAGGCGTCCGCCACGCGCAGTCCGGCCACGCCGTGCACGCGCAGATCGGTGTCCACGACGGCGTCGCCGTCACCGCCGATGCGGCAGGTGCCCGCGCTGTGGCTGTACGTCTTCAAGTTGCTGCGCAGACAGGCGCGCAGCTCGTCCTCCCCCGTCAGCGCGGGGCCCGGCAGGACCTCGCGGGAACGCCACTCCCGCAGCGCCTCGGAGTCCCCCACCTCGCGCGCCGCCCGCAGCCCGCTGACCATGACGTCCAGATCCCGGTCGTCGTCGTAGAAGCCGGGGTCGATGAGCGGAGGCGTCCCGGGTGCCGGCCCGGCCAGTCGCACGCTCCCCCGGCTGTGCGGGGTCATCAGCGCGCACAGGATGGTGTACCCCTCCCCGGCCTCGGGTCCCGGCAGGCCTTCGGCGCGCAGGGGCACGTCGACGAGCTGCAGTTGCAGGTCCGGGCCGCCCAGGTGCGGGGCGCTGCGCAGGAAGCCCTGTACCTCAGCGTGGTTGTTCACGCCTGGCGGCACGGCGCGCGCGGACTCGTACACGACGCCGGAGAGGGGGTGCTCCTGGAGATTGGCGCCGACGCCGGGCAGATCCACGGCGACCGTGACACCGGACTCCCGCAGGTGCCGCGCGGGTCCCACGCCGGACAGCAGCAGGATCTGCGGGGAACCGACCGCTCCCGCGCAGAGCACCACGTCCCTGGCCGCGCGGGCGACGACGGTGTCGCCCGCGCGTGCGTACTCCACGCCCTCGCATCGCCCCCGTCGGTCCAGGAGGACCCGGAGCACGAGCGCGTCGGTCACGATGTCCAGACGGGGCCGATCGACGGCGGGCTCCAGGTATCCGCGCACGGCGTCCTGCCGTCTCCCCTCGGCGATGCTCAGGTCACCCCACCCGAAGCCCTCGTCGAGGCCGGCGGTGAGGTCCCGCGCCTCCCGGTGTCCGGCGGCGAGCGCGGATCTCAGGAACGCCTCGGCGACCGGATGCCGTCGCTGTGCGGGGCCGACGCGCAGGGGGCCGTCCGTGCCGCGCACGGCGGGGTCCCGGCCGACGACACCCGTGACGTTCTCGCTGCGCATGAAGTACGGCAGCAGGTCGTCGTATCCCCAGCCCGGCGCGTCGCCCTTGTCCCAGGCGTCGTAGACCGAGCGGTGCCCGCGCAGGAAGTTCATGGCGTTGATGGCCGAGCTGCCTCCGAGCCCGCGTCCACGCGGCCATGGCACCTGCCGGCCCCCGGCCGCCTGCTGCGGCACCGTCGTGTCCGCCCAGTCGGCCTCGGTGCGCTGCAACGTGGGCCAGGCAGGCGGTACGGCGACCGCCCGGGGCTGTTCGCGGCCGCCGGCCTCCAGGAGGCACACACGGACATCGGGATCCTGCGACAGGCGCGCAGCCAGCACACACCCCGCCGTCCCGGCGCCCACGACGAGGTAGTCGTACTCATCCGGCGAAGACATCTGGCACCTCTTCGATCCCTCGGTCAGTGCGCGGTCTCGGCCGCGCGGCAGGTGAGGCAGATGAGCCGGCGCGTCGCGTGCGGGCTGGTGTGCGGGCCCAGGTCGACGGGCCGGCGGATGTCGGTCTCCGTGATGTGGGCGTGCTCGCCGCAGGTGATCAGTCCGCATGCCGTGCAGACGCCGATGCCGCCGATGCTGTCGCGCCCTTCCTGGGCGCAGTCGAAGCAATACATAGCTGATTCCGCAGGTTCCGGTGACTTTGTGAACAGTGGTTCCGGCTGGGGGAATTGGGGAGATCCAGCGTCTCCCGAAGCGACTGACCGCCGGTATGCCTCCCGGCGGCGCGCCGACCGCGCAGCCGACTTTTTCATACTACCCATCTGATGACATACGTCACCAGATGGCTACGGAATCTCGCAGAATGGGACAAAAGCCGTTTACAGGCTGGTAATACAGCGTTCTCCGGGGCTCGTTGCGCCACCGTCCCGCCGCCGCCCTCACTCGGGCGCGCCCCACCCGGCCACGGCCTCGAAGAGCAGGAAGCCCTGGTCCACCAGCTGCTCACCGGACACCCGCAGGGTGCCGTCGACCCAGTTCATCAGCAACTGGCCGACTCCGCCGACGATCGCCACCGACATCGCCGTCGTGTTGAACCGAGGATCCACGTCGCTTTCTCGCAGGAGGGCTTCCACCAGCGCGCTCATCCGTCGCAGCCCTCTTCGTCTCACCTCGGCCGCCAGGGGGCCCGCGCTCAGCGCCTCGACGAACTTCACCCTGCTTCTTCGTGGATCGGCCGTCGTGGTGCCGACGAGGGCCTCGATCATCTCCCTGGCACGCTCGCGAGGTGGGCGCCCGAGCCCCGTCTCGACGCATGCGGCGCATGCCGTCAGCTGCTCTTCCCAGATGTCCCCGACGATCGCCGCCATGACGTCGTCCAGGGACGAGAAGCTCTCCGCGAAGTACCGATCCTGCAGTCCCGCGTGCCGCAGCAGCGCCCGCACCGACGTCCGGGCGTAGCCCTGGGTCGAGAACAGTTCGACCGCGCTCTCGATGAGGCGCTGACGCCGCACGACGATGCGCTGCTCGGCCGTCATGCCCCCATAGACCCTCATGCCACGTCACCCTTCCTGGCGCACGGCAACGCGTCCGTCCGGTACTCAGCACAGGCGACACATACTTACCGACATATTACGCATCCCGCACATAAGTCCCCAGCCGAGGTGCCCCGGACCGGGGTCTCGGCTGGGGACGTATGCACAGGTCAGGCGGCGTCCGGAGCGAGCGGACGGGCACCGCGCTCAGATGCTGAAGCGCTCCTTGGCCAGCAGGGGGCCGACGCGTGAGCGGAAGCCACCGGTGCGGAAGGGGCGTTGGAGCAGCCCCGGACGCAGATGCTGGGCGAGGGCCGCGGCGATCATGCCCTGGTCCAGGGCGAGGACGAAGTCGCTCACCCGGCCCGTCGCGGTGTTCACGGAGTCGCGGAAGCCGTATCGCGCGTCGTACGCGCCGAAGTCACGGTCGAGGGCGCCGAGGTTGGCGAGGGCCGCGTCACGGGCGAAGGGCAGGGCGAGGAAGGAGGCGTGCGGGGTGACCACGCCGAGGGAGTGGTAGCCGTCCTCCTGCATCCCCAGCGTGTCCACGCCGTACTCGCGGTAGCCGCCCTCGGGGATGTTGGCGGGCGAGAACCCCCAGTACCCGTACCCCGACTCCAGCAGGCCGTGGTCGATCTGGCCGCGCACATAGCGCTGGTGCGTGGTGCCCCAGGAGCGCGGGGACCATGCGGGCTCGGGGACGAACAGCGGCACCATCAGCGCCTCGAACATGGAACCGCCCCAGGTGGGGACGACCTTGCGGCCCCGGTGGGTGTAGTGGCCCTGCCAGACCCGCACGCCGTCCAGGGTGACGTACGCGCCCTGCGGCTCCTGTTCCTGCCCCATGCCCGGCAGGAGGGTGCGGAACAGGTGCCAGTAGTGCTCCGTGGGGAGCGAGCCGTCGGCGATGCCGAGGTAACTCGCCATGCGGGGCTCCGTGTTGAGGGCGCCGTAGTGGTGGCCTGTCGGTTCGCCCTTGCCCGGCTTGTCCGGCCAGTAGCCGCCGCGCAGCTGGCCCGGGCCCGCCACGGGGTCGGCCGGGTCGTAGGGGGTGTAGTAGTAGGACCAGTCGGCGCCGGAGAGCAGGCGTGCGATGCGCGGGCGGAGCGCGGGGGCGGCGTCGGCGGCGATGAGCAGGCCCGTGACCAGCCAGGCGTTGTCGACGCTGGAGAGGAAGGGCCGTACCGGGTCGCCGGTCTCGGGCCAGGTCGTCAGGAGTGAACCGTCGTGGGCGTCGTACCAGTTGAACCAGAATCCGTGCGCGCGTTCCAGCCGCTCGACCGCGGCGAGGGTGTGGGACAGGCGCCGGTGCATGACGTCCGGCGAGATCACTCCGAGGCCCGCCGCCGCCACGGTGGACCACAGGCCGCAGCCGATGTTGGTGGGTGAGGTCTGGGCCGAGGGGACGGGGGTGCCCGTGCCGCTGACGTCGATCTTGTCGGCGGTCAGTCCGAAGTCCGTGGTCATCGCCTGGAGAGAGCGGTACGTCGCCGCGAACCAGGCACGGAGCGGGGCCCCGTCGGCGGGCGCGTGCCCGGCCGGGGTCGCGGCTGCCGCCGGGTACGAGGCGCCCAGGGCCGCCGCCGAGGCGGCGGCCGCGGTGGCGGTGGTGAGGAAGGTGCGACGGTTCATGCGGCTCCAACTCCCGGGAGGTGGGTGGGGCGGGCGGAGGTCTGTGTGTCGGCGGTGGGTGGGCGGGCAGGGGCTGACCGGGTGTCGCGCGGCGCCGTGAGGCAAGCCGGCCGCAGGGGCATTGCGCGGTGCCGGAGGCAGGCGGGGCCGGCTGTCGGGTGCCTCGTGCGGTGCCGTCGCGCGCGGCGAGGACCCGCTCCCGGGTCCGAGACACCGGAGCGTTCGGCCACGTCGTACACCGTGGGGGCGGAACTCATTGGGCGAACCCCTGTAGGTCATGCGCGCACGGTCGGATGAAAGCGCATTCATGCTAGGGGTGCGCAGGTCAGGGGGCAAGGGTGCCAGGCGGGCCGGACGGGCCGGGGGTGGGGCGGGGGACGCACCTCCGGTCGGCGACGCCGACGACCGCCCGGCGATCCCGAGAGACCGGGGCGCCGGGCGTCGTGGCTCCGGGTTGACCTTGACACGGTGACAAGGCCTTCACTGCGGGCCAGGAGGTGGTCCCGATGACCATGCGGCAAGAGGACACAGGAACGAACCGGGCGCTCGGGGCGCTGGAACACGGCAGCTCGTCGGTGCGGCTGCAGGCGGCGCTGGCGCTCGGCACGAGTCCGGACCCCGGGTACGTCGACCCGCTCGTCGGACGATGCGCGGTCGAGCCCGACTTCCTCGTGCGCGACATGCTCACCTGGGCACTGACCCGCCACCCGTCCGCACTGACCGTCCCGAAGCTCGTCGAGGAACTCCGCTCGGAGCGCGCGCAGGCACGCAGCCAGGCGTTGCACACGTTGTCCAAGGTCGGGGAGCGGCGGGCCTGGCCGGCGATCACCCGCGCGCTCCTGACCGATGCCGACGACGAGGTGGCGCGGAGCGCCTGGCGAGCGGCGGTGGCGCTGGTGCCCGAGGGCGAGAAGCCCGCACTGGCCGGCGTGCTGGCGACGCAGCTCGGGCGCGGTGGGCGTGAGACGCGGCTGAGCCTCAGCCGGGCGCTGATCGGGCTCGGAGAGGTGGTCGTACCGGCCCTGCGCGCCGCGACGACGGACGCGGTCCCCCAGGTGCGGCGGCACGCCGTCGCGACGGAGCGACTGTTGCGCGACCCTGATGCCGGGTTCGCGTTCGCCGTCGAGGAGGCCAAGCGCATCGTGGTCCTGGGGACGGACGGCGAGGAGGGATGACAGGAAGTGCTGATCGGTGAGGTGGCACGGCGGTCGGGGGTCAGCGCCCGCATGCTCCGGCATTACGAGTCGCTCGGGCTGCTGCGGCCGACCGGGCGCACCGCGGCCGGCTACCGGGAGTACTCCGGCGAGGACGTCCGGCGCATCTTCCACATCGAGAGCCTGCGGTCCTTGGGACTGTCGCTGCGCGAGGTGGGTCGGGCGCTGGACGATCCTGGGTTCAAGCCGTCGGCGCTCGTCGACGACCTGATGCGCCGGACGCGCGAACGCATCGCGAGCGAGGAGGAGTTGCTCACACGGCTGGGCAGGATCGGAGCCGCGGACCCCGCCGGCTGGGAGGACGTCCTGCAGACCGTGGCGCTCCTTCAGGGCCTCGGGTCGGAGAGCGCCGGGAAGCGCCAGCGCGCCGCGCTGTCGGCGGTCGAGGGGGCGCCGGTGGAGGTCCTGGCCGAGGCGGCACTGAGCGAGTCGGACCCGAACGTGGCGGGGGCCCTTCGCTGGGCGCTTGCCCGATCGGGCGAGGGCGGGCTCGGGCTGCTGGCGCGAGGCCTGGACTCACCGGTCGCCGCGGTGCGCGAGCGTGCCGTCCGGACCCTGACCGAGATGCCCGACCACGCGGCCACGACCGCGGTGCTGTACGACGCCCTCAGCCACGGCGACGTCGTCGTCCGCCGCGGTGCGGCACTCGCGCTCGGGGCGCGGGGGGTGGCGGCCGCGGTCCCGACGCTGATCGAGATGATCGTCGAGGAGGTGAACGACGTGGACGCCGCCGACGCGCTGAGCACGCTGGCGAGTGATCCCGGGTCGGCAGACGATATCGCCACCGGGCTGGTGGCCTGCCTCGACCGGGGCACCGTCCACGCGCCCGCACGCCGACGACTGACGCAGGCCCTCGCGGACATCCCGGGGGACACGGCCTCCCGTGCCCTCGCGGACCTGGCGCACGACGAGGACCGTGCCGTGGCCCTGACCGCGACGTACGTCCTCACGCTGCGCCGGTCGCGCTAGGTAAAGGCACCGACCAATACCCGCCGCGACGGGAGGGTACGACGCGTGGTCTCAGAGGCGGCTGTACTTCTCTATGTCCTGCGTGAACTCCTCGATGAGCCGTGGCGTGAGCGTGGACCGGGTGTCGGCGACGGCGGCCATGTAGTCGTCGGTGGTCGCCGGCAGGCCCCGACGGTCGGTGACCTCGCGCTCGAAGGCCGCCTGCGCGCCCTTGCGGGCCGCGAACTCGATGTCGGCGGGGGTGAACAACTCGGTGGCCGCGACCAGTTGGGCGACGTCGATGACGTCGGTCGCGGCCGTGAGGTAGCGGGCCCAGATGGCCGACCGGGCGGTCGGGTCCGGGGGCCCGATGGGAATGACGTAGTCGAACCGGCCCGGACGCAGGAAGGCCGCGTCGAGGGAGCGTACCGAGTTGGTGGCGCAGACCAGCAGCCGCGCGTCCTGCTCGCGGAAGACGGGGATGAGTTTGAGCAGTTCGTTGGTCACCCCGTGCCCGGGGTCGACCGCCTTGCCCGAACGTGCGCCGGCGATCTCCTCCACCTCGTCGATGAAGAGCAGCACCGAGTCGAGCTCGGCCAGTTCCGCGAAGACCTCGCGCAGCGCCGTCGCCAGTCCCTCGTTCGTGTCGGCTGCCAGCCGCGACGGGAACAGCTCCACGAACGGCCAGCCGAGCCGGGAGGCCACCGCCTTGGCGAAGCTCGTCTTGCCGGTGCCGGGCGGGCCGAACAGGATGGTCGCCTTGGGCGGGACGACACCGTAGCGGTCGGCCAGCGCCGGCTCCTGCAGCGGCAGCACGACCCGGCGTTCGACCACCTGCTTCTCCCGGTTCATGCCGGCCATGGCGTCCCAGAGCCCGTCGGGCAGTACCCGCCCGCCCAGCGCGGCCAGGACGTCGGCGTTGGCGGATCCGGGCGGATCGACCTTCTCGTAGTAGGTCAGGTCCTCGCGGAACCGGTACCCGGAGTTCTCCAGTGCCTTGGTCCCGGCGGCACCCGCGGGCAGCAGGGCGCTGACATGCCGTACGCCCACGGCCCGCAGGCGTCGCTCCAACTCGGCCAGGAGGGCGCTGCCGATCCCGCGCTCACGCCACCGGGGCGCCAGCGCGATCAGCAGGACCCACCCTCGTCTGCCGTACGCCTGCGCCATCGCCATGCCGACCAGTTCGTCTCCGACGACGGCGACCACCGCGGGCTGTCCCGCCTTCGCGGCGGCGATCACCTCCGAGACCGGGAACACCGGATCACGGGCGTCCTGACCCGCCTGGCGGCTCTGGTCCCAGACCTGGATCGCCTGGTCCAGGTCCTCGTCGTGATAGTCGCGAAGATGCCAAGCGGGCATCACCACCACCTCTTCGGGCGCAGAAAATCCCATTGTCACCCGCCGGCGCCCGGGATGCCGCGACAACTGCCGCCGCACGCCGAGCGACTACTCGTCGTCTTCCCCACCGCAACGCGCCGTAGCGTGGACCGTTGCCTGCCTTGACATGGCCCCGCGAGTGCCGCTTTGCAGGCGCAAGACGGCAGACCTAGCTTAGGAAAGTGCCCCAATTCGACGCCGCGTCCGGTGCCGGTACGGCGTACGGCGACGCCGGTGCGCCGCTGGCGGTCGTCGGTCGCGATGGCACGGTCATCCGGTGGACGGACGCCGCCGAACACCTCCTCGGCCATCGGGCCGAGGAGGTCCTGGGTCGACCCGCCGAGCGGCTGGCGGCCGCCCCCGGCGAGGGTGCGAGCTGGTTCGGCCAGGAGTGGGCGGGACGGACGGTCCTGCGCCGCCGTGACGGGCGGTCCGTGCAGGTGGGTCTGCGGGTGTCCGCGCTTCCGGGGGCGGACGGGGCGGTGGACTGGCTGATCTCGGTACTGGGAGCGGCGGAGGCGACGCCCGCGGTGTCGGTCGCCGAGAACAGTCCGTTCCCCACCGCGGTCTGGGACTCCGAACTGCGCATGGTGTGGCTGAACGCGGCCCTGGCACGCGCCTACGGGCCCACCTGGCCGCGGCGGCTCGGCCTGCCCTTGCAGGAGTCGCCGCTGTACGCGGACACCGCACAGGTCAGGGCGTTGTTCCGGCAGGTCCTGGAGACCGGCGTCCCGGTGATCGACCGCGAGCTGGACCAGCGCGACCATCGCTGGCGCCGCACCTACGCGCTGTCGGTCTTCCCGGTGGAGAACGCACGGGACGGCGAGCCCGGCGTGTGTTCGACGAACGTCGACGTCACCGCCTCACGGCGGGCGCGGGAGCGGGTGACGCTGCTGAGCCGGGCGGGCACCCGCATCGGCACCACGCTGGACGTCATGCAGACCGCCCAGGACCTGGCCGACGTCCTGGTGCCGGCGATGGCGGACTACGTGACCGTGGACCTCGCGGACGCGGCCGAACTCAGCTACGAGCCCCTCGCGCGGCTGGGCACGACCGGCTCCGGCGCCGTCCCGGCCTTCCACCGCGGGGGCATGGCCTCGATCCGCCCCGGCGTCCCGGAATCCCTCTGGGCGCGCGGCGAAGCGGTGTACGTCCCCCCGCGCTCGCCGTTCCTCCAGGTCCTGGCCACCGGACGGTCCTATCTGGAGCCCGTCCTCGACGTCTCGCCGGGCTCGTGGCTGAACCACGACGCGGGACGGCTGGAGAAGATCATCTCGCTCGGTATGCACAGCATGCTGGTGATACCCATGCACGCCCGTGGCGAGATTTTGGGCGTCGCCGTGCTCGTGCGCACGGAGACCCCCGTCCCGTTCGACGAGAACGACCGCATGGTCTCCGAGGAGGTGGTGAGCCGGGCGGCGCTGAGCCTGGACAACGCCCGTCGCTACACCCGGGAGCACACGGCGGCCCTGGCCCTGCAACGCGACCTGCTGCCGCGCAATCCGAGCGGCGGCAGCGCGTTGGACGTGATGTGGCGCTATCTGCCGTCCGACCGGCGCGGCGGGGTCGGCGGCGACTGGTTCGACGTGATCGAGCTGTCCGGCGCCCGGATCGCGCTGGTGGTCGGCGACGTCGTCGGCCACGGCATCAGCGCCGCGGCGGGCATGGGACGGATCCGCGCCGCGATGCTCACCCTCGCCGCCCTGGACCTGTCCCCCGCGGAGGTGCTGGCCCACCTCGACGACCTGCTGGCCCGCCTGGCGGCCGAGGACTTCGACTCGAAGGCGATGCCCACCATCACCGGCGCCACCTGCCTCTACATCGTCTACGACCCGGTCAGTCGGCGGTGCTGGGCCGCACGGGCCGGCCACCCCCCGCCCGCGCTGGTCGACCCCTCCGGGGACGTCACGCTCCTCGGCATCCCCGCCGGGGCACCCCTCGGTGTCGGCGGGCAGACGTACGAGGACCTGGAGATGGAGCTGAGCGAGGGCAGCACGCTCGTCCTGTACACCGACGGCCTCGTGGAGACCCGGGACCGTGACATCGACTTCGGGCTGGACCGGCTGCGCGCCGCCCTGACCCAGCGGCCGGGAGCGCCGCTGCAGGACCTGCGCTCGGCGGTCGTCGGCACCATCCCGCCCGGCGAGCAGGCGGACGACGTCGTGGTGCTCCTGGCACGGACCCGCTCCCTAGGTCCCGACCAGGTCATGGAGTGGGAACTGGACGCCGACGCGTCCGCCGTCGGGGAGATACGCGCGGCCGCCGTGCGGGCCCTGCTGGCGTGGGGGCTGGAACGGCTGGTGCCCGCCGCGGAGCAGATCGTCGGCGAGTTGCTGGCGAACGCCGTGCGCCATGCGGCGGGGCCGTTGCGGCTGCGGCTGATCCGCGACCAGGTGCTGGTGTGCGAGGTCTTCGACAACAGCCTCAACGCGGTGCGGACGGTCAGCGCCGGGCCGGACGACGAGGAGGGACGCGGCCTGGCGATCATCAGCGCGCTGGCCTCGCGCCACGGCTCCCGTGGGACGCCGACGGGCAAGTGCGTGTGGGCGGAACTCCTGTTGCCCTCGGGGCCGGCGGCGACCGGTGACGGTGGTTGAGTGGCGCGCACACCCGGGTGGAGCGCAGCGGGCAGCGCCCACGGGCGGTCCGTTCCGTACCCTTGCGGCATGCGCATGCGCCCCACCTTGAGCTGGACCCCTCCCGGTGACCTGCCGCCGGGCACCACGGACCTGGAGCCGGTCGCCGACGCGCTGCGCGCCGGTGGTGTGCTGGTGCTGAGCGGGGCGGGGATCTCCACGGAGTCGGGCATCCCCGACTACCGGGGCGAGGGCGGGAGCCTGAGCCGGCACACCCCGATGACCTACCAGGACTTCACCGGCAGCGAGCGGGCCCGGCGCCGGTACTGGGCGCGCAGCCACCTCGGCTGGCGGACCTTCGGCCGCGCCCGCCCCAACGCCGGGCACCGGGCCGTGGCCGCGTTCGGGCGGCACGGTCTGCTGTCGGGGGTGATCACCCAGAACGTCGACCGGCTCCACCAGTCCGCCGGCAGCGAGGACGTCGTGGAGCTGCACGGGAGCCTCGCCCGGGTCGTCTGTCTCGGCTGCGGCGCGTTCAGCTCGCGCCACGAACTGGCGCGGCGGCTGGAGGAGGCCAACGCGGGCTTCGCGCCGGTGGCGGCCGGAATCAACCCGGACGGTGACGCCGACCTCGACGACGAGCAGGTCGGGGACTTCCACGTGGTCCCGTGCACGAACTGCGGCGGCATCCTCAAACCGGACGTGGTGTTCTTCGGCGAGAACGTTCCGCCGGCGCGCGTCGAGGAGTGCCGCCGGCTGGTCCGTGAGGCCGCCTCGCTGCTGGTCCTGGGCTCCTCGTTGACGGTGATGTCCGGGCTCCGGTTCGTCCGCCAGGCGGCGGACGCCGGGAAGCCGGTACTGATCATCAACCGGGACCCGACCCGCGGTGACCGGCACGCCCTCGTCCGGGCCGCGCTCCCCCTCGGAGCGGCCCTCACCACGCTGGCCGACCGGCTGGGCGTCCTGGTGCGGGACGGACAGCGGTCGGACGGCGGCGCTCGGTCGGGTGAGTTCGGCGCTGAGGCGGGCGCGGCGGGGTAAAGGGACGTCGACCACCCCCGTTGAAGTGGAGCCGAGGATGACCGACGACGCCTACCTGTTCCTGCTCGACGACGCGACCACGCCGCTCGGCGTGGCGCCCGCGGCCGTCGGAGACCTCCCGTCGCTGGACACCCCCGCGGTCCGCGCCTGGCTGGCCGCGCAGGACAGCTCGGTGACCTCCCCGCACCTTCGGCTGCTGCCGCCGGAGGAGAGGGGGGCCGTGCCCGAGGGTGCGGAACGGCTGCCTCTTCGGCTGAGCGAGGAGGAACTGAACCTGGTCCGCCACCGGATGGCGCCGCAGTCCCTCGCCGCGATCGAGGAGGAACTGCTCACCTACCGCGACTACGCGGACGGCCGGGACGGCCTGATCGGCCGCGCGCTGGCCGCCGGTGTGCCAGCGCACCGCATCGTGGAGCTCACCGGGGTCGACCCAACGACGGTGGCCGGGGCGGCGGCCCGCTGACGACGCGGCGGCCTCGCCTGTCGTCGGCGGGCGCCGTGCGCTTCACGCACCCGGGCCGGGATCCGGCCGGACCGGGGACACGATGCCGGCGCGGGCCGCCTCCAGCTGGGCCGCGAACGCGATGCCGAGAAAGAGCGCGATCGCGGTGAGGTTGGCCCACAGCAGCAGCGCGATGAAGGCGGTGAGCGGCCCGTACACCGCGCCGAAGGCGCCGCTCTCCTCGACGTACAGCGCGAGCAGCCAGGTGGCGGCGACCCACAGCAGGAGGTGAACCGCCGAGCCGAAGGCCAGCCAGGTGTAACCGGGCTGGTCCCGGCGGGGCGACCAGCGGAAGATCACGGCCGAGGCCACCCAGGCCAGCGCGAGCCCGACGGGGATGTCGAGCACGCCCCACCACTGGGGCCCGCCGTCCTCCCAGCCGGCGGTGTCCGCGACCGCATCGCCCACGGCCTCGCCGGCGACGAGGGCGACGAACCCCAGGACCAGCGGCAGACCGGCGGCCAGCGCGAGGACGATGCCCCGCCCGTACTTGCGCGGGAAGGGGCGGTCCCGTTCGATGCCGTAGATGCGGTTGGCGCCGCGCTCGATCTGGCCCATGGCCGAGGCGAGGTTCAGCAGCGCGAAACCCAGGCCGAGCCACAGGGCGAGCGTGCTCCAGACGTCGCCGTGCGCGGTGCGCCGCGTCCCTTCGAAGGCGTCCTCGACGATCGCGGCGCTCGCACCCGGCACGATCCGGCCGAGCGTGAGCTCGATGATCCGGCCCAGGGCCTCGGTGTGCACCGAGGTGGCCAGCCCGACGAGCGCCACGACGCAGGGGACCAGCCCGAGCACCACCTGGAAGGCGAGGGCCCGCGCGTTGGTGAAGCCGTCCGCGTAGCGGAAGCGCGCGAAGGAGTCGGTCAGCAGCCGCAGCCCTCCGTAGTGGCGCAGGGCGGCGAAGGCCTCGTCTCCCGAGAGCTCCTCCCCGATCATGTCCCTGGTCTGCGGGACGTGGACGGCGGTTCCCATGGACGCTCCTTGTCGTACGGCGGCTCCCTGTCCTGTTGCCCCGTCGACCTTTCCCTACGACCTGACGGAAGAGATTGACAGGTTCATGTCTCTTGCCTAGTTTCCTCTGCGGTCGCGGCGTCGCTCAGGCCCGCACCCCCGGGAGGATGAACATGGTCGCACCGTTCGTCACTCACCGCGCCCTCGACGGCGCGACATATCGTCTGGAGGGCGAACTCGACCTCCGGGCGCCCTGCACCTCCGCCGTCGAGGTGGTGGCCGGCGGCCGGCTGGTCGAGTTCACCGCGGGGCCCGCCGCGTTGGGAGCCGACGTCGCCGACTCGCTCGGCATCGGCGCGCCCGACTCCGAACTCACCTTCCAGAAGGGCACGTTGCGCATCCATGAGTCGGTCGAGCGGGAAGCGCGCTCCGGGCTCGTGGAGCGCCCGTCGCTCGTCGTGTGGCGCGGGGAGCGCCACTCGCTCGTGACCCGGCTCTACGGCCTCGGCACGGCCGAAGTGCTCGGGCTGCTCAGGTCGGTGCGCATCACCGAGAACGAGCACGGACTGAGCCTCGGGCCCGATCCGTCGGCGGGAAGTGCCTTCGCGCGGCCCGCGACGGTGATCAAGGAAGTGCCCGGCCTCGGGCTGCTGGAGCTGTCCCGGCGGACGAAGGAGCACACCGCCCAGCTTCCGCCCTGGAAAGGGGTGTCGGTGGCCTCCGGTGAGCTGTTCCGCGACACGCTCTCGGACGGCAGCCCGTTCTTCGTGATCGCCTCCAGCGAACTCTGGGCCACCGTGGTGCCGTTGGCGTCGACCTCCGTCGAGCGGGTGCCCGAGCTCGTCGGGCGGCTCGCGTTGCGGCGCACCGGGTGATCCGGCGGTGACCTCCTTCTGGGGCGGGCTGACCGCCATGATCGTGACGCTGACCCTTCTCGTGGGCGCCGGCTCCCATGCCGCCGGTCCTGCTGCCCTGGGCGAGGCGCTGCGGGTCCACGGGGTGCTGGGGGCGCGGCTTCGGCGGGCCGCCTCCGTCGCCCTGCCGCTCGCGGAGGGCGTCCTCGGGGCGGCCGGCGCGGCCGCGCTGCTCGGGGGGCAGGTACGGGCACTGCAGGCCGTGCTCGCCGCGGCGGCCGCGCTCTTCGGGGTCTACGCCGGCTACACCCGGCACGTTCTCGCCCTCGGCCGTGGGGGCCCGTGCGGTTGTTCACGCCGGGACGTGCCCCTGAGCCGCTGGGTGACGCGGCGGGCCGCCGCCCTCGCCTGTCTCGCGACGGCCGGCGCGGTGCTCGCGGGGGCAGGGCCGCTGCGGCTGTCGGCGGCGGAGCTGGTCACGCTCCTGCTCGCCGCCCTCGCCTGCACCGTCCTGCTGTGGTCCCTGCCGGCCGCGATGCACGAGCCCGCCGCACAGGGCCGGGCCGGGACCAGCACGCACCCAGCGACCATGACCGCCGCACACCGGCCCGACCGGCCCACCGCGGATGGGTCGACGACGCCCACAGCACACCAGCTGGGCACGCCCGCAGCACACCGGCCGGACACGACCACGGCTCACGGGCCGACGACGACCACACACGGGCCGACGACGACCACGGCTCACGGGCCGACGACGACGACCACTCACGGGCCGACAACGACCACTACACACCGGCCCGACACGACCACCACTCACAAGCTGACAACGACCACCACACACCGGCCCGACACGACCACCACACACGGGCCGACAACGACCACCACACACCCGCCGGGCACGATCTCCGCACACGGCCTGGACACGACCACCCCGCTCGGGACGACCGCGGCCCTCGCGCCCCGGAGGGACACCAGCCCCGCTCACCCGCCGACCGAAGCCACCGTGCACCGAACTGCCGAAGGAGTGTCGACGCGATGGACTTCACCACCAGCGCGGTGATCGTCTCGTGGGCGGCGATCGCGCTGCTCGCGCTGGTCGTCTCGGGTCTGGTCAGACAGGTGCACCAACTGTCGCGCGCACAGCCGCACCTTCCCGGGCGCACCGGGCTCGCGCCCGGCGCGGCGGCGCCCGGGCTCACCGCCCCGGGTCTCGACGGCCTGCTGCGGACGGACCGCGCCTCGCTGCTGCTGTTCCTCGACGCGGACTGCGGCACGTGCGGCGAGGTGCTCGCCGAGGCCCGCGCCTGGACCGTGCACCAGGGCGACGCGGCCCCCCAGGTGCTCGGACTGTACGCGGGCCCCGTGCCGGGCGACGCCGGGAACGCCGTCACGGTCCTGGGCGACCGCCCGGAGCTGTTCACGGCGTACGACATCCCCGCGACCCCGTACGCGGTGGCCGTGGACACGGCGGGCCGCGTCACGCGTGCGGAGCCGCTCGGTTCGGCCACCGCCCTGCTGCGACTGCTCGACGACCTCCACCCCGCGACGCCGAGGAGCCTGCCATGACGTCCCTGGACGACGTACCCACACTGCGCCGGTCGGCGAGCGCCGGCCGTTCCCGGGCCTGGCGCGCGGACGTGCCGTCCTTCGCGCCGCGCCGGCGCACGGTCCTGCAGGCGGCCACCGCCGTGGGCTTCGCCGCGCTCGGGGTGTTCTCCGCCGCCCGGCAGGCGTACGCCGACGGCTACGACATCTGGACGGGGGCGTGCCCGAGCTACGCGGCGGACCACAACTGCTCGCCGGGCTGCGGGCCCAGCACCGTCTACGCCGACGCCTGCGTGACGTCGGGGACGAACACCGGCTTCCACCGGTCGGACGGCGTGACCTGGACGCTGCGGCCCAACCAGTGCTACGCCGGAACCTACGACGGCTGGCTGTGGGCGTACAGCGCGGCCTGCGGCAACTGCGGCTGCGGCATCGAGCGGCGCTGCCACGACGGGTACCGCAACACCGGCTCCGGCTGGGTGAAGTCCATCTGCCGCTGGACCACCGAGTGCGGCTGCCCCGGCTCCGTCAACTGGCCCACCACGAGTCGCGGCGCCACCGGACCCGACGTTCACGCCGTCCAGCACCTGCTCACCTTCCGGGGCCACCCGACCGGCGTGGACGGCGTGTTCGGGCCGGACACCGAGGCCCGGGTGGAGGAGTTCCAGACGGCGAACGGGCTGAGCCCCACGGGCAGCGTCGGCCCGGCCACCTGGCCCCTGCTCGTCGCCACCGTGCGTCAGGGTGACGTCAACGACGCCGTCCGGGGCGCCCAGCGGCAGCTCAACAAGCACGGGTACGCGCTGAACGTCGACGGCAACTTCGGCACGCTCACCCGGCAGGCCGTCGTCGCCTTCCAGTCCCTGCACGGCCTGAGTGCCGACGGCGTGGTCGGCCAGAACACCTGGCGCACGCTGACCGGGACGGTCTAGATGAGAGGAACGGTCTAGATGAGCGGGACGGGCGCTCGCGCGGCCCGGCCGCACGGCGTCGCCGCCGTACGGGTGTGGCTCACCGACCCCGCCGTGCCCGTCGCGGTCCTGGGGATCGCGGCCGTCGCCGCGGTCCTGCACGCCCCCTTGCTGACCTGGGCGATCACCGGCGGGCTGGCCGGCTACTCGCTGTCCGGCTCCGTTTGAACGCGTAACAGCGCGTTCGCGCTGGCCTCGCCAGGTTGGCGAGCGACGTACCGCCAGGCAGTCGTCCTCGGCGTGTTCACCCTCGGGCTGCTCACCGGCGGGGTGCTGACGGCCGGTGTGCTGTGGCTGCTGTCCGGCCTGTTCACCCCGCTGCCGGCCGGCGTGCGGCAGGGACTGGTCGTGACCGCCGCCGTGCTGGCCGCGCTGCGCGACGCGGGCCGGCTGCGGCTCCGGCTGCCGCAGAACGCCCGGCAGATACCGCAGGACGTGCTGCGCCGTCATCTGGCGCGCGGGGCCCTGCAGTTCGGCTTCGAACTCGGTACGGGTGTGCGTACCTACGTCTCGGCGAGCGCGCCGTACGCGATCGCGGTCGCGGTGCTGCTGTCCGGTGGCTCCGCCGCGCCCGCGCTGGCCGCGGGAGCCGGCTTCGGCGCGGGCCGGGCCCTCACCCCGGCCCTGCGCCGGCTCTCCGGCGACGGGGAGCACTGGGACGACCGGCTCGCGCGACGGCTGACCGGCATGACCGTGCTCAGCTCCGCGCTGATCGCCACCGCCGCTTTCGCGGTGCTCGGCTAGCGGCGCGCAAGGCCCGCGCCCCAAGGGGCGGAGGTGGCGGCGCCCCTTGACCCGAGGACCCTTGCCCGGAGGGCACAACAGCCCCTGGACGTCGTCGAGTTGTGCCGAAGGTCTGGTCCTGTGGCAGCTGGTGACAGTGTGGACACGCCCGGGCTCCCGGCGCCAGACTCGGGGCTCAGTTCCCTGTGGCTCATCAGGACTCAGACGGAGGCACGATGCTGAGACGTACGGTCCGACTGCTTCTCTCGGTTGTCATGACCATGGCTGCCCTCACGGGTGGCATGCTGGTCACGGCCGGCCCGGCCCAGGCCGACGAGTGCTACACCTGGAATCGCACCCTGTCGGAGGGCATGACGGGCGCCGACGTCACCCAGTTGCAGATCCGGGTGGCCGGACATGTCGACTTCGGCGAGATCCTGTCCGTCGACGGCAACTTCGGGCCCCGCACCAAGGCCGCGGTCGTCAAGTTCCAGCAGGCGTACGGGCTGGGGGCGGACGGGGTAGCGGGTTCCCAGACCTTCAGCAAGATCTACGCCCTCCAGGACCCGGACTGCACGCCGATCCACTTCACCTACGCCGAGCTGAACAAGTGCAACTCCGACTGGTCCGGCGGAGCGGTCAGCGCGGCGACGGCCAAGTCCAACGGGCTGCGCACGATGTGGAAGCTGGAGGCCATGCGGCGCGCGATGGGTGACGTCCCGATCGTCGTGACCAGCGGCTTCCGTTCGCACGCCTGCAACAACGCGGTGGGCGGTGCCGCCAACAGCCGGCACCTGTACGGCGACGCCGCCGACGTGGTCGGCAACCCGTCCTTCTGCCAGCTCGCGCAGCGCGGCCGCTACCACGGCTTCGGCGGCATCTTCGGCCCCGGCTACCCCGGTCACGACGACCACACCCACCTGGACGGACGCACCAGCCGCTCCTGGTCCGCGCCCAGTTGCGGCATCTGAGGGGCGCATCACGACGCACCGCCCGACCCGGCACCGAGCCGGCCGCCGTGCCGGGACGCACTCCACTCGTCCCGGCACGGCACGGGCCCGCCCGTGCCGTACTCCCCCACTCTCCCCCGCACCGAGTTGGAGTGCCCTGATGTCGTCCCGCAAGCTCTGGCGGGTCCGCGCCGGAACGGCCGTACTGGCGCTGCTCGCCGGTGTCGGAGCGTTCTCGGTCCCCGGCCCCGCCCTCGCCGACTCCCCGCCCGACACCCCGCAGACCGTCACCTACCAGGGCTACCGCATCGAGGTGCCCGCCGACTGGCAGGTGGTCGACCTGACCGAGAACCCCCGCGCCTGCCTCCGCTTCGACAGGCCCGCCGTCTACGTGGGCGAGCCCGCCGAGCAGAACGACTGCCCCGCCCGGGTCGTCGGCCGGACGGCGGGCATCGTCGTCCAGCCCATCACCGCCCGCTCCGCCGGCCAGTCGACGGCCGCCACCGCGCGGACCTCACGGGGCAAGGCCACCGCCCCGGCCGCCGCCTCCAGCAACGGCACCATCCAGGTCGCCGTCGAGGACGCCGGAGTCCTCGTCACCGCCGCCCACACCCCCGCCACCGAGAGCCTGGTGCGTGACGTCCTCGGCTCGGCCGAGCTCACCGCGGGTGCCGAGCGCACCGAACTGCCGCGCGCGGGCGGGCGGTCCGACGCCGCTCCCCTGGCCGCCGCCGGCCCACAGCCGGGCTCGTACCTCGGCAAGGGCTTCGATGCCTGCACGGCACCCTCGCAGGCCGCCATGAACGCCTGGCAGTCCAGTTCGCCCTACAGCGCGGTCGGCGTCTACATCAGCGGCTCCTTCCGCGGCTGCGCCCAGCCGAACCTCACCGCGAGCTGGGTGACCAACCAGACCGGCAACGGCTGGCGTCTGATCCCCATCGACGTCGGCCGGCAGGCGCCGTGCACCAGCTACTCGCTGCGGATGTCCTCCGACCCGGCCACGGCAAAGTCCCAGGGCGTCACCGCCGCCGCGGGCGCCGTCTCCGCCGCGGCCGGCCTCGGCATCCCGGCGGGCAGCGCCCTCTACAGCGACATCGAGGCGTACACCTCGACGGCCTCGTGCAAGGCGGCCGTGCTGTCGTACCTGTCCGGCTGGACCGAGCGGCTGCACAGCAGCGGCTACCTGTCGGGCTTCTACTCCAGCGCCGCCTCCGGCATCAGGGACGCGGCGAGCGAGTACAACAACGGCGCCTACACGCGCGTCGACCACATCTTCTACGCGTGGTGGAACGGCGCCGCCGACACCAACACCGGCTCCTACGTGCCGTCCACCTACTGGTCCGGCCACCAGCGCATCCACCAGTACGCGGGCGAGGTCACCGAGTCCTACGGCGGCTACTCGATCAACATCGACCGCGACTACCTGGACGTGGGCAGCGGCACCCCGCCCCAGCCGGGCTGCACGGGAGCGAACCTCGACTTCACCGCGTACCCGACCGTCCGCAGCGGTTCGACCGGAGACCTGGTCAAGGCCGCCCAGTGCCTGCTCCAGGCCGCCGGTCACGACCCGGGCACCCCGGACGGGATCTTCGGACCCGACACCGCCTCCGCCGTCGCCGGATTCCAGGCCGCCAAGGGGCTCACGGCCGACGGCGTGGTCGGGCCGAGGACCTGGACCGCGCTGCTGTCCCGGGGATCCACCCCGACCGTCCAGAACGGCTCGACGGGCGAGGCCGTCTCCCGTCTGCAGCGCGCCCTGACCGCCGCGCTCGGCCGGACCGTCGGCATCGACGGCATCTTCGGCTCGGGCACCGCACAGGCCGTACGCGACTACCAGTCCTCGCGGGGACTGGGCGTCGACGGCATCGTCGGCCCCGGCACCTGGGGCGCACTCCAGTCAGGAAGGTGACACAGGGGTCATGAGACAACTCGGACGCATCATCGCGCTGTTCGCCGCGGTGGCAGGCCTGCTCCTCGGAGCGGGCGTCCCCGCGCAGGCCTTCCCCCAGGCCGCGTTCCCGCTGACGAGCAACGGCAGCCGGGGCACCGATGTCGTCGCGCTTCAGCACCTGCTGACCGCGCACGGCCGGACGGTGGCCGCGGACGGCGTCTTCGGCTCCGGCACGCGCAGCGCCGTCGTCGGCTTCCAGCAGTCCAAGGGCCTGGCGGCGGACGGCATCGTCGGGGCCGCCACCTGGGGCGCGCTGGCCGTCACCGTGCGGCAGGGCGACGACGGGCCGGCCGTGAAGGCGGTCCAGTCCCTGCTCAACGCCAAGCGGGGGGCCGGACTCGCGACGGACGGAGCCTTCGGGCCCGCCACCCAGACGGCGGTGCGCACCTTCCAGTCCCACGCGGGCATCGGCGTGGACGGCGTGGTCGGACCGACCACGTGGAAGAACCTGCTCTGGCACTACGAGAACATCGACTTCGGTCCGGGCACGATGTGCGCACAGAGCCCGGACGGCAACGCCGGCGCCCACTGGGCGACCGCGGGTGCCGTAGGCCAGCTCGAAGCCGCGGCCGCCGCGTTCGCCGGCACCGGCAACGGCCGACTCCCGGTCGGTGACGCGGGGTTCGAGCACGGCGGGGACATCCCCGGCCACGCCAGCCATGAGGTCGGCATGGACATCGACGTGTGGCCGATCCGTACGGACTCGGGACAGTGCACCGCCGGACGCATCACCTGGCAGTCGTCGACGTACGACCGCGCGGCCACCCGGCAGCTCGTCCAGGAGATCCGGGCCAAGGCCCCCGGCCATGTCGAGCTGATCTTCTTCAACGACCCGCAGCTCATCTCGGAGGGCCTGACGACGAGCTACCCGAACCACGACAACCATCTGCACATCCGGTACCGGTAGCCGGGGGTGCCCTCGGGCCCGGGGCCTGCCGGCCACGGGCCCGAGGGGGTCGGACGCCCGGTGCGGTCGTCAGACCTGCATCTGACCGCCGTCCACGAACAGTTCGATGCCGGTGACGAAGGAGCTCTGGTCGGAGGCGAGGAAGACCACCACGTCCGCGACCTCCTCCGTCCGCCCCATCCGTCCGAGCGGCACCCCGGCCACCAGCGCGTCCTTCAGGGCCCGCGCCCGCTCCGCGTCCGGGGCGAGCCCGGTGAGACCCGGGGTGTCGACCGGGCCCGGGCTCAGGGTGTTCACGCGGATGTTCCGCGCCTTGAGTTCATTGGCCCAGGTGCGGGACAGGGAGCGCACCGCGGCCTTCGACGCGCTGTAGACACCGAAGCCCTCGTTTCCGCCGCTGCCCGCCGTGGAGCCGGTGAGGATCACCGAGGCACCGTCGTTCAGCAGGGGCAGCGCCTTCTGCACGGTGAACAGCAGCCCCTTCACGTTCACACCGAACGTGAAGTCGACATGCCGCTCGGTCACGTCCTCCAGACGCTTGACCTCACCGCCCCCGGCATTGGCGAACAGCACGTCGAGACGACGACGCCGCTCGCTCACGACGCCGTAGAGGCGATCCAGGTCGGCCGGCACGGCGACGTCGCCGACCACCCCGGTCGCGCGCGCCTCACCGATCTCCGCCACGAGGTCCCGCAGCTCGGGCTCGCGGCGGCCGGTGACGAACACATGGGCACCCTCCGCGGCGAGGCGCACGGCGGCGGCGCGCCCGATCCCGCTGGTCGCGCCGGTCACCACCGCGGTCCTGCCGTCGAGCCGCCCCATGGCCGCCTCCCGCCTTCCGCCACGCCCATTCTCCGGCGTGCGCGAGACGGCCGCATGCGGGGCGGCGCTTCCTGGGAGTCAGGCGTCGGAGCCGGCCCCGCGGCGGCGGGCGACGACCGTCGTGCCGGCGCCGAGCACCAGCGCCGCACCGGCGGCGAGGGCGACCTGCGCGAGCGCGTCGTGGGAACCCGTCGCGGCGAGCGAGCCGTTGCCGCCGCTTCCGCCGGACCCGCTCACCGGGGTGGTGGAGGCGCCGCCCTGCGGGGTGGTGTCGTGGGTGTCGCCGGGCTTGCCGTCCGCGTCGTCGGCCTTGCCCGGGTCGCTGCCCTTGGGCAGGATCCGGAACTCGTGGTCGTCGACGCCCGGGAACCCGCCGCAGGACTCGTCCTCGTTGACGTAGTCGGCCGAGACGAACGCGGCGCCCTGGCCCGCCGGAACACCGGCGTCGACCTTCAGCCGCAGCTTCACGTCGACCGAGGCCCTGGCCTTGAGGGTGCCGACCGACAGCCCCTCCGTCGCGTCGGTGTCACGCCACGTGGGGTTGGCGGCGGTCGACCACTCCAGGTCGAGGTGGGAGTCGAGCGGCTTGATGCCCTTGGCGTCGAAGGCGTGGACGGCGGCGTACGGGAACACCTCGTCCATCGTCCTGTCGGTGCCGTTGGTGACGCGGAGGGTGAAGTGCGCCGTGCTGCCGCCCACGACCTTGTCCGGCAGCCCCGCCACGACCGCCGTGAGCCGGGGCTCGGCGACGCACTCTTCGCCCTGCTCGGCCTCGGCGTCCGCCAGCGCCTTCTTCGCGGCGTCCAGCTTCGCTCCGGCTTCGTCCCTGGCCTTCTGGAGGAGATAGATCTTCCGGGCCTGGGCGACACGGGCGTCGTCGTAGGCGGTGCGCGCCTCGGTGGCCCTGGTGTCGGCGGCCGTCTTGGCCGCTGCGGCCTCCTGCGCCGCCTTCTCGGCCTCGTCCAGCGCCGCCCGCGCCGCGGCCCTGTCCTCGTCGGTGCTCGCGGCGTCCAGCACGGCCTGGGCGTCCACGACGGCCTGGTCGGCGGTGGCCTCGACCTGGGCGGCGGCTGCCGCGGCGCTGTCGGCCTCGATCATCGCGGCCTTGGCGGGGTAGGTGTCCGCCTGCATGTCCTCGGTGAGGAACTTGACGGCATTGTCCGCCGCGACGACGGCCGCGTCGTACTCCTTCTGCGCGACGGCGACCGCCTGCTCGAGTTCCTCGACGGTCCGCTGCGCCCGCTGCGTCTGCGCGGCCGGCCCGTCGTCGGCCACGGCGGGCGTGGCGGCGAGGACGACCACCGGGGTGGTCACGGCAGCGGCGACGGCGGTCGCGAGGACACAGCGAAAGTTCACGAAGAAACCCCTGGTCGGACTGCGGGAAAGTGGAGCGGGGTCGCGCCGGCGGAGTACTCACGCGGCGCGACGCCCACGAGATCGTACGACCCGCCCGACCAAGGCCGCGGACCGCTTGGCGCGCTCCTTACGGAACAGCTGCCACATCGTACGAACAAAGGGCATGAACTCAGACAGTTGCCCCCGCGGGCCACACTTTTTCTGTGAGCCATCTCATCAGCACGCGTACCGGGGGTTTTTGCGGCGTCACTGGAAGTGTTGCCAGCGCTCAGGGTCGCATTCGAGCGCGGAGCGGTCCCACCGTCCGCGTTCCGCCGCCGCCTCGTAGGTGGTCTGAAGGAATCCGAGGAGCGCGGCGTCCGGGTCGCTCGCGGTGCGCACGTCCTCGTACGGCAACAGGAACTGGCCGTTCTCCCTGCTGTAGAAGGCCTCTGCCGGGGTGACCGGGTGGTCGGCGAAGCCGTCGGGCTCCGGGTAGGCGTAGGCGTAGAAGGCGCCCTCCCGCCCGCCGCCGGGCCAGAAACCGCAGCTGCTCAGCTCGCGGGAGTAGCCCTCCACCATGACCCAGTCACCGCAGTTGGGTGCGCCGCCCGGGTGCTGCGGGGCGCCGCGGCCGGAGAACCTCGTGCAGGCCAGGTCCATGGCTCCCCAGAAGTAGTGCACCGGACTGACCTTGCCGGCGAACCGTGCGCGGAAGGCGCCCATGACCCGCTGCGCCTGCAGCAGTTGACGCCAGAAGAGGTGCGCCGCGTCGGCGTCGTAGGACGAGTGGTGGTGGTCCTCGGAGAACGGGATCGCATGCTCGACCTCGTTGGGCTGGTCCTGGATCGGCACCTGGATCCCGAGCTCGTCGAGCGCGCCCATCGTCTCGTCGTAGAACTGGGCCACCGGCTTGGGTGCCAGTGCCACCGTGCGCACGGCGCCCTCGCTGCTGCGGATGCACAGCCGGTGGTCGACGAAGTCGAACTCGATGTCGAAGGCCCCGGACCCGTACGGGACGGCGGACGTGGTCAGTCCTCGGGGGCTCACGTACAGCGTGACCTGCCACCAGTGGTTGATCAGCGGTGCGTGCGCCAGACGCACCTTGCCGACGATCTGGGTCCACATGTGCAGGGTGTCGCGGGTGTCGGCCCAGTCGGCCACCGGGAGCCGCGGCCAGGCTTCGCGCGTGGGTGTCGTCCGCTGTGTCACCGTTGTGCCTTCCGGATCGGCGTCATCGGTGGTCGAGACAGGTGAGGCTGTTCGTGGCCCGCCTCTGACAGCAGGTTCGCCCCCGTGTGCCCCGTGGGCAAATCGGAGGGTCGCGGCGCCCGCCCGGCAGGCCGCCTCGCGCGGGGCCGTCGCGTTCGCGTACGTGCTGGTGACGGCCCTCGGTGAGCTCGTACGTCCGTACCGTCACCGTCCCACCGCCCGCTCCTTCGCCCCCTGCTCACCGCGTGCGCGAGGCAGCCGCCGGCCCGGGGCGGGCCGGCGGCCGGGCCTGTCAGGCGTGCGCGGTCTGACCGGCCTCGCGCTGCAGCCGGACCAGCAGGGCCATGAAGTCCAGCTCGCCCAGGCCGGTCGACATGCACGCCTGGAGCAACTGCTGCACGACACCGGTCACCGGCAGCGGGACTCCGCCGGCCGCTGCCGCGTCGAGGGCGAGGTCCAGGTCCTTGCGCATGAGCCGCGAGCTGAACGTCGGGGTGTAGTCGTCCGCCAGGAGGGGCCCGATCTTGTACTTCACCAGCGGCGACGCGATCGCCGACGCGCCGACGACCTCCAGCAGCTTGTCCCGTCGTACGGCATGGGCCTCCGCCAGTGCGACGCACTCGGCGAGCAGTTCGGCCGTCCCGGCGACCATGAGGTTGAGGGCCAGCTTGATGACGCGGGCGGCCTCCCCCTCGCCGACGTGGAACAGGTGGGGGCCGATGTCGCGCAGGAGGGAGTCGACGGACGTGAAGACGTCCTCGTCGCCGGAGGCGATGATCGTGAGGTTCCCGGCCTTCACGACTCCCGGGTTTCCGCTCACCGGAGCGCGCAGGTACCCGACGCCGCCGGCGGCGGCCGCGGCGGCCACGTGGGCGGAGACCTCCGCCGAGACCGTGCTCATGTCGATGAGCGTCTTCCCCCGGGCCGCCGCGGCGTGCACGAGCCCTCCGTGGGGTGCGAGTGCGACGTCGGCCAGGGCCCGGGAGTCGGCGAGCATCGTGATGCAGACGTCCGACCGGTCCCAGGCCTCGCGGGGAGAGTCCAGTTCGAAGGCGCCCTTCTCCAACAGCTCGTCGGCCTTGCCCTTCGACCGGTTCCAGACGCCGACCTTGTGGCCCGCGCCGATGAGTCGTCCGGCGATCGCGGATCCCATCTGACCGAGACCCAGCACGGATACGTCCACGTTCATCTCCTGGGGATGCGGTGCGCGGCATGCGCAAAGGGATTGGTGACGGCGGCGAGGCGGCGCTACATCGACGCGGCGAGCTGCCAGTCGAAGGCGAGCTGCGCGTGGGAACCGAGGTCGCAGAGGCTGCCGAACTTCCCACCGAAGTACACGAGGGGGTCGGTGTCGACGGCGTAGCCGCAGCTGAGGACCTCACCGACGAAGATGGTGTGGTCGCCCCCGGCGAACTCCTCCCGCACACGGCAGGCGAAGTGGGCGACCGCGCCCTCGACGACGGGCAGATCGTGGTCGCTTCGCAGCCCGACACCGGCGAACTTGTCGTCGCACCGGCTCGCGAACCGCAGGGCGTGGCGCTCCTGGCCCTGGGCGAGGACGCTCACCGCGAAGACCCCGGAGTCGGAGATCGCGTCCCTCGTCGCGAGGGTGTTGCCCACGCACACCAGCAGCATGAGCGGGTCCAGCGAGACCGAGGCGACGGCACTGGCGGTCATTCCCGCCGGCCCTTGCGGAGTTTCGGTGGTCACGATCGTGACGCCGGTCGTGAACCGCGCCATCGCTCCGCGAAAGGTGTCGCGCATGTCCTGCGCGGTGGATGCACCCATGATGCCCTCCGTTGCCGTTAACGAGATGGCTGAGCGTTGCCTGTGAGCCGATGGCCCGAGTGTGGCCGACGCCCCGTTTACCGATGCGAAATCGGGGGGCGTCAGCGGCGGAGCTGCATGACGAGGCGTCGGACCTCGTCCGACGGTGGCACTCCGAGGTCCCGCATCCGCGCGACGTAGCGCTGGTAGAGCGCCAGCACGCCGTCGTCGGTGCCGCTGGCGTGCGCGAGCCTGATGGCGAGCTGCCATGCCTGCTCGCGGTACGGGTCTTCGCGCAGCA
This sequence comes from Streptomyces sp. NPDC107562, assembly GCF_055657325.1. Classification (NCBI taxonomy): domain Bacteria; kingdom Bacillati; phylum Actinomycetota; class Actinomycetes; order Kitasatosporales; family Streptomycetaceae; genus Streptomyces; species Streptomyces sp. NPDC107562. The sequence continues at coordinate 567,280 of NZ_JBVKBE010000001.1, read as the reverse complement.
CGGCGTCGACCAGTCCCCTGGCCTCGCGGTAGCGGTTCATGCGGTAGGCGAGCTTGGCCGTGTCGATGCGGGCCGCCAGGAAGGTCTCCCCCAGCACCAGCCGGCGCTCGGCGACCCACTCACCGGAGATCGTCGCCAGGTAGGGACCCCGCTCGGCGCTGTCGAGGGCGCGCGAGAGCGTCCGCAGCCGGATCTCGCCGTCCTGTCGCGCCGCCTGGGCGACGAGATCGACCGCCCGTTGCGCCGACCCCGTGGCGAGGGCGGGGCCGACCAGGTGGAAGACGTCGCCGTCCTGCGCCGGGCCGAGGCCTTCGGGCAGCGCCTCGCGCAGCCGATAGAGCGCCTGCCGCAGATAGCTGCGGCCGGCGGCGTCGTTACGGCCCCCGAAGAGCGCCCCGAGCAGTTCCTCGCGCGTCGCCCTGCGATCGGGTGCCCAGAGCAGGTAGCTGAGGAGTTCCAGGCTCTTGGTCAGCCGGGGCTGGGTCACGTGTCCGTCGACCGTGAGGACGGGCTCGCCGAACTCCTCCAGCACCAGCCGGGGCCTGCTCACGTTGACGCGTATCGGATGCTGGCCGGAGAGGGCGGCGAGGATCTCGTGCCAGGGCGACATGCGGCTCGACCTGGTGTCCGCGGCCCTCGCCGCGACCTGCGGCACGTCCGAGAGCGCCGTCAGCAGCAGGTGCTGGGTGCCGTGCGTCGAGGCGGAGTCCATCGCGAGGTCGGCGGTGGCGTCGGACTCGTTCTCCATGCCCAGCCGCCACTGCGCCTCGGCCAGGTACACGGCGGCCGTGGGGAGTTCGAGGTGCCGGTCTCCGTCGCGCATGCTCCGCAGACATGCCGCGAGGTGCTCGTGGCCCTCGGCGTCCCGGTTCTGCAGGAGCATCGACAGGCCCGACCACAACTGCCACATGTCCCGGGTGAGGCGGTACTCCGACGCGCCGCACGCGGCCGCCTCCGCCAGCACACGGTCGGCGCGCCTGGTGTCACCCCCGAGGCGCAGCCACAGCTTGGCCTCGCCGACCAGGCTCAGGTTCTTGTACACGGTCGAGCCGGTGGCCGCGATGAGGTCCCTTCCTCGCGCGATGGACGCGCAGGCCTCCTCCCCACGGCCGAGGTCGAGCATCAGGTCGACGGCGTCGACGGCGTGCAGCCAGACCGGCTGCGAGGAGGCACGGCGCGGCTCGAACATCGACATCGCGGCGTCGAGTCGCCCGGTGACGCGCAGCGCGGCGACGACCCACGGACCGCCGAGTATCGTGCGCCAGGGATCGAACGACCCCGGTTCGTCGAGCCCTTCGAGGCGGCCGCGCAGGAAGGCCAGCCGCATCAGCAGACCGTCGAGCGGCCCGGACGGCGTGGTCGAGTACTCCGGGAAGGGTGGCGGTTCCTCGCCCGTGGCCAGCGCGATCAGGGTCTGGGCGATGCGCTGGTTGCGGCCCGGTGGCAGCCGGTCCGCCAGCGAGCGCGCCTCCTCCAGCCGCCCACGGTGCCACAGGCACCAGCAGGCCAGGACGTGCGCCTCCTCGAAGTCGGGGGACCCCGGCTCCGGAAGCCAGTCGTATCCGTGGCGGTCGACGAGCTCCACTCCGCGATCACACTGTTCGAGCGCGAAGGCGACACGCAGGATGACAGAGCCGATCTCCGGGGTCGGCGTCCGCACCGAGGCTCCGAGCGCGTCCAGCCACCGTGCCGCCGGCGCGAAGTCCATCCGCGCCACCAGGTCGGGGAGGGCCACGGCGGCCAGTCTCCCGGCCGCCTCCAGGTCCCCGAGCCGGAGCAACTCGTCGACCGCCTCCTCGTGCGCGCCCCCGGCGATCAGGACGTCGGCATGCCTGCGGCGAACCGCGTCGCGCGTCCTCACGTCCTCCCGGCCCAGGGTCTCGACGAGAAAGTCGCGGAACACGGGGTGCGGCGTCATACGGGAACCGTCCGAGGACCACGTCACCGGCAGGTGCCGGGCGCGCAGGCCCGCCATGAGCTGCGCCGCGTTCTCCTGGCCCAGCGCCCGGGCGCCCTCGGCCGACACCTCGGCCAGCAGACTCGTATGGAGGAGGAACGTCCTCTCCGCCTGGGTGAGCGAGTTGAAGACGTTCGCCGCGACATAGGACCGCAGCATCTCGGGATCGGGCTGGCGGGAGCGTCCATGACGCCAGCCCTCGAACAGGACCCCGGTGACCCAGCCTCCCGTCGCCGCCACCGCCTGCGCCGGGTGCACGTCGGCGCGACCGATGTTGCGCAGCGCCTCGGCGGCTTCCTGGGCGTCGAAGGAGAGGTCGCTCTCGACCAGCTCACCGACCCGGTCACGCTCGCTCGTCGAACCCGGGTCGAGCCGGACGTCGACGCGCGAGATCAGCACGAGGTTCACGCCGGACGGCAGATAACGGGCGAACGAGGACAGCACCGCCGTACAGGTCTCGTCCGGGGCGACGCGTTCCACGTTGTCGCACACGAGGATGAGCCGGCTTCCCTGAAGGCTCTCGGCCAGCAGTCCGGCCGCCTCACCGATGTGGAGACTGCTGCTGAGGGCGTCGGAGGCCACATCGGCCGCGCTCGGTACGGCACCCTCGACGGCCGCTTCGAGGTAGACGAGCAGGCGGCCCGCCGCCTGCTCGGTACCGTCGAGCGACAGCCAGGCGACCGGCCTGTCGAGGTCACGGACGGCGAGTGCCACCGCCGTGGTCTTGCCGGCCCCGGCCGTCGCGAACACATTCACCACGGTGTGCCGGTCGAGCAGGGTCCGCAGCCGCCGGCTGAGCCTGTCGCGCTCGACGATGTCCTTGGCCGGCGCCGGAACGGCCAGCTTCCGCCGGATGATCGCGCGATGCTGTCGACCCGGCGCGGTGGAGCCGCTCGGCCGACCAGGAGTGGAGTCGCCGCCCATCGAACGTCGCGCCTCCGCGATCCTCAGTGCTCCTCCGGGAGCTTTCGCCAGTCGTCAGGGAAGAAGAACGCATCGGAGGTGGGCGGGATCGGCGACTGCACCTCGACCCAACGAGCTGGTTCCGCACGTTCGTTGACGAAGCCATGGGTGCCGTCGGTCCCCACCCACACGAGGTCACCGGTCTCGATCACCTCGTCCTTGCCGTCCAGGGTGCCTCGCATCCCGCCGGAAGTGAAGTAGTAGATCTCCTCGAACGGGTGGTAGTGGACCTTGGCCGCCCGTCCCGGCCCGGACTTCGGCGCGATCTCGCACACGAAGACGGTGTGATGCTGTGCCCCCAGAAGTTGGTCCACCATCATCCGAAGACTGATGTTCTTGATGTTGGGGCCGTGGTAGCCGGGCATCGACAGCTGCGCGTAGGGGGCCATGTCGGAGTCGTCGAAGTGGCCGACGTAGCGGTGCCGGGGGTCCGTCTCGGACGGACGGCCCAGGTTCTCTCCGGGCGAGGCCTTGGCGGCGATGCGGCTGCGGGCGCCGTCGAAGGTGGGCGGCTTCGGGGCGCGCACCCCGATCCACGTCAGTCCCTCCTCGCCGGCCGACAGCGAGTGGGCGACGCCGACCGGCGCCACTCCGTAGTCCCCGGAGCCGAGCTCGTAGCGCAGTCCGGCATAGGCGGCCTCGCCGGATCCGCCGGTGATGAAGAACGACTCCTCGAACGGGCAGCGGGTCCAGCCCGTGGTCGCTCCGGGAGCCAGTTCGTACAGGCTCACCTCCAGGTGGGACGCGCCGTGCTCGTGCCCGACCAGGAGTGCCTGCTGAAGGCCTGGGACGCCTTCGACGTCGGAGAACTTCCGCTCCGACGCCCGCGAGATGTAGTAAGCCATGTCGACCTCTCCGTCCACGCGCGAGGGTGCCCGCGGGCATCCCTCGCCCTGGTTGATGCTGATGGCTGTCGGGACTCGGCCCGGGGGGCGCGGGGGACGGGTGGTTCGTGGCCGCCGTCGGCCACGAACCACCCTCCGCACAGTGGCCGGGTCAGCGGACCACTGAGCCCTCGGCCCGTGCGCCGTCGAGGCGCCGGGCGTACTCGGCCTGCTCGGTGTAGGCCGTGACCTCGGGGGCGTCGGCGGGCTGAAGGCCACAGACCTTGCGGGCCAGCTGTGTGATCGGTCCGGAGGGCGACAGCTCCGAGCGCTTCATCGTGAGCATCCGGGTGGCGAGCATCGGGGTCCCGTTGAACTGCTCGAAGGTGCTCACCCGGTCACCGAAGTCGGTGAGGAACAGGTCACGGATGACGCGCGAGATGCGCAGGCGGTCGTAGGGCTCGCCGGTCGCGCCGGCCTGCAGCGGTGCGAGCCACTTGTGGAGCTCGGGGTCGTTCCACTGCTCCTCGGTGGGGAACAGCAGCGAGGCACGTCCGGCGAGGTCGATGACCTCGTGCCGCATCTCGTGGTACCGCTCCAGGTAGTAGGACCGGCCGAAGTCGAAGAGCAGGACGTTCGGCTTGTAGAGGCCCGACGGCGAGATGAATCCCTCCGCCTCGGACGCGATCACGTGTGCGCGGATCGTCGTGTAGAACTCGATGAGACGCGCCAGGCGCGCCTGGACCGGCGGCAGCTGATAGGTGCCGAGGTGCTCGGTGATCAGCATCGCGAGGCCGGCCATGAGCTCGGCCCGGACCATCGTCCGGATCAGCGCCTCGTAGTGCAGCCAGTCGAAGATGCGCTGCGGATACAGGGAGGCGTGCTCGGTGTTGCCCATGTGGAAGACGTGCTCCCACGGGATGAACACGTTGTCGAAGATGACGGTGCATTCGAGCTCGTCACCGGTCGAGGAGATCGGGTGGTTCGCGGGGTCGTCGGTGACCGTCGCCTCGCGCGAGACCATCGCGACGCCCGGGGCGTTCGCCGGGCAGACGCCGTAGAGGACCTGTTCGGCCTCGATTCCCGGGCGGTAGAAGACGCCGATGTGGATGTAGTCGGCGAACGGCGTACCGGTGCTCACGGCCTTGACGCCATTGACCACGATGCCGTCCTCGCGCGTCTCCACGATGCGCAGCGCGGCCTTGGCCGCGTGTGTCCTGGACCGGTCGATCTGAGGGTCGATGAAGGCGAAGGCGCAGTTGAGGTCCCCCTCCTTCACCTGCTCCAGGAACTTGCGGATACCCACGGTCAGGTCGCGCCCGTCAGTGCCCACGGACTGGTCGCTCCAGGGCTGCGGGTCCTCTTCGTAGGTGATGAGGCCGTAGTTGTTCGCGCACGGGGTCCGACCGATCGAGCCGCCGTCGAGCTCCCGGATCATGGTCTCCAGGTACTCGCGCTTGCGCCGCAGTCCCTCGAAGTCCGTGTGCCGGAACCACATCATCGAACGACGCATACCCTCGTCGTCGACGAAGGTCATGACGTCCTGCATCTCGGGCTCGTGGTGCAGGTCGTAGAACTTCGCGATGCGCTGGGCCGCCGCCCTGGTCAGCGGGTGGGTCGTGATGTCGTCGATCTTTTCCCCCCCGACCCAGACAACGCGCCCGTCCCTGAGAGACTCCAAGTACTGGTCGCCGGTTCGCATCAAATGCCACCTTCTCCACTTGACCCAGGCACTTTCGTGCAGGGATTGTTCTGTGATTCGTCGGTCGAATTCGGGTCGACAGGCTGTCGTCGGAATTCACCGCGAGTCTCGTGGGTGAAATTTCTCTCAAGGCATCGGAAGGAATTCAGCTGATTCCCCCGAGGCTAGCCATGAGTTGTTAGTGCGGCGTTAATCGTGAAGTGACGCCGTCACCGGGGGCGTCGGCGACGCCCCGCGCCGGACCCCGGACGTCTCAGAGCCGGGCCTCGACCGCCGCCGGCGGCTTCGGCATGTCCAGTTCGAAGTCCATGACACGGTGGAAGCGCGACAGGGCGTTCCACATGCTGATGCACATGACGAGCTCCACCAGCGCCGCGGGGCTGAACATCCGCTGCGCCTCCTCGCGGAGGCTCGCCGGCACGCCGGTCGGGACTTCCGCCACCGCGACGTCCGGCAGGGCGACCGTCATCTCCTCGGCCAGCAGGAGGGCCAGGCGCTCCCGAGCGGTGAAGCCTTCGAGCTCCCCGTCGGCGACGGCCGCCAGTTCGTCGACCTCGATCCCCTGAGCCAGCGCGGACGTGCAGCGGTGACTCGCCGTGTAGCGGCAGTGGTTGAGCACGGCCACGCGCACGGCGACCAGGTCCTTCACACGGATCTCCAGTGCGCCCGGGCCGTTGAGCTGCCTCAGGAAGGGCAGGTAGGTGCCCAGCAGTCCGGGACTGTTCCCGATGCCGGCCCAGGTGTTCAGCACTTCGCCGTAGGCCTTCACGGCCCCTGCGAGAGCGGGTTGGTCGTCCGCCGAGAACTGCGCGGACGTCAGGAGCGGCACCAGCGACATGAGAGTTCCTTTCTACGAGTCCTGCCCGGCTTCGGGGTTGGTTTTCCGCAGGCCCAGGGCGAGGCCCAGGGTCGCGTTGAGCCAGGGCACGAAAAAGGTCAGGACGATGCGCGCGGCGAGTGCCCAGGTGAGCGGGCCCTGCCGGACCTGTGCGTACAGATTGACCATGAACAGCACCGAACCGACCGACGAGGCGGCCACGATCGTCTGGAGCAGTGCCCCGCCCCGGACGGCACCGCGCAGTGCCACACTCCAGGGGACGGCGCACCTCGCCGGTCGCGTGCCCCGCTCGGGCCGGCTCACCGTGGCCTCCCCTGCCCCGGAGGGCACGTCAGGGTCGTCCTCACCCGTCCCTCCCTCACTCTCGAAAGCAGGCTGAGCACGGCACAGTGTGCGTCGCACTCCGTTAGCCGCCGGGAAGGTGGGAGGTGGCCCGGCAGCCGGCGTGTGAACCTGCCGTTAACCGCGCTTGCCGTGTCCTCGGCGCTTCCGTTCGACTCTCCGCAGCAAGGAACGGATCACTGACTGGAGGAGCCGAACATGGCTGCAGGTTGGAACTTGGAGGGCCGCACGGCGTTCGTGACCGGCGGTAGTCGAGGCCTGGGCTTCGCCATCGCACAGGCACTGCTGGAGCGTGGTGCCAAGGTGGCGATCGCGGCCCGCGACGAGGCCGCGGTCAAGACCGCCGCCGGTCGTCTCGCCGCCGGAGCCGGCGCGCAGGACGTGCTTCCCGTCGTCGCGGACGTCACCGACGCGGACTCCGTCAACAACGCGCTGGCCGAGGTGCACGCGTGGCACGGCGCCCTCGACATCGTCGTGAACAACGCGGGACCGCAGCTCACGCCGTCCCCCCTGGACAAGGCCGACGAGAAGAACATCGCGTCCGCCTTCGACACCAAGCTGATCGGGTACGTCCGCGTCGCCCGGGCCGCTCTGCCGTACCTGAGCCGGACGGGCAGCGGCAGCATCGTGAACGTCGTCGGCGCCACCGCCCACCTGCTCATTCCGCAGGCGGGTGTGACGGCCATCGTGAACGCGAGCGTGGTCGCGCTCACGAGTTACCTGGCGACCGAGGCGGCCGCCGACAACATCCGGGTCAACGCGATCTCCCCCGGGATGACGCGGACCGAGGGCTGGCTCACCAAGACCGAGGCGATGGGCAAGCAGCAGGGCAAGACCGCCGAAGAGGTCCGGGCCGGCATGGCCCAGGGGCTCGGGATCCGCCTCAACCGCTGGGCCGACCCCGCCGAGATCGGTGCCGCGGCGGCGTTCCTGGCGTCGGACGACGCCTCCTACGTCACCGGTCAGGTGCTGCGCGTGGACGGCGGGATGAGCAAGCCCGTCGCCTGATCGCAAGGCCCCAGGCAAGCGCCGTCCAGTGCCCGCAGTCGCCTTGGACGGCGCTTCTGGTTGTGCCGGTGCGTGGGCCCTGCCCGAAGTGCTCTGGAACGTCGACCTGGAGTGTGCGCATGTTGATAGGAATCGTGAGCGAGACCCATCGTGGCGAGACGCGCGTCGCGGCGACTCCCGCCACGGTGGTCCAGCTGGTGAGGCTGGGGTACGAAGTCGTGGTGGAACCGGGTGCCGGTGTGCGCTCGAGCTTCCCGGACGGGGCCTACGTCGAGGCGGGCGCGCGGGTCGGTGACCCGCTCGCGGCGGACGTCGTGCTCGGCGTGAACGCGCTGCCGCCCGAGCGGCTCGACGAGTTGAAGCCGGGTGCGACCGTCATGGGCGTCATGAGTCCGGCGCTGGACCCCGCGTTGGTGGAGGAACTGGCGAAGCGGCCGATCACCGCGCTGGCGCTGGACGCCGTGCCGCGCATCTCACGGGCCCAGTCGCTGGACGTGCTGTCCTCGATGGCGAACATCGCCGGCTACCGGGCGGTGGTGGAGGCCGCGCACACCTTCGGCCGGTTCTTCACCGGTCAGGTGACGGCCGCGGGCAAGGTGCCGCCGGCCAAGGTGCTGGTGTGCGGTGCCGGTGTGGCGGGCCTGGCCGCGATCGGGGCGGCCGGAAGCCTGGGTGCCGTCGTGTACGCGACCGACCCGCGGCCGGAGGTGGCCGACCAGGTCAGGTCACTGGGGGGCGAGTACCTGTCGGTCGAGGCCGACGACACGGGCGAGGCGCAGGTGTCGGCGACGGGCTACGCCAAGGAGATGTCCCAGGACTACAACGCCCGTGCGGCGCGGCTGTACAGCGAGCGGATCGCGGAGATGGACATCGTGATCACGACCGCGCAGATCCCGGGCCGTCCGGCACCGACGCTGATCACCGCGGAGATGGTGGCGTCGATGCGCTCGGGCAGTGTCATCGTGGACATGGCCGCCTCGACCGGCGGCAACGTCGAGGGCACGGTCAAGGACCAGGCCGTGGTCACGGCGGGCGGTGTGACCATCCTCGGCTACACCGACCTCCCTGGCCGGCTGCCCGCGCAGGCCTCCCAGTTGTACGGCACCAACCTGGTCAACCTGGTCAAGCTGATGACCCCCGGCAAGGACGGCCGGCTGGTGCTGGACTTCGACGACGTGGTGCAGCGGTCGATGACCGTGGTACGGGACGGCGAGCTGACCTGGCCCCCGCCCCCGGTCCAGGTCTCCGCCGCCGCGGCACCGGCCGCTCCCGTCTCCTCGGGGGCGAAGCCGAACACCGCGCGCACCCGGCCGCCGTTGTCGACCCGGCGACGGTTCACCGGGGTCGGATGCGGCGCGGCGGTGCTGTTCCTGGGCGCGGCCCTGTCCCCGTCGGCGCTGCTCGGGCACCTGACGGTGTTCGCGCTGGCGATCGTGATCGGCTACTACGTGATCGGTCAGGTGCATCACGCCCTGCACACGCCGCTGATGAGCGTGACCAACGCGATCTCCGGAATCATCGTGGTCGGCGCCCTGCTGCAGATCGGGCACACCGGCACCCCGAACGGCGGGGTGGTCACCGCCCTGTCGGCGCTCGCCATCCTGCTGGCCTCGGTCAACATCGTCGGCGGCTTCGCCGTGACCCGCCGGATGCTCTCCATGTTCTCGAGAAGCTGAGGGGGCGTCATGTCGGATCTGATGACCGTCGAGACGGCCGCGGCGGCCGCCTACATCGTCGCGGCCCTGCTCTTCATCCTGGCACTGGCCGGGCTGTCCCGGCACGAGTCCGCCCAGGCCGGCAAGGCCTTCGGGGTCGGTGGCATGACGGTGGCCATGGCCGCCACGATCGCGCTGGCGGTCCACCGCGACATCTCCGCCGTCGGACTGGCGCTGGTGATCGGCACCATGACGGTCGGCGGGGCGATCGGGCTGTGGCGGGCACGGGTGGTGGAGATGACCGCGATGCCCGAACTGATCGCCCTGCTGCACTCGTTCGTGGGTCTGGCCGCGGTGCTGGTGGGCTGGAACGGCTATCTCCACGTCGAGGTCACCCTGAACGGCGCGGTCAGCGCCGAGGCCGAACTGCTGCGTGCCGAGCGGCTGCTCGGGATCCATTCCGCCGAGGTGTTCATCGGCGTCTTCATCGGCGCGGTCACCTTCACCGGTTCGGTCGTGGCGTTCCTCAAGCTCTCGGCGCGCATCAGGTCGTCGCCGCTGATGCTGCCCGGCAGGAACCAGCTCAACCTCGGTGCCCTGGTCGCGTTCGCCGTTCTGACCACCTGGTTCGTGATCGACCCGGCCCTGTGGCTGCTGATCGCCGTCACCCTCGTCGCCGCGGCGCTGGGGTGGCATCTGGTCGCCTCGATCGGCGGCGGTGACATGCCGGTCGTGGTGTCGATGCTCAACTCGTACTCCGGGTGGGCGGCCGCGGCGTCGGGGTTCCTGCTGGAGAACGACCTGCTGATCATCACCGGTGCCCTGGTCGGCTCGTCGGGTGCCTACCTGTCCGCCGTCATGTGCAGGGCGATGAACCGGTCCTTCCTCTCCGTGATCGCCGGTGGTTTCGGCGTCGAGGCCGGCCCGGCCGGCGACAAGGACTACGGCGAGCACCGCGAGATCACCGCCGAGGGCGTCGCCGAACTCCTCGGCTCCGCCGACTCGGTGATCATCACGCCCGGCTACGGCATGGCCGTGGCCCAGGCCCAGTACGGGGTCGCCGAACTGACGCGCAAGCTCAGGGACCGCGACGTCGACGTGCGCTTCGGCATCCATCCGGTCGCCGGGCGCCTGCCCGGTCACATGAACGTCCTGCTCGCCGAGGCCAAGGTCCCCTACGACATCGTGCTGGAGATGGACGAGATCAACGACGACTTCGACCGCACCACCGTGGTCCTCGTCATCGGCGCCAACGACACGGTCAACCCCGCCGCCACCGAGGACCCGGACTCGCCCATCGCCGGCATGCCCGTCCTCCAGGTCTGGGACGCGGAGCACGTCATCGTCTTCAAGCGCTCCATGGCCTCCGGCTACGCGGGCGTCCAGAACCCGCTCTTCTACCGGGAGAACTCGGCCATGCTCTTCGGCGACGCCAAGGACCGCGTCGAAGACATCCTCCGCGTGCTCTGACACACGCCTCGGCGAGGGCGGCAGCCGTCGGCCATGAACCCCCCTCCCCTGATCCATCGTTCGAACAGGAGCCCTCCATGAGTGTGCCGACAGAGCACCTTTCGCACCCCGAATTCCCGGCCTCGTTCCGCGGCGCCGTGCTGCGGCCCGGCGACGACCGCTACGACACGGCACGCGCGCTGTACCAAGGCCGTGCCGCCGACGAGGGCCCCGCGCTGATCGCGCAGTGCGCCGACGAGGAGGACGTCACGGCCGTGCTGCGGTACGCCTCCGCCCGGAGCGTGCCCGTGGCCGTGCGCGGCGGTGGGCACGGCTCCGACGGCTATGCGATGCCGGGTGGGGAACTGGTCGTCGACCTCTCGGCGATGCGGGCGCTCACCGTCGACCCGAGGACCCGGGTGGTGCGGGCCGAACCAGGCGTCAAGCTCGGCGAGATGGACGCCGCCGCCCAGCGGCACGGCCTCGCCGTGCCCGCCGGGACGGTCAGCAGCACCGGTGTCGCCGGACTCACGCTGGGCGGCGGCATCGGCTTCCTGATGCGCCGTTTCGGCGCCACCGTCGACAATTTGCTGGCCTGCGACATGATCACGGTCGACGGCCGCAAGGTCCGCGCCGACGCGAGCGAGAACCCGGAGCTGTTCTGGGCGCTGCGCGGCGGGGGCGGCAACTTCGGCGTCGTCACCTCGTTCGAGTACCGCGCGCATCCGGTGGGCCCCGAGGTCGTCGCGGGACAGCTGATCTTCCCGTACGACGAGGCCGCCGAGGTCCTGCGCAAGCTCTCGGCGCACCTGGCCGCGGCCCCGCGCGAGCTGGGACTGCTCGTCGCGATCGCTCCTGCCCCGCCCCTGCCGGTGCTGCCCGCGGAGGTGCACGGCAAGCCCGTGCTGATCCTCGTCGTGGTCCACTCCGGCGAGGGCGCCACCGCCCACGAGGTCGTCGAGCCGCTCGCCGCGCTCGGCCGGCCCCTGGCCGACCTGGTCACGAAGACCACGTGGGTGCGGGCGAACAGCATGCTCGACGCCGTAGCCCCCTACGGCATGCGCATGAACCTGCGGGGCGGGTACCTGCCGTCCCTGTCCGGCGACGCCGTCGACGTGCTGCTGGAGCATGTGTCCCGCGTGCGGGCGGATCCCGGCGACATCTGGTCGGTCAACCTCTCGTTCATGGGCGGCGCGATCTCCGAGGACGTCGACGAGGACGCCATGGCCTTCTCCCGCGCCGGGGCCGCCTGGCTGTGGGAAGCCATCTGCAAGTGGGACGCCCCCGGGTCCGACGGACGGTACGACACGTGGGCGACCGGCCTGACCGAGGCGATGCGGCCGCACTCCCTGACCAACGGCTACGCCAACCTCACCGACGACCTGGGTGAGCGGTGGCGGCGGGGAGTGCACGGCAGCGAGGCGAAGCATCGGCGGCTGCGTGCGGTCAAGGCCGCCTGGGACCCCGAGAACCTGCTCCGCTTCAACAAGAACATAGCTCCCCAGGACACCGACTGACCGCACGCGGAGGGGGCGTCACACGGCATGCCGTGTGACGCCCCCTCCGCGTGCGCTTGCCCTCAGCTCTTCCAGACCGTCTTGAGGTTGCAGAACTCCCGGATGCCTTCCGCCGCGAGTTCGCGGCCGACGCCGGAGTCCTTCACGCCACCGAAGGGCAGTTCAGGGTAGGAGATGCTCATGCCGTTGACGAAGACTGCACCCGCTTCGAGACGGCTGATCACAAGCCGCTCCTCGTCGGGGTCGGTGGTCCACACCGACGAGCTGAGCCCGAAGGTGGTGTCGTTGGCGAGCGCCACGGCCTCCTCCACGTCGTCGACGCGGTAGACGACGGCCAGCGGCCCGAAGGCCTCCTCACGGTGCACCCGCATCGTCGCGGTGACCTGCTCCAGGACCGCCGGCGCGAAGAACCACCCCTCGGTACCGACCGCCGACCCGCCGCACCGCAGAACGGCTCCCTCGGCGACCGCGTCGTCGACCAGGTCGAGGAGTTCGCGCCGACCCGACTCCGTCGCGATCGGGCCGACCTCGGTCTCCTCGTCGAGCGGATCACCGACGGTCAGCGCCTGCGTGCCCGCGACGAAGGCCTCGACGAACTCCTCGTACACCTCCGTGTGGACGATGAACCGCTTGGCCGCGATGCAGGACTGGCCGTTGTTGACCGTGCGCGCGGTCACGGCGGTGCGGGCGGCGGCGGCGACGTCGGCGGACGGCAACACGATGAACGGGTCGGATCCGCCCAGCTCCAGCACGAACTTCTTCACCTCGGAGCCCGCGACGGCCGCCACCGACCGGCCTGCGGGCTCGGAACCCGTCAGCGTCACGGCGGTGACGCGCCGGTCCCGCAGGACCGTCTCGACGTCCGCCGCCCCGATGAGGAGGGACTGGAAGGACCCGGCCGGGAAGCCCACCCGCTCGAAGAGCGTGTCGAGGTACAACGCGGTCTGCGGCACGTTCGAAGCGTGCTTGAGCAGGCCGACGTTGCCGGCCATCAGCGCGGGCGCCGCGAAGCGGATCACCTGCCACATCGGGTAGTTCCACGGCATCACGGCCAGTACCACGCCGAGGGGCTGGTAGGTGGTGTAGGCGAGCGAGGCCTTGACGGTGCCCGGGTCGGCCAGGCGCTGGTCGGCGAGCATGCTCTCGGCGTTCTCGGCGTAGAACCGCATCGCCTGCGCGCACTTGAGGACCTCCGCGCGGGCCTGCGTGATCGGCTTGCCCATCTCGATCGTGAGCCGGCGCGCCGTGTGGGAGGCCTCGGCCTCGACGAGGTCGGCTGCCGCGCGCATCCAGCGCGCCCGGGTACCGAAGTCGGTGGCCCGCAGCGCCGCGGCCGCGGCCTCCGCTCGGGTCAGTCGCTCCTCGACCTCTTCCTTCGTGAGGGGGGTGAACTCCTCGACGAGCACACCGGTTGCGGGATTGATGGTGGCGATGGGCACAGGGCTCTCCTCGTGACGTGGCACCGATGAGGGGGGATTGGATCCATCGTAGGCACCGCATCGCGCGTGCACCAGAGCTCTTGGGGGACGATGAGCCTCTGTCAGGGGCTCATTGGATCCATTTCAGGAGCCGTTGCCGTCACCGTCGACGAAGAGCTCCGGATGGGCGGTGAGTTCGACCCTGGTGCGGCGGATGTGCCCCGCGAGGTACCGCTCGCAGTCCTCCGGGTCGCGCCGGCGCACGGCGTCGAGGATCAGCCGGTGTTCGGCGTTGACGATCGCCGCCCGGTCGGGTTCGGCGAGCACCATGAACGCGCGCCGGTAGTGCTGGGTCGAGTTCCACAGCCGCTCCGTCATGGCCAGCAGATGGCCGCTGGGACAGCCCGAATAGGACGTCATGTGGAAGTCGCGGTCCAGCACCAGGAACCGGCTGATGTCGCTCTGGCCCTCGATCTCGTCCTGGATGCGTTCCAGACGTGCCACGTGGTCGTCGGTGAGGTGCGCGAGGCTCTCGGTCAGCGTCAGCGGCTCCAGCCGCTCGCGCATCCGGTAGTAGGTGTTCACGTCGTCGACGCTCAGCACCGGAACCCGCGCGCCACGGTTGGGGAACGACTCGGTGAGGCCCTCGGACTCCAGGATCCGCAGCGCCTCGCGCACCGGGATCCTGCTGGTGCCGAGGCGGGCCGCGAGTTCGTCCTGGCGCAGCCACGTGCCGGGTGTCAGATCGCCGGCGAGGATCTCGTCGCGGAGGATGCCGGCGATGTGCTGACTCCTGACACTGTCCGCCCCACGCGGATCACGGGCGTGCGCAGGACTCAAGGACAGTCACCTCTGAAACTCCGACGGGTCGCGGTCGTAGGCCTTGCCGTCAGGATAGGACACCAGCTCGAAGTGCATTCCCCATGGTGAGAGGAAGTAGACCCACCGCTGCCCCCGGGACGGTCCCGAGCTGACGGTCGGCTCCCCCAGCACCGGCACGCCCCGCGCCCTGAGGTACGCGACCGCCTCGTCCAGGTCCTCGACGTACAGCGCGACATGGTGGCCGCCGACGTCGCTGTTGCGCGGGACGACCGTGCGCCGCCCCTCCGCCTCGTACGCGAAGACCTCGAACACGGCCTGGCCCCCGCACCGGTAGAAGCGCAGTTGGCGCAGCACCGTGCGCGGGTCGACGTTCAGATGCTCGGACATCCAGTCCTCCGCCGAGCTGAAGGGGCCCACCGAGTACATGTACTCGCACCCCAGGACGTCCACGAGCCAGTCGTGCGCCTGCTCCAGGTCCGGCACCGTGAAGCCGATGTGATCGAGTCGCCTGAGGCCGGGGAGAGCCATGACCTACCTCCTTTGGATCCAAAGTGCCTCCATGGTGACCCTGTCACCGTCAAAAGTCGAGTGACATCTTGTTATTGGATCCAATCCTGTGGCAGGGTCGGTGCACTTCGTTCGACTGGAGGGGGCTAGCGATGCCCGTGGAACACACACTTGAAGCAAAGGCCGCGTGGTCGGAGTTCGTCGCCACCCGGGACGACTGGGACGCCGCGCCCGCGGACCTGTTGACGGGCATGTTCAGCCAACTGGTGCTGATCCGGACCTTCGAGGAGTACGTCCTCGAACTCGCCGCCGACGGGCTGATCCACGGCCCCGCGCACTCCAGCATCGGCCAGGAGGGCGGCGCGGTCGGCGCGTGCTACACCCTGACCTCGCACGACACCGTGAACGGCTCGCACCGCGGCCATCACCAGTTCCTGGCCAAGGTGCTCGCCCATCTGCACCCGAAGGGCATCGACCCGACGAAGCCGTTCCCCGAGGACGTCCGGGCCGTGCTCCTGCGCACGCTCCGCGAGATCTGCGGGCTGGACCAGGGCTTCAGCCACGGCCGGGGCGGCAGCATGCACCTGCAGTGGCACGAGGCGGGCGCCATCGGGACCAACGCGATCGTCGGCGGCGGCGTGCCGCTCGCCGCCGGGTCCGCCTGGGCCCACAAGAAGGCCGGCACCGACGCGGTGACCTTCACGTTCTTCGGCGACGGCGCGATCAACATCGGATCCACTCTGGAGACCCTCAATCTCGCCGCGGCCTGGTCGCTGCCCGTGTGCTTCTTCGTCGAGAACAACCTGTACGCCGTCTCCACCCATGTCCGCGAAGTCACCGCCGAGCCCCGGCTGTCCGGCCGCGGTCCGGGCTTCGGCATCCGGAGCTGGAAGGTCGACGGCATGGATCCGCTGGCCGTGCACCTCGTGACGCAGCGGGCCCTTGAGCACATGCGCGGCGGCGCCGGTCCGACGATGATCGAGGCCGACGTGTACCGCTACTTCCACCAGAACGGTCCGTTCCCGGGCTCCGCGTTCCGGTACCGCACCAAGGAGGAGGAGGCCGAGTGGCGCGCCCGCGACCCGATCGACACCGTGGCGCGGCACCTGGTGCGCCGCAGGATCCTCACCAAGAAGGCCGTCGCGGAGACGATCGAACGCGCCAGGACCCTGATGTCCGGACTCGGCGACGTCCTGCTCGAACCGCGGCCGGGCGGCAAGCCGGGTGAGCGGCGCATCGTGCCCTCGGAGTGGCCGGACCCGGCGTTCGTCGACGAGGGCGTCCGTGGCGACCTGTCGGAGCTGGCCGGGATCGACTTCACCGACACCGAGGACTTCGCCGACGACCTGACCGACGTCAAGTTCGTCGGGGCCGTCGCCGGCGTGCTGGGCCGCCGGCTCGCCACCGATCCTCGCGTCGTGGTGATGGGCGAGGACGTGCACAAGCTCAACGGCGGGACCAACGGGGCCACTCGCGGTCTGAGCGAGGCCCATCCCGACCGGGTGCTCGGGACTCCCATCTCGGAGAACGCGTTCGCCGGCCTCGGCGGCGGAATGGCGCTGGACGGCCGCTTCCGCCCGGTCGTCGAGTTCATGTACGCCGACTTCATGTGGGTGGCCGCGGACCAGTTGTTCAACCAGATCGGCAAGGCGCGCCACATGTTCGGCGGTGAGGGCACGGTGCCGTTCGTCCTGCGCAGCAAGATCGCCATGGGCACCGGGTACGGGTCACAGCATTCGATGGACCCGGCCGGCGTCTTCGCGACGGCACCCGGCTGGCGCATCGTCGCCCCGTCGACGCCGTTCGACTACGTCGGCCTCATGAACACGGCCCTGGCCTGCGACGACCCGGTCGTGGTGCTCGAACACGTCGACCTGTACAACGCGACCGGCCCCGGCCTGCCCGACGGCTACGACCACTACCTGCCCGTGGGCAAGGCCGCCGTACGACGCGAGGGCGCGGCCCTGACGATCCTGAGCTATCTCGCCATGACCCCGGCCGTGCTGGCCGCCGTCGCGGAGACCGGTGTGGACGCCGAGGTCATCGATCTGCGCTGGCTGGACCGGGCCAGCCTGGACTGGGACACCATCGGCCGGTCGGTGCGCAAGACCAACCAGGTGCTCATCGCCGAGCAGGGCGCCGTCGGCACCTCCTACGGCGGCTGGCTCGCGGACGAGATACAGCGCCGGCTCTTCGACTGGCTGGACGCCCCGATCGAGCGGGTGACGGGCGGCGAGGCGTCGCCGAGCATCAGCAAGGTGCTGGAACGCGCCGCGTTCGCCTCCACGGAGGAAGTCGCCGCCAAGCTGTGCGAGTTCTCGCGGGGGCAGAACAATGGCTGAGCTCCTGCGGATGCCCGAGGTGGCGGCCAACACCACGGAGGCGGTGCTGGTCTCCTGGAACGTCGAGGTGAACACCCCCTACGCGGCGGGCGACCCGATCGTCACGGTCGAGACCGAGAAGGCCGTCGTCGAGGTCGAGGCCGAGAGCGACGGGGCCCTCCTGCGCCTGCTGGTGGAGGCGGGCGCGACGGTGGCCGTGGGCGCGCCGATCGCCGCCTGGGGAAAGCCGGGCGAGTCGTCGTCGGAGGTGGACGCACTCGTGGCGACGCTGGGCGGCGGCGCGGCGCCGGTGGCCGCCCCGGCTTCACCCGCGCCGGCACCGCAGACACCTGCGGACGGCGCCGCCACCCACGCCGCCGCCGCGCCCGCCGCCGCCATGCCCGTCGCCTCCGCGCCCGTCGCCTCCGCGTCCGTCGACCCGGCACGGGACGGGGGCGGCGAGCGGGTCTTCGCGAGTCCGCTGGCACGACGTCTCGCGCGTGAGTCCGGCGTCGACCTGAACGCGGTGGTGGGGACCGGCCCGCGTGGCCGCATCCGCCGGGCGGACATCGAGGCGGCCCTCGCGAGGCCCGCTCAGCACGAGGAGGCCTCGTCGCCGGGCACCCCGGCGGAGGTCCGGAACACGCCGGCCACCACGGCTGCCGCCCGGTTCGTGGACGTGCCCAACAGCCGGATGCGGGGCGCCATCGCCCGCAGGCTCACGGAGAGCAAGCAGAACACCCCGCACTTCTATCTTCGCGGCGGTGCGCGCGTCGACGCGTTGCTCGCCCTGCGGCGGCAGATCAACGCCGGCCGGGTCGCGCGCGTGTCGATCAACGACCTGCTCGTCAAGGCGATCGCGTGCGCCCATGCGACCGTCCCGGCGATGAACGTGCAGTGGAACGACACCTCCGTCCGGCACTTCTCGGACGTCGACGTCGCCGTGGCCGTCGCCACCGACGGCGGATTGGTCACCCCGGTGGTCCGGGGCGTCGACTCGCTGTCGGTGAGCGGTGTCGCCACCTCGACCAGGGACCTGATCGACCGCGCGAAGGAACGCCGGCTCCGGCAGGACGAACTGGAGGGCGGCACCATCACGATCACCAACCTCGGCATGTACGGCACCGAGGACTTCGCGGCGATCATCAACCCGCCCCAGGCCGCGATTCTCGCCGTCGGCGCGGTGCGCCAGGAGGCGGTCGTCGAGGACGGTGCGGTCACCGTCGCCTCCGTCCTGCGCACGACCCTCGCCGTCGACCACCGGTCCGTGGACGGTGCGACCGCTGCCGAGTGGATGAGGGCGTTCGTCGAGGTGCTGGAGGAACCGCTGCGCATCCTGCTGTGAGCGCCGCGCGGCGCTTTCTCCCCGGCTAACGGCACGGGGATCACACTGGCCGGCACCGAACCTGCTCCGAGGAGGAAGGAGGTGAGTGATGGAGGTCCTCGGTCTCGAAGTACCGGGCGAGAAGCGGAGCGCCGGTGGCGGCGTACGCGTCGGCAGCGCCCCGTCGTCCGCGAAGGTCGCGAAGGTCGCGAAGGTCGCGATCGGGGCGTTCGACGGCGTGCACCTGGGCCACCGTCAGGTCCTCGACGGGTGCGACACGGTCCTCACGTTCGATCCGCACCCGAGGCAGGTTCTCGACCCGGGCCGTGCGCCGAGCCTGCTGAGCGATCGCCGGCAGAAACTGCACAAGCTCCGTTCCCTGGGGATCCGGCAGGTGGCGATCGTGCCGTTCGACCACACCTGGTCCCGGGTCACGGCCGAGGAGTTCGTCGAGCGGGTCGTCGTCGAGCAGCTCGGCGCGCGGTTCGTCAGCGTCGGCCAGGGTTTTCGGTTCGGCGCCCGGGGCGCCGGGACAGCAGGAACCTTCGAGAGGTATCCCGAACTGAGCACCCGGGTCGTCCCGCTCGTCACGCGGGGATCGGCCGGCGAGCCGATCTCGTCGACCCGCATCCGCCGGCTGATCTCCGAGGGCGACGTGGCGTCGGCCGGTGAACTGCTGGGATCCGCCCTCGCCCTGCCGGCGGTCGTCGGCGACGGGGGGCGTCTGCTGATCTCCGCGCGGTTCGCCCGACCCGCGCCGGGCTGCTACCTCGGCTCCGTGGACGGTCACCCCCGCCGGCTCCGGGTGTGTCAGGACCGTTCGGTCGCGGGCGCGGGAGCCGCGCGGACCGGCAGCCCCGTCCAGGTGACCTTCGTGCGGCAGACCTGATAGGCCGCGGCCCGCCCCGCGGGCCGGCGACACCCGCGCATCCAGTGATCCGCGACGCTCCCGCGTCCTGCCCCGTGCAGTCGGCACGCGAGCAGTCCCGTTCCACCACCCGCAGAATTTCCCCCTGGCAAGGAGTTGTGATGGCGCTTCCGACATTCGGGCCGAACGCGGTCGACTGGGAGACCCGCGTCGACATGAACCGGCTCCGCGAGGAGCGGCTGGCCCGCCTCCGCGAGTCGTTGGAGCAGTCCGAGGTCGGCGCCGTCCTGGCCTTCGACTTCTCCAACATCCGTTACATGACCTCGACCCACATCGGCACCTGGGCGATCGACAAGATGATCCGGTTCTCCCTGCTGGTCAGGGGCGGTGAGCCGATCGTCTGGGACTTCGGTTCGGCCGCCAGGCACCACCAGCTGTACAACCCCTGGCTGGACTACTCGGCGGCGCACTCGGACGGCGATCCGCACGGCGCCCACCACGGGGCCGACGCCCGCAATCCGAGTGGCGCCCGGGCCGGCATCTCGACGCTGCGCGGCGCCATCAACCCGCTGGTGGGGATGGCCGACTCCGTCGCCCGCAAGGTGAAGCGGGAGCTCGAACTCTACGGGCTCCAGAACGAGCCGCTCGGCGTCGACGTCGTCGAACTCCCGGTCCTGATGGCCCTCCAGAACGCGGGCATCACCGTGGTGGACGGCCAGCAGGTGTTCCTGGAGGCCCGCCGCGTCAAGACGCGTGACGAGATCCACCTGCTCACCCATGCCTGCTCGATGGTCGACGCCGCCTACGAGAACCTCTACGAGTTCCTGCGGCCGGGCGTGCGGGAGAACGAGTGCGTGGGGGTGGTCGCCAAGACCCTGTACGACCTCGGCTCGGAGTTCGTCGAGGGCGTCAACGCCATCTCCGGCGAGCGGTGCGCACCGCACCCGCACGTCTTCTCCGACCGCATCGTGCGCCCCGGGGACCCCGCGTTCTTCGACATCCTGCACAGCTACAACGGCTATCGCACCTGCTACTACCGCACCTTCGCCGTCGGCAGCGCCTCCTCGGCCCAGCGGGACGCGTACACACGGTGCCGTGAGTATATGGACGAAGCGATCAGCCTGGTCCGCCCGGGAGCCACGACGGCCGACATCGTGTCGGTCTGGCCCACGGCGCAGGAGTTCGGCTTCCCCGACGAGGAGGCGGCCTTCGCCCTGCAGTACGGCCATGGCGTCGGGCTGTCGATCTGGGAGAAGCCGGTCTTCTCCCGGCTGGTCTCCATGGAGCACCCCGAGGTGATCGAGGAGGGCATGGTGTTCGCGCTGGAGACGTACTGGCCGTCGAAGGACGGCTGGGGGGCGGCCCGGATCGAGGAGGAACTGGTGGTGACGGCGGAAGGGTGCGAGGTGATCACGAAGTTCCCCGCGGAGGAGCTGCTCGTCGCCGGCCGGCGCTACTTCACCGTCTCGGGACCGCTGCCGGCCGAGCGTGACTCCCAGTCCCACCTGAACACGGCGACCGCGAGCCGCTCCGTCGGACACGAGTAGACCCCGGTCCGGACCGACCGGGACGCCCAGGGAGTGTGAGACGGTGTGACCAGCCCGGGCACGTTCAACACCTTGTCACAGTATTACGATGCCTCCAGCGTCGCCCCGGACCGGGCGGCGTCGACCTGATCCCGTACCAGAAAGTCTCGGATGCGCATCAAGTACGTGAGCGTCGTGCTCGCCGGATCCACCGTGCTGGCTGCGCTGGCCGCCTCCCCGGCCGGCGCAGCCACCTCCACCCTCCCCCACCCCTCCGTCACCTCGGTCCTCAAGGTGCAGCAGCAGGCCATGTCGGCGGGGGCGCCCGGCGCCCTCACCCGCATCGACTCGGGCAACTCCAGTTACCGCATCTCGTCGGGGCAGGCGGACACCGCCGCCCGCACCGCGATGGACGCCGACCGTCGTTTCCGGGTCGGCAGCGTGAGCAAGAGCTTCACCACGGTGGTGCTCATGCAGCTCGTCGCGGAGGGCCGTGTCGACCTCGACGCCTCGGCGAACAGCTACCTCCCGAAGGCGCTGCCGGACGACCGCATCACCGTGCGGCACCTGCTCAGTCACCGCAGCGGCCTGTGGGACTACACCAACGACATGTTCTACTACACCGTTCCAGGCTTCGAGTCCGTACGGAACAAGGTGTTCACCTACCAGGAGCTGATCGACCTGTCGACGGCCCACAAGGTGAACAACGAGCCGGGAGCCGCCTACAGCTACTCCAACACCAACTTCGTGGTGCTGGGCCGGCTCGTCGAGCACGTCACCGGCGTGCCGATGGCCACCCACTACCAACAGCGCATCTTCGGGCCGCTGGGCCTGAGGAACACCTCCTACGTGCACCCGAGCACCACGCTGTCCGGTTCCTACGCCCGCGGCTACCTGCGCCAGGACGACACCACGCTGCCGCTGGTCGACTCCACCGAGCAGACGGTGTCGTGGGCGCAGTCGGCGGGCGCGGTCATCTCCAACTCGGCCGATCTCAACAGGTTCTTCTCCGCCCTCGTCTCCGGCAAGCTGCTGCCCGAGGCGCAGCTGCGGGAGATGATGAGCACGGTGCCGGTCAACGCGGACGGCACCCAGTCGTACGGGCTCGGTCTGCGGGGCCGCAAGCTCTCCTGCGGCGTGACGGTCTACGGCCACACGGGCACCGTCCAGGGCTACTACACGTACGCCTTCACCACGGCGGACGGCAAGCGCAGCATGACGTCCATGGCGAACACCTCCAACAACGGGACGGTGAACACCATCCTCGGCGGCACGCTGGAGGCCGCCTTCTGCGGCACCGCCGTCGCCAAGGCGGACAAGTTCACGGCCCCCGACGACGAGGGGTTCACCGAGGACATCGCTCCTGGAGTGGTCCGCTCCTCCTGACGGGTGCGTGACCGTCCGACGGTCACCGCACGCGGCGCTGCCGCCCACCTCGACGGTGGGCGGCAGCGTCTTCGTCCGTCACCTCAGGCCGAAGGCCCTCGTGACGGTCTGGTGGACGGTGTTGCCCCGGTCGTCGGCGGCCGTGGCCCGGACGGTGACGTAGGAGGCCTTCCGCGGGGCGTCGAGCGTGGTGCGCCAGCCTCCGCCGGACGCGGTGACCTCGGCCTTGAGCCAGGTCCTGCCGTCGTCGTAGGAGAGCTCCACCGCGACCTTGCCGATGGCCGACGTGGGCGGCAGCTCCTGCTCCGGGTCGGACGACGTCGGGTGGGTCGCGGTGACCGTCAGGCCCGCGTCGCGGCGCGCCCTTCCGTCCCCGTCCGTCTCGACCCCGTAGTCGAGCTGGATCAACGGCAGGGCCAGGCCCTGGTACCGGGCACCGGCGGCGGAGGTGAAGCCCCATTCCGTCCGGGTCCGGGTGCTGTACGGGTTGGCCCACTTGCCGCGGGCGGTCTCCAGCACGTACCGGTACGACTGCCGTTGCGGCGCGAGCCCGTCGGCGATCACGAAAGAGCCGTTCATGCCGGCGAGCAGGGTGTCACCCCGGTAGAGCGAGGCCTTCGCCTGCGCGTCCGGCGTGATCGGGTAGCCCACGCGGCGGGTGCCGGCGTCGCCCCAGGCGGGGACGTCGACGGCCAGCCAGTCGTCCTGCCGGAAGGCGAAGGCGTCGGGCAGGGCGCCGGTGATCCGCGGCCTGCTGACGGGGGCGAACCACTGGTCCTTCGTGGCGGTGCCGCCCTTGTACCCGCGCGGCGGGGCCAGGATCCTGACCTCGCCGAGGACGGTGGCGGCCTGCGCCCACTGCACGCCGGAGCCGGTGGAGACCCAGTCGGTGCGCACTCCCCGTGCCGGGAGCGGGAGTTCGGTGCCGAGGCGGGCGGTGGTGTCGTCGGGCCAGACGTCGTAGCGGTACTCGCGGGCGTCGCCCTGCCGGTAGTTCTTGAACGCGACGTCGATCCTCGCCAGGTCCTTGGGGCCCGGCCGGTGGACCGTGTCCGCGGGCACCGCGCCGTCCCAGGCGTTCGCCAGGTCGTAGAGGTACTCGGTGGTGGGGTGGGAGAACACCTTCAGCGAGGTCCCGCCGCGCGCGGAGGCGAGGCGGATCAGTCGGTCGCCCTGGTCCTTGCCGACGGTGACGACGGTCAGCGGCGGGGTGGCCTCGGTGCGGGGGTCGAGCCGTCCCTCGCCGTCGTTGACGACGAGGAGCAGTTCCGCTCCGGCCGCGGCGGCCGCGGCCACCTGTTCCTGCGCGGGCACCGCGTCGTTGCGCACGACGACGGCGGCCTTCCCGCGAACGCGCAGGCCCTCGTAGTCGGTTGCCGCGCCCTGTCCGGCGTACACCGCGTCGAGCCGGCTCGTGCCCTTGCGCACAGGGGTGGCGCCGCGCCGTACGAGGATGTCGTCGACGGACTCCCGCCCGGAGGCGATCTTCAGCGGGGGCTGCTCGTTGCGCCAGCGCGTCCTGACGGTGAATTCGCCCTCGGTGGCCTTCTCCCCCGTGGGCAGGGCCCAGACGCTGTCGTAGCGGGGCCACGGGTACAGGGACATGCTGTGGGTGCCGGTGGCGTCGAGCGTGCGCCGGTAGTCCACCCGCATGTCGGTGGTGACGGACTCCTTCGGTGTGACCGCCGTGACCTGCCGGGTTCTGGAGGCGTCGAACGTGTACGTCCCGTCCGCGTCGAGCCGGAACTCCGGGTCGGCGACCAGGGCCAGGCCACGCGAGTGCGTGCCGTGGGCACCCTCCACCGGGATCGCCGCGACGACCGACCAGGGCCCGGCGTACAGGGTCACGGTGGTGGATCCGGCGACCGTTCCTCCGAGGGTGATCCCGGGTCGCTTGCCCTGCTGGAGCATGACGTAGTACTCGCCGGTGACGGGCTTGCCGGAGCGGTCCTTCGCGTTGATCGTGAGGTCGTGCAGCTCGTACATGGTGACGTAGCCGAAGGCCGTGCCGAGCCGGACGGAGCCGCCCGCGGAGGCCTCGACACGGGCGTCGTAGAGCATGCCCTCCTCGGCGCGGTCCGGGCGCGCGGTCACGGTGACCGTGGCGGTCCCGTGCGCGGGCACCGTCACCTGCCGGGCAGACAGCGTGAACATGCCCGCGGGGGCCTTTGAGGCCTCGACCGAGAGGTCGAAGGTGACGGGGGTGTCGCCGTCGTTGGTGTACGTCACCTCACGGTCGACGCGGGCGCCCGGCGCGGGCGGCCACTCCTGCAAGGCGTCGACCACACCGGTGGCGCGCACGGTGGTCCGGGCCGCCGCGGCGGCCTCCACCCGGCCGTTGCCCGCGTCGAAGGCCGAGTGGGCGGGCGTGGCCTTGGCGGTGCTGACCAGGGCGTCCTTGATCTGCTGCCCCGTCCAGGCCGGGTGCGCGGCGGCGACCAGCGCGGCGGCGCCCGCCACGTGCGGAGTCGCCATGGACGTACCGCTCATGGTGGTGTAGGCGCCCTCACCGGGCGCGTGCTGCGACCGGGCGGCCAGCACGTCGACACCGGGGCCCGTGATCTCCGGCTTGAGCGCGCCGTCCCCGACGCGCGGGCCACGGCTGGAGAAGGAGGCCAGCCGGTCGGCGGAGTCGACGGCGCCCACGGCCAGGGCCGCGTCGGCGACGGCGGGCGCGCTCACCGATCCGTGCGGGCCGCTGTTGCCCGCGGCGATCGCGAACAGGGTGCCGGTCTCGGCGCTGAGGGTGTCGACGGCCTCGCTGAGGGGGTCGGTGCCGTCGCTCGGGTCGCCGCCCAGGCTCATGCTCACGACCGCGGCGTGCTGGTCCCGGGCCGCCCACTCCATGCCGGCCAGGATCCAGGAGAACTGACCCGAGCCCTGGTCGTCGAGGACCTTGCCGACGTGCAGCCGGGCACCGGGGGCGACACCCTTCTCCTTGCCCGCCGAGGCGGCGCCCGTACCGGCGATGGTCGACGCCACATGGGTGCCGTGGCCATGGCGGTCGACGGCGGATTCGTCGTCGGGGACGAAGCTGGTCGCGGCGGCGACCTGCCCGTCCAGGTCCGGGTGCTGGGCGTCGACGCCGGTGTCCAGCACCGCCACGTCGACGCCCTGGCCCGTGTTGCCGCTCCGCCATGCCTCGGGCGCGCCGATCTGCGCCACCGATTCGGCCAGGTCGGCCTTCACCTTGCCGTCCAGCCAGATGCGCTCGATGCCGCCGGCGAGCAGCGGGGGGGCGGCGCGCTTCGCCGTCACCGCCCCGCCCAGCGTGCTGCTTCGCAGGAGGGCGGAGCTGTTCACGTCCTCGGTGAGCGCGTCCCAGAACTTCGCGGCCTCGCCGTGCTTCTCCGCGACCGCGGCGCCCTGGACGCTGGTCAGCGTGCGGACGCGTACGGCGCCCCGGGGCAGCGGTGCGGCGCTTCGGGCGCGCGTGGCGTCGGCGTAGCGGACGATCAGCGGCACGTGGTCGCTGTGGGCGTCGTCGTAACCGTCGGCGAGCAGGCGTGTGACGTTGAACAGGTCCTCGTCGAGGACACCGGCCGAGACGTACGGCAGCACCTCCTGCGGGTACACGAAGGTCTCGCCCTCGTGGGTGAAGGTGTACGCCGCCACTGGCCGGCCCTGTGCGTCCTCCAGCGAGGTGACCGCCGTCCCGCCGGCGCCGGTCACGGTCACCTTGTCGCCGTTGATCAGTGTGACGGTCCGCGGAACGCCGCTGCCGTCGGAGGCCGTCACGCCCGCCGGGAGCGCGGAACCGGGCGCGGGGGAACCGGTCGCGGGGGAACCGGTCGCGGAGGCCGTGACCGCGCCGAGCGACGGCAGCAGGGCCAGCGCGACACCGAGCGCCAGCACCCTCCGGCCGCGTATGGGTGAGCCAGGCAAAGGAGCTCCTCACATAGCTGGACATGAACGAGCGGGTCGGCGAACGCCGACGACGAATGATTCGCGCCGTCGCGGGGTCGCGTCGAGGTCACCGGGCTGTCGTCTTGGCGTCATGTCGCAGAGGCGACATGCGCGCGGGCGGAGGTGCGTCGTCGTCAACCGCCGTTGCGGGAGGCCTTGTTGATCCTGTGGAGACGCCCGGCGCGGCGACGGCGCGCCGAGTTGACGGTGATAGCATTCCGCCGTCTGCGACCTTGATCCACTTTGTTCGGGTGCCGACCTGAGGTGCTCTTCCGCACCAGCGACAACGTGGTCCTGTGTGACGGGGTCGCGGACCTTCGCGAGGTCCGTCGACGCCTGCTTGCCATGCGCCGAGAAAGGTTTCCATGACTCAAGACGTGCTTCTTTGGTGCCTGGTTGCGATAGCGGTGACAGCACTTGCCGCGGTCGTGGCTCTCGTACTTCGCAACAGAGCGCTGGGGGTGAGGAAGAGGGAGTCCGAAGCCTCCCTGGGACAGCGGCTGAACTACACCGAGGCCGAACTCACCCGCGTGCAGCACGAGCTGGCGAAGGTCCGGAGCGAGCAGGACGGTGTGATCCAGGAGGCCGAGCAGGCCGCGGAGGAGAGCACCAAGGCGGTCCTCAAGGGTGCCGCCCGCTTCCTGCAGAGCCTCGCGGTCGAGCAGACCGTGCTGTTGGACGAGATCCAGCGCAAGTACGGCGGGCACACCGTCCTGTCCGATCTGATGGAGGTCACCCACGCCAACGCGCAGATGGCCCGCAAGGCCCAGGGCATCGCGGTCATGTGCGGTGCGCCGCTCGGCCGGCGCAACCAGCCCGCCAGCGTCTACGACGTCGTCCGCAGCGCCCAGAGCCAGATCCGGAACTTCCACCGGGTCGAGATCATGCAGCCGAGCGGCATCGCCCTGAAGTCGTCGGCCGTCGCGCCGGTCGCCCTGGCCGTCGCCGAACTGCTCGACAACGCCGCCAGCTTCTCGCAGGCGGACGCGCCGATCGAGGTGACGTTCCAGCGGGTGCAGAAGAACCTGTGCATCGTCATCGACGACGCCGGCGTCAGCATGAGCGACGAGGACCGGCAGAAGGCGACCGCGCTGCTCGCCGGCGACGCCGTCCCCCGGTTGTCCCAGCTGGGCACGCAGCCGAAGTTCGGCTTCCCCGTCATCGGTCTGATCGCTCGTCAGTACGGCTTCAAGGTCGACGTCACCGGAGTCTCCCGGTACGGCGGCGTCCGGGCCGTCGTCCTGCTGCCCGAGGAGTTGTGGACCATGGAGGAGACCACCCCGCCGGCCACCGAGGCGCAGGTGAGCAGCATTCGACGCGGTGAGAACCGCGAGCAGTCCGCGCGTACGATGCACGGCCTGCCCAAGCGTGGCGCCCGTAAGTCGCCCATCGCCAGTGTGCCCTCCGACGGGAGCGCCTCCGGCGGTGAGCAGACGCCCAGGAGGGGCTCCCGCCCTTCCGGCGGTGGGTTGGGGGCATTCCAGCGCGGCACGCTGTCGGGCCGTGACCTCGAAGCCCCGACGCCTGAAGGGTCCGAAGACGCATGACAACTACCGACATGTCGTGGATGGTCCAGGACATCGTGGACAACGTCCCCCGGGCGCGGCACGCCGTGGTGCTGTCCGCGGACGGGCTTCCCCGCGGGGCGACGGACGGTCTGAGCCAGAAGGACGTGCGCACGATCTCCGCCGCGATGGCGGGCATGCAGTCGCTCAGCCGGGCCACCGCCCACTTCGCCGGACCGTCGCAGGACCGGCAGTGGAACCAGACGATCGTCGAGTTCTCGCACGGTTGGGTGTTCCTGATCGGGGCGGGCCAGGGGGCCTATCTGGCCGCCGCCGCGGAGCCCGACGTCGACATGCAGCAGATCTCGTTCCGGATGAACCGCCTGGTCGCCCGGCTCGGCAACAACCTGACCTCCGCGCCGCGGGTGAGCGCCCCGGACGCGGCCCTGGCGGGGGGCGGCGGCGCCACGCGGCGCGAGGAGGCGGGCGGTTCGGGATTCGTCCTGGCCGAGCTGGACAAGGTGATCGCCTCCGTGCGCGGCGCCCGTCACGCCCTGCTCCTCGGGGCCGACGGTCTGCCCCGGGGGGCGAGCAGCGGGATCGGCAGGGACCTGGCGGACACCATCTCCGCGGCCATGACCGGCATCCACGCCTACAGCCGCGCCACGGCGCCGTTCGCGGGCGGCCTGCGGGACGACGAGTGGCGGCAGACGGTCATCGAGTTCCGGCACGGCTGGATCTTCCTGATCGCTGCCGGGTCCGGCGCGTTCCTGGCGGCCGCCGCCGAACACGACTGTGACATCGAGGAGTTCACCACGCGCCTCAGCGACGCGATACCTGCGCTGGTGGCGCGGCAGGTGCCGCAGGGAGGAAGGGCCGGCGATGCCTGAGCAACCGGACGGCGAACTGGAGCTGACGTCGGCCTTAGTCCCTCTCTTCGTCATCGCGAAGGGGCGTGGCCTGCCCGCGGAGCACGAGTACGAGCACACCACGCTCGTCACCGCCCAGGAAGGGGCCTCGGCCGCCGCTCGCACCCTGTCGCCGGAAGCCCGTACGGTCATGGACCTGATCGCCGACGGCTTCCTGTCCGTGGCCGAGGTCTCCGGCTACACGCGGCTGCCTCTCGGCATCGTGCGCATCCTGCTGGCGCAGATGGCGGAGGACGGCCTGATCTTCGTGAGGAACCCGGCGCCACGGGCCGAACGTGTCGACCGTGAACTGCTCACCGCCGTGCTCGACGGCCTGAAGACACGATTCGGAGCGTAAGCGTGTATCTGGATCCAGCCGTCTCCCGTTCCGTGAAGATCCTCGTCATGGGCCACTTCGGGGTCGGGAAGACCACGTTCATCGGAAGCATCTCCGAGATCGAACCCCTCCAGACCGAGGAGGAGATCACCGAGGCCAGCGAGGGGTTCGACGACCTGTCGGGCACTCCGGACAAGACGACCACCACCGTGGCCATGGACTTCGGGCGTCTGACCCTCAGCGACACCCTCGTCCTCTACCTCTTCGGTACGCCGGGGCAGGAACGCTTCAAGGAGATGTGGGAAGGCCTGTCCCGGGGCGCGCTGGGCGCGCTGGTGCTGGTGGACCCCGAGCGACTGCACGAGAGCTTCCCCATCCTGGACCTGGTCGAGCAGTTCGGCCTGGGCTACGCCATCGGCGTCAACCGCTTCGACGGGACCCCCGACTACCCGCTCGACGAGGTACGCGAGGCACTCAACCTCTCCGATGAGACCCCCATCATCCACTGCGACGTCCGCAGCCAGGACTCGGCGGCGCACTCCCTCATCACCCTCGTGAAGCACCTCATGTCCATACTTGGCTAGGAGCCACGGCATGCACCAGCAGTCCGACCCGACCGGCATACCCGCCGGTTGCCCCGCGCACGGCAACACCCCGCTGTACGGACCCGAGTTCGGCTCCGACCCCGAGCGCCACTACGCCGAACTGCGCTCCCAGGGGCACAGCGCCCCCGTCGACATCGCCCCGGGTGTCCAGGTCGAGCTCGTGACGAGCTACGACGCGAGCCTCTACATCCTGCAGAACCCGGGCGTGTTCGTGCGCGACTCCCGCCGCTGGAAGGCGCTGGGTGAGGGGCGCGTCCCCGCCGACAGCCCGGCGCTGCCCATGATGGGCTACCGCCCCAACGCCCTGTTCAGTGACGGCGCGGCGCACGCCCGGCTGCGGCAGGCGGTCACGGACAGTCTCGCCACGGTCGACCAGGTACGGCTCGTACGCCTGGTCCAGCAGTCGGCCGACTACCTGATCAGCCGGTTCAGCTCCGACCCGGGCGGCGAGGCCGAGCTGATGAGCTCCTACGCCCAGCCGCTGCCGCTGCTGGTCTTCGGCGACCTGTTCGGCTGTCCGCCCGAGCTCGGCGACCGTGTCATCACCGGAATCACCGGAATCTTCCAGGGCGCCCCGGGGGCCGACGAGGTACTGGGCGGCGCGCTCGCCGAACTGATCGCCCTCAAGCGCCGCCAGCCGGGCGAGGACCTCACCACCCGCCTGATGGTGCACTCCGCCCGGCTGACGGACGAGGAGGTGCTGCACCAGCTCGTGACCCTGCTGTCCGGCGGAACCGCGCCCCTGGCCGCCGCGATCGGCACCAGCAGCGCCCTGTACCTCAGCGAGGAGTGGCCTGCCGGTCTCCCGATCGAGGACGCGGTCGTGAAGACGCTGTGGAACTACGCGCCGATCGCCAACTACGCGGCGCACTACCCCACTCAGGACGTCGAGCTCGGTGGCAGGACGCTGCGCGCCAACGACCCGGTGCTGATCTCGTTCGCGGCGGCCAACACCGACCCGAAGCTGACGGAGCACCGCGAGCAGCTGAGCGCCAAGGCCCACCTGGCCTTCGGTGCCGGCCCTCACGCCTGCCCGGCCAAGGACCCGGCGTTCATGATCGCGGCCACGGCGGTCGAGTCCCTGCTCAACCGCCTGCCGGACATCGAGGTGCGCGTCCCCTTCAAGGAACTCGCCTGGGTACCGGCGCCGTGGAGCCGCTCCCTGACGGCCGTGCCGATCCGGTTCACGCCGCGCGCCGTCCCCTCGGCGGCCGCCTCCGCGGCCACGGCCTCGGCGCCCGGCCGGACGCCTCAGCCGTCCGCCGCCGCACCGCAGACGACCGCGCCTCGCTCGGCCCAGGAGGCGACCCAGCACAAGGGCGGGATGTTCAGCCGCTTCCGGGCATGGGTGAGGGGCGAGTGATGTAAGTAACCATAAGAAACCACAGTGTTATTGGATGCTTCAAGCACCCCACGGGTACGTATGGCGGCTGATCCTCAGAAAGGAGCCGTCATCGTGGGGACTGCCACGGCTAGCTCGGCCGACCGTCGGGCCACCGTCTCCCTGTTCTCCCGCCTCCGTACGGCTGAAGGACAGGCCGATCCCTTCCCGATCTACGAAGAGCTCCGAGCCCGGGGTGGAGTCAGCCCCGCTCCCTGGGGCGGTTTCCTCGTCACCACCTTCGGCACGTGCGACCAGGTGCTGCGCAGCGGCGCCTGGCTCGAACCGGACACGAGCTGGCGGGAACGGCAGGGGGAACGCACCCGCTGGAGCGCCTCCTCCTCCCGGGAGATCAGCCGCACCCTTCCCGCGCTCAACCCGCCGGAGCACACCCGGGTGCGCCGGTCGGCGGGCAACTTCGACCGCCACACCATCACCCGCCTCGGCCACCGGGTGAACCAGATCGTCGACCGCCTCCTCGACAGCGTGCGCGAACGTCTGCACGGCGGGGAGGCGGACTTCGGCGCCCTGGTCTGCGAGGAGCTGCCCGTCGCCACCGTCGGCGACTGGCTCGCACTGCCGAGCGCGGACTGGCCCCGCCTGCGCGAACTGACCCACGACCAGGTGTTCACCCAGGAACTGCTCCCCTCCGCCAGCCAGTTGGCCCGCTCCGACGTCGCCATGGCCGAACTGCGGGCCTACTTCCTCGACCTGGTGCGCGAGCGGCGCGCCCATCCGGGCGAGGACCCGGTGTCCCGGTGGATCAGCACCTGGGACGCCATGGAACCGGACCAGGACAAGGCGGACGAGGCGGTCTACTTCCTCGCCCTGTTCGTCCTGCTGGCCGCCCTGGAGACGACCTCGACCCTGCTGTCCACGATGACGCTCCACCTCGTCGAACAACCCGGCAGATGGCAGCTGCTCACCGAGCAGCCCGACCTCGTGCCGGCGTTCGTGGAGGAGGCACTTCGCTACGACCCCCCGACCCATGTGATCAGCCGGATCGCCGCGTCCGACTGCCTCCTGGAGGACGTCGAGGTGCGCGCGGGCGAGATGGTCCACCTGATGGTGGGAGCCGCCCAGCGCGACCCCGCCCGCTTCGTCCGCCCCGAACTGTTCGACCCCCACCGGGGGCCCGCCCACCTGGCGTTCAGCGCGGGCATCCACTACTGCCTCGGAGCGCCGCTGGCCAGGCTGGAGGCCCAGACCCTGTTGCGCCGGACCGTCTCCCGCCTGCCCCGACTCGCCCTCGCCCGCCGGCCCGCCCGTGCCCCACGCGTCGCGTTCCGGCGCCTGCTGAACCTGGATGTCGCCCTCGCATGAACACCTCGATCGCCCCCGCCCTCGCCGCCCCCCTGTCCGCGCACACGTCCCTCGACGTCACGCAGACCGGCCCCGTCCTCCACGTCCGGCTCAACCCCTTCCTCCAGGACGACACGCTGAGCGCCGCCGTCCTGGACGAACTCATCGACGTCCTCGACAGCCTCCATGAACGGCCGGACATACGTGTCCTGGTGCTCTCCTCGTCCGGCGAGGACTTCTGCCTGGGAGCCGATCGCCGGGAATTCCAGGAGGCGTTGGCCTCGGACCCGACCGCGGGGGCGCTGCGGCGCGTCGCGGACAAGGCCCACCGTCTGTGCCAGGCCCTGGAGTCCACCCACGCCGTCACCATCGCCCGCCTGCACGGCAAGGTCATCGGAGCCGGACTCGCACTGGCGGCGCACTGCGACCTCCGTGCCGGTGCGGACACCGCGCAGTTCCGCATGCCGGAGGTCGGCATCGGTCTCGCACCTGCCTGGGGCGGCGCCATGGGTCGCCTGATCTGGGAGGCGGGCGCCGCGCGGATCCGTGAACTCATGCTCACCTGCGACGTGTTCGACGCCGCCACCGCCCACCAGCTCGGGCTGCTCCACAAGGTGGCACCGGTCGAGCAGCTGGACGACGTCGTCGCCGCCTGGACGAAACCCCTCGCCCGGCGCTCCCCCGAGGCACTCGTCCTGACCAAACGCATGCTCACGGCGTACGCGAAGGCCGCCCGCACCGGCGACCTCACCCTGCTGGACTCTCACCTCCTGACCAGCCGGCTCACGCCACAGCCCGCCCGATGACGACCGTGGTGAGGGGCTGACGCGGAATCGTCACCGGGTCCTGTCGCCACGGAGCCGGTGGCACCGTCCGGGCCCGA
Source organism: Streptomyces sp. NPDC107562 (assembly GCF_055657325.1). Lineage (NCBI taxonomy): Bacteria > Bacillati > Actinomycetota > Actinomycetes > Kitasatosporales > Streptomycetaceae > Streptomyces > Streptomyces sp. NPDC107562. The sequence continues at coordinate 534,026 of NZ_JBVKBE010000001.1, read as the reverse complement.
TGCGGTCGGTCCACCTCAGCACGCACAAGGGCCCTGCCGGGAACGGCAGGGCCCTTGTGCGTGGACGGGGCGGCGAGGCCCGTCAGCCGGCGAGCGGTGCGGCCGCCGGTTCCGGGTCGGTGCCGCGGCCGGGGCCGGGGACGCCCACCGGGTCGTGCGGCGGCTCGGACAGCTGCTCGCGCACGTAGTTCCAGACCACCGCGATCAGTGCGGCGGCCGGGACGGCGAGCAGGCTGCCCACGATGCCCGCCAGGCTGCCGCCCAGGGTCACCGCGAGCAGGACGACCGCCGCGTGCAGGCCGAGCCCCCTGCTCTGGATCATGGGCTGGAAGACGTTGCCCTCCAACTGCTGGACGACGACGATGATCGCCAGCACTATCAGGGCGTCCGTCAGACCGTTCGACACCAGGGCGATGAGCACGGCGACGAAGCCCGCGAAGAGGGCGCCGATGATCGGCACGAACGCGCACACGAAGGTGAGCACGGCCAGCGGGAGCACCAGCGGGACGTCAAGGACCCAGAGCCCGATGCCGATGAGGACGGCGTCCAGCAGACCGACCGCCGCCTGCGAGCGGACGAAGGCCCCGAGGGTGTCCCAGCCGCGTTCGGCGACCGCGGGGACGTCGGTCGCGAGGCGCCCGGGGAGCTGACGGGCGAGCCAGGGCAGGAAGCGCGGCCCGTCCTTGAGGAAGAAGAACATCAGGAACAGGGCGAGTACGGCCGTCACCACCCCGTTGACCACGGTGCCCACACCGGTGGCGAGGGTCGTCACCAAGCTGCCGACGCTGTTCTGGAGACGGTCGGTCGTGGTGTCCAGGGCGGTGGTGATCTGGTCGTCGCCGATGTTCAGCGGCGGGCCCGCGGCCCACTCCCGGACCCGCTGGATGCCCTCGACCACGCCGTCGGTCAGCTCACCCGACTGCGAGGCGACCGGAACCGCGATGAGCGCCACGGCTCCCGCGGCGACCGCGAGGAAGAGCACGGTCACCGCCGACGCGGCCAGCGCCGGCGGCCAGCCGTGCCGGCGCAGGAACCGGGCCACGGGCCAGGTCAGCGTGGTGAGGAGCAGACCGATGACAAGGGGCCAGACGATGGGCCACATCCGGCCGAGAAGCCAGAGCACCACCGCGGTCCCCACGAGGACCAGCAGCAGCTCCGCCGATATACGCGCCGAGGCACGCAGTGCCGCACGGGTTCTCGCAGGGCTCAAAGAGGCAGACATGCGGTCACCCTATGCGCCCGCGCTCCCTGACGACCGCCACGGCCCGCCGAACCTCTCCTCCGGCCTCGGTGTCCGCCTCCCCGGGCGCCGACAGGGCTCCCGCCGGGGGCACTTGGCGGGTGGCGGAGCCGCGCTCCCGGTGCCGCCGGCGGGCCGGCCGACGCCGTCTACGCCGACTCCCGTCGGCGCAGTTCCGCTCGGACGACCAGCTCGTCCCCGCTCAGCCGGCCGCTTCCGGTCAGCAGGCGGGCCGTCTGTTCGACCGCGAGCGCGCCGAGCTGCCGGGTGTCCAGGGCGACCGTGGACAGGGGCGGTTCGACCAGCTCGCCCAGTTGCAGGCCGTCGAAGCCGATCACGGCGAGGTCCTTCGGCACCGACCGCCCGAGCCGGCGCGCGGCGCGCAGTGCTCCTATGGCGACGATGTCGTTGAAGGTGAACACGGCGGTGACGTCGGGATGCGCGGCGAGGAGGTCCCGCAGCGCGTTCTCCCCGCCCTCGACGCTCTGGTCCGCGCGGCTGACCGACCCGGCGTCCAGTCCGCAGGCGGCCATGGCGTCGGCGAACCACTCGTGGCGGATGCTCGGCTCGGACCGGCCCGCGTGGTCGAGCATGCCGATGCGCCGGTGGCCCGACTCGGCCAGATACCTGATCGCCGCGTGCACGCCGTCCCGGCCGTCGATCCGGATCGCGCTGAACCGCTCGGCGTCGTGCTCACGGTCGATGAGCACCACGGGCATCCCTCGGGTCAGCCTGTCGATCTCGGCCTCGGTCTGGCTCAGGTATCCCACGACGGCGTCCACCTGCGAGGCGATCACCTCCAGCGTGCCCCGCTCCTCCTCGATGCGGTCCCCGGTGTCGTACACGACGACATGCCAGCCACGCGCCCGCGCCGCGTCCAGCGCGGCGGCGGCGACCTCGGTGAAGAACGGGTTGAGCAGATCGGGGATCACCAGCCCGACGCTGATCGTGTCCTGCCGGACGAGTCCCCGGGCGAACCTGCTCGGCCGGTACCCGAGCTCCAGTGCGGCGTCCAGGACGCGCTGCTTGGTGGCGTCCCCGATCTCGTCCTTGTCGTTGAGAGCCCTCGACACCGTCTGCCGGGACACCCCGGCGGACCGGGCCACATCGTCGATGGTCACCCTGCGAGGGCCCGTCCCCGACGCCGCCATCACTCACCTCCGCGTGATCGTCGACGCCTGAGCGCCGATTCCTTGACACCTGGCCGCACCGAAGCGCACACTCCCAATCACTTCGCAACAACTCCCCCGTCATCCCGCCGTTACCGCTCCCGTGAGCGCTCACGTTACCGCTCACGGAACCTGATTCCAACCAGAAGGCAATCCGCCTCAGGTGTCAACGTCGACCCGCCTAGCACTCGCCGCCAGGCGCTCTCTGGAACGGAAGATATGAGCAGGACAGTCACACGCACCCGCCTCGTCGTCGCCGCCGCGGCGGCGGGCATCACCGTGCTCGCCGGGTGCTCCTCATCCCCCTCGTCCGACAACGCGTCCGCGGGCTCCTGCGAGCCCGCGAAGGGCAAGGTCACGCTCCAGTACTGGAACACCGTTCCGGGCATGGACAAGGTCGTCGACCTGTGGAACAAGAAGAACCCGGACATCCAGGTCGAGACCAAGAACATCTCCAACGACCAGTACGGCACCCTCGGCAACGCGCTCAAGGCGGGCAAGGCTCCCGACCTCGCGCAGGTCGGCTACGACCAGCTCCCCAACCTGCGCACCCAGGACGCCTTCGTCGACGCCTCGGCCTGCGCGGACGCCGCCGCGGCCAAGTCCAAGTTCGTGCCGTGGACCTGGTCGCAGACCAGCTTCGGTGAGACCGGGGTGTTCGCCATGCCGCAGGACACCGGCCCGATGGCCCTGTTCGTGCGCAACGACCTGTTCAAGAAGTACGACGTCGACATCCCCAAGACCTGGGACGAGTACGCGGCGGCCGGGGAGAAGCTGCACAAGGCGGACTCCGACCTCACCATCACGTACTTCGACCCGAACAACGCCGAGTGGTTCAACGGACTGCTCTGGCAGAACAACGCCAAGATGTACGACTACGCCGACGACAAGTGGCGCGTCACCGTCGAGTCGGAGCAGAGCAAGCAGGTCGCCGACTACTGGCAGGGGCTGATCTCCGAGGACGTGGTGCGCACCGACCTCGCCCACGGCTCCACCCAGATGTACGCCGCGTACCAGAAGGACCAGATCGCCAGCTACATCGGCGCCGCCTGGGGCTACAGCATGTTCCGCGACAACCTCCCGAAGCAGGCCGGCAAGTGGACCATCGTCCCGATGCCGACCTGGGGCGCGAACGGCACGTCCGGCAACTGGGGCGGTTCGACGGTCGCCTTCATGAAGGACAGCAAGCACCTCTACGAGTCGGTCAAGTTCAACACCTGGCTGACCACCGACCCGGAGGCGCTCGCGCTGGAGAACGAGCTGGGCGGCCTCTACCCGGCGGCCACCGCGGGACTGGAACTCCCGGCGCTCTCCAAGGGTGTGCCGTACTACGGCGGCCAGAAGATATTCGACGTCTTCGCCGAGTCGTCCAAGCAGGTCGACACCAGCTTCACCTGGGGTCCGACGCAGAAGACGGTGAACCTGGCACTTCAGGACGCGATGGCCAAGGCGGCGGCCGGTGACGGCAAGCTCACCGACGCGCTCGCGGCCGCCCAGGCGGCGGCGCTGAAGTCGATGCAGGACCAGGCGATCCCGGCCGCGGCGGGCAAGTGACCGCAGGCATGACCGACATCGCACCCCGCGCGACCCGCGCGGTGGCGCCGTCCGAAGGCCGTCGCCGTCGCCTCAACGGCGGCGGCCCCCGGGCGGGCACCGTCGTCGCGTTCCTGATCCCCTTCTTCCTCCCGTTCGTGCTGTTCTACCTGGTGCCGGTGGGCTACGCGCTCTGGCAGAGCGTGCGCGTCGTGCGCCGCACCGGAGGCCAGTACGGGACGTCGTACACGACCTTCGGCGGTTTCGAGCAGTACGCGGAGGTCTTCCGCAACAGCGAGTTCTGGGCCAGCGTCGGGCGCATCGGGCTCTTCGGCGTCGTGCAGGTGCCGGTCATGCTGTTCGTCGCGCTGATCATCGCGCTGCTCCTGGACACCCCGCTGCTGAGGCTCAAGTCCTTCTTCCGGATCACCGCCTTCATGCCGTACGCCGTGCCCGGGGTCATCGCCGCGATCATGTGGTCGTATCTCTACTCGCCGCAGCTCAGCCCCGTGGTCGACCTGCTGAAGGGCATCGGTCTGGAGCCCGACTTCCTCGGCCCGGGTGCCGTGCTGTGGTCGGCGGCGAACGTCTCCACGTGGCTGTGGACCGGCTACAACATGCTGATCATGTACGCGGCGCTGCAGTCCATACCGCAGGAGCTCTACGAGGCCGCCAAGATCGACGGCGCGAGCAACTGGACGATCGCGTGGCGGATCAAGGTCCCGATCATCGCCCCGTCCATCGTCCTGACCACGGTGTTCTCGATCATCGGCACCCTGCAGCTCTACGCCGAGCCGGCCGTGCTGCGCCAGATCTCCTCGAACATCTCCAGCACGTTCACCCCGAACATGCTCGCCTACGCGGTGGCGTCCGGGAACAACTACCAGCAGGCAGCGGCGATCTCCGTGGTCATCGCCGTCCTCACCTTCGTCCTGAGCTTCGGGTTCATGCGACTGACCTCCAAGAAGGCGGGCCTGTGAGCGACCGACCCGCGATCCGCGAAAGCCGCGTCAGCCGCACGGCCGTCATGGCGCTGATGCTCCTGCTGACCGTCTACTTCCTGCTGCCGGTCTACTTCCTGATCGTCGCGGCGACCAAGCCGCAGGGCGACCTCGCGTCCACCAACGGGCTGTTGTTCTCGGACTTCAACCTCTTCGAGAACCTGCGCATCCTGTTCACCCGGAGCGACGGCATCTTCGGCCGGTGGGCCCTGAACACCGTCATCTACGCGGTGCTGGGCGCCGCCGTCGGCACCCTGATCTCCGCGCTCTGCGGCTACGCGCTCGCCAAGTTCCGCTTCCGGGGGCGCGAGTTCCTGTTCTCGGTCATCCTCGGCGGTGTGCTGGTTCCCACCACGGCGCTGGCGCTCCCGCTGTTCCTGCTGTTCTCGGCGACCGGGCTCGTCAACACCTACCTCGCGGTCTTCCTGCCCAGCATCGTCAGCCCGTTCGGGGTCTATCTCGCGCGTATCTTCGCCAACGCCGCGGTGCCTCAGGAACTCATCGAGTCGGCGCGGCTGGACGGTGCGGGAGAGTTCCGCACGTTCTTCTCGGTGGCGTTCAAGCTGATGACACCGGCGCTGGTGACGATCTTCCTGTTCCAGTTCGTCGCCATCTGGAACAACTTCTTCCTGCCGATGGTGATGCTCCAGAAGGAATCGCTCTTCCCGATCACGCTCGGCCTCTACCAGTGGAACGGCCAGACCGCCCGCGCCCCGCTCCTGCAACAGTCCGTGATCACCGGCTCGCTGGTCTCGATCGTGCCCGTGATCATCGTGTTCATCCTCCTTCAGCGGTTCTGGCGCACCGGACTCGCCGCCGGATCCCTCAAGTGACCGTCCTTCCGCCTCCGTCAGCACAGAAGGTCCCTCTCCCCATGCAGAACCCCGCCGTCTTCGTGCCCCACTTCCACTGGGACCGTGAGTGGTACGAGCCGTTCCAGGTGTTCCGGCACCGGCTCGTCGCCGCCCTCGACACCGTGCTGGAGACGGCCGAGACGCACCCGGACTTCCGGTTCACCGTCGACGGTCAGATGGCCGCGATCGAGGACTATCTGGAGATGCGGCCGGAGAACCGGGACCGCGTCGTGGCCCTGGTCCGCGAGGGCAGACTGGCCATCGGCCCGTGGCTGATCCTGCTCGACGAGTTCCTGTGCTCCGGCGAGACCATCGTGCGCAATCTCCAGATGGGCTGGGCGGCCGCGCAGGCCCTCGGCGGCGCGATGCCCATCGGCTATCTGCCCGACATGTTCGGCCATGTCGCGCAGATGCCGCAGATCCTCGCGCGGGCCGGCATCGAGCACGCGGCGCTGTGGCGGGGTGTGCCCGGCTCCGTCGAGGGCCACGCCTTCCGCTGGCGCGCCCCCGACGGCTCCGAGGTGCGCACCGAGTTCCTCTTCGACGGCTACGACAACGGCCTCGACGTCCTGCTGGTGCCCGACCAGATCGGCCGCGCGCTCGGTGAGTACGCCGAGATGACGGCCGGGCGCTGGGGCGGCGATCCGGTGCTGGCCATGGCCGGCACCGACCACAACGCGCCCGACCCGCGGCTGACGTCCTGGCTGCGGCAGGCCGCGGGTGAGGGACGCGCCATCACCGTCGCCACGCTCGACGAGTACATCCGGACGCATGTGCGGGACGAGGTGACCGCCGTCGTCACCGGTGAACTGCGCAGCCATGTGCGCGGCAACATCCTCCCCGGCGTGCTGTCCGTGCGGCTCGGGCTCAAGCAGCGCATGGCCCTCGCCGAGCGCACCGTCGACCACGCCGAGCGGGTGAACGCCCTGTGGTCCGGGCGTGACGACGCGCCTTTCCTCACGCTGGCCTGGCACAAGATCATCGAGTCGACGGCGCACGACTCGGTGGTCGGCTCGGGCACCGACGAGACCTGCGACCAGGTGGAGGCCCGGCTCGCCGAAGCCGCGCAGACGGCACGGGCCGTCCGGGACGCGGCGCTCGCGGAGCCCGCCGCCCGCGTACCGAGCGACGGCCACCTGGTGGCCAGCACGCTGCCCTCGGCGCGTACCGCGCTGGTGGAGGTCGACGTCGTCGCCCCGGCGGAGGGGACCACCCTGGTCGCGACCGCCGCCGACGGCTCCGCGCATCCCGTGCAGTTGATCTCCCAGGCCCCCACCGTGCTCAGCGACGAGCGCATGGACGCCTCCCAGTTGGAGCGGGTGCTGCGCCGCATCCACCGCCGTGAGCTGTTCGGCCTGCTGATCGACCGCTACGAACTCACCGCGGGGGAACTGGTCTTCCACCTCGCCGAGGTGCCGACGGGCGGGCCCTTCGACCTGCTGATCCTGCGTCGCGAGGTCGCCGCCGCGGCCGCCGCCCACCCGGGTGAATGGCGGGTACGGACGCTGGCGGAGGCCCGCGCCACCGCGCTGGTGCCCGTGCGCGTCCCCCCGTCCGGCCTGACGAGCTTCCGGGTCGGGGCGAGCGACCTGCCGGCCGCCCCGGCCCCGCGTCTCACGCCGGCCACGGCGACGCCCGGCTCGCTGTCGAACGGCCTGGTCGAGGTCGAGGTGGCCGCCGACGGGACCCTGAGCGTGACCGGCGTCGACGGGACCGTGCTGAGCGGAGTCGGCCGCCTCGTCGACGGTGGTGACCGCGGCGACAGCTACAACTACGCGCCCCCGGCACGGGACGTACTCGTGTCGGAGCCGGCGCGGGTCGCCGTCGACCTCCTGGAGAGCGGCCCGCTGCGCTCCCGGCTCAAGGTCACCCGGGTCTACGACTGGCCCGAGGCGCTCTCGTCCGACCGTGACGTGCGCGGCGGGCGGACCGTGCCGACGCCGGTGGAGATGCTGGTGGAGGTGCGCGCGGGTGAGCCGTTCGTCCGGATCACCACGTCGTTCCTGAACCGGAGCGCCGACCACCGGCTGCGTCTCCACGTGCCGCTGCCCGAGCCCGTCACCACATCGGCCTCCGCCGGGCAGTTCGCCGTCACCGAGCGCGGCCTCACCGCCGAGGGCGGCTGGGGCGAATACCCGCTCCCGACCTTCCCCGCGAGTTCGTTCGTGTCGGCCGGAGCCGCCAACGTGCTCCTCGACCACTCCAGCGAGTACGAACTCGTCGACGACGGGTCCGCGCTCGCCCTCACCCTGCTGCGCGCGATCGGGTCGATCAGCGTCAACATCCACCCGCTGCGCGACGAACCGGCGGCGAGCGAGATCCCCGCACCGGGCGCGCAGGACCTCGGGATGCGGATCGAGAACCGCTTCGCCGTTCTGCCGTCGGCGACCGGCTGGCAGGGGGCCGACGCAGTCGCCCTCGCCGAGGAGTTCCGCAACGACGTGCTCGTCACCCGCGGGACCGCGGCCGCCGCGGGCCAGTTGCCCCCCGACGCGAGTGGCGTGCGGGTGGACGGCAGCGACGTCCTCGTCTCCGGCATCCGCCGGGTGACCGACGACGACCACGGGGCCGGCGTCGAGGTCCGTATGGCGGCGATGAGCGACACCACGTCGACGGTCCGGGTGAGCGGCCCGTTCACCGAGGCCACCACGGTCGACCTGCTCGGCCGGCCGCTGTCCCGGACGTCCGCGCCGGACGGGCTCGACCTCGTCCTCGGTCCCTGGGAGATCCGCACGGTCGTGCTCCGGTAGCCCTCCCGCACGGCCAGTACGACCAACCCCCCTTGCTATGACGAAAGTTGCGACTCCTTGTCATCCGAGCCTTCCGCGTACGTTTCGGACATCACTCCCGCGCGAGGTGCGCTGCGCCCGGCCCGTTCGTGGCTGCACTCCGACGCCCCCTCGCTCTCCCTGAACGGGTCCTGGCGCTTTCGTCACTCACCCGTGGCGTCGGTGGCGGAGGACTTCGCGGCCGACGACTTCGACGACCACGACTGGGACAGCATCCCGGTTCCCTCGCACTGGGTCCTCCAGGGCGACGGGGCCTACGGCCGGCCGATCTACACGAACATCCAGTTCCCGTTCCCGATCGACCCGCCCCACGTGCCGGACGAGAATCCCACCGGCGACCACCGCAGGCACTTCGAGGTGCCCGCGAACTGGTCGGACGCCGAACGTGTCGTGCTGCGGTTCGACGGCGTCGAGTCGCTCTTCAAGGTGTGGGTCAACGGCATCGAGATCGGCAGCGCCAGTGGCAGCCGGCTGACTCACGAGTTCGACGTCACGTCCGCGCTGCGCACGGGCGACAACGTCGTCGCCGTGCGGGTGCACCAGTGGTCCGCGGCGAGTTACGTCGAGGACCAGGACCAGTGGTGGCTGCCGGGCATCTTCCGCGACGTCACCCTGCTGGCCCGGCCGGCCGGGGGCATCGAGGACGTCTGGCTGCGGACCGGATTCGACGCCGGACGGGGACTCGTGACCCCGGAGGTCACGGCCGGGGCGACGGCGTTCCCCGTCACCCTGCGCATCCCCGAACTCGGGGTCGAACAGGTCTGGGCGACGGCGCAGGACGTCGCCCCGCTGGACGTCGCCGAGGTGGAGCCCTGGTCCGCCGAGCGGCCGCGGCTGTACGACGCCACCGTGTCGTCGGCCACGGAGAGTATCGCGCTGCGGGTGGGATTCCGTACGGTCGAGATCCGCGGCGACCGCTTCCTGGTCAACGGCCGCCGCGTCGTGTTCCACGGGGTCAACCGCCACGAGACGCATCCCGAGCGCGGCCGGGTCTTCGACGAGGACCACGCCCGCGAGGACCTGGCGCGGATGAAGCGCTTCAACGTCAACGCGATCCGCACCAGCCACTACCCCCCGCATCCCCGGCTGCTGGACCTCGCCGACGAACTCGGCTTCTGGGTCGTCCTGGAGTGCGATCTGGAGACCCACGGCTTCGACAAGGTCGGCTGGGCGGGCAACCCGAGCGACGACCCGGCGTGGCGCGCGGCCTACCTCGACCGTGTCCAGCGCACCGTCGAGCGCGACAAGAACCACCCCGGCATCGTCATCTGGTCGCTCGGCAACGAAGCGGGCACCGGCGCCAACCTCGCCGCCATGTCCGCCTGGGTCCACGCCCGTGACGCCGAACGCCCGGTGCACTACGAGGGTGACCACACGGGCGAGTACACCGACGTCTACTCGCGCATGTACGCCTCGGTCCCGGAGACCGAGCGGATCGGCACCGACGGCGCGCCGTCCGTGCTGTTCGGCTGCACTCCCGCACAGAGTGCCCGGCAGCGCTCCAAGCCGTTCCTGCTGTGCGAGTACGCCCACGCGATGGGCAACGGCCCGGGCGGGCTCGACCAGTACGAGGCCCTGGTCCACGCGTATCCGCGGCTGCACGGCGGGTTCGTCTGGGAGTGGCGCGACCACGGCATCCTGACCACGACCGACGACGGCACGCCGTACTACGCCTACGGCGGCGACTTCGGGGAGGTGGTGCACGACGGCAACTTCGTCATGGACGGCATGCTGCTGAGCAGCGACGAACCGACGCCCAGCCTGCACGAGTTCAAGGCCGTGGTGCAGCCGCTCCGCTTCGGCTTCGACACCGACGAGGTCACGATCACCAACCTGCGGCACTCCACCGACACCTGTGACCTGCGCTTCCACTGGCGTGTCGAGCACGACGGCATCCTCGTGGACTCCGGGGAACTGGACGTACCCGCCGTCGCCGCGGGCGAGTCGGCGGTGGTGCGGCTGCCCCGGGTCGTGGTGGCTTCCGACGCCGAGACCTGGCTGACGCTCGACGCGGTGCTGGCGAAGGCGAGCGACTGGGCACCGCAAGGGCATGTGGTCGCCACCGCCCAGCAGGACCGCTCGACACGTGTCGCCGTTCCCGCGGTGCGACCACGGACCGACTGGCGGCCGACTGACGGAACGCTGTCCCTGGGCATCGCGGAGTTCACCGGCGGGTCGCTGGTCCGCCTGGCCGGCCGCGACGTGAGCGGACCACGGTTGCAGTTGTTCCGCGCGCCGACCGACAACGACGCGAGTCCCTCCGAGGGGGTCGAGAACACCGACGCCGGCCCGGCCGGAGCGTCCGACGCCGACCTGTGGCGCGGCGACGGTCTCGACCGGCTGGTCACCCGGCGCGTCTCGGTGGAGCGGGCCCCGGGCGCCCTGCGTACCGTCGACAAGGTCTCCGCGGCGAACTCCGCCCTGTCGGTGACGGTCGAGTCCGTCTGGTCGCTCGAGGACGGTGAACTGGAACTGCGCGTGGAGATCGAGCCGTCGAGCGGCTGGCGGACGGTGTGGCCGCGGATCGGCATCGGCTTCGCGCTGCCCGACGGCGCGGCTCCCGTGGACGGCGCCGAGTGGTTCGGCCTCGGCCCACTCGAGTCCTACCCGGACAGCATGCGCGCGGCCCGTACGGGCCGTTTCTCCTCGACCGTCGGGGAGCTCTCGGTGGACTACGCACGTCCGCAGGAGACCGGGCACCGCTCCCAGTTGCGCTCCCTGTCGCTGACCAGCGGGGCCACCGAGGTCCTCCGGGTGGTCGCCGTCCCCGACGTGCACGGCCGTCGCCCGGGCTTCACCCTCAGCCGGCACACCTCGCAGCAGATCGCCGCTGCCGCGCATCCCCACGAGCTGCCCGGCAGCACGACGACCCACCTGTTCGTCGACGCGGCCCAGCACGGGCTCGGTTCACGGGCCTGCGGCCCGGACGTGTCGCCGGAGTTCGTGCTGCGCCCCGAGGCGCGCACCCTCCGGCTTCGCATCGCGGCGGGGGGCGAGGCCTGACGGGCGCCACCCTGTCCTCGGCAGGGTGACGCCCGCGCGGGATCAGGGTCAGCCGACCGGGAAGGCGTCGGGAGTCCTGATGCGCTCACGGATCCACACGCCGGCGGGCTTCAGCGGTGCGGTACCGACCCAGGAGCCGGGGTTGTTGCACGTCCCGGTCTTGAACACGGCGCCGGTGCGGTGGTCGTCGGAGAAGTTCCAGTTCGTCCAACTGATCTTCTTGCTCGCCATGAGGTCCAGGTAACGCTGCGACATGGCGAAGTCGTTGTTGCCCTCACCGGCGTAGTTCTGGGTGCCGAACTCCGTGACGAAGACGGGGAGGGCGTCGGCGGCACGGGACAGGGTCGCCAGGTACTCGTCGCGGTGCGAGTCGGCGTAGAAGTGGAAGGTGTACATGATGTTCGACGCCCTGACCTGGTTGTTCACCACCTCGGACTCGTTCGCGCCCTCGGAGACACCGAACGAGGACCAGGCGCGTGTCCCGACCAGGACGGGCGCGTCGGAGTCGATGTTCCGGATCGTCGGGATGATCTGCTCCGCGTAGCTCTTGATCCGGGACCAGCTCACGCCGCTGGGCTCGTTGGCGATCTCGTAGAGGATGTTGTTCTTCGCCTTGTTGCGGTTGGCGATGTCGGTGAAGAACTTCCGCGCGTTGCTCAGGTTGGCGTGGGGGTCGCCCGGGGTGAGCATGTGCCAGTCGACGATCACGTACATGCCGCGGTCGGTCGCCTGCTGGATCAGGGAGTTGGCCAGGTTGGTGAAGTGCGTGGGATTGGTCTCGTACCCGCCCTCCTGCACATAGGTCGAGACCCGCAGGACGTCGGCCTTCCAGTCCTGGGCCAGGGCGTCGAGGGAGCCGCTGGTCACACAGTGCGGGTACCACTGGGTGCCGTGGGTGCTCATGCCGCGCAACTGGATGGGGTTTCCACGGCTGTTGCACAGCTTGGTGCCGCAGACCCGGAGTTGTCCGTTGAGGGACACCGGCGTGTCCGCCGCGGCGCGCGCGGTGGAGTCGTCGGAGGCCGACCGGCCGACCGGCGCGGCCGTCTGATGCGCCGTCGGGCCGGCGGAGGCGGCGGGGACGACGGCCGTGGTCAGGAGCAGCGCGCCGCCGATCGCGGCTGCCACCGCGGCCGGGCGTAACAGGTTGAGCCTCAGTTTCATCTGAACTCCGTTCATTGGCGTGACCGATAGGAAACTTTCCTAACCAGATGGAAGCAGGTGGTTTCCGGCTGCGGCAAGGGTGCTGTCGGCATGCGTCATCCACAGCGGTTCACGTGGGTGTACGGGCAGCGTGGCCGCCCGTTCCCGGAGCCGGCGTCCCGTCAGCTCCGGAAGGTGAGCCCGCGTTCCTCCAGGGCCTGGGCCAGGATGCGTACGGCCTTCGGGCCGACCCCGTGCAGCGCCAGCAGTTCCGCCTCCGTGCGTCGCCCCACCTGCTCCAGCGTCGCCAGCCCCGCCCCGAGCAGGGCCTGGGTGGCCGGCCTGCCGATACCGGCGGGCAGGTCCACGCCGGGTCCGCCGGCCGACGCCTCGGCGTGTGCCAGGGAAGCGGCGAGACGCTTCGGGGCACGACCGAACCACGCCGCCCGCACCAGGGCGTTCAGCTCCTTGCCGCCGATGTCGGCCAGTGGCACCAGGAAGCCGATCGGCGTGCCCATCCGGACCAGGCGCTCGCCGCTCGGGTGCGCGGCCACGGCGGCCTCCGCCTCCTGGTCCGGGAGGTGCAGCTGGACCCGGCCGTCCTTTGTCACCGAGGCGAAGCCCTTGCCCCGCACCGAGAAGGCGACCATGCCGAAGTGGGTGCCCTCCTCGACCTCCGGCAGCGCCAGCGCGGCCTTGCGCAGTTGAGCCACGGTTGTCATGAGCGGAGTCTCACACACCCGCCTCTTCTCCGGAGGGGGTCTCCCGAGAGGCGATCACATGTTCGACGCCGACGAGCCCCCGCACGCGGGAGGTGCGGGGGCTCGGCGGTTCACGTGGACACCGGATCTTCCGGCAGATCCTCCAGGCCCTCCTCCGCCGGCGGTGTCTTCGGCGGCGGGAACACGAGGTCCTCGAAGGCCTCCATCGCAAGAAGGAGTAACAGTAGTAGGGCCGGGACCAGCAACGCGATCAAGACCACGGCACCTCCCGGGGGGAGAGTGGGCGGGCTTTCTCAGGGCGGCTCTGTCGGATCAAGTCTGCATTCGAATGGAGTAGCGCGCATGTCGATCACGGCGCCGCGCGCACCCCTCCCGGCGTCACCGTCCGCGACCGTGCCGCACGGACCCGGACGCGGTCAGTCACCGTGTTCGTCGTCCCGCCGGCCCTGTTTCCGTCCGTCGCGCACCACCATGACGGCCATGACGGCCGCGGCGAGCAGAAACAGCAGCGGGAGGGCCAGCCCCACCCATCGGCCGGCGCTCACCGCCGCGGCCTCCCGTCGGACGCCGTCGGCGGGGTGGCCTCGGTGCCGTCGGGCCCGAGCGCGGCAGCGATGTGACGGAAGAGGTCCAGGGCGGTCGTGTCCGCGGTCACGGTGCCGGGTGCGACGGGTTCCGGGAGGCGGGCGCTCTCCGGCCGGGCCGGATCGCGGTCTGGATCGGGATGCGTGCGGTGGTTCATCGGCAGAGCCTCCGGGCCGGTGCGGGCATGACGGCTTGGGGGAAGTCGGTTTCCCGGCGTCAACGCCGTTGCTGAACAGGGTTCCCCCTTCGCATCGGAGAACGCGGCACGGACTGCCGGGGGCACGGCGGCGTACCGACGGACGTGAACGCATCGCGCCGGGGTGCCCGCGGGCATTGAGAAATGGGAGCGCACAGTGTGATGGACGGGACGCGTTGGACTTCGCCATCGCGGTGCCGCAAGGTGGTAACCACTCGCTGATCAGGGCGTTCACCCCTGCCCGCGCACCTTGGAGACGCTCCTCATGTCCACTTACGTCGCAGACGCCGGCCGCTACGACGGCGGCATGCACTACCGGCGCACCGGCCGCTCCGGCCTGGACCTCCCGGCCCTCTCGCTCGGCTACTGGCACAACTTCGGTGACGACAAACCGTTCGAGGCCCAGCGCCGGATCGCGCTGCGCGCCTTCGACCTCGGCATCACCCACCACGACCTGGCCAACAACTACGGCCCGCCCTACGGGGCCGCCGAGCTGAACTTCGGCCGGCTCATGCGCGAGGATCTGCGGCCCTACCGCGACGAGCTGATCGTCTCCACGAAGGCGGGCTGGGACATGTGGCCCGGTCCGTACGGCCAGGGCGGCGGCTCACGCAAGTACGTCCTCGCCTCGCTCGACCAGTCGCTGACGCGGATGGGTCTGGACTACGTCGACATCTTCTACTCCCACCGGCTGGACGCCACCACGCCGCTGGAGGAGACCATGACCGCGCTCGACACCGCGGTCCGGCAGGGCAAGGCCCTCTACGTCGGCATCTCCTCCTACGACGCCGAGCGCAGCCGCCAGGCCGCCGCGATCCTGCGTGAGCTGGGCACTCCGCTCCTCATCCACCAGCCCTCCTACAACATGCTCAACCGGTGGATCGAGACCGACGGCCTGCTCGACGTCGCCGCGGAGGAGGGTTTCGGCGTCATCGGCTTCACCGCCCTCGCCCAGGGCCTGCTCACCGGGCGCTACCTCGACGGGATCCCCGACGACTCCCGGGCCACCCAGGACAAGTCCTTCGACACCGGCTGGCTCACGGACGACACCCTCGGGCGTCTTCGCGCCCTGAACGACATCGCCGCGCGGCGCGGCCAGAGCCTGGCCCAGATGGCGCTGGCCTGGGCCCTGCGCGACGAGCGCGTCACCTCCCTCGTCATCGGCGCCTCCCGGGTCGAGCAGCTGGAACAGAACGTCGCCGCGCTGGACAACCTCTCCTTCACGGACGAGGAACTCTCCGAGATCGACGGCCACGCCCTCATCTCCGGCAGCGTGGACCTGTGGCAGCAGGCCCGCACCGGCAGCATGAGCTGACGACCGGCACGCGCCCGCACGCCGCCCCGGTCAGGGCAGCGAGGCGGCGATGTGGGCGTGCACGACGTCCCAGGCGGCGGGCGGCAGGTCTCCGAGGGCCGTCGCCCGCAGCGCATGGAGCGTCTCCTCGACGTCGTCCGTGCGCGTGACGCTGCCGTCGAGCACGTCGTAGCCGTCCCGGACGGCGGCGCGCAGGCGGTGACTGCCGTCGTCCTCGACGTGCACCGCCGACGCGATCACCAGGGGCGGCTCCGCGCCCGCGTCCCCGGCCACCTTGAAGAACGCGCTGGTGACGGGCGTACGCCAACGCAGGCTGAGCAGGACGGGACGCTTGGCCACCGCTTCGGCGAGGTCCGTCTCGCGGACCCCGTCCGGTTCCAGCACCGTCGCCCGCGCGTCCAGGACGAGCGCCGCGGGCAGCAGACAGCGCAGGGTGCTGCCGACGATGTTGCCGCCGACCGTCGCGCTGCGCCGGACCGCACCGGTGCCGACGCGGGCGGCGGCCAGCCGCAGCGCGTCGGGGACCCGGTCGTCCACCCGCTGCAGCACCACGGCGCCGCCCAGGGCGGTCGGCTCCAGCACGTTGGCCTCGGGCACCTCACGCAGCGACATCGCCAGCGCGGGGAAGCCGTCCCGCTGCCACGTGGCCCACAAGAGCGTCGCCCCGCCGATCAGCACGGCCCCCTCGGCCAGACACTCCCTCGCCTCGGACACAGACGTCGGCACACGCAACAACACCAGCGACCACCTGCCTTCCCCGCACGACCGGATCGGAGCAGTACGTGGCGTGAAACGGCCACCTGCCCCGCGGTAAGACAATCCCTTCGGCGGGGGGCGCGTACAGGGCTCACACAAGCACGCCGTCCGCTCCCTTTCGCGCCCTTCGCCGCGCCGAAGGTCACCTGCTCACGGCACCGGAGTCGGCGCGCGTCAGACAGCCGGTCCGGGCACCCGCGCGCCGTCCGCCGCGCGCTCCCGCCGGGCCCGGCCGGTCAGCGACAGCGCGCCGGGGCCGAAGAAGACCAGCAGCAGAAAGCCCCAGCAGAACAGGGCGGGGGACAACCCGCCGTTCTGCAAGGGGAAGAGGCCGTCCTTCTGGTGCTCGGTGAAGTACGCGAACGCCATGATGCCCGAGCTGACGAACGCCGCGCTGCGCGTCGCCACCCCGAGCAGGACCAGGACACCGCA
The DNA here is from genome assembly GCF_055657325.1 of Streptomyces sp. NPDC107562. NCBI lineage: Bacteria > Bacillati > Actinomycetota > Actinomycetes > Kitasatosporales > Streptomycetaceae > Streptomyces > Streptomyces sp. NPDC107562. The sequence goes on along the minus strand of NZ_JBVKBE010000001.1, from coordinate 517,288 downwards.
CACCAACTCGATCACCCCGGCGTACCAGAACGGCCAGTCGCCCACCGGACTCGCCTCCCGGCCGAGGACACCGAAGAGGGTGGCGACTCCCTCACTGGTGAAGAGCAGGCCAAGGACGATGCGGAACGCGCCGAGGACGAGAGGCTGGTATCCGGCCAGCCGGTCATGCAGGGGTACGGCACTCATCGAAAGGTTCTCCTCGAATCAAGCTGCGCGTCGCCGGGCGACGCGGGCGAGGCGGGACCAGCCCCTCCCTCTTTCGTTTACGTGCGCGCCGGGCGGTTGGCTCATCCGAGCGCCGGATCAGTTGAATCCTGTCCTCGGGGTCCTTCGGGTCCGCCGTCGGGATGGGTCCCCGGGCCGTCGTGGTGACCGACGAGTGGCGTGGGACTCAGGTCGGTGGGTCGCTCACCGGCCTCCAGCAGGGTGTCGGCGGCGCCCACGATCAGCGGATCGGGCTTGCCGACGGCGTCGTGGTCCTTCGCCGGGTAGTCGCAGCGGTCGAGCAGACTGCGCATGGCCTCCAGACGTCCGCGCCGCTTGTCGTTGTTCTTCACCACCGTCCACGGCGCGTGCGGGGTGTCCGTGGCACGGAACATGTCCACCTTGGCCGTCGTGTAGTCGTCCCAGCGGTCGAGCGAGGCGAGGTCGGTCGGCGAGAGCTTCCACCGGCGTACCGGGTCCACCTGGCGGATGGCGAACCGCGTGCGCTGCTCGGCCCGGGAGACGGAGAACCAGAACTTCACCAGCATGATGCCGTCCTCCGTCAGCAGCTTCTCGAACGACGGGGCCTGGACGAGGAATTGACGGTACTCGTCGTCCGTGCAGAAGCCCATCACCCGCTCGACGCCGGCCCGGTTGTACCAGGACCGGTCGAAGAAGACGATCTCTCCGCGGGCGGGCAGGTGGGTGACGTAGCGCTGGAAGTACCACTGGCCGGCCTCTCGTTCGGTCGGCTTCTCCAGTGCGATGACCCGGGCGCCGCGCGGGTTCAGTCGCTCGGTGAACCGCTGGATCGTCCCGCCCTTGCCGGCCGCGTCCCGGCCTTCGCAGAGCACGACGATCCGCTGACCCGTGTCCTTGACCCAGCGCTGCATCTTGAGCAGTTCGATCTGCAGGATGCGCTTCTGCCGCTCGTACGCGGCCCTGCGCACCTTGCGGTCGTAGGGATGGTTGTCCCGCCAGGTCTCGACGGGAGTGCCGTCCTCGTTCAGCAGGATCGGCCTCTCGGGCCGTTGCTCGTCCACTCGGAGACCGTCGAGGAGTTCCTTCTCCGTCTCGTCTGAGCCGGTGCCGTACTTCGTCGACGCCTCGTTCCGCTCGGATTCCACAGGACCCCCTCCGCATGCACACCTCTACGTTCGGGATCTCCTGCCCGCTCCCCTCGTGAAAACTCCGTTCCGCTTCGTGCCGCCTCCTGACCACCGTACGCCCGACAGGTGAGGAATTTCCGTCCCCGCACCTGCAACCTGACCGGGGGACGCACGTCTGTCACAGCGAGGGCGGGGCCGGAAGCACGGGCTCACGGCCGCGCCCGTTCACGATCACGACCACGGACACGAAGACCACGAAGACGAGGCACTGATGTCAGACAGCAAGCACCGGGCGCTCCCGCGCCCCTTGCGTGGGCGGACCCGGATCATGGTGGCCCTCTCCACCGTCACCGCGGCCCTGGCGATCGGCGGCACGGCCGCGTCCTACGCCGACGGCCCGGCCCCCGCGCCCGCTCCGGCCCCCGCCGAGCCGGCCCCCGCGCCCGCACCGGCGAAGCCCTCCCCGGTACCGGCGAAGCCCGCCCCCGTACCCGCCAGGCCCGCACCCGCGCCGGCGAAGCCCGAGCCGGTGGCCTCGGTGCCCGCCTCCGCGAAGCCGGTGCCCGCCGAGGGCGCACCGGCCCCGGCCCCCGCGCCCGTCCGGCCCGTACCGCGGCCCGCGGCTCCCGGCGTCTACGCACCGGGTGAGCCCCGTCCGGTCCCGGCGCCGGTGCCCCCGCACGGCTCTCCCGCACCCACACCCGCACCCGCCGGGCGCTGAGTGTCCGCGACCCACCCCTGGACCCCCGTACGCCCCGCCCTGGGCGTGCGGGGGCTCCTGCGCCGCCTCTCCAGCAGCAGGGCACCCACCCCCGCCGTCGTGGTCGAGCCGGTCTCCGGCCCCCGCGCCGCCTTCGAGATCGACGAGCTCTACCACCACCGCAGGCTCGAACTCGTGCGGCTGGCGGTGCTCCTCGTGGACGACGTCCCGACGGCCGAGGACGTCGTCCAGGACGCGTTCGCGGCGCTCTACCGGCGCCACGGGGCGCGACTGACCGGCCTGGACGACCCGGAGGCGTACGTCCGGCGCAGCGTCGTCAACGGCGCGCGCTCGGTGCTGCGGCGCCGCAGGACGGTGCGCGCCCACGTGCCCCCGAGGCCGCGTCCCGCGCCGCCGCCGGAGGAACACGTGCTGTTGAAGGAGGAACACGAGGAAGTGCTGCGCGCCCTGGGCCGGCTCACGACACGGCAGCGGGAGGTGCTGGTGCTGCGCTACTGGTCGAACCTGTCGGAGGCGCAGATCGCCGAGACCCTCGGGCTGTCCCGGGGCGCGGTGAAGTCCACCGCCAGCCGCGCACTCGCGGCCCTGGCACGGCGACTGGAGGATCCGGCATGAGTTCCGGCACGACGTCCGACCCGACCTCCGCGACGGCGTCCGCGGAGGACCGCCTGCGTGCCGCCCTGGCGGCGAAGGCCTCCTCGGTCACCTACCGCCGGCTGCGGCACCCGCACCCGCCGCGGGCACTGCCCCGAGGCCCCCTGCGCCGTGGCCTCCGACCCGCCGCGCTCCTCGCCCTCGCCGCGGTCCTCGTCGCCGCGGCCCTGGCACTCCCCCGCGTCCTCGGGGACGCCCCCCGCACAGGCCCCGCGACCCGCCCCAGCCCCCCGATCACGTCCACACCCCCGACCCCACCCCCTTCCCCGTCCCCCCGGTCCCCCCGACCCATCCACCCAGCCCAACCGGCCCCCCACCACCCGACCCCGAGCGCCCTGGGGCGATGACCGAGGGCGTCAGCGCCCTCACAACCCCTGCTGGACCACGCCCCGGGTGGAGAACGTGACCGGGGCGCCGCCCGTGAAGTCGCCCGGGGGGATGCCGGGGTGGTGGCCCTCGCGGGGGGCGGGGGTCTCGATGCGGGGGCCCAGGGCGAGGCGGGAGACGATGCGGTAGCGGTCGCCGCGGTAGAGCGAGTGCACGTACTCGACCGGCCGGTCACGGGTGTCCGTGGTGAGGCGTTCGAAGAGCAGCGCCGGGGACAGTTCCGGCACGTCGAGCAGGTCGGCCTCGGCACGCGTGACCACGGTGGGCTCGATGGACTGCACCGCTTCGCTGACCTGAACCCCGTGCTGGTCGCGCAGATGCTCGTACAGATCCCCCTGCTCCAGTTCGTCACTGGTCAGGTCGGGCACCAGGTCCGCCCTGACATGCAGGTGCTCGATCGCCATGGGCGAGCCGTCGACCAGCCGCAGCCGCGCCACGTACCGGATCTCCGCCGCCGGGGAGATCCGCAGTTTGCGGCCGACCCGGGCGCCGGCGGGCAGCGTGCGGAACTCCAGCAGCCGGCTGGTCCAGACGCCGCCGGCCTGCGGAAGACTGAACGCGTTGCGGTCGGAGATCAGTTCCTGCGTGATCTTCTCCGCGGCCACGAACATGCCCCGGCCGTGCTCCCTGACCAGCAGCCCGGCCACCACGAGTTCGTCGACCGCCGCACGCAACGTGGGGCGCGAGACCCCGAGTTCACCGCACAGGACACGCTCGGAGGGAATGGCGTCGCCGGGCCGCCGCGCCTCGATGAGTTCGAGGATCGCGTCGCGGACCCGCTCGCGCTTGAGCATCGCACCGGATGCGGCGGCGTCGATCTCCATACGGACCCTCGTTCGTCGTCGGGACGGTCACTGGTCATCGTAACTGGTCTGCTGGTCAACCCGGCCCGGACAGCTCACCTCCAGGTGATCCCTTCGCACGAAACCGCATCCACGGCCGAATTTCCGTTTCTGCGGGGAGGGTTGACGCCTTCATTGGTCCATGCCATTTTCATCCCCGCACCGACTGGTAAAGCCCTGGCGGCCTACTGGTCAAGTCGGTGTCGCGTGCCCCTCCCGACTCCAGGCTCTCCAGAGGTGAACCGTGAAACACCGCTCCCCCGCCCTGATCGGCGCGATGCTGCTGAGCGCCGGGCTCGTCGCCTGTTCCTCGTCCGGAAGCGGGTCCGCCGACGCCGCCGGCGGCCGTACCCCTCTCGACGTCTGGCTGATGCGCGACAGCGTCTCGGCGGACTTCCAGAAGGAGTTCGAGACCGGCTTCGAGAAGGACCACCCCGAGATCGACGTGCGGATCCAGATCCAGGAGTGGGACGGCATCGGCGAGAAGGTCACCGCCGCCCTGGCCAGCAACGACGCCCCCGACGTCATCGAGGTGGGTAACACCCAGGTCGCCCAGTACGCCCAGAGCGGCGGACTGACCGACTTCACCGCCAAGGTCGACGAACTCGGCGGCGACACCTGGCTGAAGGGCCTCGCGGAGCCCGGCGCGTACGAGGGGAAGCAGTACGGCATCCCGTACTACGCCGCCAACCGCGTCGTCATCTACCGCACCGACCTCTTCGAGGAGGCCGGCATCGACGCCGGCGCCATCAAGACCCGTGAGCAGTGGGTCGCCGCCACCGAGAAGCTCGACAAGGGCGACACGCAGGGCATCTACCTGCCGGGCCAGAACTGGTACGCCCTGGCCGGGTTCATCTGGGACGAGGGCGGCGACCTCGCCACCGAGTCCGGCGGCGCGTGGAAGGGCGGCCTGGACAGCCCCGAGGCGCTGCGCGCGATGGAGTTCTACCGCCGGCTGCAAGTCCTCGGCAAGGGCCCCAAGGACTCCGACGAGGCACAGCCGCCGCAGGCCGAGGTGATGGCCAAGGGCAGTGTCGCCCAGATCATCGCCACGCCCGGCGGCGCCAACGTCGTCGTGCAGAGCAACCCCGAACTGAAGGGAAAGCTGGGCTTCTTCCCGATCCCGGGCAAGACCGCGACCACCCCGGGCGCCGTCTTCACCGGCGGCTCCGACCTCGTCGTGCCGGCCGTCGCCGCCCACCAGGACGAGGCCTTCACCTTCCTCAAGGAACTCGCCGGTGACGCCTGGCAGAAGAAGCTCGCCCTCGCCATGAGCTACGTGCCCAACAAGACGTCCCTGGCGGGTGCCGTCGCCTCCGACCCCGGTGCGGCGGCGATGGCCGTCGGCGCCGCCAACGGCCACGCCACCCCCAACACACCGCAGTGGGCGGCCGTCGAGGCCAAGAACCCCGTCAAGGACTACATGACGGCCGTACTCACCGGAGGCGATCCGCGCACCGAGGCCACCGAGGCGTCGCGGACCATCACCGAGACCCTCAACAGCGGCTCCTGAGCCCCCGGTTTTCGTCCGTCCCAGCGCCCCGAGACAAGGAGACGCCGTGTCGACCGCCCGTGAGCGGACCGCACCCCGCTCCGTCACCCGCCGCCCGGCACGGCGCCCCTCCGCGCCCGCCCCCGCCCCGGCCCTCCGCGCCGACCGCGGCTCCCTGTGGCCCTACCTGCTGATCGCGCCCGCCGTCCTCGGCATGCTGTACCTGCTGCTCTACCCCCTCGCCCGGGCCGTCGTCATCTCCTTCCAGGACTTCCGGCTGCGCCAACTCATCCTGGGCGACGCCGAGTTCGTGGGGCTGCGCAACTACCGCACGCTGCTCGCCGACCCCCGGTTCTGGGAGGCCGTACGCCGCACCTTCGTGTTCATGGCGGTCAGCGTCGTCGCGATCATGATCATCTCGACGCTGGTGGCCCTCATGATCGAACGGCTGGGCAGGATCGGCCGGACCGCGGTCCTCAGCTCCCTGGTGCTGGTCTGGGCGGTGCCCGTGGTGGCCGCCACCACCGTCTTCCAGTGGCTCTTCCACTCGGAGTTCGGCATCGTCAACGAGGCGCTGACCGGCCTGGGGTTCCACTCCTTCGCGAGCTATCCCTGGTTCGCCCACGGGGGCACCGCGTTCACCATCGTCGTGGTGCTCATCGTCTGGCAGTCGGTGCCCTTCGCGGCCATCACGCTCTACTCGGCCCTCACCACGGTCCCCGGCGAGCTGTACGAGTCGGCGCGCATCGACGGCGCCGGCGCCGCCCGCATCTTCCGCTCGGTGACCTTCCCGCTCCTGCGCCCGCTGTTCATGCTCGTGCTGTCCCTCGAAGTCATCTGGACCTTCAAGGCCTTCGTCCAGATCTGGGTGATGACCCGCGGCGGGCCCGGCGACGCCACCACCATCCTGCCCGTCTACGCCGTGCAGACCGCCCTCGCCAACCAGCGCTACGACCTCGGTTCGGCCGCCTCCATGGTCACCGTCCTGCTCATGGGCGGCGTCCTCGTCCTCTACTTCCGCCAGTTGTTCCGACAGGAGGGGGAGCACCTGTGACCACGACGCACCCGTCCGCACGCCGGAACGCCGCGCACCGCGCGCTGCGCCGGCTTCCGCTGCGGGCCGCCGCCGCCCTGACCGTGCTGGTCTGTCTGTTCCCCGTGTACTGGATGATGTCGACGGCACTCAAGCCCTCCCGCGACATCCAGTCGTACGAGCCCCGCCTGGTCCCCCGGGAGTGGACACTCGACCACTTCCGGCGCGCCGTGCAGGCCGACGGCTTCGGGCTGTTCTGGCGCAACAGCGTCCTGGTCACCCTCAGCGCCGTGCTGCTCGCCCTGCTCGTCGCTCTCGGTGCCGCCTACGCGGTGGCCCGGCTGCGCTGGCGCGGCCGCCGGCAGTTCATGCTGGCGGTGTTCCTCGCGCAGATGGCTCCCTGGGAGTCGCTGATCATCCCGGTGTACATCATCTCCCGCGACACTGGCATGCTCGACCGGCTGCCCACCCTCACCCTGATCTACTTCATGATCACGCTGCCGTTCACCGTGGTGGTGCTCCGGGGGTTCATCGCGGGCATCCCGCCGGAACTGGAGGAGGCCGCACAGGTCGACGGCTGCACGCGGCTCGGCGCGTTCCGCAGGGTGGCCTTCCCGCTGCTGGCGCCCGGTCTGATGGCCACCTCGCTGTTCGGGTTCATCACCGCGTGGAACGAGTTCACCTACGCCAACTTCCTGATCATCAAGCAGCAGGACAGCCGCACCCTGCCCGTCTGGCTGTCCTCGTTCCAGTCGACCTTCGGCACCGACTGGGGGGCCACCATGGCCGCCGCCACCCTCTTCGCGCTGCCCGCGCTGATCGTCTTCCTCGCCCTCCAACGCCACGTCACCTCCGGCCTCGCCTCCGGCGGGGTCAAGGGATGACACACCCGCGTTCCGCCCCCGGCCCCGGGGACGGGGACGGCACCACGACGGACAGCGCGCCACCGCCGACGCCGGCGCGGCCGTCACCGCCACCCCCACCGCCGTCACCCTCACCAAGAGACCGATGCCCCCGCCCGACGAGCCCCGCCGACCATCGGAGACGCACCCCGTGGACCTGCCACGCCCCGAACTCTCCCTGGTACCCCGCCCCCGCAAACTGTCCCCACGCCCCGGCCGCTACCGCATCGACCACACCACCCGGCTGCGCGTCACCCCCGGCGCCGAGGCGGCCGCCCGCCTGCTGCGCGGCTACCTCGCGCCGGCCACCGGGCAACGCCTGGAGCACGCCGACGACGGCACGTTCGTCCTGGCCCTGGACGCGACGCTCACCGGACTCGGCGACGAGGGCTACGGACTGACCGTCGGCCCGCACGGCGTCCTGCTGCGCGCCGCCCGCGCCACCGGCCTGCTGCGCGGCGTCCAGACCGTACGCCAACTGCTGCCCGCCGACGCCCTGTCCGCGACGGCCGGCCACGGCCCCGTGGACCTGCCCGGGGTGGAGATCACGGACGTGCCGGTCCATCCGTGGCGCGGCGCCCTGCTCGACGTGGCCCGCCACTTCCAGCCCGCGTCCTATCTGCGCCGCTACGTCGACCTGCTGGCCCTGCACAAGCTCAACGTCCTGCACCTGCACCTCACCGACGACCAGGGCTGGCGCATGCCGGTGGCGGCGTACCCCCGGCTCACCGAGGTCGGCGGCCACCGCGCCGAGTCGATGGTCGGCCCCGCGGGCAGCGACCGCTTCGACGGCCGCCCGCACGGCGGCGCGTACACCCGCGCCGAACTGGCCGGACTCGTACGGTACGCGGCCGAGCGCGGCGTCACGATCCTGCCCGAGATCGGCCTGCCGGGCCATGTCCGTGCCGCCCTCGCCGCCTACCCCCAGCTGGGCAACCGCCCCGGCCGGCGGCTCGACGTGTGGACCGAGTGGGGTGTCTGCCCGAACGTGCTCGGCGTGGGCGACCACGTCATCGACTTCTTCCGTACCGTCCTCGACGAGGTGCTGGACGTCTTCCCCTCCCCGTACGTCCACATCGGCGGCGACGAGTGCCCGGCCGACGAGTGGGAGGCGAGCCCGGACGCCGCCGCCCGGGTGGCACGTGAGGGCCTGTCAGGGCCGGGCGAACTGCACGGCTGGCTGCTGGCCAGGATCGCGGCGCACCTGATCCGGGCGGGCCGGCGCCCCGTCGTCTGGGCGGAGACCGACACGGCCCTGCCCCCCGGGTGCACGGTCATGAGCTGGCGGGACCCCGCCCATGCCTGGGCGGCGGCCCGCGACGGGCACGACGTGGTGTACGCGGACCACCGCGCCACGTACTTCGACTACGCCCGCGCCTCCGGCCCCGGGGAACCCCCCGCCCAGCCCGGTCTGATCGTCGACCTCGCCACCGTGCACGCCCTGGACCTCACTCCGCCGTCCGGTGAACCCGCCTTGAGCGGACACATCCTGGGCGCGCAGGGGCAGCTGTGGACCGAGTTCGTCACGACCCCCGCGCACATCGAGTACCTCAGCTTCCCCCGCCTGTGCGCCCTCGCCGAACGGGTGTGGGACCCGGCCTCCGACTGGCCGGACTTCCGGAGCCGGCTCACCGGACACCAGGCCCGCCTCGCGGCGCTGGGCGTGCCGCACGCCGTCCCGCCGAGCCGCCCGGCCTCCGCGGCCGTCTGACCCGGCCACACCGACCGCACCACAGCGAACCGCCGTGCACCACCTCCTGCCCTCCCGCGGCGCGCGGGAGTCACCGAAAGGACCACGGATGAGTACTCGCCCCACCTCTCGCCCCACCCCTGGTTCCCCCACTCGCCCCACCGGTCTGCGCACCCGCGTGGCCCTCGCCCTGACGGCGCTGACGGGGTGCGCCGCCCTCGCCACCCTGCCCGTCACGACGGCCTCCGCGGCCGCCGACGGGGTGGCCGTGCAGTACCGCACCAGCGCCTCGGGAGCCACCGCGGACCAGAGCGAGCCGTGGTTCAAGGTGCGCAACACCGGCTCCGGGACGGTCCAGCTGAGCCAGGTCAAGATCCGCTACTACTTCAAGGCCGACTCGGCGAGCGCCTCCTACCGCTTCGCCTGCTCCTGGGCCGTGCGCGGCTGCGCCGGCATCACCGGCACCTTCGGAACCCTCGCGCACCCCACCGCCACGGCCGACCGCTACCTGGAGATCGGCTTCACCTCGGCCGCCGGCACGCTGGCACCGGGCGCCGACACCGGCGACATGCAGTTGCGCTTCCACCAGTCCACCTGGCAGACGCTCCGGCAGAGCGACGACTACTCCTTCGGCGCGGCCCAGACCTCGTACGCCGACTGGACCAAGGTCACCGCCCAGCTCGCCGGAACAACCGTGTGGGGCACCGCCCCCGAGGGCAACGACCCCACCGACCCGACCGACCCGACGGATCCGACCGACCCCCCCGGCGGCGGCCAGGCGCTCTTCGACGACTTCTCCTACAGCGGGCACACGGACCCGGCCCTCTCGGCGCACGGCTGGAGCGTGCGCTCCAACTCCGGCGGCCCCGGCGTCCCGGGGGCCGTCTGGGACCCCTCCAAGGTCACCTTCGTCAACCAGTCGGGCAACACGGTGATGAACATGGAGACCTCCACCGCGGGCACGGGCGCGACCACCCGGCACACCGAAGTCCTCACCCGGGCGACGAAGTTCAGGAACGGCACGTACGCGGCCCGGGTCAAGTTCTCCGACGCGCCGAAGTCCGGACCCGACGGCGACCACATCGTGCAGACCTTCTTCACCATCAACGACCTGAAGGCCCCGATGGCCGACGACTACGCCGAGTACGACTTCGAGTATCTGCCCAACGGGGGCTGGGGCGAGCCCGCGAACATCCTCTACACGACCTCGTGGGAGACGTACAACCCCGACCCCTGGCAGGCCGTCAACCAGCACAGCGAGAGCCGCACCAGCTTCGCCGGCTGGCACGACCTGGTCGTGACCATCGACAACAACGCCATCACGTACTACGTCGACGGCGTGCACTTCGGCACCCATGACGCCGCGTACCTCCCCGAGCGGCCCATGTCGATCAACTTCAACCAGTGGCTGATCGACCTCAACGGCCAGACCTCGACCACGCCGCGCGCGTACGACCAGCAGGTCGACTACGTCCTGCACATCAAGGACCAGGTCCTCACCCCGGCACAGGTGGCCACCAAGGTGGCCGGGTACCGCGGCGCGGGCACGTCCTTCGTCGACGAGGTCCCGGCGGGCTGATCCCGGCCGGGGCGCGGACGGCCCTGCCCCGGCGACGCGGACGTCGCCGGGGCAGGTTGCCGTGCCGGGCGGTGGCCCTCACCCGTCCAGCGCCCTGAGCAGCGCGGACAGTCCGTCGGCGTAGATGCCGTGGAAGAGGGCCTCGGCCTCGGCGTCGCCGACACCGACGGGGGTGAAGGTGCCGGACCATTCCACCCGTGCCGCTTCCGGTGCCCCTGTGACGGCGTGCACGGTCAGCGTGGAGAGGTAGCCGGTGACCGGGAAGGGCGCCTGCTCGATGGCGTAGGAATACGTCCGCTTCTCGTCGTCGAAGGCCTTGAGCCGTTCGACGATGACGTCGCCGTCACCGTTGGTCAGACGACGGATACGACCGCCCTCGTCGAGTTCGCTCTTCGGGATGTAGGGCAGCCAGTCGGGCAGGGCGTCGAACCCGCCGATGAGGCGCCAGACGTCGTCGGCGGACCGGGGGACGTCGACGGAGGCGCTGGTGGTGGCCATGGTGCTGTTCCTTTTCGCGTGGTGGTGGGGCCGCAGGGGTGGGGTGACGGTCAGGGCGTGGGAGCGTCCGGGGCGATGAGCGACTGCTCGCGCAGGGCCGACCAGAAGGCCGCCGGGACACGCTCGCCGACGGCGGCGACGTCCTCGGCGATACGGCTCGGGCGGGTGGCGCCCGGAACCACCGCGGCGGTGGCCGGGTGGGCCAGCGCGAACTGCAGGGCAGCGGCCTTGACGCTCACGCCGTGCTCGGCGGCGAGCCCCTTGATCCGCTCGACCTTGGCGATGATCCCGGCCGGCGCCTCCTGGTACTCGAAGTGCCGGCCACCGGCGAGGATGCCGGAGCTGTAGGGCCCGCCCACGACCATGTCGACGCCCTGTTCGGTGGCGGCCGGCAGCAGGCGCTGCAGGGCCCGCTCGTGGTCGAGCAGGGTGTAGCGGCCGGCCAGCAGGAACGCGTCGGGCCGCGGCTCGTCGAGGTCCAGGGTCAGTTCGATCGGCTCGACCCGGTTGACGCCCAGGCCCCAGCCCTTGATGACGCCTTCGTCGCGCAGGCGCTGCAGGGCGCGGAAGGCGCCGGTGCGGGCCGTCTCGTACTGGGACAGCCACTGGTCGCCGTGGAAGTCCTGGGCCACGTCGTGCACCCACACGATGTCGAGACGATCCGTCCTCAGGCGCTTGAGGCTGTCCTCGACGGAGCGCAGGGTGGCGTCCGCCGTGTAGGAGTCGACCATCTTGTGGGGTCGGCCGTGCGCGAACAGACCGCCCTTCTCGCCCAGATCGCGGGCGGCGGGGTCCTCCAGTTCGTCCTGGACGATGCGGCCGACCTTGGTGCTCAGCACGTACGCGTCGCGCGGACGGCCGGCCAGCACCTCGCCGAGGCGGAGCTCCGACAGGCCCGCACCGTAGAAGGGGGCGGTGTCGAAGTAGCGGATGCCCTGGTCCCAGGCGGCCTCGACGGTGGCCCTCGCCTCGTCGTCGGGGATCTCGCGGAACATGTTGCCGAGCGGCGCGGTGCCGAAGCCCAGGGAACCCGGCAGCAGGGACTTGATGCCCATGAGGAAGATCCTTCGCTGTTCTGCGGTGCGCGGAGTTCATGATGTTTTGTCCTCCTCCGCGGCTCTTGCGCTTTCGAGGTTAGGATCGAGCCGTCAGACTGTCCAAGACTTACTTGGACATACTTGAGTCCTGGAGGGTCTCACATGCTTGACCTGCGACAACTTCGCTATTTCGTCGCGGTCGCGGAGGAGGAGCACGTCGGACGCGCGGCGGAACGCCTGCACATCTCCCAGTCCCCGCTGAGCCGGCAGATCGCGCAGCTGGAGAAGAACCTCGGCCTGGTCCTGTTCGAGCGCAGCCAGCAGCGCCTGCGCCTGACCTCCGACGGCCGTGTGTTCCTCTCCGAGGCCCAGGCCCTGCTGCGGCACGCGAGCCGGCTGGAGAACCTGGGCCGGCGCCTCGGCCGCGGCGAGGAAGGCGGACTGTGCGTGGGCTACGTCGGCCATGCCATGCACACCGGTGTACTGCCGCTCGCGCTGCGCGAGTTGCACCGGGAACGGCCCGGGATGCACGTCGCGCTCTACGACCTGACGGCGGCGGAGCAGTTCGAGGGACTGCGCCAGCGGAGCCTGGACATCGCACTGGTCTCCGAGGCCCCGTCGGATGCGGACCCGGACCTGCGCGGCACGCTCCTGGTAGAGGACCCCCTGCTGCTGGCGATGCCGAGCAGCCACCCCTTGACGGAGACCGCGGAGATCGCGCCCCCGGCGCTGGGCGCCGAACCCTGGGTCGCGGTCGAGAACAGCCAGGATCCCGCCTGGCGGGACGACTTCGTCGCGTCCTGCGCCGCCGCCGGCTTCACTCCCGACATCCGGCTCGAAGCCCCCGACGCCCTCACCGCCCTGGGTCTGGTCGCCTCCGGCCTGGGCATGGCGCTGGTGCAGGAGAGTATGCTCCGCAACCGCCCACCGGGCGTCACCGTCCGCCGGCTCCCCTGGTTCGAACGGTCCGTGCGCCTGTGGGCCGTCTGGCACCGGGTCGACCTCCGCCCGGTCGTGGCGTCCTTCCGGGCGACCGTGCTGAGGACCCGCGAGGCCCCTTGAGGCGACCGCGTCGGCACACCTCTTCGACGCCGGCGCGACCGCGGGAATTAACGGCCTCTCCCCGAGCCGTTCGCCATGACGAGCAATGGCGGCGAAACCTCGCCCCGTCGGCGGCGTACTTCGCTACCCCAAGTAACCCACAGCAAATTCCCCCGGCGCAATGGTGTCGCGCGACCGCGTCAGCAATAAAAGCAGAGACATATTCACGTTCCTAGGATCGAATTCAGCCACGGAGAAGCGCCTCTCCGCACGGGCCGAACGGACGACGGCGGCACATCCTAGGGAACCGATCCGCTCTTACCCTAGGGTCGGCACTACCCGGAATTCCCGCTTCCAGCTGCGCACTTCGCGACCACCGAGACACGCTGGACAAACGCACCAAGTGCAGCATTCGCGGGAATGCGGAGTAAATCCGACGGCCCCTTAACTTTCTCTAACCCGGGGATCGACGTGGCTCCAAGTCATCACTAAGGTGTCCGCTGGCACCTGCATGTAAGGCACTCCCAAAAAGGGGCCTGAGGGCCGCTGCCGATCAGCATGGAATAGAAGTAGACCGTTACCCCCGACCTTTGCATTCCTATTCCTGTCGGCCACGGAAGCGAGCTCGACCAGCCGCCCTCCCGTACCGTCAGCAAACAAACGGAGCGACAAACAGGATGCGGTTCCAGCTGCTAGGGCTGCTCAGCATCGCCGATGGCGAGCACGCCGCCGTCTTGCAGCCGTCCAAGCCGACGAGTCTGCTGGCGGCCCTGCTCATCCACTCCGGTGCGGCCGTGTCGACCGAGTACCTAGTACGCGCCGTGTGGGACACCGAACCCCCCGCGACGGCACGTGCGGCCCTGCAGAGCTGTGTCCTGCGGCTGCGCCGGATCTTCGCGAAGTACGGGATCGCCAACGACGCGATCGAGGCGGTCCCCGGGGGATACCGGATGCGTATGGACCGCGAGACCCTCGACCTCGTCCGCTTCCGCGAACTGGTCCGCTCGGCGGACTTGGTGGGCGACGCCGAGACCGAGTCCTACGTGCTCAGGGAGGCGCTCGCCCTCTGGCACGGCCCGGTGCTCGCGAACGTCTCCTCGCACATGCTCCATCGCGACGAGGCACCCCGGCTGACCGAGGAGCGCCTGCGGGCTTTGGAGCGCCTCTGCGACATCGAACTGGCGCGCGGACGATGTCGCGAGGTGCTGTCGGAGGTCTGGGACGCGGCGAAGCGGCACCCCGAGAGGGAACGCTTCTCCGAGCAGTTGATCGAGGCCCTCTACCGAACCGGCCGCCAGACCGAGGCCCTCGCGGAGATCCGAGCCGTCAAGGACAGGCTCAAGGAGGAGTTCGGCATCGACCCGGGCGCCCCCTTGCAGCGCCTGGAGCTGGCGATCCTGCGCGGCGAGGAGATCGGCGTCGAGCCGGCCCGCACCCTCCCGGCGATCGCGGCACGAGCCGTGCCGAAGGCGGCGCTCCCCCCGGGCGGGCCGCCAGGGCCGAGCGTCCCGTCACCGGACGCGCCGCGCCCCGTACCCGCCCCCGCGGCGGCGGCCCAGCCCCCCGCTCCCGTTTCGCAGCCCCCCGCCGCGACTCCGGCCGCGGTGCCGACGGCACCCGCGTCGCCCACCGCGCCGTCGGCGTCGTTCCCCCTCGCCACGGTGGCGCCCGTCCCCTGCTTCACCGGGCGCGCCACACAACTCGCGGCGATGCGACGCGCGTTGACCGCCGACGGCCCGGGAGCCGGACCGGTGGTGATCTCCGGAGCCCCCGGGATCGGCAAGACCGCTCTCGCCCTCCAGGCAGCCCATCTCGCTCAGGAAGCCTTTCCCGGCGGCTGCTTCACCCTCGCCCTGACCCGTCCGGACGGCGGCCCGCTCGACGCCGCCGAGGCCCGGGCCCAACTGCCCGCGCACGGCACCGGACGCCGTCTGCTCGTCCTCGACGACGCGGTGAGCGCGGAGCAGGTACGCCCCCTGCTCCCCTCCCCCGGCGAGGGCGTCGCGGTGGTGACCAGCCGCCGCGGACTCGCGGGCCTGGTCGCCACCCATGGCGGGGTCGTGCACCGCCTCGACACGCTCGCCCCGGAGGAGTCGCACCAGCTGCTGGTCGCCACCCTGGGCGCCGAGCGGGTCGCCGAGGAGCCCGACGCCGCCCACGAACTGGCCCGGATCTGCGACCACTTCCCGCTGAGTCTGCGGATCGCCGCGGCCCGCCTGCTGACGCGTCCCGGCCTCGGGATCGGCGACTGCGCCGCGTGGCTGGCCGCGGACCTGCCGGCCAGGCTCGCCCTGGCGGACGAGCCCCTCATGTCCGTACCCCGCGTGTTCGAAGCGGCGCTGCTCCGGCTGAGCCCCGAACTGCGGGAGGCGTTCCTGCTGCTGGCCACGGAGCGCCCCGCTGTCCCGGCCGCCTCCGACCCGGCGGACGTCTCGGACGAGGTCCTCGAACGGCTGGCGGACGCCGGCTTCGTCGAAGAAGGCCCGCCCAAGCCCTACCGCATCCACGAACTGCTCAAAATCTACGCGCGTCAGCTCGGGACCACCCCGTCGACGGTTCCCCTCGGCACCACGGCCTCCCCCGGCTGACCACGGCATCCGCCGAACACATCAGGCCCACCCGGCCACCCCATCCACCACCGGCCCCCATCCAGAGGTGACATCAGCATGCCTACCGCACGGTACGAAGCCGTCGCAGCGTCCCGCCCCCGTATCCGGCGCGACGTCCTGTTCACCGAGACCCCCGACGGTGTCCTCTTCCACAACGCCGACGGCGGTTTCCGGCTGACGGCCAAGTCGGCGTACCGCTTCGCCACCCTGCTCGTGCCGCACTTCGACGGCGAGCACACCGTCGCCGAGATCTGCGCCGGGTTCGGTGAGCGCCAGCGTGCGATGGTCGGCGAACTCGTCGGCACCCTGTACGAGCGGGGCTTCGCCCGTTCCGTGCCCCCGAGACCGTCGCCGGAGGCGTTCGACGGGCCCGAGCCGTCCGACGACGTGGCGCGTCGCTACGCGGCCCAGATCGCGTACGCCGACCACTACGCCGACGACGCCGCACGTCGCTTCCAGCGCTTCCGCGACACCCGGGTGGCCGTCCTCGGCACCGATCCCGTGGCGCGTTGGTGCGTCCTGAGCCTGATCCGCAACGGCAGCGCCGCGATCGGCGTCCTGCCGGGGCTCGGGCGGGACGGGATCACCGACGAGGCGGCGGCCGCGGACGCCGACGGCTGCCCCGTCGACCTGCGCGAACTCGACGCGTCCGGCGGCTCGGACGCACCCGTGGCCTGGGAGTCCGTCGAGGGCTACGACGTCGTGGTGGTCACGGGCGGACCCGACGCTCCCCGCGTCGTGTTCCCGCTGCTGCGGGCCGGGGTGCCCGCGGGGCGCACCCTCATACCGGCCTGGTCGTTCGGCGACCACGCGGTGGTCGGTCCGTCGATGTCGGCGCAGACCACGGGGTGCTGGTCGTGCGCCGTGCTGCGGCTGGGAGCGGGCGCCGGCGCCGCACGGGCCGCCGACGTGTGGAGTTCGCTCGCCCTGGACCCGACGGCCGCCACCCCCGCAACGGGAGCCCACCCCGGCCGCCCGCTGGCCGCGATGCTCGGCAACCTGCTCGGCTACGAGGTGTTCAAGACCGCGACCGGCGCGCTGCCGGCAGAGACCGCCGGGCAGCTGATCATCCAGGACGTGGAGTCGCTCGACGTCACCTCGGAGCCGCTGCTGCCCCACCCTCGTTGCCCGTGGTGCGCGGAGGAGCCGGAGGCGGTCCTCCCCGAGATCGACCTCGCGAGCGCGGACGCCGGGGGCGGCGTCGCGCTCCCGACCGTCGACACCGCCCGCGAGGCGGACGCCCTGGTGGACGAGCTGAACCGCCGCTCGGTGCTGCTGCGACCGCACGCCGGGGTGTTCACCCGCTACGACGACGAGGACATCACGCAGACGCCGCTCAAGCTCAGCGTCGTGGAGCTCGGCCTCGGCCACGGGCACACCCGCCGTGTCGGTGCCGCCGACGTCCACCACGTCGCGGGCGCCCGGCTGCGTGCCCTGCACCGTGCCGCCGAGACCTACGCCGAGCACGTCGTCCCGCACCGGCGCACCGGCGCGCCCGAGCCGTCGGTCCGCCTGGCCCCGACCGGGTTCGGCACGTGGACCGGCATCGGCGACGCGGGGTCCGCGGTGCGCGGCTGGGTGGGCGCCACCTCTCTGCTCACCAAGGAGCGGTTCCTGGTGCCGGGCGAGGCGGTCCGCCCCTTCGGCACCGAGAACCGCGACCGGCTCTTCGAGGCGACGAGCGCCGGCATGAGGGCGGGGGCGAGCGCCGCCGAGGCCGCCGCACGGGGCGTGCTGTCGGCCCTCGCGTACGACGCGCTCCAGCGTGCGATGCGCGCGCACGGGGTGCCGCACGGGGTGCCGGGTGTCGCCGTTCCCGCGGACGCCGATCCCGAACTCACGTTCCTGCTGCGCTCCGCCGCCAACCTCGGTGTCGAGGCGGAGCTGCTCGACCTCGGCGAGCGGGAGCACTCCGGCGTGGCCGTGGTGCTGGCCCGGGCCGGGGAGCGCTGGGCGGTGGCCGCGGAGCTGTCGTACCCGGCCGCGGCCTCGGCGGCGCTGCGCGACCTGCTGGGAGAGGTCCAGCTGGAGCAGCAGGGCCGTGCCGGGGGCATCTCGTACGGGGATCCGCTGCTCAGCGACTTCGATCCGCGCGCGCTGGCCCTCTCCGCCGCCGCGACCGTCGAGGAGACGGGCCCGCCCTCGTGGGCGGACGTGCTGCGCCGCCTCGGCGAACAGCGCCGTGACGCCCTCGTGGTGCCGACGGGCTCCGTCGACCTGGAGCGCGCCGGTGTGCACGTCGTCCGTGTCCTGCTGACCTCGGAGGCCGGGCGTGTCCGTTAGCACCACGGACCGGCCGGCGACCGCGCCGGCGGCTGACGGGCCGAGTCCGGTGCGGCTCATGACGGGCCTGCTGCGCACCGCGCTGGACGACCAGGGCCACGGCGGCATCGCCGTGTCGGTGCGCGCGCTGGGCTTCGGCGACGCGTTCGCCGGGAGCCACAGCCCGCACCCGCCGGGAACCGTGCCCGTGCACCTGTACGCACGGCAGGCCGTGGTGGGCCCCGTCACGGTCGACGGTGTGGCGCCGTGCCCGCAGTGCCTGACCCGGCGCTGGCAGGCGGTGCGCTCGGTGGCGCTGCGCGACGCCCTCGAACTGGGCGGCGCCACGCACGAGTCGGGCCCCTGGCCGTACGCCGTCCCGTTCGCCGCCGAGGCCCTCGCCGCACTGGTGGGGCAGGCGCGCGAGCACCCGGTGCGTGAGCCCTTCCCGGACATCCATGTGCTGGACCTGGAGACCTTGTCGGTCCGTCGCTACCCGCTCGTCCCCGACCCCACGTGCCCGGCCTGCTCCCGGCCCGCGGCCGACTCGCCCGAGGGCGCCGGCGTCACCCTGGAGGCCGCCCCGAAGCACGCCCCGGGCACCTTCCGGCTGCGCGGGATCGAGGCGTACGACATCGACGTGGCGGCCTTCGCCAACCCGGTGTGCGGTGCCCTCGGCCCGTCCGTCGTGCACGACGTGTCCTCCACGTCGACGTCGGCCACCATCGGCTGCTTCTCGATGCGCTCCGGCGAGTACCTGCGCGAGACGTTCTGGGGCGGACACGCGGGTTCCTTCGGCGCCTCGGCCCGCATCGGCGTCCTCGAAGGTCTGGAGCGGTACGCGGGCATGCGGGCGCGCGGCAAGCGCACGTCGGTCACCGGGACGCTCGACGAGTTCGGGCCCGAGGCGGTCGACCCGAGACGCGTGGGGCTCTACTCGGAGGCGTTCCACCAGGAGAACCCGCACGTCGTGCGCTTCTCCCCGGACCGTGAGATCCCGTGGGTGTGGGGGTACTCCCTGCGCGACCAGGAACCTCGCCTCGTGCCCGAGATCCTGACGTACTATCACGCGCCGGGCCTGGAGAACCGGTTCGTCCAGGAGAGCTCCAACGGCTGTGCGTCGGGCGGCTGCGTGGAGGAGGCCGTCTACTTCGGCCTGATGGAGGTCGTCGAACGGGACGCCTTCCTGCTCGCCTGGTACGGGCAGCAGTCCCTGCCGGAGATCGACCCCGCCACCAGCGCCCGCCCCGCCACCCGGCACATGGTCGACCGGCTGGCGATGTACGGCTACCGGGCCCGGTTCTTCGACACCCGCATCACCTTCCCGATCCCCGTCGTCACCGGCGTCGCGGAGCGGATGGACGGCGGTCTGGGGCGGATGTGCTTCGGCGCGGGCGCCGGGCTCGACCCGGAGTCGGCGCTGGACGCCGCGCTGTGCGAGATCGCCACCGACGCGGTCAATCTGCGGGGGCGGTCCGAACGCGACGAGGCCAGGCTGCGCGCCATGGCCGAGGACTTCTCGCGGGTCACCGCGCTGCACGACCACCCGCTGGTCTACGGCATCCCCGAGATGGGCGTCCACGCCGACTTCCTGCTCCGCCCCCCGGCCGCCGGGCCGCCGCGCGCGGTGGCCGACCTGCGCTGGCCCGACGCCTCGGGCGCGGCTGCCGCACCGGATCTGCGGGACGACCTGGAGCGCTGTGTCGCCGCGGTGGTCGAGGCCGGGTTCGACGTGGTCGTCGTCGACCAGACGCTGCCCGAACAGCGGCTCCTGGGGCTGCACACGTTCAGCGTGCTCGTCCCCGGTCTGCTGCCGATCGACTTCGGCTGGTCCCGTCAGCGTGCCCTGGGCATGCCCCGGCTGCGCACCGCCCTGCGCGAGGCGGGGCTGCGCGAGCGGGACCTGCGGGCGGCCGACCTCAACCCGGCTCCGCACCCCTTCCCGTGACCGCGCCCACCCGCACCGCTCACCGCCCCCACGCCACACAAGAGGAGACCTCCGTGGGCTACGCCCATGACTACGCGACGGCCATCATGCACAGGGGCCGCATCCCGATGGAGCCCGCCGACTTCGTGCCCGACTGGGCGGACCGGCCGCGCAAGGCGAAGTACTACCCGGGTGCAGAGTCGTTCCCGCTCCCCGAGGCGCGCTACCCCGCGCACGCCACGGTGACGGCCGGCTGCCTGCCCGAGGCCGACCGGGACACGGCGGAGCCCTTCACCCTGCCCCTGCTGTCCGGCATGCTGCAGGACTCCTACGGGCTGGTGGGCCGGCGCCTCGCCGTCCAGGCCAACACCGACCTCGGGGCCCTGCCGCACTACACGCAGGCCAACTGGTCCCGGGGCACGGCCTCCGGCGGCGGCCTGTACCCGGTGAGCGTCTACTGGGTCTCGGGCCCCTCGGGCCCGCTCACCCCCGGCGTGCACTACTACTCCCCGCTGCACCACTGCATGCAGCGGCTGCTGGCGGGTGACGTCAGCGGCGAGGTGCGCGCCGCGCTCGGAGCGCACGGCGAGGCGACGGACCAGTACCTGGTGCTCGGCGTCAAGTACTGGCAGAACGCGTTCAAGTACAACAGCTTCTCGTTCCACGCCGTGAGCATGGACGTGGGGGCGCTGCTGGGCACCTGGCAGATCTGGGCGCGCGCCCGTGGGCTGCGGCTCGCGCCCGCCCTCTGGTTCGACGAGGCACGGCTGGCCGGCCTGCTGGGCCTCGGCGAGGACGAGGAGGGACTGTTCGCCGTCGTCCCGCTGGTCTGGGACGGCCCCCGGCCCGCCACGGACCCGGCGGAGACGGGCCGCGCGGCGGTCCGCCGGCGCGATCGTGAACGGTCCCGGACCGTGCTCGACTTCGACACACTGCGGCGCATCCACCGTGCGACGGCGGAGCACGCGAGCGACCGTCCGGCGCCGGGCGCGCTCGACGGGTCGGCGCCGGCCGCCCCGACCGGCGCCGTGGAGCCGGTCGCGCTGCCGCCCGCCGCGTTCCCCGAGGTCGATGTGCGCACGGCGCTGCGCACGCGCCGCAGCAGCTTCGGCCGCTTCGACGCCACCGTCCCCGTGACCACGGCGCAGCTCGCCACGACGCTGGCCGCGTGCGCCGCGACCCGGCTCGGCGGCGACGCGGAGCCCGCGGGCACGCCGCGGCAGGCGCGGCTGTACGCCTTCGTCAACCATGTGGAGGGCGTCGAGCCCGGCGCGTACGCCTACGAACCCGACACGCACACGCTGCGGCCGGTGGCGCCCGGCGCACCGGGCTCGTTCCTTCAGAAGAACTACTTCCTGTCCAACTACAACCTCGAACAGACCGGCGCGGTCCTCGTGCCCACCGTGCGTACGACCGCGGTCCTCGACGCCGTCGGCGACCGGGGCTACCGGCTGGTCAACGCCACCGTCGGCGCGATCGCGCAGACCTTCTACACCGCCTCGGCCGCGCTCGGCCTCGGCGCGGGTGTCGCCCTCGGCTTCGACAACATCTCGTACATCGAGGAGTTGGGCCTGGCGGACACCGGGGAGGCGCCGCTGCTCATCATGCTGCTCGGCAACGAGCGGCCGCACCCCGCCGACTTCCGCTCCGACATCGCCTGACGGGGAGCCGCCATGACACCGACGACAAGCTGGCAGCCCGGCCGCCGCTTCCTGCTGCGGGTGGCGGGGCTGCCCATCGAGACCGTCCGCGACCTGCGCTGCCCCGATGGCGTCCGCTGGGCCGACGACGTCCTGTCGGCCGAGGAGAGCCTGCTGGAGCGGGGCAGGGAACTGAGCGACGTCCTGCACGCGCTCGTGCCGGCCGCCGAGCGGGCGTTCCCCGACGACGAGGGCGGGCGACGCCGTCACCTGCTCGCGCTGCGCCGGGACGTCTTCAACAACCGCGTGCCGAAGGGCGGCACGTCCGCGCTCGGCCTGATCGAGGCCCTGGACCCGGCCGCGGCCGAGCTGACCCGGGAATGGCTCGACGGCCGGCGGGCGCTGGACGAACTGCGCCACCGGGGGGCCCCGCTGCTCGACGGTGAACTCGCCCGGACACGGGCCGCGTTGCGCGGGCTGCTCGACGAGGACCGGCTGCGCGACGGGCTCCTCCTGGCCTCGCCGACGCTGGACGCCCGACTGGAGCCGTACGTCCGCCTCGGCGCGGGGGCGCGCCCCGACAAGCGGCTGCGCAAGATCGAGCGCTCGGTGCTGTCGTACCTGTACCGGACGGCCTGCAAGACCAGCCCGTTCAGCACGTTCACGGGCGTGGCCCTCGGCACCTTCGACGACGGCGACGACCCCTCGGTGCGTCTTCGCGCCGAGTGGCGCGGCCGGGTGCGGCTGAACGTCGTGGTGCTGGCCCGGTTCGCGGAGCAGATCCTCGCCGTCCCGGCGCTGCGCGCCGACCTCCCCGTGCGGCTCGCCTCGGGCTGGGGCAGCGACGACCACCGGGTGCGCTACGTGCGGCGCTGGGTGACGACGGGCGACGACGACGCGGCGGTCACCTTCGACGCGGTCAAGGACCGGTTGTTCTTCCTGCGGCGCAGCGGGACGCTGGACCGGCTGATCGCGCGCCTGAGCGAACGCGACATGCGCTACGGGGAGGTGGTGGACTGGCTGTGCGCCGAGTACGGCGCGGACGACGAGCTCGGGGAGTCGTACGTGTCGGCGCTCCTGCAGCTCGGCATGATCCGCGTGCCGTGCCTGGACACCGACGTGCACGCCGTCGACCCGTTGCGCGCCTTCCAGGACGCCCTGCGGGCGCTGGAGCGGCCGTGGGCCGCCGAGCTCGCCACGCGGCTCGACACCGCGGCCTCGCTGGTCGACACCTATCCGCAGGCGAACACGGCGGGGCGCGCCCGGCTGCTGCGCCGGCTGCGGGTCTGTCTCGGGGACGCGCAGGGGCTGTTGGGCGCCCATGAGGCCGCCCTGCCCCAGACCCTGCTCTACGAGGACGCCGACGCGGGCGACGACATCTCGTGCGGGCTGGGCGCCTGGACCGGGGCGGACGGCGGGGCACTGCGCTCCCTGGAGCGGATCCTGCCCGCGTTCGACCTGACCCTGCCGCAGCGGGTGACGTTCCAGGGGTTCTTCCTCGCCCGCTACGGCAAGGGTGGCCGGTGCGACGACCTGCTCGGTCTCGTGCACGACTTCCACGAGGACTTCTTCGACCAGTACCTGTCCTTCAGCGCCAAGCGCTCCCCCTTCGACGCCCAGGGCGACTACGTGCCGGAGGAGAACTGGCTGGGGCTCGCCGGGATCAAGGCCCTGGACCGGGGGCGGCAGGCGTTCATCGGCCGGATGCGCGCGCTGTGGGCGCAGCACTCCGGCGAGGGCGACATCGTCCTGGAGGACGGCCACCTCGCCGAGGTCGCCGCCGAACTGGAGGGCCTCGGCTCCCCGTTCACTCCGCAGAGCCACCATCTCCAGGTGACCGAGGAGGACGGCGAGCGGCTGCTCGTGCTCAACCGCTCCTACGGCGGACTGTCGTTCCCGTTCAGCCGCTTCACGCACGTCTGGGACGACGGCCCCGGCCCCGCCGTCTCGGACCTGCTGCGGGAACAGGCCGCGCGGCTCACCCCGCCCGGAGCCGTCCTGGCGGAACTCACCGGCGGCCCCGTCACGAGCAATCTCAACCTGCACGGACGCCTCACGGACTACCAGATCGTGTGTCCCGGCGAGGCGAGCAGCGTCCCCGAGGACCGCCGCATCCACCTGGACGACCTGTGCCTGGAGCACGACGAGGCCGAGGACCGCCTGGTGCTGCGCTCCGCACGCCTGGGATGCGAGGTCATTCCCGTGTACCTGGGCTACCTGGTGCCGCTCGCCCTCCCGGAGACGCCACGCACGTTGCTGCTGCTGTCGCCCACGTCGATGGCACCGCTCGACGTCTGGGCCGGGGTGGCGCAGGGCCCGGCGCACCAGGGCGTGACCCGGCGTCCGCGGGTCCGGCACGGCGACCTCGTGCTGGCCCGGCGCGGCTGGTCCACCACCGCGGCGTCGCTGCCGATCCGTCCGGCCGGCACCCCGGAAGACGAGGTGTTCCTGGCCTGGCGGCGCTGGCACCGTGAACACGGCCTGCCCGCCCGGGTCTTCGCCACCGTCTCCAGCGGCCCCCGGGGCGGCGCGGGCGCCAAGCCGCAGTACCTGGACTTCGACAGCTTCCTGTCGCTGACCGCGTTCGAGGCCCTGGTCAAGTCGCCGGACGACCGCGTGGAGCTGCGCGAGATGCTGCCCGCCGAGAACGGTCTGCACGTCGTGTCCGAGCGGGGCAGCCATGTCGCCGAACTCTCCGTCGAGACCTTCACCGCCACCCGACGCACCGAGGAGATCTCCCCGTGTCCGAGCTGAACCCCTCTCCCGGCGCGTGGCAGGCCATGCACATCTTCTACGCCGCCAACCCCCAGCCCCTGCTGGTGAACTGCGTGGGCCCGCTGATCGCGGGACTGCGGGACGACGGGCTGCTCGCCGGCCACTTCTTCATCAACTACTGGCTGGAGGGCCCGCACGTCCGCCTCCGCCTGCAGCCCGCGACCGAGGAGGCGACGCCCGAGGTGCGGCGCCGCGCCGAGGAGGCCGTCGACGCCTTCCTGCGCAGCCGGCCGGCGCTCTACGAGGTCGACTCCGGCTTCCTCAACGAGTTCTACAACACGCTCTTCGAGATCGAGTTCCCGCAGGGCGATCGCGGCGACTTCATGGCGGAGGACGGCCGCATGCGGCTGCGTCCGAACAACTCCCGCTCCTACGAGCCCTACGAGCCCGAGTTCGGCAAGTACGGCGGTCCGGCGGGCGTCGCCCTCGCCGAGTGGCACTTCGCGCACTCCAGCGACCTCGTCATCGAGGCTCTCGGCTCCATGAACCTGCATCTGCGGACCGTGCTGCTGGGCACGTCGGCGCAGCTCATGATGGTCATGGCGAGCTGCTTCCTGCCCGACGAGGACGAACTCGCCGACTACCTGGAGCGGTACTACGAGTTCTGGCACCGCGCCTTCCCCGGCACCGGCTTCATCGGCTCCTCGGAGTACGACCGCAACTACGCCGAGATGGCGCCGCGGCTCGGCCGTCGCTTCGAGGAGATACGCCGGGCCGTCGCCGCCGGCCGGCTCGACCGGCTGCCGGCCTTCCTGCGCGGCTGGGCGGCGCACTGTCTGGAGCTGCGGGAGAAGGCGGTCGCCCTGGCCGAGGGGGGCGAACTGGTCTTCCGCTCCTGGGACGGCACCCGTGACGAGCAGGTCACCGACCCCGCGGTGGCCCTCCCGCTGCTGCTGTCGCCGTACATGCACATGACCAACAACCGGCTGCATGTGACGATCCGCGACGAGGCCTACCTCTCGCACGTGCTCGGGCGGGTCCTGCGCTCGGGCACCGAGGGCGCCGCGGAGGCCGCCTCATGAGCACCGAGCGGGCCGAGGTGCTCGCCCACCGTCCCCGCCTGCGGCCGGACATCCTGCTCACCGCGCCGCTGCTGCGCGGCGCGGCCACGGTGCACCTGATCAGGGACCCGGCCGACGGTTCCTCCTTCGAGGTCGGCCCGAAGGAGTACTTCCTCATCTCCCGGCTGGACGGGGAGCGGAGCCTCGCGGAGATCGGCGACGCGTACGCCTCCGTCTTCGGGCGCCGGCTGGGTGAGGCCAACTGGCGCCAGCTGCTGGGGCTGCTGGGCGCCAAACGTCTCCTCGTCGGCGCACCCGCGCCGCAGGCGGTCGTCGCACCCCCCGCACCCCCGGCACCGGCGCTCAGCGGCAACCTGTACCGGGGCAGCCTGCGCCTGGTCGCCGACGCGGGGGCCACCACCGCACGCCTGCACGGCGCGCTGCGTCCGCTGCTGCGCCGGCCGGTGCTGCTGCCGCTGCTGGCGCTCTGCCTGGCCATGGAGGCCGCCCTGGCCGCCGGGCTCGGCACGCTGGCGCGAGACACCTGGTGGCTGTTCCAGCAACCGGTCGCGCTGCTGGCCGTGTTCACCCTGCTGTGGCTCAGCACCGCCGGCCACGAACTGGCGCACGGCATCGCGGCCCGGCACTTCGGCGGCAGCGTGAGCGAGATCGGCCTGCGCTGGCGGCTGCCCGCCGCGATCATGTACTGCCGGGTCGACGACTACCGCTTCCTGCGCAGCCGGGGGCACCAGCTGACGGTCGGCGCGGCCGGCGCCTTCGCGAACCTGCTGTTCCTGCTGCCCTTCGCGCTGTGGTGGGCCGTGCTGGACACGGGCGATCCCACGCGCAGGGTGCTGTCGGGGCTGCTCCTGCTGGGCAGCGTTCAGGCACTGGTCAACCTGCTGCCCCTGCCTCCGCTGGACGGATACACCATCCTCTCCCACGTGCTCGGTGTGTCCCACTACGCGCCCGAGAGCGGGCGTTACCTGCGACTTCGGCTGCGCGACCGCCAGGCCGCGGCCGGCTATCCGCGCCGGGCGCGGGTTCTGTACACGGCATACGGGATCGGCTCGTCCGTTCTGGTCTGTCTGATCGCGGCCGCGTCGGTCACGGCCGTGCTGGTTCTGCTCGCCCCCTGACGGGCCTGTTTCGAGGAGCTGTTCATGACGGAGACGGAAACCGTGCCGGCGGACCCCGGCAACCACGCGGCGGACGCCGCGATCCACGTCGAGGGGGTGAGCAAGCGCTACGGGACCCGCCAGGCGCTGGACGGCGTCTCGCTGCGCGTGGCGCGGGGCGAGTTCTTCGGTCTGCTCGGGCCCAACGGGGCGGGCAAGACCACCCTGGTGGAGATCATGGAGGGCCTGCGCCAGGCCGACTCCGGCACTGTCGCCGTGCTGGGCGCCTCCCCCTGGCCACGCAATGTGGCCCTGCTGCCGCGCCTCGGTGTGCAGACCCAGTCCTCGGCCTTCTTCGTGCGTCTGACGGCGCACGAGCACCTGGCGACCGTCGCCGCCCTCTACCGCGCGGACCGCGCGGCGGTCGAACGGACGCTGGAGGCGGTGGCGCTGACGGAGCAGCGGGACACCCGCGTGGAGGATCTCTCCGGCGGTCAGCGTCAGCGGCTGGCGATCGCCTCCGCCCTGGTCCACGACCCCGAGCTGATCTTCCTGGACGAGCCGACCGCGGCGCTCGATCCGCAGGCGCGCCGGGACCTGTGGCAGGTCCTGCGCGGTCTGAAGGAGGCGGGCCGGACGATCGTGTACACCACGCACCACCTGGACGAGGCGGAAGCCCTGTGCGACCGGGTGGCGATCCTCGTGGAGGGCCGGATCGCGGCGCTCGACTCCCCGCGCGGACTGGTCGGCGCGGTGGGCTCGGCGACCTCGGTGCTGCTGCCGCCGGAGCGGATGACGGCGGCGGAGGCGGAGGCGATCGAGGGCGTGGACCGCGCCGTCCTGAGCGGCGGCAGCCTGGTCCTGGAGACCAGGACGTCCGGGAAGGTGATGTCGGCCCTCGACGCCCTCGGCGGCCTGGACGGCGTGCAGACCCGCTCGGCGACGCTGGAGGACGTCTACCTCCGGCTCACCTCCGCCGCCGACGCCGGCGGCACCCGGCAGACCCGGACCACCCCGCACACCGAGAACACGGAGCACCAGGCATGAGCGCATACGGGGCCCTGACGGCGGCCGGCTACCGGGCACAGGCCCGCGACACGGCGGCCCTCTTCTTCACCTTCGCCTTCCCGCTGGTCTTCCTGGTGGTCTTCGGGCTGATCTTCAACGGCCAGGAGGTGGAGGACACCGGCCGGCCCTACATCTCGTACATCGCGCCCGGCGTGATGTCGTGGGGTGTGGGCAACGCGGCCGTGTTCGGCATCGCCTTCACGCTGATGCAGTGGCGCCGGGACGACCTGCTGCGCCTGATCCGGATGACGCCGACGAGTCTGCCCACCGTGCTGGCCTCCCGCTACGTGCTGGCCCTCGCCATCGGTGTCGTCCAGGCCGTGGTGTTCGTCGCGGTGGCGATGCTCCCGCTGTTCGGCCTGGAGCTGGACTCCCGGTGGCCGCTGGCGCTGCCCGTGCTGCTGTTCGGCATCACCGCGTTCCTGTCCCTCGGCGTGATCATCGGCTCGTACGCCGACACCCCCGAGGCGGTGGCCGCCATCGCGAACTTCCTGATGGTGCCCATGGCGTTCCTGTCCGGCTCGTTCCTGCCGCTGGACATGATGCCGTCCTGGCTGCAGACGCTGTCCCGGGTGCTGCCGCTGCGCTACTTCAACGACGCCGTCTCCGCGTCCCTGACCGGCAACGGCAGTCTCGGTGACGTGGCCGTCGGCTGCGGCGCGCTCGTCGGCTTCACCGTCGTCTTCGCGGCCCTCGGCCTGAAGACCTTCCGCTGGAGCAACCGCACATGACGACGACCATCGTCCGGGACGGCGTCCCGCTCCAGGAGGCGGGGCGACGGCTGCGGTCGGCACTGGCCGAGCGGTGCGCCCCGGGCCGGGCCCCCGAGGTGGTGCCGCTCGGCGCACGCGACGTACGGGACGACCCGCTCGCCTCGGTACGGCCCACCGCCCTGGTCCATCTGACCTCCCGCGAGGTGCTGGTGGGGCCGTGGGGCGGCGACGCCGAGACGCGGGCCTGCGGGACGTGCCTCGCGATGCGCTGGCAGCGCCTGCGGTCGCGCACCGAGCGGGACGCCCTGGAGACGGGCACCCCGTGGAGCTTCGCCCCGCACTGGCCCGAGCAGCCCGCGTTCGTCGCGGACGCGGTGCACGCCCTGTACGAGGCGGTGACCGGCGCCCCGGCGCCGGTGCCGCCGGGCGGGACACCGGCCGACCGCGCACTGCCGCAGGTGTCCTGCCTGGACGTGGCGACCCTGACGGTACGGACCTTCCCGCTGTACGCCGATCCGCTCTGCCCGCACTGCGGCTCCGGCGGCACGGACAGCCGGCAGGACGCCGAACTCGCCCTGGTGAGCCGCCCGAAGCCGGCCGTGGACGGCTATCGGTTGCGGCCGGCGTCCTCCTACCCGCTGGCACCGGCGGCGCTCGCGAACCCGGTCACCGGCCTGCTGGGCGCCGGGACCTGGCTCAACGTCACCTCACCCACCACCGCACCGGTCGCGGGCAGCGTGTTCATGCGCGGCTACGCGGGCCTGACCGACGTGACCTGGAGCGGTCAGGCGAACGGCTTCGCCGCCAGTCGCGACCTGGCGTTCCTGGAGGGCCTGGAGCGCTACGCCGGCACCCACCGGCGGCGCGGCACAAAGCTCCTCACCGCCTCGTACAACAGCCTGGGCGAGGACGCGCTCCACCCGGCCGACTGCGGCTTCTACGCCCCGGAGACCTATCGCGACGACCCGCTCGTCGACCCGTTCGACGCCGACCGGCCGATCCCGTGGGTGTGGGGCTACTCCCTGCGCGACGACCGGCCGTTGCTGGTCCCGGCCCGCCTGGTGCATTACAGCGCGGGGCTGGCGGCGGACAACTTCGTCTTCGAGTGCTCCAACGGCTGCGCGATCGGCAGCTGTCTGGAGGAGGCGGTCCTCGGCGGGCTGCTCGAACTGATCGAGCGGGACGCCTTCCTGCTCGCCTGGTACGGCGGGACCCGGCTGACCGAGATCGACCTGTCGACGGTCGGCGACCCCACCGTCCGCGCCATGATCGACCGCGCCGCGCTCCAGGGCTACGACGTGCACGCCTTCGACAACCGCGTCGACCTCGCCGTACCCGTGGTGACCGGTCTCGCGGTACGGCGGGACGGCGGGCCCGGCCTGTACTCCTTCGGCGCCGGCGCCTCGCTCGACCCGGCCTCCGCACTGGAGGGCGCCCTGTCCGAGGTGCTGACCTACATTCCGCACCTGCCCGGCCAGGTCCGCGAGCGGCAGGGCGAACTGGAGGCGATGGCCGCCGACTTCACCAAGGTGCTGCACCTGAAGGACCACGCCCAGTTGTACGGACTGCCCGGCATGGCGGTGCATGTGGAGCCGTACCACCGGCCCCGCGAGGTCCGTCCGATGGCGGACGTCTACGCCGCGTGGGAGGCCTCCGGCCGGCCACGCACCGGCGATCTGGCGGACGACGTGGCGCTGTGCCGCGACGAGGTGGTGCGGGCCGGGCACGACGTGGTCGTCGTGGACCAGACCACGCCGGAGCAGCGGCGGATGGGGCTGCGCACGGTCTGTGTGCTCGCCCCCGGTCTGCTGCCGATCGACTTCGGCTGGTCCCGTCAGCGTGCGCTCGGGATGCCCCGGCTGCGCACCGCGGCCCGTCGCGGCGGGCTGCGTGACACGGACCTGGAGGGGTGGGAGATCCGCCGGGTCCCGCACCCGTTCCCCTAAGGCCCACAAGGCGACGGCCGGGTCGCCGCTTCCCCCTCCCGAAGGAGTGGGGAGCGGCGACCCGGCCGTTTCGGCGTCCGGCGGCGGGGCCGGACGCCGACGTGCTGCGGGCCTGTGATCAGGCGCTGCAGGAGGTGGTGCTGGTGGTGGAGGAGCAGGTCGAGGTGGAGGAGCAGCTCGTGGAACCGGCGAGCACGACCTCGCTGGCGTCCGAGTAGTCCGAGATCTCGAAGGTCTCCGACTCGAGCTCCAGGATCTCGTCGGCGAGGGCGGCGAGGGTCGACTTGTCAGCCATGGTCACTCCTGAGGTGAGGTCACCACCGGGCCGGTCCCGGGGTGTTCGGCCCTTTCATTGGACCGGTCGCCACTGACGCATCCAGGTGCCGCCCGCTGTCAGGGCGCTGTCGTGGGGTGACAGCGAGGTGACAGCGGCCGGCCGGCCGGGCGCCGGATCATGTCCGGGTGAGCACAGCGGCGATCGTCCCCCCGGGCACATACGGTTCGGTCCTCCGGCAGTTGGACGCGGTGCTGCGCCCCCTCACCGTGTTCGCGATGGACCTGCACGGGCATCCGGAGCCCTCGGGCGAGGAGTCCCGCACCGCCGCCCGCCTGGCCGACGCGCTGACGGCGGAGGGGTACGCGGTGACGCGGGGCGTCGGCGGCCACGGTGTGGTCGGCGTCCTGGAAGGAGGCGAGGGACCACGCGTCTACCTGCGGGCAGAACTGGACGCCCTGCCGATCCGGGAGCGGACCGGCCTGCCCTACGCCGCCCAAGGCCCCTTCATGCATGCCTGCGGCCATGACCTGCACGTCGCCGCCGTGCTCGGCGCCGCGACGCTCCTGGCCCGGGCGCTGCCGCACTGGCGGGGCACCGTGGTCGTCGTCGGCCAGCCGGCCGAGGAGACGCTGACCGGTGCGCGCGCCATGCTGGAGGACGGCCTGTACGCACGCTTCGGCCGTCCCGACGTCGTGCTCGCCCAGCACACCGCCCCCCTCCTGGGCGGCATGGTGGCCCACGGCTACGGGCAGCCCGTGCTGGCCGGCAGCGTCCAGCTGGACGTCACCCTGCACGGCCGGGGCGGCCACGCCGGGGCCCCGCACCTGACGGTGGACCCGGTGCTCGCGGCCGCCGCGACGGTGCTGCGGCTCCAGGGGATCGTGTCCCGCGAGTGCGCGCCCGCCGAGCAGACCACCGTCACCGTCGGCCGGATCCATGCCGGCGCGCACAGCGGCGTCGTGCCGGACAGCGCGGCGCTCGGCATCACCGTGCGCGCACTGTCGCAGGCGTCCCTGGACCGTGCCGTGGCGGCCGTCGAGCGAGTCGTACGGGCCGAGTCGGCCGCGTCCGGCTGTCCACGCGACCCCGACGTCACGGTGGTCTCGCGATCGCCCGCCACGCTGCCCGACGGGGAGGTGACGGCGGTGACGCGCGAGGCCCACCGCGAGGTACTGGGGGCCGAACGGGTCGTGCCCTGGGCGCCGTCGACGGCCACGGAGGACTTCGGCCTGTACGGCGACGCCGGCCTAGAGATCCACGGCTGCGCCGGGATTCCGCTGGGCTACTGGATGGTCGGGGTCGTGGGCCCGCGCCAGTGGGCGGCCACGAGCGGCGCGGACGTCGCGGAGAGGCTCGCGTCGCTGCCGCCGAACCACTCCCCCGCGTTCGCCCCCCACCTGCCCATCGCCCTGCCGTCGGCGACGAAGGCGATGACGGCAGCGGCCCTGGCCCTCCTGGGCCGCCCACCGGCGACGCAGAACTGACCCGCCTCCGTCGAGAGTCGGGTGCATGCCCGGCGTGATGCCGGGTAGGCGCCGTATCATCGACCCGCCGACGGACGGGTCGATGAATCTGCACAGGGAGGGGCTGGGAACAATGACCGCGACCGCGATATCGAGCACGAGGACCGGCGTCGAGCAGGATGCCGTCGGCGTACTGCCCGAGGTGGCCGACCCGGCGAAGGTCGCGCCGAAGGACGCGCGGTCCTTGTCGAAGCAGTTCTTCGAGCGGCTCGCCGTACTGGAGGAGGGCACGCCCGAGTACCAGTACGCCCGCAACACCCTGATCGAGATGAACACCTCTCTCGTCCGCTACGCCGCCGGGCGCTTCCGCAGCCGCGGCGCGGACGAGATGGAGGACATCGTCCAGGTCGGCATCATCGGGCTGATCAAGGCGATCGACCGGTTCGAGCTGACGCGTGAGGTCGAGTTCACCTCGTTCGCCATCCCCTACATCGTCGGGGAGATCAAGCGGTTCTTCCGTGACACCTCCTGGGCCGTGCACGTGCCGCGCCGCCTGCAGGAAGCCCGTGTCGAACTGGCACGCGCCACCGAGGAACTGCGCTCCCGCCTGGACCGCATGCCGACGGTCAAGGAGCTGGCCGAGCTGATGAACCTCTCCGAGGAGGAGGTCATCGAGGCCCGGATCGCCTCCAACGGCTACAACTCCGCCTCCCTGGACGCCACGCTCGGCGGCAGCGAGGAGGGCGAGTCGGTGCTGGCCGACTTCATCGGCACCGAGGACGCGGCCATGGAGCTGGTGGAGGACTTCCACGCCCTGGCCCCGCTGATCGCCGAGCTGGACGAGCGGTCCCGGCAGATCCTGCACTGGCGCTTCGTCGACGAACTCACCCAGGCGCAGATCGGCGAACGCCTCGGCTGCTCCCAGATGCACGTCTCCCGGCTGCTCTCACGCACCCTCAAGCGCCTGCGCCGGGGCATGCTCGCCACCAACTGAGCACCGCACGGCCGCGGCCTCCCGTCGCCGGATCCGCTACAGGAACCGGCGTACGGGCAGGACCGCGGCCTCCCGTACCCGCTCCAGCATGGCGCGGCGCTTCCAGCGCCCCGCGTCCATGGCGACGCTGCGTTCGAGGTCCGCGTCGAAGTCCCGGTCGAGCCCGGCCGTGAAGTCCTCGTCGAGGACGGCGAGCATGACCTCCTCGTCGTGGTCCATGGAACGCCGGTTGAAATTGGTGGAGCCGATCAGCGAGGCCAGCCCGTCCACCGTGATGATCTTGGCGTGCATCATGGTCGGCTGGTACTCGCAGATCGAGACGCCCGACGCCAGCAGCCGCTCGTAGTGGTACCGGCCGGCGAGCTGGCAGGCCCGCTGGTCGGTGTGCGGGCCGGGCAGCAGGATCTCGACCGTGACGCCGCGCCGCGCGGTCGCGCACAGCAGGTCGATGAAGTAGGTGTCCGGTGCGAAGTAGGCGGTGGCCAGCCGGAAGCGTGACTCGGCGGAGGTGAGCATGACCCGGATGAGGGTCTGCATGTCCTGCCAGCCGAAGCTCGCCGAACCGCGCACGACCTGGACGACGGAGTCGCCGGGCTGCTCGTGCTCGGTGAAGCGGTCCCGGTCGTCGTAGAGCTCGTCATGGCACTCGGCCCAGTTCTGGGCGAAGGCGGCGGCGATGCCGTCGACGGCGGGGCCGCGCACCTTGACGTGGGTGTCGCGCCATTCGCCGGGGTTGCGGGCGTCGCCGCACCACTCCTGGGCGATGCCGACGCCACCGGTGAAGGCCGTGTGCTCGTCCACCACCAGCGCCTTGCGGTGGCAGCGGTGGTTCTGCTTGAACGGCGACAGCCGCAGGGGCTTGCGGAACCAGGCGACCTGCACACCGGCCGCGTCCATCTCGTCCAGCAGGTCCTGCTCTATCTCCTTGGCGCCGAAGCCGTCCAGCAGCAGCCGTACCCGCACACCGGCCCGGGACCGTTCCGCGAGCGCGGCGGCGAAGTCACGGGCGATGCGGCCGCGCCAGTACACGAACGTCATCATGTCGATCGTGTGCTCGGCGGTCCGGATCGACTCCAGCATCGCGGGGAAGATCTGGTCGCCGTTGCGCAGGGCGACGAGTTCGTTCCCTTCCGTCGCGGCCACGCCGATCAGCCGCTCCAGGCGACGACGGAGCCGCAAGATGCCCACCGGGGCGGCGTCGGGGCGCTCTTCGGCGACGGTCATGCGCTCGTCCGGACAGCGAGGACGGACTCCCCGACGGGTGCCGAGACCAACTGTGACATCGCCTTCCTCCTTCGGCCCGCCCCTCGGACCAGCGGGAAGCCTAAACGTCAGGGCCCTCCACGTCCATCCGCGCCCTGGTCCTCGCCGGCCCGGGCCACATGTCCGTCCGGCCGCAGCAGCACGGCGGCCACGTCGAGTTCGGCACCGGCGTCCACGACATGGGCGACCCGGCCCTCCCGGCCAACCGCCGAGATCCGGCCTGGGTCAGGGGGGTTCGGCCGCCCCACGGGCACGTCCGCGGGCATCCGGGTGACATCGGACTGAGCCGACAGGGGGACGCGGCGGCGTGTCGCTGGGACAGACGGGTGGCACGCTGACACGGCTGGGCGGCCCGGATGGTGCGCGGCAGGGGACTGGCCGACGGTGGTTCGTGTCGAGGCCGGGTTCATTCCAGTTGATGACGTGTCCGCTGCCCGGCCACGGCGGAAGGACACCGATATGCGTTCTGCCCGCATTCTTCTCGCCACGGCGGCCACCTCCGCCGCGCTCACCTTCGCCACGCCCGGCGGCGCCTTCGCCGCACCGGGCGAGGACCACGGCGGTCGCGACGACTCCTCGTACAGCAAGGAGCACGACAGCGGCTCCGGCCAGGACTACGACAAGAGCTCCGGAGATCACGACAAGTCATACAGCAAGGACTACGACAAGGACAGCAACCACGACGGACCGCGCGGCGGAATGCACACCGGCGGTGGGGCGCTCTCCGCCGTGCAGGGCGGTGACGACTGGAGCTCCGGCCACGGCGACAGCGACCACGAGGAGTCCTACAAGGACAAGGACGAGGACTCCTACAAGGACAAGGAGGGCGGGCACGGCAAGGACAGCTGGGGCGGTGGCGACCACGACAAGCCGCGTGGCGGCATGCACACCGGCGGCGGCGGCCTCGCCTCGCCCGGCGTCACCACGGGTGGGCTGGCCATTCTCGCCGTGGGCGCCACCGGCATGTACGCGCTGCGCCGCAAGAAGGCCATCGAGCAGGGGTCCTGACCGGTCCCCCGCCCTCCAGGGACGCGGCCGCCGCCGGCGCACACCGTGCCGGCGGCCCGCGCCGCTCCCCAGCCCTGAAGCCCGTGCTGTCGTGCCCGAGTGAGGTGTTGCCCGATGACAGCTGGTCCCCCCTCCGCGCCCCCTTCCGAGCGGGCGACGGACGGTCAGCACCCCGGCCGTGGCGGACGACTGACCCTGTGGGGCGTGGCGATCATCATCATCGCCGTCAGCGTGTTCGGAGACCATCAGCAGCCCGACTCCACCCCGCAGTCCTCCCGTACCCCGGGCTCCTCCGCCGCGTCCACGGACGCCGGGCGGAGCGCGCGGCCGCTGCCTCGCTCCACCCCGGTCCGGCTGCTCATCCCGAGCATCTCCGTGGACGCGCCCTTCACCTCGCTCTCGGTCGGTGACACGGGCCAGCTGGAGCCGCCGCCCGCGGCCGACACCAATCTCGTCGGCTGGTACGCCAAGGGCGTGTCACCTGGTGAGGCGGGGGCCTCGATCATCGCCGGGCACGTCGACACGGCCACCTCGGCGGCCGTCTTCGCCGAGCTCTACGCACTCCGGCCCGGCGACCGCTTCTCCGTGGACCGGGCCGACGGGCGCAAGGCGGACTTCGTCGTGGACGACACGGAGACCTTCGCCAAGGACGACTTCCCGGACCAGCGGGTGTACGCCGACACGGATCGCCCCGAGGTCCGGCTCATCACCTGCGCCGGGGACTACGACCACTCGGTGAAGGACTACACGGAGAACCTGGTGGTCTTCGCCCATCTCGTGTGACGTGGCGACGCCGACGGCAGGGCCGGCGGGGCGGATTGAGGGATTGGCGGTCGGCGGGGACGGGCAGGGTGCCCAGCAGAACGTGGCATGAACACGCCCACCTTCCCCCACAGGAGGCCGACCTTGCACGCACGCACGTTCGTCCCCATCCTCGCCGCCACCTTCGCGGCCACCCTCGCCACCGCGGGTCAGGCGTACGCCGCCGCGCCGGCCCCCGCGGCGCGCGTCGTCACCTACGACGCCGCCGCGTCCGCCGAGTTCAGGGCCGCCGTCGACCGGGGCGCGGCCATCTGGAACGAGAGCGTGGACGGCGTCGAGCTGCGTCCGGCCGCGTCCGGGCAACGCGCGAACATCCGCGTCCTGGCCGACAACGGCTGGCCCCGGGCCCTGACCACCTCGCTCGGCAACGGCACCGTCTACATCGGACGGCAGGCCGTGAACCAGGGTTACGACACGGTCCGGATATCGGCGCACGAACTGGGCCACATCCTGGGCCTTCCGGACCGAAAGCCCGGCCCCTGCACGAGCCTCATGTCGGGGTCCAGCGCGGGCGTGTCCTGCACGAACCCTTATCCCGACGCGGCGGAGAAGGCGGAGGTGGAGGACAACTTCGGTTCAGCACTCGCACGACCGGCGGGTGCGGTGGCCGGCTGGGTGGTGGACTGACGCACCGTCGCGCGGGGACGGGCTCGCCGTCCCCGCGCACGTCACAGCCGCGCGATCGTGGGTTCAGCGCGGCACGCGGGCGGAGGCTCCGGGGTGGGTGCAGGCGTCCCAGGGAGTGAGCGCGCCATGGCCGCCCGGACAGACGATCACCGCCTCCACCGCCTCGCCGCAGTCACGGTGGCGGACTTCGAGGGGCGGCCCTTCGGGATCGGCGGTGTAACGGTCCCCCCACTGCTTGAGCGCGAGCATCGCGGGCCACAGGTCCCAGCCCTTGGGCGTGAGCCGGTACTCGTACCGTGTCCGGCTGCCGGGTTCGCGGTACGGTCTGGTCTCCAGGATCTGGGCGTTCACCAGCTTGCGCAGACGGTCCGCCAGCACCGCCTCGGACAGCCCCATGTGGCGGCGGAAGTCGTCGAAGCGGCGCACGCCGTTCATGGCGTCGCGCAGCACCAGCAGCGACCACTTCTCGCCGACGAGTTCGAGGGTGCGCTGCACCGTGCAGTTCTCGGTACTGGTCTCCAGCCAGGTCATGCGCCCATCGTAGGCTGGCTTCGGCATTGACATCCAGAGGTACGGCTAGCTAGCTTCGCATTCCATAGTCAGTTGTTCACGGAGGGGTCCCCCATGGTCAGGTCACGCACGTTCGAATGGGAGGACCCCCAGGTGTCCGCGGCGGCGGTCGGGCGGGCGAGCGGCCTGGAGTTCCTGCAGGACGTGCTGGCCGGTCGGCTGCCCGCCCCGCCCATCGCCGCGACCCTCGGCTTCGGCCTGGAGGAGGTCGAGGCGGGTCGCGCGGTCTTCGTGATGGAACCGGGCGAGGAGCACTACAACCCCATCGGCAGCGTCCACGGAGGCGTCTACGCGACGCTGCTCGACTCCGCCGCCGGCTGCGCCGTGCAGTCCGTCCTGCCCGCGGGCATGGGCTACACCTCGCTCGACCTGACCCTGAAGTTCCTGCGCCCGATCACCGTGGACACCGGCAAGGTGCGCGCCGTGGGCACCGTGCTCAGCCAGGGCCGCCGCACCGCCCTCGCGCAGGCGGAGCTGTTCGACGCCCGCGACCGCCTCCTCGCCCACGCCACGAGCAGTTGCATGCTCCTCCCCGTTCCCGCCCGGTAGGAACGGCGGCGTCCGGGGTCAGGAGACGGCGGTGGGGTGGGTGACCGTGACGACGATCTTGCCGACCTGGCCGTTGCTCTCCATGTAGCGGTGGGCCTCGGCGATGTCGGCGAGGTCGAAGGTGCGGTCGACGACCGGGACGAACGAGCCCGAGGCCAGGCCCGCGCCGACGAACGCCACCGCGCGGCGCAGCCGCTCCGGGTCGGTGGTGATCTCGAAGAGCGTGTACGTCCGGGTGGTCAGCGCCGGATAGGACCGCGCGTTCGGCAGCGGGGTGGGTCGGGGGTCGAGGGCGCCGTACACCACGAGGCTGCCGCCGGGGGCGATGCCCTGGGCGAGGGTCTCGACGCCGGGTCCCGCGATCGGGTCGAACGCCAGCCGGACGCCCGCGCCGCCGGTGATGTCCTCGATGCGGGCGGGGAGGTCCTCCTCGTCGGTGACGATCACATGGGCCGCGCCGGCGTCCAGCAGGCGCTGCCTCTTGCCCTTGCCCCGTGTGGTCGCGACGGGGATCGCGCCGACGTGGCGGGCCATTTGGAGGGCGGCGAGCCCGACGCTGCTGGAGGCGGCGGTGATCAGGACGTGGTCGCCGGGACGCACCTCGCCCGACTCGACGAGGGGGCCGTAGGCGGTGATGTAGGCCATCCACACGGCCGCGGCCCGTACGGCGTCGACGTCCGCGGGGCGGGGAACGACGGCGGCGGCCGGGACGACGACGTGATCGCCGTAGGTGCCGTACTCGCTCTGCAGGAACGCAGGCACCACGGCGACCAGGTCGCCTTCGGTGAAGGCGTCCACGCCAGCGCCGACCGCGTCGATCACACCCGCGGCCTCGTAGCCGAGACCGGAGGGGAAGCGCGGCCTGTCGAAGTAGCTGCCCTCGCGGTACATGATCTCGGCGCGGTTCAGGCCGATCGCGTCGACGCGGATCCGCACCTCCCCCGCGCCCGGGGCGGCCGTCTCCACGTCGCGGAGGGTGAGAACCTCGGGGCCGCCCAGTCGGTCGAACTGCACACGCCTAGCCATGGTGGATCCGTTCCAGGAGGAGGGTCGGGTGGAGGACACCGCTTCAGCCCGGTGTCCGCAGCCACCATCCTGGCCCTTACTTCGATTGGCGTCAAACTTTGAGACCCATCGAAGTATATGGATCAGACGGCTCCCGCCTCCGCGAGGGACGCGGCCACGACCGACGAGAGCACGCCGGGGAAGCGTTCCTCCAGCTCGTCCGTGCGCAGCGTGTTCATCTTCGCGGTGCCCACGTAGTACTGCCGTATCACGCCGGATTCACGCAGGACGTTGAAGTGGTGGGTCAGGGTCGACGTGGAGACGGGCGCCTCGAAGGCGCCGCAGGCCATGTCGCCGTCCGACCGGGTCAGCTGGGACACCAGCATCCGGCGCACCGGGTCCCCCAGCGCCTCCAGCACCTGCTGCAGCGCGACCTCGGAGATGTCGGGGTGCTCGATCGTCCGGGCGGCGGCACGGGGGCGGGCCATGGCGGCTCCTTGGGGTGACTCGATCCGTTGGGGACATCGTACGACCGCGGTCGAAGCTTCCCGGCGCCACGGGATCCCGGTGTCTCACATCGCGGTATCGATTTTCCGGCAGGTAAGACCCCTGAGAACGTGGAGGTGTCCGTACGCTTCGCACGGTCTGTCGGCGAGGGGGGCCTGTCGCGGAGGTTCGGGCGCACGCGACCGCTCCGCACCTCGCACGAAAGACCGAGCAATGCCCGCACCAGCCACCGGCACACCTCAGACGCCCGTCAATCCGAGGTCCCGCGTCCTCGTCGCCAGCCTCATCGGCACGACGATCGAGTTCTACGACTTCTACATCTACGCGACCGCCGCCGTGCTGGTCTTCCCGTCCCTCTTCTTCCCGAGCAGCGACCCCACCACGGCCCTGCTGGCGTCCTTCGCGGTCTTCGGCGCCGCGATGGTCGCGCGCCCGATCGGGGCAGTCTTCTTCGGGCACCTCGGCGACCGGCTGGGGCGCAAGCGGACCCTGGTCATCTCCCTGCTGACCATGGGCATCGCCACGTTCCTCATCGGCGCCCTGCCCACCTACGCCCAGGCCGGCTGGATCGCCACCGCGCTGCTGGTGCTGATGCGGCTCGCGCAGGGCTTCGCGCTCGGCGGCGAGTGGAGCGGTGCCGCGCTGGTCGCCACCGAGAACGCCCCCCGCGGCAGGCGTGCCCTGTACGGCACCTTCCCGCAGCTGGGCGCGCCGCTCGGCTTCATCATCGGCAACGGACTCTTCCTGGTCATCGGTGCGCTGCTGCCGTCGGCGGCGGGCGCCGACCCCACGCAGCCCTCCGACGCCTTCGTCAGCTGGGGCTGGCGGATCCCGTTCCTGTTCTCCGCCGTGATGGTCGTGATCGGCCTGTGGGTGCGGTCGCGGCTCGTGGAGTCCGCGGTCTTCACCAGGACCCGCGAGACCGGGAAGGTGCGCAAGCTGCCGCTGGCCACCGTGGTCCGCGGCCACTGGAGGCAGTTGATCCTCGGCACGTTCATCATGCTGGCGACGTATGTGCTCTTCTACCTGATGACCACGTTCTCGTTGAGCTTCGGACGCACCGCGAAGGACGCGGCCGTGCCGGGCCTCGGCTACAGCTACACCACGTTCGTGCTGATGATGATCTTCGGTGTGCTGTTCTTCGCCGCGTTCACCCTGATCTCCGGGCCGCTCGCCGACCGGTACGGACGGCGCACGACCCTGATCTGGGTGACGGCCGCGATCGTGGTCTTCGGGCTGGTCTGGGTGCCGCTGATCGACCTGGGCACGCTCGGCGTGGTGCTGTGGCTCGTGCTCGGCTTCACCTTGATGGGCATGACGTTCGGTCCGATGGGCGCGCTGCTGCCCGAGCTCTTCCCCACCAGCGTGCGCTACACCGGGTCCGGTATCTCCTACAACGTCAGCTCGATCCTCGGGGCGGCCGTCGCGCCGTTCATCGCGGTGGCCCTGTGGGAGACCGGCGACGGCTCGCCGTGGCTGGTCGGTGTCTACCTCTCCGCGATGGCCGTGCTCACGCTGACCGCGCTCCTGCTCGGCAAGGAGACCAAGGACATGTCCCTGGACGAGGGGGAGACCGCCTCCGCCGGTCACGACGAGCGTCCCGTGCCGTCGGACGCTCCCTGATCAGGCGGCTTCCTCCTCGCCCCGCGACCTCATCACCCACTTGTTCAGCCCCCACAGGGCGACACCGAGGGCCAGCAGCACACCCGCCCGGATGTAGACGTCCGCGGGGCGGTCCGACAGGGGGCTGGCCAGGATCAGGCAGGTGATGGCGCCCAGCACCGGCAGCGCCGTAGGTGTGCGGAAGTGCCGGTGCTCGACGCGGTCGCGGCGCAGGACCAGGACGGCGATGTTGACGACGGCGAAGACGCACAGCAGCAGGAAGGCCGTGGTGTCGCCGAGGCCCGCGATCTCCCCGGTGGAGACCAGGCCGATGGCGAGCAGCGACACGAAGACGATGCCGACGACCGGGGTGCGGCGCTGCGGAAGGACTCGGCCGAGGGCGCGCGGCAGGATGCGCTCGTT
Source organism: Streptomyces sp. NPDC107562 (assembly GCF_055657325.1). Lineage (NCBI taxonomy): Bacteria > Bacillati > Actinomycetota > Actinomycetes > Kitasatosporales > Streptomycetaceae > Streptomyces > Streptomyces sp. NPDC107562. The sequence continues at coordinate 475,930 of NZ_JBVKBE010000001.1, read as the reverse complement.
GGCCATGCCGTAGCACAGCCGGGAGGCCATCATGATGTTGATGAGGGCCGAGTTGGTGACCGCGAACAGGGCGATCAGCGCGAAGAGTTTCGGCGGGAAGTTCAGACCGCCGGCCTTGACGACCTCCAGCAGCGGGCCGCTGGAGCCCTGCAGCACGCGGTGGTCGACGAGCAGCGAGGAGACCAGGGCGACCAGCACGTAGATGGTCCCGGTGACGGCGACGCCGATGAAGATGGCCCGCGGAAAGGCACGTACCGGATCCTTGGTCTCCTCGGCCATGTTGACGGAGTCCTCGAAGCCGACGAAGGCGAAGAAGCCGAGGGCGGTCGCGCCGAGCACGCTGGTGATCAGCGCGTACCCGCTGCCCTCCGCCTGGAACTCGCCGAGCCGGGACGGCTCGCCGTCGCCGCTCAGCACCGCCCACGCGCCGATCGCCAGGATGATGAGCAGGCCGGTCAGTTCCACCAGGGTGAGGACCATGTTGGTCTTCACCGACTCGGACACCCCGCGAAGCGCCAGGGCCGCGAGGGCGAGGATGAAGAGGATCGCGATGAGCGTGGGCGGGAAGAAGTCGGTGAACTCGGCGAAGTAGTCACCGCTGAAGGCACGTGCCGCCGCGCTCGCCGAGGAGAGGCCCGAGCACATGACCATGAAGGCGACGATGAAGGTCAGGAACGGCACCTTGAAGGCCTTCTGGGTGTACAGCGCGGCCCCGGCCGCCTTCGGGTACTTCCCGACGAGTTCCACGTACGAGGCCGCCGTCAGGATCGCCACGAAGAACCCGATGACGAACGGCAGCCACAGCGCCCCTCCGACCTTGCCGGCGACCTGTCCGGTGGTGGCGTAGATGCCGGTGCCGAGGATGTCGCCGATCACGAACAGCAGCAGCAGTTTGGGCCCGATGGCACGCCGTAGCGGAGTACCGTCCCCGCCCTCCGGTGAGGCGACCGGGTCACTTACCGATGCGGACACGTGGACTCCCCCTGAAGGTGCGGTTACGGAACAACGTCTCCTCTGCCCGGCATCCCCGAAAGGCATGCGAAGGAGGCGCCGTCAGGGTGATCCGTGGGCGGTGCCGGCTCCGTGACGTCCGCCGGACGTCAGTCCACGCTCTTGCGGGCGAGGGCGTTGTTGCCGATGGAGTTGTGCACGCTGAAGCTCACCGCGTCCGAGCGGTAGCGGTCGTCGGACCACTCCACCGGGCGGCCCTCGTGTGTCGTCGTCACCCGTCGCACCCGCAGCAGCGGGCCGGTGCGGCGGATGCCGAGGAGGTCGGCGTCCTGCGCCCCGGCGGCGACGGCGTCGATGATGTGCTCGCCGTAGGCGAAGACCAGGCCCGTGTCCTCGAAGAGCCGCTGGGTGACCGACGCGCAGTCCGGCTCGATCGACCGCACCGCCGGGGCGATCCAGTCGGCGTACACCGTGCGCTCCAGGAGCACCGGTTCGCCGTCCAGTCCGCGCACCCGCAGCACGTGCAACACCTCGGTCCCCTCGGGGAGTTGGAGCCGGACCGCGTCCTCGGTCGTGGCCGGCCGGAGCTGCTGCTCGACCACCCGGCCCGTCGCCTCGCGGCCCATCGCGCGCGCCCACTGGGCGAAGCTGCGCAGTTCGGCGAAGCTCTGGCTGCGGCGGCTGGCGAGCACCACCCGGCGGGCGCCCTGGCGGGAGCCGATCAGCCCCTCGGCGGTGAGGCTCGCGACCGCCTGCCGGACGGTGCCGCGCGAGACGGCGTACTGCGCGGCGAGTTCCGTCTCGGAGGGCAGCCGCCCGCCGACCGCGTACTCCTCGCGGTCGATCGCGCGTCGCAGCGCCTCGGCGATCTCCTCGTGTCGCGCCGTCATGCCGCCCCTCTGAGGTAGTTGGTGTGCACAGCTTATGCAGCTTACGCAGCCTAATCGATGTTCGACGTGATCGGCGCCGGCCGGGATTGTGCAGGCAACTGGGGGGCATGGTTCGGTTCTCGTTCACTTTCAGGTCATTCTCAGCGGGCGTACTGAGGCCGACTTGTTCAGACAAGTTCTCGCCGCGGAATGATCCGCGGCACCTCACCCCGCAGCACCCACCCTTGTGCGCACCCCTGGAGAGACCGTGTCCGTGTCCCTGCCGCGATCAGCCGTTCTCGGCGGCGCCCTCACCGTCGTCGCCGTGCTCGCCCTGAGCGCCTGTGGCGCCGCTCCCGACGACGCGTCCACCTCGGCGGACGGCAAGTCCGCCGCAACCGCCACCTCCGCCGCCGACTTCGGCGGCATGGAAAAGCTGGTCGAAGCCGCGAAGAAGGAGGGCACGCTGCACGCCATCGCGCTGCCCCGCGACTGGGCCAACTACGGCGCCCTCATCGACGCCTTCCAGAAGAAGTACGGCATCAAGATCGAGGTCGAGAACCCCGACGGCTCCAGCCAGGACGAGATCAACGCCGTCACCTCCCGCAAGGGCCAGGACCGCGCGCCGGACGTCCTCGACCTCGGCTCCTCCTTCGCCATCAGCGCCGCCCAGCAGGGCCTGCTCGCCCCGTACGAGGTGGAGGCCTTCGACGACATCCCCAAGACGCAGAAGGACGCGCAGGCCCGCTGGTACAACGACTACGGCGGCTACATCTCCATCGGCTGCGACGCCAAGCGCGTCAAGGAGTGCCCGACCACGTTCAAGGACCTCCTCAAGCCGCAGTACAAGGGCCAGGTCGCGCTGAACGGCAACCCCACCAAGTCGGGTTCGGCCTTCGGCGGCGTCTACGCGGCGGCGCTGGCGGGCGGCGGCTCGTTCGACGACATCCAGCCCGGCCTGGACTTCTTCGCCGAGCTGAAGAAGAACGGCAACTACACCCCCGTCGAGTCCACCCCGGCCACGGTCGAGAAGGGCGAGACGCCGATCAGCATCGACTGGGACTACCTCAACGCCGGTTACGCCGAGGAGTTCCAGTCCAAGGGCGTCGACTGGCAGGTCAACGTCCCGTCCGACGGCCAGTTCTCCCAGTACTACTCGCAGGCCATCAACAAGGACGCCCCGCATCCGGCGGCCGCCCGGCTGTGGCAGGAGTACCTCTACAGCACCGAGGGCCAGAACCTGTGGCTCCAGGGATACGCGCGGCCCGCGCTGATGCCCGCCATGGAGAAGGCCGGCACCCTCGACAAGACCGCCGCCGCCAAGCTGCCCGAGGTCTCCGGCACGCCGGCCTTCCCGACCGAGGAGCAGCAGAACAAGGCCAAGACCGTGCTGGCCGAGGGCTGGGCGAAGGCCGTCTCCGGATGACCGCCACGCTCACGCGCGCGGACGTGGCGCCCGTCGCTTCCCCGAAGCGGCGGCGCCACGCCCCCGGATGGCTCGCCGTCCTCCCGCTGCTCGTCTTCACCGCGATCGCGTTCGGACTGCCCGCCGTCGCCATGCTGAACGGCGCCTTCACCGTGAAGGACCTGGCGACCGGCGCGACGTCGTACACGACCGAGAACCTGTCGACCTCCCTCCAGGGCGCCTACCTCACCGCGCTCCTCGGCAGCGTCAAGCTGTCGGCGGTCACCGCCGCCCTCGGGGCCGTACTGGGACTGCCGATCGCCCAGGCAGTGGTGACCTCCCGGTTCCCCGCACTGCGCGAGGCCGTGCTGACCGCGTCCGGAGTGCTCGCCAACTTCGGCGGCGTCCCGCTCGCCTTCGCCTTCGTGGCCACCCTCGGCAACGCCGGTGTGCTGACCCGGCACCTGGGCCTGGGCGGCACGGGCTGGGACCTGTACAGCTTCTGGGGACTGGTCCTCGTCTACCTGTACTTCCTCATCCCGCTGATGGTGCTCACCATCACGCCTGCCCTCGACGGGCTGCGCGCACAGTGGCGCGAGGCCGCGCAGAACAACGGCGCCACCACGGTGCAGTACTGGCGGTACGTGGCGCTGCCGGTGCTGCTGCCGTCGCTGCTCGGCGGTCTGGTGCTGCTGTTCGGCAGCGCCTTCGCGGCGTACGCCACCGCGGCGGCCATGGTGGGCAGCTCCGTTCCCCTCGTCACCCTGCAGATCGCCGATGCCATCTCCGGCAACGTGCTCGTCGGCCAGGAGAACGTGGCTCTCGCCCTCAGCCTCGACATGGTCCTCGTCGCAGGCCTCGTCATGGCCGTGTACCTGCCCCTGCAACGCCGGAGTGCCCGATGGCTCGCCTGAACCTGTGGCGGTGGGGCGTGCTCGGCCTCGCCGGACTGTACTTCCTGGTGCCGATGGCCGCGTCCGTCGTCTTCACGGTGGACGTGCCCGGCCGGGGCATCACCTTCGACGCGTACACGCAGATCTTCTCCACGGAGGGCTTCGTCTCCAGCCTGCTGCTCTCGCTGGGACTGGCCGCCGCCACCATCGCGATCGTCCTGCTGCTGATGGTGCCCGCCATGGTCGCGCTGCGGCTCGCCGCACCCCGGCTGCGGCCGGTCGTCGAGGTGGTCTGCTCGCTGCCGCTGGTGGTCCCGCCGATCGCGTTCGTCGCGGGCATCGGGACCGTGCTGAAGTGGGGGCCCGAGCACCTGTCGCGTACGCCGCTGTTCCAGACGTTCGTCGCGATCCAGAACCCGGACTTCCCGTTCGTGCTGGTCCTGGCGTACGTCGTGATGGCCCTGCCCTTCGTCCACCGGGCACTGGACGCCGGCCTGCGCGCGGTCGACGTACCCACCCTCGTCGAGGCCGCGCGCTCCTGCGGTGCCGGCTGGCCGCAGGCCCTCGTCCGGGCCGTCCTGCCGAATCTGCGCGGCGCGCTCCTCAACGCCTCGTTCCTCACCCTCGCCCTGGTGCTCGGCGAGTTCACGGTGGCGCAACTGCTGGGCTTCCAGCCCTTCGCGGTGTGGATCGTGAACGTCAGCGGCTCCCAGGCCCAGCTCTCCGTCGCCGTGTCCGTGCTCAGTCTGCTCGTGACATGGGTCCTGCTTCTCGCGCTCGCCGGTGCCGGCGGACGCACCCGTACCGCATCCCGGGGATGAACCATGACCGCCACCACTGTTGAGAAGGCCGCCGCGACCCAGGCGGCCACTGTCGAATTCCGCGGCCTACGGCGGCAGTTCGGGCCCACCGTCGCGCTCGACGGACTCGATCTGACCGTCCGGCCCGGTGAGTTCCTGGCCCTGCTCGGCCCGTCCGGCTGCGGCAAGACCACCGCGCTGCGCATGCTCGCCGGCTTCGAGCATCCGGACTCCGGCGCGGTGCTCGTCGACGGCCGCGACGTCACCCGGATCCCGGCCCATCGCCGGGACGCCGGGATGGTCTTCCAGTCCTACAGCCTCTTCCCCCACCTCAACGCGCTCGACAACGTGGCCTTCGGACTGCGGATCGCCAAGGTCCGCACCGCCGAACGCCGGGCCCGCGCCGCCGAACTGCTGGAGCTGGTCGGACTCGCCGACAAGGGCGAACGCTTCCCGCACCAGCTGTCCGGCGGCCAGCAGCAGCGGATCGCGCTGGCCCGGGCGCTCGCGCTGCGCCCCCGGGTGCTGCTCCTGGACGAGCCGCTCTCCGCGCTCGACGCCAAGGTGCGGCTGTCGCTGCGCGAGGAGATCCGCCGGCTCCAGCAGGAACTCGGCATCACCACCCTGTTCGTCACGCACGACCAGGAGGAGGCGCTGTCCGTCGCCGACCGGGTCGCCGTGATGCGGGCCGGCCGCCTCGAACAGTGCGCCGAACCGGCCGAGTTGTACGGCCGCCCCGCGACCGCCTTCGTGGCCGAGTTCGTCGGCACGATGAGCCGGATCCCGGGGACGCTGAAGGGCACCGACGTCGAGGTGCTCGGGCAGCGGCTGCCGGTCGACGGTCCGCTGCCGGCCGGCGACGCGACGGACGTGGACGTGCTGGTACGGCCCGAGGCCGTCCGGGTGAGCGCCGACGACGGCGCGAGCGCACGCGTCGTCGCCACGGCGTTCCTCGGCGCCGTCGTCCGTATGACGGTGCGGCTCGCCGACGGCACCGAGGTGAAGGCCGACCTGGCCGCGCACGACGCGGCCGGGCTCGGTACCGGCGTCGCCGTCGGCGTGTCACTGCCGGAACGCCCCGTGCTGGTGGCCGATCGCAAGGACAGTTGACACCCCCCCCCGCAGTCGAACGTCCGCCGGTGGCCGACCACCGGTGATCGACACCAACGGAAAGAGAACACACACGTGACCCCCCACCCCCGCCTCCCCCTCCAGGCTGTCCTGTTCGACATGGACGGCACGCTCGTCGACACCGAGCGACTGTGGTGGGAGGCGGTGGAACACGTCGCCGGGCGACCGCTGACCGAAGCCGACCGGCCCGAGGTGCTGGGCCGGACGGTGGAGCACACGGCCGCATGGCTCGCCAGCGCCACCGGCCGTCCCGTCGCCGACCTGTCCTCCACCCTGCACCGGGAGTTCGCCGAGCGCGTGCGGACCGGCATCGTGCCCCGGCCCGGCGCGCTCGACCTGCTGGACGCGCTGGCGCGGGACGGCGTGCCCACCGCGCTGGTCACCGCCTCCCCACGGGCCGTCGCCGGCACCGTCCTCGACGCGCTCGGTGCCGAGCGGTTCGCGGTGGCCGTCACCGCGGACGACACCGCCGTCAGCAAGCCGGCCCCCGACCCCTATCTGGCCGCCTGTCACGCCCTCGGCGCGGAACCCGCCGCCTGCGTCGCCGTCGAGGACACCCAGACCGGTGTCACCTCCGCCGAGGCGGCCGGCTGCGCGGTGCTGGCCGTCCCGTCGCTGGCACCGATCGCGGCGGCGCCGGGACGGATCGTGCGCGAGAGCCTGGTGGGGGTGACCACCGAGGAACTGGAGGCGATGGTGGTACGGGGGCACGTCGGCGTGGCGGCGCTCCCGGACACGGGGACGGACAAGAGGACGGGCGGGACGACCGGCGGGACGGGGGGCAGGACAACCGGCGGGACGGCGGCCGCGACGGCGGTCGTGGCCCCCGCCGACGTCGCACTTCAGGCGGCGGCGACGCCGTCGGCCGAGCCGCCCACGGCGCCCACCGGAGCGCGACTGCGGGTGATGAGCTGGAATCTCTGGCTCGGCGGCGCCAGGGTCGACGACCACCGCGCCAAGCAGATCAAGGCCGTCCTCGACACCGGTGCCGACGTCGTCGGGCTCCAGGAGACCGCCGCAACCGCCGCCCGCGAACTCGCCGATGCTCTCGGCTGGCACCACCACACCGCCGGCGAGAACCTCGGCATCATCAGCCGCCACCCCGTCACGGCCCGCCACGGCGACCCCGACGTCGGCTTCTACGGAGCGACGGGTGTGCGGATCGAGGCAGGCCCCGGCCGCGAGGTGGACGTGTGGACGGCGCACCTGCACTACACGCCGTACGGGCCGTACGAGGCGGCCTTCGACGGGCTCGGCGCGGCCGCGCTGATCGCGCACGAGGAGGTCCGGCTGGCCCAGATGCGCGAGGCACTGCGGTGGATCGCGCGGGCGGGCGACGACGGCGTGCCCGTGGTGCTGGTCGGCGACTTCAACTGCCCCTCGCACCTCGACCGGCGGGACGTGCCGTGGCCGGTGACGCGCGCCGCCGAGGAGGCGGGCCTGCGCGACTCCTATCGCGAGGCGCACCCCGATCCGCTCGCCGTGCCCGGCCACACCTGGTCGCCGATCCACGCCCTGCACGAGGACGGCAGCGGCCGGCCCGAACCGCAGGACCGGATCGACTACGTCCTCCACCGGGGCCTGCGTGTCCTCGACTCACGCACGTACGTGGCCGGCACGCCACGGCTCTGGCCCGACGTGGCGCAGAACGCGTGGCCGTCGGACCACGCGGCGGTCGTCACGACCTTCGGGTGGCCCGGCACGGAGTGAGCGGCGAAGGGCGCCGGTCGATCCGCGCGCGACGCGCTACTCGGACTCGCGCTCCATGACCCGGCGGGCGGCCTCCGCCTCGGCCGCCGCCGGGGACAGCTCGTCGAGGGTGTCGAGCTCGTCGTCCGCTTCGAGCTCCCGCTCCCAGGCCGCCGCGAGACGTGTCTGTTCCGCGTCGGGCCGGGCGCCGACGGCCCTGCGGTGCTCCGGGTCCAGCGCCGCCAGGAATCGTCCGACCGAATCTGCCGGCATGCCGTGCTCCTTGTCGCCGGTGAGGGTGCCGTCGTTCCTGGCCCAGCATGGCCACCGGGGTCCGCGCCCGACGCCCGACACGGCCCGCGACCACCCTGATGGCCCTGCCACCGACGGGGGTGCCGACCGGCGGCTGTCACGGTGACGGGGGCGACTGGCCCGCCCAGTCCCGCAACAGCGCTTGCCGCATCCGCCGCCCGGGTGTCCGTTCCGAACCATGTTCACGGCCCCACGCCTGGACGGCGCCTTGGTCCGCGGCTCCCGACACGAGGCGGGCGAGCAACTCCTGCGACAGCGCCACCTCGCCCGCGCCGTACCCGCGCGCCGCGGCCGCGTACACGGTCAGTACCTCCGGCCCGGTCCCCGTCTCCCGTCGGCGGCCGGCGGCGAGCCCACATACACCGCGTCCGGAGTGACCCAGAACAGTCCGACCATCGCCACGACAGCTCCTGCTTCTCGACCGGGACGTCGTACGCGACTCCGTCTCCGAGACACCGGCGATCGGCGCCCTGTACACGGGATGAGCCTGACGAGCCGGCAGGCGGGGTCAGACCGTCTCGGTGATCCGTTCGGCGGGCCGCGGTCCGCGCCCGGCCGTCCGGAGCCTGCGGCCCCGGCGGGTCGGTCCCCAGGGCTTGAGGATCGAGATGACCGTCATGAACACATAGGCGGACAGGGACACCACGGGCCCCATGAGGACGTCACCGGCGTCCGGCAGTCCTTCACCGGCCGTCACGGAGGCGACCGCGGCGTTCACCCCGGGGCGCAGGGCGAAGGCTGTGGCGGTGGTCGTGGCCAGGGTCAACCAGAACTTCGTGTACACCCAGCGATGCCTGGCCAGGCCCCATTGCGTGCCGAGGGACAGCAGCAGACCGCCGGCGAGGGTGAGGAACGCGAGGGGCAGCAGGAGCCGGTCGGCGAAGAGCTTCATGGCGCGGACGGACGCCTCGACCGTCTCCGCCGAGCCGGAGCCGGCCGCGGTGAGGCCGAGCGCGAGCAGCCCGAGCGTGAGCCCGAGCCAGCTCGCGGAGGCGACGACATGCGTGACGAGAAGGACCCGGCGTGCGGGGCGACTGAGTTTCACCCACCCACCGTGCCGCCCCTCGGGTGCGCGAGGCATCTGACGGCGGGAGTAGGTGGGCGTACTGGCCTCGGCGTACGCGGGGCCGTGCGGGACGACGAGAGCCCGGGTTCGCGAAGAACCCGGGCTCTCGTCGTCGACTGCGGTCCGCCGACGCTACACCTGGCGGCGCCGGGTGCGTACCAGCAGGAGTCCGCCGGCGATCAGGAGAGCGGAGCCGGCCGCCGCGGGCCACAGGCGCGCGCCCGTCTCGGCGAGTCCGCCCTGGTTCCCCTGCGGAGCGGCGACCTGCTGCCCGGTCGACGTCCCGGTGCCGGAGCCGCCCGCCCCGGCGTCAGCGACGGGCGCCCGCGAAGTGGCGGCCGGCAGGGGGGCGTTCGGGGTGCCCGCGGCCTTGGGCTCGACGGGACGCTGTGTGTTCGTCGCCGGGGCGTCGTCCGCCGGCGCCGACTCGTCGTCGGGGACGTCGCCGGGCTCGGCAGCGCCGCCGGAACCCTTGCCGGGCTCGTCCACACCACCGTCGTCACCGGGGTCACCGGGCTGCTCGGCACCACCGTCACCGGGGTCACCAGGCTGCTCGCCACCACCGTCACCGGGGTCACCAGGCTGCTCGCCACCACCGTCACCGGGGTCACCAGGCTGCTCGCCACCACCGTCACCGGGGTCACCAGGCTGCTCGCCACCACCGTCACCCGGCTCCTCTGCGCCGCCGTCGCCGCCGTCGCCGGCACCGTCGCCGCACTCGCGTCCCTCGTTGATGCAGTCGACCATCTCCCCCATCAGGTCCTCGTCGAAGACGTTGATGAAGTCGCCGTGGTCGGTGACCGGCTTGTGGAGCTGCTCCGGGAAGGAGTCCACCGCGAACAGGGGCGTCGTACTGCCGCCGTCGTTCAGACTCGGCGCGTCGACGTCGTAGACGATCCGCTGCACCAGCTGCGGGATCGCGCGGAAGCCGGAGGGGCAGTTGCCCGAGGCGTCGGCGAAGGCCACGTGCGTGCGGTGGTTGGCGCTGTCGATGTTGGAGCCGTCCCAGCAGCTCTGGAAGCGGAAGGTGCGCACCACGTCGCTGCCCGACGGGCAGAGCGGGTACTTGTCCTTCAGCTGCCGGTCCTCGAAGCCGGTGCAGCTCCACGAGGCGTTCGCGTTGCCGGGGCCGTTGACGAACGCCTTGGCGTCGCCGGTGATGATGCGCAGCAGCCGCGGCATCGCGGTGACCTCACCGAGCGGGCTGCCCTCGAACGTCAGCGTGACCTCCTTCGGCGTCACGATCTCGCCGGCGTTGCCCTCCACCCCGCCGCCGGGCGACTGGGCGTCCTGCTCCTGCGTGCCGTTCTGCAGCCGCAGCACGGGCCAGTAGTACGACGACTTGTCACCCTGGTCCGCACAGCTGGTGTCGGCCGCCGCGAGGTCTTCGTCGCTCGCGAACGCGTCGTTGGACTGGTTGCCGATGTAGTCGTGGAAGTGGTGCGCCCCGTTGGTGACACCGGGGGCGACGATCACGTTGTCCGAGTTGAACAGGCCACCGGCGTTGACACCGCAGCTGGTCGTGAAGGTGCCGCGCGAAGCGGCCTCCGACTGGGGCGGAGCGGCCACGTTGGGCTGGACGGAGGCGATGTCCGCGTAGTCCGCGGCGACGGGTCCGTTGCCGCCCTGGCCGCCGATGCCGCCCTGTCCTTCGCCGGCCTGATCGCCGCCTTCGGCCTGACCGCCCTCGCCGGTCTGACCCTCACCCTCGCCCTCGGAGCCGTCACCGGCCCCTTCCTCGCCGGTGCCCTCCTGCGCGCCCTCTGCCTCCAGCAGGGTGCACGCCGCCAGGGCCTCCAGCCCTTCCGGTCGCTCGCCCGCGCTCTCCAGGGCGGCCGCGATGCGCTGGATCGTGGCGCCGCGCTCGTCCGTCAGCGGCTTCACCACCGCTTCCTGCGCCGACTCGACGGGCTGCTGCTGGAGTTGCTGATAGGCCTCGGCGATCTGCTGGTCGAGCAGGGCGAGTTCCTTGTCGACCTCCGCCCGTGCCGCCTCCGGCACCTCGGTCAGCCGCTCGCCCACGTCGGGGCAGTCGATCGTGGCGGCGCCCCACGCGCTCTTGGTGTCACCGACGTTGTCGCCGCCGTCGGTGGCGGAGGCGTACACGTTCACACCGACCAGTGCTCCGCCGCCGAGCATCAGCGCGACGGCTGCGAATGTCGCGCGTCGCGCGCCGGTTGGGCGTCTGCGCGTGTTGCGTCCCACGGTTGTACTCCTACGCGTTGGTCGACCCGGGCATGAGTTCCCCCGGGTGCCATACGGGAGGCGGGGCCGGTGTGTTCAATCGGCTCACAAATTCGCAGGAGTCTCGTAAGGCGCTCGCGGTGCTCGCGGAGCCGGCACGCAGGACCCGACAGGACCGGTCAGGAATCGAGAAGCCTCGGCGATGCCGCGGCCCCTAGCGTGAAGGGCATGGCACTCACCGCATCCACCACGTCCCTCGCCTCCGTCACCCTCGAGGTGGCCGACCCCGAGGCCGCCCGTCGCTTCTACGCCGCCTTCGGAGTGGACACGCACATCCGCCTGCGGGCGTCCGACGCGCACTCCACCGGCTTCCGCGGCTTCACCCTGGCGCTCACGGTGTCCCGGCCGGCCACCGTCGACAGCTTCCTCGGCGCCGCGGTCGAGGCCGGCGCCACGGTGCTCAAGCCCGCCGCGAGGTCGCTGTGGGGGTACGGCGGTGTCGTCCAGGCACCGGACGGCACGATCTGGAAGGCCGCGACCCCGGCGAAGAAGGACGCGGGGCCGGCCACCCGGGAGATCGACGAGGTCGTCCTCCTGCTCGGCGTCGAGGACGTGAAGGCCGGCAAGCAGTTCTACGTCGACCGGGGCCTGACCGTGGCAAGGAGCTTCGGCGGCAAGTACGCCGAGTTCGCCACCGACGGGTCCGGTCCCGTGAAGCTGGCGCTGTACAAGCGCCGCGGCCTGGCCAAGGATCTCGGCGTCCCGGCCGAGGGCACCGGCTCGCACCGCGTCGTCCTCGGCGGCTCGGCCGGCTCCTTCACCGACCCGGACGGCTTCGCCTGGGAGGCCGCGGCCTGAGGGACGCCACCTGGCAGGAGCGGGCCGGAAACGGGCCATGCCTGCGCCGTTCAGCGCAGCAGTACGCCGAAGACGACGGTGAAGAAGGTCTCGAAGGCCCGTGCCGAGCGGTCGGCCCGGGCGGAGATCAGGGCGCCCTCCCAGGCGTTCAGCACGAAGCGCGCCAGGGTCGCCGCGTCCAGGGTCTTCGCCACGTCGCCCGCCTTCTGGGCGTCGGCGACGGCGACGGCGAGCGCGTCGGTCCACGCCTTCAGGCTCCGGCTGGTCGTATCGCGCAGCGCGTCGCTGTGATCGGCGACCTCGACGGCGAGGTCGCCCACCAGGCAGCCCCTGTGGAACTCCGCCTGGACGTTCTCGTCGCGCAGGAACTCGAAGTGTTCCCGCAGCCGGGTCAGGGGCGCGACCGAGGTGTCACGGAGATCTTCGAGCCGTCGGGTCGTGCCGTACCGTTCCAGGGCCACGACGGCCAGGGCTTCCTTGCTGTCGAAGTGGTTGTAGAACGAACCCTTCGGTGCGCCCGCGGCGTCGGTGATGTCCTTCACGCCCGTCGCCGCGTAGCCACGGGCGTGGAACTCCTGCACCGCCGCGGCGACGAGGTTCTCCCGCAGGCTCGCTCTGGGCATCGCTGCCTCCCTGTTTCGAGACGATCGGTCGTTTTGAAGCATAGCAAGGAACAGACGCTATCTGCTGGGCAGCACCTGTCTGACTTGCTTCGTTTAAGACGACCGGTCATTATCGATGGGTGCACAGGAGTTCCCCGCCTATCGACCAGAAGGACCCAGTGATGAGTGATCTCGCGGCCCATGTCATCGACGCGCACGGCGGCCTCGACCGCTTCCGGCGGTACGAGTCGGTCACGGTCGGCTTCCGCTCCGGCGGCGCGCTGTGGGGCCTGAAAGGCCGGGAGGGAATCCTCTCGCAGGCCACGGTCCGCGTGGATCTCCACCGGCAGCACGCCAGTCATCACCCCTTCACCGCCCCCGACCTGCGCACCTCCTTCACCGCCGACCGGGTGGCCGTGGTGAACGACCAGGGTGAGGTGCAGGCCGAGCGACGGGCACCCCGGCAGGCGTTCGAGGATCACACTCTCGCGACCCCGTGGGACGACCTGCACGTGGCCTACTTCGCCGGCTACGCGATGTGGACCTACCTGACCTCGCCGTTCAGCTTCGTCTCCCCCGGCTTCCGCACCGAGGAGCTGCCTCCCCTCACTACGGAGGAGGGCGAGAGGTGGAGCCGGCTCAAGGTCACCTTCCCGGACGAGATCGCCACGCACAGCCGCGAGCAGCTCTTCCACTTCGGTGAGGACGGCCTGCTCCGCAGGCACGACTACACCGCGGAGGTCATCAACGCCGGTCCGGCGGCGCACTTCACCTTCGGCCACGAGGATTTCGGCGGCATCATGGTCCCCACCCGGCGACGGGTGCACCCGCTGAACGAGGACGGGTCGGTCTCGCGCGACATCGAACTCGTCACCATCGACATCGACGACGTCACGTTCGCGTGAGCCGCGCCGTCAGACGGCGGCCGCGTTCCCCTCGACGGCACGCGCTCCCAGGAGGGCCAGGGCGTTGTTCCACAGCGCGTCGAGCCCTGCGGTGTTGTTGTACAGCTTGGCGAAGAGCACCTGGCCCTCCAGCTGCGCGACCACGGAACGAGCGGCGTCGCGGGTGTCGGTGACCTGCACGTCCCCGCGCTCCGAGGCCGCGCGGATCACCTCGTCGATCATGTCCACCTGGGCGTCGAAGATCTGCTGCAGACGGTCGCGGATCGCCTCGGTCTGGTTGCTCATCTCCAGCGTCAGGTTGCCGAACATGCACCCGGACACGGAGCCGCACGACGCCTTGCCGGCGTTCTGGGCCGCCGTGGTCTCCTCGAAGAGCTGCCGGAGCCGCTGCAGGGGCTCCTGGCCACCGCCGAGCACGCGGTCCCAGTCGCGCCGCTGCGCCGTCCAGTGCTCGTCGATCACGGCCAGGGCCAGGGCTTCCTTGGACTCGAAGAAGTAGTAGAAACTGCCCTTCGGCACCCCGGCCGCCTTGCAGATCTCCGCCACACCGAGGGCCGAGTAGCCGCGCAGCTCGATCAGAGACTGGGCAGCGGTGAGGATCTTGTCCCGGGCATCGCTCGTTCGTCCCATGCCGCGAGTGTACGACCGTTCGCCCGGAAGTAGGCAACCGGTCCACTATGGGGCAGGCCACTTTCACGGGAGCGGCGCCCGCCGCTGGGTGCGGCGGGCGCCGGTCGTGGCAGTAAACCTGATCTTCAGAGCGCGAAGCTGCAGGTCAGCAGGGGTTGATGGTGAGTTTGAAGGTCGTCGTGCTGTTGCGGATGTTCTCCGCGTTGTTGCTCATCCGCAGGCAGTTGAACGTCGCCTCACCGACCGCAGGCCCCTGTCCGGGCTCGGGCATCTCGTTGACCCAGATGCCCATGCCGGACTTGGCGTCCCAGGCGTCCCCGCTCTTGCGGGCGCCGGTGATGGAGATGTCGTTGAAGACGGTGTCCTTCACCGGGTTCTCCGGCCGGCCGGCGCCGTCGTACTTCGTCTGGAACATGATCCCGCTGTAGGTGGGATCGACGATGTCGACGTCGTTGACGCGAATGCCCTGGAAGACCTTGGAGGCGGAGAAGAGCCACATGCCGCCGAAGGTCTGGTTGCCCCAGAAGTGGCCGCCCGCCCGGACGATCGAGATGTTCTCGAAGGTCGTCGGCCCGGTCCCGAAGCCGTTCATCGGGTAGCCGAAGTCCAGCGAGGAGATCGTGATGCCGGAGTAGACGAGGGTGTCGGCGATGTGGATGTTGCGGAAGGTGTTGTCGTAGCCGCCGTAGACGGCCACGCCCGCCGCCCGCCAGGTCAGGGTGGAGCTCAGGTTCTCGTAGACGTTGTTCTTCATGTCCGCGCCGCCCGCGTCGATGGCGGAGAACAGCGCGAAGCTGTCGTCACCGGTCGCGCGCGCGTCGTTGTTGCTGACGAGGTTGTCCGTCGACCCGTTGGTCATGTTGATGCCGTCGGCGAACATGTTGCGGATCCGGGAGTTCTTGATGGTGATCCGGTCCGTGTTGGCGCCCCAGTAGAGGCAGACCATGTGCTCGTTCCAGATGTCGTCGATGACGATGTCCGACACGTTCGCGAAGTCGAAGACCTTGCCCGGTCCGTCGATGCGCGAGGTGTAGTTGCCGAAGTAGGCGAAGCCCTTGAACAGCGAGCCCTTGGCGGCCGCCTCGGCACGGAAGCCCACGTCGGTGTTGTCCTGGGTGGAGGGCGCGTGGAAGCGCGTGTACCAGGGCCCGGCGCCGACGACCTGC
Organism: Streptomyces sp. NPDC107562; assembly: GCF_055657325.1. NCBI lineage: Bacteria > Bacillati > Actinomycetota > Actinomycetes > Kitasatosporales > Streptomycetaceae > Streptomyces > Streptomyces sp. NPDC107562. The sequence continues at coordinate 460,469 of NZ_JBVKBE010000001.1, read as the reverse complement.
ACCGCCTTGCCGTACACCTGGAACTTGCTCGACGTCTGGTAGTCGCCGGGCGGCAGGTAGACACCGACGAGCTTGCCGGTGGTGTCCATCCGGACCCGGTCGAGCGCGTTCTGCACGTCCTGGTGCGTGAAGCCGGCGGGCACCGTGTAGGTGGCCGGGTCCGGGTTGGCGACCGGGGCGACCCGCTCCAGGCTGACGAAGTCGATCGCGTAGTGACCGGCGGTGTTGGCCGCGTCCTTCTGCAGCCGGATCTTGGCTCCCGCGGGGACGGTCTCGGCGAACATCATGTGCGCCTCGTCGTAGATGTGCCGGGGCGCTCCCGATCCGGGCGAGTTTCCGGGCGAGGCCTCCGCTCCGTACAGCCAGGCGTACTTCGAGGTCAGCGGCAGTGCCTTCTTGAAGACGCCGTCGACGTACACGTTGAGGGTGGAGTCGATGCCGCCTCCCCCGGGGGCGTCCGGGATCGAGAACCGGGTGACCAGGGTGTTGGTGGCGGCCCGGGTGGTGAACTCGACGTACTCGCCCGTCGCGTCCAGGTTCACCGCCTTGCGCCCGGAGGCCTCGCCGGCCATGTCGCCGACGGTGCGGTTGGGTCCGACGACGGTGGCGCCGCCGCCGGCCGTGCCGTCCTCCGCCTCCTGGTTGGTGTACGGCATGTTCGCGCCGCGGCCGACGAACAAGGGCTGTGTGGAGGTGTTGTTGGCACGCTTGACCGGCAGCTCGTTGGCGTCGTCGGCCAGGACCGTCCGCACCGTGTACGAGCCGTTGGCCGCCGTCCACGGACCGAGGTTCACCTCGGCCGAGGCGCCCGCGGCGAGGGTGCCGGTGTGGGCGCCGGTCAGAGTCCTGACCGTCTGGCCCTGACCGTCGAGCAGGGTGAGCGTCACGCCGTGGCTGCCGGACGCGCTCGGCTCGTTGCCCTGGTTCCTCATCGTCACCTTGAAGTTGACGGTGTCACCGGCCGCCGGGCTGGACGGCGTGGTCGTCACCGAGGAGGCCACGAGGTCCGAGCTGGCCACGGGCCTGACCACGAGGGGGGTGGAGCGGGTGTGGGTGTTGTTGGTCTCGTTCTGCTCGATGACCGTGTTCGCCTCGTCGGCGACGGCGCTCAGCTCGTACGAGCCGGCGTCGCGGGCCCCGACGGAGGCGCTGACCGTGGTCTGGGCGCCCGCCGCCAGGGCGCCGACCTGCGCGGTCGCGACCTGGGTGCCGCCGAGGCGCAGCGCGACCCGGCTCGCGGCGGCCGCCGCCGGACCGTCGTTGCGGACGGTGGCCGACACGGTGATCTCGTCCGACTCGACAGGTGAGGCGGGCGAGGTGGTGAGGTTCGTGACCACGAGGTCCGGGTTGGGCGCGGGGACGCCGATGACCTGGAACTCGGCGACCTGACCGGCCGGGGCACCGGAGTTGGCGGTGAACTTCAGCTGGACGTCGGCCACGCGGGCGGTGACCGGGACGGTGACCGTGTTGCCGTTCGCCGGGTCGAAGGTGTAGCTCCTGGCGGCGACGAGGCCGGTGAAGCCGGTGGCGCTCTGCGTCCGGCCAAGGACTTCGACGGTCTGGGAGCGGGTGCCCCACGCGCTGTCCGGGTTCAGCTTGAGCACGAGCCGGTCGACGTCGGCGTTGGCCCCCAGCTTGACGGTGAGGGTGTTCGGGTAGCTGCCGCCCGCGCCCTCCCAGTAGGTCGCCGTGTTGTTGTCGTTGGCGTTCGTGGCGACGAAGGTGTGCACCGTGGAGGAGGCCTCGATCGGCTTGCCGACGGCGAGGTTCGAGCCGGTTCCGCTGCCGTTGCGGGTGACGCCGTTGCTGTTGCCCGACTGGTTGCCGGCGGCGTCCTTGGCACGGACGTGGTAGGTGACGGTGCTCGTCGGCGGCTGGTTGTCGGTGAAGGTGGTGACGTTGCCGGCCACGCTGTCGCGCAGGACGTTGTTGGCGTAGATGTCGTAACCGGTGACGCCCACGTTGTCGCTGGAGGCGCTCCAGGTGAGCCTGATCTGCCCGCTCGCCGGCTCGGTGAACGCCAGGTTCGCCGGGGCGGTCGGGGCCTGGGTGTCACCGGAGTCGCCGAGACGGGTCACGGTGTTGCTGTCGCCCGACTGGTTGCCGGCGGCGTCCTTGGCGCGGACGCGGTAGGAGACCGTCTGGTTCGCGGGACGGCTGTCGGTGAACGTCGTGACGTTGCCGGCGACGGAGGTCAGCAGGGAGCCGTTGGCGTAGATGTCGTAGCCGGTGACGCCGACGTTGTCGGTGGCGGCGTTCCAGGTCAGCCTGATCTGTCCACTCGCGGGCTCGGTGAAGGCCAGGTTCGCGGGGGCGGTCGGCGCCTGGGTGTCACCGCCGGCCGGGCCGTAGATCTCCAGTTCGGACAGCTGGGCCGCCGGCTGGACGGAGTTGGCGGTCACCAGGACGCGGACGTGCCGGGTGGTGGCGGAGTCGAGGGTGATCGTGACGGTGTTGTCGTTCGCCGCGTTGAAGGTGTGCGCCTGGGAGGCCGACAGGTCGGTGTAGGACGTGCCGTTGGTGCTGCCCTGGATCTTCAGGGTCTGGCTGCGCGCGCCCCAGCCGGCCGGCAGTTTCAGCACGACGCGGTTCACGGCCACGGAGGCGCCGAGGTCGGCCTCGATCCACTGCGGAAGGGCGTTGTTGGCGCTCTCCCAATAGGTGGCCCGGTTGCCGTCGTTGGCATTGGGGGCCGCGTACACCTCGGTGTGGCTGCTCGCCTTCAGGGTCTTGCCGGCCGCGAGGTTCGCCGAGGATCCGTCGGCCGCGTGCACCTCCAGTTCGGACAGCTGCGCCGCCTGCCAGCCGGTGTTGGCGCTGATGGCGATGCGCACGTAGCGGGTCTGGGTGGCCGGGAAGGAGACGGTCACCGCGTTTCCGGAACCGGGGCTGAAGGTGTAGGCGGCGGAGCTCTTGAGAGTGGTGAAGCTGGTGCCGTCGGCGCTGCCCTGCACGGACAGGGTCTGGGTACGGCTCTCCCAGCCCGCGGGCAGCTTCAGGACGACCTCGTCGACGCGCTCGGCGGTGCCGAGGTCGGCCTGCACCCACTGCGGCAGGGTCGTGCCCGCGCTCTCCCAGTACGAGCCCTGGTTGCCGTCGGTGATGTTCACGGCGCCGTAGGCTCCGCCCGCACTGCTCGCCGACGCGCTGTCGCCGAGCGCGATGTTGGGGCCGCCCGCCGCTCGGGCGGTCATCAAGGGACCGCCGATCGCCAGCAGGCTCGTCGCGACCAGGGCGCTCAGGCACCGTGATCTCCAGGTGGGGGTACTCATCAGTCCTCGCATTTCGGGCTCGCACGCCGGGTGCGAGTCACGGCTCGGGGATGGTGTCCGGATCTGACGCGCGGCGGCCCGCGAGGGGCGGGCCGCCGCACCGGTGCGGTGGATCAGTTGCGGTTGATGACGAACTGCGAGCCCGGCTCGACGCAGACGTCGCTCTCCGCCGAGTTGGTGATCGTCACGTCCGTCAGGGTCGCGCTGCCCCGGGCCCCGCCCATCGCGAGGACACCGCAGCCGTTCACGGACTTGTCGATGCGGACGTTGCTGATCTTCACGTTCGGCATCGCGCCGCCACCCGTCTTGAACTGGATGCCGTCGTAGGTCGAGTCGTGGATCTCGGTGTCACGGATGGTGACGCCGGGGATGTCCGGTCCCTGCGCGAAGAGCGTGATGGCGCCGAACTCCTGGGCCTCGCCCCAGAACGCCCCGCCCGTGCGGTGCAGCGTGTTGTTGGCTATGAGGGTCTGCCCGGAGAAGGGCAGCGGGTCGTGGTCGGTCGCCAGCATGATCCCCGGGTAGTTCATGGTGTCCGCGACGACGTTGTTCTCGATCGTGTTGCCGTAGCCGCCGTAGACGGCGATGCCGTTGGCCCGCCAGGGCAACTGGATCGTGTTGTTGCGGAAGTGGTTGTCGTGGCCGATGTCCACCGACGTGTCCTTGACGTACTTGCTCGCCCAGACGGCCAGGGCGTCGTCGCCGGTGTTGCGGAACGAGGAGTTGTGGACCGTCGAGTTGCGGGTGCCGTTGGCGAAGTTGATGCCGTCGGCGTAGGTGTTGCGGATCCGCATCCCGGTGAACTCCAGGCCGTCGCCCGGACCCCACAGCTCGGGGATGTTGGAGTAGTCCCGTCCTGCCCAGACGCCGACGTTGGCGTGCTCGATCCAGACGTTGCTGATCTTGGTGTTCTTGCCGAACCGGCCGTTGAGGCCGACGCCGCCCTCGGCGTTGCCGTCACCGCCGCGGATGGTCCCGGAGCCGAAGATCGCGATGTCGGAGATCTGGGTGTTCTCGTCGATGTCGAAGCCGAAGTTGCCCTCGTGCGGGTGGTTGATGCCGCCCGCCTGGTGGGGCGGGGTCAGGGTGTACAGCTGGGAGTGCCACATGCCGGCGCCGCGGAGGGTCACGTCACGGATGCCGACCTGGTTGTGGGTGCCGCGGTCGAGCGGGTCGTCGGTGAGGATCTTCTGCTCCTGGCGCCACTGACCGGCCGGGATCCACACGCAGGCGATCTCGCCCTTCTGGTCGGCGGTCACGGCGCGCTGGATCGCGTCGGTGTCGTCGATGCCGTCGTTGGGGACGGCGCCGTACTCGGTGATCGAGCTGCACGCGGCCGGCTTGGCGGCCGGGGGCGCGACCTGCTCCAGGTCGATCAGGTCGATGACGTAGAAGTCGGCGGTGTCGCCCGCGTCCCGCTGCAGACGGAACTTGGTGCCGGCCGGGTACGACTGGCTCAGCAGGGCGTTCGACTCGTCGAAGAGGCGCCGGGCGTCGCCGCCGGGCCGGTTGGTCAGACCCTCCGGGTCGTCGGTGGAGCCGTAGAGCCAGCTGTGCTTGGAGGACAGCGTCAGCTTGCGCACGAAGGTGCCGTCGGCGTAGAGGCTGAGGGTCGCCTCGCGGCCGCCGCCGGCCGCGGCGTCGGGGATGGAGTTGCGTACGACGACGGAGTTGGCGGCGTTCGTGGAGGTGAACTCCACGTGGTCACCGGTGCTGTTGAGGCGGACCGACTGGCGGCCGGAGGACTCGGTGGCGAAGTTGGTGTGCCCGAAGGTGCGCTTCTTGTCGGCGGTGAGCAGCGTTCCGCTGTAGCGGGCGTCCTCGGCCTCGTACTCGGTGTACGGGACCGCGGCTCCGCGCCCGACGACGATGGAGCGCGCGAAGACGTTGTTGTTCTCGTCGGTCTCGGCGACCGTTCCGGTGGCGTCGGCCGTCGCGGTCAGGGTCGCGGCGCCGTTCGTGGCCGTCCAGGTGCCGCCGATCGCGACGGTGGCCGTCTGCCCGGCGGCGATCGCTCCGGTGGTCCCCTGCAGGGTGGTGCCACCGACGGTGAGGCGGGTGACGGTGCCGGCGGGGACGGCGCTGGTGCCGCGGTTGTTGACCGCCACGGTGAAGGAGACGGGCGCGCCGGCCGCGGGCGCCGCGGGGTTGGTGGTGATGCCGGTGACCCGCAGGTCGGGGCCGGGGCTCTGGGAGACCGTCAGCTTCGTGGCCGCGGTGCGGCTGTTGTTGGTGTTGTCGAGTTCCGTGACGGTGTCCGTCGGGTCGACGGCGGCCGAGACGGTGTACGCGCCCATGGGGCGCCGGCCGACGGGGACACCGACGGTGGTGGAGGCGCCGGCGGCGAGCGCGGCGACCGGGGCGGATCCGGCGACGGCGCCCTCGACGCTGACGTTGACGGTCGTCGCGGGGGCGGGTGCGGTGCCGGTGTTGCGCACGGTGGCGCGGACCGTCACGTCGTCGGCCTCGCTCGGCGAGGCCGGGGTCCATGTCAGGTCGCCGACGACGAGGTCCGGCTGGGGCGTGGCCTTGCCGAGGACCTGGAACTCGGCGACCTGGGCGCCGGGGGCTCCGGTGTTGGAGGAGAACGTGAGCCGGACGTCGGCGACGCGGCCGGTGACCGGGATGACGACGGAGTTCTGTCCGGAGGACGGGCTGAAGGCGTAGGTGGCGCGGGCCTTGAGGGTGGTGAAGCCGGAGGCGCCGTCCGCCCGGCCGAGGACCTCCAGGGACTGGGTCCTGGCTCCCCAGATCTGGTCCGGGTTCAGCTTGACGGCCACGGCCTCGACGTCCGCGTCGGAGCCGAGCTTCACCGTCAGGCCGGCCGGGAAGCCCGCCGACTCCCAATAGGTGCCGGTGTTGTCGTCGTTGGCGTTCGAGGCCACGTAGTTCTGCGTGGTGGAGGTGGCCTCGATCGGCTTGTTGCGTGCCAGGTTCGTTCCCTCGACCGGCGGGTCGACCGGGCCGGAGTCGTCCTCGCCGTATACCTCCAGCTCCGACAACTGGGCGGCGTTCCAGCCCGAGTTGGCCGACACCTGCACCCGGACGTACCGCGCGGTGGCGGTGGGGAGGTCGATGTTCGCGGTGTTGGCAGCGGACGGGGTGAAGGAACGCGCCTGTCCGGCGGCGAGGGTGCTGAAGGAGTTTCCGTCGGTGCTGCCGAGGACGGCGAGCGTCTGGGAGCGCGCCTCCCAGCCGGTGGGCAGCTTCAACGCGACGCGGTCGAGGGGCAGGGGGGCGCCTAAGTCGACCTGCACCCACTGCGGGAAGGAGCCGGTCGGTCCCTCCCAGTACGACTGCTGGCTTCCGTCGGTGACGTTGGCCGCCGGGTAGGCGCCGTGCGCTCCCTGGGCCGTCGCCGCTCTGCCGAGGGCGAGATTGGTCTCCGCCGCGGCGTGCGCGGGGGCGGGCAGCAGCCCGACGGTGATCAGGCCCGCTGTCAGCAGACCGACCCCCAGTCGCCTGCTCGGATGTGTCCGTCTCATGGTGGCCTCTCCACGATCCGGGCGCAGCGCATGACCTCTCGCCCTCCCCCGGGCTCGGATGCGACCGCGCGCACGCGACGTCCTGGACGAGGAACGGGGAGGTCACGCGCGGGACCCAGCATGACTCCAATAAGGAACGGCGACGGTAGGACGATTTCTTGAGTAAATCTGTGACTCATTTGCATCGCCAGGGTGACAGGTTTCTACTGCGTGATGGCTTTGTCAACGGTTCCGTCATGCACACGGCACGACCTGCGCACCGGAACGACGAACGGCACCGGTATCGGGGCCGCTCGGGGCGGCGGCGATACCGGTGCCGTCGGGTGACGCGACGTCAGGGCGAGGTCAGCGGACGGGCGGCGGAGCCGTCGATCCGCGGACGACGAGCTCGGGCTCGAAGAGCAGCTCGCCGGGGTGGGCCTGGGTCCCCTGGATCTGGGCGCAGAGCAGATCGACCGCCGCGCGCCCCATGGCCTCGATGGGCTGACGCACCGTCGACAGCGGCGGTTCCGTGCAGGTCATGAACGCGGAGTCGTCGTAGCCGATGACCGACACCTCGGAGGGGACCAGGAGCCCTCGCCGGCGGGCGGCCCTGATGGCCCCGAGGGCGAGCGGGTCGCTGGCGCACACGATGCCGGTGACCCCCCGCTCCAGCAGCCGCGCCGCCGCGGCCTGCCCGCCCTCCAGGGAGAAGATGGACCGCTCCACGAACTCCTCGGCCCACGGCATGCCGGCGGCCTTCGCCGCGGCCCGGGCGGCCTCCAGCTTGCGGCGCGAGGGCACGTGGTCGGCGGGGCCGAGGACCAGGCCGATCCGCTCGTGGCCGAGCGAGGCGAGATGACGCCAGGCCTGTTCGACGGCGACGGCGTCGTCACAGGCGACACAGGGGAAGTCGAGCCCCTCTATCGACGCGTTGATGAGGACGACGGGGATCTTGCGCTCGGCCAGCTGGTGGTAGTGCTCGTGCGGGGCGTCCGCCTGCGCGAAGAGGCCTCCGGCGAAGATCACGCCGGAGACCTGCTGCTGGAGCAGCAGATCCACGTAGTCGGCCTCGGAGACGCCTCCGCGGGTCTGTGTGCACAGCACGGGAGTCAGCCCCTGCTGGGCGAGCGCACCACCGATGACCTCGGCGAACGCGGGAAAGATTGGGTTCTGCAGCTCAGGGAGCACGAGGCCGACGAGCCGCGCGCGCTCGCCGCGCAGCTGGGTCGGCCGCTCGTACCCGAGGACGTCGAGGGCCGTGAGCACCGACTGACGGGTCGCCTCGGAGACCCCGGGCTTGCCGTTGAGGACACGGCTGACCGTCGCCTCGCTGACACCCACTTTCTTCGCCACCTGAGCAAGTCGTCGCGTCATACACGCAAGGGTAGCGCAAATCCAATGCAAGATGTGCAAGTGGATTGCACTCTTTCCATTGCGGAATTCGCCGGTCCGCTCACGGTGACCGCGCCCCGGCAGCCCGCGGAGCGTTCTGTCCGCGCCCCCCTGCGGCGCGGACAGAACGCTGCGTCGCCGGGTCAGGCCCGCAGCCACACCGCCGTGTCCCGCGGCAGCGTTCCGTCGGTGTGCAGCGGGCCGCTGGCGAGCAGCAGCCGCGTGTGCGGCGGCAGTTCGGCCGGCCGGTCCGAGAGGTTGACCACGCAGAGCAGGCCACCGGCCCGGGCGAAGGACAGGACGCCGTCCGCGGCGGGCCGCCAGGTCAGGGGGCCGTCGCCGAAGCCGGGTTCGGAGCCGCGCGTCATCAGGGCCTCGCGGTACAGCGTGAGCATGGACCCGGGGTCGGTGCGCTGCCGGTCGACGGCGTAGCGGTCCCAGTCCCCCGGTTGCGGCAGCCAGGGCTGCGCCGAGGTGCCGAAACCGTACGACGGTGCCTCGGCCTCCCAGGGCAGCGGTACACGGCATCCGTCGCGGCCCGGGTCGACCCCGCCGGAGCGGAAGTGCATGGGGTCCTGGATACGGGCCGGCGGTATGTCAACCTCGGGCAGGCCCAGTTCCTCGCCCTGGTAGAGGTAGACGGACCCGGGCAGGGCGAGGGTGAGCAGGGCGGCGGCGCGGGCGCGCCGGGTGCCGAGGGTGAGGTCGGTGGGGGTGCCGAACCGCTTCTTGGCGAAGTCGAAGCCGGTGTCCTCGCGCCCGTAGCGGGTGACGGTGCGGGTGACGTCGTGGTTGCACAGCACCCAGGTCGCCGGGGCACCGACGGGGGCGTGCTCGGCGAGGGTCGCGTCGATGGTGGCCCGCAGCCGCTCCGCCTCCCAGGGGCAGGTGAGGAAGTTGAAGTTGAAGGCGGTGTGGAGTTCGTCGGGGCGCAGGTAGCGGGCGAAGCGTTCCGCGTCGGGCAGCCAGACCTCGCCGACGAAGACGGCTCCGTACTCGTCGGCGATCGCCCGCCAGGATCGGTAGACGACGTGCAGGTCGTCCTGGTCGATGTAGGGGTGGGGGTCGACGCCCTCCACGAAGTCGGCGAGCGCGGGGTCCTTCACGAGCAGGGCGGCGGAGTCGATCCGTACTCCCGCGACACCGCGCTCGAACCAGAAGCGGAGCACCTCCTCGTGTTCCCTGCGGACGTCCGGGTGGGCCCAGTTGAGGTCGGGCTGCTCGGGGGTGAACAGGTGCAGGTACCAGTCGCCGTCGGGGACCCGGGTCCAGGTGGTGCCGGAGAACTGGGAGGGCCAGTCGTTGGGCGGGAGTTCGCCGCTCTCGCCGCGTCCGGGCCGGAAGTGGAAGCGCTCCCGCTCGGCACTGCCGGGTCCGGCCGCGAGCGCCTCCTGGAACCAGGTGTGCTGGTCGGACACGTGGTTGGGGACGATGTCGATGATGACCCGGATACCGAGGGCGGCGGCCTCGGCGATGAGCTTCTCGGCCTCGTCGAGGGTGCCGAAGGCCGGGTCGATGGCGCGGTAGTCGGCGACGTCGTAACCGCCGTCGACCATCGGGGAGGCGTACCAGGGCGTGAACCAGACGGCGTCGATGCCGAGTTCGGCGAGATACGGCAGTCTCGCCCGGACGCCCGCGAGGTCCCCGGTACCGTCGCCGTCGCCGTCGGCGAAGCTGCGGGGGTACACCTGGTAGATGACGGCGTCACGCCACCAGGCGTCGGTGCGGGGCGAGTGAGGGGCTGCCACGGGGCATGTCCTTTCGGGCAGGGTGGATCTTCGCCGCCGACCCGGACAGCGGGGCGTCGGACAGGCCGGCGGCGAAGGCTGGGGAGGAACGGTGGGCCGGGCGTGCGGGCGTCAGCCCTTGAGGCCGCCGGCGGTCAGACCGCTCATGATGTTCCGCTGGAAGACCAGGAAGATCAGCAGGGTGGGCAGGGAGGCGATGGTCAGCGCGGCGATGAGCACGTTCACCGGGACGCCGTTGGACAGCGAGTAGATGCCGACGTTGAGCGTCTGCTTCGCGGGATCGGGCAGGGTGAGCATCGGCCAGAGGAAGTCCTTCCAGACGCCGACGACCGCGAAGATCGACACCACGCCGAGGATGGGCCGGGAGATCGGCAGCACGATCGACCACAGGGTGCGCATCGGGGACGCCCCGTCCATCGCCGCGGCGTCGAGGAGCTCCTTCGGGATGGAGTCGAAGAACCTCTTCAGCAGGAAGATGTTGAAGGCGTTGGTGACGGACGGCAGCCAGATCGCCCACGGCGTGTTCAGCAGGTTCCGTTCGACGATCGGCACGTCCAGGACGGTCAGGTACTGCGGGACGACGAGCACGGTCGCCGGGATCATCAGGGTGGCGAGCATCATGCCGAGGATCGCCTTGCCCAGCACCGGGCGCAGTTTGGACAGCGAGTACGCTGCCGCCACGTCGAGGACCAGTTGGAAGGCGAGCGCGCCGAACGCGTAGTAGAGGGTGTTGAAGAGCAGGGAGGACAGGTCCATGACCTCCCAGGCGCGGCTGTAGTTCTCCGGGGTGAAGCTCCCCGGCACCAGCGTCGGGGGTGTCTGGATGACTTCCTGGGCGTCCTTGAAGCCGCTGGAGACGAGCCAGTACAGCGGTCCGAGGAAGACCAGGGTGAAGCCGCCCATGACCAGGGTGAAGACGGTCCAGTAGACGGCCTTCGCACGGGGCTTGGCGCGCTGGGCCGGCGAGATGAGCGTACGCGTGGACATGATGTCTCTCTCTGTCTCTCTCCTGGCCTACTCGTCCTCGGCGCGGCTGAGCTTCACGTACGCCGCCGAGAACCCGGCGAGCAGTACGAGCAGGAGCAGACCGAGCGCGGCCGCGGCGCCGTAGTCGTTGAAGTTGAAGGCGTACTGGTAGATGAGGTAGACGACGGTGGTCGTGGACCCCTCCGGGCCGGCGCCGCCGGTGAGCAGGAACGGCTCGACGAAGACCTGCATCGTCGCGATGACCTGCATCAGCAGCATCAGGGAGAGGATCAGACGCGTCTGCGGGATGGTGACGTGCCAGATCTTGCGGAACAGCCCCGCGCCGTCGAGCTCGGCCGCCTCGTACAGCTCGCCGGGAATGCCCTGCAGGGCGGCGAGGTAGATGAGCGCGGCGCCGCCCATGTTCATCCAGGTCGAGGCGATGACGACGGAGAGCATGGACAGGTCCGGGTCCTGGAGCCATTGCTGCTGGGGCAGGTGCAGGAAGCTCAGCAGTTCGTTCAGGAGCCCGTATCCGGGGTCGTAGAGGTATTTGAAGAGCAGGACGGAGGCGACCGGCGGGAGCATCACCGGCAGGTAGACCAGCAGCCGGAGGTATCCCTGTCCGTGCTGGAACTCGTTGATGACGACCGCCACGACGAACGGGACCGCGAAGCCGAGGACCAGTGCGAGCACGGTGAACAGGAGCGTGTTGCGCCAGGCCTGCCAGAAGGCGGGGTCGTTGAAGACGGTGGTGAGGTTCTCCAGTCCGACCCAGGTCGTCCGCCCGCTCTCGGTCTTCTGGAAGGCCAGGAGGAACTCCCTGACCATGGGATACCAGGAGAACACCGCGAAGCAGACGACGGCTCCGACGAGGAAGCCGTGTGCCGTGAGATTGCGTCGCAGGCTCTTGGCGAACCGGCCACCGGGCGGTACGGGGCCCGTCGCGCGCGGTGTGGAGTGGCGGGGAGGTCTCGCCTTGCTCGGGGTCAGGCTGGGGGCCGACATCGTCGCTCCTCGGTACTGAACGTGCCTGTCTGCTGCCGGAGGGCTGCCGCCGGGCGGGGCGGCCCGGTGGGCCGGCCCGCCCGGTCATGTCACTGGTTGGCCAGGATCTGGTTGACCTGCGCCTCGGCGGTGGACAGGAGCCCCTCGACGTCGGCGTCCTTGTTGGTGAGGATGCCGGACATCACGTTGTCGAGGACCTTGTAGATCTCCTGCGCCTTGGGCGGCTCGGCCTTGCCGGCGACGGTGTTGTCCATGAACGTCTTGAAGTTGGCGACCGGCATGGTGGCGTGCTCGGCGCGCGCGGCGTCGTCCTTCGCCTTGGACTCGTTCAGCCAGAAGTTGGGCTGCGGGACACCGACGGGCAGACCGTCCGCCTTGGCCCGCGCCCAGTCGAACTGGCCCTTGCCGACGGTGAGGTTCTTGAAGTTGAGCCAGGCGACGGCGGCCTTGATCTTGTCGGCCGAGATGCCCTGCTTGATCATGTAGTTGTTGCCGCCGGCCAGGGTGTTCTTGCCGCCGGGTATCGGGCCCATGCCGAAGTTCTCGTACTTCGCGCCGAGTTGCTGGACCATGTACGCGATGTCGTCGGGGGCGGCGAGGAACATGCCGAGCTTGTCGGTCGCGATCTGCTTCTGGAGGTCGCCCCACTTCAGCAGCTGGGTCTTGCCCATGCTGTCGTCCTCCCACCGCATGGCGTGGAGGTTCTCGGCGACCTGCTTGCCCAGTTCGTTGTTGAAGGCGGCCTTCTTGCCGCTCGCGTCCACGATGTCACCGCCGAGGCTGTACATCTGCGCGGTGAAGTGCCATCCGCCGGTGTTGCCCGCGCTGTACTCGCCGAAGCCGGCCGTGCCGTTGCCGAGGCCGGCGATCTTCTTGGCCGCGGCACGCACCTCCTCCCAGGTGCGCGGCGGGCTGTCGGGGTCGAGGCCGGCCTGCTCGAAGAGCTTGCGGTTGATCAGCAGACCCATCGTGTAGTTGCTGGTGGGCAGGCCGTAGAGCTTGTTCTCGTGCTTGAGCGAGCCGAGGACGTCGGGGTCGATGTCCTTCAGCGCCGGCACGGACTTGTCGTTGACGTACGCGGTGATGTCGGCGGCGCCGTCGTTGTCGAGCACCTGCGCCAGGTCGGTGAAGTAGGTGTAGAACACGTCCGGCTGCGACTTGGCCTTGAGCATGGCCGTGAAGCGCGGCGGCTCGAGACACTGGCCGGGGGTGGAGCGGCCCTCGACGGTGACGTTCGGGTAGGTCTTGTTGAACTCGGCGACGTCCTCCTTCCACTCCTTGAGTTCCGCCGCCTTCGCCGCCGGAGGCATGCAGTCAATGGTGATGGTGACCTTCGTCTTCGGGTCCAGCGGGGCGGACGGATCGGACGCGCCGCTCCCCTCGGACGTGCCGTCGTTGTTGTCGCTGCTGCTCGTGCCGCAGGCGGCGAGAGCGGTCAGCGTGAGGGCGGAGACGAGGGCGACCGCGCCGGCGCGGCGGGTACGGCGGAACCGGGCACTTCTCATGGTGGACCCCTTCGGGCATGAACGTGGAGGTCGCCCCACCACCGGACGGCTGATGCGTTGTGGGGCGGGCCACACTCAACCACCCCCGACAAGTGAACGCAAGATATCGCGCCGTTTTCGTAATTGCTCGACAAAGGAGTGTCAGAGGGGGCCGTGGATCACTCTGATCAGTGCATGGAGCCCCGCAAGGCCCGCACCGGCCCAGGACTGACCGCGGGGAGGACGGTCGGGTGCGCGGTCCGCATAGGGGCGCGGCGCGTTGTCGGTCTTTTGCGCGCGATCCGTCAGCGGCGTGACAGCGTGGGGCTCGGGCGGGGCGCGCGTCCGTGCGCGCCGCTTTCAGCGCGGCCCGTCGGCCTTCGCCCCGTCGGCCTTCTTGCGCGCCCGGTAGGCCGCCACGTTCTTCCGGTTGCCGCAGACCTCGTAGGAGTGCCACCGCTGGGTACGGCTGCGGGTCGTGTCGTAGAAGGCGTGCCCGCAGCGTTCGTTGGCGCAGACGCGCAGGCGGGACCAGGTGCCGGCGTCCACGAGTTCCGCCACCGCCAGGGTGATCGCGCCGACCACGGGGTCACCGGCCACCTGGCGCGTCCGCACCCTGCCGGGCGCCGTGAACTCGTGCCGCCACGCGACCGAGGCGGCATGGCCGGAGAGGTCCGCCCAGCCGTCCGCCGCTTCGGCGGCGTCAGGCGCGGTGACCAGGCGCAGGAGGATCTCGCGCAGCGCGCGGATCTCGGCGAGGCGCTCCGGTGACGGCGGACCGGCGTCGGAGTGGGCGAACGGACTCAGCACGGCGCTCGCCGTACCGGGATCCTCCAGCGCCTCCGGAAAGGGGTGGGCGGTGCTGTGCGGGCGGGAATTCAGCAGGTCCACGATCGCCGCGGCCGTGGCGGGGACCTCCCGCGCGGCCTCCGATCCTCGGGTTCCGGTCACCTTGTCACCGTAATGCACAGGGTCTATTCCAAGAAGGGGATTACATCGGCGGTCGCCCGTGTTGGCGCGTAAGCAACAACAGAATTTTGACCCTTACGCTCCCCACGACCTCCCCGAGGAGAGACCTCGTGCACCCCAAGCTCCCGGCGAGGCGGATACCGCGCACGGCCGGCTTCTGGCTGCTGGCCGTCACCCTGCTGGCAGTGCTGGCCGCGTCCGCCGCCCCTTCTCCGCTCTACGTGGTCTACCAGGCCCGATGGGGCTTCTCACCGACGGTGCTGACCGCCATCTTCGCGATCTACGTCGTGGCCCTGCTGGTGGCGCTGCTCACCGTCGGCGAGCTCTCCGACCATGTCGGCAGGCGGCCCGTACTGGCGGCCGCGCTGGTCATGGAGGCCGCCTCCATGGTCGTGTTCCTCACCGCGGACGGAGTCGGTCCGTTGCTGGTCGCCCGGACCCTGCAAGGCCTCGCGACCGGCGCTGCGACCGGTGCCCTCAGTGCCGGGCTGCTGGATCTCCAGCCCTCGCCCGGCTCTTCGCTCGGCCCGCTGCTGAACAGCGTCGCTCCCGCCTCCGGCCTGGCCGCCGGGGCGCTGGGCACCGGGCTGCTGGTGCAGTACGCCCCGGCCCCGACCACCCTGGTCTTCGCCCTGTTCACCGTGCTCTTCGTACTGCTCGCCGCGGCGATGCTGCTGCTGCCCGAGCCGGTCACACCGCGCCGGGGAGCCTGGGCCTCGCTGCGGCCGCGGGTGTCCGTGCCCGCGCAGGCCCGGACGACGTTCCTGGCCGCGGCGCCCGCCCTGATCGCCACCTGGGCGCTCGGCGGCCTCTATCTCGCGCTCGGCCCCTCGCTGGCCGCGGAGGGCCTGCACATCGAGAACCGGCTGATCGGCGCTCTGGTGGTGACGACGCTCTTCGGCGCGGGAGCGGCGGCCTCCCTGCTGGTCCACACCAGGACGCCGCACCGGGTGATCGCCGTCGGCTCCGTGGCGCTCGCGGCCGGCACCGGCCTGACCCTGCTCGCCCTCGCCGCGTCCTCGGCGCCGTTGTTCTTCCTCGCGACGGCCCTCGCCGGCGCCGGTTTCGGCAGCACCTTCCTGAGCGCCTTCCGCTCGCTCGCGGCGCTGGCGGGCCCCGGCGACCGGGCGAAGCTGATCGCCTCCGTCTACGTCGTCAGCTATCTGGCCCTCAGCGTCCCCGCCGTCCTCGCGGGGCTCGCCGTGCCGTCGCTCGGCCTGGACACCACGACGACGATCTACGGTGCCGGGGTCGTCGTGCTGGCCCTGGTGGCCTCCGTGTCCATGACGGTCGTCCGCAGGGCCCCGGCCACACCGATGGTGCTGGTGGCCTCCTCGGCGGACCGGGACGTCGTGTCCCGGCCCGAGACCTGCGGTGCGCGGTCCGGCGGCTGAGTCCCGGGCGGGTCACCGCACCCCTGGACGGGCGGCGCGGCCGCGCAGTGGTACGCCACTGCGCGGCCGTTTCGCTGCCGACGCCTCGGGCGGGCACGCACGATGGCCAAAGGCTCTGGCGCGCGAGGTCTCCTGTCAACCCTCCGGAACTACCCTGCCCCTACTTTCTATTAAATTAGGAATTAATGTTGACAGGGTGGCGACCGCACGCCACAGTCTTCGCCGTGACGCCGACGGCCCCTCCCCAGCGCGGCCCGCGTCATGTGCCCGCACCTCCAACCCAGTTCAAATAAATTAGTAATTATTCTTGACGTGGCGGGAGTGCCACGCGAACCTGGATCCGCGCGAGGGGGGCCCTCCCACCCCTGACGGCCACGGCCCAACCCGCGCGGATCCGCAAGGAGTTCTCCATGACCAACCACCAGACCAGCCGGCGCCGGTTCCTCGCCGGGCTCGGCGCCGCCGGGACGACGGCGCTGCTCAGCGGCTGTGTCACCTCCACCTCCTCCGGCAAGAGCTCCTCCGGCGGCGCGGTGACCCTGCAGTCCAACCTCTCGGCGCCGCAGGCCAAGGCCGCGATGGAGGACCTCGTCGCCGCGTACGGCAAGAAGGGGTCCGCAAGCGCCACCCTCAACACCGTCGCCGCGGAGACCTTCCGCACCCAGCTGCCGACGTACCTGACCTCCGCCAACCCGCCGGACGTGTACACCTGGTACCCCGGCTCGGTCGCGGAAGCGTACGCCAAGAAGGACCTCCTGCTGGACCTCGGCGAGGTATGGGAGTCCCCGGACCTCAAGAAGTACTCCAAGGCCCTGAACAGCCTGTGCACGGCGAGCTCCGGCAAGAAGGTCTTCGTGCCCACCACCTACTACTGGTGGGGCATGTTCTACCGGAAGTCCCACTTCGCCAAGTGGGGCGTGAGCGAGCCGCAGACGTGGGACGACTTCCTCGACCTGTGCGACAAGCTCAAGAGCAAGGGCATCGACCCCATCGGGCTGGGCGCGGGCGGCAACACGCCCTGGGTCGCCTCGGCCTGGTTCGACTACCTGAACATCCGGATCAACGGCGCCGACTACCACCGCAAGCTGCTCGCCGGTGAGCACCGCTTCGACGACCCCGAGGTCCGCAAGGTCTTCGACCGCTGGACCGAGGTGCACCCGTACTTCGATCCGAACGGCACCGCCGTCGCCTTCCAGGACGCCACGACCTCGCTGCTCAACGGCCGTACCGGCATGATGCTGATCGGCACCTTCTTCGCCGACGCCGCGCCCAAGGACGCCCTCGACGACATCGACTTCTTCCGGTTCCCGGTCATCGACCCGAAGGTCCCGCTGGCCGAGGAGGCGCCCACCGACGGCTACTTCGCCAGCGCCCGCACCGGCCGCGGCGACCAGGTCCTCGACCTGCTGCGCTACCTCGCCACGGCCGAGGCCCAGGAGATATACATCAAGGGGTCCTCCGGCACCGCACTGCCGTGCCACCCGGACGCCAAGGACGCCGGCACCGACCTGGTGAAGAAGGGCCGCGCCCACGTGGCGGAGGCCAGCGAGATCACCCAGTTCTTCAACCGGGACTCCAGCGACGCCCTCCAGCCCAGCGCCGACACCGCGCTGACCAAGTTCCTGGCACAGCCCAAGTCCGTCGGCGGCATCCTGACCGACTGGCAGCGCGACGCCGAGAAGATCTGGCGGGGCTGACGTGGCCGTCCTGACCGCCCCGGAACGCAAGGCCCCGTCACGGCAGCCGCACCGTGCCGGACGGGGCCGGGGCCCCAGCCGTACCCCCGCCCTGGTGCTCGTGTTCGTCCTCGTCCCGCTGCTGGCGGAGGCGCTGTGGGTGTTCTGGCCGGCCCTCCAGGGCTTCTACCTCTCCCTCACCCGCTGGGACGGCGTCTCGACCCCGCAGTTCGTCGGACTGGACAACTTCCGGGAGATGGCCGGCGACGAGGTCTTCCGCGGCGCGGCCGGCAACACGGTGCTGTGGCTGGTGCTGTTCGGCGGCCTGTCCGCGCTGCTCGGCCTGGCCACCGCGATGCTGCTCCAGCAGGAGCGGCGCGGCGTCGGCTTCTACCGCGCCGCCCTGTTCCTGCCCGTCGTCTTCTCCCTGGTCGCCACTGCCCTGGTGTGGCAGGCGATCTACCAGCCCGACGGCGTCCTCAACCAGCTCCTGGAATCCGTCGGACTCGGCAACCTGCGCCACGCCTGGCTCGCCGACCAGGACACGGCGCTGTACGCGGTGATCGTCCCCGCTCTGTGGCGGCAGATCGGCTACGTCATGGTCCTCTACCTGGCGGGCCTCAAGGGCATCGACCCGGCCCTCTACGAGGCGGCCAAGGTCGACGGCGCCTCGGCGTGGCAACGCTTCCGCCACGTCACGCTGCCGCAGCTGCGCGGTGTCAACGCCGTCGTCCTGTCCGTCATCATCATCGACTCACTGCGTTCCTTCGACGTCGTGTGGGCACTGACCCGCGGCGGCCCCTACCACTCGTCCGAGTTGCTGAGCACGTACATGTACTCGACCGCCTTCCAGTCCCTGCGCCTGGGCTACGGCTCCGCGCTGGCCGTCGTCATCTTCGTGCTGGCCTTCGGCGTCATCTGCTCCTACCTCGTCCGTGCGTTCCGGGAGGCCGACTGATGGCCCTCAACTCCGCGGCGCTGCGCCGCAAACGAGCCTCGACCGCGGCATTCCACCTGGGCGCCGGGTCACTGGCGGTGCTGTGGCTGCTGCCCATCGCGCTCGTCCTGGTCACCAGCCTGCGCTCCTTCGACGACATCGCCGCGCACGGCCTGGGCAGTTGGCCGCGCTCCTTCACCCTGGCCAACTACGGTCAGGCCTGGGCCGACGGCGGACAGCAACAGGCCCTGATCAACAGCCTGGTCGTGACCGTTCCGTGCGTGCTCGTGACGCTGGCCCTGGCGGCGATGGCCGCGTTCGGTCTCAGCCGCTACGAGATGCCCTTCCGGCGCACCCTGTTGCTGCTCATGCTCGGCGGCAACCTGCTCCCCCCGCAGATCCTGCTCATCCCGGTGTCCAAGCTCAGCGAGATCATGGGCGTCTACGACACCCTGCCCGCTCTCATCGGGGTGCAGATCGGTTTCGGCGTCGGCTTCTACGTCTTCGTCCTGTACGGCTTCATGCGTGCCATACCGCCCGAGATCCAGCAGGCGGCGGTCGTCGACGGCGCCGGGCCCTGGCAGATCTTCTGGCGCATCATCCTGCCCCTGGCGCGCCCCGCGCTCGCCGCGCTGAGCGCCCTGTCGTTCACCTGGATCTTCAACGACCTGCTGTGGGCCATCACCGTGCTGCGCAGCGACACCAAGATGCCGATCACGGCGGCGCTGATCGGACTCCAGGGACAGTACGTGTCGATGTGGAACGTGATCGCCGCCGGTTCGGTCATCGCGGCCGCGCCCACCGTGGCGGTGTTCCTGAAGTTCCAGCGGCACTTCGTGGCCGGCCTCAATCTCGGAGCGGTGAAGTGACATCCCCTCGACGCTGGACCCTGCGCACCCAGCACACCAGCTACACGGTCCGCCTCTCCCCCGACGGCCCGTGGGCCGAACTCGACGCCTGGGGCCCGCTCGGCGTCGAGGACGGGCCCTCGGCCCTCGACTGGTCGCACCGCACGCACTTCATCACGCCCGCGGACGCCGCGCCCGCCGAGTACGTCCCGCACGGCCTGCGCCCGTTCACCGGTGCCGACCTGGTGGCGTCCCGACCGGGCGGCGAACGCGGCGTGTGGTGGGAGTTCGCGTCGGCGCAGGAGGGCGAGGGGACCCTGCGTCTCGCCTTCACCGACGACGTCCTCGGGCTGCGCACGGTGCTGTGCTACGAGACCGTGCCCGGGACGGACGTCGTCCTGCGCTGGACCGAGCTGACCTGCACCGGTGACGAGGAACTGCGCCTGGAGCGCATCGACTCGGCCGGGGTGAACATCCCCGTCAGCGGCACGGCACGGCTGACGTATCTCACCGGCCAGTGGTCCCAGGAGTTCCAGCGCACCCAACTCGACCTGCCCAGGGGCACCTTCACCATGGGCAGCGTCCAGGGCGCCCCCGGGCACGCCTACGCGCCGTGGCTCGCGGTGCAGGACGGGACGTCGCAGGCGGCCTACGGCATCGCCCTCGAATGGCCGGGCAACTGGCACATGAGCGCGCAGGCCGAGCCGGGCGGCGCCGTCCGCGTCCGCGCCGGGCGCGTCCCGCACGAGGGCGCCGTGTTCCTGGCCCCCGGCGAGACCCTCACCACCCCCCGGCTCGCCTGCGCCTTCAGCTCCGACGGCCTGGACGGCCTGGCCCGTGTCTGGCACCGCTACGAACGCCGGCTCACCGGTGAGCGCCTCGACCGTCCCCGCAAGGTCCTCTACAACTCCTGGGAGGCCACCGGGTTCGACGTCGACGCGGCGGGCCAGCTGGAGCTGGCCAAGGTGGCCGCCGACATCGGCGCCGAACTGTTCGTCGTGGACGACGGCTGGTTCACCGGCCGCGCCGACGACACCGGCGGCCTCGGCGACTGGTACCCGGACCCGGCCGCGTTCCCGCAGGGCTTCGGACGGTTCGTCGACGACGTGCGGGCGCTGGGACTGGACTTCGGGCTGTGGGTGGAACCCGAGGCGATCAGCCCGGCCAGTGAGCTGTACGCCGCACATCCCGAGTGGGTGTACCGGATCGACGGCCGCCCGGCCCGTCTGGTCCGCAACCAGCTCCTGCTCGACCTCGGGCGGGCGGACGTCCAGGACTTCGTGATCGCGACGCTCGACCGGCTGCTCACCGAGCATCCCGTCAGCTACCTCAAGTGGGACATGAACCGGCCGCCCACCGAACGCGGGCGTCCCGGCGGCGGCCCCGCCGACCATCTGGACCTGGACGCCCAGCACGTCGCGGGATACCTCCGTGTCCTGGATCATCTGCGCGCCGCCCACCCCGACGTCACCGTCGAGGGCTGCGCCGGCGGCGGTGGCCGCGTCGAGCACGCGACGATCGCGCGCACCGACGTCGTGTGGCCCAGCGACAACACCGCTCCGCTGGACCGGCTGGCCATCCAGCACGGCTTCCTGCACGCCCACGCTCCGCATGTCATGAGCTCCTGGGTCACCGACGCGCCCGGCGTGTTCGACCCCCGTCCGCGCAGTCTCGCGTTCCGCTTCGTCAACGCCATGTGCGGGGTACTCGGCATCGGTGCCGACCTGCGCGCCTGGACGCCGCAGCAGCGCGCCGAGGCCGCCCACTGGATCGCCCGGTACAAGGACGTACGGGACGTCGTCCACCGGGGCGACGTGCACCTCCTGGGCGGCCCCGCGGACCCGACCTGCGGGGTGCAGTACGACGATCCCGGGACGGGGCGCACGGTCGTCGCCGCGCTGAGCACCGGGCGGCTGGACGGCGCGCCCCTGGTGCCCGGCCGCCCCTCCCGGCTCCGGCTGCGCGGACTCGAACCGCGGGCCCGCTACCGGGACGCCGCCGCGGACCGGACGTACAGCGGGGCTCATCTGCTGCATCACGGGCTGCCGTTCGCCTGGAGCGCCGATCACGACGCCGAGCTCGTGGTGCTGACCCGGCTGTGAGCCCGTACGACATATGTTCTCAGGACGGCCCGACCAGTCGTCCCGCGCACGCGAAGGAGTGCAGCCCCATGACGGAGCAGCCCGCACCACGGCCCGGTGCCCGCTTCACCGGCCGTACCGCCGTGATCACCGGGGCCTCCTCCGGGATCGGGGCCGCCACCGCCGAACGCCTCGCCGAGGAGGGCGCGGCGGTCGTGCTCGCCGACATCGCCGAGGAGCGGGGCGAGGCCGTCGCCGAGCGGATCGCCAAGGAGGGCGGCCGGGCCCGGTTCGTGGCGGCCGACGTCTCCGTGGAGGACGACTGGACGCGGATAGCGGCCGCCGCACACGCCTTCGGTCCCGTCGACCTCCTCGTCAGCAACGCCTACACCGTCGAGGTGACGCCGGCGCACGCCCTGTCCCTCGCCTCGTGGCAGCGGCAACTGTCCGTCAACCTCACCGGGAGCTTCCTCGGTGTCCGGGCGATGCTGCCCGACCTGCGCGAGCGCGGGGGTGCCGTGGTGCTGACCTCGTCGGTCCACGCCCACCGGGGCATCCCCGGTCATCCCGCCTACGCGGCCACCAAGGGCGCCCTGCTGTCCCTGTGCGGCCAACTGGCCGTCGAGTACGGGCCGCAGGTGCGGGTCAACGCCGTGGTGCCGGGCCCGATCCTGACGGCGGCGTGGGACAGGGTGACACCCGAGGACCGGGAGCGCAGCGTGGCCGAGACGGCCGCCCGCCGCTTCGGCACCCCCGAGGAGGTGGCCGCGGCCATCGCCTTCCTCGGCGCCGACGAGGCCTCGTACATCACCGGGACCTCGCTCGTGGTGGACGGCGGCTGGAGCGTCGTGAAGGCCTCCGCATGATCCGGTGCACGCTCGCGAGCCCCGCTCACGCGCCCCTCCCAGCAGAAAGGCTGTAGACGATGACGCCCTATGCCCGCCGCGGCGTGCACGGCCAGACCGTGGAAGTGCTCGCCCGCCGCATCCTCGGCGGTGAGATCCCCGAGGGGAGCACGCTGGATCTGGTGGCGCTGCAGAGCGAGTTGGACGTGAGCCTGACGGCCCTGCGCGAGTCGTTGAAGGTGCTGGCCGCCAAGGGGATGGTCGACGCCCGCCAGCGGCGCGGTACCTTCGTGCGCGCCCGCGCCGAGTGGAACCTGCTCGACGCCGACGTGCTGCGCTGGCAGTTCGAGGGCGGCCGTACGACCGATGCCGACGCGTTGCTGCTGCGCAATCTCGCCGAGGTGCGCGCCATCATCGAACCGGCCGCGGTGCGGCTGGCCGCGGAGCGCCGCACCGAGGACGATCTGGCCGCTCTGGACGGCGCGCTGGCGGCGATGGAGCAGGACGACGCCGACGCCGCCCACGCCGTCGACGCCGACCTCGCCTTCCACCGCGCCCTGCTCGCCGCCACCCACAACGAGCTGCTCGAACGCATGGAGATGGTCATCGAGTCGGGCCTGGCCCACCGCGACCGCATCGTGCACAGCTCGCCGCACGGCGAGGACCCCGTCCCGGCGCACCGCGCCGTGCTGGACGCGGTCCGTGACCGTGACCCGCGGGCCGCCGAGGCCGCGATGCGCGCGCTGCTCGACCAGGCGGGCCGCGATCTGGACCGGGTCGGCACCACCGACGAAGCGACGCACGACGAGACGGAAGGTTCCCGCCCTCAGTGAAGATCACCCGTATCGAGACCTTCCTCGTCCCGCCGCGCTGGCTGTTCTGCCGCGTCGAGACCGACGAGGGGGTGGTCGGCTGGGGCGAACCCGTCGTGGAGGGCCGCGCCGAGGTGGTCCGGGCCGCCGTCGACGTGCTGGCCGAATACCTCGTCGGGCAGGACCCGTTGCGCGTCCAGGACCACTGGCAGGTGCTCACCAAGGGCGGCTTCTACCGGGGCGGACCCGTCCTGTCGAGCGCCGTCGCCGGACTGGACCAGGCCCTGTGGGACATCGCCGGGAAGACCTACGGTGCTCCGGTGCACGCCCTGCTGGGTGGGCCGGTGCGCGACCGGGTGCGCGTCTACGCGTGGATCGGTGGCGACGAACCCGCCCAGATCGGCGAGCAGGCGGCGGCCCAGGCCGAGGCGGGCTTCACCGCGGTCAAGATGAACGCGGCCGGAGCCACGTCACCGGTCACGACCGCCGCGGAGACGGCCGCGGTCGTGGCCCGGGTGGCCGCCGCCCGCGAGGCGCTCGGCCCCGACCGTGACGTCGCCGTCGACTTCCACGGCCGCTTCAGCGCCGCCACCGCCCGTCGGGTGCTGACCGAACTCGCCCCCCTGCACCCCCTGTTCGCGGAGGAGCCGGTTCTCCCCGAGCAGAACCATCTGCTGCCCGGCCTGGTCGCCGCGAGCTCCATCCCGCTCGCCACCGGCGAACGGCTCTACGGGCGCGCCGAGTTCCTGCCCGTGCTCGCCGCCGGTGTCGCCGTCGCGCAGCCCGACCTGTCGCACGCCGGCGGGATCTCCGAGGTGCTGCGCATCGCCTCGCTGGCCGAGACCTACGGCGCTCAGCTCGCCCCGCACTGCCCCCTCGGCCCGATAGCCCTGGCGGCCAGCCTCCAGGTCGCCTTCGTCACCCCGAACTTCCTGATCCAGGAACAGAGCCGGGGCATCCACTACAACAAGGACGCCGACCTGCTGTCCTACCTGGTCGACACCGAGCCGTTCCGCTTCGTCGACGGCCATGCCCTGCGCCACGGCACCCCGGGGCTCGGCATCACCGTCGACGAGGACGCGGTACGCGCCGCCGACCGCGCCGGTCACGCCTGGCGCAACCCGGTGTGGCGGCACCCCGACGGCTCCTTCGCGGAGTGGTGAGCATGCCGCTGGAGATCGTCACCGACCCTGCGCACGGCGGCCGTTGGACGTCCCTGCGCTCGGGCGGGCGGGAGTGGCTGTGGCGGCGCCCGGCGGCGCGGCGGGAGGGCGTCGCGCCGGGCGACCCCTTCGTGGACGCGGGCGGGCTGGAGGAGTGCGTCCCCACCGTCCGCGGCACCCCCGACCACGGCGACGTCTGGTCCCGGGCCTGGACGCGCGAGGCGGACCGGGACGTCGTCCGCACCGACCGGTTCACGCTGACGCGCCGCGTCCGCACCACCGGCGACGGCGCCGAGGCGGACTACGTACTGACGGCCGAGCCCGGCTTCCGCTTCGTGTGGGCCGCCCACGCGCTGCTCGACCTGTCCGAGCGGGCGAGCCTGCACGTGCGCCGCGGCGCGCCGACCCGGCTGTTCCCCGAGGCGGCCCCGCTGCTCGACCGGGCGTGGCCGCAGGGCGCCGCATGGGTGGAGGGCGAGTGGCCCGCTCCGTGCGGGCTGCGGCTGGACACCTTCGGGCCGGACGACGGCACGGCCGCCGGAGCCGTCGTCGACGCCTCCCGGTGCTGCGTCCACGACGGCCCGGACCGGCTGTCGCTGGCGCTTCACGCGCCGGGCCAGCCGGCGTCCGTCGCCCTGTGGCGCAACCTGCGCGGCTGGCCCACCCCGCGTCCTTATCGCAGCACCGGGGTGGAGCCGATGCTCGGCCGGGTCTTCGACCTCGCCGAGGCGGGCGACGACGACGCCGCCCGCGTCCCCGCCTCCGGCGAGGTGTGCTGGCGGCTGACGCTGAACACGCACTGCCACTGCCCCTGAACCGGGCCACGGGACATCTGTGCCCCCGTTGCGAGACATCAAGAGGAGCGCTCCATGGATCTTCGAGCGGCCCTGGCCGCACACCGCCTGGTCGCGATCGTGCGCGGCTCCGACCCGGAGGCGGCGCTGCGTGCCGTGCTGACCCTGGCGGAGGAGGGTGTCGAGCTGATCGAGGTCTCCTTGAGCGGCACGGACGCCCTGACCGTCATCGAGCGGGCCGTCACGGAACTCGGCGGCGACCGCCCCCTCGGCGCCGGCACCGTCCTGAGCGGCGACGACGCCCGTGCCGCCCACCGGGCCGGTGCCCGTTGGGCCGTCACGCCGGCGGTCGGCGAAGGAGTCGGCGCCGCGCACGCGATCGGCATGCCGGTGCTGGCGGGGGTGATGACCCCGACGGAGATCCTGGCCGCACGCACGCGGGGCGCGACGGCGCTGAAGGTCTTCCCGGCCGCCCAGGCCGGCGGCCCCGCCTACCTCAAGGCACTGCGCGGCCCGTTCCCGCACGAGGTGTTCGTTCCGGTGGGAGGCGTCGACGAGGCGGCGGCCGAGGCCTATCTGGCCGCCGGTGCGACCGCCGTCGGGGTCGGCTCGCCCCTGGTCGGCGACGCCGCGGACGGCGGCAGCCTCACCGCGCTGCGCAAGCGCGCCCGTGCCTTCCTCGCCGTCGTCGGGAAGGCCGCGCCGTGACCGAGGTGGAAGCCCTGCGCCCCGACCGCCTGGAACTCGGTGAGGGCATCCGCTGGACGGACCGGGGCATCGTCCTGGTGGACATCCTCGCGGGACGCCTGCTCACCGCCACCGGGGCCCCCGCAGATCCTCTGCGGCAACTGGCCCGGCTGCCCGTCCCCCTGGGCGCGGTGGCACCGGTGGCCGACGCTCCCGGCGACTGGATCGCCGCCGCGGGCACCGGGGTGTGCCTGCTCGCCGACGACGGGTCGATGCGCTGGCTGGCGCGGCCCGAGGAGGACGCGGCCCCGCCCATGCGCATGAACGACGGGACCGCCGACCCGTTCGGCCGCTTCTGGGCGGGCAGCATGGCCTACGACGCCGGCGAGGGACGCGGCTCCCTCTACCGGGTGGACGGCGACGGCACGGTGACCCGGGTACTCGACGGCATCACCGTGCCCAACGGGCCGGCGTTCACGGCGGACGGCGCGTTCATGTACCTGGCCGACAGCGCCCGGGGGGTCGTCAGGCGCTACGCCGTCGACGCGGCCACCGGCGGCCTCGGGGCACCCGAGCCGTTCGTGACCGTCGACGACGGCAGCCCCGACGGCATGGTGGTGGACGCCGAGGGGGCGGTGTGGGTCGCGGTGTGGGGCACGGGAACCGTACGCCGCTACCGCGCCGACGGCAGCCTCGACCGCACGGTCCGGCTCCCGGCCAGCCAGCCCGCCGGTGTCTGCCTGGAGGGGGACCTCCTGCACATCACGACCGCCCATGTGGGGCTCGCGGCCCCCGGTCCCCACGACGGCGCCCTGTTCACCGTGCGGGTGGACGTGCCGGGCCGACCGGCGGACGCCTACCGTCCTCGCGGCTCGCTGCCCTCCCCCCGGGAGGCGTCGTGACGGGCACCTGGCGTCCCGCCGACGGACCGGTCGTCTGCGTCGGGGAGACGATGGCGGCCCTGGCCCCGCCCCCCACCGAGTCCCTGGAGACCGCCGCGGACCTGCGGGTGTCGGTGGCCGGCGCGGAGTCGAACGTCGCGATGTACCTCGCCGACCTGGGCGTCCCCGTGTCCTGGCTCTCCGCGCTGGGCGACGACGCGCTGGGGCGGCGGGTCCTGGCCGCGGTCGGCGCGGCGGGCGTCGACGTCGGCGGCGTGCGCCGGGACCCGGCGCGGCCCACGGGGCTGCTGGTGAAGGACCCCGCCGGTGACCGGACCCGGGTGCGCTACTACCGCGGCGGTTCCGCGGCCTCGGCCCTGGGCCCCGCCGTCCTCGACGACGAACGCGTGCGCTCCGCGTCCCTCCTCCACCTCACGGGCATCACCCCCGCGCTCTCCCCGACCTGCGCGGCCCTGGTGGAGCGGGCGCTCGCGACCGCGCCGCAGGAGCGGGCCCACTGCGTCAGCTTCGACGTCAACCACCGCCCGGCGCTGTGGCCGCCGGGAACGGCCGCCGGCGTGCTGCGCGATCTCGCCGACCGCGCCGACATCGTGTTCGTCGGGCTCGACGAGGCCCAGGAACTGTGGGGCGCCGCCCTGCGACCGGCGGACGTACGGGAGTTGCTGCCGCGTCCCCGCCTGCTGGTCGTCAAGGACGGCGGCCGCGAGGCCACCGCCTTCGGCGACGAGGGGGTGTGCGCCGTGCCCGCGCCGCGCACGGAGGTCGTGGAGGTCGTCGGCGCCGGGGACGCGTTCGCCGCCGGTTTCCTCGCCGGACTGCTGCGTGACGGGGACGTGGAGCGGGCGCTGCGCCTCGGACACATCACGGCGGCGTCGGCACTTCAAGTGACCGGCGACCACGGCCCGTTGCCCGACGACTCACGGATCGACCGGCTTCTCGCCCTCCCCGCGGACGAGTGGCCGGCGAAGGCGGCGGCCTCCTGAGCGGGGCCTGAGAAGGGCGGCGGACGGGCGTCACCCCCTGCCGTCGGCCCGACCGTCGGTCTCGGAGGCTTCCGTGTCGAGGCCGACGAGGAAGGCCGTGAGGACCCGGCGCAGTCGAGGTTCCACCTCGACGAGGGCGTGACCGAGACGGGGGTCGCTCACGTAGAGCTCCCGCAGGCGCGGGCCGGGGGTGGCCATCTGCCACAGCGCCCCGGCCATGCTGGTCGCGGTGGCGACCAGGTCGACGGTCTGCAACTCGGTCAGCCCGAGCAGTCGCCGCAGTTCGTCGCCGATCAGCTCGATCTCCCCGTGGGTGACGAGCTTGAAGGCGCGTACCGACTCGATCGAGACATTGCGTTCGAGGTTCATGGGCGCCTGCGCCAGCAGGTCGCAGAACATCCCTCGCGCCGCCAGCGTGGCGGCGACCGCCCCGGCGACCTCCGCCTCGGTCGCGTGGGAGCGCCGTGCGAGATCGCCACGCAGTGCCGCGGACCACTCCCGCCAGCCCTGCGCGGTGAGCCGGAGGAAGATCTGCTCCCTCGTCTCGAAGTAGCGCAGCAGGGCCGACTTGTGCATCCCGACGGCGGCGGCGATGTCGGTGAGGGTCACGTCGCGGATTCCGCGCAGCGCGCCCAGTGAGCGGGCCGCGTCCAGGATCGCGTCCTCCCGCGCCTGCTTGGCCTGGGCACTGCGCGCGCGCTGGAAGGCAGGCGTAGTCATGCGAGACATCATAGGAACATCTACGGCAACGGTGTTGCGTTATTACGAGAACAGTGTTGCACTAAAGGCATGAGTCAACAGGTCTGGTTCATCACCGGTTCGTCCCGCGGCCTCGGCCGCGCCCTCGTCACCGCCGCTCTGGAGGCCGGCGACCGCGTCGTCGCCACCGCCCGGAACCCCGAAGCCCTCGCCGAGGCGTTCAAGGAGTACGGCGACCACATCCACCCCCTGGCGCTGGACGTCACCAGCCCCGAGGCCGCGCGCGAGGCCGTCGACGCGGCACTGGCCCGCTTCGGACGCATCGACGTGCTGGTCAACAACGCCGGATACGCGAACGTGTCGCCCATCGAGACATCGGACGACGACGACTTCCGCGCCCAGTTCGAGACCAACTTCTGGGGCGTCTACCACGTCACCAAGGCAGCGCTTCCCACCCTGCGCCGGCAGGGCGCCGGCACCGTCGTGCAGATCTCGTCGATCGGCGGGCGCGTCGGCGGGTCGCCCGGCATCGCCTCCTACCAGGCGGCCAAGTTCGCGGTCGACGGCTTCAGCCGGGTCCTCGCCGCGGAGACCGCGCCGTTCGGCGTGCGCGTCATGGTCGTCGAGCCGAGCGGCTTCGCCACCGACTGGGCCGGTTCCTCCATGACGGTCCACCCGATCCCCGACGCCTACGACGAGACCGTCGGGGCGATGAACCGGCGGGTGCGGCAGAGCACGGACGGAGCGGCCGGGGACCCTCGGCGCGCCGCCGAGATCATCGTGCGTACCGTCCGGCAGGGCCAGGTCCCCACGCACCTGCTGCTGGGCACCAACGCGGCCACGATGGCGCTCGACCACTCCCGCCGCCAGCTCTCCGAGGCGACGGAGTGGGAGAAGGTCAGCCGTTCGGCCGACTTCGCCGAGCCGTATCCCGCCCCGCTCCCGACGGACGACAGGCCGTAGTGCCCGTCCGGCGACGCGCGTCGCACCGCAGGCCCCGCCGGGCTCACTCCCCGGCGAGTGTCCGGTGCGGCGCGCGCCGGTAGGTGTCGCGGTAGAGCGAGGCGAAGCGGCCCGGGTGGTGGAACCCCCAGCGTGCGGCGATCGCCGTGACCGTGGCCGCTCCGTCCGGATCGGCGGACACCAGATCGCGATGAGCCTGCGCCAGCCGCACCCGGCGCAGGTGCGCGAGCGGGGTGGTGTCCAGATGGCGCCGGAAGGCGTACTGCAGCGCGCGCACCGTGACATGGGCCGCGGCGGCGATCTGGGCCACCGTGACCGGCTGGTCGGCGTGGTCGTCGATGTAGGTGAGGGCGCGACGCAGCGCGCGGGGGTGGCCGTCGCCCCGATCGGGGTCAGCCTCCTGGCCGAGCGCGGTGTTGGGGAACGCGGACAGCACGCTCGCCGCCAGGTGCTGCGCGGCCGTGGACGCCACGAGGGGCTGGTCCGCGGCGGCGGGATCGGCGAGCACCTCGTCGCGCAGGTAGCCGATCGTCCGGCGCAGTTGCCGGGCGGCGGCGTCCGAGTGCGGCCGGTGGCCGGTCAGCCGGACCGGCCGGCCGGCGGGGACCGCGAGGGAGCCGGCCACCTGGTCCAGCAGGGCGGGATCGAGCAGGGTGATGGTGTAGCGCGCGTGGCAGATCCGGCCGGCGTACGGCAGGTCCGGCGGCGCGAAGAGCACCACGTCGCCGGGGCCGAAGGAGTCCTCGACCCCTTGGAAGCCGTGGTCGCGCACGGTTCCCTCGTGGACCACGCACAGGCAGATCCTGCCGAGCGGCGTCACCGAGTAGCTCATCTCGAAGTCCAGGGCGAGCTCGTCCACGCTCACCGAGGCCATGCCGGCGCGCCGGATCCGGGCGCGGCTGGAGTCGGGCGTACTGCTGCCGATACGCATCCTGGCGTAGGCACGACTGAGGAAATCCTCGGTCACCGACAGGTCGTCGCTGTCGAACGTCAGCGTCTCCATGGACCTCGATTGCCCGTGAACCGCCCCCGCATGTGCCATTGAGCAGCCCGTGTTCGTTTTCCGTACCGCGGTGGGCCGAAGTCTTCGCCTGACGGCTGTCGCCCGGGGCGGGCGGCGCGGAGGCTTCGGGACATGATCGGAAACGACGGGCACACGGAGCGACTCGGCGTCCTCCAGCGAGAGGTGGAGCAGCTCCGTCGCACCTTGGACTCGCGCGCCCTGGTCGACCAGGCGGTCGGCGTGGTCATGGCGGTCGGCGGCCTGCGTCCCGACCAGGCCTGGGAGGTCCTGGAGCACATCGCGCGGGACACCGGCGTCCAGCTGCCTCAGGTGGCGGGCAGCCTGGTGCGGTGGCCGACCTCCCACGAACTGCCCCCGGGGGTCCGCGAGGCCCTGCCGCGCGCCGTGGATCAGGTGCGGCACCTGGACGAGCAGGGGGGCGGCGACCGCGCGGGAACGCGCCGTTCGCCTCGCGGCACCCGTTGAGGTGCCGGTAGGGTCACGGTGCCGCCACGACCGGTGGCGTGGCTCCCACGTGCGGTGACACGGGCGGGGAGCAGTGCGGCCCGACCGATCAGAGGTGACGCATGTCAGGACAGTTCGAGGCGACGGTCGAGATCGATCGGCCGGTCCAGGCGGTGTTCGACTACCTCGCCGACGGACGCAACGATCCGCAGTTCAGCCCCCGCGTGCTCAGGATCGAGCGCGTTCCCGACACGCCCACGGGTGTGGGCACGGTCTTCCGGAGCACGGTCAAGGACGCCGGGATGAGGTCCGCCAGGGAGTTCCGCATCACCGCGTTCGAACCTCCGGCGCGGATCCGCTGGGCCGAGGTGTCGAAGAACAGTGTGACGGCCCGCGAGGGCGGCTACGACCTGGAGGCGCTGGACGGCGGCGGAACCCGGGTCCGCATCTTCAACGTCCTGGAGGCCCACGGCCTCGTCGGCAAGCTCCTGATCGGCCTGGCCCTGGCGGCCGCCCGCAAGGACGCGCCCGGCTTCGGCGCCCGGATCAAGGCGGCGGCGGAAGCGGCGATCGTCCAGCCCTGACGCCGATCCCGGACAGACCGTGAAGCCCGCCTCCCCCTCGCAGGGGCGCCGGCGGTCCTCGGCGCCCCTGACGGCGGTGTGCGCCGGGTACTTCATGGTGATCCTGGACGTCACGATCATCAACGTCGCCGTCCCAGTGGTGGGCCGGGACCTGTCCGCCTCGCTCACCGGCATCCAGTGGATCACGGACGGATACACCCTCGTCCTCGCCGGCTTCCTGATGACCGGTGGCGCGCTGGGCGACCGGCTGGGCAACCGCCGGGTCTTCTGCTGGGGCGTGGTGGTGTTCACGCTCTCCTCCGCCGCCTGCGCGTCCGCGCCCGGCGCGCCCTTCCTGGTGGCGGCCCGGCTGGTGGAGGGGCTGGGCGCGGCGCTGATCGTGCCGGGTTCCCTGGCCCTGCTCCAGCAGGCCTACCCGGCGCCGGCCGCCCGGTCGTGGGCCTTCGGGCTGTGGGGCTCGATGGCGGGCATCGCGGCCTCGGCGGGCCCGCTGCTGGGTGGGCTGCTGGTGTCCACCGTCGGCTGGCGCTGGGTCTTCCTGATCAATCTCCCCGTCGGCGTGCTCTGCCTCGTGCTGACCCTGCGCCATGTGACGCCCTCGCCCCGGCGGGCGGACCGGGCGCTGGACCTGCCCGCACAGTGCCTGGCCGTGGCGACCGTCGCCCTGCTGACCGGCGCCCTGAACGAGGCGGGTCGCCGTGGCTGGTCGGATCCCCTGGTGATCGCCGGACTGGGTCTGGCCGTGGTGTCCGCCGGGGCGTTCGTGATGCGCGAGCGGCTGGCCCGCTCCCCCGCCCTCACGCCGGGCATGATGCGCTCACGTGCGCTGAGCGGCGCGGCCGCGGTCGGCCTGCTGTTCAACTTCGGCTTCTACGGCATGCTGTTCACCGCGAGCCTGTGGTTCCAGCACCGGCGCGGTCTGAGCGCCCTCGCCACCGGGGTCGCCCTGTTCCCCGCGGTGGCGATGACCATGTTCGCTTCCGTCCTGTCGGGACGGCTGTCCCGGCGCACCGGTGACCGTCCGCTGGTGGTCTCAGGCATGGTCCTGGCCGGACTGGGACTGGCCGGGTGGGCGGCGGCGGGCGCGGACCCCGCCTACTGGCTGCTGGTGGCCCCCATGATGGCCGCGGGCTTCGGGACCTCGTTCGCCCTCACCGGCTCGACGGCCACCGTGATGGGCGCGGCGCCCGCCGCGTACGCGGGCGCCGCCTCCGCCTTCTTCAACACCAGCCGCCAGATCGGCAGCGCGGCGGGGGTCGCGCTGGGAGGAAGCCTGCTCGCCACCGGCGCCACCTACGGTGCCGGGCTGCGGACGAGCATGGCCGTCGGTGCCGTGGCCTACCTGACGGCCGCGGCTCTCGCGTGGTGGTGCGTGCCGGCGAGGACGCGGGCCCGGTAGGCCGCCACCGTCCGTCACAAATCTCACGGCTGTCCGGTCATGGACACGGATGGGGCAATTCTGTCCGGCTTGCCCGCCAGCAGGCTCCCCCGCCAGGCGAGGAACAGCAGTGCGATGAACACCAACGACTCCACACACATGGCGTACGGCGACCGGATGAGCTCCACCGAGGTCTGCGAGTCGGCCTTCGCGCTGTTCGACGAGCCGGGGACGGTGGTCGCCTGGACACAGGCCGCCGAACGGCTCGTCGGCGTCCCCGCGCGCGACGCGGTCGGCCGCTCGGCCGCACGGGTCCTGCCGTCCTTCGGGGAAGGTCCGACGACCTCGGCCTTCGTCGAACGGTGCCGGGAGCGCAACGGCTGGCCGGGCACGTCCACGGTGCTCCATCGCGACGGCCGCCACCTCGACGTCGGACTGCGGCTGTCGAAGCTTCGGGCCGCCGACGGGACGACGCAGTGGCTCGCGTCCGTCACCGACATCGGCTCGCTGTCCAGGGCGGTGGACGGACCCGTCACCGGGACCCTCCTCACCCGCGCGCCGATAGGTGCCAGCGTGCGGGACACGACGCTGCGGTGCGTCGGCGTGAACGACGCGATGCAGAGCCACGACGGCATCCCCGCCGACCGTCGCCTCGGGCAGCGCTTCACCGACGTCCTGCCCGGCGCCAAGGCGGAGGCGCTGGAGGAGGTGATGCGGCAGGTTCTGCAAAGCGGCTCCACCAAGCTCCACGAGTACCGGACATGGCTTCCCACGGCGCTCGGCCCCGAGCACCCCTTCGCGGTGTCGTTCTCGTGCCTCCAGGGCGCCGACGGCCACCCGTGGGGCGTCTGCATCACCAGCGTCGACGTCACCGAGCGCCAGCAGGCGCGCGAACGCCTGGCCGTGCTCAACCAGGCCGGCACCCGGCTCGGCAGGACCCTGGACGTCATGCAGACCAGTCAGGAGCTGGCGGACCTCGCCGTGCCGCTGCTCGCCGACTTCGTCGCGGTGGACCTGGAGCAGTGGGTGCCTTTCGGGGAGGGGCCGACGGCTCGCTTCGGCCCCTCGGGCGAACGCTTCCCCGTCCTTCGGCGCGCCGGTCTGGCCTCGATCCACGACACCGTCCCGGAATCGGCGTGGACGCGCGGTGAGCCGGTCACCCTGCCGCCGGACTCCCCCCTCACCACCGTGCTGGAAACCGGCCGGCCCCACCTGGAACCGATTCTCGACACCGCTCCGGGCACCTGGACGGACGACGACCGCCTGCGGACGCGGAAGATCCAGGAGCACGGCATGCACTCCCTGATGGTCGTGCCCATCCGCACCCGGCGGGCCCCGCTCGGCCTGGCCGTGTTCATCCGCACCAAGGACCCGGTCCCGTTCCAGGAGGCCGATCTGGTCCTGGCCGAGGAACTCGTCAGCCGCGCCGCGGTGTCGCTGGACAACGCACGCCGGTACGCCCGCGAGCACACCGCGGCACTGGCGCTGCAACGCAATCTGCTCCCGCACCGCCTCAGGGGCGGTCCGGCGGTGGAGACCGCCTCGCGTTATCTGCCCGCCGACATCGACCACGGTGTGGGGGGCGACTGGTTCGACGTGATCCCGCTGTCCGGCAGCCGCGTCGCCCTCGTCGTCGGCGACGTGGTCGGGCACGGCATCAACGCCGCCGCGACCATGGGCAGGCTGCGCACCGCGGTACGCACGCTCGCCGACATGGATCTGCCCCCCGAGGAACTGCTCACCCACCTCGACGACACGGTCCAGCGGCTGGTGGAGGAGGAAGCCGAAGCCCCGGACCAGCTCTCCACGGTGGTCGGGGCCACCTGCCTGTACGCCGTCTACGACCCGGTGACCGGCCGGTGCACCATGGCCTCCGCGGGCCACCCGCCACCCGCCGTCGTCGACCCCGAGGGCCGGGTCGGCTACCCCGCCCTGCCCACCGGTGCCCCGCTCGGCGTCGGACTGGGCGCCCCCATCGAGGCCTTCGAGCTCGAACTGTCCGAGGGAAGTCTGCTCGCCCTGTACACCGACGGTCTGATCGAGTGCCGCGGCCAGGACATCGAGGACGGAATGCGCCGGCTGAGCGCCGCTCTCGCGCGGCCGGACGAGCCCCTTGAGGAGCTCTGCGGTCGGGCGATGGAGCCCTTCTCCGGCCAGGCGGCGTCCGACGACGTCACCCTGCTCCTCGTCCGCACCCGCCTGCTCGCCCCGAGCCAGGTGGCATCCTGGACCCTGCCCGGCGACGACACCGCCGCCCGCCGCGCGCGGCAACTCGCGGCCGGGCAACTGGCCGAATGGGGCCTGCGGGACGTCGAGGACGCCACGAAACTGATCGTCAGTGAGCTGGTCACCAACGCCGTCCGCCACGGGGCCGGCCCGATCCGGCTGCGCCTGATCAGGCACCAGGTCCTGACGTGCGAGGTGTCCGACGCCGACGGCTGCACGCCGCGTCGGCGCCGCGCGCACGCCGACGACGAGAACGGCCGAGGCCTCCTCCTCGTGTCGCAGCTGTCCCGCAGATGGGGCCACCGCCCGGCCGCGAGCGGCAAGGTCGTCTGGGCCGAACAGACCCTGTCCCCACCCGGCGTGTCCGGCACGTCCGACACACCACAGGACCGACCTCAGTCCGGAGCGGCAGCCTAGGCCCTGTCCGGCGCCTCCTCTCGTCCTGCTCAACCCCCTTTTCGGGCCACCCTGTTGAGTGCCGCGCCCACCCGGGGGTCGGGCGGGGCGCCGGACGCGTCGACGCCCAACTCCTCCACCAGCCTCCTGAGATGGACGTCGACCGTGGACTCGACCAGTTCGGCGTGGACCGTCACGGCGCCGCGGCCCCGGCGCCACGCCACAAGTCCGGTCCCGGCAGCGGCCAGGGCCGCGGGCCACCAGAGGCAGCCCAGGACGGCGTAGCAGAGCGCCCACACCGAACCGGTCACCCCGGCGTCGAAGCGCGCTCGCGAGGTGCGCAGCTCGGCTCTGACGTCCTCGGGCAGGACCACCCACAGGCGCGTCCAGCAGGCGGCCAGGTCGATGCCGTACTGGTGGCGCAGCCGGGTCTCGGCCGCCGCCATGCGGTCGCCGGTGAAGGTGGGCCTGGCGGGCGGGGCGAGGGCGATCCCGTCGCGGCGGGCGGCGCGCTCCTCCAGGTCCCGCCGCAGCGCTCCGTCCCGCCGGTGCGCGGGTGTCGCCGCGCGCAACCGCGCGATCTCCGCGTCGAGTTCCTCCCAGCGCCTCAGGCGCCGGGCGGTCAGCCGCTCGGCCGGCGGCCGCGCGAACGCGGGCCAGTCCCCCGTCCAGACGCGTTCGGCGCCGTCGGCGCATGCCCGTACGAAGGCGCCCGCCGCCACCGAGGCGAGGACGATCGCCGCCACGACGCCCACCTGACCGAGCGTCGGCAACCGCCCCGCCCGCGTCGACCACTGCCCGAACCGCTCGGCCAGGACCGGCCCGTCGAGCGCGGAGCCGTGGCCGAGCACCAGGCCGGAGGCCGCGGCGGCGACGAAGAGCAGGCCGGGGACGGCCAGTTCGGACAGCCACTTCTCGGCCAGCTTCTGGGTGAGGCTGTCGAGGACCGGGGGCACGCTCACGCCTCCACGACGCGCAGCGGCCGGTCGCGCAGCCAGCAGCGTCCGCCGGCCGGGAGTTCGCCGCCCGGCGTCCGGACCATGTCGAGGCTGCACCATCCGTCGGGGCAGCGGTAGGCCTCCGCGGCGGGGCGCGGCTTCGTCCCGAAGGTCATGCTCCCCGGTTCCTCCCCCCGCACGGCCCTCGCACCGTCGAACACATGGGACGGGATACCCAGTCCGTCGACGGCCTGCCGGACGGGTGTCTCGGCAAGGACGGCGCGTACGGCGTCGTGGAGCGCGGCGAGCGTTCCCTCGGCGGCCATGTCCTCCCGCAGCCTGGGCAGCGCCGAGCAGAGGCCGGCGCGCATCCTGCGGTCGTCGTTCATCGACCTCTCCTTCTTCCGTGGGGCGGGGGCGCGGTCTCGGTCGCTAGGGACCGCTGTGCACGACCGATGCCCAGAACAGCGGTTCGCCATACCGTTCGTGTGCGCGCAGCGCTTCGACCGCCCGGTGCAGAGCCCTCGCCGGGCCGTCGGACCGGGCGAGGGCCCGGTAGACCTTCTCGGCGAGCAACGGACCCATCCCGTCCTCCACGGTCCACAGGCTCCCGATCACCTGACGGTAGCCGCAGAGCTGGAACGCCGACGCCACGGAGATGGCCTCGTCGGCCAGTTCCCGGCCGGGGGCGGCACTGTGGCAGGCGGACAGGTAGGCGAACTCCGCCGCCGGCAGCCGCTCAGCCGCCAGCTCGCGCAGCGTCAGGTCGCCGCCGTGCAGGCGGAGTTTGCTGCGCGAGGGGTCGGCCGGGTCCCGTACGCCGTGGCAGGCCAGGTGCGCGTGGGTGTGCCCGCGCAGCGCGGCCAGTACCGCCTGGGCGGTGGCCTCGGTGTCCCGGAGTTCGGACCGGGTGCCGGACAACCGCCGGGTGGCGGCCAGTTCGTCGTCGAGGGCCGTCAGGCGCGGGAGGTCGCCTCCCGCGTCCACGGCGACCGCGACGAGCGATCTCCTGCCGGGCTCGGGAGCGGTCGTCCCACGCGCGTGCAGCAGCGAGCCGAGGGTCGGGACGTACGAGGAGACGACGCGGTCCTGGGCGTACTCGCAACCGGGCCGCCCGTCACCTTCCAGCAGCGCCGCGTGCAGCGGCAGCAGGGACAGTACGCCGGTGGGGCACCACCAGAGCCGGGGCGCGGCCTCGCCCCTGGCCGGCCGGCGGGCCAGGCCCAGCCCGGCGAGGACGGGCCCCACGATCCGCTCGCCCAGCCACCGCAGCGTCCGCTTCATCTCCCGGTCGTACGCATATCTCTCGCCCCCGGTGGTGCCGGGGGCGACCAGACCGGTCACGGCCGTGTGGAAGGCGACGGCCCGGCGGTCCGTCTCCTCGCTGGTGACACCGGGCAGCGGCACCACCTCCACGACCGTCCGGCCGTCCACCGGACGCAGCAGCAGGGCGTCGCAGCGCAGAGGGGAGACGTTGACAACGGCGACGGGCCCGTGTGCCGCCGCCTCGCTCAGCCGCGACCAGTCCGGTGGCCGGTGGAAGTGGGCGAACCCGGGAAGGGCGCGGATCTCCGCGACGAGCCCGTCGAACTCCTCGGCCGAGGCCCGGCGTTGTTCGGGGACGCGCTGCGGCTGGACCAGTTCGGCGCAGACCCGCTCGTAGCGTCGGGCGAGCTCCGCGGAGGCGGCGACCAGGTCGCTGTGCCGCCTCCGTAACTGCAGTCCCTGTGCCAGCAGGACACCGCGGCCCTGTTCGAGACGCAGCAGCGCCTCACGCGGCCGGCCACCGGCGATCTCCACGGCCGCCGCGGTGGTCGCCAGCGAGGGCACCTCACGCAGCCGGACCTCCTGCGAGTCCCGGCCCAGCGCGTGTCCGGTCAGTCGGGGGAGCAGGTCGGCGAGCGCCACACGGAAGGCGGTACGGGCCTGCTCCCCGTCGCCGAGGGTCAGACAGGTGAGGCCCCACTGCGCGGCGCACGCCAGTCGGGTGCGTACGTCCTGGGTGGGCGCCAGCGCGGTGGTGCGGTACTGCGTGACGGCCTCGGCCAGATCGGCCGCCGCGGGCCGGCTCAGACCACGCGTCCGCAGCAGCTGTCCCAGTTCCCAGCGGGCCAGTTGCTGGTGGGGCCCGGTGTCCGGGGGCTCACCCGCCACCCTTCTGAGCAGGGACTCGGCCGCGTCGAGGTCCGCCTCCCGGGCCGCGTGCACGCCGCGTTGGCGGAGCGCGACGGCCAGCTTGATCAGCATCACGGGGTGGTCGTGCTGGGTGGGCGGCGTGGCCGAGACGGCGTACTGGAGGTGGTGCACCGCCTCGTCGAGCTCGGTGACGTCCCCGTGGAGATCGAACCGCGCGGTGAGGACGGCCGCCAGGTTGGTGAGCCGCTGGGCATGGGCGGGTGATCCGGCCGTCGGGACGGTGCACGGGTGGCGCACGGCCTCCGTGGCCGCCTCCAGGTGGGCGACGTCTCCCGACGCGACGTACCGGTCGAGGTGGGACAGGCCCAGGAAGGAATGGGCCGATGCCCGCTGGTCGTCGTCGAGGGGGCCGGCCAGAGCCGTGGTCAGCTCGGCGACCGACCCGTCGAGGTCGGTGAGTTCACCCGCCGTCTCGAAGCGCATCCGCAGGGCCTGGCCCAGTTCCACGCGGCGGAGGGTGCGTTCCGGTTCCCCTGTCGTGGGCGCTGCGACGGCCGACCGCAGCCGCTCGACGATGTCGTCCAGCCGGCGCGGGTCTCCGTCCCTCAGGTAGCGGCCCCACTCGGCCGCCACGCTGTCGTCGGCCGGTGGGGCGGGCGGGGACTCGGCCTGCGTCCGCGCGAGGAGTTCCAGCATCCGCGGGCGATCCGGGTCACCGGCCGGGAGCGCGGCGACGGCCTCGCGCATCAACCGCGCCGCCGCCTCCCTGGTCCGCCCCGCGTCGCCGCCGGTACCCGACAGGTCGGCCGTCTGCGCCAGTGCCGTGGCGGCGTTGAAGGTGATCCGGGGTTCCGACGGGCGTCCCCGCGCCTCGGTCCGCGCCCAGAGC
Organism: Streptomyces sp. NPDC107562; assembly: GCF_055657325.1. Lineage (NCBI taxonomy): Bacteria > Bacillati > Actinomycetota > Actinomycetes > Kitasatosporales > Streptomycetaceae > Streptomyces > Streptomyces sp. NPDC107562. The sequence goes on along the minus strand of NZ_JBVKBE010000001.1, from coordinate 421,364 downwards.
AGCAGAGCCGAGGCCAGGACCACCCCGTCCCGGTCCCTGGCCGGCGTACTCGCGGCAAGCAGCGCGACGCCCACGGCGTGGGCGATCTCGTAGGGCGGCACGACCTGCGGCGGATGTGCGGCGAAGTGGTCGCGCAGCGGTTGCGGGACGATCTCCGGGCGCAGCGCGTGCACGATCCCGAAAAGGAAGACGCACGCGTGCCGGTTCCACTCCTTCTCCTCCTCGGGCACGTGCCGGTAGCGCGCGAAGTGGTAGCACGCGACGAGGTACACGACGTCGAGCACCTCTGCGCCGGTGTCCGCGGAACCGTTCGTGCCGCCCGCCTGCTCGGGGGTCAGTCGCTCACGGACCCCGTGGAGGAGCATCGCCAGGTTGCCGTGGGTACGGCGGGACAGCACGTTCGCCGGCGTCTCGAAGAGGAAGGGGGCGGCCTGGTCCGGCGCGGCCATCGCCTTGCGGATGCCGGCGCGCAGTTCCGGGCTCAGCAGACTCATCGATCCCCCCGTTCCCCCTGACCGCCCCCGCGGTGGCGTCACCGTACGCGAGAGGGCGGGGCCGTGCGGGGGCAAAAGCGGGAATCAGACGGTCGTCAACGCCCGCACAGCGTGGGGACGTCCGCCTCCCGTGGCCGGGGGACGACGACGGCGGGTGCCGCGGTGTGCTTGCCGGCCGCGCTGCCGGCGACGGCGGCCACCAGGGCCAGCACGATGACCACTCCCCCGTAGGCGGTGGTCGTGGTGCGCAGGCCGAGCCAGGGGACGAGGAGGCCGGCGATCACGGCGGGAACGCTGAGGGCGAGGTAGCTGACGACGTAGACGGACGCGAACAGTTCCGCCCGTTCGGTCGGGGCCGCCAAGGCCGCGAGCGAGCGGAAGGCACCGAGGAAGGCCGCGCCGAACCCGGCGCCGGCGACGGCGGTGCCGAGGAAGAACAGTGGCGTGGAGGGGCCCGCCAGGGCGAGCAGGCCGAGGCCGGTCCCCACCGCGAGCACCACCGATCCGGCGGCCATCATGCGGCGCGGCGCCAGGGGGTGCACCAGTGACGACGCGGCGGCCGCCGCCCCGAAGAGGGTGGCGACCACCAGTCCGCCCACCAGGTGGTTGGTGTGGTGCAGCACCCCGGCGGCCAGTGACGGGCCCAGCGCGAGGTAGAGCCCGCCCATGGCCCAGGCGGCGATGAGGCAGGGCGTGGCTGCCAGGAAGGCACCCCGCGCCCGGACCGGCACGGCCGCCCGGGGCCGCAGGGACCTCCAGGCGCCCGGCCGCCGCGAGACCGGGTCCGGCAGCAGGGGCACGATCGCCGCAAGCAGCACGAAGACGCCGGTGAGCAGCACGAAGACCAGTGCGGTGGGGGCCGGCGCGTACTGCACCAGCAGCCCGCTGCCGACGGCACCGGCGGTGAGTCCGGCGGCCGGTGCGACGGCGTTGATCAGCGGGCCGAGGGGCGAGGTGGGTGACGGTTGCAGGTCCATGAGTCCGGCGCTGATGGCTCCCGCCGCGGCGCCCGTGGCCAGCCCTTGCAGGACGCGGGCGAGCAGGAGCGCCCCCACTCCGTCGGCGGCGAGGAACACGATCATGGCCGCGGCCTCGACGACCAGCGCGGCGGCCAGCACGGGCCGCCTGCCCACGTGGTCGGAGAGACCTCCGACGGTGAGCAGCGCGGCCAGCAGCGCCACCACGTAGACCGCGAAGATGAGGGTGAGCACGCTCGCCGAGAAGTCCCAGTGGTCCTGGTAGACGACGTAGAGGGGGGACGGGGCGGCCGCCGCGGCCAGGAAGGCGAGCAGGGTGGCGCCGAGGATCCAGAAGCCGACGGGACGGGAGAGGCGTCGTATCGGGCCGGTGCGACGCATCGGGCTCAGAGCTCCCCTACCGCGGTGCCGAGTTCGAGCTCCGTGCGGGAGCGTTCCTGGAGTCCGCGCTCCATGAGGGCCTGCATCCGGGCGGCGCCGACCGGATCACGCGCCAGGGTCTGGAAGAAGCCCGCGTCGACGTGGACGTCCTCCTTCGGCGGCAGTGCGGCGGCGTTGATCCGGCGCTTGACGAGTCGCACGGCCGCCTCCGGGAATCCGGCGATGCGCCCGGCCAGCCGCTCGACGTAGGGGATCAACTGCTCGTCGGGCAGGGTTTTGTTGACGATGCCGATGCGCTCGGCCTCCCGGCCGTCGAAGTCGTCGGCCCCCAGGATCACCTGCATGGCCCGGCCGCGGCCGACGAGCCGCACCAGGTGCTGGACCGCTCCCGCGCCGGGGAAGGTGCCCAGGCCCACCTCGGGCTGGCCGACGACGGCTCGCTCCAGGGAGGCGAAGCGCATGTCGCAGGCGTACAGGAACTCGGCGCCCGCGCCGCGCGCCCGCCCTTCGAGAACCGCGACGGTGACGGGCCGGGCCTCGCTGAGCCGCCGGTACAGGGTGCCCAGACTGATGTCGTCGGGGCCCCCGGACGTGGCCGCGGCCGCCGTGTACTGCGCGATGCCCCGCACGTCGACGTGCGGGACGAAGAAGTCGGCGTCGGCGCTGCGGAAGACGACCACGCGCACGTCGCGGTCGGTGTCGAGCTCGTCGAGCAGCGCGACGAGGTCGGTGACGAAGGGCTCGTCGACGAGGTTGATCGGGGGGTTGTCGATCGTGGCCCACAGGACCCCGTCGCGCAGCTCCGTCCGGATCGTCCGGTGACTCCGGGGCATGGGCGCCCACTCCTCGGCATCAGGGAATGTCACTTGCGATTTGCAAGCACTGTTTCCCACCCTGACATCGGCACTTGCGAATTGCAAGCGACACCTCGCGGGGCCCCTCTCCGCCATAGCCGGACGTTATAGCCGCATCACCGAAGATCCTCTACCGACACCTGACAAATCGCCCTACCGTCGAAGGCACTCCCGCATCCCCGTCCACCCTGCAAGGAGCACACCCATGCCCAGCAACACCTTTGACTTCACGGGCCAGAAGGTCATCGTCGTCGGCGGCACCAGCGGGATCGGGCTGGCCGTCGCCCGGCGCGTCCTCCAGGACGGCGGGAGCGCCGTCGTCATCGGCAGGTCACAGGCCAGCGCCGCGGAGGCGGTGGCCGAGCTGTCCGGGCTCGGAGACGTCACCGGCCTCGCGGCCGACCTCTTCGACAGCGCCGCCGTGGACCGGCTGCGCGCCACCCTCACCGAGCAGCACCCCGACGCCACCCTTCTCGTGAACGCCGCGGGCATCTTCGAGCCGAAGACCTTCCTGGAACACACCCCCGAGGACTACGACCGCTACCAGGCCCTCACCCGTGCCTTCTTCTTCGTCACGCAGACCGTCACCGGCAACATGATCGCCCGCGGCCGCCGGGGAGCCGTCGTCAACATCGGAGGCATGCTCGCGCACCAGGCGATGGCCGCCACCCCGTCCTCCGCCTACTCCGTCGCCAAGGCCGGACTGCACTCCCTCACCCAGCACCTCGCGATGGAACTCGCCCCGCACGGCATCCGCGTCAACACGGTGGCGCCCGCCGTGGTCCGCACCCCCATCTACGAGGCCTTCATCCCCAAGGACGAGATCGACTCCGCACTCGACGCCTTCAACTCCTTCCACCCCCTGGGCCGCACCGGAACCCCCGACGACGTCGCGCCCGCCGTCGCCTTCCTGCTCTCCGCGCAGGCCGACTGGATCACCGGCGCCACCTGGGACGTCGACGGCGGAGTACGAGCCGGACGCAACAAGTACTGACCGACCGGATCCGACCCCACCACCCTCCTTCCCCGAGCACAGGAGCAAGCGCGACGTGTCCTACCACGAACACACCGACCACCAGTACGCCAAGCACCTCCGCGCCGGCGCCCCCGAGTCCTTCAAGGCGTTCCTGGCCTTCGACCACCAGGTCCTGCGGGGCAGCAGCAATGTGGTTCCGCCCAAGTACGCCGAGCTGACCGCCGTGGCGGTGGCGCTGACCACCCAGTGCGCGTACTGCATCGAGGCGCACACCAAGGCCGCACACGCCGCGGGCGCGACCCAGCAGGAACTGGCGGAGACCGTCATGACGACCGCGGCGCTGCGCGCCGGGGGCGGCTACGCGCACGGTTTCATGGCCATGAAGTTCTTCGACCAGGCCGAGATGGGCGACGCACGGTAGCCGGAAGAAGCGCAGGTTCCCGGCGTCAGTGGCGTGACCGTAGCCCTCGGACCCTCGGACCCTCGGGCCGCCGGTCCGAGGGCTGCGCCGGGCCCGGTGCCCGTCCCGGTTCCGAGGCTCGGTCGGACAGGTGCCCCATGCTTTAGAATCGCAAGTAACCTGGGGTTCGGAGGTACCGGTGAAGCGTCGAGAGCTGGTCAATTCAGCGTGCCCGATCGACCGCTCCCTCTCCGAGGTCGGCGACACCTGGACGCTGCAGATCCTCCGGGACGCCATGCACGGTGTCACACGGTTCACGGACTTCAACAAGCGGATCGGTGTCGCCTCCAACATCCTCTCCGCCCGGCTGCAGAAGCTCGTGGCCGTGGGCATCTTCGAGATCCGCGAGTCAGCGCTCGGCAACTCCCACGAGTACGTCCTCACCGAGAAGGGACGGGACTTCCACACCGTTCTCTCGGCACTGCGGCAATGGGGGCAGAAGTACCTCTTCGAGGACGACGAGCCGATGAACCAGGTCGTCGACGCCCGGACGGGACAACCGCCCCGCCCCCTGACGGTCGTCGCCGAGGACGGCAGGGAGCTGACCCCCGACGACCTGCTCGTGGTCCAGGCGCGTGCGGCGGACCCCCTAGAGACCGCGGTGCCGATCGACACACCGCGCCGCCGCAAGGGCGCCCCGGAGTCGTAGGGGGCACGGGCACACCGCGGAGCACCCCCCGCGGCCGTAGGAGCACCGCCCGGGCGCGGGTTGCAACCCCTGACCCAGGGGCGTTCCCTGGAAGTACCGGCGGTGAGGCGAGCCCTCGATCACGGCGCATACCGAAAGCCGCGCCTTCGTGTGTGTCCCCGGCAGCGGCCCGTTCGACTCCGCCCACGCTCCACAGGAGGTGACACAGGTGAAAGCCGTTGTCTACGAGAGGCCCTTCAGCGTCACGGTGAAGGACGTCGACGATCCGCGGATCCAGCACCCGAACGACGTGCTCGTACGTGTCACGTCGTCCGCGATCTGCGGCTCCGACCTGCACATGTACGAGGGTCGCACCGCGGCCGAGCCGGGCATCGTCTTCGGGCACGAGAACCTGGGCGTCATCGAGGAGGTCGGGGACGGCGTGACCTCGCTGGCCGTGGGCGACCGTGTCGTGATGCCCTTCAACGTCGCGTGCGGATTCTGCAAGAACTGCCTGGCCGGCGAAACGGGCTTCTGCCTGACGGTCAATCCGGGCTTCGCCGGCGGTGCCTACGGCTACGTGGCCATGGGCCCGTACAAGGGGGGCCAGGCGGAACGGCTCCGGGTGCCGTTCGCCGACTTCAACTGCCTGAAGCTGCCGGCGGGCGAGCAGTTCGAGACGGACTTCATCCTGCTCGCCGACATCTTCCCGACCGGCTACCACGGCTGCGAACTCGCCCAGGTCACGCCCGGTGAGACGGTGGCCGTCTACGGCGCAGGACCGGTGGGACTCATGGCCGCCTACTCGGCGCTGCTGCGCGGTGCCGCGAAGGTGTTCTCCGTCGACCGGGTGCCGGAGCGACTCGCCAAGGCCGAGGAGATCGGGGCCATCCCGATCGACTTCACCCAGGGCGACCCGGCCGAGCAGATCAAGGCACAGACGAACGGAGAAGGAACCGACAAGGGCGTGGACGCCGTCGGCTACCAGGCCCAGTCCCACGACACCAGCCACGAGGAACCCGCGATCGTCCTCAACGAGCTGGTGGAGACGGTCAGGGCGACCGGCAGGCTCGGTGTACCGGGTCTGTACGTGCCGTCCGACCCGGGCGGACCCGACGAACACGCCAAGCACGGCCAGCTCCTGGTCTCGATCGGCAGGATGTTCGAGAAGGGCCAGAAGGTGGGCACCGGCCAGTGCAACGTCAAGCGGTACAACCGCCAGCTGCGTGACCTGATAATCGCCGGGCGCGCCAAGCCCAGCTTCGTGGTCTCGCACGAGTTGCCGCTGGAGGACGCCCCGCAGGCGTACGAGAAGTTCGACAAGCGCATCGAGGGCTACACCAAGGTGGTCCTGCACCCGGGCCACGCCCTCGCGGCGTGAGCCACCCCGGCCCGGGCGCGTTCGGTGCCCGGGCCGACCCCTGGGCGTGAGCCGGTCCCGGCGACGCCTCCAGCGGCGGGTGCGGTGCCCGCCACATCGGCGGCCCTCAGCCCTCCCACGCGTCGGGGCCTCCACCGCGCCACTCGACGTGACCGGACCCCCGTACCCAGTCGTCGTCGACGTCGTCCAGCCCCGCCAGCCGCAGGAACTCGACGATGTCCAGCAGCCCGTACGCCATGCCCACGAAGTGACGCTCGACGCGCACCCGTCGACCCCCGTCCTCGGCGGGCGGGTAGATCACCACGGGCGGTGCGACGGTCATGGCACCAGCATGCGGTCCGCGCGGCACCCGCGCATGCGGGGCGCCGGCCCGCCCTCCTGGACACCGACGCGCGCGTGGACGCCGGAAAAACACACGTGCGAACGGGATCTCGGCCGTGCCAGGATGGCGCGGGGAATGCGAGGTCACGTGGACGAGTTGAGGCGCTTCGGCCGGGCGCTGGTCGCGTGGGCGGCCGGCGGCGCGGGAGCGGCCGCGGCCGCCGGGGCGGCACGGGAGCTGGCCGCCCGCGGGGTACGGACGATCGTGCTCGTCGAGGGCAGCAGTGACCAGGTCGCCCTCGAGGCACTGGCCACGCGCCACGGCCGCGACCTCGGCGCGGAGGGCGTCACGGTGGTGCCGCTCGGAGGCGCGACGAACATCGGCCGTTTCCTCGACGTATGCGGACCCGCGGGACTCGGCCTCCCCTTGGCGGGCCTGTGCGACATCGGCGAGGAACGGCACTTCCGGCGCCACCTGGAGCGGGTCGGGCTCGGTTCCGCCCTCACCCAGGACGATCTGGAGACCCTCGGTTTCCACGTGTGCGTCGCCGACCTGGAGGACGAGCTGATCCGCGCGCTGGGGGCCGCGTGCGTGCAGCGGGTGATCGAGGAGCAGGGCGAGACGCGTCCCTTCCGCACCTTCCAGGGCCAGCCCGCCCAGCGGGACCGGCCCGTGGAGCACCAGCTGCGGCGCTTCATGGGCACGCACAGCGGTCGCAAGGCGCTCTACGCGCGGGCCCTGGTCGCGCACCTGGACCTCGCGCACGTTCCCCGGCCGCTGGAACGCCTCCTCACGCACGTCTGACGCGGCTGCCACCGTGGCCCGGGGCGTGCGAGCGAGACGCGTCAGGGCACACGTGCCGCCGCGGCCCGCGCCAGGCCCAGGGTCCGGGAACGGGACGGCGCCCCGGGACTGCCCGCCTCGCTGAGGACGACCAGCGTCTTCCCCACGACCACCAGCACCAGGGTCTCCTGCACGGTGAACGTCTCCGCGGTGACGGTGACCGTGGCGTGCCACGACGCGTCGCCGATGCCCGCCGAGCCGTGCGCCACCACCCTCTCCGTACCGGTCATCCCGTCGTTCCAGCCGATGCTGAACCCACCGCAGCCGGACAGCACGTTCGCCGCCTGCTGGAGCTCCTGCCGTGCTCCCGAACCCGGCAGCCAGCGCAGAACCTCCTGCAAGAACGGTCCGCTCTGGCTCTGGGCGAAGGTCACCCGCGCCTCCACCGCGCCCGGACGGGTGCTGCGGTAGGACTCCAGGGCGTTGAGCGTGGAGACGCACTCGGGGCGGTCGGAGCGGGTGGGGGGATCGTTCCGCAGCACGGTCTTGACGTATCCGGAGGGCAGTTGAGCCGTCGTCAGGAGCGCCGCGGAGAGGGTGCCGGAGGCGGGCGGGCCGGCGGGCGCGGGCGAGGTGGGATCGCCGACCGACCCCCCGGTGCCGCCGGACCCACCGGACCCACCGGACCCGCCGGACCCGCCGGATCCACCATGACCGCCGGACCCGCCGCCTGAACCGCCGCCGGACCCGCCACCTGAACCACCACCCCCACCGGTACCGCCCGACCCGCCGGACCCGCCCGCACCCCCACGCCCACCCCCCGAGCCGGCGGTGCGCCCCTCGCCCTCCCCCGTGCCGGAAACCCCCGGGGTCCGGGAGCGCGACGGCGAGCCGGACGACGCCTCGGGGGACGCGGAGTGCGAACCCGTGGGAGAGACGGCCGTCCTCGACGGAACGGCGAGCGAGGACTCCGTCGGCACGACGGTGTCCGCATGGTCGCCGCGCTCGGTGCCGCACGCGGTGAGGGCGGCCGCCAGCAGCGCCGCCACGACCGAAGCCACGGCGAGCCGACGACGGGTGGCGGGGCTGTTCGCCGCGGCGGAAGTCCTGTTCACACGTGCCTCCTGTGGGCCTGTTCGGTGCGCCGGGGCGTGGCTCAGCGGTGGTAGCGGAAGTAGAGGTCGCAGCGGAGCAGAGAGGCGATCAGCGCGTCGCGGTCGACGGGGCCGTACGGGTCGCGCCGCAGCACCGCCGAGGCGGACCGCAGCACGATGTCGTCGACGCCGGCCAGCAGTTGGGCCGTCTCGCGCCGCGCCGTCGGGTCGTTCCAGACGGCGGTCCCGCCGAGGGTCAGCGCCCGGCAGACGAGCGCCGGATCGGCCCGCATCCCGGGAGTGCGCTCCTGCGAGGGCGGGAGCGCGGGGAGTTGATCGAGGGGCACCGTCTCGTCGCCGGCGCCCGAGGGGGCGGTGGGGGCCTTCGCAGGAGCGGTGGAGGGTTCGCGCGTCGCGGCGGCCGCGGGCGCCGCCCTCAGGGCGAACTCGCCGCCGATCGTGGCCCATACGGCTCCCGCGGCCACCACGGCCGTGGCGACCAGGAGCGCCACCGGGGGCCACGGCCGTCGTGCGACCGGTGCGCCCGGCACGGCGGCCCGCGCGCCGACGCGCGCCGCGGCCAGGGGGACCAGGGCGCCCACGACGGTCAGCGCCACTCCCGCCACCCACCAGGGTGTGTCGATCACGCTCCACCGGATGCCCTGTTCCTGGCGGGCGGCGGTCAGCCGGGCGAACAGGAACCAGCTGCCCAGCGGTACGGCCGTCAGGAGCCCGCTGAGGACCACGGCCGCCGCACAGGCGGGTGCGGAGCGCGGCCCGGACACCGCGGCCCCCGCGGACCTGGCGAGGGACGTCGTCCATACGGCGAACAGGGCCCCGCCGGCCACCAGCGCCACCGCCAACGCCGCCGCCTGCGAGAGGGGTACGTCCGTCAGGGAGAGTGCCGTCGCCAGCCCTTCGGCGGTCCAGGTGTCCCGCACCCACTCGCCGGCCGCCCGCCCGGACAGCTGGCTGCCGGCGAGCACACCGAACCCGAGGGCGGCTCCGGCCGCCGCCGGACGCCATCCGGTGGCATCGCGGTTCCCGACCGCGACGGCCCGCCACCACGCCACGGTCACCACACCGGCCACGGCCCAGCCCGTCAGCGCCGCCGCCACCGTGTACGCGAGCTGGGTCCGCGTCGGGCTGAGCGCGCCGACCAGCAGGGCGAGGTCGGTGAGCACCAGGCCCGCGGCGAGGCCCGTGGCCAGGCACGCGAAGGGTGAGAGTCCCCAGGTCCGCGCCGGATCCGCGAGGGCGTCCAGACGGCTCGCGGGGGCGGGATGACTGGCGAGTCCCAGCCGTGCCAGCAGGCGTTCGCGACGGGTCGGCGGGGTGCCGGAGCCGATGTGGCCGGCGGCGGCGCCGCGCGGCGCGCGCGGATCCGCGTCCGCGCAGAGATCCGCGTCGTGCTCCCGGGCCCGCAGCACCGCGCCGAGGCTGAGCCCGACGATCACCAGGACGAGCGCCATCCGCACCAGCAGTCCGGCGCCGAGCACTCGGGGCTCCAGCACCAGGGCGACGCCCACCGGCACGGTGCAGCCGATGAGCAGGATCCACCACGCCGCGGTGGCCAGCCGTACCCGGCCCACGTCGCGCAGGCGCAGGTGGGCCAGTTCGTGCCGGAACATCGCCGCCGTGACGTCGTCGGGGAGGTTGAAGACGTTCGAGTCGGCCACGATCCACGGGTCGCGGCGCGTGCCCGAGGCGCGGGCCCGGACCCCGACGCGCCGACCGCGCACCCACAGGGTCGGCCGGACGGCTCCGTCGGGAACGACGCCGTTCAGGAGCGTGCGCAGTTCCGAGGTGTCGCGCGCGGCACGCCACCACCACAGGCTCAGCCGGCGTCCGACGGCCCGCCAGAGCAGGGCGAGGGACAGGAGCGCGAGCGGTCCGCACAGCACCAGCGCCGACTGGGCCAGCCGGACGTCGTACACACAGCCGGTGAACCGGTCGAGCACCGCGTCGGGCGCGGCCGGGACGGTCGGCACGGTCGGCAGACAGCCGACATGGGCATCCGGCCAGTTGCCGCGGCCCAGCACGAGCCACCACCACATGGTGAACGAGGCTCCGGCGCAGGCGACCAGGCCCAGCAGCACCAGGCTGGTGGTGGTGGGCAGCGGCAACGGACTGGAGACGAGCGCACGAGCGACGTCGCGGGGGTCCTCGGCGGGCCGGACGGCGTCGGGCGCGGTGGTCACGACGGTGGCGTGATCGCCGGTGCCTGAGCGGCCCCGGGGTCGTCACCCACGGGTCCCCGGCGCCCGGAGGTGTCCGACGCCGCCGTGCCGGAAGCCGCACCGCCCGGCGACGGTGACGGCGACGGGGACGGCGTGGTCGACCTGACCACCACGGCCATGACGACGATCCGGGCGCACTCGTCCGCCTCGGCGGCCGACAGGCCCGCGGCACGGCCCTGGACCAGGGCCCAGTCGGTCAATTCCTGCCTGGTGACGTCGGACAGCTCCGGGACGGGAGAGGTCAGCGCCGCGCGCCGCCCCTCGGCCGCCTCGCGGTTCTGCCGTCGGCGCCACCACCGGGTGATCCGGGTGCCGCCCGCCCGGATGTGCCCGGAGGCGAGGTCGGCGAGTATCTGCGAGACCACCGCCACCAGCACCGGCAGCAGTACCGCCGTCTCGACGCCGATGCCCAGGGGGTCCCCCGCCGACCGGTGCAGGGGCTGCGGCGGATACGGCCTGGCGGCGTACGCCCGGCAGGTCGCGTCGAGTTTCTCCAGCTCGCCCGGTGCGAGGCTGCCGACCACGTCGCGCAGGACGTCCTGGCCTGTGCGCTGCTGCATGAGTACCTCCCGTAAGGCGTGCAGAGATGGAGACGTGAGGTGTCGTGGGCGCGAGGACACTCGGCGCCCGGGTCGGCCCTGATCGTCAGGTGCGGCGCGGCCGTCGGATCGCGACGAGTGCCACCGCACCGGCGGCCACGAGGGCCGCGGCGCCGGTGACGACGGCCAGTCCTGGCGTACCGCTCTCCGCGAGCTGGTCCCCTGCGCCGCCCGACAGCGCGGACGGAGCCGGTACGACGGGCGAGAGGGACGAGGACGAGGACGGCGACGGCTCGGCGGAGGCGGAGGCCGGAACCGAGGGGGAGGCGCTGTCACCGGGCGTCGCCGAAGCGGTCGGTGACGCGCTGCCCGAGCCGGTGGGCGAGGCGGTGGGCGACGCGGTCGGCGTCGTTTCCGGCACGACCGAGTAGGACGCCTTGCCGTCCATGAGGACCACCGGGTCGACCTGCGGGACGGGCTGGATGAGGCCCTGGGTGACGAACTGGAGCGTGGTCGCGGTCGGCACCTCGCCGGCCAGCGAGACGCGCAGGCCGATCCGCATGGTCCGGCCGGCCGGGAGCGTCCCCACGGACGGCAGTCCGTCGTCCGTGCTGAGGTAACCGGAGAGTGCGGTCTCGCCCGGCGTCAGTTCCACCGCCCGCCACACGGACGCCGTCGCGTCGAACCACTCGACGGTGATCTGATCGGCCGTCAGTGGTGTGGCGGGGGGCGCGAGCCGGACGCCCACAGCGACGATGAAGCTTTCCGTAATATCGGTGTCCAGCGTGTTGTGGAACAGCGCGTCGACGCTCAGCGGTTCACCACCGGGCACCAATTCCCCTGTTTCCGGTGTCAGTTCGACGTACGGGACGGCCGGGTCGGCGGCGTGCGCCGGTGCTGTGGCCGACATCGACGCGAGAAGGAACACGAGGCAGCCCCACCATGCCGCAAAGAACGATCGACGGCGCACAACAACCAGCTCCCCCTGTGACGCGCGCCCCCAGCGCGCTCCCTGGCGTGACACTGGGAAGCTTAAAGTATCAACTGCCGGAAATGGGCGGAGATTCGCATTCGATCAAAAGAAGAGGGGAGTCAATCAATTGATCTACTAATACGCCCATATGACTATGTGCTTCACGTGTCGACTGGGGCGCGAGTCAGATACCGAACGGCGCGGCGTAGTGGACCGTGCCGCTCGGGAGCGGATGGTCCGCGTCGAGGCCGAGCGCCATCAGCGCCTCGTCCGGCACGTCGATGGTCAGGCCGATGCCGTGGCCGGACGCACGGGTGAATCCGAACCGGGGGTAGTAGGCCGGATGTCCGAGGACGACCACATGACGCTCCCCCAGTGACCTTGCCGCCGCCAGGGCCGCGCGCACGGCCGCGCTGCCGGCCCCCGCCCGCTGCCACTCGGGCCGTACGGCACAAGGGGCCAGGCACAACGCCGGTGTGCTGTCGATGTGACAGCGGGTCAGCAGGGCATGACCCACCGGCCGGCCGTCCTCGCCCGCGGCGATCAGGGAGAGACCGTCGATCCACGCGGCCGGGTCGGCCCGCAGGGCGTCGACGAGGTCCGCCTCCTCGGAGGTGGGAAACGCGGCGAGGTTGATGTCCCGGACGGCGGGGATGTCGTCGGCGGTCTCGGCGCGTGTGATCCAGGTGGTGCCCATGACGGTGAAGTCTAGTTTCACGAGATGTGCGTGCGAGGCGTGTGCCGCACTCGTCTCGCAGGTGGGCAAGACACATCTTCCGTACTATCACTGCTGCACGACCATGTGCGGGAGTAACTGCCATCGCCCCAACGGCACCAGGCAGAAATGCACACACGTTTGATTTCGCATACGCCGCGGGCCTGTCGCCCGACGGCCATGACACAAAGGAAAGGTGTGAGGACCTTGTCCGAAACCACTGCCGAAACCACCGAGTTGACCTCGCAGTACAGCGCGCAGGTGGCCGGCGACCTCGATCGCAACGTGAAGGAACAGGACCGTCTCCACGGTGAGATCGAGGCCCTCCAGGCGCAGTTGACCGCGCTGCGCCACGACCACACGGTCCTGGTCAACATCCAGCAGGCACTCGGCGTCCCGGCTCCCACGGCGACCGCGGCCCCCGCGCCCTCCACGGCCGAGGCCACCGCGACGGTGCCCGCCCCCCGCAAGACCAGGAAGACGAGGGCCACCTCGGCCGCGGCCAAGCAGCCGAAGGCGAAGAAGCCCGCCGCGCGCAAGCGAGCGGACAGCAAGAGCGCCGCCGAGCCCGAGGCGGCGTCGCCGACCTCACCCACCCTCGTCGAGCTCGTGCGGGCGCATCTCGGGGCGCAGGGCGAACCCCGCTCCGCAGCCGAGATCACCACCGCGCTGGCCGGGGAGCACCCCGAACGCACCGTCAAGACCACCGTCGTGCGCACGACGCTCGAAGGGCTCGTGGCCAAGAACCAGGCCCAGCGCACCAAGCAGGGCTCGTCCGTCTTCTACACCACGCCCGAGTCGGCCGAGCCCACCGCCGACGCCGGCGAACTCCCCGAACAGGGCGAGTGACACGGGCCCCGGGGACCGCGTCCACATCGGCGCGCGTCGCGTCGTGATCCCGCAGGGGTAGGAGACACCCTCGTCGCCACCGCCCCGCCCTCGCGGCACTCGGCCGCGGGGCGGAAGGCGTGTTCACATACACGACCGCCCTGGTCGAGGACTGTGCGCGCGGGTGACCAGGGTCCGCTTGCGCACGACCTCTTGCCTCCACGCCCCGTCGACCCTACGCTCACCCGACCTTCCACGTGAATTCTGTTCACATAGCTGAATGGAGAGGGTGTGCGTAGAAGATCTCCGACGACTCTCGTCCTGCTCATGATCGCCGCGCTCGTCGCCGCGGTCGTCCCGGCGGCGCACGCACAGGCGGCGCCGAAGACGCCCAGAACCGCGGTCCTCGACGGCGCCCGGCTCCGGCAGGCCAAGGTCGAGCTGCAGCGCGGCAGTCCCGAACTCCGCCGCGCGGTGGCTCAGTTGACGCGTCGCGCCGACGACTGGCTGGACCAGGGGCCCTGGACGGTCGTGGACAAACCCCGCCCCGCGCCGAGCGGCGACGTGCACGACTACCTCAGCCAGGCCCCCTACTGGTGGCCCACGCAACCGCCGTCCGCCGAGAACCCCTGGGGCTGCCCCTACGTCCAGCGCGACGGGGAACGCAACCCCGAGGTCGACTCGGGCACCGACCGCCAGGACGTGGAGAAGGTCTTCGACGCGACCTACGAGCTGTCGCTCGCCTGGTACTACACCGGACGTCGCCAGTACGCCGAGAAGGCCACGCAGATCCTGCGCACCTGGTTCCTGGACCCGGCCACCCGCATGAACCCCCACCTCGAGCACGCCCAGTTCATCCCCTGCAAGTACGACGGCAGGGCGATCGGCATCATCGACTTCTCGCAGTCGTACACGAGCGTGGTCGACGCCCTCGCGATCCTCGACACCGGCGCACCCGGCTGGACCGGTGGCGACCGGGCCGGCATGCGGCGATGGAACACCGACTTTCTGACCTGGCTGACCACCAGCCCCTTCGGCAAGCAGGAGGCCGCGGCCACCAACAACCACGGCACCTTCCACGACATGCTGGTGGCCGCCCTCGCCTACGCGACCGGCGACCAGGAACTGGCCCGCAGAACGGTACGGGAGGCCGCCGGCAGGCGGATCGACACCCAGATCGCGGGCGACGGCAGCCAGCCGCAGGAACTGGCCCGCACCAGAAGCTGGCACTACTCCACCTTCACCCTCGTCGCACACACCCGCCTCGCCGCGATCGGTCGCCATGTCGGCGTGGACCTGTGGGTCCACCGTGGCCCGGACGGCCAGAGTCTGGCCGGGGCCGTGCGCTACCTGCTCCCGGCCGCGACCGGCGCGGCCGACTGGCCTTATCCGGAACTGGAGTTCCACCGTTTCGCGGCGAGCGACGTCGTCCGCGCGGCGGCGGACGCGGGTGACCGGGCGGCCGCCGAGGCCGTTCCGCTGCTGGAGCCGCCGCCCCGAGGAGACCTCTGGCTTCTGCGGCCGGCCGCGGAGCAGCTCGACTCGATAGCCGGCTGACCCACGGTCCCGCCGCCCGCTCACCGGGCCGGCCCGAGGACCGGCGCCCCCACCAGCACCGCCTTTGCGTATCACTCCCCCACCGGAAAGGCACCGCCATGCAGATGCACTCCCCGCGCGCGCTGTTGACCGTACTGATCACCGCGGCCGTCGCCACCGGCGGCGGCCTGGCGGTGACGCCGGCCGAGGCCCGTGGCGCCGTCCCCGCGGCGACCATCGACGTCTCCACCGCGGCCCAGCTCAAGTCGGCCCTCACCGCCGCCGCTCCGGGTGACACCATCCGGCTGGCCGACGGCACCTACACCGGCAACTTCAAGGCGACCAGGGCCGCGAGTTCGGGCGCGCGGATCACCCTCACCGGCTCGTCCCGCGCCGTCCTGACCGCGAGCGGCGGATACGGCCTGCACCTGAACGGCGCCTCCTACTGGACCGTCAGCGGGCTGACCGTGCGAGGCGGCCAGAAGGGCATCATGATCGACTCCGCCCGTGGGGTCGTCGTGGACGGGGTCACCGTGCACGACCTCGACATGGAGGGGGTCCACTTCCGCAACTCCAGCACCGACGGAGTGATCAGGAACTCCAGGATCCACGACACCGGCAACGACGGCCGGGGAATGGGCGAGGGCGTCTACGTCGGCTCGGCGAACACCCTGTCCGACCGGAGCGACAACATACAGATCCTCGGCAACACGATCGGGCCCGACGTCGGCGGCGAGAACATCGACATCAAGGAGGGCACCACCGGCGCGCGCATCGTGGGCAACACCTTCGACGGCGGCGGTCTCACCGGCGCGAACTACGACGACTCGTGGGTGGACGTGAAGGGCAACAACGTCCTCGTCGAGAACAACACCGGCAGGAACACCACGAACGACGGCTACCAGACCCATACCCAGCAGTCCGGCTGGGGCTGCGGCACGGTGTTCCGCGGCAACCGCTCCACGCTCACGGGAGCGAGCGGCTCCACCCGGCTGGCCGTCAACGTCACCAACAACAGCTCCAGTTGCCGCACGACGGTGTACAGCAGCAACACCGTCACGGGCGGCAGGGGGCTGACCAACATCACCGTGACACCGTAGACCGGGAGGGCCCCGCGCCGCCGCGCGGGCCCTCCGCCCGATTCGTGGGCCATCCGCCCAACTCGTGGGCCGTGTTCGCGAATTGGACTGTACCAAGCCCTTGACAGGAGTTTTCGGTCACTTCTTAAATCACGGTGTGAAGTAAGCAGTCCGTCTGACTCCCCCCTCCCCCACCGTCGCGGCCGTCCACGCGATCCCCCAGCCCCCACATCACCCCGCCTGTCATAGACACGCCATCCTGATGGCGCCTGCCGGCCGTCTCGCCGGACCGTGACCGGATCGGCCGTGCGGTGGGGGCCGCGGGACCCGTCCGGCCGGGACGACGGCAGAACAGGACAGTGACGCATGACCACGACACTCCTCCGCGGCCACGCGGGGCGCGCCGGGCTCGGTACGGCGGTCGTAGCCGCCCTCCTGGCGAGTCTGAACTCCTCCCCGGCGGGTGCCGCAGCCGCCGCGGCCACCGGGCAGATCACCGGACTCGGCGGCAAGTGCGTGGACGTCGCGGGCGCCGCGACGACCAACGGCACCGCCGTACAGCTCTACGACTGCAACGGCACCACCGCCCAGCAGTGGACCGTCGGCGACGACGGCACGATCCGCGCCCTCGGCAAGTGCCTGGACGTGGCCTCGGCCGGCACCGTCAACGGCACCCGGATCCAGCTGTGGGACTGCAACGGCAGCGCGGCCCAGCGGTGGACGGTCACCGCCGCCCGCGACATCGTGAATCCGCAGGCCGACAAGTGTCTGGACGCGACCGGCAGCAGCTCCGCCAACGGCACCCGGTTGCAGATCTGGACCTGTACCGGCGCCGCCAACCAGAAGTGGACCGCGCCCACCGGCGGCGGCAACCCCCCGCCCGGACCCGGCGCGATGGCCGTGGCCCCCTACCTCTACAACGGCTGGGGCAGCCCGCCGAACCCCACGACCGTGATGAACGCGACCGGCGTGAAGTGGTTCACCCTCGCCTTCGTCCTCAGCAACGGCTACTGCAACCCGCAGTGGGACGGCAGCCGGCCCCTCACCGGCGGGGTCGACCAGCAGACCGTCAACACCGTCCGGAGCGCCGGTGGCGACGTCATCCCGTCCTTCGGCGGCTGGAGCGGCAACAAGCTGGAGAGCTCCTGCGGCAGCGCGGGCGAGCTGGCCGCGGCCTACCAGAAGGTCATCAACGCCTACGGCCTCAAGGCGATCGACATCGACATCGAGGCCGCGGCGTACGACAGCCCGGTCGTGCAGCAGCGCACGGTCGACGCCCTGAAGACGATCAAGGCCAACAACCCGGGCATCAAGGTGTACGTCACCTTCGGCACCGGGCAGAACGGGCCCGACAGCAGCCTGATCAGCAAGGCGGCCGCGTCCGGATTGACCGTCGACAGCTGGACGATCATGCCGTTCAACTTCGGCGGCGCCGGCCAGAACATGGGCCAGCTCACCGTCCGCGCCGCCGAGGGCCTCAAGACGGCGGTCAAGAACGCCTACGGGTACAGCGACGACCAGGCCTACCGGCACACCGGCATCTCCTCGATGAACGGCATCACCGACAACAGCGAGACGGTGACCGTGAACGACTTCCGCACGATCCTCGCCTACGCCCAGCAGCGGCACCTGGCCCGGCTGACCTTCTGGTCGGTCAACCGCGACCGGCCCTGCACCGGTGGCGGCGCCGACACCTGCTCGGGCGTCGCCCAGCAGCCGTGGGACTTCACCCGCGTCTTCGCCCAGTACAACGGCTGACCGAGCGACAGCGGCCCGCAGGCGGGCCGGCCGCACGTCGGCCGGCCCGCGCGGCGGCCGCCGCACGCCCCACCCCGCTCGCCTCCCCCATCCCCCACCCGAGCCGCCCCGGCGGCACAGGAAGTAGACACGATGCCTCGCTCCTCGCGACCACCCGTCGGTGGCCGCTCCGGCGGCTCTCCCATGAGCCGCGCCCGTCGCCCCTGGACCGCCGTTCTCGCGGTCGCCGCCACCGCCGCCTCCGTCCTCACCGCGATCCAGCCGGCCCAGGCCGCCGCCACGAAGGCCGACGCGCCGTCGGACTCCGCGGCGGTGGCCGCCCTGCCGTCGAGCTGGGCGACCGTGGTGAACACCGGCAGCGGCAAGTGCCTGGACGCCCGGGCGGCCGGGACGGTCAACGGCACGGCCGTACAGCAGTACGCCTGCAACAGCACCACCGCGCAGCAGTGGAGCTTCACCCCGACCAGCGACGGCTACGTGCGCATCGGCAACCGTAACGACGCCCAGCAGGTGGTGGACGTGAGCAACGTGTCCACCGCCGACAACGCGGCCGTCCACCTGTGGACGTACGGCGGCGGCAACAACCAGCAGTGGCAGGCCGTCGACGAGGGGGGCGGCGCCTACCGCTTCGTCAACCGGCACAGCGGCAAGTGCCTGGACGTCCCGTCCGCCTCGACGGCCGACGGCGTGCAGTTGGTGCAGTACGCCTGCAACGGCTCGGCGGCACAGCGCTTCCAGGTCACGCCGGTGAGCACCGCGCCCGGCGATGTCGACCTCGGTCCCAACGTGGCCGTCTTCGACCCCTCGATGCCGTCGTCGACCATCCAGAGCCGGCTGGACTCCATCTTCCGGCAGCAGGAGACCAACCAGTTCGGCTCGCAGCGCTACGCGGTCCTGTTCAAGCCGGGCGCCTACAGCAACGACGTCAACGTCGGCTTCTACACCCAGGTCCTGGGGCTGGGCCAGTCCCCCGACTCGGTGACGATCAACGGTGCCGTGCACGTGGAGGCGGACTGGTTCCCGCCGCAGAACGCCACGCACAACTTCTGGCGCGGCGCCGAGAACCTCTCCGTGAACCCGACCGGCGGCACGGACCGCTGGGCGGTGTCGCAGGCCTCCGCGTACCGGCGTATGCACGTGCGCGGCAACCTGGAGCTCAGCGACGGCGGCTGGTCCAGCGGCGGCTTCATGGCCGACACCAAGATCGACGGTCAGGTCCGCTCCGGCACCCAGCAGCAGTGGCTGACCCGCAACTCCCAGCTCGGCAGCTGGACCGGCTCCAACTGGAACATGGTCTTCGTCGGCAGCCAGGGCGTGCCGGGCAACACGTTCCCGAACCCGCCCTACACCACGGTCAACCAGACCCCGACGGTGCGGGAGAAGCCCTTCCTGTACGTCGACGGCGCGGGCGCCTACCGGGTGTTCGTCCCCGCGCTGCGCACGAACTCCTCGGCCACCACGTGGGCGAACGGCAACGCCGCCGGCACCTCGCTCGGCATGGACCAGTTCTACGTCGTCAAGCCCGGCGCCACCGCCGCGCAGATCAACGCCGCCCTCGCCGAGGGCAAGAACCTGCTGGTCACGCCCGGGGTCTACCATCTGAACCAGACGCTGCGGGTGACCCGGCCCGACACCGTGGTCCTCGGCCTCGGGCTCGCCACCTTCATCCCGGACAACGGCATCACGGCGATGACCGTCGCCGACGTCGACGGTGTCAAGATCGCGGGTGTCCTGTTCGACGCCGGCACGGCCAACTCCCAGACCCTGGTGGAGATCGGGCCGTCCGGGTCCTCGGCCGGTCACGCGGCCAACCCCACCTCCCTGCACGACGTGTACTTCCGCGTGGGCGGCGCCGCGGTGGGCAAGGCGACCACCAGCCTCGTCGTCAACAGCGACAACGTCATCGGCGACCACATGTGGATCTGGCGCGGCGACCACGGCACCGGCATCGGCTGGAACAGCAACACCGGTGACACCGGACTGATCGTCAACGGCGACAACGTGACGATGTACGGCCTGTTCGTCGAGCACTACCAGAAGCACCAGACGATCTGGAACGGCAACGGCGGGCGGACGTACTTCTACCAGAACGAGATGCCCTACGACCCGCCCAACCAGGCCGCCTGGATGAACGGCTCCACGCAGGGCTACGCCGCCTACAAGGTCGCCGACTCCGTCACCAGCCACCAGGCGTACGGGCTCGGCAGCTACTGCTTCTTCAACGTCAACCCCAGCGTGACGGCGGAGCGGGCCTTCGAGGTGCCCGACAACCCCAACGTCCGCTTCCAGAACATGGTGACCGTGTCACTGGGTGGCACCGGCACCATCCGGCACGTCATCAACGACCGGGGCGGGCCGTCCAACTCGTCCACCAACGTCGCGAACCTGGTGAGCTACCCGTGAGGCGGCTCGCAGCCAGGCTGCTGACACTGCTGGCCGTGCTGCTGGGGCTGACCGCCCCGGCCCACGTCGGGAACCCGGCCTCCGCCGCGCCCCAGGCGCCCGCCTTCAAGGTGATCGCCTTCTACAACGGCACCTGGGACGCCGCGCACATCGACTTCGTCAAGGAGGCCAACGCCTGGTTCCCGCAGGCCGCCGCCCAGAACAACTTCACCTACACCGCCACCACCGACTGGAACCTCCTCGCCAACGGCGGGGTGGACGCCTACCAGGTCGTCCTGTTCCTGGACGACGCGCCCCAGACCGCGGCGCAACGGGCAGGTTTCGAACGGTACATGCGAGCCGGCGGCGGTTGGCTGGGCTTCCACGTCTCGGCCTTCACCACCAACGCCGCGGCCTGGCCCTGGTACTACAACACCTTCCTGGGCAGCGGGAACTTCAGGTCGAACACCTGGGGTCCCACCCCGGCGGTGCTGCGCACCGAGGACCGTACGCACCCCTCGACGGCCGCGCTGCCGCCGACGTTCACCTCGGCGGTCAGCGAGTGGTACAGCTGGTCCAACGACCTGCGCAACAGGTCGGACATCAAGATCCTCGCGTCGGTCGACCCGTCCAGCTTCCCGCTGGGCACCGACCCCAACCAGTCGTGGTACAGCGGCTACTACCCGATCCTGTGGAGGAACACCCAGTACCGGATGCTGTACGCGAACTTCGGGCACAACGCCATGAACTACGAGACCAACACACGGCTCTCCTCGACGTTCGCCAGTGCCACCCAGAACCGCTTCCTCATCGACGGGCTCAAGTGGCTCGGCGGCGCGGGCGAGGACCCCGACCCGCCGACCGACCCGATCTCCGAGACGACGTGGTACTCGGTCGCGGGCGGCGCGAACGGTACCTGTGTCGACGCCAGGGCGGCCGCCACCGCCAACGGCACGGCCGTCCAGCAGTACACCTGCAACGGCACCCTGGCCCAGCAGTTCCAGTTCCGCTCCACCGACAGCGGCTACAGCAGGATCGCGATCCGCGGCAACCCGCAGCAGGTCGTGGACGTCACCGACGTCTCCACCGCCGACAACGCCCCGCTCCAGCTGTGGTCGTACAGCGGCGGTGCGAACCAGCAGTGGCGGCCGGTGCGTGAGGCGTCGGGCAGCTATCACTTCGTCGCGCGCCACAGCGGCAAATGCCTCAGTTCACCGGGCAGTTCGGCGAACGGCGTGCAGTTGGTGCAGCGGCCCTGCGACAACTCCGCGGCGCAGAGTTTCCGTCTGACAGCGCAGCCCTGACACCCGGTCCCGCCGCGTGTCTCCCCGGCCCCCTCCCGCCCCCTTCGGGCGGGAGGGGGCCCCTGCTTCGGGGGCCGCGTGCCGCGGGAACAGCGGCGCGCCGCCTCGCGTTGTGACGAGCGTGACGACGAACTCGCCGCGGCCCGAGGTGCTGCGCTACACCGCCTTCTCCCGTTCGCCCGAGGGCGGGAACCCCGCCGGCGTCGTCCTGGACGCCGCCGGCATGGACGACGCCGACATGCTGGCCGTCGCCGCCGACCTCGGGTACTCCGAGTCGGCGTTCCTGACCGCGCCCCCGCCGGGCCTCGGCGGCCGAAAGGGGCGGGCGTACAGCATCCGCTACTTCAGCCCCAAGGCCGAGGTGCCGTTCTGCGGGCACGCCACGATCGCGACCGCTGTCGCGCTCGCCGAGCGGACGGGCCCGGGGGAACTCCTCTTCGCGACTCCCGCGGGCGTCGTACCGGTCGAGGTGACCGAGGAGGGCGGAACGGTCAGGGCCATGCTCACCAGCGTCGAGCCGCACATCGAGGAGATCGCCGACGCCGACCTCGCGGAGGCCCTCGCGGCGCTCGGCTGGCCGGCCGAAGACCTCGATCCCGCCTTTGCGCCCCGGATCGCCTTCGCGGGCGCCCGCCACCTCGTGCTCGCCGCCGCAACGCGCGCCCGTCTCGCCGCGCTCGCCTACGACTTCACGCGCCTCGAAGCCCTGATGCACCGCCTGGACCTGACCACGCTCCAACTGGTGTGGCGGGAATCGGCCACCGTCTTCCACGTCCGGGACCCGTTCCCCGTCGGCGGCGTCGTCGAGGATCCGGCGACCGGCGCCGCGGCCGCCGCCTTCGGCGCCTACGCCCGCGACCTGGGCCTGGTCGCCGAGGACGCCGTCCTCACCCTGCACCAGGGTGAGGACCTGGGGCGCCCCGGCGAGCTCACCGTGACGCTGCGCGCGGGTGACGCGCGGGTCCGGGTCGGCGGGGCGGGAGCCCGTATCGGCTGAGGCTCACGGCATCCGCGCCGCCGGCGCGAACAGCCCCTCCGGGTCGTACGCGGCGCGGATGCCCCGGAGCCGCCCCTCGTGCGAGCCGAAGACGGCGCCCGGCAGCTCGCTCGCGTCCTCGCCGAGCCCCGCGAAATTGAGGTACGTCCCGCCGCTGGAGTACGGCTTCATCGCGTCCCACGCCGCGCGTGCCCACGCGATCGCCCTCTCGTCCATCGCCGGGTCCTGCCAGCCCGCGTCGATGCTCACGTTGAAGCGGGCCGACCGGTGCGCGAACGCGCTGTCGTCGGCGGGCACGTCCGCCACGGCGCCGCCGAGGGTGCGCACGACGACGAGGCTCTCCGGTGTCGGCCGCCGGGAGTCCCAGTCCAGCAGCGTCCGGACGGCCTCGTCGGTCAGCTCGTCCATGAAGAGCGACTTCATGAAGTACCGCTCGCCGTCGGGAAAGCGCCAGGTGTTCGCGCACTGCAACGCGACGTAGGGCACGGTGGCGCTCAGGTCCATGAGCACCGGACCCAGTTCGCGCTGGGGCGCGAGCGCCGCGGCGGCGCCGTCGCCGGGCGGGCCCCCGTAGACGGCACCGACGATGACGCATTTCGCCCGGTGCAGTTCCGTCGGGATCCCGGGGGCGGCGGGCACGCTCCACAGCAGCAGTTCCGGCGTGACCGTCCCGGGCGCGCAGTACGTCGCGTCCCGCCAGGCCCGCACCACCGCCTCGGCGTGCTCGTACGGATGGAGCATCACCGCCGTCGCCACGTCGGGGCCGAGGGAGTGCAGGCCGAACTCGAAGGACGTCACGACGCCGATCCCCCGGCCACCGCCGCGCGCCGCCCAGTACAGGTCGGGTTCCTGCTCGCGGCTCGCGGTGCGCACGACGCCGTCGGCGGTGACGATCTCCAGGGAGCGGACGCTGTCGCAGCTCAGTCCGAAGGTGCGCATCACGAACCCGAAGCCGCCGCCGAGGGTGAGACCCGCGATCCCGGTCGCCGAGATCTCCCCGCCGGGCGTGGCCAGGGTGTGCACCTGTGTCTCGCGGTCGAGTTCGCCCCATGTCACGCCCGCCTGGGCGCGCGCCGTGCGGGCCGCGGCGTCGACGTGCACGCCTTTCATCCGCGACAGGTCGATCACCAGCCCGTCGTCGCACAGGGCGCTGCCCGCCACCTGGTGGCCGCCGCCGCGGATGCTGACGACGGGCCGGTGCTCCCGCGCGACCCGCACCGCATGAACCACGTCCGCCGTGCCGCGGCAGCGGGCGACGACGGCGGGGTGGCGGTCGATCAGGCCGTTCCAGACGGTGCGCGCCTCGTCGTAGGCGGGATGCCCGCGGTCGATCACCTCACCCTGGAACGAGGAGCGAAGCTCGTCGGCGATGGCCCGCTCCGCCGTGACGTCCGGGCGGGCATCGTGCTCTTCCGGCATCGGCGTCACCTCTCCCGGTGCGCGCTCCTGTCCGTCCTCCCACGGTATGCCCGGGCCGCGTGGCCCGCACGGCCGGCGTGGTGAGGCGCGAGGCGCGCTCAGCCGGCCTCACGCCGGCGCACGGACGCGGCCGGCGGCCGTTCGCGCAGGGCGCCGTAGGCGAGGAAGTAGGCGGGTACGCGGTTCAGCCGGCGTGATGTGGTGATCAGTTCCGCCATGTGTGCGGCGCGCCGCGGATCGCCGAAGGGCGGGCGGCCCTGCAGGACCGGCTCGATGACGTTGGCGTGGGCGAGGCGCTGGAGGCGCTGGGTGACGGCGGTGGTCAGCCAGCGGCGGCGCTGGACACGGCGCACGGCGGCCGGAAGGGCGGACGGCTCGCCGCTCAGCGGGCCGACGAGGTGGCGGGCGGCGGCCACCGCGTCCTGGACGGCGAGGTTGATGCCGATGCCGAAGACCGGCGACATGGCGTGGGCCGCGTCCCCGATGCAGAGCAGCCCCGGACGGTGCCAGCGCCCGAGCCGTTCGAGCCGTACGTCGAGCAGTTTCACCTCGTCCCACGAGGTGAGGGTGTGCATGCGGTCGGCGATCCAGGGGACGGCCGCCCCGTAGGAGTCGCGGAAGCGGTCGATGCCCTCGGCGCGCAGTCGTGCGTCGCCGCCCTTGGGGATCAGCGCGGCGCACTGCCAGTACTCCCCTCGGTCGATCATGGCGACGAGGAACCGGTCGCCGGCGCCGCCCACGAGTCCGCGCGGATCGTCCTCGCGCCGGGGCAGCCGGAACCACCAGGCGTCCATCGGGCAGCGGAAGGTGCGCAGGTCCAGTTCGGGCAGCGCGCGGGCCAGCGAGCCGCGGCCGTCGCAGGCCACCGTGAGGGTCGCGCGCAGTTCGCCGGTGCGGCCGTCGGAGGTGCGGTAGGAGACGCCGGTGACCCGGCCGCGTTCCTTGAGGAAGGAGGTCGCCTCGGTGTGCATGCGCAGGGTGAAGGACGGCTCACGCGCGGCCTCGTCGGCGAGGAGGTCGAGCAGGTCCCACTGGGGCACCATCGCGATGTAGTTGTACCTGCGCCGCAGCGCGCCGATGTTCCCGACGGTGACCAGCCTCCCGTCGGGTCCGAGCGGCAGCTGGACCGTCGTGACCCGCCGCTGGGGCAGGCGGGCGAACCGTTCACCGAGGCCGAGCTCCTCCAGGAGTGCGAGAGTGGTCGGATGGACGGTGTCGCCGCGGAAGTCGCGCAGGAAGTCGCCGTGCTTCTCCAGAACCGTCACCTCCACCCCGGCGCGGGCGAGCAGCAGGGCGAGGACCATTCCGGCGGGTCCGCCACCCACCACGCAGCACGTGGTCCGCTCCCCCGCCCGCAGGCCGTTGCTCGTGTCCATCGCGCCTCGTCCCTTCGTCCGCGCCACTGATGCGTCACACTGGTATACATACCCACAAGTAGCAGCAAAACCGTCACGCAGGGTCGCCGCGCGGGGTTGCTCCGTGTGTTCACCGCGCGAGTGCCCGCGTGCCCGGGAGGCACGATGAGCCAGAGCCAGCAGCCGGTCCTTCTCCCCTACTCCGACCCGGCCTTCGTGGCCGATCCCTTCCCCCTCTACCGACAGCTGCGCGAGGACGGACCGGTCCGCCGCGCGATCATCGCGGGGGGCGTGGAGGCCTGGTTGGTCACCCGCTACGAGGACGGGCTCGCGGCCCTGTCCGACCCGAGGCTGAGCAGCGACGTCCGAGACGCGTCGGACCGCCGCCTGATGGACCAGCTGCCCGAGTTCGAGCGCGCGTCGATGATGAGCAACATGCTGCGCTCCGATCCGCCCGACCACACCCGGCTGCGCCGTCTGGTCTCGAAGGCCTTCACCGCGCGCCGGGTCGCCGAGCTGCGGCCCCGGATCCAGGAGATCGCGGACCGGCTGCTCGACGAGATGGCGCCGGCGGGCCGGGCCGAGTTCGTCGCGGAGTACGCGCTGCCCCTGCCGGTCACCGTGATCAGCGAGCTGCTCGGCGTGCCGGTGGACGACCAGTACGACTTCCAGCGGTGGACCGACGACATGCTGCTGCGCGGGGAACAGATGCCGGACCCGGTGGTCGTCAACGAGGCGTGGCAGAAGATGCGCGCGTACCTCACGGAACTGCTGGACGCCAAGCGCGCGCGGCCCGAGGACGACCTCCTCAGCGCCCTGACCAGTGCCCGGGACGAGCAGCAGCGGCTCAGCGAGGACGAGCTGATCTCGATGACGTTCCTGCTGCTGGTGGCGGGCTACATCACGACGGTCAACCTGATCGGCGGCGCTGTCGTGGCGCTCCTCACCCACCCCGACCAACTGGAGCTGCTGCGGAACGACCCCGGCCTGCTGCCCGGCGCGATCGAGGAGTTCCTGCGCTACGACGGGCCGGTCAGCCCGGGGATCGCGCGGTTCGCGCGGGAGGACACCGAGATCGCGGGTGTGCCCGTCCCGCGCGGTGCGACCGTGCTGATCGCGTCCGCCGTCGCCGACCGCGATCCGGAGCGCTACGCCGATCCGGACCGCCTCGACGTGGCCCGGCAGGACATCGGTCATCTGGCCTTCGGACACGGCATCCACTACTGCCTGGGTGCCCCGCTCGCCCGTCTGGAGGGCCAGATCGCCATCGGCACGGCCCTGCGCCGTCTTCCGGACCTGGCGTTGGCGGTGCCGCCCTCCGAAGTGACCTGGCGCCCCGGCGGTCTGCGCGGCCCGGTACGCCTGCCCGTCACGTTCACCGCGACCTGAGACCCGCCCTCGACTCCGGCCGACAAGGCGGTGCACAGCGTCGACGTGGGCCGGACAGCACACGAGCCCGCCCCGGATCCGGGGCGGGCTCGTTTTGCAGAGCGCCGGGCAGGCCTTGCACCTGCATCTCCCCGCAGGAAGCGGGGCGTCTTTCCTTGGACCACCAACGCACGACCGGGTGCCCCCAGTTGGGGCGACCAGTTCAAGAACAAGTGTACGGCACACCCCGGACCGCCCGTCACCACGGGCACCCGACCGAGGCCGGGTGCCCGCGCCTGAGGGCGGCGGTGGGCTAGAAGAAGCCCAGCTTCTGGGGCGAGTAGGACACCAGCAGGTTCTTCGTCTGCTGGTAGTGGTCCAGCATCATCTTGTGGGTCTCACGGCCGATCCCCGACTGCTTGTAGCCGCCGAAGGCCGCGTGCGCGGGGTAGGCGTGGTAGCAGTTCGTCCAGACGCGGCCCGCCTGGATGGCGCGGCCGGCGCGGTAGGCCATGTTGATGTCGCGGGTCCACACGCCCGCGCCGAGGCCGTACGACGTGTCGTTGGCGATCTTGATGGCGTCGTCGAAGTCGTCGAAGGACGCCACCGAGACGACGGGGCCGAAGATCTCCTCCTGGAAGACCCGCATGCGGTTGTCGCCCTCGAAGATCGTGGGCCGCACGTAGTAGCCGCCCTTCAGGTCGCCGTCGTAGTCGGCGCGTTCGCCGCCCGTGAGGATCTTGGCGCCCTCCTGCCTGCCGATGTCGATGTAGGACAGGATCTTGTCCAGCTGCTCGCTGGAGGCCTGGGCGCCGATCATCGTGTCGGTGTCGAGCGGGTGCCCGGGCTTGATCAGCTCGGTGCGGGCGACGGCCGCGGCCAGGAAGTCGGGGTAGTTGCCGCGCTGGATCAGTCCGCGTGAGGGGCAGGTGCACACCTCGCCCTGGTTCAGCGCGAACATGGTGAACCCTTCGAGGGCCTTGTCGCGCAGCGCGTCGTCCTTGTCCCACACGTCGTCGAAGAAGATGTTCGGCGACTTGCCCCCGAGCTCCAGCGTGACCGGCTTCAGGTTCTCCGCCGCGTACTGCAGGATCAGGCGTCCCGTGGACGTCTCGCCGGTGAAGGCGACCTTCGCCACCCGAGGGCTGGAGGCGAGCGGCTTCCCGGCCTCGGGGCCGAAGCCGTTGACGATGTTCAGCACGCCCGGCGGGAGCAGGTCGGCGACCAGGCTCAGCCAGTAGTGGATGGAGACCGGGGTCTGTTCGGCCGGCTTGAGGACGACGGCGTTCCCGGCTGCCAGGGCGGGGGCGAGCTTCCAGGTCGCCATGAGGATCGGGAAGTTCCACGGGATGATCTGGGCGACGACGCCCAGCGGCTCGTGGAAGTGGTAGGCGACCGTGTCGTCGTCGACCTCGCTGAGGGAACCCTCCTGGGCGCGCACCGCGCCGGCGAAGTAGCGGAAGTGGTCGATGGCCAGCGGGATGTCGGCCGCGAGGGTCTCCCGTACCGGCTTGCCGTTCTCCCAGCTCTCCGCGACCGCCAGGGGCTCCAGATGCGCCTCCATGCGATCGGCGATCTTCAGCAGGATGTCGGAGCGTTCGGTCGCCGACCTGCGCCCCCAGGCGGGTGCGGCCGCGTGCGCCGCGTCGAGCGCCGCCTCGACGTCCTCCGCGGTGCCGCGTGCCACCTCGGTGAACGGCTGGCCGTTGACCGGGCTGGGGTTCTCGAAGTACTGCCCCTTGACCGGGGGCACGTACGCGCCACCGATGAAGTGGTCGTAGCGGGGCTGGTAGGAGACGATCGCGCCCTCGCTTCCGGGCGCCGCGTAACGGGTCATGCGGAACTGACCTCCTTCAGCAGCGCTGCCCGCCGTTGGGCAGCTCTGCGACGGAGGGTAGGAAGGCGGACGTTGCATCCACGTTGCGTCCGCGCGCCGTCGGCCGGGTCCTTCGGACCGTCGTCAGGCACCTGCCCAGCCGGGCGGCGCCGCCAGTTCCGACTCCAGGGCGGTCAGACGGGCCCGGATCGCCGCCGTCGGCCGGGCCGTTGCCAGCGAACGCCACACGTCCAGGTCGTCCTCGCCCCACGACGCGTGCGCCCAGTCGGCCAGCAGGTCGGGGTCCCGGCAGGACATCAGTGCCGCGCGCAGCCCGTCGGCGAGGCGGCGCCTGATCCGGACGACCTCCGGTGCCTGGGAGGCCGGGAGCAGCGGTCCCCCGTAGGCGGTCAGGGCCGTGGTGAGCGCGCCCGCCGCCAGCCGCCGTTCCACGACGGCCACGTCCGAGGCGACGGGGGCCGTGAGCCGGTACGGGCGGGAGGCGAGCAGTCCGGGGCCGAGCACCTGGCGCAGCCGGGCCAGTTCCGCGCGCAGCGTCACCGGCGTGACGGACTCGTCCTCGTACAGGGCGCACAGCAGCTCGTCGCCGGTCAGGCCGTCGGGGTGGCGGGAGAGCAGGACGAGGATCTCGCTGTGCCGGCGGCTGAGCCGGATCCTGCGACCCTGCGCTGTCAGGAGCGCCCGGTCGCGGCCGAGCGCGGCGAGTTCGAGTGCGCGGGCGTCGGGCAGGCGGGGGGTCAGCAGCGCGAGCTGGGACTCCGCCGCCCGCGCCACGGCCTGGACGAATCCCAGGCTGTGCGGGTGCGCGAGGCCGTCGCCGCCGGTGATGTCCACGGCGCCCAGCACGCGGCCCGTGCGGGGATCGTGCACGGGTGCGGCGGCACAGGTCCAGGGCTGCACGCGCCGGGCGAAGTGCTCGGCGGCGAAGACCTGTACCGGGCGGTTCACGGCGACGGCCGTGCCGGGCGCGTTCGTTCCGACCGCGCTCTCCGCCCACCGGGCCCCGGGGACGAAGTTCATCCGCCCCGCCTGTCGCAGCGTGGACGCGTGGCCCTCGACCCAGAGCAGCCTGCCGTGCGCGTCGCACACGGCGAGCAGGTGCCGGCCGTCGGAGGCGAACGTGCCCATCAACTCCCGGAAGAGCGGCATCACATGGGCCAGCGGATGCTCGGCGCGATGGACGCCGAGGTCGGTGTCGGTCAGTTCGATGTCGGCGGTGCCGTCCGGGCGCACACCGGCACGCGCCGACCTGCGCCAGGAGTCGGCGACCACACGGCGCACCGGCCGGGGCACCGTCCCGGCCCGGGTGAAGGTCTCGTGGGCCCGGTGCAGCACCCGTACGCGCTCGGCAGGGTCGGCCCCCGGTTCCAGGGCCACCCAGGGATCGGTCAACGCAACCTCCCTCGGGGCGGTTCGCTGGGGACATCGTCGCCCGGGGGGTCCGTGGCGACAACCGTTTCGACCGGCCCGGAGGCTCGCCCGACGCCCTCACCCGTACCGGACGTCCGCTGAGCGGACGACCGTGACCGGATACAGCTCTTGACAGGACATCGACATCTGACTGAGCATCAGGCGCACACAGCACCCGCACGGCTCTGGCACCACCTGATCCAGGCATCGCTCGACCCCCCAATCGACGAGAAAGTGCGGCTCCCCACATGACACATCCGAGATCCAGCCTGCCCACGACCTCCTTCGGACGTCTGGCCGCCGTGGCCCTGGTGGCCGTGGCCGGGCTGATCGCCGCGTCCCCG
The DNA here is from genome assembly GCF_055657325.1 of Streptomyces sp. NPDC107562. NCBI lineage: Bacteria > Bacillati > Actinomycetota > Actinomycetes > Kitasatosporales > Streptomycetaceae > Streptomyces > Streptomyces sp. NPDC107562. Next base: position 390,930 of record NZ_JBVKBE010000001.1, on the reverse strand, counting down.
GCCGCCTCCTCGGCCACGCCCGACCGGGCCATGACGGGCACCTCCGGCGCCGGGACCCTGGCAGCACCCGACATCCCGCTCGCCAACGTCAAGGCGCACCTGACGCAGTTCCAGTCGATCGCCACGGCCAACGGCGGCAACCGGGCCCACGGCCGCCCCGGCTACCGGGCCTCCCTCGACTACGTGAAGGCCAAGCTCGACGCCGCCGGATTCACCACCGCCGTCCAGCAGTTCACCCAGTCCGGCAGCACCGGGTACAACCTGATCGCCGACTGGCCGGGCGGTGACCCCAACCAGGTCCTGATGGCGGGCGCACACCTCGACTCGGTCTCCTCCGGCGCCGGGATCAACGACAACGGCTCCGGTTCCGCGGCCGTGCTGGAGACGGCCCTCGCGGTCTCCCGTGCCCAGCTCCAGCCCACCAAGCACCTGCGGTTCGCCTGGTGGGGCGCCGAGGAGCTGGGGCTGGTCGGCAGCAGGTACTACGTCAACAACCTGCCGACCGCCGACCGCGCCAAGGTCTCCGGCTACATCAACCTCGACATGGTCGGCTCCCCGAACCCGGGCTACTTCGTCTACGACGACGACCCGGCGATCGAGAAGGTCTTCAAGGACTGGTACACGGGCATCGGCGTGCCGACCGAGATCGAGACGGAGGGCGACGGCCGCTCCGACCACGCGTCCTTCAAGAACGTGGGCATACCCGTCGGCGGCCTGTTCACCGGCGCCAGCCGTACCAAGACGGCGGCGCAGGCCACCAAGTGGGGTGGCACCTCCGGCCAGGCGTTCGACCGGTGCTACCACTCCTCCTGCGACTCGACGACGAACATCAACGACACCGCGCTCGACCGCAACAGCGACGCCCTCGCCCACGCGGTCTGGACGCTCGGAACCTCGGAGCCGGTACCGCCCGGCCAGTCGTACGAGAACACCACGGACGTCGCCGTCCCGGACAACGGCGCCGCGGTGACGTCGTCCGTCGCCGTCGCAGGCCGGACCGGGAACGCGCCGTCCGCGCTCCGGGTCGGCGTCGACATCAAGCACACCTGGCGCGGCGACCTCGTCGTCGACCTGCTGGCACCGGACGGCACCGCCTACCGGCTGAAGAACTCCAGCAGTTCGGACTCCGCGGACAACGTCGTCACCACGTACACCGTCGACGCGTCCAGCGAGCCGGCGAACGGCACCTGGCGGCTGCGGGTGCAGGACGTCGCCTCGCAGGACACCGGCTACATCGACAGCTGGAAGCTGACCTTCTGACCGGACTGCCGCGTGTGCCGGATCGGCGTCGGCACACGCGGCAGCCGGGGTCCAGGGCCCCGTCAGGGAGCGATGCCCACGCCCTCGACGCGGCTCCACGCCTTCTCCTGGGAGGCGGTCATGGCGGGCCAGCTCCAGCCGCCCGGCCGCGGCCTGACACGCGAGGCGTAGGAGGCCGGCCGGAACTCCGGGTCGTAGAAGCAGCCGGTCCCGTAGACGCGGTCGAAGGTGGCGCAGGAGGCCGCGACCGACCTGGCCGTGGGCTTGCGGCCGGTGCGCACCCAGGTGTCGAGCGCCGAGAGGGAGTTGGCGTACTCGGCGTCGCTCAGCTCGCTGTGCTCGTGCTCGTTCGTGAACGTCTGCACGAGGCGCCCCTCGCGGTGGGCGCCGGCCAGCGTGTCGCGGTAGGCGGCCTCGTGCTCGATGAAGGCCGTCGGGTCGTCGATGGCGTGCAGGGTGAGGACGGGAATCTCCACCCGGCCCGTGAGATCGCTGTCGTAGGACAGGTCACGGACCGCGCGGGGGTCCGCGGAGAACCGCTCGACACCGGCGTTGAGCGCCTTGTCGTCGTGCGAACCGCTGTAGCGCACCCCCGTGTTGGAGAAGGGATTGCGGTCACCGAGGCGCTTGTGCACGATGTCCCGGAAGGTGAAGACCGAGAAGCGCAGGTGCGACTCCAGCGTGCGTTCCGGGATCCGGGTGACGGCCAGGATGTCGTCGAGGTTGCGCTGCTGGAGGACGGTGCGTTCCTGCGGCGGCGACTCGTAGCCGGTGCACTCCTGGAGCCGGGCGCGCAGTCCGGTGGTCGTCAGCGTCGAGTCGGGGCGCAGCCCCTGCCACAGCGGGTACTGCGGCTCGCTCGGGCGGGGGAGGTTGGCGCAGTAGTACTGGTAGACCACGCGCAGGTCCACCCGGTAGTCGTAGCCGCGCGAGCCGCCGCCGAGGACGCCGTTGGTGAGCAGCGCGCCGTCGTAGGGCCCGCTCCGGCCGCCGTAGGTCTCCACCACCTTGGCGGCCACGTTGCCGCCCCAGGACTGGCCGTGCACATAGGTACGCTTCGGCCGGCCGAACTCCTCGACGAACAGGCGGCGCAGGTTCTCGGTGTCGACCGCGCCCATCCTGGTGCCGTAGCCGCCCCGGCGGTACGACGAACCGGCCCAGGCGTAGCCCTGGTCCACCATGACCTGCCAGCGCTCCAGGTCACCGAGGCTGCGCTCCGGGTCGGAGCCGTCGCCCAGGTCGGGTCCGCCGTGGGCGTGGACGACGAGCGATCGGTTCCACTGCTTGGGCACGGCGATGGCGTAGTAGGCCCCGTTCGCGTCCTGCCCGGTGTAGCAAGTGGCCTTGTCCGCGAGTGCGGTGGGGCAGGCGACGGCCGCCGGCCGGGCCGCCTCCGCCTGCGCGCCGGTCACGTTCACAAGGCCGCCCGCCAACGCCGCCGTGGTGAGGGCCACGACCAGCCGCAAGCGGGGGCGCCCCGGGCCACGTGACTGCCGGAAGGTACGAAAGGCCGTTCTCGGGTGGTCCACTTGCCGCTCCTCGTTGCTCGGCGCCTGCTTCACAGCGCGAGCCGTGATGCTATGGAGCGACCACGAGCGGCGACACAACCTTGGGTTTTGCGTTCATAGTGTTCTCCGTCCGGGCGGGGGCCCGGGGCCTAACGCATGAGGTCGCAGGTGCCGGACTCCGAGACGGTGTCGCTGCCCCGCAGGCGCACGGTGACCTGGCCGTCGGCGGCCCGGGCGTAGGCGATCGTGCAGATCAGCTGCCGCAGTGCGGTGCGGTCCAGTCCGCCCACGGCGACGGGCAGTGCGGTGGTGACACTGCCGTCCGGGGAGGCCTCCATCGTGACGGTCCCGCCGGGTTCGGTCGCGGGCAGCGCGGTTCCGAGCCCCGCGGCCCGGTCCCTCTCGTCCGGACCGGCGAGCAGCGCCGTCACCGTCTTCTCCGGCGCCACGGGCACGGCGGCGGGGTCGTCGTACTCCGAACCGAACCCGCTGGACGACCCGACCGTCCGGACGACGGGAAACAGGTCTCCGGCCGTCGAGCGGAAGAAGAGCAGCATGTCCTCGTCGCGGTTCACGAAGGCCTCGACCGTGGCGGGACCGCCCGCCTCGACGACATCGGTCTCCTGGATGCCGCAGCCGCCGAACAGCACGGCGGCCGCCGGGACGGCGAGGGTCGCCGCGCGTCGGCGGGTCCGCGCACGCCTCATCCGTCGGCCTCCTCCGCGTGGAGCGGTATCTCGACGGTGAAGACGGCGCCGCCCCCGGGCAGGTTCCCCGCGTGGATCGTTCCGCCGTGCAGCCTGACGTTCTCCAGGGTGATCGCCAGTCCCAGGCCGCTGCCCGCCGAGCGGGTACGGGCCGCGTCGGCCTTGTAGAAGCGGTCGAAGATGTGCGGGAGCACGTCCGGCCGGATGCCCGGTCCGCTGTCGGTGACCTCGGTGACCAGGGCAGGCGGGCCCTCGGGGCGCGCCTCGACGCGCAGTTGCACGGTGACGGGCGCGCCGCCGTGCCGCAGGGCGTTGCCCACGAGGTTGGCGACGACGATGTCGAAGCGGCGCGGGTCGAGCCGGGCACGGATGCCGTCGGGCATCGCGGTGCGCACCCGGCCGTCGGTCCAGTGCCGGCTCTGCAGGGTCTTGCGGATGGCCTCGGCGACGTCGACCTCGTCGGCGTTCAGCCCGGCCGCGCGGGCGTCGAAGCGGGAGATCTCCATCAGGTCCTCGACGAGCACGGCGAGCTTGCCCGTCTCGGTGCTGACCAGCCGGACCGCGCGGGCGGTGTCGGCGTCCAGCCCGCTCGCGTCCTCGTCGAGGACCTCGGTGACGGCGAGCATTCCGGCGAGGGGGGTGCGCAGTTCGTGCGAGACGTCGGAGGCGAAGCGGCGCGCGCGTGCCTCGGCCTCGCGCAATTCCTGCACCGAGCGTTCGAGTTGGCCCGCGGACTCGTTGAAGGTGTGTGCCAGATCGGCCAGTTCGTCACTGCCGCGCACCTGGATCCGGGTGTCGAGCCTGCCGCTGCCCATGCTCTGCGCGGCCCGGCGCAGATCGCGCACGGGACGCAGCACGCTGCGCGCGGCGATCAGACCGGGTATCAGGGAGACGGCGAGGCCGGGCAGGGCGCCGTCCCGGGCGGCCGTGAGCAGCGCCTCGACGTTGACCTGCTCGTCGGTCATCCGCATGACGGCGTACAGGACGAGCCCGCTGGGCAGCACGCTGTAGGGGCCCGACTTGAAGACGGTGGGCATGGCGATGGTGAGGTAGGGGACGCCGTCCTTGACGACCCGCTCGAAGCTGCCGTTCGGGTTGGCCCGCGCGGCGCGGCGCAGCTCGGGCGTGATGACGGTGGAGACGGGGCTCTCGCCGGAGGAGGCGCGGATCGAGCCGTACTCGGCGAAGACGACCCAGGGGTGCGGCTTGCCCTTGCGGGCGAGGTCTCGCAGGACCTCCTCGATGCCCTCCGCCTGCACGGGCAGTGCCCAGCCCGTCTGCTGGACCTGGTCGCGGAACGACGAGACCGCGGTGTCCTGGGCGGTCTGCAGCAGGGCGTTGCGGGCTTCGCGGTAGGTCAGCGCGGCGGTGGTCCCGGCGCTGACGGCGGCCACCAGCAGGAAGGACAGCACCAGCCGCGCCCGCAGCCCGAACGCCCTCGCCCGCATCCGCCGTGCCGGCGGGCGGCTCACAGCGGTCCGAAGCGGTAGCCGAAGCCCCGCAGGGTCTGGACGTAGCGCGGGGTGCCGTCCTCGTCCTCGATCTTGCTGCGGAGGCGTCTGACGCAGGCGTCGACCAGGCGGGCGTCGGCGTGGTAGCTGTGCTCCCAGACGTGCTCCAGCAGTTGCTGCCTGCTGAAGACCTGCTCCGGGGCGGAGGAGAGATGGAGCAGGAGTTTCAGTTCGGAGGGTGCGAGCGGGAGCCGCTCGCCTGCCTTGGTCACGGTCAGTCCGGCCCGGTCGATGGCCAGTTCGCCGTAGACCTCGATGGCCGGGCGGCCGGGTCCGGCGTCCTCGATGCGGCGCAGCACGGCGCGGATGCGGGCCTCGATCACCTCGGTGCGGGCGGGTTTGACGATGTAGTCGTCGGCACCGGCCTCCAGGCCTATGACCACGTCGAAGTCGTCGCCGCGCGCGGTGAGCATGATGATCGGCAGCTGGCTCTTCTCGCGGACCCGGCGGCAGACCTGGACGCCGTTCATCCCGGGCAGCATCAGGTCCAGCAGCAACAGGTCGGGGCGGAACTCGATCAGGGCGGCGAGGCCGGCCTCGCCGGTGGCGGCCGCCCGTACCTCGTGGCCGCGGCGGCGCAGACCGAGTTCGACCCCTTCGCGTACGGAAGGGTCGTCCTCGATGAGGAGCACGCGGGGCATCTGCAGTCTCCCTCGGTGGTGGTCAGGACCGGGTGACTCGCCGGCGGGCACCGGAGAGCAGGGCGCCGAGTTCGCGCAGCCGTAGCGGCCTGGCGAGCAGGGCGAAGGTGAGCGCGACGGCTGCCGCGACGGCGGCCGTCGCGGCCAGGGCCCCGGCCGGTCCGGCGCCGGCGGCCGCCAGGTGGCCCAGGACGGTGGCGGGCGCGGCGGCGAGCAGCAGCCGCACATGGGTGCCGGCGGCGGACGACCGCAGCGGCCGGGCGACGGCGAGCCGACGGCTCAGCACCCGTGCCGTCACGGCCCAGCCCGCGCACAGCGCCAGCGAGTACGCGGCCGCCATGCCCGTGACCGCCCAGCGGGCCGGCAGCAATTGGGCGGCGGCCACGGACAGGCCCGCGTTGACGGCGACGATCACGAGGTTGAGCAGGAAGGGCGTCCGGGTGTCGGAGAGCGCGTAGAAGGTGCGCGACAGGACGTACTGGCCCGACATGGCGACGAGTCCGGGCGCGAAGGCCATCAGGATCCCGGCCATGGCGGCCGTGTCCGCGGCGCTGGTCCTGCCGTACCCGAAGACCATGGTCATCACCGGCTGGGCGAGCGCGAACAGCATGCAGGCGGCGGGCACCACGGCGGAGGCGGAGGTGCGCAGGGCGTACGAGACGTCGCGGCGTACGGCCGCCGTGTCGGCGTCGGCGGCCGCGGCGCTCATCCGGGGCATCAGGGCCGTCACCAGGGAGACCGTGATGATGCCGTGCGGTACGGCCCACAGGGCGTAGGCGTTGTTGTAGGCGCTGAACCCGGGGCCGCCGTCGACGCCCGCGTCCGTGGCGAGCCGGGTCGTGACCCAGTACGCGGCCTGGTTGGCGAGGACGAGCAGCACGAGCCAGCCGGCCGCCCGCAGCGGACGGGTCAGCCCGCTGCCGCGCCAGTCGAAGCGGGGCCGCCAGCGGAAGCGGGCCGCGCGCAGGGCGGGGACCAGCGCGAGCGCCTGCACGGCGATCCCGGCGGTCGTACCCCAGCCGAGCACCGCGGTCTCGGTGGCGGTGAGCGTGTCCCCGCCGCCCATGGCCAGCGCGAGGTACAGGCCGAAGACGGTGATGACGACGAGGTTGTTGAGGACCGGCGTCCACATCATGGCGCCGAACCGGCCGCGTGCGTTGAGCACCTGGCCGAGCAGGGTGAAGAGTCCGAGGAAGAAGATCTGGGGCAGGCAGTAGCGGGCGAACGCGGTGGTCATGGCCGCCTGTTCGCCGGTGTAGTCGGTGTACAGGTCGATGATCGCGGGGGCCGCCCACACCGCGGTGGCGGTGATCGCCAGCAGGGCGACGACGCAGACGGTCACGAGCCGGTCGGTGTACGCGGCACCGCCGTCGGCGTGCTCCTTCGCGGCCTTGACCAGTTCCGGCACGAAGACGGCGTTCAGGGCGCCGCCGAGGAGCAGCATGTAGACGATGGTGGGCAGGGAGTTGCCGACCGCGTAGCCGTCGGCGGTCGCCCCGATGGTGCCGAGCGCCGCGGCGACCACGGCGGAGCGGGCGAAACCGGTGGCCCGGGACACGAGGGAACCGGCGGCCATGACGGCGCTGCTGCGCGCCGCGGAGGGCGCCTCGGGCGCGCGGCCCGGGTCGTCGGGCGCGGACGGCCCGGGATCGCCGACCGTGGCTGTGCCCGCGCCCGCGCTGGACTGTGCACCGCGCCGGGCGTGGGGCACGGTGGCGTCCGCGCCGCCGTGCGGGACTCCCTTGGCGTCGTCCGCTTCGGACGCGCCGCCGCCCGTTGCCGCGGCGGCCTGTGCGGTCCTTCGCGTCATCGGCGGTTCAGGTACGCCTGGAAGGCGCGGTAGAGCGTCTGGTTGGCGGTGCCGCCCAAGGGTCTCTCCCATTCCCCCAACGTCTCGACGACCTGTCCGCCGGTGCCGAGCTTCCACCGCAGCAGTCCGTACGCACGTTCGTCAGGGTCGAGAGTGGAGGGTACCCCGCGCATGTCGTAGACGGCAGCGCCGACGGCGTAGGCGTCCCGCAGCATCCGCCACTGCAGGGCGTTGGAGGGCCGGACCTCGCGGCGGTGGTCGGCCGAGGCGCCGGTCTGGTACCAGACCCTGCCGCCCACCGTGATCATCGTGTGGGCGGCGAGCGTCTCCCCCCGGTGCCGGGCCAGGTACAGCTTCATGCGGCCCGGCTCCTCCGCGTTGAGTGCCGCGTACTGACGCTCGTAGTAGGCGAGCGAGCGGCCGAGCCGGAACCCGTCGCGCTCCTCGGTGACGCGCAGCAGCCGGTAGAACTCGGGAAGTTCGGCGGCGCCCGCCACCACCACCTCCACGCCCTCCTTCCGGGCCCGGCGCACGTTGCGGCGCCATTCCTGGTTGAGCCCGGACCACAGGTCCTCGGGGGTGCGCCCGGCGAGCGGCACCCGGAACACATGACGGGGCTGGGCGTCCCCGTCGGTCCCGTCCCCGCCGCAGCGGCGCCAGCCCCGGGCGCGCAGCCGTTCGGCGACGGCGGTGCCGAGCGGGTCGACCTCGCTGGCGAGGACATCGGCGAGGCGCCGGCCGGGACCGGTGAGCGACTTGAGCAGGTCGGCGTTCCAGCGCCGGTACGCGGGCGAGGGTCCGATGCGTACCGCGAAGGCCCCCTCCCGGCGCAGGTGGTCCAGCAGCGGGGTGAGCCAGCCGTCGATGTCCGGGTCACGCCAGTCGGCGACGGGGCCTTCGGGGAGGTAGGCGAAGTACTTGCGGGTGCCGGGGAACTGTCGCAGCAGCACCAGCGCGACGCCGGTCAGCTCACCGGCCCCGGGGTCCGGTCCCCAGCCGATCAGCCGGGCGTGCCAGCCGTCCTTGACGTCGGCCCAGGACGGGCACTGCAGGAAGCCGGCGCCGAGCGCCGCGCCGGCGGGGGAGGCGAGGAAGGCACGGTAGGCCTCGGCCGTGACGGGCCCCAAGGCGTGGTCCGGGTTGCGTTCCCGGTGTTCGCGGCCGGGTGGCACCAACAGCGCTGACACAGTCTGAGCCTCCTTCTCCCCGGGCCTGGTGCCGGGGACGCACCAGATGCTCACAGCGGCCCATGACCGTCCCGAGCGGCGAATGTGACCGGACCATGACGGTTCGTCACCAGTCGCCGTCACACAGCTGCGTAGCCGCTGACCTGGAGTTTTCCGCCTCTACAGTCACGAGAGTCCACCGACCAGGACTCGTTGTGTTCCGTCACGGAGGTTCCGTTGCACCGCATCCGCACACGCACCCGCTCCCGGGTATCGGCCGCCGCCGCGGCGGCGCTGCTCGCGCCCCTCGCCGCCTGCTCGTCGGGCGGCTCCCCCACCCCTTCCGGCTCCGAGGGCACCAGGAGTGCCGTCGACCGACCGGTCACCGTCACCGTCACCCCCACGGGAGAACGGGCCGCCGCGGGCGAGCCGGTGACGGTCACCGTCGCGCACGGCCGGCTCACCTCCGTGACCGTCGTCGACGGCGAGGGCCGCGGACTCGCGGGCAAGGTGGCCCGCGACGGCAGGTCATGGGTGTCGGACCGCAAGGCGGCGCCCGGCACGACGTACGCGGTCACGGCGGCGACCCGGACGGCGGGCGGCAGCGCGGGCCGGAGCCGGGCCTCCTTCACCACGGAACCGGCCGGCAAGGTCAACAAGGTCGACTGGCGGCCCGGCGCCGACGCCACCGTCGGCGTCGCCCAGCCCGTCTCGCTCGTCTTCGACCACCCCGTCAGGAACCGGGCGGAGGTCGAGAAGCAGCTGAAGGTGAGCACCTCGAACGACACCGAGGGCTCATGGGGCTGGATGCGCGACTGGTCGGGCAGGGACCGGGTGGACTGGCGGCCCAAGGAGTACTGGAAGCCCGGCACCGAGGTCACGCTGAAGGCCGAGCTGAACGGCACCGACTCGGGCGCCGACGGCGGCTGGTTCGTGCGCGACTACACGACCACCTTCACCGTCGGCGCCCGGCAGGTCGTCGAGGTCGATCTCGACGACCATCAGCTCACGCTCGTACGCGACGGCGAGGCCGTGCGGCGCATCCCGGTCTCCGGTGGCACACCCGGCGGCGACAAGCGGTCCTGGCGCGGAACCGCCGTCCTCATGGCGAAGGAGGGCACGATCAACATGAACTCCGAGACGGTCGGCCTCGGCGACGCCTACGACAAGATGGTCGACTGGTCGATGCGGCTGACCTGGTCGGGCATGTACGCCCACGCCGCCCCGTGGAACGCCCGGTACTTCGGCAACGCCAACCGCAGTTCGGGCTGCATAGGGATGAGCGACGCGGACGCGGCCTGGTTCTACGCACAGGTGCGGGCGGGCGACCCGTTCGAGATCACGGGCAAGGACACCAAGGGTGTCGTCGCACCGGGGAACGGCTTCGGCGCGTGGAACGTCCCGTGGGCCGAGTGGCGGCAGATGAGTGCGGTGGGCTGACGGCCGCGGGGCGGTGCGGCCGTTCCCGTCGTCACCCCTCTCCTTGGACCCGTCGGGCGAACGTGGGGCGAGGGCGTGGTGACCGGGTGCGGGAGCGGGAAGCGCATGCTCATGCAGCCAGGCACGTCGCCCTCGGTGTACCCGCTCCTGCGCAGGACCGCCGCGTACGCGTGGCGCCTGCTCGCCGTCGGCGCCGTCGTGTACGCGGTCTTCGCCGTACTGGGACAGTTCCACGAGATCGGCGTCGCCGTCTTCCTCGGCCTGGTCGTCACCGCGCTGCTGCGCCCGCTGGTCGACCTGATGGACCGGGTGATGCCGCGCCCCCTCGCCGTCGCGTCGGCCCTCCTCGGGAGCGCGGTGCTGGCACTGGGGGTGCTCGTGCTGGTGGGCGAGGCGGTGGCCGGGGAGAGCACGACCCTGGTACGCGAGTTCCGGGACGGCGTGGGACGCATCGAGGACTGGCTCAAGCGTCCGCCGTTCCGCCTGGACGTGGCGGCGCTGAACATCCAGGACAAGGTCGCCGAGTTCATCGCCACGCACCGTTCCGACCTGGTGAGCACGGCGCTCAGCAACGCGAGACGGCTGGTGTCCCTGCTGACCACGGTGGCTCTGGGCCTGTTCTGCTCGGTGTTCTTCCTTCAGTCGGGCCACCGGCAGTGGGTGTGGGTGACCGAACAGCTCCCGGCGTCCGTGCGGGCCTCGGTGATGCTCGGCGGGCGCGCGGCCTGGCGCAGCTTCACCGGCTACACGCGGGGGATCGTGCTGGTGGCGGCGACCAACGCGATCCTCGTCGGTGTGGCGCTGGCCCTGCTCGGCGTACCGCTGGCCGTTCCCCTGGCACTGCTCGAATTCGCCGCCGCCTTCGTGCCCCTGATCGGTTCGCCGATCGCCCTCGCGGTCGCCACGGTCGTCGCGCTCGCCTCCCAGGGGCCCCTGGTGGCGGCGGTGGTCCTCGGACTGATCGTGGTCATCGGCCAGATCGAGGGTCATCTTCTGCACCCTCTGGTCATGAGCTGGGCCGTCCGGCTCCACCCGCTGGTGGTGGCCATCTCGGTCGTCGCGGGCGCCATCGCGGCGGGCGTGGTGGGGGCCGTGGTGGCGGTGCCGTTCGTGTCGGTGATCTGGTCGGTGTACACAACGCTGCGTGAAGACGGGGGCGCGCCGGCCCCGGACCCACCGCCGGACCGGTGACGGTCCGCCCGGACCCGGGCCCGGGCGGACCGTGGCCGTCACCCTTCGGCGGCCTCCCGGATCAGCGGCTCGAACTCGCGCCGTACGTAGGCGTCGAACGGCTCGGTCAGCGCGCCGTCGATCACCCGGCGCACCCGGTGCCCCGCGGCGAACTCCCTGATCTCCGCGCGAGAGGCGGGCCCCACGCCTCCGCCGATGATCAGCACCTCGAACGCGCCGGTCTCCAGCAGCTTCCGGGCCTCCTCGTCGGTGCTCACCCCCTCCGCTTCGAATCCGTCGGCGCGCAGTGTCTCCAGCACCGCCGTCACCCTGGCGGGGGTCCGTCCCAGCACCAGCGTCCTCATGGCCGTTCCTCTCCCCTGCGTCGGCATGGGCCGACCCTACCCATCCCGCACCGCGGGAGTTCGGCTCGCGGCCCGCTCAGGCCTCGGCGGGCCGGACGGCGAGCATCGTGACCTCCGAGGCGGGCACCTCATGGCCCTCGTCGTCGAGGAACCCGACGTGGACGGGCCGCCCCGTGGAGCGCGCACGCCGCAGCGCGGAGGGGCCCGAGGGGCGGGGCCGGTGGCGGTCGCCCCACTGCTGGAGCGCCCCGAGCACGATCAGCAGATCGCTTCCGGCCGCCGTGAGGTGGTAGCTCTGGCGGGGCCTGCTGCCGGGCTCCTGATAGGTCCGCGTGTCCAGGACGCCCGCCTCGACGAGCAGCTTGAGCCGCGCGCTGAGCAGGTTGGAGGCGACGCCGAGGGACGTCTGGATCTCGGCGAACCTGTGCCTGCCGGCGAAGACCTCGCGCAGCACGAGCAGCGACCATCTCTCACCGAGGATCTGCAGGCTCCGTTCGATGGAGCAGGGCGGATCGTCGTCCGCGAGACCCGACAGCTGTCTTCCGGCCGCCACGCCGCACCTCCTGCTCGACGCCGGGTCCGCGCGCTCCGCGGCCACTGGCGCTCTCATGGGCAGTCTACCGGCTGGGTTTCCTCTTGCAACTCAGCTGCACCCCTGTCCCCGAACAGTCTAACTTGCATTAATAAAGTCAGTAGCTAGCATGGAACCACGAAGCGTCCGGACCCATGGATCTCGCTGTCCCACGGCTGTCACGAAGGAAGTACCGATGAACATCGATGGAGCAGTCGCCCTCGTCACGGGCGCCAACCGCGGCATCGGCCGCGCGTTCACCCGCGCCCTGCTCGACCACGGCGCCGCCAAGGTCTACGCCGGCGTGCGCGACCCCGCGAGCGTGACCGACCAGGACGTGGTGCCGCTGCGCCTCGACGTCACCGACGAGGAGGCCGTCGCGGCTGCCGCCGCGGCCGCGACGGACGTGTCCATCGTGATCAACAACGCGGGCGTCGGCGGCGCCACCACCGGGCTCAGGGAAGGCCCCTTCGACGGCGCGCGCCATGCGATGGAGGTCAACTACTTCGGCACCTGGGCCGTTTCCCGGGCCTTCGCCCCGATCCTGGCCCGCAACGGCGGTGGGGCGCTGGTGAACATGCTCTCGCTGGCCTCGTGGTCGAGCCGACCGGAGTTCCCCGGCTACGCCGCTTCCAAGGCCGCGCAGTGGTCGCTGACGGACGCCCTGCGCCAGGGCCTCGACGCGCAGGGGACCCTGGTGGTCGGGGTGCACGCCGGTTTCGTGGACACGGATCTCAGCGCTTGGACCGACGCGCCGAAGATCAGCGCCGAGGCCGTGGCCGAACTGACCATGAAGGCGCTCACGGACGATCGCTACGAGGTCCTCGCCGACGAGGGGACCCGGCACGCCAAGGCCGCCCTGTCGCGGCCGGCGAGCCCGCGACGCGACGTCTGAGCGGCGCACCTTTCTTCGCGGGGCGGTCCCTCCCGACCCTCAGCCGCGCCGGTGAGCGGCCGTCGGTGACGAGGCCGTTCACGGGCGCGGCCGTGAGCGAGTCGGAGCCTCCCCTCAGCGGGGGCACATGTCCGTCAGGGCAGGGTCCACTTCTGGTTGGGTCCGGTGTGGCAGGTCCACAGGTGCACCGGCGTGCCGTCGTTCCAGGTGCCGCCGGACGCGTCGAGGCACTTGCCGGACTGCGGGTTGCGCACCGTGCCGTCGGCCTGCGGGGCCCACACCTGGGCCCCGGAGCCGTTGCACGTCCACAGCTGGATCCTCGTACCGTCGGCACTGCCGCCCCCGGACACGTCCAGGCACTTCCCCAGCGCCCTCAGCGCACCGTCGGCAACGGTCCACCGCTGCGCGGCACTGCCGTTGCAGGTCCACACCTGAACCTCGGTGCCATCCGCGGTCTGCGCCCCGTCGACGTCCAGACACGTGCCGTTGACCCCCTTCACCTCGCCCGCACGCGGGCCCGGAGGGGAACCCGCCTGTTTGACACGGATGTTGCGGAAGGCCACGTCGTCACCGTCGCCGTGGTTCTGGAGCCCGACGTACCCCTGGGCGAGGCTCCGCGCCGGGTCCGCGTTGGTGAAGTCGTTGATCTTGCGGCCGTTCAGGAAGAGCTCCAGCCGCTCCCCCGTGACACGAATCTCGTACGTGTTCCACTCACCCGGAGGATTCAGCGCGGCGTCCCGGGCGGCGAGGTCCGCCGACTTGAACCCGTAGACCGAGCCCGTGGTGCGCTCCGGCGTGTCGGTGGCGTCGATCTGGATCTCGTAGCCGTTGTTCACCGCCGACCAGGGGTCGTCGGAGGCCGGGAAGCCCACGAAGACGCCGGAGTTGTCGTCGCCGGCCGCCTTCCAGTCGAGCTTCAGGGAGTAGTCGCCCTGGAGTTCGCGCGCCGAGTACCACAGCATTCCGAGCCCGCCGTGCGAGGTCAGGGTGCCGTCGGCCAGGGTGAAGCCACCCGGGCCCGCCTGCTTCCAGCCGCTGGTCGAACCGTTGAACAGCGTCTGATAGCCCGTCTCCGGTCGGCAGTCGGCCTGTGTGCGCTCCGCCGCCCAGCGCAGGCCGCCGAGGAGATGGCGGCGGAACGCGGGCTCGCCGTAGGACTCGTCGGTGTGCCCGCCGCCCGTGTAGAAGGCGCGGCCACCCTGGTAGTCCTTGCACCAGCTGATCGGGTGGTCGCCCGCCATCGACCCGCCGCTGTAGCTGGACTCGTCCAGGGAGGCCAGCACGTGTGCCGTGGTGCGCGGGTTGGAGCGGTAGTTGTACCACTCGTCCGTGCGCTGCCAAGTCGCTCCCAGGTGTGCCGTGGCGTCGTGCGCCCGGTCCTCGACCTTCACGGTGGCGGGCTGGATCGCGGGGTGCGACTGGAACAGCGCCCCGGCCAGTCCCTCGTAGAAGGGCCAGTCGTACTCGGTGTCGGCGGCGGCGTGGATGCCGACGTATCCGCCACCGCCCCGGATGTACTGCTCGAACGCGGTCTGCTGGGTGGCGTCGAGGACGTCCCCCGTGGTGGACAGGAAGACGACCGCCTCGTAGCGGGCCAGGTTGGCGCCCGTGAAGGCGCCGGGGTTCTCGGTGGCGTCCACCGTGAAGTTGTTCGTGGCGCCCAGGTCCCGCAGGGCCGCGATGCCGTCGTCGATGGAGGAGTGCCGGAACCCGGCCGTCCTGGAGAAGACGAGCACCTCGTAGGCGGGGTCCGCCGCGGGTGCCGCCGCCACGATCGAGGTGCCGTCACCCTCGGCCCGCTCCGCGGAGCCGGTCCCGGCGATCGCCTGCGGCGTTCCGGCGAGCAGGGCCGCCGCGAGGAGCGCCGTGGCCGCTCTCGGTGTGCTGCGCATGTGTGTCACCGCCTTTCGGCTAGGGGAGAGTCCACTTCTGGTTGGGTCCGGTGTGGCAGGTCCACAGGTGCACCGGCGTGCCGTCGTTCCAGGTGCCGCCGGACGCGTCGAGGCACTTGCCGGACTGCGGGTTGCGCACCGTGCCGTCGGCCTGCGCGGCCCACACCTGGGCCCCGGAGCCGTTGCACGTCCACAGCTGGATCCTCGTACCGTCGGCACTGCCGCCCCCGGACACGTCCAGGCACTTCCCCAGCGCCCCCAGCGCACCGTCGGCAACGGTCCAGGTCTGGGCGGCGCTGCCGTTGCAGGTCCACACCTGGACCTCGGTGCCGTCCGCGGTCTGCGCCCCGTCGACGTCCAGACACGTGCCGTTGACTCCGCGCACGGGTCCTGAGCGCGTCGTGCCGGCGGTGTCGAAGGAGAAGTCGTCGACGTCGAAGAGGGCGCCCGCGCCGCCCTTGAACACCAGGTACAGCGTGGTCGAGCCGGCGGGCCTGTCGACGAGGGGTGTGGTGACGTCCTGGAAGGTCTCCCAGCCTCCGGTCACCGGCACGGTGGCGGTGCCGAGCAGGGTGCCGGTCGGCGATCCGGCCCGGACCTCGATGGTCCCGCCGGACCCGGCGGAGGAGACCCGGGCGGTGAACCGGCTCGCGTTGCCGAGCGCGTACGGCTCGAACGAGATCCAGTCGCCGTTCTCGATGTGGCCGACGGTCCTGCCGCCGTGCGCGGGGGCGTGGGAGACGACCTGGACGCCGGCCGCGTCGCCGTAGTGCTCCGCCTGGCGGTGGGAGGGCTGGATGACGTGCTGGTCGTGCGTGGTGAGCGGCGGCTGTCCGCTCGCCCCCTGGTCGGTGTACTCCGCGTCGAGCACCCCGAAGAGATTGGCGTCCGGGTCGTGTTCACCGTCGGCCGAGGTCTGCAGGGTGCCGGAGCAGCCGGTCGCCGAGGTCTGCGGGTGACCGTGGCTGTCGTGCCCGATGATGAAGCTGACCTTGACCTTGGAGCAGTCGACGGTGCCGTCCTCGGGATCGGTGACCGTCACCCGGAAGGGGATCGCCGCGCCGAAGTCGTAGATGCTGCCGTCGGCGGGGAGGTCCAGCCGGACCGTGGGCGCGGTGTTGCCCACCGTGATCGGCACGGAGGCCGTGCCGGACCTGCCGGTGGAGTCGGTGACCGTGAGGGTCGCCGTGTACTGGCCGTCGGCCCTGTACGTGTGGGTCGGGTCGGCCGCCGTCGAGGTGCCGCCGTCGCCGAACCGCCAGGAGTAAGCGAGCGCGTCGCCGTCCGGGTCGGTGGTGCCCGCGGAGGAGAAGCTCACGCTCAGCGGCGCGGTGCCCGAGGTCACGTTCGCCGTGGCCTGGGCCAGGGGTGCGCGGCCGCCGGTGACGTGCTCGATCCGGTACAGGGCGGAGTTCTCGTCGCCGTTGAAGTAGCCCGTGCCGTAGTCCAGGACGTACAGCGCGCCGTCGGGTCCGAAGGCCATGTCCATCACCTGTGTGCCGGTCCAGGGGAAGGCGTTGATGGACGAGACCGTGCCGTCGCCGCCGTTCTCGATCCGCTTGATCCAGCGTCGGCCGAACTCGCCGGCGAAGTAGTCGCCGTCGAACTCCTGCGGGAACTTCACCTCGGAGGTCGAGGACGCGTCGTAGCGGTAGACGGGGCCGCCCATGGGCGACTCGGAGCCGCCCCCGAACTCCGGTACGGAGCCGCCGTTGTACGGGATCCAGGCGGGCTGGGCGGGCGGCAGGTCGGTGAGTCCGGTGTTGCGCGGGGAGGTGTTCCTCGGTGCCGCGCAGTTGAAGGCGGAGCCCGCCGTACCGGTGGCGAAGTCGTGGTCCACGTAGGCGTCGTTCCGGCCCGTGCAGTACGGCCAGCCGTAGTTGCCCGCCTTGGTGATCCGGTTGAACTCGACCTGTCCTTCCGGGCCGCGTGCCGGGTCGGCCGAGCCGGAGTCGGGTCCGTAGTCCCCCAGGTACACGATGCCGGTCGATTTGTCGACGCTCATCCGGAACGGGTTGCGAAAGCCCATCGCGTAGATCTCGGGGCGCGTCCTCGCGGTGCCGGGCGCGAAGAGGTTGCCGCTCGGGACGGTGTACGAGCCGTCCGCGGCGACCTTGATGCGCAGTACCTTGCCGCGCAGGTCGTTGGTGTTGCCGGAGGACCGCTGGGCGTCGAAGGCGGGGTTGCGGTGCGCGCGCTCGTCGATCGGGGTGTATCCGTCCGACTGGAACGGGTTGGTGTCGTCGCCGGTCGACAGGTACAGGTTGCCCCCGCCGTCGAAGTCGATGTCGCCGCCGACGTGGCAGCACAGGCCGCGGGAGGCGGGAACGTCGAGGATCTTCTTCTCGCCGGCGACGTCCAGCGTGCCGTCGGCCCGCAGGACGAACCGGGAGAGCCGGTTGACGCCGTCGAAGGGGGCGAAGTCGGCCGCGGTGCCCTCCGCGGGGGCGTCGCCGCCCGGTGTGCTCAACTTCGGGGCGTAGTACAGGTAGACGTACCGGTTCGAGGTGAAGGCCGGGTCGACGGCTATGCCCTGCAGGCCCTCTTCGTCATGGGAGTAGACGTCGAGCTTGCCCGCCACCTTCGTGTTGCCGACCGCGTCGGTGAGGCGGACGGTTCCGTCGCGGGAGCTGTGCAGGACCGAGCGGTCGGGCAGGACCGCCAGGGTCATCGGCTCGCCCATCTCGGCCACGCCCTTGGCGAGGGTGACCTGCTGGAACTCCGGTGCCGCCGCCTTCGCGGGCCGGCTCGTGCCCTCCCCGGAGGCGCCCGCGGGCACCGCGGGCAAAACGATACCGACGGCGCCTGCCACCGTCGGTACGAGCCATCGGAGGAGTCTTCGGGGTAACGGGCTTGTGCGCACAGGTGCCTCCCGGAGGTGGGGGCGGCAGGGCCGAGCGGACCTGCCGTGGGAGTACGGGGCGCGCGCCGTCGCGCCATGACACACCGGTCACGCTGTGACGGGCGTGTCACAAGGAAGTTAGCGGCGTTCGTTCCGGGACGTAAGTCCTTTTGTCCATGATCTCGTCACTTCTTCCCCGACGCGGACAAAGTGCCCCGACCATTCACCACCGGAAAGTTCCGCCGCCCACCCGGGGCTCCCCGGTCGGCCCGTACGGGGCTGACGGCCAGAAGGTTGCATCGTAGGACTGAGGTTTCCATCACATCAGATGTGACCAGTTCCGCCCGGTTCCGTGTGGAGACTTTGCGAAGGACGCTGGTAATTTGAGAGCGCCGCGATACCCCGCGAGGTCGGGGAGGGGGAGTCAGGATTTGCGGCCGCTGCTGCGGCAACAACATCCCACCTCGTACGTCCGTACGGTCTGCCTGCGCGAGCAACATGAAGTGCGGAGGGAGGCACAGTCGTGGCCCAGGGAGGGCAGGGGGGACGCGATCAGGCTGGCGACGAGGAGCCTCTGGAGCCTGACGTCACCATGCAGTTGAAGGTCCCGCCTCCGCCGCGGCCCGCCGCGGACGAGACCATGCAACTGCGCGTACCCGAAGGCGGAATACCCGACGGGTCCGACATGTCCGCGACTTCGGACAAGTCGCGGACTTCCGGTACGACCGACGAGATATCCGACGACGACGAGATATCCGACGATCCCGACACCGCCTCCGCGGCCTCCGGCACTGCGGGCACGTCCGGCCCCTCCGCCAAGGCCAACCGTCGCCGTCGCAAAGCGCCCCGCCCCTCCCCCGCCGCCCGCGTCACCGCGGTCCTCGGCCCCCGGCTCGCCGTCGTGCTCGGCTTCCTGGCCGCCCGGCTCGGCCCGCTCGCCGCCCGCCTCGCCCCCTACGCCCGCCGCATGCGTCCGCTGTACCCCCGGCCGGGCCGTGAAGGGTGGCGTCGCTGGATCCCCTCCTGGCGCCAGTCCGTCGGCGGCCTCCTCGCCTCGCTCGGCCTGAGCACGCTGTTCCTCGTCGTCGCCTACGCCGCCACCGACATCCCGGACAACCTCAACACGTACGCCACCCAGCAGGACAACGTGTACTTCTGGGCCGACGGCACCCCGATGGCCCGCACCGGATGGGTGCAGCGGCAGGCGATGCCTCTCAAGGACGTCCCCGAGGACGTCCGCTGGGCGGTGCTGGCCGCCGAGAACGAGAGCTTCTACAGCGACCCGGGCATCTCCTTCAAGGGCATCACCCGCGCCCTGTTCCGCACCCTCGGCCGGGGCGACACCCAGGGCGGCTCGACCATCACCCAGCAGTACGTCAAGAACGTCTACCTCAACCAGGACCAGACGCTCACCCGCAAGTTCACAGAGGCGATGATCGCCCTCAAGCTGGACAACCGGATGAGCAAGGACCAGATCCTGGAGAGCTATCTCAACACCAGCTGGTTCGGCCGCGGCACCTACGGCATCCAGCGCGCCTCCCAGGCCTACTACGGCAAGGACGTCAGCGAGCTCGACGCCAGTGAGGCGGCCTTCCTGTCCTCCCTGCTCAAGGGCGCCGGCCTGTACGACCCGACGCTCAGCAAGGCCAACCACGACCGGGCCGTGGAACGCTGGTCGTGGATCCTCGACCGCATGGTGGCGATCGGCAAGCTGTCGCCGCAGGAGCGCGCCAAGTACCGGACGTTCCCCGAGCCGCTGAAGAGCAACCCGCTCTACGACACCGGTGAGCAGAGCGACTACCTGGTCGAACTGGCCTCGCAGTACGCCAAGAAGACCGCGCGCATCTCCGACAAGGACTTCGACCTCGGCGGCTACCAGATCTACACGACCTTCGAGAAGCACCGCGAGAAGCAGCTGACCGATGCCGTCACCAAGGCCCGCAAGCAGGCGAAGGAGGAGCACCCGAAGCTTGCCGGGACCGCCCACTACGGCGCGGCCTCCATCGCCTCGGACGGCCGGATACTCGCCGTATACGGCGGACCCGACCACCGTACGCAGGGGTACAACGAGTCCAACGCCACCACCGTGCCCGCCGGTTCGGCCTTCCTGCCGTTCGTCTACGCCGCCGGTCTGGAGCACGGCGTGCGCAAGTCCCGCGACGGCGAGATCACCGAGGTGACCGGGGAGTCCCTCTACAACGGCGACAACGAGGTGCCGGTCACGACGCCGGAGGGGCCGTACTGGGACCGCAGCGGCCGCAAGGTCGCCGCCCGCAACGACGACGGCAGGTCCTACGGGCAGATCTCCCTGCACCAGGCGCTCGCGCAGTCCGTCAACACCCCCTTCATGCAGCTCGGCATGGACACCGGTCTGGAGAAGGTGCGCTCCACCGCCGAGGCCTCCGGGCTGCTGTCCTCCAGCATCGGCGCCCAGGTGCCCACCCTGTCCACCGGCAGCTCCACGCCCAGCGCGATCCGCATGGCCAGTGGCTATGCCACGTTCCTCGCCGACGGCATGCACACCGAGCCCTACTCGGTGCGCAGGATCACCCACAACGGCGACAAGGTCGCCCTCGCCGCGGCGCCGAACCGCCGCGCGATGGGCGCCGACACCGCCCGCGAGGTCCAGTCGGCCCTCACCGACGCCTTCCGTCTCGCCCACCCGGACGCCGCTCCCGCCGAGGCGGAAATCGCCGGGAAGGTGGGCACGACCGAGGACGACACCGCCGCCTGGTACGTGGGGAGCGCCAAGAAGGTGGCCATGGCGGTCGTCGTCTACCGCATCGATCTGAAGAAAAGCCTCGAACCGCTGCCGCTCCAGGGCCTGGACGGGACGGAAACCGCAACCGAGAGTGTCCCGTACGGCATCTGGTCACGTGCCATGAGTCCGCTCGACTGACCCCCGGCGCGACCGGCACCGCCCCAGCCCCTGTCCCCGAGAGATTGAGCCGCAAGATGAAACAGCCGTCGGGCCGCCGCCGCAAGGCCCGCGAAACCCGCCGTCCCGCCGCCCGCCCGGGTTTCATCACCCTGGCGGCGTTCCTCGTCGTGACCTCGCTGGTCGGCGGATACCTGGTGCTCTCGCGCACCGGCAACACCACCGCGACCGCCTCGGCCAAGGACGAGAACCGGCAGGACGGGGACTCGCGGGCCACCGAGGAGCCGTGGGACGGCAGGACCAAGGTGCTCGGCGACGGCTCGACGTCCTTCACCGGCCCGCAGAAGAACCAGTTGAAGCCGGTGCCGCTCAAGCCCGGCCAGAAGCCGCCCCAGTTCGTGGTGTTCTCCTGGGACGGCGCCCTCCAGGGCGACGACGAGCTCTTCTCCCACTACCGGGAGATGGCCCGGGAATACGACGCCCACATGACCTTCTTCCTCACGGGGATCTACCTGGTGCCCAAGGGCAAGAAGGACCTCTACTCCCCGCCGCAGCACGACAAGGGGACCGCGGCGATCAGCTTCCCCACCGACGAGCACATACGCACCACGCTGGAGCAGCTCGGCGGCGCCTGGGAGGACGGCAACGAGATCGGCACCCACTTCAACGGCCACTTCTGCGGCCCGCAGGGCGGCGGCGACTGGAGTGTCGCGGAGTGGAAGAGCGAGATCGACCAGTTCTTCGCCTTTGTCGAGAAGTGGAAGACCAACACGGGCTACACGGACCTCGACCCGCTGCCCTTCGACATCAAGAAGGCCGTCACCGGCGGTCGCGCCCCCTGCCTGGAGGGCCAGGAGAACCTGCTGAAGGCGGCCAAGGACTACGGCTGGCGCTACGACGCCAGCTCGGCCGGCGACTTCCAGATCTGGCCGACGAAGAAGAACGGCATCTGGGACTTCCCGCTGCAGATGCTCCCGTACGAGGGCGGCAAGTACCAGGGCCTCTCCATGGACTTCAACTTCCTCTACAACCAGTCCGACGGGGAGACCGACGGCGATCCGGCCAAGTATCCGCAGTGGCGGCAGGAGACCGTCGACGCCTACATGGCCGGCTTCAACCGCGTCTACTTCGGCAGCCGGGCTCCGCTGATCATCGGCAACCACTTCGAGGAGTGGAACGGCGGCATCTACATGGACGCCGTCGACGAGGTCATCAAGACGGTCTGCACCAAGAAGGACGTCAAGTGCGTCTCCTTCAAGGAGCTCGCGGACTGGATGGACGTGCAGAAGCCCGCCACGCTGGAGCGGCTGCGCAGCCTGGACCCGGCGCAGTCCCCGGACTGGTCCACGGTCGTGCAGTGAGCGCCGCCGCCCGGGGCGCCGGGCGGCGATGACGGTCCGATAACTCCCGCCCCGTCAGGGGTGCAACCCCCTTCACACCGGCCACACACGCCATGCAAGGATGCCGCTACCTCGGCATACCTCCGCCGGGGGAAGAGGGGAACTTCAGTGAAGTCAAGGAAATTGAGCCGTACGCGGCGTCGCGCGTCGATACTCACGGCGGCCGCGGCCTCGGTCGCCGCGGGCGCCGCGCTGCTGCCCAACTGGACCGCGGGCGCGTCCGCCCCGGCCGAACCCGAGGTGGACGCCAGGACCAAGGCCACCTTCCAGCGGCTGGCCGACGCGGTCTTCACCGACCGCACCAACGCTCTGGTCGACATTCCCGCCAAGGGCAAGAAGCCTCTGGTCGACAGCTTCTCCGGTGACGTCGCGATGTCCACCGGGACCGCCCGCACCGAGGACGAGGCCGTCGACGAGCTCGGCGACCGCAAGGACGGGCTCGCCCGGCTCGGCGAGAAGTACAGCGCGGCGAACACGTCCGTCACCCTGAACCGGACCAGCGTCAAGGGCCGCAACGCCGTCGTCGAGGTCACCGAGACCACGACGCTGACGTATGAGAAGGTGCGCGGTGACGAGCCGCGGACGACCGGGTTCCAGGCGCACCACCGGCTGACCTTCAAGGCGGACCGGGACGGCGACTGGCGGCTGACGGGTGTCCGTGAGTCCGACGACGGCGGTCTCGCGATCAACCAGACGGCCACGCCGAGCGTCGCGGCCACCACCAAGGCCAAGGCGGGCAACACGACGCCGTCGGCCCCGCGCGCGGCCACCACGCGCCCCGCGCCGTCCAAGCCGAAGAACTTCACCGCGAGCGGCTACGACTACAAGGCGATGGCCGCCTACGCGGAGAAGTACTGGAGCAACTACAACCCGGCCTACCCGAACTTCAACGGGCAGGGCGCGGGCGGTGACTGCACCAACTTCGTCAGCCAGTCCCTGAAGGCGGGCGGCTGGAAGCACGTGCCCGGCTACGTGTACGACTACACCCGGTGGTTCGGCACCGCCGACATCCAGTCGCACTCGTTCGTCGGCGTCAACGAGTGGTCCTGGTTCGCGCAGAACTCCCAGCGCGTGACCAGCCTCGCCAACGTCTACCAGATGGACGTCGGCGACGTGCTCCAGGTCGACTTCGACAAGGACGGGTCCAAGGACCACACGATGATCGTCACGTACCGCAGCGCCCAGGGTGTGCCGTACCTGACGTACCACTCGACCAACACCTACCGCCGGTCGGTGGCGAGCATCATCGCGTCGTACCCGAACGCCGCGTA
This sequence comes from Streptomyces sp. NPDC107562, assembly GCF_055657325.1. Classification (NCBI taxonomy): domain Bacteria; kingdom Bacillati; phylum Actinomycetota; class Actinomycetes; order Kitasatosporales; family Streptomycetaceae; genus Streptomyces; species Streptomyces sp. NPDC107562. The sequence goes on along the minus strand of NZ_JBVKBE010000001.1, from coordinate 367,603 downwards.
CTACGCCTACCGCACCTGATCGGCGCCGTGCGCCCGTTCCCGCCGCCCCGGCTCTCTCCACGCCGGGGCGGCGGTCTGCGTCACGGCCGGCGACTCACGTCTCCTCCTCCATCCGGATCGCCGCCTTCAGGTCCTCGAACGCCTTCTCGTTGTCACCGAGGTTGGACTCGATGAGGGCGGTGGCGAGGGCGTCCAGCTTGCGCTGGATCGCTCGCTCCGCGCGTTGCTCGGAGTTCTTCAGCAGCGCGAGCAGCAGCAGGGTCACCGCCGTCATGCACTCGCCGGCGAAGACCTTCCACTCCAGCGCGACGCTCGACAGATGGGTGACGACCATTCCTGCGACGACCGCCAGGCACAGGACGAAGAAGGACGGCGAACTGGTGAACAACGAGGCCGCCTCGGCGAATCGTTCGAACCGTCCACGCTTGCCACCGCCACGGTCGGCAGGGTGCTGCACTGCCATGTAGCCACCTTTCCTCGAAGTTCCGACGTGCACGTTGTTGCCGAAACGGCAACCGGGCTCGCGCCCGGCGGGACCGCGCCAGAAGGATCACTGTGCGACCCCTTCGGCCGGAGCGCGCAGCAGCGACACCGGCCGTCCCATCGGCTCCCCCGGGAGGATCCATGTCCGAGACGAACGCCACCGGTCCCACCCATCGCCTGCTGCCCTCCCCCGCCGGCCGGATCCATCTCGTGGAGCAGGGCAGCGGTCCGCTGGTCCTGCTCGTACACGGCTTCCCGGAGTCGTGGTACTCATGGCGACACCAGTTGCCCGCCCTGGCCGCGGCCGGCTACCGCGCGGTCGCCGTGGACGTCCGCGGCTACGGGCGCTCCTCACGGCCCGACGCGGTGGACGCCTACGGGATGCGCCACCTGGTGGAGGACAACGCCGCGGTCGTGCGGGCCCTGGGCGAGCGGACCGCGGTGGTCGTCGGGCACGACTGGGGCTCCGCCATCGCCGCGAACTCGGCGTTGCTGCGCCCCGAGGTCTTCCGCGCGGTCGGACTGCTCAGCGTGCCCTACACCCCGCGCGGCGGTCCCCGGCCCAGCGAGGTCTTCGCCCGGCTCGGCGGCCCGGAGGAGGAGTTCTACGTCTCCTACTTCCAGCAGCCCGGCCGCGCGGAGGCGGAGATCGAACCGGATGTGCGCGGCTGGCTCGCGGGCATCTACGCCGCCCTGTCCGCCGAGACCATGCCCGCGCCCGGCGCGCCGGACCCGCACTTCCTCAGCCGCGGCGGCCGCCTGCGCGACCGGTTCCCGGCGGGCCGGCTGCCGTCCTGGCTGACGGAGCGCGATCTGGACTTCTACGCCGAGGAGTTCGAGCGGACCGGCATGACGGGGGCGCTGGCCCGCTACCGCAGCATGGACCGTGACTGGGAGGATCTCGCCGAGTACGACGGCGCCCCGCTCACACAGCCCTCGCTGTTCGTGGGCGGCGCCCAGGACGCCTCCACCACCTGGCTCGCCGACGCGATCGAGGCCAGTCCGACGACGCTGCCCGGCCTGGTCGCCTCACACGTCCTTGAGGGCTGCGGCCACTGGATCCAGCAGGAACGTCCGCAGGAGGTCAACGCCCTGCTGATCGACTGGCTGGCGACGCTGCCGACCTGACGGCACGACGTCAGGGGCGGCCGCGCCGGACGCCGTCGAGGTCACCGCGGGCACCGACGGCCGACCGACCGGTCGGCCGGATCGGGTTTGCCGTGCGGGGGCGGGTGGCACTCGTGCGCACGTCCGACCCGCCGAAGAGACAGGAGGCCGACGTGACCGATCCGCAGCACGCCCGCCGGAACCCGGTGACGCAGCACCCCACGCCGGACTTCCCGGCCCAGGATCAACCCCACCCGGGCTGGACCGGCCCGATGGACCCGCCCCCGGACCACGGTGAGGACTCCTACCGCGGCACCGGCCGCCTCTCGGACCGCAGGGCCGTCATCACGGGCGGGGACTCCGGTATCGGCCGGCGGTGGCGCTCGCCTTCGCCCGCGAGGGCGCGGACGTGCTGTTCACCCACCTGCCGGAGGAGGAGAACGAGGCGCGGGAGACGGCCCGGCTGGTCGAGGACGCCGGCCGCAAGGCGATCGCCGTCGCCTGCGACATCCGTGAGGAGGAGAACTGCCGCTCGCTCATCGAGCGGGCCGTCGCCGAGTTCGGCCGGATCGACGTGCTGGTGAACAACGCGGCCTACCAGATGTCGCAGCCGGACGGCATCGAGGCGATCACGACCGAGCAGTTCGACCGGGTCCTGCGCACCAACCTGTACGGCATGTTCTGGCTGACGAAGTTCGCCGTGCCGCACATTCCGGAGGGCGGCAGCGTCATCAACTCCACTTCGGTCCAGGCGTACAAGCCCAGCCCGCACCTGCTGGACTATGCGATGACCAAGGGCGCGATCGTGACCTTCACGCAGGGCCTGGCCCAGATGCTGGTGGAGCGAGGGATCCGGGTCAACGCGGTGGCACCGGGCCCGGTGTGGACGCCGCTGATCCCCGCGACGCTGCCCGACACGGTGGAGTTCGGCAAGCAGAGCCCGCTGGGACGCCCGGCCCAGCCGGCCGAGCTGGCTCCGGCGTATGTCTATCTGGCCTCCCAGGAGGCGAGTTTCGTCACCGCGGAGATCCTCAACGTCACGGGCGGCACACCACTGCCTTGACGGTCGGCACAGCACTGCCCCGGGAGTGTGCGGGGCGCGTCCTCACTCGCCCCGCGGCTGTTTCCGTCCCGCGCGCAGATGCTCGTCGCACCAGTGCCGGGCGGTGCCGGCGACGTCCTCCAGGGCCCCGGGTTCCGCGAACAGGTGGCCCGCGCCGGGCACCACATGCAGGGCGTGGGGGGCGGCGAGGCGGCCGGCCGCCTCCCGGTTGAGGCGCAGCACCTCCGGGTCCTCACCTCCGACGATCAGCAGCACCGGCGCCCGTACGGCGGTCAGCGCCTCGCCCGCCAGGTCGGGCCGTCCGCCGCGCGACACCACGGTGAGCACCCGGTCCGGGCGTTCGGCGGCCGCGACCAGGGCGGCGGCGGCACCGGTGCTGGCGCCGAAGACGACGACCGGAAGTCCCCGGGCGTCATGCTGTGTGTCCAGCCAGTCGATGGTGGCGACCAGCCTGCGGCCCAGGAACGGGATGTCGAAGCGGTGCTCGCCCGTCAACGCGTCGTGCCGCTCCTCCCGTTCGCTGAGCAGATCCATGAGCAGGGTGCCCATCCCGGCGGCGCGCAGCTCGGCGGCGACCATGCGGTTGCGCGGGCTGTGCCGGGAGCTGCCGCTGCCGTGCGCGAACAACACCACCGCGTGCGCGGCCGCCGGGACGACGAGGTCGCCCGGGAGCATCGCGCTGTCGGTGGGCACCAGAACCATGTCGGAAATCATCGACATCAACTTCTTCCCCGGCCCGCCGGCCTTGCGCATCGATGCGTCGACTCGTCTCCTTTCTTCCAGGTACCCGCCCTGGCGCCCCACCAGCCGGATCCGGCGCACGGTCCTCACTGGTCCTGGGTCACCGAAAGGTTCCCCCGTCACCGAAAAGTGCGTTCTTCCATGTCAGCGCACGCTCTCCTACGGTTTCCGGGTAACCACCGGAGAGCACAGCGCTCCGAGGACGAGGAGGCCGCAGCATGCCCATCACCCTGATGAACCCCGACGGACTGCCGAAGATCGACGCCTACCGGCAGGTGTCCGTCGCGACCGGCTCGAAGCTCGTCTTCGTCGCCGGGCAGGTCTCCTGGGACGCCGACGGGAACACCGTCGGCGAGGGGGACCTCGCCGCGCAGGTCGAGCGGTGTTATCTCAACGTCGGCATCGCCCTGGCCGGGGCCGGTGCCTCCTTCGACGACGTGGCGAAGCTGACCGTGTACGTCGTCGACTGGACGCCCGACAAGATGCCCCTGTTCCTGGAGGGCCTGGCCCGGGCGGCCGCGCGGCTCGGGAGCACGCCGGTCCCGCCGGGCACATTGATCGGCGTCGCGGCACTGGACGTACCCGAGCATCTGGTCGAGGTCGAGGCCACCGCCGTGATCGGCTGAGAGGCCCCTCTGTTCACCTTCGGTGACGGATTGGATATATTGAGTTACTACCATTCCGCGACCGAAAGCGGTTGAGCATGGCGGTGGCACAGAGGACCGACATCGCTGCGGAGGAGCCCCTCGCCGGGCCGGTCAATTCGCACAACGAGTGGGATCCGCTGGAGGAGATCGTCGTCGGGCGCCTGGACGGCGCGACGATCCCTTCCGGACACCCGGTCGTGACCTGCAACATTCCGCCCTGGGCGGCGCGTTTCCAGCGGCTCGCCGCCGGTTTCCGCTATCCCGACGCGCTCATCGAGCGGGCACAGCAGGAGCTCGATCAGTTCATCGCCCTCCTGGAGTCGCTCGACGTCACCGTCCGACGTCCGGACGCCGTCGACCACCGGCGGCGCTACGGCACTCCCGACTGGTCCTCGCGCGGCTTCTGCAACACCTGTCCGCGCGACAGCATGCTGGTGATCGGCGACGAGATCATCGAGACGCCCATGGCATGGCCCTGCCGGTACTTCGAGACCCACTCCTACCGCGCGCTCCTCAAGGACTACTTCCGGCGCGGCGCGCGCTGGACGGCGGCACCCAAGCCCCAGTTGACCGACGAACTGTTCGAGCCCGGCTTCCGCATCCCGGAGCCCGGCGAGCCGATGCGCTACATCCTCACCGAGTTCGAGCCGGTGTTCGACGCGGCGGATTTCGTGCGGGCGGGACGGGACCTGTTCGTCACCCGGAGCAACGTCACCAACGGGATGGGCATCGACTGGCTGCGCCGCCATCTCGGGCCCCGCTACCGCATCCACGAGATCGAGAGCCGCTGCCGCACGCCCATGCACATCGACACCACGTTCGTGCTGCTCGCGCCCGGCAAGGCACTGGTCAACCCCGAGTACATCGACGTGGACCGGCTGCCCGACGTGCTGCGCTCCTGGGACATCCTGATCGCCCCCGAGCCGCAGCCGATCGACGAGCGCCTGCTGAGGATCACGTCGATGTGCGGCGCGTGGCTGAGCATGAACGTGCTCATGGTCGACGAGAAGCGGGTGATCGCGGAGCGGCATCACACGGACATGCTGCGGGCGCTGGAGCGGTGGGGCTTCGAGCCGATTCCGTGCGACCTGCTGCACTACGCGCCGTTCGGCGGCTCGTTCCACTGCGCGACGCTCGACGTGCGGCGCCGCGGCACGCTGGAGTCGTACTTCTCCTGACACAGGGAAAGTCGCCTGATCCGGAGAATGTCTTCAGCAGTGATGTCGAGAACTCGCGACCGGCTCCGTCCCCGGGGTGAACGCGGCCAAAATGGGCCGCATCGCCGGCGAGGGGAACCACCATGGCCAAGTACCTGCTGCTCAAGCACTACCGGGGCGCTCCGGCCGCGGTCAACGACGTGCCCATGGAGCAGTGGACGCCCGAGGAGATCACGGCGCACGTGCAGTACATGGCGGACTTCGCGACCCGGCTCGAGAAGTCCGGCGAGTTCGTCGACGGCCAGGCGCTCGCGCCCGAGGGGACGTTCGTCCGGTACGACGGTGAGGGGCGTCCACGGGTGACCGACGGCCCGTTCGCCGAGACGAAGGACTTGATCGCGGGCTGGATGGTGATCGACGTCGACACCTACGAGCGCGCCGTCGAGCTGGCCGGGGAGCTGTCGGCCGCCCCCCGGGGCCGGGGGCGGCCGATCCACGAGTGGCTGGAGCTGCGCCCGTTCCTGGCGGCGACGGTGACCTGACGACGGCGGCGCGCCTGTACGCCGAGGCGGCCCATGAGGCACCGAACCTCGCCGAACGCGACCACCTCCTGCGCCGGGCCGCCCGCCTGAACGCCCGTCTCCGTCGCCGAAGGCCCGGCGGCGCGGGTCAGTCCTGAGGTCGGGTCGTGGCGAAGCGTCTGCGGTAGTCGGTCGGCGTCGTGCCGAGGTGCCGGGCGAAGGCGCGGCGCAGGGTCTCGTCGCTGCCGAGGCCGCTGCGGTGCGCGGCGACCGTGACGCCGTGCCCGTCGAGGAGGAGTTGCTGCGCGCGGTCGAGCCGTACCCGCTCGACCCAGCGGGCGGGGGTGGTGTTCAGTTCGGTCCGGAAGAGCCTGGTCAGATGACGGGTGCTGAGGGCGGCGGCCGCCGCCATCGCGGGCAGGCTGTGGTCCCCGGCCGGATCGGCGAGCACGGACGCGGTCAGCGTGCGCAGCGGACCACTGCGGGCCGGCGGGGTCGACAGTGCCGTGGAGAACTGCGACTGGCCGCCGGGACGCTGCATGAAGACGACCAGTTCGCGCGCGGCCTGCCGGGCCGCGTCCGCCCCGTGGTCCTCCTCGACCAGCGCGAGGGCCAGGTCGATGCCCGCGCTGATGCCGGCGGAGGTGACGTACCGGCCGTCGCGGACGTGGAGGGCGTCCGGCTCGACCCGCACGCGAGGGTAGCGGCGGGCCAGTGTCCGGGCGTGCCGCCAGTGCGTGGTCGCCCGGCGCCCGTCGAGCAGGCCCAGTTCGGCGAGGACGAAGGCGCCGCTGCAGACCGAGGCGACCCGCGACGCCCGCTCGGCCAGGGTCGCCGCCGCCGCCAGCAGCTCGTGCCCCGCCGACTCGTCCGCGAGCCGGTCGGCTCCGGCGACCACGAGCGTGTCGACGGGCCCTGCGTCGGCCGCCGTCGAGGTCCCCGCCAGGGCCAGGCCCGAGGCGGTCGGGACGTCACCGCCGCGCGGGGAGACGAGAAGCGGTGTGTAGGCACAGCCCAGCCGTCGCGCCTGGTGGAGCACCTCCAGCGGACCGCTGACGTCGAGCAGGGTGACCCCTTCGAACACGAGGAAGGCGACGCGCGTCATGTCTGGATCTGTGGGTTCCATGGCAGCAAGGACATGGCACCAGGGTAGGCCACCGGACGACGCTGAAGGAGTCGCCGAGGGGCGAAGAACGACCGGAGAGAGGCCGACCACCATGAGCGAATCGATCGCGGGCGTGGAGATCCCGGACAGCACGCTGGCGCGGGAGGCGACGGAGCTGGTGCGGGACGTCGCCCCGCCGCTGCTGTTCGACCACTCCCGGCGGGTGTTCCTGTTCGGGGCGCTGCGCGGCCTGCGGCAGCGGCTGCCGTTCGACCCGGAGCTGCTCTACGTGGGGGCGATGTTCCACGACCTGGGCCTGACCCGGCGCTACCGCCGCACCGACCAGCGTTTCGAGATCGACGGCGCCGACGAGGCCCGGCGCTTCCTGCACGCCCACGGCGTCACCGGCGAGGGCGCCGACCGGGTCTGGGCGGCCGTCGCGCTGCACACCACACCGGAGATCCCCCTGCGCATGGCGCCCGAGGTCGCCCTCGTCACCCGTGGCGTGGAGCTGGACGTCCTCGGCATCGGCTACCACACCGTGTCCGAGGAGCAGCGCGCGGCGATCGTCGCGGCCCATCCCCGACCGGACTTCAAGAACCGGATCCTCGCCGCCTTCACCGAGGGCATCGAGGACCGCCCGGAGACAACCTTCGGCAACGTCAAGGCGGACGTTCTCGCACACTTCTCCCCCGGTTTCGTCCGCGGCGACTTCGTGGACGTCATCAAGAACTCCGACTGGCCCGAGTGACCGAAGCGCCGCCAGAGCCCTACGGTTCGTACCGCTTTGCCCTCTGGTGCACGCGCGTAGACCTCGGGCACGATGCGGTCTGCTCCACCTGCACAGCCACCCCCCACCCGGATCCATGGCCCCGCGCAGGAAGGTTCCCCCATGCAGTCCGTCCCGCCCATGAAGGCTCTCAAGGTCCGATCCGTGCTGACGGCGCTGGCACTCGTCGCCGCCCCCGGCGTCGCGGTCGTCGGCACCGCGGGTCCGGCGCACGCCGCGACCAAGATCAGTCACGCCACCGCGACCTCGATGTTCCGGCAGTCCGGCATCACCTGGTCGTCCTCCGGAGGCTGCTCCGACCGCAACAACCCGACCTGTACGTCCTTCGCGCAGCTCAACCTCGCCAGCGCCCAGGGCGCGCAGACGCTCAAGCAGGCGAGCGGCTGCGCGCTGAACATCACCGGCGGTACGGAGACCGGGCACGCCTCGGGGACGTACTCGCACTGGAACGGCTACAAGCTCGACTACAGCAAGTACACGTGCGTCGGCAACTACATCAAGAACACCTTCACCTACATCGGCCCGCGGGGTGACGGCGCCCTCCAGTGGCGGTCCGGCTCCGGCAACGTCTACGCCGACGAGGGCAACCACTGGGACGTCACCTACTACAACTGCGGCGGCTGCTGAGCCGTCGGGGCAGTCGTCGCCGTGCCGGGCGGCCGTCGTGGACGGCCGCCCGGTCGCGTCAGGCCCTGGCCGGCGCCGGGCCGACCAGTTCGGACAGCACGTCCTCCATCGTCACGAAGCCGAGGACCGCGCCCTTCTCGCCGGTCACGGCGGCCAGGTGGCTGCCGTCGGCGCGCAGGGCGGTGAGGGTGTCGTCCAGCGGCGTGTCGATGCGCACCCGGGTGACCGGGTGCAGCGCCTCGCGCGGGAACGGGCGGTCACGGTCGGTGACACCGAGGGTGTCCTTGATGTGCAGATAGCCCAGCACGCTGCCGTGCGGCCCGGTGACGGGGAAGCGGGAGAAGCCCGCCTGAGCCGCGACCCGCTCCAGCCCGTCCGGCGTGACCGTGTGGCCGACCGTGCGCATCCGGGGCACCGGGACGAGGATCTCGCCCACCGGGCGGGTGCCCAGCTCCAGAGCGTCGCGCAGCCGCTCGCCGTCCGCCGGGGAGAGCAGTCCGGCCTCGCTGGAGTCGACGACCATGCGGGCCAGCTGGTCGTCGGTGAAGACCGCCTCGACCTCGTCCTTCGGTTCGACCCGCAGCAGTTTCAGCAGGGCGTTGGCGAAGGCGTTGATGCCGAACACCACCGGGCGCAGGGCGCGGGTGAGGGCGACGAGCGGCGGGCCGAGCAGCAGGGCGGTGGGCACCGGCGCCGCCAGGGCGATGTTCTTCGGGACCATCTCGCCGATCAGCATGTGCAGATAGGTCGCCACGCCGAGCGCGATCACGAACGCGATCGGGTGCACCAGGCCGTGCGGGACGTGGGCGGCCTCGAAGGCCGGCTCCATCAGATGCGCGATGGCCGGTTCGGCGACCGCGCCCAGCACCAGCGAGGAGACGGTGATGCCGAGCTGGGCGGTGGCCATCATGGCGGAGAGGTGCTCCAGGGCCCACATCGTCATCCGGGCCCGGGTGTTCCCGGCCTTCGCGTGCGGCTCGACCTGGCTGCGCCGCACGGAGATCAGCGCGAACTCCGCGCCGACGAAGAACGCGTTGGTCAGCAGGGTGAGAGCGCCGATGGCGAGTTGCAGCACGGTCATCGGGAGACCTCCCCGCTCGCTTCCTCCGACGCCGCCGTCCGGACCTCGACCCGGGCGGGACCGAGGATGCGGACGCGATCGGCGCGGTGGTGCTCGACGTCGAGGACGTCCAGGTGCCAGCCGTCGTCCAGGTCCAGTACGTCGCCCTTGGCGGGGATGCGCGCGAGGCGCGTGGCGACCAGGCCGGCCACGGTCTCGTACGGTCCCTCGGGGGCCGTCAGTCCTATCCCGGCCAGCTGGTCGAGACGCACGGAGCCGTCCGCCTCCCAGGCCGCGCGGCCGTCCACGGTCCGCGGGGTGGGCAGCAGGTCGGGCACCTCGACGGGGTCGTGCTCGTCGCGGACCTCGCCGACGACCTCCTCGACGATGTCCTCCATCGTCGCGACACCCGCCGTGCCGCCGTACTCGTCGATCACCACGGCCATGGTGCGCGTCGCGCGCAGCCGCTCCAGGAGCCGGTCGGCGGGGAGGCTGTCGGGCACCAGCAGGGGCTCGGTGGCCAGGTCGGTGACCGGTGTGACCGCCCGCTTCTCCGGCGGCAGCGCCAGCACGTCACGGATGTGGACGCTGCCGATGACGTCGTCCAGGCCGCCCCGGTAGACCGGGAAGCGGGACAGTCCGGTGGCGTGGGTGAGGTTCGCGGCGTCCTGGGCCGTGGCCCGTGCTTCCAGCGCCTTGACGTCCACCCGCGGGGTCATGACGTTCTCCGCGGTCAGCTCGGCCAGGTGCAGGGTCCGTACGAAGAGTTCGGCGGAGTCGGCCTCCAGGGCGCCCTCGGCGGCCGAGTGCTGGGCGAGCGCGACCAGCTCCTCGGGGCTGCGGGCGGAGGCCAGCTCCTCGGCGGGCTCCAGGCCGACCCGTCGGACGAAACGGTTCGCCGTGTTGTTCAGGTGGCGGATGAACGGGCCGAAGGCGGCCGTGAAGCCGCGCTGCGGACCGGCCACCACCTTGGCGACGGCGAGCGGGCGGGAGATCGCCCAGTTCTTGGGCACGAGCTCACCGATCACCATCAGCACCACGGTGGACACGACCACGCCCAGCACGGTCGCGACGGGCGACGCGGCGCCGCCGAGGCCGATGGCCTCCAGCGGCCCGCGCAGCAGCGTCGCGAGCGACGGCTCGGCGAGCATGCCGATCACCAGGGAGGTGACCGTGATGCCGAGCTGGGCTCCGGACAGCTGGACCGTCAGGCGGCGTACGGCCTTCAGCGCACCCTCGGCGCCGCGCTCACCGGCGCCGGCGGCCCGCTCCAGCTCACCGCGCTCGACGGTGGTCAGGGAGAACTCGGCGGCGACGAACACCGCGCAGGCCAGTGTGAGGAGGAGGGCCAGCAGGAGCAGCAGGACCTCGGTCACCGTGCCACCCCCGGTCCCTCACAGTCGTGGTGTGGGTGGGGCGTGGCACGGCTGGTACTGGGAGGCTCACCCATTGCGGGTCCCTGGCTCCTTTTCGGTCTGTCGGTCCGGGCGGGCGTCGACTGCCGACACCCTGGCCCCATGGTAAAGGACGAGCAAAGCATGGTGGTCAAGTCGTCGGCGCAGCGATGGTGCGGCGTTTTTCGGACTTTTCCGCGCCGAAGGTCGCGACACCGCCGGCGGCGCTTCGGGCCACCCTATGCTTCTACTCGCTTGTAGAGAACGGCCGGGCCCTCCCGGTTGTTCCGTCACGGACGCACGTGAAGGAGTGGACGCCGCGATGGTGTTCAAACGGCTGCTCGGTTCGCTCGGCGTGGGCGGGCCCACGGTGGACACGGTCCTCGACCCCGGTCCGGTCCGGCCGGGCGGCGGCCTCTCGGGGGAGGTCCGCCTCCAGGGCGGTGACGCCGACTTCGACATCGACCACATCACCCTGGAGCTGGTGGCCCGGGTGGAGGCCGAGCACGAGGGCGGCGAGAGCGAGGGCGTCGTCGTCTTCGACCGGTTCACCGTCGCAGGGGCCTTCCGGCTCGCGGCGGGCGAGCGGCGCGACGTGCCGTTCACGGTCACGCTGCCGTGGGAGACGCCGGTGACCGAGCTGTACGGACAGCCGCTGGGCGTGGTCCTCGGGGTGCGGACGGAGCTGGCGGTGAGCGGCGCGAAGGACAAAGGCGACCTGGACCGGCTGACCGTCGGGCCGCTCCCGGCGCAGGAGGCGATCCTGGAGGCCCTCGGGCAGCTCGGGTTCGGTTTCCGCTCGGCCGACCTGGAGTACGGGCGGATCGGCGGCACCGGGCAGCAGCTGCCCTTCTACCAGGAGATCGAGCTCGCCCCCGCCCCGCGCCTCGCCGACCGGGTCAACGAGATCGAGCTGACCTTCCTGGCCTCGTCCGCGGGCGTGGAGGTGGTCCTGGAGGCCGACAAGCGCGGCGGCCTCTTCTCCCAGGGCCACGACGCCCTGAGCCGCTTCACCGTCGGGCACCAGGACGCACGGGACTGGAACGCCGAAGTGGAGGGGTGGATCGGGCAGTTGCTCGCACGCCGTGCGGCACCCGGCTCGCACGCGCCGCACGGGTACGAAGGGCACCACCACCCCGGCCCCGGCATGGGCACGGCCGTGACGGCCGGCGCGGCCGGGCTCGCGGTGGGCGTGGTCGGCGGCATGGTCGCCGCCGAACTCGTCGACGAGGTGGGCGACTTCTTCGAGGGTGACGACGAGGAGGCGTGACCGCGTCCGGGTCGCCCCCGGTCTGCCGCGGCGGCGTTCACAGGGGCGTCGCCGCGTGCAGGATGAAGGCCAGCGTCACGGCGGAGTTCGCGGACGACATCGCGGAGGCGGCCGTCCCGGCGGCGGCCGTCCACGCGGCCACCCCCACGGCGGTGAACGCGGAGGGCCAGGTGCGTGTCGCCGGCGCGGGCCCCAGCAGCGCCGCGACCCGGCGCGGCACCGGTCCGGACGCGGCGAACCCCGCGACACCGGGCAGCGGCGTACCCGGCGGGACCAGGGCCGCCCTGCCGATCGCGCGCGCCACGGTCCGGCGGTCACCGACCGCGTGGGCCGCCTCCTCGTCCGCCCACCGCTCCGTCGTGTACGACACCGCCGTGCGCAGCGGGCGCAGGAACGGGTTGGCGCGCGCCGCAAGCCCGGCGACGAGCAGGAACCGGTGATGACGTGCGGCCAGGTGGGCACGCTCGTGGGCGAACAGGGCACGCCGCTCGGCGGGGCGGAGCGCCCGCAGCAGTGCCGTGCTGACCACGATCCGGTCGCGGGCGCCGCCGGGCAGGGCGTGGGCGTAGGGCAGGTCGTCGGGCAGGACCGCGACCTGGGTGACGGGCAGGCCGGACAGGGCGCGGTGCGCGCGGCGGCGCCTCCACCGGTGCCGTCCCAGCGTGCCGGCGCACGCCACGGCGACGGCCAGCAGGGCGGGGATCGCCGCCTTGCCCGCCACCTCGTCGTAGGGGACGGCCGCGCGGACCTCGCGGTCGGACCAGCCGTCCGGCAGCGGGTTGCCGGGGAGTTGGGCGGTGCCGACCACCATCAGCAGTCCCAGGCACAGCGTGCTGCACGCGGCCATGACGCCGGCCATCACCGTCAGCAGCCGGGTCGCGAGACGCGGGTGGAGGTGGTGCTCGGCGAGCCGCGCGATCGGCCACGCGGTGAGCGGCAGCACCAGCGGCAGGAAGACGAACACCCCCATGCGGCCTCAGTCTTCCCCTTCGTCCTTGGCCCGCTCCAGCAGGTCCCGGAGCAGCCGCTCGTCCTCCGGCGCGAGGGCGGTGACGAAGCTCGCGAGCACCGCCTCGCGGTCCTGCTCGGCGTCCAGCACCTTGCGCATCTTCCGGGCCGCGAGGCCCGCCTCGTCCGAGGCCGGCGTCCAGGCGAACGACCGCCCGATCCGCTCGCGGGTCACCGCGCCCTTGGCCAGCAGCCGGGTCAGGATGGTGATCACCGTGGTGTAGGCGAGGTCACCGCCGAGCCGCTGCCGCACCCAGCCGGCGGTCGCGGGCCCGTCGGCCTCCCGCAGGGCGGCCAGGACCTGCACCTCCAGCTCGCCCTGCCCCCGTCGCCGGGGGCCCCGGTGATCCGTCACGCCCTGTCTCCCTTCCGCTGCCGCGCACTTCACGGGCGGTCCATCGTACGGACACCCGGGCCCTCTTCCCCGCCCACCAGCCTTCTACAGTGCTGTAGATTCCAGGTATGTTCGGACTGAGTGAACTCGCCGTCGTACTCATCGTCGTCATAGCCGTCCTCGCTGCCAAGAAGCTTCCCGAACTGACCCGCTCGGCAGGCAGGTCGGCGCGCATCCTGAAGGCGGAGGCGAGGGCGGCGAAGGAGGGGCCGGACCCGGCGGGCGACCAGGCCGCGCCCCGGGTCGTCCGGGGTGAGGTCGTCACACCCGCAGGTCAGGAGTCCCGTCCTCCGTCCTCCGGCCGGTGACCCCGCGGGGCCGACGGCGCCGCCCGGACCGGTCTCACGGCGTCAGGGGCATCGCGAGGTACTGGTACTCGAGGAACTCGTCGATCCCGACCCGGCCGCCCTCGCGGCCCAGCCCGGACTGCTTGACCCCGCCGAAGGGCGCCGCCGGGTCTGAGACGAGGCCGGTGTTGAGACCCACCATGCCTACCTCCATGCTCTCGCTGACGCGCAGGGCACGGTCGAGGCCCGCCGTGTAGACGTAACCGACCAGTCCCCAGGGCGTGTCGTTGGCGCGCCGGACGACCTCCTCCTCGTCGTCGAAGGTGAGGACCGCAGCGACCGGACCGAAGATCTCCGTGGCCATCAGACGGCTGTCCGGGGAGACGTCCATGAGCACGGTCGGCGGGTAGAAGCAGCCCGGCCCCTGCGGCGTACGGCCACCGACGAGCACCCGGGCGCCGCGCTCCACCGCGTCGGCGACCAGCCCCTCCACCTTGGCCCGGCCGGCGGCGTCGATGAGCGGGCCGACGTCCACACCTTCCTGGGTGCCGGGGCCCACGACGAGCGCCCCCATCCGTGCGGCGAGCCGCTGCCCGAACTCCTCGGCCACCGACCGGTGGACGAAGAAGCGGTTGGCGGCCGTGCAGGCCTCCCCCATGTTGCGCATCTTGGCGACCGTCGCGCCCTCCACGGCCGCGTCCAGGTCCGCGTCCTCGAAGACGACGAACGGCGCGTTCCCGCCGAGCTCCAACGAGGCGCGGACGACGGTGTCGGCGCACTGGGCGAGCAGCAGCCGCCCGACCTGGGTGGAGCCGGTGAAGGACAGTTTGCGCACCCGGCCGCCGCGCAGCAGGGGCTCGCACACCTCGCCGGCCCGGGAGGTGGTCACGACGTTCAGCACGCCGTCGGGCAGCCCGGCCTCCTTCAGGATCGCGGCGACGGCAAGGCTGGAGAGCGGCGTCTGCGGCGCCGGTTTGAGCACCGCCGTGCAGCCGGCCGCGAGCGCGGGACCGATCTTGCGGGTGCCCATGGCCAGGGGGAAGTTCCACGGGGTGATCAGCAGGCAGGGGCCGACCGGGCGGCGGGAGAGCAGCATGCGGTTGCGGCCGTCGGGGAGGATCCCGTGGCCGCCGTCGATGCGGACGGCCTCCTCCGAGAACCAGCGGAAGAACTCCGCCGCGTACGCCACCTCGCCTCTGGCCTCCGCCAGCGGCTTGCCCATCTCGGAGGTCATCAGCCGGGCGAGCTCGTCGGTGCGGCCGAGGACGATCTCGTAGGCGCGGCGCAGGATCTCGCTGCGGCGCCGCGGTGCCGTGCGCGCCCACTCCCGCTGTGCCCGTACCGCCGCGTCCTCGGCCAGCCGTGCGTCCTTGGGCCCCGCGTCGGCGACATGGGCGACGGTCTCGCCGGTGGCGGGGTCCTCGACGGGCATGGTGGCGCCGTCGGCGGCGTCCACCCAGGTGCCGCCGATGAACAGCTGATTGCGTACGTCCCAGGTCATGAGGGCTCTCCTGATCGGTCGGCGGGGTCGAGCAGTTGGGCGAGATGGACGGCGTGGACCCCTCGGTCACCGGCGAGGTGGCCGATCTGGGTGGCGCAGCTGAATCCGTCGGCGACGACCACGGCGCTCCCGCCGGCCGGGAGTTCGCGCAGGTGGGGCGTGAGCGCCAGGCCGGCGACGGCCATCGAGGTGTCGTAGTGCCGTTCCTCGAAGCCGAAGTTCCCCGCGAGCCCGCAGCAGCCCTCGGCCTCGTCGACCTGCCCGGCGCCGAGCCGCCGCAGCAGGTCCGCGGGGCGCCGTCCGGGGAAGGTCGCGTACTCGTGGCAGTGCGTCTGCAGGACCACCCTGTCCGGCAGGGGCGGCGGGGACCAGTCGGGGGCGGCCAGGTCGGTCAGGGCCGCGGTGAGGGTGTGGACGCGGGCCGCGACGCGCCGGGATGCGTCGGTGCCGAGGAGTTCGGGGACGTCGCTCCTCAGGGTGGCGGCACAGCTGGGCTCGGCCACGACGACGGGCGACCCGTCGCCGGTGTCCAGGCGGGGGATGCGGCCCAGTTCGGTGCGGATCGCGGAGAGGTCGCGCTCGACCAGGCGGCGGACGTCGGCCTCCAGCCGGGCCACCCGGTCGGCGTCCGACGGGTCCGTCGCGTGCAGCCCGGTGTGGTCGGCCACGGCGCGCAGCCCGTCGGCGGTGACGATCTCCAGGGTCTCGACATGGTCGCTGGTCCGGCCGTGCCGTACCGAGCGGTTGCCGCACGCGTCGTTGCCGATCATGCCGCCGAGCGTGCAGCGGCTGTGCGAGGACGGGTCCGGGCCGAAGGTGAGTCCGTGCTCGCGGGCCGCGTCCCGCAGGTCGTCGAGCATCGCTCCGGCCTCGACGCGCGCGGTGCGTGCCACCGGGTCGATGTGCAGGATCCGGTTCATGTGCCGGGAGAAGTCCAGGACCATCCCCGGCCCCACGGCGTTGCCCGCCATGCTGGTGCCGCCGCCCCGCGCGGTGACCGGGACGCCGTCGGCCCGGCAGGCCCCCAGCACCGCGCGGACGTCGTCGGCGGAGCGCGGGAAGGCCACCGCCACCGGCGGGACACGGTAGTTGGAGGCGTCGTAGGCGTACGGGCCGGTGGCGCCCGGGCCGGTCTCCACGCGCAGGCCGGGCGCGCTCTCGGCGAGGCGGGCGGCCGTCCGCTTCCCGGCCGCCGTGGTCATCGCCGCGCCGCTTCGGACGTTCCGGCCTCCACCGCCGCCGCCCATGCCCGAAGGCCCTCGTCGATCGCCGTCCCGTCGACGACGAGGGCCGGGATCATCCGCACGACCTGGTTCCAGGCGCCGCACAGCAGCAGGAGCAGCCCCTCGTCGACCGCGGCCCGCTGCACGCGGGCGGCGGTCTCGGGGTCGGGGCCGCCGTCCTCGGTGACGAACTCGGTGCCCAGCATCAGCCCGAGCCCCCGTACGTCGCCGATGCCCGGGGTCCGCCCGGCCACCGCCTCCAGGCCCTGGCGCAGTCGCAGCCCCATCGCCTCGGCGTTCTCGACGAGCTTCTCGTCGCGTACGACGTCGAGGGTGGCGCAGGCCGCCGCGCAGGCCACGGCGTTGGCACCGTAGGTGCCGCCCTGCGAGCCGGGCCACGCCCTGTGCATCAGTTCCTCGGGGGCGGCGATGCCGGACAGCGGGAAGCCGCTGGCCAGGCCCTTGGCGGTGATGAGGATGTCGGGTGCGACGCCGAAGTGGTCGTGGCCCCAGAAGCGTCCGGTGCGGCCCACGCCGGTCTGCACCTCGTCGAGGATCAGCAGGAAGCCGTGCCGGTCCGCCCGTTCCCGCAGTCCTTCGAGGAAGGCGCGGGTCGCGGGCACGTAGCCGCCCTCGCCGAGCACGGGTTCGACGATGACGGCGGCCGTGTCGGCCGGGGAGGAGATCGTCCGGAGGGTGTAGTCGAGTTCCTTCAGGGCGAAGTCGGTGGCCGTCCCCTCGTCCCAGCCGTAGCGGTAGGCCGTCGGGAACGGGGTGACGACGACACCGCTCATCAGGGGGGAGAAGCCGGAGCGGAAGCGGACGCCGGAGGTCGTCATCGCGGCGGCGGCGACCGTACGACCGTGGAAACCGCCGTGGCAGACCAGGATGTTGGGCCGGCCGGTGGCCTGGCGGGCCAGCCGCAGCGCCGCCTCGACGGCCTCGCTGCCGGAGTTGGTGAAGAACAGGCTGTCCAGGCTGTCGGGCAGCACCTCGCCCAGTTTGTCGACCAGGTTACGCAGCGGACGGTGCATGACGGTCGTGTACTGGCCGTGGACGAGCGTGCCCACCTGCTCACGCGCCGCCGCCACGACCCGGGGGTGGCAGTGCCCGGTGCTGGTGACGCCGATTCCGGCGGTGAAGTCGAGATAGCGGCGGCCGTCCTCGCCGTAGAGGTGGACGCCCTCGCCCCGGACCGCCGTGACGGGCGTGGCCTGGCGAAGGTGCGGCGACAGTGCGGTCATGGTCGTCTCCCGGCCGATGCGTTGCGGACTGCTCCGACCCTTCGAGCGTCGTGGCCGGTCGCGGGCGCGGACAATGCCTGATCTGTCCGGTGCGGGCCCGGAGTCCGGACGTTGTGTCCACCGCGCGGGGGCGGATCCGGGCTCCTGGGCCCGGCGCCGCTCACCGGGCCGGCTCTTGCACAGGTCAGTGCCGGTTGTCAGAGTGTCCGCACGGGCAGGGAGTCAGGATGAGCCGGAGTGCCGCACCAGTGGACCGCCGGACGGGCACGTGACGGGCGACGGGCGACCGGGTGACGGCACGTCGGGGAGCGGCCGCGTCCTCACGGTCGCCGGTGCCCTGGCGCTTCCCGTGCTCGCGGCCGGCCTGCCCCAGGTGGTCACCGGCGCCGTGCGCCTGGACCGTCCGGTGCGCTGGGTGCACATCACCGAACTCACCGACCCCGCCTCCTTCCTCAAGGGCGGCGAACTCGTCCTGACCACCGGCATGCCGCTGCCCGAGGACACGGCGGGCATCCGCCGCTACGCCGACGAACTCGCCGACGTGGGTGCCGCGGCCCTGGTGATCGAACTCGTACGGCGCTACCACCGGCCGCCCGACGCCCTCGTGGGCGCCTGCCGTGCGCGGGACCTGCCGCTCATCACCCTGGCCAGGGACGTCAACTTCCTCGAGGTCACGCAGGTGGTGCACGCGCTCCTCCTCGGCAACCAGGCGGACGCGATCCGCCGGACCCAGCGCATCCACGAGGCGTTCACCGCGTTGACCCTGCGCGGCGCGGGGCCCGGGGACGTCGTACGGGCGGCGGCGGAGATGAGTGGCCGCACGGTCGTCCTGGAGAACCTGGTGCACCAGGCCCTGATCTGCGAGCCCTCCGGCAGCACCGTGGAGGAGGTGCTCACCGGCTGGGAGCGGCGGTCCCGGTCGACTCCCCCGGCCGATCACCCCCGGACGGGCGGACCCGAGGGCTGGCTGGTGGCGCCGGTGGCGTACCAGGGCGAACGGTGGGGGCGCGTCGCCATGCTGCCGCCCCCGCCGGGCACAGCGGGTGCCGGCGGGGCGAGCGCCTTCTCGCCCGAGGACGTCACCGTCCTGGAGCGCACGGCGATGGCCCTCACCATCGCCCGCCTGATCCACGCCACACCCTGGGAGCGCACCGCGCACCGCGGCGCGCTGCGCGACCTCGCCGAGCAGCGCCACCACTCCCCCGGGGACGCCCGCGCCCGCTTCGCCGCACTGGGGCTGCCCACCGAGGGCGCCGTCTACGTGGCGGTCCTCGCGGACGGAGGGGCGGGGTGCGACGAGGCCGGGCTGGAGAGCAGGCTGTCCCGGGAGGTCACGACGCTGGGCGTGCCGGCCCTCGTCGGCGCGACGGCCCCCGGCCGGGTCGGCATCCTGCTGGCCCCGCGACCGTCGCAGCGATGGCGGTCCACGGCCGAACGGCTGAGCCGCGTGGTGCTGGCCGCGCACCCCGAAGCGGTGGTGAGCGCGGGCCCGGAGGTCACCCGGCTCGCCGACGCCGCCCGCTCCCTGCGCGCGGCGGCCCGCGTGGCCGAGGCCGCGCTGCCCGGCCGGCCGCTCCCGGACGGCAGGTCGTTCCACGAACAGTCCGACATCGGTCTGCCCCATCTGCTGTTCGCGCTCCGTGCGGACACGAGGGTCCAGGACTTCGCCGAACGTCGCCTCGGCCCGCTCGTCGACCACGACACCCGGCACGGCACGGATCTCCTGACGACGCTGCGCCACTACCTGGAGGCGGCGGGCAGCAAGACCGCCACCGCCCGCCGCGGCAACCTGTCCCGCGAGACGGTCTACCAGCGGCTGCGCACCATCGAGCGGGTCCTCGACTGCGACCTCGCGTCGGGCGAGGAACGCACCGAACTGCACACGGCGCTCATCGCGCTCGACGTCCTGCGGCTCGGGTGACGCCCAGGCCCACGGGCCGCCGCTAGGTCCGCGCGGTCCCGTCGGGGTGCAGGGCGTCGAGGACGAGGGTGAGGCCGAAGCCGAACTCGTCGGCGTAGTCGTAACCCGGTTCCAGGACGTGCTCGGTGGCCAGTTCGGTCAGGTGCGGGTAGGTGTCGGCGGGCATCTCGCGCAGGATCGCGCCCGCGACCTCGTCCAGTTCCGCGGCGCCCGTGAACGGCAGGCTCAGTTCCTGGAGCACGAAGCCGTAGAGATAGCTGTCGATCAGCGAGACGGCGTGCGCGGTCATGGCGACGGAGAATCCCGCGGCGCGCAACGCGCCGATGACGGCGTCGTGGTGGCGCAGGGTGGCAGGGCCCGGCCGGGAGCGGGAGTCCATGAGTCCGACGGCCCACGGGTGGCGCCGCAGGGCCGCACGGGCGGAGAGCGCGCGGTGGCGCATGGCGCTCTTCCAGTCCGTGTCGCGCGGCGGCAGGTCGATCTCGCCGAACACGGCGTCCACCATCCCGTCGAGGATCTCGTCCCTGCCCGCCACGTGGTGGTAGAGCGACATCGCCTCGACACCCAGCGCTGCGGCGACCGCCCGCATGGTGAGCGAGGCCGAGCCCTTCTCGTCCGCCACCGCGACGGCCGCGCGGATCACCCGCTCACGACTGAGCGGGGTGCGCGCCGACACCCCGCGCCGGCCCTTGCCGCCCTCGCCCATCTGCCCCTCCCTGTCTGCCTGTTGCCCGCCCGTTGACTGCCTTACAGCATATGGCTAGCGTACCTTACTAAGTAAGGTCGGCGATCGGTGGAGGGGGCTCACCATGGGGACGGATCAGGTGGAGCGGGCGGACCGCGTGAGGAAGGTCTGTGTCGTCGGGGCTTCGGGCAAGCTCGGCCGGTACATGGTCGGGCACGCCCTGGACCGCGGCTACGAGGTGGTCGGCGTGTGCAGGGAGGCCAGCGTGCCCAAACTGGCCGCGTTCGAGGGGCGGATGACCGTCGTCCCGGGACACACGAACGATCCCGAGGTGATCCGGCGGGCGGTCGCCGGGTGCGACGGGGTGCTGACGGTGCTGGTGCCCTGGGGCGTGCGGCAGTACGCGTCGGGCACGGCCCAGGCGGTGCTCGACCACGCGCGGCCCGGTGCGCGGCTGGTCTTCTCCTGCGGCTGGCACATCACGCGCGACGGCAAGGACAGGTACTCGCGGCTGTTCATCCTGGGCGTCCGGACCGCCGCCGTGCTCGGCAGGCTCGTCCGCGCCGTCGAGATCGACGACCAGGTGGAGGCGTGTCGGCGGGTGTTCGCCAGCGGCACGCGGTGGACGGTGGTGCGCGGCAGCAGCCTGGAGGAGGGCGAGAGCCAGGGACTGCCGGTGTGGAGCCGGCACGTGGGCGACCCCGTGCTGGCCGGCAACCTCACGCGCCGGGTGGACTTCGCGCTGTTCATGGTGGCGGCGCTCACCGACGACACCCTCGTCCAGGAGGCCCCGGCGATCGTCGGCCGCCGCACCCCCAGCGCCCTCGCCCACGCCGGCGAACCGCACGACCACGCCTAGGACCGGCGACGAGCCGTTCCCGGCGGGGCGGGCCGAAGACCCGTGGGTGCTCCGGCCCGCCCTGGAGGACACGCGCCGCCCGACGGCGCCTGCCGGCCGTCCTTACGCCGGGTCGATACGGAAGACGCTGCCTCCGATGGCGAGCACGTACAGTTCGCCGTTGCCGCCCTGCGCCAGGGAGATGACCTCGCCGCCGTTGGCTCCGAGGTCGTGCACGGCCGTCACCTTGCCGTCCTTCAGCTGCAGGGAGCGGACGGTCCCGTCGCAGTAGTCGCTGTACACGTACTGCCCCTTGAGGGCCGGGATCGCCTTGCCCCGGTAGACGAAGCCGCCGGTCACCGAGCAGCCGAAGTCGGTGCGGTCGTACTCGTGGATCGGCGGCACGTGGTTCGCGGGCTCGGTGCCGCCACGGAAGGGATGGGTGCCCTCCATCTGGCCCCAGCCGTAGTTCTCGCCGCCCTTGCTGCCGGCCGGGGCCCGGTCGATCTCCTCCCAGTCGTTCTGGCCGACGTCACCGATGAACAGGTCGCCCGTGCCCGAGTCGAAGGAGAAACGCCACGGGTTGCGCAGCCCGTACGCCCAGATCTCGTCCCGCGCGTTCGGGTCGTTGACGAACGGGTTGTCCGGCGGGATCGCGTACGGCTTGCCGCCCCTCGGGTCGATCCGCAGGAGCTTGCCGAGCAGGGTGTCGAGGTTCTGCCCGTTGCCGTGCGGGTCGCCGCCGGAGCCCCCGTCGCCGAGCGCGATGTAGAGGTAGCCGTCGGGGCCGATCTTGATGTCTCCGCCGTTGTGGTTGGGATAGGGCTGCGTCTGGGTGAGCACCGTACGCCGGGTGTGCGGCTGGATCCTGCCGTTCCGTACGGCGAACTCGTCCACGGTGCTGGTGCCTTCGAGGTTGGTGAACGAGATGTAGAAGTGGGCGAAGCGCTTGTCGAACGCGATGCCCAGCAGCCCGCGTTCGCCGTCGACGGTGGTCTCGGCGGAGATGTCGAGGACGGGCTTGCCGAGCCCCTTGTCGCCCAGGACCCTGACCCGGCCCGCGCGTTCGGCGACCCAGAGTTTGCCGCCCGGTCCGGCGGCGCCGGCGATCGGATTCTGGGCCGTGGCCACGTTCTTGAGAGTGACCGTCGCCGCCTGCCGTGGGGCGGCGGGCTCGTCGGCCGACGCCGCGGTCAGGGCGAGGGAGGCGACGAGACAGATGGTGCCGATGATCGCTGTGCTTCTGGTGCGAACTCTCACCGAGATCCTCCTGGAGGCGGTGCACCGGCAGGTCACGCACGGCTGGTACGCGTCGTGGGGTGCCGTCCGCGCCGGCACGCGACCTGTGGGGGGTGGGGTGTGCGACTGGCTACAGGCGAGGGTACTGGGACGACCCCGTTTGGTATAGACCAACCGCGCCGGAAGCCGCGGACCAGTCGCGGCGGAGCGGGGGTCGCGCGACCGACCCGGTCGCGACCGCGCGCCTAGGATGGTTTCTACAGGCCCGGTCCGGGGTGCCATGGCGTGTCCCACGGTCGCCGCCGTCGACGCCCCGCGAGAGAGGGGGTCGCCATGGGCGCCTCACGCCTGAGCAGTACGCCGCTGCCGGGGATCGGCGTCCGCTACGACCTGACCACGCGCGAGCGGCGCCGCCTGTCGGTGGTCGCGCACCGCGACGGGGAACGCACCCTCAGCACGTACCGCAGGGACGACCCGGACGACTGCGCCCTGTCCGTACGGCTCACCGCCGAGGAGGCCACCGCCCTCGTCGACGCCCTGCTGCCCGAACACCACGCGCCGAACCTGCTCTCCCCCGCCGGCCTGGGCCTGGTCGCCGAGCGGATCGAACTGCCGGGGAGTTCGCACTGGAACGGACGGCTGCTCGGCGAGACCCGGCTGCGCACCACCACCGGCGCCTCGATCGTGGCCGTGCTGCGCCGGGCCGAGGCGATCCCCTCCCCCACGCCGCAGTTCCGGCTGGCCGGCGGAGACACGCTGATCGTGATCGGCACCCGCGAGGGCGTGGAGGCGGCCGCCGGGACACTCGGGCAGGAGTGAGCCGCCGTGCACTCCTCGACCGTGTTCCTGATCGAGTTCGGGGCGATCATCCTCGCCCTGGGGCTGCTGGGCCGGTTCGCGGGCCGGCTCCGCTTCTCTCCCATACCGCTGTATCTGCTGGCCGGGCTGGCGTTCGGCAGGGGCGGGCTGCTTCCACTGGGCGCGAGCGAGGAGTTCATCGCCGTGGGCGCCGAGATCGGCGTCATCCTGCTGCTGCTCATGCTCGGCCTGGAGTACACGGCCAGCGACCTCGTCACCAACCTCAAGGCGCACTATCCGGCGGGCCTGGTCGACTGCGTCCTGAACGCGCTGCCGGGCGCCGCGCTGGCGCTGCTGCTCGGCTGGGGCCCGGTCGCCGCCGTCGTCCTGGCGGGCGTCACCTGGATCTCGTCCTCCGGTGTCATCGCCAAGATCCTCGGCGACCTGGGCCGGATCGGCAATCGCGAGACACCCGTCGTCCTGAGCATCCTGGTCCTCGAAGACCTGTCCATGGCCGTCTATCTGCCGATCCTCACCGCCCTGGTGGCGGGCATCGGCCTGGCGGCCGGTGGGATCACCCTGGCCATCGCGCTCGGCGCCGCGTCCCTCGTCCTCGTCCTCGCGGTGCGCTACGGCCGGCACATCTCCCGTTTCGTCTCCAGCGACGACCCGGAGAAACTGCTGCTGGTCGTCCTGGGGTTGACCCTGCTGATCGCCGGCCTCGCCCAGCAGGTGCAGGTGTCCGCGGCGGTGGGCGCCTTCCTGGTCGGCATCGCGCTCTCGGGCGAGGTCGCCGAGGGCGCGTACAGCCTGCTGGCACCGTTGCGCGATCTGTTCGCCGCCGTCTTCTTCGTCTTCTTCGGCCTCAACACCGATCCCGCGAGCATCCCGCCGGTGCTGCTGCCCGCCCTCGGCCTGGCCGTCGTCACCGCGCTGACGAAGATCGCCACCGGCTACTGGGCGGCCCACCGGGCGGGCGTCGGCCCGAGAGCCCGGTGGCGGGCCGGCGGCACGCTGGTGGCCCGCGGCGAGTTCTCCATCGTCATCGCGGGGCTCGCCGTCACCGACGGGATCGAGCCGTCCCTCGGTCCGCTGGCCACCGCGTACGTCCTGATCCTGGTCCTGCTCGGACCCCTCACCGCCCGCTACACCGAGCCGGCCGCCTCGCGGCTCTCCCGTCGACTGCGCCGCCCGGTGCGGGCGAACGGGACGACGGGGACCGGCGGCCGGGAGCCGCACGAGCCGCTCGACGACCAGGACAGCGTCGGCCGGGCCTGACGGACGGCCGCCGGGACGCGTAGGACCGAGAAGGACTCCTCCCCCACCCATGTGACGCAGAACACACCGCAGAGTGCAAAATTTGACCAGTGCAATGATGAATCGGGCCCACCGGTCCGTACCTCCTGACGTACCAGCCACTCGCGTCAGGAGGCCCCATGCCCGTCTCACCCAGCAAGTTGGGAAGCATCTTCGTGTTCGGCGCGATGGGTCTGACCCTCGCCGCCCTCGCGTACCCGGCCATGCTCGGGATCGAGAACACCGCCGGCTCTCCGGACCGCATCATCGCGAACACGCCCTACGGCCCCTTGACGGAGGCCGACCGTGACTTCGTCGTCAAGGTCCGCTCGGCGGGGCTCTGGGAGTACCCGCTCGGGGAGATGGCCATGGTGCGGGGCACGACGCCGGAGATGAAGGAGGCCGGCGAGCACCTCATCGTCGGGCACGCGAGACTGGACGCCACCTGTCGCAGGATCGCCCCCGAGCTGGGCATCACCCTGCCCAACCAGGCCACGCCGCAGCAGCAGCAGTTCGTGGCGACGGTCGACTCGGAGACGGGCAACCAGTTCGACATCACGGCCGTCAACATCATGCGCGTGACCCACGGCCAGATCTTCCCGGCGATCGCCAAGATCCGCGCCAACACCAAGAACACGCTGGTCCGTGCGCTGGCCGACCAGGCCAACGACACCGTCCTCGACCACATCACGGTGCTGGAGCGGACCGGCATGGTCAACTACGAGCAGGTGCAGTTCCAGCAGACCGCGCCGCCGAAGCTGCCCAAGGAGCAGCTGACCCCGCCGCCGCCCCAGCCGGGCTCCCCCATCCTGGCCCTCAAGCCGCGGCCCGACCTCGATGTGAACACCACGTCTCCGACGCCGAACCCGACGCCCGCGGCAGAGGTGGGCTGAACAGGAGGGGACGCCCGCGGCCGCGCGGCGAGCTCAGGCGCCGTAGCGCTCGACCGGGGTGTCCTCCCAGCCGAGCGGGTGCGGGCCCGGGTCGCCCTGGGCCGCCGCGAGGGGTTCTCCGCCCGCCTCGTTGAAGGCGGTGAGCGCGTCGACGAGCGCCGCGCGCTGGTCCGGGTCCAGTCGCTGGACGATCGTCGCGATCTCGGCCCGGCGCCGGGCGGTGACCACGGCGACGGTGCGACGGCCTTCCTCCGTGAGCTGGAGGAGGGTCTCACGGCGGTTGGCCGGGTTGGTCTGCCGGTCGGCCAGCCCCGCCGCGATCAGCCGGTCGACCATCCGCATCGCCGTCGAGGGGGAGACCTGCAACTGGTCGGCGAGCGCCACCAGCTTGGTGGCGCCACGGGTGGACAGCACCATCAGCATGCGGAACTGCGGGAGTGTCACCCGTTCCTCGACCTGCGCCAGTGACCGGGCGGAGACCGCCACCAGCAACCGCGACGCGGTCAGCACCGCGCGGGTGACCGCGTCCACGTCGTCCATGCCCTTCACGGGCTCTTCACGCTCCGCCATGCCTCTTTCTATCGCGCCGGGGCCCACCGGCACGCGCCTTACCGGAGCGGAGTTTCCCGTACCTGGACATCGCGGGGTGCGAAGGCGGGCGTCCGTGGCGGTGCGCCGCGCACGAGGAACACCGAGGTGAGCGGTGTCCCGGCCGGCCGCGGATCAGCCCTGTTCGCCGCAGACCATCCGTAACGCCGCGCGGACGGCGGTCGGTTCGTGCTCCGGCGCCACGAACGCGAGGACGCTCAGCGCGGTGCGAGCCAGGTGGCGCGCGACCACCCGGGTCGCCTCCGCCTCGTTCCTCGCGCCCAGCGCGGACAGGAGCGCCTGGTGATCCTCGTCGGCCCTGCCTCGCACACCCGGCCCGCCGAGCCGGGCCAGCCGGACGTGGCGCTCGCCGTGCTCGGTGAGCGAGGCGATCATCCGCCGCAACTGCGGCCCCACCGCCTGCGCGGCGACGCCGTGGAACTCCCGGTGCGCGGCGAACCACTCCTCGGGCCGGTCGTCGCCGACGTGCCGTCGCATCCGCTCCAGGGCGCCGGACATCCGCCCGAGGTCCGGCTCGCCGAGCGTGCGCGCCGTGACGCCGACGGCGAGGGACTCCAGCATGATGCGGGCGCCGTACACCGCGTCGAGGTCCACCGGATCGACCGCGCGCACCCGGGCCCGCTGGTCCGGACGGGCGTCGATGAGCCCCTCCTCCTGGAGCAGCCGGAACGCCTCGCGCATCGGCGTGCGGCTGACCCCCAGCCGGCGCGCCATCTCCGCCTGGAGCAGCGGCGAGCCCGGCGTCAGCTCACCGCTGAGGATCATGGCGCGCAGGTGTCCGTGCACGTCGAGGGCGAGGCGCCGCCCGCCCGCGGCCGCGCGGGGCGCCTGCGCCGGGACGGTGCCCAGCGCCTCGGGGTCCTCGGGGTGCTGCTCCGCCGGTTCGTCGGTCTGGCTGCCCACACGGGGACTGTATCCACCCCATCCGCCTCACGAGGCTCAGTGGCGCACTCGGCCGGTCGGACATACGCCCGAGTGTACGATCGTACGCATGCCGACGGATCACTTCGCACAGGACCCCCGGACCCACCTGGAGCGCATGCGGGCCGGTGACCTCTACATCGCCGACGACCCGGAGATCGCCCGCCGCCAGCAGCGCGCCGTGCGCCTGGCCGCCCGTTTCCAGGCCGCCTACACCGAGGACGCCGACGCGGCGCTGCCGCTCCTGGCCGAACTGCTCGGCTCCGTGGGCGAGGGGGTGCACGTGCGACCACCGCTGTACGTCGACTACGGCAGCAACATCACGATCGGCGCGCGCACCTTCGTCAACTTCAATTTGACCGCGCTGGACGTCGCCGCGATCACCATCGGCGAGGACTGCCAGATCGGGCCCAACGTCCAGTTGCTCACCCCCACCCATCCGCTGGAGCCGGGGCCGCGGCGCGACAAGCTGGAGGCCGCCCGTCCGATCACCGTCGGGGACAACGTGTGGCTCGGCGGTGGCGCGATCGTCCTGCCCGGCGTGACGATCGGAGACAACTCCGTGATCGGCGCGGGCGCGGTGGTCACCAAGGACGTGCCCGCCGACGTCGTGGCCGTCGGGAACCCCGCCCGTCAGGTCCGCACCCTCTGAAGGTCTCCGCCATGGCTACCGGACACATCGACCCGCAGCGCCGCGCCCGCATCGTCGCCGCGACCCTCGACCTCGTCGCCGAGGAGGGGGTCGCCGGCGTCTCGCACCGGAAGATCGCGGTGCGCGCGGGTGTCCCGCTGGGGTCGATGACGTACCACTTCAGCGGGATCGAGGAGGTGCTGCGGGAGGCGTTCGGTCAGTTCGCCGGTCACATCGTCGCCGTCTTCGACGCCCATCTCGCCGCGGCGGCCGACCGCGACGAGGCCCGGGAGGCGGTGACGGAACTCGTGCACACCCTGTCGGAGGGCAGCGGGCGGGACCTGGTCCTCGCCCAGGAGCTGTACACGCTCGCCGCCCGCCGGCCCGCCTACCGGGAACTCACCCACGCGTGGATGCGGCGCAGCCGGCACCACCTGGAGCGGCACTTCGACCCGGACACCGCCCGCCAGCTCGACGCCCTCATCGAGGGCCTGGTCCTGCACCGCGCGCTGGCCCGCGAGCCCCACGACCGCGCCCTGACCCGGGAAGCCGTGCGACGCATCACGACGACGGGGCGGTGACCTCGGCGGCCGTCAGACCTCGAAGCGGCTGCGGGCGGCCTCGATGTGGCCGAGGTAGCGGTGGGTCCAGTCGCACATGCCGTCGACGGTGGCCCGCAGGGCCTGGCCCGCCTCGGTGAGGGTGTACTCGACGCGCGGGGGCACGGTGGGGTGCACCTTCCGGTCGAGCAGGCCGTTGCGCTCCAGCATGCGCAGGTTCTGGGTGAGCATCTTGTGGCTGATGCCCTCGACCTCGGCGCGCAGCTCGCTGAAGCGCAGCGTGCCCTCCCCGAGCGCCTCGATGATCAGCAGCGCCCACTTGTTGGCGACGTCGGAGAAGATCTCCCGGGCGAGCGAGTCGCCGCGCCTCAGGTCCGCGTCCTCGGCAGACCCGACGAACCGCTGTGTCCCCATCCGATCCCCCGCTCGGCGCGATGCGTTCTGCCCGGTCACCGCCACTCTCCTACGGTTCCCCGGTCACCGCAAGCGAGCACGGGGGGCGACGGACGTCAGCCCGGACGGTGTCCGGATGCGGAGTCGTCGGGGTCGACGCCGGTGAAGGCGTCGTCGTCCTTGGTCCCGCTCGGCCGGCCGGAGCGACCCCTGCGGCCGGTGTCGCGCATGCCCTTCTCCGACTTCTCGGCGTAGTCCTCACCGCTGCGCCCCTCACCGGAGACGACGTCACCGGGCACGGAGCCGCGCTCCTCCTTGGACCGGCTGCGGCCCGCCCCGCGCTGGGGCGCGTGTTCCTCGGCGTGGAAGGAGCGCCGGGCACTGGGGTTGTCCTGCTGTCGCGTCGCGTCGACGTCGGGGGACCAGCCGTGCTGCTCGGTCCCCTCGTGCCGGCTCGGCCCGCGGCCGTGCGACGGCTTCGACGACTTGTTTTCCTTGGCCATGCGCCGACCTGCCTGTCCGCTGTCGGAGGGGGGCACCCGACAGGTGCCCGGTCCTCAGTAATTCTCCCACTTGCCGACACATGGGGCATACCCGCGCATAAGCGGCAGATGGCGGGAAGCCGGCCTCCTACGAGTGACCGCCGGGATTCGCGCCGACCTCCGCGGAGATGTCTGTACGACCATCACCGGCATGCGCATCCTGCTCATCGGCAGCGCCTACAACAGCCTCACCCAGCGTGTGCACGCCGAGCTGCGCGAGCGCGGGCACGAGGTCGCCGTCGAGGTGACGCCGCGCGGCGACGACGTGCGGACGGCCGTCGGGCGGCACACGCCCGACCTGGTCGTGGCGCCCCTGCTCAAGGCCGTCGTACCGCGCGAGGTGTGGTCGGCCCGCGTCTGTCTGATCGTCCACCCCGGCCCCGTCGGCGACCGGGGCCCCTCCTCGCTGGACCGGGCCCTCCACGACGGTGCCACCGAGTGGGGCGTGACCGTGCTCCAGGCCGACGCGGAGATGGACGCCGGGCCGGTCTGGGCGACGGCCGCCTGCACCCTCCCCGACGTGGGCAAGAGCGACGTCTACCGCAACGAGGTGTCCGACGCGGCGGTCGAGGCGGTGCTGCTGGCCGTGGAGCGGTTCGCCTCCGGCCGGTACGTGCCCCGGGACCAGTCGGCCCTGCCGACGGCGCCCGGCGCCCGGACCAGGCCCGTGATGCGCCAGGAGGAACGCCGTATCTCCTGGGCCGACGACGCCACCGGCACCGTGCTGCGCACCCTGCGCGCCGCCGACTCGCAGCCCGGCGTGCTCGACGAACTGCTCGGCGGTCAGTGGTTCCTGCACGGCGGGCATCCCGAGCCCCGGCTGCGCGGGCGGCCCGGGGAACTACTGGCGACGCGGGCGGGCGCGATCTGCCGGGCGACGGCGGACGGCGCGGTCTGGATCCCCGAGCTGCGGGAGCGTACGGCGGCCGGCGCCCCGCGCGCCTGCAAGCTGCCCGCCGTGACCGCCCTGGGCGCGCGGCTGCCCCGGCTGCCGGAACGGGAGGGCGCGGACGAGGCGTCCTGGTCCGACATCCGCTACCGGGAGGACGGGCCGGTGGGCGTCCTGTCGTTCGCGTTCCCGGGCGGGGCGATGTCCACCGACCGGTGCCGACGGCTGCTGGCCGCCTACCGGGCGGCGACGGAGCGGCCGACGGCCGTGCTGGTGCTCGGTGGCGGGCGCGACTTCTTCTCGAACGGGATCCACCTCGGTGTCATCGAGGCCGCCGCCGATCCGGCCGCGGAGTCCTGGGCCAACATCAACGCCATGGACGACCTCGTCGAGGCGGTCCTCACCACCACCGACCGGCTCGTGGTGAGTGCGGTCGGCGGCAACGCCGCCGCCGGGGGCGTGATGCTGGCGCTGGCCGCCGACGAGGTGTGGTGCCGTTCCGGCTCGGTACTCAATCCGCACTACCGGCGCATGGGCCTGTACGGCTCCGAGTACTGGACGTACAGCCTGCCGCGCCGGGTCGGCGCGGCCATGGCGGAGCGGCTCACCCAGGAGGCGCTGCCCGTCACGGCCGCCCGCGCCCGGGACGTCGGGCTGATCGACCGGGTCGTCACGTGCCCGCCGGCGCGGTTCACGGACGACGTCACCCGCCTGGCCCATCGGCTGGCGACCTCGGCCGCCGCGCAGTCACGCGTCGCCGCGAAGAAGGCCGAGAGCGAGCGCCGGGAGGCGGTCACCCCGCTGGCGGCCGTCCGGGAGCGGGAACTGCGCCTGATGCACAGGATCTTCTCGGACCCCGACGCGCCCTACCACGCGCTGCGCCGGGCCTTCGCCCGCAAGGAACGGGCACCCGCCGGTGCGGATGCGGGGGCCGTCGCGCTGTCCGACGCTTGGCTGGAACATGGGCCGATTCATCGGCTCTGAGGCTCTTCCTCCCCGGGAGGCAGTTGATGAACGCAGCATCGCCGACCACGGCTCAGGAGCCGGGCGCGGCCGGCTCGCCCGGCACGGACGAGGAACCGATCCACATCCTCTGGATCAACGCCGGGCTGAGTTGCGACGGCGACTCGGTCGCCCTGACGGCCGCGATGCAGCCGAGCATCGAGGAGATCGCCCTGGGGGCGCTTCCCGGGCTGCCGAAGATCGCGGTGCACTGGCCGCTGATCGACTTCGAGTGCGGTCCGGTCGGTGGCGCGGACACGTTCATCGAGTGGTTCTTCAAGGGCGAGCGCGGGGAGATCGACCCGTTCGTCCTCGTCGTGGAGGGGTCCATCCCCAACGAGGCGATCAAGCAGGAGGGCTATTGGTGCGGCTTCGGCGACAACCCGGAGACCGGCCAGCCCATCACCACCAGTGAGTGGATCGACCGGCTCGCCCCGAAGGCCCTGGCCGTCGTCGCGATCGGCACCTGCGCCACGTACGGCGGCATCCACGCCATGGCCGGCAACCCGACCGGCGCGATGGGGGTGCCCGACTACCTCGGCTGGGACTGGAAGTCGAAGGCGGGCATCCCGATCGTGTGCGTGCCCGGCTGCCCCATCCAGCCGGACAACTTCGCCGAGACGCTGACGTATCTGCTGTACCAGGCGGCGGGTTCGGCGCCGATGATCCCGCTGGACGACAAGCTCCGGCCGACCTGGCTGTTCGGGGCGACCGTGCACGAGGGCTGCGACCGGGCCGGCTACTACGAGCAGGGCCAGTTCGCGATGGAGTACGACTCGCCCAAGTGCCTGGTCAAGCTCGGCTGCTGGGGTCCGGTCGTCAAGTGCAACGTGCCCAAGCGGGGCTGGATGAACGGCATCGGCGGCTGTCCGAACGTGGGCGGCATCTGCATCGCCTGCACGATGCCCGGCTTCCCCGACAAGTTCATGCCGTTCATGGACGAGCCGCCCGGCGGCAGGCTCTCCAGCACCGCCAGCGGTGCCTACGGCGCGGTGATCCGCAGGCTGCGGTCCATCACGGCGAAGACGGTGGACAAGGAACCCAGGTGGCGGCACACGGGCCGGGAGATCACCACCGGCTACCGGCCCCCCTGGTGACCCCGCTCCCCCGGCCGCTCCCCCCTCCCCCCTCGCAGAACCGACCGATCGAAGGGCATCACAGACACAATGGCGACCTCGACGACATCCGGTGACGGCACCGGACTGGTGGAGATGGCGTGGGACCCGATCACCCGGATCGTGGGCAGCCTCGGCATCCACGCGAAGATCGACTTCAAGAAGAAGCGGGTCGCCGAGTGCTACAGCACCTCGTCGGTCTTCCGCGGCTACAGCGTCTTCATGCGGGGCAAGGACCCGCGTGACGCGCACTTCATCACCAGCCGGATCTGCGGCATCTGCGGCGACAACCACGCCACGTGCTCGGTGTACGCGCAGAACATGGCCTACGGCGTCAAGCCGCCGCACCTCGGTGAGTGGATCATCAACTGCGGTGAGTCCGCGGAATTCATGTTCGACCACAACATCTTCCAGGAGAACCTGGTCGGGGTCGACTACTGCGAGAAGATGGTCCGCGAGACCAACCCGGGCGTCATGGAACTCGCCGAGCGCACCGAGGCACCCCACGCCGCCGACCACGGCTACCGCACCATCGCCGACATCATGCGTGCCCTGAACCCGCTGGAGGGCGAGTTCTACCGCGAGGCGCTCTCGGTCAGCCGCTACACGCGGGAGATGTTCTGCCTGATGGAGGGGCGCCACGTGCACCCCTCCACGCTCTACCCGGGCGGCGTCGGCACCATCGGCTCCGTGCAGTTGTTCACGGACTACATGTCCCGCCTCATGCGCTACGTGGAGTTCATGAAGCGCGTCGTGCCGCTCCACGACGACCTGTTCGACTTCTTCTACGAGGCGCTGCCCGGCTACGAGGAGGTCGGCCGCCGCCGGGTGCTGCTCGGCTGCTGGGGGGCGTTCAACGATCCCGAGTACTGCGACTTCACCTACGCCAACATGACGGACTGGGGCCGGCGGATGCTCGTCACCCCCGGCGTCGTGGTGGACGGCAAGCTGGTCACCAACGACCTCACCGAGATCAACCTCGGCATCCGCATCCTGCTCGGCAGCTCGTACTACGAGGACTGGGTGGGCCAGGAGCAGTTCGTCACGCACGACCCGCTCGGCAACCCGGTCGACCCCCGCCACCCGTGGAACCAGCACACCATCCCGGCCCCCCAGAAGCGGGACTTCGACGACAAGTACAGCTGGGTGATGTCGCCGCGCTGGTTCGACGGCAAGGACCATCTGCCGCTGGACACCGGCGGCGGCCCGCTCGCCCGGCTGTGGTCGACGGCGCTGTCGGGCCTGGTGGACATCGGGTACGTGAAGGCGACCGGGCACAGCGTGGTCATCAACCTGCCGCGCACGCTCACCAAGCCGGAGACCACCTTCGAGTGGAAGATCCCGCAGTGGAGCAACGCCCTCGAACGCAACCGGGCCCGCACCTACTTCCAGGCGTACGCCGCCGCGGTGGCGCTGCACAGCGCGGAGATGGGCCTCGCCGAGGTGCGCGCCGGGCGCACCCAGACGTGGGAGAAGTTCGACGTGCCGGACGAGGCGATCGGTGTCGGCTTCACCGAGGCGGTGCGCGGGGTGCTCTCGCACCACATGGTCATCCGGGACGGCAAGATCGCCAACTACCACCCCTACCCGCCCACCCCGTGGAACGCCTCGACGCGCGACACCTACGGCACGCCCGGCCCCTACGAGGACGCGGTGCAGAACACGCCGATCTTCGAGGAGAACCCGCCGGAGAACTTCAAGGGCATCGACATCATGCGCGCCGTGCGCAGTTTCGACCCGTGTCTGCCGTGCGGTGTGCACATGTACGTCGGTGACGGCCGCACCACCAAGGCGATGCACGTCCCCACCGGCCTGAGCGGTCTGGCCGGATGAGCGGGACGCACGGCACGGTGGACGCGGAGACGGCCGGCCGGCTCGTCGAGGAGGTCCTCGACCGGCTGGCCGCCTCCGGCGACACCTCGGCGTGCGAGGCGGCCGAGGAACTCGTGCGGGTCCTCATGGAGTTCTACGGCGCCGGTCTGGCGCGCGTGCTGGACCTGGTGGAGCGCGACGCCGGCGCGTCCGGCGCCCTCGGTGCCCTGCTCGGCGACGACCTGGTGGCGAGCCTGCTGGTGCTGCACGGCCTGCACCCGGAGGACGCGCGCGCCCGCATCGCCCGTGCGCTCGACGGGCTCCCCCAGCCGGTCGAGAACGCCGGCTTCGACCCGGCCACCGGCGTGCTGCGGCTGCGCCCCGCCGGCTCGGGCGGCTGTGGCTGCGGGGGCGCCGGGGGCGTCGAGGAGGCGGCCCGGAGCGCGCTGGCGTGCTTCGCGCCGGAGGTGACCTCCGTGGAGATGGAAGCCCCGGCGCGGGAGCCCGCGTTGCTCCAGATCGGCTCCGCACCGCCCGGCGCCGGGACGGGCGGCCGCTCGTCGGCCGGCGCGCGGTGAGCGCGCCCACCGGCCCGGGGCCCCTGCGGCACGGCACCGGGGCCCGGGGCCTGCGCCGCTTCACCACCCCGCGCGGGCCCCGTGAGGAGCGCTGCGAGCTGTGCGCCGCGCCGCTCACGGACACGCGGCACCGGCACCTCGTCGACGTCGAGAAGCGCGCCTTGGCGTGCGCCTGCGACCCCTGCGCCCTTCTGCTCGACCGCTCCGGGGACACCGGGGGCCGGTTCCGTACGGTGCCCGGGCGCTGGCTGCGCGACCCCGGCCACCGGATCGACGCACAGGTCTGGGAACGGCTCGGCATCCCGGTCGGGGTCGCGTTCTTCTTCCGCAACTCGGCACTCGACCGGCTGGTCGCGCTGTACCCGAGCCCGGCCGGGGCGACCGAGAGCGAACTGGACCCGGCGCACTGGCAGTCCGTGCTGGCCGCCACGGAACTCGCCGGGCTGCTGGCACCCGATGTCGAGGCGTTGCTGCTGCGCCGCCACGAGGGCCGGGTCGACTGCTTCCTGGTGCCGGTCGACATCTGTTACGAACTGGTCGGCCGGATGCGGCTGCGCTGGCAGGGCTTCGACGGCGGCGCCGAGGCCCGGGCCGACCTGGAGGCCTTCTTCACGTACGTCGACGAACAGGCCCGGGAGCCACGAGGGAGCCGGTCGTGACCGAGTTCGCGTTCACATGCACCGGGGTGCGCGCCGACCCCTACGCCATGGGCCCCACCCTGGTGTTCCGGCTGCGTGTCACGGCGTCACCGCCGACCCGGGTGCACGCGCTGGCGCTGCGCTGCCAGATCCGGATCGAGCCGGCCCGGCGCGGCTACGACGACCGCGAGGCGGCGGCGCTGACCGACCTGTTCGGTGAACGCTCGCGGTGGGGCAGCAGCCTCAACCCGGTGCAGTTCGCGCAGGTGCAGGTGATGGTGCCCGGGTTCACCGGCGAGGTCGAGACCGATGTCGCCGTGCCCTGCACCTACGACATGGACATCGCGTCCACCCGCTACTTCGACGCCCTTGAGGACGGGGAGGTGCCGCTGCTGATGCTGTTCTCCGGCACGGCGTTCACCGGCGAGGGCGGCTTCCGCGTCGAGCCGGTCCCCTGGGACAGGGAGGCCGGATTCCGGATGCCGGTGAAGACGTGGCGGGAGATGGTCGAACAGCACTTCCCGGGCTCCGGCTGGATCAGGCTGCCCCGGGACACCATGGACGCCCTGGTGGCGTACCGGTCGCGGCGCGCGCTGCCCTCGTGGCAGGAGACGGTCGAGGCACTCATGACGGCGGCCGGGGAGAGGACACCGTGATCACGACGACCTTCGCCCCCGGGACGGAGGCGCGCCTGGCCGTCGCCCGGCAGGTCGCCGACGCCGTGCTGTTCGAGGGGTACGTGCTCTACCCGTACCGTGCGTCCGCCGCGAAGAACCGGCTGCGCTGGCAGTTCGGCGTGCTGGTGCCGCCGGCGTGGAGCGCGGCCACCGAGGAGCACGAGTTCCAGCACACCGAGCTGCTGATGGAGCCGAAGCCGGGCGCGACGCTCGCCGTCGAGGTGCGCTTCCTGCACGCCCGGCGGCGCACCGTGCAGCGTGCCCGCCCCGGCGGCGGCTTCGAGACGGTGCCCGAACTGGCCCTGG
Organism: Streptomyces sp. NPDC107562; assembly: GCF_055657325.1. Taxonomy (NCBI): domain Bacteria; kingdom Bacillati; phylum Actinomycetota; class Actinomycetes; order Kitasatosporales; family Streptomycetaceae; genus Streptomyces; species Streptomyces sp. NPDC107562. Next base: position 331,638 of record NZ_JBVKBE010000001.1, on the reverse strand, counting down.
AGGACCGGGTATTGGTGCCCTGGGACGAGGGGCACGAGGAACAGGTGCGGCTCACCGTGCCGGTGGCGAAGCTGGCGGAGGGTGACGTCGTCGTGCCGTTCGGCGTGCCGGCGTCCGAGGAGAGCGAGCCCGTGACGGACGGCGCCGGCGCGACCGTCGGCCGGCTGGTGCGGCGCCGCGAGGAGGTCAGCGGCACCCTGCGGCTGTCGATGGGCGAGCTGGACGGGCCGTACCGGACCCAGCGGCTCAGCGTGGTCGTGGAGAACACCGCTGACTGGCTGCCCGCGCGGGACGCCGACCGTGACGCGGCGCTGCCCCGTTCGCTGGTCGCGAGCCACACGCTGCTGTGCCTGGACGCCGGACGGTTCCTGTCGCTGACGGACCCGCCCGAGTGGGCCAAGGGGGCCGCCGCGGCCTGCCGCAACCTGCACACCTGGCCGGTGCTGGCCGGTGAACCGGGCCGCGCCGACCTGGTCCTCTCCTCACCGATCATCCTGGAGGACCACCCCGCGATCGCCCCGGAGAGCCCCGGCGCGCTGTACGACGCCACGGAGATCGACGAGATCCTCGCCCTGCGCACCGCCGCCCTGACCGACGAGGAGAAGCGCGAGGCCAGGGGCACGGACGAGCGGGCCGCCGCGGTGATCGACCTGGCCGACACGATGCCGCCGGAGGTGCTGGAGCGGCTGCACGGCGCGATCCGCGGTCTGCGGGAGGTCACCGGGCCGGGCACGCGCGCGCCGGACGGTGTGCCCGCGTTCCGGACGCCCGACGGGGCCGATCCCTTCCCGCAGGACGGCGTGATGCGCCCCGACACCCCGTGGTGGGACCCGGGCGGGGACACCTCCGTCGACCCGTCGCACGACCACGTCCTGGTCGACGGCCGGCCGGTACGGGCCGGCTGCCGGGTGCTGCTGCGGCCCCGGCTGCGGCACACCGACGCCCAGGACCTGTTCGTCGACGGGCGGTACGCGCTGGTGGAGGCGGTGCTGCACGACGTCGACGGCGGCGTGCACATCGCGGTCACCCTGGAGGACGACCCGGGTGCCGACATCCGCCGGGAGCAGGGGCGTTACCTGTACTTCCAGCCGGACGAGGTGGCCGTCGCCGAGATCCGGGAGGACGCGTGAGCGCCACATCCGGATCGAGCCCCCGAGCCCTGGTCGCCGGGGTGGGCAACATCTTCCTCGGCGACGACGGCTTCGGCGTCGAGGCGGCACGGCTGCTGTCCGGCCAGGAGCTGCCGCCCGGCACCGAGGTCGCCGACATCGGCATCCGCGGGGTGCATCTGGCGTACCGGCTGCTCGACGGGTACGACACCCTCGTCCTGCTCGACGCCACCGCCCGGGGCGGCGAGCCCGGGACGCTGTACGTCATCGACGCGGCGGAGCCGGGCTCGCGCCGCCCGCCGCAGGACGTGCCGCTCGACGGGCACCGGATGTCGCCCGACGCCGTGCTGGCCCTGCTGGACACCCTGTGCGCCGGTACCGGCGCCCGGCCGCCGCGGCGCACGCTGGTGGTGGGGTGCGAACCCGCCACCGTCGAGGAGGGCATCGGCCTCAGCCCGGCCGTCGCCGCCGCGCTGCCCGAGGCGGTGCGCCTGGTCGTCGACCTGCTGCGCGACCCGTCCGCAGTGAAGGAGGGCGATGAAGCAGTCGTCTAGGTGCCGAGGACTTCGCCGAAGCACCCCCCACCCCACGGAGAGCATCATGAACAAGCGCATCATCAGCGGTGCGGCCGCCGCGACCGCCGCCACCGCCCTCGCCGCGTTGGTCACCCACGTCATGCCCGACATCAAGCGCTACCTGCGGATTCGCCGTATGTGACACCGGCCGGACCGCCCGCCCCCGGCCGGTGCACCGAACGGGCCAGGCATCCGTGTGACCCCGGCGCGCCGCTGGGCCGGGCGCCGGGCCCCCGCCGTGTAATGGGCGCCCAGGACATCAGCCGGGCCCGGGACGGAGACCGATGCACGAAATGTCCGTCGCCCTGTCGGTCGTGGACCAGGTCGAGCGAGCGGCGCAGTCACGAGGCGAGTCCGGTGTCCGCGCCGTGCGTCTGGACGTCGGCGAGCTGGCCGGGGTGGTGCCCGACTCCCTCGCGTTCTGCTTCGAACTGGCCTGCGCCGGGACCGTGCTGGAGGGCGCCGCGCTCACCACCCGGGCCGTGCCCGGCCGGGCGTCCTGCGCGCCGTGCGGGCGGGCCTGGGACACCGGGATGCCGCCCGACATGACCTGCGCGGGCTGCGGGAGCGGCGCCACCGACCTGCTGGCGGGCCGTGAGCTGCGGATCACCGAGGTGCACTGGGCCGAGCCCGCCCCCGCCACCCCCCTCAAGGAGAGCTGACCATGTGCCGCGTAGTGGACCTACGGCAGGCGGTGCTCGCCAAGAACAGCATGGCGGCCCGCGTCCTGCGCACCGAACTGACGGCCCGGGGCACGACGGTGGTCAACCTCCTGTCCAGTCCGGGCAGCGGCAAGACGGCCCTGCTGGAGCGGGAGTTGCTGCTCGCCCGGGAGCGCGGCCTCGCGACCGCCGCGCTCACCGCGGACCTCGCCACGGAGAACGACGCCGTGCGGCTCGCGCGTTCCGGCGTGCCGGTCAAGCAGGTGCTCACCGACGGGCTCTGCCACCTGGAGGCGGACATGCTGGCCGGGCACCTGCACGAGTGGCTGCCCGAGGACACCCGCCTGCTGTTCGTGGAGAACGTCGGCAACCTGGTGTGCCCCGCCTCCTACGACCTCGGTGAGTCGCTGCGGGTGGTGCTCGCCTCCGTCACCGAGGGCGAGGACAAGCCGCTGAAGTACCCGACCGCGTTCGGGCTGGCGCAGCTGGTGCTCGTCACCAAGTCCGACCTGGCGGGACCTGCCGAGTTCGACGAGGCCGCCTTCCGCGCCCATGTGCAGCGGGTCAACCCGGGCGTCGAGGTGGTGCTCACCTCCGTGCGCAGCGGTGAGGGCGCCGGCGTCCTCGTCGACCGGGCGCTGGCGGCGGCCGAGGGGCACCGCGTGCACGCGCCGGTGATGGCACGGGCCGAGGCGTGAGCACGGCGCCGGAGACCGGCACGGTCCCGGACGTGCGTACCGGGCGCGCCGTGCGGCGGGCCCGGGTCGTCGTGCGGGGCGTGGTGCAGAGCGTGGGTTTCCGGCCGTACCTGTACGGACTCGCCACCACGCTGCGGCTCTCCGGTCATGTCACCAACACCGGCGACGGGGTGCTCGTCGAGGTGGAGGGCGCACCGGACGCCGTCGCCCGATTCTGCACGGGCATCGCGCCCGGCGCCCCGCCGCTCGCGCTGGTCGAGGCCGTGGAGGCCACCGACCTGCCGCCCACCGGGGGCCGGGGCTTTCGCATCGTCGCCTCGCACCCGTCCGGCACCGTCCGGACGCTGGTCGCCCCCGACACCGCCACCTGCGCCGACTGTCTCGCCGAACTCACCGACCCCGCCGACCGGCGCCACCGCCACCCTTTCATCACATGCACCCACTGCGGGCCGCGCTTCACCATCGTCACGGGACTTCCCTACGACCGTGCGCACACGACGATGGCGGACTTCCCGCTGTGCGCCGACTGCGCCCGGGAGTACGAGGACCCGGCCGACCGGCGCTTCCACGCCCAGCCCGTCGCCTGCCCAGACTGCGGCCCGCGTCTGCGGCTGACCGACGCGCGGGGCGAGTCCCCCGCCGGCGATCCGATCGAGGCGGCACGCGCCCTGCTCGCGTCGGGTGGCGTGCTCGCCGTCAAGGGTGTCGGCGGCTACCACCTCGCATGCGACGCGACCGACCCGGCGGCGGTCGGCGAGTTGCGCCGCCGCAAGGCGCGCGGACCCAAGCCGTTCGCGCTGATGGCCGGGGACGTCGCGGACGTCGAGCATCTGGTGCATGTCGGGCCCGCCGAGCGGGAGTTGCTCACCGGCAGGGTGCGGCCCATCGTGCTGATGCGCCGCCGCGCCGCGGGCCGCCCCGCCCCCGGCGCTCCGGTGCCCGCCGAAGGTGTGGCGCCCGGCAGCGCGGACCTCGGCGTCATGCTGCCGTACACCCCGGTGCACCATCTGCTGTTCGGGGGCGAGGACGCTCCCCGGCTGCTGGTGATGACGAGCGGCAACCTCTCCGGCGAGCCCGTCGTCACCGACGACGCCGAGGCCCTCGAACGGCTGGCGGTCCTGGCCGACGCCTGGCTCACCCACGACCGGCCCATCCATGTGCCGTGCGACGACTCCGTCGTGCGGGTGTGCGACGGTGAGCTCCTGGTGCTGCGGCGCTCGCGCGGCTACGCGCCCCTGCCGGTCCCCCTGCCCGTGCCGGTGTCCCCCGCGCTCGCCGTCGGCGGGGACCTGAAGAACGTGCTCTGCCTCGGCGAGGGCCGCAGGGCCTGGCTGTCCGCGCACATCGGCGACATGGACGACCTCGCCACGCAGCGGGCGTTCGACCGCGCGGAGCGGCAGCTGGAGTCGATCACGGGCGTACGGCCCGCGCTCCTCGTCACCGACACCCACCCGGGATACCGGTCGGCCGCGTGGGCGCGGCGGCACGCCGAAGGGCGCCCGGTGGTCCCGGTGCAGCACCATCACGCCCATGTCGCCGCCGTGATGGCGGAGCACGGCCTGGGAGCGGCCGACCGGGTCATCGGGGTCGCCTTCGACGGCACCGGGCACGGACACGACGGGGCCGTGTGGGGCGGTGAGTTCCTGCTCGCGGGCTACGACGGCTTCCGCCGGTTCGGGCATCTCGCCTATGTGCCGCTGCCCGGCGGGGACGCGGCGGTGCGGCGGCCGTACCGCATGGCGCTGGCGCATCTGCACGCGGCCGGCCTGGCGGCCGGCCCGGACCTGCCGTGTGTCGCCGCCTGCCCGCCCGCCGAACTCCCGGTGTTGCGGGCACAGTTGGACCGGGGGCTGAACTGCGTGCCGACGTCCAGCATGGGGCGGCTCTTCGACGCCGTGGCGTCCCTGGCGGGTGTCTGCCAGCACGTCGGTTACGAGGCGCAGGCGGCCGTCGAGCTGGAGGCCGCCGCCGTGTCCGCCGCCGGGGAGGACGACGACCCGCGCTACGCCTTCCGGACGGCGGGCGCCGGGACGGTCACCGCCGGCGCGGGGCCCCTGCTGGCGGCCGTCGCCGAGGACGTACGGGCGGGCGTCCCCGCGGCCGTGATCGCGGTGCGCTTCCATCTCGCCGTCGCCCGGCTGGTGCGGGTGGTGTGCGCGGCGGCCCGCACGGAGACGGGTCTGGAGACCGTGGCCCTGAGCGGTGGGGTGTTCGCGAACACGCTGCTGTCCTCGGCCTGCGCCCGTGGCCTGCGCGCGGACGGGTTCACCGTCCTGCGGCACCGCGGGATCCCGCCGAACGACGGCGGACTCGCCCTCGGCCAGCTCGTGGTGGCCGCCCGCGCGGCGGAGCGGGGCGCGAACGGATGACGGCCGCGGGCCCGCCGCCCGACAAGGAGTCAAAGGAGACGCGTATGTGCCTGGCGGTACCCGGCAGAGTGCTGGGCGTGGAGGAGCGGGACGGCACCCGCATGGCCACCGTCGACTTCGGCGGCGTGGTCAAGGAGGTGTGCCTGGAGTACCTGCCGGATCTCCAGGTCGGTGAGTACGCCATCGTCCACGTCGGGTTCGCCCTGCAGCGGCTGGACGAGGAGTCCGCCCGCCGCACGCTGGAGCTGTTCGAGAACCTCGGCATGCTCCAGGAGGAGTTCGGCGACCCGTGGGAGCAGGCCGAACAGGCGGCGCGGAGCGACGCCGGGGAGGTGCGGCCGTGAAGTACATCGACGAGTTCCAGGACCCGGAGCTGGCGGCGCGGCTGCTCGACGACATCAGAGCCACGGTGACGCGGCCGTGGGCGCTGATGGAGGTGTGCGGCGGCCAGACACACACCATCATCCGGCACGGCATCGACCAACTGCTGCCCGACGAGGTGGAGTTGATCCACGGGCCGGGTTGTCCGGTGTGCGTGACGCCGCTGGAGGTGATCGACAAGGCGCTGGAGATCGCCTCCCGGCCCGAGGTGATCTTCTGTTCCTTCGGCGACATGCTGCGCGTTCCGGGGACGGGCCGTGACCTGTTCCAGGTGCGCGGGGAGGGCGGTGACGTCCGCGTGGTGTACTCGCCGCTCGACGCGCTGCGGATCGCCGAGGAGAACCCGGGCCGCGAGGTCGTCTTCTTCGGCATCGGCTTCGAGACGACGGCCCCGCCCAACGCGATGACGGTGTACCAGGCCCGCAAGCGCGGCATCCGCAACTTCAGCCTGCTCGTCAGCCACGTCCGGGTCCCGCCGGCCATCGAGGCGATCATGCAGTCCCCGGACTGCCGGGTGCAGGGCTTCCTCGCGGCGGGCCATGTGTGCAGCGTGATGGGCGTCGAGGAGTATCCCGGGCTCGCGGAGCGCTTCCGGGTACCGATCGTGGTGACCGGGTTCGAGCCGCTGGACATCCTGGAGGGCGTCCGGCGGACCGTGCGGCAGCTGGAGCGCGGCGAGCACCGGGTAGAGAACGCCTATCGGCGCGCGGTCCGGCCGGAGGGCAACCCGGCGGCGCGGGCGATGCTGGACGACGTCTTCGAGGTCACCGACCGGGCCTGGCGCGGCATCGGGGTCATCCCCGACAGCGGCTGGCGACTGTCCGCCCGCTACCGGGACCACGACGCCGAACACCGCTTCCAGGTCGGCGACATCATGACGCGGGAGCCGGCCGAGTGCCGCAGCGGCGAGGTGCTGCAAGGGCTGCTCAAGCCGCACGAGTGCGAGGCCTTCGGCACCACGTGCACGCCGCGCACACCGCTGGGGGCGACGATGGTGTCCAGCGAGGGCGCCTGTGCGGCGTACTACCTGTACCGGCGGCTGGAGCTGCCGGACCGCCGGACGCCGGTGACGGCCCCGAACCAGGAGGGCACCTCCCTTGTCTGAGACCACGGCAGCGCCGGACATGCTCTCCTGGACCTGCCCGGCGCCCCTGCGCGACCGGCCCCGGGTGGTGATGGGTCACGGCGGTGGCGGCGCGCTGTCCGCCGAGTTGATCGAGCAGGTCGTCGTGCCCGCGCTGGGCGGGCCGGAGCCCGCCCCGCTCACCGACTCCGCCACCGTCGAACTGGGCGGTGCGCGGCTCGCCTTCTCCACCGACTCCTTCGTCGTACGGCCGCTGTTCTTCCCCGGTGGGAGCATCGGCGACCTGGCCGTCAACGGCACGGTCAACGACCTCGCCATGAGCGGGGCCCGTCCGGCCTTCCTCTCCTGCGGGCTCATCCTGGAGGAGGGCGTCGAGATCGCCACCGTCGCCAGGGTGGCCGAGGCGCTCGGGGCGGCCGCCGAGGCGGCCGGGGTGCGGGTCGTGACAGGTGACACCAAGGTGGTCGAGGCCGGGCACGGCGACGGCGTCTACATCAACACCTCCGGCATCGGTCTGATCCCGGCCGGTGTCGACCTGCGCCCGGGGCGCGTCGTCCCCGGGGACGTGGTCGTCGTCAGCGGGGCGGTCGGCCTGCACGGCGTGGCCATCATGAGCGAGCGCGAGAACCTGCGGTTCGAGGTCGAGATCGAGAGCGACTGCGCCCCGCTCGGCGGACTCGTCGAGGCGATGCTGGCGGTCACCCCCGACCTGCACGTCCTGCGCGACCCCACCCGCGGGGGCCTGGCCGCCTCCCTCAACGAGATCGCCGCCGCCTCGGGGACCGGGGTCGTGATCCAGGAGCGTGCCGTGCCGGTGCCTGTCCCGGTGGCGAGCGCCTGCGCGATGCTGGGCCTCGATCCCCTGTACGTGGCGAACGAGGGCAAGCTCGTCGCCTTCGTGCCCCGTGAGCACGCCGACGCGGTGCTCGCCGCGATGCGGGCGCACGAGCGGGGCGCGGAGGCGGCGGTCATCGGCGAGGTCGTCGCGGACCACCCGGGGATGGTGGTGGCCCGCACGGGGCTGGGCGGGACCCGGGTGGTGGATCTGCCGCTCGGCGAGCAGCTGCCCCGGATCTGCTGAGCAGGATTGCGGACCGTCAAGGCGAACTTGTTAGGCTGTCCACCTCTTTTTATGACAAAAGGGGCGTTTCATGAGCGTTGATCCTCCCATGGTCCGCTTCGACCGACCGGGCCACCGGCTGCACGAGATCAACGCCCGCCTCCAGGCGGCCGGTCCCGCGGTGCCCGTCGACCTGCTCGACGGCGTGAAGGCGTGGTCGGTCACCCGGTACGACGTGCTGCGCAGCCTCACCGAGGACGAACGGGTCTCGCGTGACGCACAGCGGCACTGGCCCGCGTTCCCCTCGGTGCCGGCCACCTGGCCGCTGCACCAGTTCCTCGTCTCCCCGACCGTCCTCAACGCCTACGGGGCCGACCACACGAGGCTGCGCACCGCCATGCAGGGCGCGTTCTCCCCCGCCCATGTACGGGAGCTGGAGAGCGCCCTGCGTGACCGGGTCACGACCCTTCTCGACACGCTGGGCACCCCGGGCTCCGGTGCGGTGGTCGACGTGCGGGCCGACTACGCGCACGTCATCGCCGCCGGGACGATATGCGATCTGTTCGGGGTGCCGCCGGGCATGCGGGAGGAGACGCGGGCCGTCGTCCGCGCCTTCACCGAGCCCTCGCCCGACGCCGACCCGGCCGCCGTGGCGCACCGGACGCTCACGTTCCTGGGGAGCCTCCTGCGACCGGGGTCCCCCGACCTCAGCCTGATCAGCACCCTCCTCTCGTCCGACCTCACGGACGAGGAGCGGGTGCTGGCCCTGGCCGTCACCGTCGCGGGCGGTGTGCCCTCGTCGACCTGCCTGATCACCAACGCCGTCCACGCGCTCCTGACCCGCCCCGAGCAGCTCTCGTCGGTCACCGGCGGATACACGTCCTGGGCCGCGGTGGTCGAGGAGACGCTGCGCGCGGACGCGCCCGTGCAGCACATGCCGCTGCGCTACGCGGTGGCGGACATCGACCTCGGTGAGGGCGTCGTGATCAAGCAGGGGGAGGCCATCATCATGGGCTTCGGCGCCGGCGGGCGCGATCCGCGGGTCAACGGCCCGGCGGCGGCCGAGTTCGACGCCGGGCGCGGCGACGGGACGCACGTGGCGTTCGGCCACGGCGTGCACCGCTGCATCGCGGAACCCCTGGGCCGGCTGCAAGCCGTCACGGCGGTGTCCGCGCTCTTCGGCCGCTTCCCACGGCCGGCACTCGCCACCCCGAGCGCGGACCTGGCCCTGCTGCCCACCTTCGTGTTCCACAGCAAGGCGTCGCTGCCCGTCGTCCTGTGACGACGGACCCCCTCAGGGGGTCAGGCCCCGGCGGCCCGGGCGGGTGTCGAGGGTCCAGGTGTGCGTGCAGCCCGGGCACTGGAGGTGGACCCGGGCGCCCTCGTTGGCGATGAGGTAGCGCCAGTGCGTGGCGCAGTTGCGCCGGGCGGCACAGGTCACGCAGTCCCGGGCGTCGTCGCAGCGGGGGCAGGGCACCCAGGCCCGGCGGGCCCGGTCGGCCTGCGGATCAATGGGAAGTCGCATCGCCGGCGTCCCGTCGCGGCAGCACTCCGGCCGCCACCAGCATGGCGTAGGTCCGCTCCTGCTCCTCGTCGAGGCCGGAGTAGAGCAGGGCGTGCGCGGCCTCCTCCGACCGGAGGGCCTCCACGGGGTCCCAGTCGGGCCCGAGGGCGGCCAGCACCTCGGCCCGCCGGCGGGCTTCCTCCCGCGTGAGGTCGATGCTGAAGGGCACGTGGTCGCGGCTGGAACTGTCATCCATGGGGCGGTGCTTTCACGGGGGTACGTCCTGGCTCCGCCACGTCTACCAGGCGTATCGCGCCGCGTGAAGCGGATGTGACGGATGCCATCGTCCCGGACGGAGGGGCTCAGGCCGCCGGCGCGTCCTGCTGAGCCGGCTCGTCGGCCTGGGGGCGGGCCGGGCGGCCGGAGCGTGCGGGGGCCGCCGTACGTCCCACCGCGGCGGCCAGTTTGCGCAGTCGGCGCCAGTCCAGGCGGGGCGGCAGGTCGGGAACCCCGGGCCGTTCGCGGGGGACGCGCACGCGCAGGGCCCGGCGTTCGATGCGGCACCGCACGGGCGTGGCGAGGGTCGTGGCCTCACCGTCGAGGCCGACGTCCAGGCGCCGCGCGTCGGCCTCGATGACCACCTGCTGGGCCGTGAGCGCCCCGAACCCCTGCGGGTCGAGCAGCAGCTCCGCCGCCTCCAGGGCGCTGTCGACCTTCACGGACAGCACGCCGAGCCTGCCGGAGTTCAGTCGCTGACGCCGGCCGAAGCCCAGGGGGTCGTCGATGCGGTACGGGTTGTTGCTCACCAGCACGGCCTGCGGGTCGGTGAAGACCTTCCCGTCGGCGCGGGCGGTCAGGCGCGGGCCGCGCTGCCGGGTGAGCAGGTCGGGCAGCAGGTCCAGTGCCGTGCCGACCTTGTCGTCGCGGTAGCCGGGGCTCTGCACGACCGCGCCGTACACACCGAATGAGGCGTTGTTGACGAACGGCCGGTCCCCCGCGAAGCAGAGGTCGACGCGGACTTCGACACCGTCCGTGAGCGCGTCGAGACACGCGGCGGGGTCGTCGCGGTCCAGGCCGAGGTCCATCGCGAAGTGGTTGCGGGTGCCGGCCGAGATCACGAGGAACGGCAGTCCGTGCTCGGCCGCCACCGCCGCCACCAGCGCCTGGGTCCCGTCGCCGCCCGCGACGCCCAGCAGGTCGGCGCCGTCGGCCACGGCCTCGCGCGCGAGAGCGGCGACGTCCTGGTGGTTCTCGGGGTCGAGCAGCACCACCTGGGCACCGAGGCTCTCGGCCTTCTCGCGCAGCGAGAACTTCTCGACCTTGCCGCCGCCCGAGCGCGGGTTGAGCAGCAGGAACGGGCGGCGCGGGGGCGGGGTGCGGTACTCCCTGAGCCGCCCCTGCCGCAGGCCCGTGCTGCGCAGGGCGTACCGGCCCCACGACACGGCCACCCACCACAGCACGGCGGAGACCGTCACCACCCACAGCAGGTTCGCCCGCGCGAAGAGCACGACCACGCCGACGGGGGTGGCGAGGGCCAGGACGGCGGCACCGACGCGCGCGGGGCCGCGCCGGGACAGGGTCCACCACAACGCGGCGCAGGTGAGGCCGAGGCCCGCGAGCCCCACGACGAGCAGGACCACGCCGACCACACCGCCCTGTGCGAGCGGCAGCAGGAGCGCCACCGCCGCCGCCACCAGGGCGCCCCTGGCGGCCCAGGTCTGACGGTGATGCCGCCACCGAACCGATGTCGCTTCCACAGGTCCCCTCCACCCGCCGCCGTCCGGCGTCGCCGTCCGTGCGCATCCAAGGTCTCATGCGCGCGGGCGGCGGGGCAGAGGGGTCCGAGGGCGCGAGCGCGTCGGGGGCGACACGGAGGGCGCGCGACGGTTCGCAGGGCCCTGACCTGCGAAATCCGCGCGCGGGCGGGTCCGCGCCGCCCGGTCCGGCCTGGTCCGTTCGAGTGGTGCGATCCTCCACACGGTCGTAGCGTCTAAAACAGCCGACTCGATCGACGCGCACGGACGCAGCACAACGGCGGGGAGCGGACATGAAGAGGCACAGCACGAGGGCGGCCGTCACGCTCTGTATGACGGCGGCGCTCGCGGCGACCCTGACCACCGCCTCCGGCGCGCCGTCGAGCGCGAGCACGGAGCGGCAGGTGACGGAGCCGGTGCTGGTCGACTGCTTCTGGCGCACCACGGTGCGGCCCGACGACTTCCTGCTGGCCTGCGGCGACGGCAACAGCCGCCTCGAATCCCTGAAGTGGGTGCGCTGGGACGGTGAGGCGGCGACGGCCCGGGGGGTCAACTGGGTCAACGACTGCAAGCCCTACTGCGCGGCGGGCCGGTTCCGGGCGTACCCGGTGACGGTGCGGCTGGAGGACCCCAAGCCGTGGAAGAAGAACCCGGACCTGCAGCAGTACGGCAAGATCAGCCTGACCTATCAGGAGGGCAGGCCGGAGGGGTTCACGAAGGTCGTCACGTACCCCCTGTGGAGTTGAGCCGGACCCTCTCGGTCCGTACACGCCCTTGAGCTGAAGGTCCATGCCTCAGCAGGCCCTCATGAAGAGGCCCGCATTGGCATGGACCTGACTGGCATGCCTGGCTAAGCTCTGCCCCGACCCTTTGAGAGCGCTCTCACTTGCGGTTGTTCCACCCCCACCTTGCTGGAACGACGAAGGGCAACTCCCTTGAGACGCAAGCGACTCATGCGTGCCGGTCTGGCCGCCCTGCTCATGCTGGGCACCTGGACCGCCGCAGGCACCCTCCCGGCCGCGGCGAGCGGCTCCTCCCCCACGGCCGACGCACCACAGGCCTCCGCCGGACTCGTCGAGGCGATGCAGCGGGACTTCGGGCTGACCAGGGCCGAGGCCGAGGCGCGACTGGCGGCCGAGACCGAGGCCCGGGACATCGCGCCCGTGGCGCGCCGGGCCGCCGGGGCGGCGTACGGCGGCTCCTGGTTCGACGCCGGCAGCGACCGGCTGACCGTGGCCGTCACCGCCGACGCCCCGGCCGCCACCGTACGGGCCGTGCGCGCCACCGGCGCGGCCGTGCGCACGGTGGAGCACAGCGCCCGTGAGCTCGACGCGGCCGTGGCGCGCCTCGACCGGGCCGACGCCCCCCGGGGCGTGAGCAGTTGGCACGCCGACCCGGTGACCAACACCGTGGTCGTCGGCGTCGTCGACGGCCGGTCGGCCGACAACGATGTCCGCCGGTTCGTCTCCCGCGCCCGGGCCGCCGGTCCGGTCACCGTGGAGACGGTGCCCGCCCGGCCCGGCACGTTCGCGGCCGGGACGGTCGGCGGCGACCCGTACTACACCGGCAACGTCCGCTGCTCCATCGGCTTCTCGGTGCACGGCGGGTTCGTCACCGCCGGGCACTGCGGCGGGGGCGGCGCCGCGGTCCGGGGCTGGGACGGCACGCACATCGGCACGTTCCAGGGCTCGTCGTTCCCGGGCGACGACTACGCATGGGTCAGCGTCGGCAGCGGCTGGTGGACCGTTCCGGTGGTCCTCGGCTGGGGCACGGTCCCGGACCGGCTCGTGCGCGGCTCGGCCGAGGCGCCCGTCGGCACCTCGGTCTGCCGCTCCGGCTCCACCACGCGCTGGCACTGCGGCACCGTGCTGGCCAGGAACGAGACGGTCAACTACAGCCAGGGCGCCGTGCACCAGATGACCAAGACGAGCGTCTGCGCCGAACCCGGCGACTCCGGCGGTTCGTTCATCAGCGGCGACCAGGCGCAGGGCGTCACCTCGGGCGGCTGGGGCAACTGCTCCGGCGGCGGGGAGACGTGGTTCCAGCCGGTCAACGAGATCCTCAACCGCTACGGGCTGACGCTGCACACGGCGTGAGCGCCCGGCGGCGCGGCTGAACGGCATGGCAGTGCACTCCCCTGCACTGCCATGCCCTGCCTTGCCTTGCCTTGCACTGCCCTGCCCTGCCCTGCCCTGCGCGGAGAGGGAGTCGTCACAAAGGGGGTGATCATGACCTGTTACGCCTTGGTGACCAATGGGACGAAGTTGTGACATGAACCGGGGGCAACGAACCACCGCCGAGGCGAGTCGTAGGAGTCGTAACGACGGGAAGCGCACGACACATTGGGGGAAACATGACCGTCCGCGCCCGACTCCGCACCCGACTCGGCATCGCCGCCCTCGCGACCGGCGCCGCCGTCGCCCTCACCGCGGTCCCGGCCTCCGCCGGCCCGGCCGCCCCCGGCTCACCCCGCTTCCTGGCCCCGCGCGAGCTGCCGCCGCACCCGGCCTCGGCCTGGTACGCCGGGCGCGTCACCGCGGGGCAGCCGGAGCCGCTGCCGATGTGCGTCGGCGACGCGTTGCCCTCGACCGCCTCGCACCGCACGTACTGGACGGAGTTCGACACCAACGCCCTCCAGGTCACCGTGGTCGAGCGCAACGAGCAGCGGGCCAAGCGGTTCGCCGCGCTGCTGCGCACGGAACTGGCCGACTGCGCCCGGACGTTGATGGAGCAGGACCCCGACGTGACGGCGGCCAAGCGGTACTACGGCCGGCTCGACGTCGAGGAGGGCGCCCACGTCTACGGCATCGACACCGCGCTCTCCTGGGGCCCCTCCGACATCGCCCTGTTCTCGGTCGGCCGCGACGGCAGGACCGTGACGGTCGTCAAGTGGGCGCAGATGGGCGACTTCCAGCACGCCCAGGTCGCCGACTTCAAGGCGACGACCGTGAAGGCCGTCAAGAAACTGTACTGAGAGGGTCACCGTCGCGGGCCCAGGCCGAGCCGTCCTCGTGGACGACGGTGATGTGCCGCTCGGTTCCGGGGCCTTCGAGCGCGTCGGCCACCGCGACGGCCAGGTCCTCCGCGCTGATCCACGACCGGCCGTCGGCCGCGGTGAGCAGCGTGTCGGTGCCACGCCGGTAGCGTCCGGTGCGCGCACCCGGTTCGAGCAGGGCCGGCGGGCTCAGATACGTCCAGTCCGCGCCCTCGTGTGCCTGGCAGGCCCGCAGTTGGGCGACACCGGCGAGGGCGACGGCACGGTACTCGGCGGGCACGTACGTCGGGTCGTCGGCGACCAGCGCTTCCCGGCCGGCGGGGCTGCGCAGGGCGCCGGCGCCGCCGACCACGAGGACGCGTGACCCGCTGCGGGCGGCGGCGTCCAGCACGTTCCGGGTCGCGCCGACGAGGAACGCCTCGTCGGCCGGGAAGGTCCGCAGGGCCACCACGACCGCGTCCGGGAACGTGCCGTGGGCCGCGGCGCCCGCCAGCGCCTCCCTGAGGGCATGCGGGTCGTTCGCGTCGACGGCGAGGGGTGTGACGTCGGGGCCCTCACCTGTAGGCCTCCGGGACAGGGCCAGCACCCGGTGGCCGCGCGCGACGACCTCGCGGATCACCCGGCTGCCCACGGTTCCGGTGGCCCCGAGGACGGCGATCGTCCTGCGCGTCGCCCTCGGTGCGCCTTCCGCACGGCTCGTCGTCATCGCGGTCGCTCCTGACGCATCGGGTCGTCCTTCACGGTCCCGCCGCGCGCCGGACGGCCGTGCGCGGTCGAGGGGTTGAACTGTGCCGCGAGCAACGCGGCGAGGGCGAGGACGAAACCGGCGGACTGCGGCAGGCTCAGGGACTCGCCCAGACCGATGCCGACGAGGGTCGCGACCAGCGGGGACAGCAGGACCAACGGCGCGGACGCGCCGACCGGCAACCGCCCTATCCCGCGGAACCACAGCGTGTACGCGATCAGCCCGCCCATGCTCCCGAGCCAGAGGTAGCCCCCGGCCGCCCCGGCGTCGATCCGCTGCGGCACCCCTTCGATCGTGAGGGCGAGCGGCAGCAACATCACCCCGCCTGCGGTCAGTTGCCAGCCGGCCAGCGTCAGGGGGCCGACCCCCGCCGGGCGCCCCCAGCGCTTGGTGAGGACCACGCCGCCGGCCATCGCGGCGGTGCCGCCCAGTCCGGCGAGCA
Source organism: Streptomyces sp. NPDC107562 (assembly GCF_055657325.1). Classification (NCBI taxonomy): domain Bacteria; kingdom Bacillati; phylum Actinomycetota; class Actinomycetes; order Kitasatosporales; family Streptomycetaceae; genus Streptomyces; species Streptomyces sp. NPDC107562. The sequence goes on along the minus strand of NZ_JBVKBE010000001.1, from coordinate 316,260 downwards.
CGCCGACGGCGTCCAGCCGTGCCTGCGGTCCGAGCACGACCAGGCCGACGCCGAGCACGCCGAGCGCTCCCCAGGCCCATCGCCACACGGTCGGCCGCTCGGCGAGCACCGCGACGGCCAGTCCCGCGACCAGCAGCGGCTGGGTGGCCCCGAGGGTGGCGGCGACACCGCCGGGGAGTCGTTCGGCCGTCAGGAACAGCAGCGGGAAGAACGCGCCGATGTTGAGGACCCCGAGGACTGCGGCCTTCCACCACCAGTCGCCGCGCGGGAGCACCCGGGTCAGGGCGAGGCCGACGAGCCCCGCGGGCAGCGCGCGCATCAGAGCGGCGAACAGTGGATGCCCGGGCGGGAGCAGTTCCGTGGTGACGGCGTACGTGGTGCCCCAGCACGCGGGGGCGAGCGCGGTCAGGGCGACGGTCGCCACCCGCCGGGCGGACGCGCCGGGCGGCGGGGCGGACGCCCGCTCGGTCAGGGTCTCCAAGGTCTCCATGCGGGTAGTCTCCGTACGTGGCGTGATGAATCCAAAGCATGCTTGCCATAGGAGCCATGAACGAGAACGATGGCCGGGTGGACCTGCAGCAGATGCGCTACGCCGTCGCCCTCGCCGAGACCCGCAACTTCACCCGTGCCGCCGAGCGCTGCTCGGTCGTGCAGTCGTCGCTGAGCCACCGGATCGCCGGTCTGGAGCGCGAACTCGGGGTGCGGCTCTTCGCCCGGTCCAGCCGCCGTGTCGAACTCACCAGCGCCGGGGAGGCGTTCGTGACCGGTGCCCGTGAGTGCCTGGCCGCCGCTGACCGGGCGGCCGCCGACGCCGCCGCGGCGACCGGCGTGATCCGGGGCCGGCTCGCCGTCGGAGTGATCGTGACCACGGCCGCCGTCGACGTACCGGAACTGCTCCAGCGCTACCGCGCGCGGCATCCGCAGGTCCGGGTGGTCCTGCGGTCCGGACGCAGCGACGACCTGGTGGCGGCCCTCCGCGCGGGTGAGCTGGACATCGCCTTCCTCGGGCTGCCCGAGAGCCGGCGGCCCTCGGGGGTGGAGACCGTCGTCCTCGACCGCGACCGGCATGTGCTGGTGGTGCCGGCGGGGCACCGGTTCGCGGGCGCGTCGCGGGTCACGCTGGCTCAGATCGCCGGGGAGACCTTCGTGGACTTCATGGCGGGAACGCCGGCCCGGGCCCAGTCCGACGAGGCGTTCGCCGCCGCCGGCCTGGCCCGGGACGTCGCGTACGAGGCGGCCGTCGTGGATCTGATGACCCGTCTTGTCGCGCGGGGGCTGGGCGTCGCGCTGATGCCGTCGGCGTTCATGCGCCCTCTGGTCGCCGCCGATCCGGAACTGGCCCTGGTCCCGGTGACCGACGGCCCCCGCCGGGTGGAGTATCTGGCCTGGAGCCGCTTCAACCCCGGCCCGGCGACCCGGGCCATGCTCGACGTGCTCGGGGTCAGGTCACCCGCCCGGCCGGAGCGCCGGTCCGACGGCGAGCCGGAAACGGACCCTGTCGACTAGTCGACAGGGGCGAGGAACTCCTCGGGGGACAGCGCCCGGCCGACGATCCGGGTGTCGCCCATCCAGCCGTAGAAGCCCTGCCCGAAGCGCTCGTCGAAGGAGGTGGCGCCGAGGATGAACGGCTTTCCGAGGGTGGCGATGCCGGTGGACCGCTGGGACGGGTTGCGGGCGATCTTCGAGCCGTCCACGTACACCACCGAACGGCGGCCGTCGTTGACCACGGCGACGTGCATCCAGCGGCCGACGGGCACCGCGTGGCTCCACGACGTCGGGTCGGCGTCCTGGACGTGGGGGTAGACCACGAACTGCAGGAAACGCTCCGGCGATACGTTGAGGCTGCACGTGGGCTCCAGCGGGGACCAGCCGGTGGTCTTGCCCGCGTCGCCGCTGCGGCCCTGCCAGCTGAGGATGCCCATCCAGCTGTGGTCGCCCTCGAAGGGCTCGGGCAGCCGGACGAAGGTCTCGATGGTGTAGCCGCGCAGGAACTTCTCGGCGTTCAGGGGGGCCTGTGCGGCGGTGCTCAGGATGGCGCCGCGGTCGGGGCTCTTGCCCCCGTCGAACCGGAGGCTGGCGCGGGCGGGCTGGCCGGGGTGGTGGTCCTCGGACCAGGTGAGCGCGTCGGGCCCGCTGGTGTGGAGCCGGCTGACCGTCAGGTCGTTGCCGTTGCCGGACAGGTCCCGCACGACGACGCCGTCGGCGACGGGCGTGCCGGGGGCTCCCGGTGCCCGGGTGCCATCGGCGTCGAAGCGCCAGTAGGCGAGGGTGCCGCGCGGCATCACGGCGGACGGCGGGCGCGGGGCCGGCGGGGCGACCGGGGCGAAGCCCTCGAAGCGCTTGGCGAAGTCGATGGCCAGGCTGAACCGGTCGACGTCACCGGTGAGTTCGATCGTCTCGGCCTCCAGCGGCGACCTCTTGCGCGGGTCCCGGGCCAGGAACCAGGGCGAGAACGTCTCCACGTCGACGACGCCCCGGGCGAGGTCGAACCCGTAGGTGCGGATCATCCCGGCGCCGCCGTAGTAGCGGTCCTGGTAGTTGGTGATGTGCACGTGGACATCGTTGTCGAAGTCGTTGGTCAGGACCGTGCGCCCGGGGGGCCAGTAGTGGCCGCCGAGCGCCAGGAAGATCTGGTCGTTGCCCTTGATCAGGCCGTTCCACAGGCGGTCGCCGTTGCCCGACAGCGTCGCGCTGCCCTCGTCGTCGGCCCAGGCGATGTCGTGCGTGGTGAGGACGGCGGGCAGGGTCGGGTGCTTGTCCAGCACGTCCTGCGCCCAGCGCAGTCCCTTGTCCGACACCCGCCAGTCCAGGGCCAGGACGAGCCACTCGCGGCCCCCGGCGCGCAGCACGTGGTACGTGTTGTAGCCGTCGGGCGAGGCGCCCCGGTAGGTGGGCATGGACGCGTAGCGCGCCGGGCCGAACGCGGCGAGGTAGGCGGAGTCGCCTCGCTGGTCGTCCGTCGAGGAGCGGATGTCGTGGTTGCCGGCCAGCACGCTGTAGGGCACCTTGCCGTGCAGGGTGCGGAAGGTGTCGGCGGCGAGTTCGATCTCGTCCTCGGTGCCGTGCTCGGTGACGTCGCCGAGATGCGTCATGAAGGCGATGTTGGCCGAGGCGCGCTCGGCGGCGAGGTACCGGAAGGTCTCCCGCAGCGGCGTCGGGTCGGCGCTGTCGGCGTCGAAGAGGTACTGCGTGTCCGGCAGCACGGCCAGCGCGAAGCGCGGGCTCTCCGTGTCGAACCGGCCGCCGCGCTCCCCCTGCACGGACTGCGCCTGCGCGGCGGCCGGGCCGGCGAGGGCCACGCCGGCCGCACCGGCCGCGGGCACCGCCACCGCGGCGCGCAGCAACGCGCGTCTGTGTACGGGGTTGTGCTCTTCTCCTGCGCTCATGGCTGCTCCAGGTGTGGTGCGCTGCGTGTCGTCAGGCCGTACGCTGCTCACCCACGCTGGCCGCCCGGTGGCGATCAGCTGAACAGGGACTACGAGGTGCCGGACGTCACACCTCCAGCACGTCCCCCGTCCGCACGACGAGGGTGGCCGGGGCCCCCGACGGACCGGGCGGAGTCGGGGCGGCTCGTCGTCACGGGCCGCAGCAGTCGCGTGGGGCGGTCGTGGGCTCCGTGCGGCAGAAGCAGGACGACGCGATCGGTACGTCCGCGAGGGCGGTGGCGATCTTGAGCTGCTGGGCGACGATCGCCGCCTCGGCCGTTTTGCCCAGGCGCGTCAGGCACTCGTGGAAGCCGTGCAGGGACCACACGTTGCCCGGGTGCTGCTGGGGACGCGGCAGCGTCTCGTCGAGCCCCAGGTCGGCCCGGTAGACCGCCTCGGCCTCGGCCACCCGGCCCTGTTCCAGGAGCAGGGCGCCGTAGGCGTGCCGGGTGGGCTGCATCCAGCCCCAGGGCTCGTCGTAGGGCAGGCCGTCGTCGAGCGCGATCGACCGCTCCAGCGCGGCGAAGGCCTCGCCGTGGTCGCCCCGGCGGTACGCCAGTTCGCCGTCCAGCATCTCCGAGGCGATCGCGAGGATGTCGGCGCAGGTGTTGTTGAACAGCGTGCGGGAGAGCGGGACCTGGTCGCGGGCCCCGCGGAACAGGCGCCGTTCGGCCTCGGCCTCCTCGACGCGGCCGGTCGCGGACAGGGCGACGCCGCGGGCGTAGTGGAGCATCGCGGTGGTGACGCAGTACAGCCGCGCGTCCTCGGGAAACGGCAGGGCCAGGATGTCCGCCCAGCGGCCGAAGCGGATCAGCACGTGGACCCGCATGGCGAGGAAGCCCTCCAGCCAGTCGGCCATGGGCGGGCTCGGCACCCGCAGCAGTTCCTCCGTGACGGTGCTCTCCAGCTCGGCGGTGGTCTCCATGGCGGTCCGGTACTGCCCGAGGAACATCGCGCCGTAGATCTTGAAGTGGTAGTTGTGCGAGCGGTACAGGGTGTAGAAGTTCATCGGGCCGGACCGGGCGAGGAACTTCCGGTCCGCGGCGATCGCCTCGCTGTTGCCGGAGACGACGCGCCGGTAGTCGCCGCACAGCACGTCCAGGTGCGAGGGCATGTGCTGGAGGTGCCCCGCGTCGGGCACCAGGCCCCGCAGCCGGTCGGCGACGTCGAGGGCGGCCTCGGGGGTCGCGGACATCTCCATCAGGTGGATGTACATGTGCAGCACGCCGGGGTGCCGGATGCCCTCGTCGGTCGCGAGCGCGCGATCCAGGACGTCCTTGGCCTCGCGGGTGCGGGCGCCCCGGGCCGGCTCGCCGGTGCGGATGTCCCACAACTGCCAGGGCGTGAGGTTCATCAGGGCGTCGGCGTACAGGGTGGCGAGGTCGAGGTCGCCGGGGGCGAGGGCGTGGACGGCGCGCATGCGGTCGGCGTAGGGCTCGTTCCACACCGAGCAGTCCTCGACGGCGTCCGGCTGCGGGTAGCGGGCGCGCAGGGCCTCGATGAGGGCGCGTTCGACGGGGGTGGCGCGGGCCGACTTCGCGTGGGCGCGTTCCACTGCGGCGTGGGTGCGGTCGACGGTGCGTTCGAGTTCCTGCGCGTCGAAGGCCTCCCAGGGCTTGTTGTAGTTGGGGCCGAGGGCGTAGGCGATGCCCCAGTGGGCCATCGCGCAGTCGGGGTCGGCGGCCGCGGCGGTCTCGAAGCAGGAGACCGCCTCCTCGTGGTGGAAGGCGTACGTCCAGACGAGGCCGCGGTCGAACCACAGCTGGGCTTCGGGAGACGTCGTCGTCACCGTACGGGTGTGGGTGCCGAGGTCGTAGTAGTCCATCCCTGTCTCCTGTGATCGCGCGGGCGTCGCGGCACCGTCCGGCCGGCGCCCGACCCGCACAATTCTCGGGTCCGGCGGGGCCGTTGGCGGGCGGTACGCACGCGGGCGGGACGGCTACGACACGAAAGAGGGACGAGGCGGCAGAACCGTGGAGCCAAGCGCGCCCCTCGGGCGACCCAAGCGCCCCTCAAGTTCTGGCCATGAATTCACCACGCCGGACCATGAATTCACAGCGTGAACCCCTGCCCATGACACCGGGCATACGTTCGAGGTCGTGAATCTTGACGACACCCCTCAGGCAGGCGCCGGCCGTGTGCCGGACCCGTCCCCGGAGCCCCGGCGCCGCACCCTGCTGCGCGCCGCCGTGACCGGCGCCGCGGCGCTCGGTGCCGGCCTCGCCCTCGACGCCTCCCCCGCGGCCGCCGGCACCGCGGCGCCGCACCGCCGTCCCGCCACCCCCGCCGAGGCCCTGCGCGCGCTGGAGGCGGGCAACCAGCGCTGGCGCGCGAACCACCAGCGGCATCCGGACGAGTCACCGGCCGTGCGGCGGGAGCTGACGTCCGGTCAGCATCCCTTCGCCGTGGTGCTGGGCTGCGTCGACTCCCGGGTGCCGCCGGAGCTGGTCTTCGACCAGGGGCTCGGCGATCTGCTCACGGTGCGCAGCGCCGGTGAGGTGCTCGACGAGGCCGTGCTCGGCAGCGTCGCCTACGGGGTGCTCGAACTGGCCGTACCGCTCGTGGTGGTCCTCGGCCACCAGTCGTGCGGCGCGGTGCGAGCGGCCGTGGAGGCGGAGGAGTCCGGCGAGCCGCTGCCGACCCCGATCCAGTACCTGGCCGACCAGATCGCCCCGGCGATCGACCACACCGTTGAGGGCGACGCCCGCATCGCCGCGACGACAGACGCCCAGATACGGCGCGTCCGCTCCCGCCTCGCCGCCGAGCCCGACCTGGCCGACAAGGTGGCGTCCGGCCGGCTCGCCGTCGTGGGCGCCCGCTACGAGCTGACGACCCAGCGCGTGCACCGCGTCGCCTGACGCACCGGAGGGGCCGGACGGGCCCCCCGGCCCGTCCGGCCCCTCCGATTCCCCCGTGGGTCAGCTGGGGTTGTCCCCGTGTGTGAAGGTCTCCCAGGCGACGAAGAGGTTGTTGGTGCCGGACGGGCGGTTGCGCTCGGTCAGGGCCTGGGTGTTGGTCATGGCGTGACCGAGCCGGTTGTGCATGGCGTTGTAGCCGACCTCGGTGATCGGCCCGAGCCCGAGGTGCAGCGAGCCGCCGCACAGCCAGCTGGGCACGGCCTCGCCCAACTCGTACTTGGCCTGGAAGCCGAGCGCGTGCCGCAGCCGTTCGCCGACGTCGGTGCCGTACAGGTCCTGCCCCTGGATGCGGCTGGTCTCCGCGACGTGGGAGATGGCCGATATCCCGTAGCCGGTGTGGGTGAGGTCGCGGCAGGTCTCCTGGGTGAGGCCGTTGACGAACGTGCCCTGGCCCTGCCAGTAGTTGACGATCTTGTCGCGGGTGTTGAGGTTCTGGCTCGGCACCGTCTTGGGCAGGGCGCCGTCGGACTCCAGGTAGACGTAGGCGGCGGTACGGGTGCGGAACTTCCCCATGGCCTTGTCGTACGAGGCCTTGTCCTCCAGGAAGACGGAGATGCCGATCGCGGCCTCCATCATCGACAGCTCCCAGTTGCCGTTGGAGTTGGAGCCGTTGATGATCTCGGGGAGGTAGACGGTACGGAGCATGGTGGCGAAGCGGCCGGAGTTCGCCCAGCCGCCCGTGTACGTGTGCTTGATGATCTCTGCGGCCTTCGGCCAGGAGGAGCCGGCCCAGCCGGTCTGCAGCGGGGCGTTGCTGTTGGTGTGGTCGCGGATCACCGCCGACCAGGCGTCCATCAGCTCGATGGCCTTGCGGGCGTGCCGGTCGTCACGCGTGATGTACCAGGCGAGTGCGTGGGTGTACGCGGCGATCGCGTCCTCGCGCTCGTCGGTGCAGCCGTAGTTGGGGTTGGAGTAGGAACCGCACTCGACGACCGCGCGGGGCTTCGGCGTGCGGTTCAGGTCGGCGTACTTGCTCGCCATCATCCGGTCGAAGGCGGTCTTCCACGGCTGGGCACCGGCGTTGACCTTGCCGCGGGCGAAGTCCAGCTGACCCTTGGAGACAGTCACGCCGGGGTGGACGAAGGTGGCCGGGGCGGCGTCGGCACTGGGTGCGCCGGGCCCGGCGACCAGGGTGGCCACCAGCGCGGCGGCCGCTGCGGTGGTCACGGCGAGGAGCGGACGGCGGGACCTGCGGCGGGGACGAACGGTGGCGTCTGTCATGGGGGGGTCCGTTCTCGTATGTGAACGACGGGTGAGTGACTGAACGCGCGCACTGGCCGTGACCATAGGTACGGACCAGCCTTCCGTCAAGACGCGAGGAAAGAAGAGGAGTGGGGAGAGGCGCGCGGAAAAGTTACCCAGAGGTATGTCGTGACTTCGTATGCCATCGGCAGTAGAACCCGTTTCGATTCACTCGAAATCGAGGAGTGCCGTATGAGCGCTGACCTCCAGAACAGACCCCCACTAAGTGGAATCTCCCGCCGTCGATTCATTGCTGGAACAGGTTTCATTTCCGGCGCCGTGATGCTAGGCGGCCAGCACACGCCCGCCCTCGCGGCTCCGCAGCGCGACGCCGCCGTGATCGAACCGGGTGCGCGTGTTCCGGTCCTGGTGATCGGCACCGGATACGGCGGCTCGGTCGCCGCACTCCGGCTCGCACAGGCCGGTGTCGACGTGCACATGGTCGACATGGGAATGGCCTGGGACACCCCGGGCCCCGACGGAAAGGTCTTCGCCAACACGACGAGCCCCGACCACCGTTCGTTCTGGCTGCGCACCAGAACCAAACAACCCCTCAGCAACTTCCTGGGTTTCCCGCTCGACAAGAACGTCCCCCGCTACACCGGAATTCTCGACGCCGAGGAAATGGGCGGGATCACGGTCTACCAGGGCCGTGGAGTCGGCGGCGGATCACTGGTGAACGGCGGCATGGCCGTCACCCCGAGGCGCGAGAACTTCGGCGGCGTCCTGCCGTCCGTCGACCCCGACGAGATGTACGACGTCCACTATCCGCGCGCCAACGCCGAACTCGGCGTCGGCACGATCGACCCGGCCTGGTTCGAGACCGCGGCGTGCTACCAGTACGCCCGGGTGGGCCGCAAGCACGCCCAGCGCTCCGGCTTCCCCTTCGTCTTCGTCCCGGACGTCTACGACTGGGAGTACATGAAGCAGGAGGCCGACGGCACGGTCCCGAAGTCGGCGCTGGCGGGCGAGATCCTCTACGGCAACAACCACGGAAAGAAGAGCCTCCAGCAGACCTATCTGGCCCGGGCCCGCGCCACCGGAAAGGTGACCATCTCCCCGCTGCACCACGTCACATCCGTCACCCCCGCCTCCGTTGGCGGCTACACCGTCACCATCGAGCAGCTCGACACCGGCGGCGCCGTCACGGCGACGAAGACGGTCACCGCGGCCCGGGTGTTCTTCGCCGCGGGCAGCGTCGGCACCAGCAAGCTCCTGGTCCGGCTCAAGGCCCAGGGCGCGCTGCCCGGGCTGAACGGCGAGATCGGCAAGGGCTGGGGCGAGAACGGCAACGTCATGTGCGGGCGGGCCAACCACATGTGGGACCCCACGGGCGCCCTGCAGTCGTCGATCCCCACCGCGGGAATCGACAACTGGGCCGCGGGCGGCGCGTTCGCCGAAGTCGCACCGCTGCCCACCGGAATCGAGACGTACGCCTCCTTCTATCTGTCGATCACCAAGAATCCGCACCGTGCCGAGTTCACCTGGAACGCGGCGAGCGGAAAGGTGGAACTCAACTGGCAGACGGCCTGGAAGCAGCCGTCCATCACCATGGCGAAGTCGATATTCGACCGGATCAACGCGAAGGAGGGAACGATCTACCGCACCGACCTCTTCGGCTTCTACAAGATCTGGGGTGACCACCTCACCTACCATCCCCTGGGAGGTGTGGTGCTGGACAAGGCGACCGACAACTACGGCCGTCTGCACGGCCATGCGGGCCTCTACGTGGTCGACGGGTCGCTGATCCCGGGCAACGCCAGCGTCAACCCGTTCGTCACCATCACGGCGCTCGCCGAACGGAACATCGAGGAGATCATCGCCACCGATCTCTGACCGCCTCGACGCACCCGCCTCGACGCACCCCTCTCAACGCTGGGGCAGGACACAGACGCCGTCCAGCCCCAGCACATGGTTGAGCCGGCCGAACGCCAGCCACGATCCGATGCTCATGCTGAGCTCCACGATCTCCGCCTGGCTGTAGTGGGCCGTCATCCGGCGCCAGAAGTCCTCGTCCAGGCCGTGGTGGTCCACGCTGTAGCGCTCGGCGTACTCGGCGGCCAGACGGGTCCGCGCGTCGAAGGCGTCGGTGGACCGCCAGGCGCGCACCGCCTCCGCGAAGCCCTCCTCCACCTTCCGCCCGTCCCGCTCGGTACGCCAGTCCAGGCAGAAGACGCAGCCGTTGATCTGCGCGACGCGCAGCCGCGCCGCCTCGAACTCCCTGAGCCCCAGACGGGTGTGGGCGTAGACGGCCAGCGAGAAGTTCGACGCCGCCATGCCGATCTCGGGAACCATGTCACCCCACACGTAGGGGATCGGGTCCTCTCCCTCGGGGATGTCGATGCGCAGGGTCATCGCTCAGGTCCTTCCCAGTCGGCCGGCCGCGGGGCGCAGCGGGACGTCGAGCGCGTCGTAGAGGCCGGGCTTGGCCTCGGTGAGCCAGTCGATGGCGTTGACCAGCCGGCCGGCCGCGGTGGCGTTGCCGCCCGCCGACCGGTTGCCGCCCTCGTCACTCGCCTCGACGGTGACCTCGATGCGGGGGCGGCCCTCGACGACCACCCGGTGCGCTCCGGCGCCGCCGTCCGGGGGCTGCGGCCAGTCCGGGGCGCAGGAGGCGTGGATGCGGGTGACGTGCTCGACGACGATGCGGGGCCGTCCACCGACGAGGCCCTGCACCTCGAAGCGCACGGCGCCCTGCGTGCCGGCGGCGAACTCGCCCATGGTGACCGTGGTCACGGTGGCCTCCAGGGGGCGCCGCTGGAGCGTCTCGCGGATCTCGTCGAGTTCGACGCCCAGACCCTTGGCCATCATCCGCACCTGACCGCCCCACACCATCGTGGGGACGCCCTCGAAGAGCATCGGCGCCTGGTAGTCCATCGGGTGCCCCATGCCGACCAGGTGCCGTACCGAGTCCTCCTGGTCGTACGTGGAGTAGTCGAAGATCTCCTGGCAGCGGACCGCGTCGACGCGCGAGCCGAGCCCGGTGACCAGCAGGGGCAGCACGTCGTTCGCCCAGCCCGGGTCCACCCCGGAGACGAACAGGGATCCACCGCCCGCCGCGACGGCCTCCACCAGCGGCTCCCTGATCTCGGGCGGGGCGCCGCGGTGGTCGTAGAGGCCATAGACGGACGGTGTGACGACGACCGCCCCGGTCCGCACGGCCCGTCCGAGGTCCCGCAGGGCCTCGTCGGGCCGGATATCGCCGGAGGCCGCGTACACGACGGCGCGCGGGCCGGCCGCGAGCACCGCGGAGACGTCGTCGGTGGCCGCCACGCCCAACCGGCGGCCCAGGTCGCCCAGTTCGCCCGCGTCCCGGCCCACCTTGGCCGGATCGGCGACCAGCACGGCCACCAGATCCAGCGACGGATGCGCGTCGACGGCGCGGATGGCCGCGCGGCCGACGTTGCCCGTACCCCACACCACCGTGGAAATCATGGGCGGAGGGTAACGAGGCGCGGCAAAGGTTCCCAGAGCCGTGCAGGGAGATCTTTCCGGGCCGAAAGGGACCTCGCGACCCCCTCCGGCCCGGGACGTCAGGCCCGCGGCGGCTTCATCGCCACGTCCAGGTAGAACGTGTCGATGCTGCGGACCGCCTCCTCGAACTCCGCCAGGTTGACCGGCTTGGTGACGTAGGCGTTCGCGTGGTGGCGGTAGGCGCCGGAGACGTCGTCGGGCGCCGCGGACGTGGTGAGCACCACCACGGGGATGGTGCGCAGCTCCGGGTCCTCCTTCACGACGGCCAGGAACTCCCGGCCGTTCATGCGGGGCATGTTGAGGTCGAGGACGATCAGGTCGGGGCGCTGGTTCGCCGGGTCGCGCAGATACTCCAGAGCCTCGATGCCATCGGCGACCTGGGTGAGGTTACGGGCGCCGCGCTCGGCGAGCGCGTCCTGGATGAGCATCGCGTCGGCGATGTCGTCCTCGACCAGCAGCACGTCGTAGGGGCGGGTGGGTGCGGGGACGGACATGGCTATGAACTCCGGGAAGCGGAAGGGGCATGACGTGGGGTACCGCTGGTGATCAGGCCCGGCCAGCGGCGGCGGGCTCCTTGCCGGCTCATGCCGGAGGCCCGGCCGATCTCCGGGTAGCCCGCTCCGGCGGCCGCCGCGGCGCGGGCGGCCTGGTCCGCCAACTGCTGTGCGACCCGCTCGACCTGAACGAGCACGTGCAACTGGGCGAGGGCGTGATCTCTGGCCGCTATGTCTGATTCGCCCGTTCCCTCCGGGAACGGGGCGACGTACTGGGCACAGCGAAGGGCGAGTTCATCGACCGCCTCGGCGACGAGAGCGGTCATCTCCCCTCCAGCTCTGGGCACAGAGAAGTGGGAGGCAGACATGGTCCTACCCTAAGGTGCCGTCACCAGGCACGACAACAGCTGTTGTCGAACGCGGGTAAGGTGCGTTCGACCAAGGCCCTCGACGCGGCCCTGTCAGACGTGAAGGAGTTCAGCAGTCCGTGATGAACGAGCAGCCGCCCGGCGCCCGCGGGGCCACCGCGGGCTGGACCACCCGCCGCTGGCTGCGGGTGGGTGTGGCCGTCACCCTGGCGGTGCTGGCCGTGCTCGGCTCCCTCGGCGTGGGGGCGATGACCCGCACGTCCCAGCTGACCGACGAGATCGTGGACCGGCGCGGACCCGCGCTGACCAACGCGGTACGGCTGGAGACCGCGCTGGTCAACCAGGAGACCGGCGTGCGCGGGTACGGACTGTCCGGTCGAAGGGACTTCCTCGAGCCCTACTCACGCGGTGTCACCGACGAGCGGGAGGCGCTGCGGCAGCTGGACGCGCTCCTGGCCTCCGACGCGCCCTCCGGAGCGGAACTGGCGAAGGTACGGGATCTGTCGCGGCGGTGGCAGAACCGCATCGCGCTCCCCATCGCGAACGCCGCCCCTGACCGCGCCACGGCACTCGCCGCGGCACGCACGCAGGAGGGCAAGACCACGTTCGACGCCCTGCGCCGTGCGCTCGCCGCGCAGCAGACGCACCTGGCCGAGCGCCGCGCCGCCGCGTCCGACGACCTGCGGCAGGCCATGACACTGCGCAACTGGACGTTCACCGGGATCGCCCTGGTCATCGTGATGGTCGCCGGACTCGCCTTCGAGGCCCTGCGGCGCGGCATCACGGCCCCGCTGACCCGTCTCGGGCAGACCGCGCGCGAGGTGGCCGACGGCCGGTTCGAGCGGCCCATCGCCGTCACCGGCCCCGCCGATCTGCGGCAACTGGGCTCCGACGTGGAGTCGATGCGCGGGCGCCTGCTGCAGGAACTCGAATACAGCGAGACCTCCCGCCGCCTGCTCGACGAGCAGGCCGCCGACCTGCAACGCTCCAACACCGAGCTGGAGCAGTTCGCCTACGTCGCCTCCCACGACCTCCAGGAGCCGCTGCGCAAGGTCTCCAGCTTCACCCAGCTCCTGCAACGGCGTTACGGCGGACAGCTCGACGAGCGGGCCGACCAGTACATCGCGTTCGCGGTCGACGGGGCCAACCGGATGCAGGTCCTGATCAACGACCTGCTCGCGTTCTCCCGGGTCGGACGGGTGCTCAACGACCACGCCGAGGTCGACCTGGAGACCGTCGTCGGCCGCACGCTGGACAACCTCAGCATCGCGATCGAGGAGAGCGGCGCGAAGATCACCCACGACCCGCTGCCCTCGGTCATGGGTGACGCGACGCAACTGGGCATGCTCTGGCAGAACCTGCTGTCGAACTCGATCAAGTTCCGCCGGCCCGACCGGACACCGGAGATCCGGATCGGCGTCCGCGCCGTCGAGGACGGCCTGTGGGAGTTCGCCGTGACGGACAACGGCATCGGTATCGAGCCGGGGTTCCAGGAGAAGGTCTTCGTCATCTTCCAGCGGCTGCACACCCGGGAGGCCTATCCGGGCACCGGGATCGGGCTGGCCATGTGCAAGAAGGTCGTGGAGTTCCACGGCGGCACCATCCGGATCGACCCCGAGCACACGGCCGGCACCCGTGTCCTGTTCACCCTTCCCGTTGAGCATTCCGCCACGGCGGACGGCACGCGAGAGGCACACCCGTGACAGAGTCAGCCGTCGGGCAGGAAGCGCCGTACCGCATCGTGCTGGTCGAGGACGACGACGGCGATGCCCTGCTGGTCGAGGAACTGCTGTACGACACGGAGCTCCCGCACACCCTGGTGCGGTGCCGGACGCTCGCCGAGGCACGCGGCGAACTCATGGCGCGGCACTTCGACTGCGTGCTGCTGGACCTGCACCTGCCCGACGCGCTCGGCCACGACACGGTGGAGGCGATCCAGCGCACGGACACGCACGCCGCGGTCATCGTGCTCACCGGCCTGGCCGAGCCGCACGCGGGCGTCGACGCGCTGGCCGGGGGCGCCCAGGACTACCTGGTCAAGGGCAAGGTCGACCCGGACCTGCTGCAACGGGCCGTCCGGTACGCCGTCCAGCGCAAGCAGGCCGAGCGGGCCAGCGCGGATCTCCAGGTCGGGCGGTTGCGGGCCCAGGAGAACGCGCGCCTGGAGCGCGGTCTGCTGCCCACGCCGATCCTGTCCACCGCCTCGGTCACCGCCACCAGCCGCTACTTCCCCGGCCGGGAACAGGCACTGCTCGGCGGCGACTTCCTGGACGTCGTGCAGACCGACGACGGGAAGGTCCACGCGATCATCGGTGACGTCAGCGGGCACGGCCCGGACGCCGCCGCCCTCGGGGTCTGCCTGCGGATCGCCTGGCGGGCGCTGACGCTGGGCGGTCACCGCGACCACCAGCTGCTGCACCTGCTGGAGCAGATCCACTCGGCGGAGCGCACCGGCAGCGACCTCTTCACCACCTGCACGCTCATCACCCTGGACCCGGCGACGGCCACGGTCACCCTGCACCTGGTGGGGCACCACGAGCCGCTGCTCGTCGGACCCGGCGGCGCCGAGATCGTGTCGGCGCCGCACGGCATCGCCCTCGGCATCGTGCCCGGCCTCGGGCAGTGGCCGTCGACGACGCTGCGGCTCCCGCCGGACGGCGCGCTGATCGCGTACACCGACGGCCTGATCGAGGGGTACGGGGGCGACGACAGGGACCGGCTCGGCGTCGAGGGGCTGCTGCGGATCCTCGACGAGACCCAGGAGCCGGACCCCGGCAAACATCTCGACCAGCTGATCGCCCGGGTCCGTGGCCTCAACGCGGAGCGGCACACCGACGACCTCGCGATCCTGCGCCTGGACTGGGCGGCGCTGCCGGGCCTCGTCGCCGGTGGCGGGGCCGGGCGGCGGGCCGTCCCGGAGCAGTCGTACGGGCGGGTGGGCGGCCCCTGAGGCGCGCCCCGAGGCCGGGATCAAGATCGCTCGGCCGGACGTCGGGCGGCTTCGGCGGTAGGCTGCGGTGAGGGCCGTCCGGCGGTGCCCGGGCGGCGCCGTAGCGCTCCGCGACCCGCCGGAACAGACAGTGGCCGGGCCCGGCGGCCGGGTCCCGGTGGTCGGCCTTCGGGCCCCCTCGGACACGAAGGCATGACGAGCGGGACGGTGGACACGGATGGACTGGCGTGAGTTCGCCGCGGAGATGGCCGAGCTTGCCCGGCACCTGCTGGCGCAGGGTTCCACCCAGGAGACGCTCGACGCGATCGCCGAGCGGGGCGTGGGGCTGGTCGAGGGCTGTGACGCGGCCGGTGTCCTGGCGCTGCGCAAGGGCCGCGCGGTGACCCTGGCCGCCTACGGGGACATGGTCGAGGAGTCCGACCGTCTGCAGGGCGAGCTGGGTGAGGGACCGTGCTTCGACGCCGCCCGGCGCGTCAACGGCGAGCGGCACTTCCGGATCACGGACATGAGCAAGTCGCAGCCCGACTGGCCGCGCTTCGCTCCGGCCGCCCGTGACCTGGGCGTGGGCAGCATGATGGGTTTCCTGCTCTACACCGAGGACGACGACTTCGGCGCCATGAACTTCTACTCCCGACGGCCCGGCGCCTTCACGTCGGAGATGGAGACGGCCGGCTGGCTGCTCGCCTCGCACGCCGCCGTCGCGCTGGCCAGCGCCCGCACGGTCGACCAGCTCGAACACGCCATGGACACCCGGCACGCCATCGGTGAGGCCATGGGCATCCTGCGCGAGCGCCACCACATGAGCGAGGAAGCGGCCTTCGACGTGCTGAAGCGGATCTCCCAGACGCACAACGTCAAGCTCCGCGACGTCGCGCAGTCGATTCGCACCAGGGCCGTCCCGGAGCGCTGAGCCCGGCTCGCGCCCGTGATCCGGGGTCCGGTCGCGGGAATGCCGGCTGAGGCGATTCAGCCGAGGCCGAGTGGGGGTACCTGGAGGGCAGGGCGAAGCCGGGGCCGCGGATTCGGTTTCGTCAGGTGTCGTGGTTCGGACCAGAGCCACGACACCGCCGTTTTCGGTACCGGCGCCGTGACCGGGCACCCTTAGGACGGCGGTTACGGGTTACTCGGGCTCCATGGCGAAGCTGCATCTCCCAGGTCACAAGGGTCAGCGCGACGGAGAGAATCCGACGCCGGAGGAGGTCGGTCCCCGGCCCGAGGTGGAAAGGGCGGCGCCGGACTCACCCACGAAGCTCCCGAGGCGGTCGTGGATGGCCGTGCTGAAGGGCAGCGTGCGCGAGTTCCAGGAGGACGAGCTCACCGACCGGGCGGCGGCCCTCACGTACTACACGGTGCTGTCGCTGTTCCCGGCGCTGCTGGTACTGGTGTCGCTGCTGGGCATCGCCGGCCGGTCGGTCACCGACCGGGTGCTGGAGAGCCTCCAGCAGGTCGCGCCCGGTCCCGGCCGGGACATCATCACCCAGGCCGTGCGGCAGCTTCAGGACAACTCCGGCGTCGGCTCGTTGCTCGCCGTCGTCGGCCTGGTGCTGGCCGTCTGGTCGGCGTCGGGCTATGTGGCGGCGTTCATCCGCACCTCGAACGTCGTGTACGACGTGCCCGAGGGCAGGCCGATCTGGAAGGTCCTGCCGGTGCGTGTCGGAGTGACCGTGCTGCTCATGGTGATGGCCCTGATCAGTGCGGTGATCGTGGTCTTCACCGGTGGTCTGGCCCGCCGGGTCGGGGACGTCATGGGCCTCGGCGACACCTTCCTCACGGTGTGGTCGATCGCCAAGTGGCCGGTGCTGGTCGTGCTGGTCACGTTGATGATCGCGGTCCTGTACTGGGCCTGCCCCAACGCCAAGGTCAAGGGCTGGCGCTGGCTCACTCCGGGCAGTTTCCTGGCGCTCTTGGTCTGGATGGCCGCGTCCGCGGGCTTCGCGTTCTACGTCGCCAACTTCGGCTCGTACAACAAGACCTACGGCACGATGGCCGGCGTCATCATCTTCCTGATCTGGCTCTGGGTGACCAATCTGGCGATCCTGCTCGGCCTGGAGTTCGACGCCGAGACCGCGCGCCAGCGTGCCATCGCCGGGGGCCACCCGCCCGAGGCGGAGCCGTACACGGAGCCGCGTGACACCCGCGCCTGGGACGAGCAGGACCTGCAGAAGGTGGACCTGCCGGAGGACCGCACGTCCTGAGTCCTCCGGTGCCGTGCCTACGACGCGGCCGAGCGGTCCCGGCGTACGAGCCGTTTCAGCAGCGGCCACGTCAGCAGCACGACGACCACGGCGTACACCGTCACCGCGAACGGCGTGTCGACCAGCCCGGCGACGCTGCCGTCGCTGATCTGCAGGGCGCGGCGCAGTTGCTGCTCGGCGCCTGGGCCGAGGATGACGCCGATGACGGCGGGCAGCACGGGGAGTCCGTAGCGGCGCATGCCGAACCCGATGAGTCCGATGATCAGGAGGATCACCAGGTCGACGGCCTCGCCGCCGACGGCGTAGGCGCCGACCGAGGCGAAGAAGAGGATCCCCGCGTACAGGTAGGGCCGTGGGATGCGCAGCAGTCTGGCCCACAGCGGCGCGAGCGGCAGGTTGAGGGCGAGCAGCAGCACCATGCCGACGAACAACGAGGCGATCAGGCCCCACACCAAGTCGGGTTCGCGCTCGAAGAGCAGCGGGCCCGGCTGGATGCCGTACTGCTGGAAGGCGGCCAGCATCACGGCGGCGACGGCGGTGGTCGGCAGTCCCAGCGTCAGCATCGACACCAGGGTGCCCGCCGCCGAGGCCGACGCGGCGGACTCGGGGCCGGCCACGCCCTCGATCGCGCCCTTGCCCCACTCGTCCTTGTGCTTGGACAGGCGTTTCTCGGTGACGTAGGAGAGGAAGGTGGGGATCTCGGCGCCGCCCGCCGGGATCGCGCCGAAGGGGAAGCCGATGAACGGGCCGCGCAACCAGGACTTCCAGGTGCGCCGCAGATCGGCGCGGCCGAGCCACGGGCGGCCCACGGGGATCGGCTTCCCCGGCCGGCGCCGCAGATGGGCGGCGACCCACAGGGCCTCGCCGATCGCGAACAGGCCGACGGCGACGATCACCACGTCGATGCCGTCGGCGAGCTGGAGCGAGCCGAAGGTGAGTCTCTGCTGGCCGGTCATCTGGTCGAGGCCCACCAGTCCGAGCGTCAGCCCGATGAACAGGGACGCGAGACCCCGGATCCGGGACGAGCCGAGGACGGACGTCACCGCGATGAAGGCGAGCACCATGAGGGCGAAGTAGTCGGGAGCGCCGATGTCGACGGCGAGCCGGGCCACCGTCGGGGCAAGCACGACCAGCAGGATCGTGCCGACCATCCCGCCGGCGAAGTGGCCGACGGCCGCCGCGGCCAGCGCCTGGGCGCCGCGCCCCGACTTGGCCATCGGGTTGCCTTCCATCGCGGCGACCACGGCGGCACTCTCACCGGGGGTGTTGAGCAGGATCGAGGTGGTCGAGCCGCCGAACATGGCGCCGTAGTAGATGCCCGCGAACATGATGAACGCGCCGACCGGATCGAGTCCGTAGGTCACCGGCAGCAGCAGCGCGACCGCCATGGCCGGGCCGATGCCGGGCAGGACGCCGATCGCGGTGCCGAGAAGCACACCGAGGGCGGCCCACAGCAGGTTGAGCGGGGTCAGCGCGGTGCCGAAGCCGTCCAGCAGGGAGTCCAGGGCGTTCATCTCACAGCACTCCCATCAGGGGACCGCCGGGCAGCGGCACTCCGAGCAGGTTGTCGAACACGACGTAGGTGACGAGGGACAGCACGGCGGCGACGAGCGGGTCGCGGTCCAGGCGCCTGCTGCCGAGGGCGAAGGCGGCGCCCCAGAACAGCAGGGCGCCCGCGACGGGGAAGCCGAGCGGCTCGATGAGGACGGCAGCGCCGAGGAAGACACCGGCCAGCAGCAGCACCGTGCGCCAGTCGGCGGGTTCGGACAGGTCGATGTCCTCGCCGGTCTCCGCCTGGCCGCGGCCGCCGCGCAGCACGTCGACGGCGAGCAGGGCGGCGATGACCAGCAGCCCGGCACCGACGGCGAGGGGCACCGTCCGGGGGCCGACGGGTCCGCGCTGGGTGATGTCGACGTCCATGGTGAGCGCGTCCGTGAGCACCAGCAGGCCGAGGGCCAGCAGCAGGACGCAGACGCCGAGTTCGGAGTGGTCGCGCAGCCAGGAGCGGCGGCGCTCCGCGGCGGGCGTCGGGGGGAGGTCGGCGGTCGGAGTCGTCACAGTCCCAGCTCCTTCAGTACCGAGACCACCCGCTGGTCCTGGGCGTCCAGGAAGTCGCCGAACTCCTCGCCGGACAGGAAGGCGTCGTCCCAGCCGTTCTGCTTCATGGACTCCTGCCACTCGGGCGAGTCGTGAAGTTCCTCGACGAGGCGGACGAGTTTGCCGCGCTCGGCGTCGGAGAGGCCGGGAGGGGCCACGATGCCGCGCCAGTTGGTGAAGTTCACGTCGTAACCCGCCTCCTGGAGGGTGGGCGCGTCCAGGCCGTCGACCCGCTCGGGTCCGGTGACCGCGAGGAGGCGCAGCTCACCGGCCTTGATCTGGTCGAGGTACTCGCCGACGCCGGAGACGCCGAAGGCGACCTTGTTGCCGAGGATGGAGGCGAGGAGCTCGCCGCCGCCGTCGAACGGGACGTAATTGACCTGTTTCGGGGAGATCCCCGCTGCACGCGCCATCAGCATCGGCGCGAGATGGTCGGGGCCGCCCGGTGAGGAGCCGCCGCCCACGGGGAGCTTGCCGGGATCGTCCTTCCAGGCGTCGACGAGGTCGTCGATCGTCCGGTACGGCGAGTCCTTGGCGACCACGACGACGTCCTGCTCCTCGGTGAGACGGGCGATCGGGGTGGTGTCGGCGAGGGTCGCGGGCGCGTCGTTGGACCGGACGGCGCCGACGACGCCGAGCCCCATCGACATCGCGAGCCTGCCGTTGCCGTGCTCGCCGACGAGGCGGGTGAGGCCGACGGTGCCGCCGGCGCCGGGCAGGTTGAACACCTCGATGCCGGGGGTGAGTCCGGCGTCCTCGGCGTTCTTGGCGGCCGTGCGCGCGGTGATGTCGTAACCGCCGCCGGGGGTGTTGGGGACCATGAAGCGCAGGCCGGGGATCTGGGTGCCGGTCCCGGTGCCGCTGCCGGTGGTCAGCAGCGGGGGCCCGATGAGGACGAGCACGGCGGCCCCGAGCAGGGCGAGGGGGGTGCGCAGGCGCACGAGTGCCACCACCTGTCGGTCGGTCGTTGCGGTCGGGGGACGCCCTGTGGGGAGGGTGAGGTGGGCCACATGCTGCACCCGCTTCGCCCGGTTGTCCCGCTTGCGCAACCAACGGAGATTCTGGTCTTTGTGTCAGCGCCGCGCCGTGGTGCGGCCGCCGCCCGGGCCGTGCCCGATCCCTTTCCCTTCGCGCAGGTGAGGGCCATGATGGGGCGACCCCGCCCAGCAAGCCTCCCCGCCGAAGGATCGTGTACGCCGTGGTCACCGCCTTCCGTCGTCAGACCCTCGCCGGCGAGATGCTGGTGCTCCAGCTCGCCATCGTGGTGGTGGTGCTGGTGGCGGTGGCCGGGGTATCGCTGGCGCAGTCGGAGGCGACCTTCGACCGGGTGGAGGGCCGGCGGGTCGGCGCGCTGGCCGAACAGCTGGCGGCGAACCCCTTGGTGCGCAGCCAGCTCGTGGAGCCACTGCCGCGCGAGGCGCTGGCGCCGCTGGTGAACTCCACGCAGTCGCAGTCCGGGGTGACCTCCGTGACGGTCGCGGACGCGCGGGGGCGGATCGTCAGTTCCACGGACCCGACGGCGATCGGTGCGCCGCTGCCGCTCGGCGCCGGTGCCGCCCGGGGGCGCGGCTGGTCGGGGGAGCTGACGCTGGGCGGCGGACGGGAGCGGGTGGCCCAGGTGCCGGTGTTCGGGGCGGCGCCGGAGAACCTCGGACGGCACCTGGGCACGGTGATGGTCGGCGAGGCCTCCCCCACGGTCTGGCAGCGGCTCAGCGGCGCCTCCTCGTACCTGCTCGCCTATCTGGGCATCGCGAGCGCGCTGGGGCTGGCCGGGTCGCTGCTGCTGGCCCGGCGGGTCAAACGGCAGACCCTCGGGCTGGAGCCACGGGAGATCGCCGGGCTCGCCGAGCACCGGGAGGCGATGCTGTACGGGATCGCCGAAGGCGTGGTGGCCCTGGATCCGCAGGCCCGGGTCACGCTGGTGAACGAGGTGGGCCGGCGGCTGCTGGCCCTGCCCGGGGACTGCGTGGGGCGGAGTCTGGCGGACCTCGGCGTCGAGGGGCGGCTGCGGGACGTGCTGAGCGGGGGCCGGGACGGCGCGGGCGACGGGCGCGACCAGGTCGTCGTCCGGCACGGCCGGGTGCTGGTCATGAACCGGATGGCGGTCCGCAAGGACGGACGGCCGCTCGGCTCGGTCACCACGCTGCGCGACCGTACGGAACTGGCCCGGCTGGAACGGGAGATCGGGAGCTTCCGCAGTTCCTCGGAGCTGCTGCGCGCCCAGGCCCACGAGTTCGCCAACCAGCTGCACACCATCTCGGGGCTGATCGAGATCGGCGAACAGGAGGAGGTGGTGCGCTACGTCCGCGCCCTCAGCAGGCGCCGCCAGTCCCTCGACGTCACGCTGAGCCGCCGGGTCCGCGACAGCACGGTGGCGGCCCTGCTGATGGCCAAGTCCTCCCAGGCCGCCGAACGCAAGGTGCGGCTGCGCATCTCCGAGCACACGGCGCTGGAGCGGCTGGCGCCGGAGGACGCGGCCGACGTCGCCACGGTGGTGGGCAACCTGGTGGACAACGCGGTGGATGCCGCGGCGGCGGGCGGTGACGCGGGTCGTGACCGGTCCGGTGGGAGCCAGGAGGCCTTCGTCGAGGTCGAGTTGCGGCAGGACGCGGCCAGTGTCGAGATCGCCGTCCGGGACTCGGGGCCCGGTGTGGCGCCGGACCTGGCCCGGGAGGTGTTCGCGCACGGCTTCACCACCAAGGTTGCCCGCGACGGCGGGCGCGGCATCGGCCTGGCGCTGACCAGACTGGTCTGCGAACGTCACGGCGGGGAGATCTCGGTGAGCAACACCGCCGACGGCGCCCTGTTCACCGCGCGCATGACCGTCAGTCACCTCACCGGCGCGGTGCCGGAAGGAGCGGACCGATGACGGGCGACGGGGCGACACCCGGCATGCCGGACGCGATCGACGTCCTCGTGGTCGACGACGACTTCATGGTGGCGAGGGTGCACCGCGCCTTCGTCGAGCGGGTCGGCCCGTTCCGCGTGGTCGGCGTCGCCGGCAGCGGCCGGGAGGCCGTCGACGCCGTCGACGAGCTGCGCCCTGACCTGGTCCTGCTCGACCTGTACCTGCCGGACGTCTTCGGCCTGGACGTCATCCCGCGGCTGCGCGCCGCCGGGCACGACTGCGACGTCATGGTGATCAGCGCCGCCCGGGAGGCGGAGACCGTGCGCGGCGCCGTACGCCACGGCGTGGTCGACTACCTGCTCAAGCCCTTCGAGTTCGAGGACCTGCGCACCCGTCTGGAGCGGTACGCCGCCCAGCGCGGGCGGCTGCTGAGCACCGTCGTACGGGGCCAGGCGGACGTGGACCGGGTCCTGGCCAAAGCGGCGCCCGCGCCCGTGGCCGGCGGGCTGCCCAAGGGCATGAGCGTGGAGACCGCCGAACTGGTCGAGCGTGCCCTGCGCGCCGCCGACGGCACGCTCTCCGCCACCGAGTGCGCCGCCCTGACCGGGATCTCCCGCGTGAGCGCCCGCCGCTACCTGGAGCACTTCCACACCACGGGCAGCGCGGACGTGTCCCTGCGGTACGGCGCGGCCGGGCGGCCCGAGCGGCGGTACGGCTGGCGCGTATGAGGCACGGCGGCACCGTGTCGGCCTGCCGGGGCGGGGCACTCGTACGCGGTGGCGGAACTCATCCGGAGCCGCCGTGCGCACCCAGGAGGCAGGGATCATGGGACATGGTGGAAACGTCATCGACGAGTTGGTGACCGATCACCGTGAGGTGGAGGAGCTGTTCGGCCGTATCGAGGCGCTCGCGCCCGGTGACAAGGACCGCAAGCTGTACGCCGACCAGGTCACGATGGAGCTGGTCCGGCACTCGGTGGCCGAGGAGGCCTATCTCTACCCGGCGGTGCGCCGGCACGTGCCGAACGGCGACGCCCTGGCCGACGAGGAGATCGAGGACCACGCCAAGGCCGAGCAGCTCATGAAGGACCTGGAGGGATGCGACGCCGACGACCCCGAGTTCGACCGCCTCATCGGCCTGTTGATGACCGAGGTCCGTGCCCACCTGGCCGAGGAGGAGGGGACCCTCTTCCCCGCGCTGCGCGCCGCCTGTACCCCGCAGGCCCTCGACGAGCTGGGGGACAAGGTGCGCCAGGCGAAGAAGGTGGCGCCGACCCGTCCGCACCCCTCCGCCCCGGACACGCCGCCGCTGAACAAGCTGCTGGCGCCGGGCGCGGGGCTGGTGGACCGGGTGCGCGACGCGCTCTCGGGCCGTGGGAAGAAGGCATGACCTGACCCGAGCCGCGCACGCCGCCGGGCCGTGGGAGAGGGCATGACCTGACCCGAGCCGCGCACGCCGCCGGGCCGCCGGGCCGTGGAAAGAGGGCATGACCTGACGCGGGCCGCGCTCGCCGCCGGACCCAGGGAAGAAGGCGTCAACCGACCCGAGCCGCGCACTGCGCCGGGAGCGGGCCGCTGTCCGCCCCGGCGTGCGCGGTCTCAGGCGATCAGTGCCCGCCCCGGCCCCAACCGGTCCAGCAGCGGCTCCTGGTGCAGTTCGGCGACCGGGGCCAGGAGGTCGGGGTGGCGCAGCAGCGCCGCCGCCCGCCGGTCGTGCGCGTCGGGCGCGACCAGGCGCCGGAACTCCGCCGGCTCACCGGCCGTACGGCCGCCGTCGGCCAGCGCGGTCACCGCGCGACGGGCCAGTGCGGGGTCGCTGAGCAGGCAGGCGGCCCAGCTCGCCACCACCTCGTCCACCCAGGTCCGCCACGCGTAGGAGTCGAGGCCCTCCTCCCCGTGGACGTCCGCCCCGGTGATCCGGTCGAGTCGGCCGGAGCCTCCCGGCCCCGCCATCGCGACCAGCGCGGCGTCCGTCCGCGTCGGGTACCGCAGCCACGCGGCGACCGTCACGGCCTGGCGCGCCTGCACCTCGCACAGGGCGGCGGCCAGGGCGCCCCCGGACGCCGGATAGGCGCGCGTGAGCCACTGGGCGGTCGCCGCTATCAGCGGGGAGAGATCTGCGAGCACTGCCGAGCCGTCCGAATCCTGGGCGCGTGGACACGCCCTCGTCTTGTACGAGGAGGAGGGCACCCCGGAGGAGGGAAGGGTGCCGGGTACGAGGGGAAGGGCCTGGGCGAAACCGTAGCCCGGAAGGCCCGGGGGACGACATGGCCCGGCGCTCATCGCCGACGTGGCCTCGGCCACACCCGGGGCGCCCGGTCGTCACACGCTCGCCGCACCCGGGTGGCGGGGCGCCGACCCGGCCCCTAGTAATGGTCAGGGACATCGCGTGTCGCGCTTCGGTAGCGCAGGAGCGGCCGCACGACTCCCTTGGAGCCCAGCATGACCACGCGCTCATCCCCTCAGCCGGACCCCTCCCACATACTCTTCGGCGACCCTTCCGCCGGCGAGCCGCCCGCGGCCCTCGCCCCCGTCGCCGAGCCGGCGGCGTACGGCCTCCCCGCCGCGCAGCCGCCGGCCGCCCCCACCGCGCAGGCCCCCGCGTACGGCTCCCCCGCCGCGCAGGCCCCCGCGTACGGCACCCCGGCCGCTCAGCCGCCCGTGTACGACATCCAGGCCACGGGCGCGACCCTGTACCGCGTCCCCGGTGTTCAGGCGTCGGCGCCCGGCGCCCCCGTGGGTCCGTCACCGGTTCACGGCGCCCCGGTCCTGGAGCCGCCGCCCTACCGCCCCCCGGCCACCGAGCCGCCGGTACGCAGTGCCCCGGTCCTGGAGCCGCCGCCCTACCGCCCCCCGGCCGCCGAACCGCCGGTGCACAGCGCACCCGTGGCGACGTCACCGGTCCACAGCGCCCCGGTCGCGGAGCAGCCGGCCCACGGTCGTCCGGCCACCCCTGTGCCGGGCCACGGTGGTCCGCCCGGCGAGCCGCCGCCCCGGCCCGCCCCCACCGCCGAGACGAGGTACGTCGTCGGCGCGGCACCGGGCCGCGACCTGACCGCGCTCCTGGAAGCCGCGGGCCCGCTGGACGAGACGGTTCTGCGGCCCCCGTCGGCATCGGACGCCGGGGCGCCGGACCGCGCGTCGGCCCCACCGCCGCCGCTGAACCCGGTCGGTGACCTCGTCCACGCCGCCGTGAGCGACCGGCCGCTGGAGGAGATCGTCCGGCTGGTCACGCTGATGGAGCAGTCCCCCGAGTACGCCCAGACCGTCACCGCGGTGCTGCGGGCGGTCGCGCTGGACCGGCCCGTCGAGGACGTGGCGCGTCTCATCGCCCAGTTGACCCACCCGCCGCGCCACGCGGACAGCGCGGACGAGACCATCCGCGTCGCGGTCGCGAGGCGCTCCGTCGACGACGTGTCCCGCCTGATGGCCCTGCTGCACCAGACCTCGCTGCCGCCGCACTGCGGACAGGAGGCGGTCCGCGCGGCCGCCATCGGGCGGCCCGTGGAGGAACTGGTCGAGCTGATCGGCAGGTTGGGCCAGGAACGGCAGCGCGAGGCGCTGGCCGCCGCGGCCGCCCTGCGTCCGCACTCCGGGGTCGTCCCGGAGCCGCCCCCGGACCCGCCCGCCGCGCCGGAACCCGAGGCCGTGCGGACGCCTGCCGCGCCGGAGCCGCGGGAGGCGGCACGGCCCCGTACCGGGCGGAAGCCGCGGATGCGGCGCGCGCGCCGCACGGCGCAGCCCAAACGACAGGTGTTCTGGCCGAGTTGGCTCGCCGCCGCGGCCCTCGTCGTGTGCGCCGCGGCGTATTTCCCGCTGCGCCGCGACGACGCTCCGCTCGGCGTCTACGCGCTCGCGCTCGGCATGTCCGGGGCGTGCCTGGTCGTCGCCGTCCTGGTGGCGGCGCGCACCGGTGTCCCGGCCCTGCTGGCGGGGATGCTCATGCCCGCGGGGCTCGCGGGGGCCGGGCTCCTGGAGAGCCGAGTCCATTCGTCGGGCCTGTCGAGCGCCCTGGACCTCACGGTGGCCCCGCCCTGGAGCGCCGGTCTCACGGCGGTGAGCGCCTCGCTGGCCTCCCTCGCGGCCCTGCTCCTGCTGCTGATGGTCCAGTTGGCCGAGCGGTATCCGGCACCTCGTCCGACGGCCGGGGCCGGCCGGACGGCGGAATGACGGCGGCGTCGGCCGGGGCTGAGCCGTTGCGGGCAGCCCCGGCTACGGCGCCATGAGCCCGGCGGCGACCGTCGCCCCCAGTTCCCAGCAGCGCTCGACGTCGGCCCGGCCCGGCTCGCCGGTCACGGTGACCGCCTCGGCGGCGCGCCGCCAGCCGAGGCCGGTGGTGACCGACTCGATGCCGCGCACGGCGCCCGTGACGTCGCTGCCGCCGTGCACGTAGTAGCCGAAGGGCCGGCCGCGCGTCTCGTCCAGGCACGGGTAGTAGACCTGGTCGAAGAAGTGCTTGAGCGCACCGGACATGTAGCCGAGGTTCGCCGGGGTGCCCAGCAGATAGCCGTCGGCGGCCAGGACGTCGGAGGCGGTGGCGGACAGCGCCGCCCGGCGCTCCACCCGGACGTTCTCGATCTCCGGCGTCGTCGCCCCGGAGATCACCGCTTCCAGCAGGGCCTGGCAGTTCGGCGAGGGCGTGTGATGCACGATCAGCAAGGTGGTCACGCCCGCACCCTGCCGTGCGGCCCCCCGCGGCCGCAAACCGCCGCCGTCCCGGTCGGCCGCCGCCCCGTTGTGACCCCGGCCCGTGAGTGGAACGATGCCCGGCACCAGCCGTGACGAAGGGAAGCATCGTGACCGAGGGGGATCATCGGCCGCGCGCCGCCACCGTGTTCGACGCGATCGGCGCGGCGTACGAGCAGGCGTTCGCCGGCTCCGCCGCGCACCGGGCGTCGCTGGAGTGGCTGCTCGGGCGGCTGGAGCCCGAGAGCCGGGTGCTGGACGTCGGCAGCGGCACCGGGCGGCCCACGGCGCAGGTGCTCGCCGACGCGGGTCACGACGTCCTCGGCGTCGACGTCTCACCCGTGATGGTGGAGCTCGCGGCCCGGCAGGTGCCCGGCGCCTCCTTCCGGTGCGCCGACATCCGCGAGATCTCCCTGCCGGACGCCTCGTTCGACGCGGTGTGCGTCTACTTCTCCCTGCTCCAGCTGTCGCGCGCGGAGCAGTCCGCCCTGCTCGGACGGCTGGTGCGGGCGGTGCGGCCCGGCGGACACCTGGTGCTGGCCACCGTGCCGCTGGACGTCGAGGACGTCGAGGCCGTCTTCATGGGGCAGCCCGTGCGGGTGACGAGCTTCGGCGCCGAGGAGTTCGCCGCGCTGGCGGGCGACGCGGGGCTGTCGGTGCTCCGGCAGGAGCGCTCGGTCTTCACCCCCGCCCATCCGGAGGCGATCCCGGAGCCGCACCTGTTCCTGTACTGCCGGCGGGAGCGGGACCCGGGCCGCTGACAGGGCGGCGGCCGCGTTTCTGGGCGACGATGGCCGCAGGGACGAGGGCCGTGGCACCGCCCACCGGCGAAGGGATCGTGACGTGCGGGAACTGGCGATCATCGAGGCGCCCTCGGTCCTGGGGCTGCGGCCGTGCGGCGTCGAGGAGCTCCCGGCGGCCCTGTTCGCCGCCGGGCTGCTGGACGTCCCCGGCGCGGTGCGGGCAGGCCGGGTGGAACCGCCGCCGTACGACGAACGGCGGGACCCGCAGACCGGTGTGCTCAACAGCGCCGGTATCGCGCAGTACTCCGTGCGGCTCGCCGACGCGCTCGGCGCGGTGCTCGACTCGGGCCGCTTTCCCGTCGTGCTCGGCGGCGACTGCAGCATCCTGCTCGGCAATCTGCTCGCCCTGAAGCGGCGCGGCCGGCACGGTCTGCTGTTCCTCGACGGGCACACCGACTTCTACCAGCCGGCGGCCGAACCGGCGGGCGAGGCGGCCTCGATGGACCTCGCCCTGGTCACGGGCCGAGGACCCCGGATCCTCACCGACATCGGGGGCCGCGGGCCGCTGGTGCGCGACGAGGACGTGGTGGTCCTCGGTTACCGCGACGCCCTGGAGTCGGCCGAGTTCGGCATGCAGCCCCTGCCGTCCGAGCTGTACGCCCTCGACCTCGACGAGGTGCGAGCCGTCGGCGCCGGAACGGCCGCGCGCCAGGCGGTCGAGCGGCTCTCGCGCGCGCCCGGCGGCTACTGGGTGCATCTCGACGTCGACGTCCTGGACGACGCGATCATGCCGGCCGTCGACTACCGGCAGCCCGGTGGGCTCACGTGGCTGGAGCTGGAGGACGTGTTGAGCACGGCCCTGGCCGACGAACGGGCCGTCGGCCTGGACGTGACGATCTTCAACCCGCGCCTGGACCCCGACGGGGGCATCGCGGTCGACCTGACCGAGTGCCTGCGGCACGGGCTGTCGGCCCGCGTGAAGGCGGGCCGCGGCGAGGCCGGCTGACCCCGGGGCGGCGGGGACCCTTGACGGACCAGAAGTGTGAGTGGTTGAGTACTCACATGAAGACGGAACAGCGTCGGCTCTCCACCGCCGAGGAACGCCGCGAGACCGTGCTGCGCACGGCCATCGGGGCGTTCGCGGCACGCGGCTACTTCGGCACCACCACCACGGAGGTGGCGAAGGCGGCCGGGATCTCGCAGGCGTACGTGTACCGGCTCTTCCCGAACAAGGAGGCGCTGTTCACCGCCGTGGTGGAGTACTGCTTCGTCCAGGTCCGCGCCGCCTTCGAACGCGGGGCGACCGAGGCGACCGGCAGCGCGCCGGAGGTGGTCCTGGAGGCGATGGGCGACGCCTACGCCCGCCTGATCAGCGACAACGACCTGCTCCTGGTGCAGTTGCACGCCCAGGCGGCGGCCGTCTCGGAGCCGGCCGTCAGGGACGCGGTCAGGGCGGGGTACGCCCGCGCCGTCGAGTACGTCCGCGGCGCCTCCGGCGCGGGCGCGCCGCAGATCCAGCAGTTCTTCGCGACCGGCATGCTGTGCCATCTGATCGTCGCGATCGACGCGACCTCGGTCGACGCGCCCTGGACCCGCACGCTGTCCGAGGGCATCACGCACTACTGACCGACCGCACCGACCCGGGCGGCCGTCCGGTTCCTCCCTGGACCGACAGCCGCCCCCTCTGAGGCCTGGAGAGTGAGTGGTCAACCACTCTCAAGACTCAACTCAAGCCCCAAGCCACTTCGTCACCCACCACCGCGAAGAAGGAGACACCGCCATGAAGGCCACCGAAGTCGTCCTCCCGGCCGTCGGCGAACCCGAGAGCCTCGAACTGCGGGTCCGGGAGCTGCCGAAGCCGGGTCCCGGCCAGGCCCTGGTGCGGGTCGAGGCCAGCGGCGTGACCTTCGCCGAGCAGCAGATGCGGCGCGGCAAGTACTACGACATGCCCAAGTTCCCGTTCGTACCCGGCTACGACCTGGTCGGCGTCGTCGAGGAACTCGGCCCCGGGTCCGCTCCGGTGGCCGCGGGGCAGCGCGTCGCCGCCCTCACCAAGACCGGCGGCTGGGCCGATCACGTCCTCATGGACGCGGCGGATCTGGTGCCGGTCCCCGAGGGGATCACCGCGGCCGCGGCGGAGACGCTGGTCACCAACGGCGCGACGGCCTGGCGGATGCTCTTCCGCACGGCCGAGGTCCGCAGCGGCGACACCGTCCTCGTGCACGGCGCCAACGGGGGCGTCGGCAGCGTGCTGGTCCAACTGGCCCGCAGCAGCGGCATCCATGTCATCGGCACCGCCTCGGCCCGCAACCAGGAGGCGGTCGCCGCGATGGGCGCGACCCCGGTCGACTACCGCGGTGACGTGCCGGCCCGGGTCCGGGAGCTGGCGCCCGCCGGCGTCGCCGCCGTCTTCGACCACGTGGGCGGCAGGAGCGTCGACGACTCCTGGCGGCTCCTCGCCCCCGGCGGGACCCTCGTCTCGTACGGCAGCGCATCGACCCGTGACCAGGCCGGCAGCGGCACGGTCGCGGTGCTGAAGCTGGTCGCCAAGCTCGCGGCCTGGAACGCCCTGCCCAACGGCCGGCACGCCCACTTCTTCAACCTGTGGGCCGGCAAGGCGCGCCGCCCCGAGCGGTACCGGGCGGAGCTGCGGGAGGACCTCACGAAGATCTTCGACCTGCTCAGGACGGGCGCGATCGAGGCCAGGATCGACCGGGTCTACCCGCTCCGGGAGGCCGCCGCCGCGCTGCGGCACGCCGAGTCCGGGACCGTCGTGGGCAAGGTCGTGATCGCACCCGACGCCGAGGACGGGCGGTAAGAGGTGCGGGGGGCGTCGACGCAGGGGCGGCCACGCCGAGGGCCGGTGGCGGTCACCACGGACCCTCGGGGGGCCTTATGGATGCCATAAGGTAGCCTTATGAGCTCATAGAGCGGACCCGCGTACCAAGTTAGGCATGCCTTAGCTTAGGCTTCCCGTCGAGTCGCCTCATCATCGCTCGAAGGGAACCTGATCATGACGCGCCCGCTGCGGGTAGCCATCGTCGGAGCCGGCCCGGCCGGGATCTACGCCGCCGACGCCCTGCTCAAGTCCGGCGTGGCCGCCGAACCCGGCGTGTCCATCGACCTCTTCGAGCGGATGCCGGCGCCGTTCGGCCTCATCCGCTACGGCGTCGCTCCGGACCACCCCCGCATCAAGGGCATCATCACGGCCCTGCACCAGGTGCTCGACAAGCCGCAGATACGGCTCTTCGGCAACGTCGACTACCCGACCGACATCAGCCTGGACGACCTGCGCTCGTTCTACGACGCCGTGATCTTCTCCACCGGCGCGACCGCCGACCGGGCGCTGTCGATCCCGGGCATCGAGCTGGACGGCTCCTACGGCGCCGCCGACTTCGTGTCCTGGTACGACGGGCACCCGGACGTGCCGCGCACCTGGCCGCTGGAGGCCGAGAAGGTCGCCGTCCTCGGTGTCGGGAACGTGGCCCTCGACGTGGCGCGCGTCCTCGCCAAGACCGCGCAGGAACTGCTGCCGACGGAGATCCCGCCGAACGTCCACGACGGCCTGAAGGCCAACCGGGCCAAGGAGATCCACGTCTTCGGCCGGCGCGGACCCGCGCAGGCGAAGTTCAGCCCCATGGAGCTGCGCGAGCTGGACCACTCCCCCACCATCGAGGTCATCGTCGACCCCGAGGACATCGACTACGACGAGGGCTCCATCGAGACCCGGCGTGGCAACAAGCAGGCCGACATGGTCGCCAAGACGCTGGAGAACTGGGCGATCCGGGACGTCGGCGACCGTCCGCACAAGCTCTTCCTGCACTTCTTCGAGTCGCCCAGCGAGATCCTGGGCGAGGACGGCAAGGTCGTCGGGCTGCGCACCGAGCGCACCGAGCTGGACGGCACGGGCAACGTCAAGGGCACCGGCGCCTTCACCGACTGGGACGTCACGGCCGTCTACCGGGCGGTCGGCTACCTCTCCGACAAGCTCCCCAAGCTGCCCTGGGACATCGACTCGGGCACCGTCCCCGACGAGGGCGGCCGCGTGATCGAGGAGGGCGGCACGCATCTGCAGTCGGTGTACGTCACCGGCTGGATCCGGCGCGGCCCCGTCGGCCTCATCGGCCACACCAAGGGCGACGCCAACGAGACGGTCTCCCACCTGCTGGACGACTTCGCCCACAGCCGTCTGCACACCCCGTCCGCACCGGCTCCCGAGGCCGTCGACGCCTTCCTGGCCGAGCGCGAGGTCCGCTTCACCACCTGGGACGGCTGGTACCGGCTGGACACCGCCGAGAAGGCGCTGGGCGAGCCCCAGGGCCGCGAGCGCGTGAAGATCGTCGAGCGTGAGGACATGCTGAGGGAGAGCGGCGCGTAGGCGCACCGCGCACCTGACGGCGAGGGGCCCGGCGGCAGTCCGCCGGGCCCCTCGCCGTCCCCCGCGTCCCCGCCGTCCTACGGCGCGCCTTACGGACCTGTGACGTGACGGGCGCGGTGCGGCTCCGCGCCCGGTGTGCCGACCTAGCGTGTGGCCATGCGCGTACTGATCACCGGCGGTGCCGGATTCATCGGGTCCCATGTGGTCGAGGCACTGTCGGCGGCGGGGCACGAGCCCGTCGTGTACGACGTGCGCGGGGACGCCCGCTCGGACGTCCGGGACCTCGACGCCGTACGCCGCGCCCTGTCCGGCGTCGACGCCGTGTCGCACCAGGCGGCGATGGTGGGTCTCGGCACGGGCTTCGCCGACGCACCCGAGTACGTCTCCCGCAACGACCTCGGAACCGCCGTGCTGCTCACGGCCATGGCCGAGACCGGCGTACGACGGCTGGTGCTGGCCGGCTCGATGGTGGTGTACGGGGAGGGCCGTTACCGCTGCGCCCGGCACGGCGCGGTGCGACCCGGCCCCCGGGCGGCCGCCGACCTGGCCGCGGGGCGTTTCGAACCGACGTGCCCACACTGCGGTGCCGCGCTGGAACCCGGTCCGGTCGGCGAGGACGCGCCGGCCGATCCGCGCAACGTGTACGCGACGACGAAGCTCGCCCAGGAGCATCTGGCTTCGGCGTGGGCGCGGGCCACGGACGGCACGGCGGTGTCGCTGCGCTACCACAACGTGTACGGGCCCCGGATGCCCCGTGACACGCCCTACGCCGGGGTGGCCTCCTTCTTCCGTTCCGCGCTGGCCCGGGGGGAGGCCCCGCGCGTCTTCGAGGACGGGCGCCAGCGACGGGACTTCGTGCACGTGCGGGACGTGGCCTCGGCCAACGTGGCCGCGCTGGAGGCGAGTTCGGCGCCGGGCGCGCTGACGGCGTACAACACCGGCAGCGGTGAGCCGCACACGGTCGGGGAGATGGCGCGGGCGCTGGCCGACGCGTACGGGGGGCCGGAGCCCGTGGTGACCGGGGAGTACCGGCTCGGGGACGTCCGCCACATCACCGCGGACTCCTCCCGGCTCCGCTCCGCGCTGGGCTGGCGGCCCGAGGTCGCATTCGTCGACGGGATGCGGGAGTTCGCGCGGGCCGGGCTGCGGGCGGAGCCCGGCCCGGCACTGCCCTGACGTCCGCGTTCCGTAAGCAGCGCAAGCCCGATATGCCCCCTTTCCATTCGTAGGGTGAAAGCCGTGACAACCCCTCCCCCACCCCCGCCCGTCGATGTCGTCCTGCCTTGTCTGAACGAGGCCGAGGCCCTTCCCTGGGTGCTGGAACGCGTCCCGGCCGGATGGCGTGCCCTCGTCGTGGACAACGGTTCCACCGACGGCTCGGCGGACGTCGCCCGCGCGCTCGGCGCCACCGTCGTCAGCGAGCCGCGCCGCGGCTTCGGCGCCGCGTGCCACGCGGGACTCACCGCCGCCACCGCGGGCATCGTGTGTTTCTGCGACTGCGACGCCTCGCTCGACCCCTCCCTCCTCGTCCCCTTCGTGGCGGAGGTGCGGGACGGCCGGTCCGACCTGGTCCTCGGCCGCCGCCGGCCGCAGGGGCGCGCCGCCTGGCCGGCGCACGCGCGCGTCGGCAACGCCGCGCTGACGGTGCTGCTGCACCGGCGCACCGGGCTGCGGCTGCACGACCTCGGCCCGCTGCGCGCCGCCCGGCGTGAGGCACTGCTCGCCCTCGGCCTGACCGACCGGCGCAGCGGCTATCCGCTCCAGATGGTGGTGCGCGCCGCGGACGCGGGCTGGCGCGTCGCGGAGCACGACGTGCCGTATCTGCCCCGCACCGGAGTCTCCAAGGTCACCGGCACCTGGCGCGGCACCTGGCAGGCGGTACGGGACATGCGCCGCGTGCTGGCCGAGCCGCCCTCGGCACTGGAAGGGAGCCCCCGATGACCACCCTGCTCGTCATCGCCAAGGAGCCACGTCCGGGGCACGTCAAGACGCGGCTCACCCCGCCCTTCACGCCCGCCGAGGCGGCCGCGCTGGCCGAGGCCGCCCTGGTGGACACGCTGCGCGCGGTGGCCGCGACTCCGGCTCACCGCCGGGTCCTGGTGCTGGACGGGCGTCCTGGCCCCTGGCTGGTGGAGGGCTTCGACGTCGTGCCGCAGTGCGCGGGCGGACTGGACGAGCGGCTGGCGGCGGCCTTCGCCGGGTGCGACGGGCCGGCGCTGCTGATCGGGATGGACACGCCGCAGGTGACGCCGGAGCTGCTGACCGTGGACTTCGCCGGCTGCGACGCCTGGTTCGGCCCGGCCGAGGACGGTGGCTTCTGGGCGCTGGGACTCGCCGAGCCCGCCCCGCGGTTGCTGCGCGGCGTCCCCATGTCGACGCCGCGCACCGGCGCCGTCCAGCGCGAACGGCTCGTGGGGGCCGGGCTCCGGGTGCGGGACCTGCCCGGGCTGCGGGACGTCGACACGGCGGCCGACGTGGCGGCGGTGGCCGCGCTGGCGCCGCGCGGCCGGTTCGCCGCCGAAGTTGCGCGGCTGCGGGCGGCCACCGGCCGATGAGTGCCCCCTACGAGACGACACGGCCCGGTCGGCTCCTCCCGTGGACCGCCGACGACCCCTATGCACGCGCGCTGCGCACCGGCCGCGGCCCGCTCTTCCTGCGCCGCAGCGACGGCTGGCTGCTGCCGCTGGACGTGGAGCGCTGGTGCGCCCGTCCGGACGAGGCCGACCTGACCGTGCTGGCCCGCTGCGAGGGCGCCGTGCTCGACGTCGGCTGCGGCCCCGGCCGGCTGGTGGCCGAGCTCGCCGCCCGGGGCCGCCGGGCGCTCGGCGTCGACGTCAGCGAGGCCGCCGTCGCGCACACCGCGCGCCTCGGCGGCCGGGCCCTGCACCGCTCGGTCTTCCAGCCGCTGCCCGGCGAACGCCGGTGGGGCACCGCCTTGCTGATGGACGGCAACCTCGGCATCGGCGGCGACCCGCACGCCCTGCTCGGCCGCCTCGCCCGGCTGCTCGCGCCCGGCGGGCTCGTGATCGCCGAGACGGTCCCGATGGACATCGACGAACGCATCCAGGTCCATGTCACCGACGGACAGGGCACGGCGGGCGTCTCGTTCCCGTGGGCGCGCCTCGGCACCCCGGCGCTCACGCGGCACGCGCGCGTGCTGGGTCTCGGCGTGGACGGTCAGTGGTCGGCGGGCGGCCGCTGCTTCGTGGCCCTGCGCACCCGCAGCGCCAGCAGCAGCGCCGAGCCACCGCACAGCACGGCGGTGATCAGCAACCAGCGCGCCAGGAAACCGTCCGCGGACAGCCCCGTCACCAACCGGTAGCGCTCGTCCATCTGACCGCTGATCAGCGGGAACCACATGAGCAGCAGGAGCCCGGACAGGACGGCGGGGACCCGGACGTAGGGCACCCACTCCCGCCACATCACCGTCTCCAGCGCGCCCGTGAGCCCCCGGTCCGCCGCCGAGTACAGCGGCAGCAGCACCAGATCGTGCAGCAACGCCGCGCCCACGAACCAGAGCACGACCCCGAACCGGTCACCCGCGAGCAGCCGCACGCCGGCGTACCCGGCGAGCGCGAACGAGCAGGCCAGGAGCAGGATCACCAAGGGGCTGCCGAGAAGGAGGCGGGGCCGGGTGAGGGTGGGGCGCATCAGAGGTCTCCGAACGTCATCCGTGCCACCCACTTGGTGTTCAGCACGCCCGGCGCGGCGGGCACGATGATCCGGGCCGGGTAGCCGTGGTCGAGGGTCAGCGGCTCGCCGTTGACGTCCAGGGCGAGCAGGGAGCGCGGGTCGGCCACCTGGTTGGCGCGCAGCGCGGCCCGGCGGAAGGCGCCACGCTGTTGCAGCGACTCCACGAGGACGTCGGCCGGCTCGTCATGGCCGGCGAGGGCAGCGAGGTCCCGCAACCGCACGCCGCGCCACCACTGGTCGGACGTGGACCAGCCCTCCACGCAGGCGATCGGCAGCGCGGCGGAGTGCAGCGGCATCCGCAGCAGTTCCGGCCGGCCGAGCCGGACGACGCCGGCCGGGCCCCGGACGACCAGCCGCCAGGTGTCGTCCGCCGTCTCCCGGGCGTCGATCGCGGCGTACTGGGCCGTCTTGTTGATCTGGAAGCCGCCGGGCCCGCTGCCCGGTTCCGGTCCGCCGTGCGGAACGAGGAGGGCGGTCTGCCGCAGCGCGCCGTCGAAGCTGCGGCCCGCCGAGGTGATGAACAGCAGCAGCGAGGCCCCTCCGACCAGTCCGAAGGCCCCCCGCCGGGACACGGTGGGTTCGGCGGGGCGCGGGGACACCAGGTCGTCCTCCTCCTCCCGTCCCCCGGCGCGCAGCGCGCGCAGATTGCGCAGGGCCGTCGGCAGCTTCAGGACGGCGTGCGCGACGAACGCGGCGAAGAAGACCCAGGCGCCGTAGAAGTGCAGCGTGTAGAACGAGCCGGGGAAGATGTAGTCGAGCTGGACGTTGAGCAGGCCGGTCGCGAACTGGAACAGGGCGCCCCCGACCAGCAGGAGCAGCGAGATCCGCTCCAGCGCGTGCGCAGCCGAGCGGGCGGGCGGCAGGGTGAAGAGCCTCGGCACGACCGACCAGAGCTTGGCCAGCAGGACGGGGACGAGGGTGATCCCGAGGGTCACGTGCACGCCCTGGTTGAGCCGGTACAGCCAGGACGGGCTGGTCGGCCAGGAGAACAGGTAGAAGCCGAGGATCCCCTTGTCCGGGGTCATGTCGTTGACCGGCGACAGGTTCGGGTTGTAGGCGGCGTACGACAGCAGTCCGGTGACGAACAGCACCGTGATGCCCACGAGCAGGACGATCCCGAGGACGGCGGTGAACCCGGGGCCGCGCAGCGGGCTGCGCCAGAAGCCGGGCGAGGAGGGGAGCCGTAGATCGCGCATGTCCCGACGTTAGGCCGGGACCCGTGCCGAAAGACGTGCACGACCCATGACGAAACGCTGACGTCGGGGCGCCGGACGTCCTCGCCGGGCCGGTGGCGGCCTAGCGTCCTGCGTGTGATCCGCTCCTCTCGTCTCCGTGACCTGGCCGCCGCGCTGTCGGCCGTGCTGCTGTTCGTGGCGGCGGTGCTGGTCGGCCGCCACATCGAGGACAGCGACGGCACGCTGTTCGTCGCCTGGCCTCCGTTGCTCGCCTCCTGGGGGCCTCATGCGGGGCCCGGCACCCCCGCCGCCGTGGTGGTGGCGGTCGCGGTGGTGGTGTACGGGCCGACGCTCGCCGCCCGGCTGCGGTGGCGCGCGCTGCTCGCCGTGACCTGCGGCACGGCGATGGCGTGGACGTGGTCGCTGGCCCTTGTCGACGGCTGGCACCGGGGCGTCGCCGAGCGGCTGACCACGCGGTACGAGTACCTCCAGGTCATCGACCGCTTCCAGGACGTCCCGGCGGCCCTGCGGCACTTCACCGAGTACATCGTGATCCAGGGCCCCGACCACTGGCCCGCGCATGTCGCCGGTCATCCGCCGGCGGCCACCCTCACCTTCGTCCTGCTGGACCGGATCGGACTGGGCGGGGGCGCCTGGGCGGGCGTGTGGTGCATCACCGTCGGGGCCACCGCGGTGGTGGCGGTGCTGGTGACGGTGCGCGTACTGGCCTCGGAGGGGCTCGCACGGCGCGCGGCGCCGTTCCTGGCGGCGGCGCCGGGCGCGGTGTGGATGGGCACCTCGGCCGACGGGTACTTCACGGCGGTCGCCGCGTGGGCCGTCGCCCTGTTCGCGCTGGCGCTGACCGGACGGCGGCCGCGCGCGGCGGCGTTCGGCGCGGGACTGCTGTTCGGGCTGACCTGTTACCTGTCGTACGGGCTGACGCTGATCGGGGTCGTCGGGGCGGCGGTGCTGGTCCTCGGGCGGAACCGGCGGGCGGTGTGGCTGCCACTGGTGGCCGGGGTGGCGGTGCTGCCGCTGGTGTTCACCCTGGCGGGCTTCGACTACTGGGAGGCCTACCACCTGCTCGTGGAGCGCTACAACCAAGGCGCGGGCGGTGTCCGGCCGTACTGGTACTGGGTGTGGGCGAACCCCGCCTGCACGGTGCTGGTGGTCGGGCTCGCGACGGTGGCGGGGCTGGTCCGCGCGGGCGGGGCGCTGCTGCGGCGGCACGAGGAAGGGCTCGTGCCGCGCCGGCCGGAGCCGCGGCTCGCGGTGCTGCTCCTCGCCGCGCTCGTCGCCGTCCTGGCCGCCGACCTGTCCGGGATGAGCAAGGCGGAGACGGAACGGATCTGGCTGCCGTTCGCCGTCTGGCTGCTCGCCGCCGGTGCCTTCCTGCCTCGCCCCCGGGGCTGGCTCGCGGCGCAGGCCACGGTGGCACTGCTGGTCAACCACCTGTTGCTGACGGGCTGGTGAGCGGCGTACGGCGCCGCGGGTCAGGGCAGGATCGCGTCCACGTAGCCCCCGTCGACCCGCACGGCACCGCCCGTCGTGGCGGACGCCAGGGGTGAGCTCAGGTAGACGACCATGTTCGCGATCTCCTCGGGCTCGATCAGGCGCTGCAGCAGCGACTGCGGGCGGTGCTCGCGCATGAAGGCCCGCTGGGCCTCGTCCCAGGGCAGCTCGCGGTCGACGAGCTGGTAGACGAAGTCCTCGACCCCCTCCGTGTGGGTGGGACCCGCCATGACGGAGTTGACGGTGACGCCGCTGCCGGCCGCCTCCTTCGCGAACCCGCGGCTCACGGCGAGCAGCGCCGTCTTCGACATGCCGTAGTGGATCATCTCGGCGGGGATGACGACGGCCGAGTCGCTCGCGATGTTCAGCACCCGGCCCCAGCCCCGCTCCGTCATCCGGGGCAGGTAGGCGCGGATCAGCCGGACCGCCGACAGGACGTTGACCTCGAAGTAGCGGCGCCACTCGTCGTCGGTGATCTCCAGGGCGGGGGTGGGGCCGAAAATGCCCAGGTTGTTGACCAGGACGTCGACGTCGGGCAGGGCGTCGACGGCACGCGCGGCGCCCTCCTCGGTGCCCAGGTCGGCGGCGACCGCCACGAACTCGCCGTCCGGCGCCTCGGCCCGCAGTTTCCCGAGGCTCCTTTCGAGGCGTTCCGCGTCACGTCCGTTGACGCCGACGCGGGCGCCCGCGCGGGCCAGGCCCACCGCGATCGCCGCGCCGATGCCCTGGGAGGAGCCTGTCACCAGCGCGGTTCGCCCGCCGAGGTCCAGTTTCACGGGGGTCACTCCTTCTGGGTTCGCCGTCGTAGGGTCGGCCGATGTCCTCCTGCCCACCATCCCCGACCTTGCACGTGCCCGCAGGTGGACCGCCCGCTCGCCGGGCGACCCCCCGGGTGACCGGGGCCGTCGGCGGCGACGATACTGGCACCCGCACCCCGCCCCCGTTCACAGATGGACTCATGCCGACCTCCGCCTCCGAACGCCCGATGACTCCCCCCACGGTGTGGCTGGCCCGCGGCCGCCATGCCGGGCCCGCCGCGCAGGACGTGGTCCGGCGGCACGCGCAGCAGCTCAAGGAGAGCGGGGTGATCCGCGACTGGCTGGAGCTGCCCGAGACCGAGGGCGCGCCGGAGCAGGTCT
The DNA here is from genome assembly GCF_055657325.1 of Streptomyces sp. NPDC107562. NCBI lineage: Bacteria > Bacillati > Actinomycetota > Actinomycetes > Kitasatosporales > Streptomycetaceae > Streptomyces > Streptomyces sp. NPDC107562. The sequence goes on along the minus strand of NZ_JBVKBE010000001.1, from coordinate 276,924 downwards.
TCGAGGCGCGCTGGGAGGCCGGGGAGGAGGTGACCGTCCGGGCCAGACTGGCGCTGGCGCTCGACCCGGCGCGGGAGGGCGCGTGGACGCTGGCGGCGGAGGCCGAGGCCCCCTGGGATCCGCGCTGGCCGTCGCCGGCGACGATGTTCTGGCCGGACGATCCCGGCGTGCCCTGGGACCACGAGGGGGAGACGGGGGCGGAGCTGCGGCTGCGGGACGTCAATCCGCTGCCGCCGGACGACAAGGAGCTGCGGCGCGTCTTGAGGGGCGCCGCGCGTGCCGGTTGGGCCGTCCACTTCGTCGTGCACGAGGCCATGACCCCCGACGCGCGCGGCCGTCTGCCGCTCGCCCGGCTGCTGCCGCCGGGCCTGCGCCACCGCGTGGTCGAGCACCGGGCGGCGCCGCACCAGTTGCGGGCCGTGAACTGGGCGCTGCGCGAGGTCGGGGTCCAGGTGCCGCGCGGCGGAGCCGTCGTGCTGCCCGGCGAACCGGCTCCGCAGGGGTACGACGGTGACGACTTCGCCGTACGCAGTGTCTTCCTGGACGGCTCGGAGCCCGCCGAGCTGCTCGCTGCGGTGCGCCGCCTCGCCGCCTCGCCGCGGCCGCTGCCGGACGGGGCCGGGGAGGTGCTGACCGCGTTGCGGGAGGACTGGCACCTGCTGACGCTCCAGGAGGAGCTGGCGCGCGAGCGGGCCCTGGTGACGATGTACGCCGAGGCGTTGGAGGCCATGACCCGGTCCCGGGACCTGTACCGGGAGGCCGCCGAACGGGCCCACGAGGCCCTCGCCGTCTACCGCGAGTCGGCCGCCGACCAGCCAGCGCCGCCCGTCGGCGAGGCGCGCAAGGAGGCACCCGCCGCGTCCCCGCTCCAGCAGCTGACCCGCACCCTGGAGCGCTTCAAGGGCGGCGCGAAGGCCCGGCGTCCGGGCGGCGCGGCGCGGGACGGGAGCGGCCCGGGTCACGACGGCGCGGAGAACGGCGCCGACGGCTCGGGCGCCTGAGCCGCCGGCGCCCGGCCGCCCGCCCCTGCGGCGGACGCGTAAGCCGCCGGGGCCGGCCCGTTTCTCGCGTGCCCGGACGCCAGTTCCGGCACATCCGTACCCGGCAGGGGTGTGCCGAGCGGCACAAACGCCCCCAACGGAGGCAATACAGAAGCCGTATCAGGGAATCCAAGAAGGGCACGCGCGTAGCGGTGCACCGGACCTAGGAGGGCCCGTGGATTCCACGACAGCAGTGCTCGCCGTCGTCGCCGTGGCCGCGGCGCTCGTGCTCGCCACGGCCGTGGGGCTGCTGGTACGGCTGGTCCGGGCCCGGCGCGGCTTGCGGCGGGCCGGGCTGCCGACGGGGCCACGCTGGGTGTTCTGGGGCGCCGTCCTGTACTTCGTACTGCCGACCGATCTGCTGCCCGATCCGGTGTATCTGGACGACATCGGCGTACTCCTGCTCGCCCTGCGCACCCTGCGCGCCCCCCTGGCCGGGCGGGCGGACCGCACTCCTGTCGAGGCCTCCCGGCCCGGCGACCCCGCCTGACTTTCCGGACGGATCACCGCACTCCGCACCACCACCCGTCGGGTGCCGACCGGCCCGCGCGCCCCCGGGACCGCCCCACCGCGCCCCACCGCCGCTCCGTGTGCGCGGCTCCCGACCCCTCGGCCAGTCAACCGACCGACTCCGTCGGCCGTCTCAGGTTCAGAGCGACCGACTCGCCCGTGATCACGGAGCGTAAGGAAACCAACCACCCGTTCGATTCGTATAAGTCCATGGAAGCCCCGGACATCGAGCGGAAGACGCCACCACGCACCTCGGACCGACGGCCCGACCGGGGCAGCACGCAGCACCCAGAGGGAGAGACGATGCAACCGTTCGCGCTCAACTACGCACGCCCGGCGGCGGAGTTGGACGTCGCCACGCCGTACGCGTACGACTCCGGCCTGCAGTTGAACGTACTGTTCGACGGGCGGATCGCCGCCACCGACCTCGCGCTGCTCAGAGAGCTGGGGACCACGACCTCCACCGCCGGCTCGAAGACGCACTTCGACGACTGACCCCGGACCGTCGACGATGACCGTACTGATCCTGACGAACGACGAGGACGTCACGGCGGACATGGTGGTGGTCCACCTGAACGCGTCCGGGGTTCCGGTGGTCCGCCTCGATCCCGCCGATCTGATCGCAGGTGCCGCCCTGTCGGGCGAGTACGTGCACGGCACGTTCCGCGGACACCTGTGGTCCGGGGGCCGGCTGGTGAGCATGGACGGACTGCGCTCCGTGTGGGTACGCAGGCCGGGTGCTCCGGCCTCGCGGGTGGCCGAGCCGTCCGCGTGGCTGACGGAGGAGTCCTCGCAAGCGCTGTACGGCATGCTGCGCAGTTCCGGCACGCGCTGGATGAACCACCCGGACGCGGCCCGCCGGGCCCGGCACAAGCCCTGGCAGCTGCGGCTCGCGCAGCGTTGCGGACTACCCGTGCCGGCGACGCTGATCACGTCGTTCCCGCAGGCCGCGCGGGACTTCGCCGCGCGCTTTCCCGACCTGGTCGTCAAACCCGTCTCGGGCGCGCATCCGCAGGAGCCGCCGAGGGCGGTGCCGACCAGCCGGGTCGCGCCGGACGCCGACTTCGCCGCCGTCGCGTTCGGCCCGACGCTGCTGCAGCGGCGGATCGCGAAGCGGGCGGACATCCGTCTCACCGTCGTCGGGGACCGGATGCTGGGTGCCCGACGGCCGACCGCGCCCGACGCCGACCCGGACGAGGTGGACGTGCGTTTCGCCATGGACCGCACGCCGTGGGAGGGCACCGAGGTGCCGGCGCGGGTCGCCGAGGGCGTGCGGGCGTATCTGCGGGACGCGGAACTTGCCTACGGGGCCTTCGACTTCGCCGAGGACGGGGACGGGACGTGGTGGTTCCTGGAGTGCAACCAGTCCGGTCAGTTCGGCTTCGTCGAGGCCGACACGGGCCTGCCGATCGCCCGGAGCATCGCCGAGTGGCTGGCGAGACCCGCCGCCGAGGAGCGGCGGCGGGCCGATGGCACCACCACGAAAGTGCTCTGACGGCGTCGCGCCGCCCGTGCGTCAGACCGCCAGCGAGAGGCCGTTCTCACCCTCCGGGTCGGTGGGGCGACCCTCGGTGAGCAGGGCGTCCGCCTTGGCGATCGCGTCATGGATGCTCGTCGTGCCCATCATCACGCACAGCGTGTAGGTGACGTCCTCCAACTCCCGTGCGGCCGTCGACGTCTCACTCTCCGCCTGGGCGATGCGCAGCGATGCGTACCTGGTCAGCAGCTTCCTGACGACCTTCGGGTCCGGAACAAGCACGGGGCGCCCCTCTCTCGACTTTTGCGCACCGTATGCCCGGAGGGGGCCGGACCATTCGCCTCTCCTGGCTCCGGACACCCATTTGACGCAATACCGTTGCCTACCCGGACAGCCCACCCGTCCACGCGGAGGCCGCCTCGTCCGGGGACGAGCGCCTGCGGGCGGCAGGAGCGCGAGACCTCGCCGGGGCTACTGGCCGAGGGCGCGGGCGAGTTCGGTGGAGGCGCCGACGACCTCCGCGTCGTCCTCGGCCATCAGCTGCCCGAGGACGCCCCGGCGGGCGTGGACGGCGTGCCGGGCGGCGCGCTCCCACACCACGTGGTTCTCCTGGTGGTTGAGGAGCTTGGGGTAGGCCGTGGCCGTGTGCTCCCACTGCCGGGCGTCGGCGATGTTCTTCAGGAGCTGGATGATCCGGGGCCGGCAGGTCACCTCGGGCAGCTGGGCGAGCTCCCACAGGAAGGGCACAGTCGCGGCCGTGGCCTGTTCCACCACGAAACCGTACTGGCAGATACGATCCCGCAGTTCGTCCAGCGCGCGGCCCGCGGAGCCCGGACCGCCCCACGCGATGGTGTTGAGCAGCAGCGGGATCGCGGCCGCGGATCCCGTGGAGTCGCGGATGTCCCGCCAGGGCACCTCGCCCAGCGCCCGAAGCGGCGTCGCTGCGCCGCTCGGCCGCGTCTCGCGGTCGGTGCGCTCGTGGCTCTGTTGTCCCGTCGAAGCGGTGCGCATGGCGTGGGGCCTTTCCGCAGCGGTCATGTCGGACGGGGAGACAGGCCTGCCGACCTGCTCTTTTCCCTGAGGCAGCGTCATGATCCGGCGCCCTCCGGCGGGTTGACGCCACGGCTATTATCCACGCTGTCAGCCCCCGCGTGCAATTGCACGAGAAATTGCGCGAGAATCGGGTAGGCACACAGCACCGTGAACCGAGGGAGGCCGTGATGTCGGTGATGCCGAACGGAGTACGGGCGAGCGCGCTGGACGCCCGCTGGACCAAGAGCCGGCACAGCAACGCCGAGGGCAACTGCGTCGAGGTGGCAGCGCTCACGGACGGCGGCGTCGCGCTGCGCAACTCACGTGATCCCGACGGGCCGGCGCTCGTGTACACGGCGGCCGAGCTGGCGGCTTTCCTGGCCGGCGCCAAGGACGGTGAGTTCGACCACCTGGTGTGAGCGCTCCGCCTGCTGCGGATCGGCGAAGTGCGGTAGCGTGAGGGATACTTCTGCCGGTCCGCAGGGAGCCACGATGTCCGCCGAGTCACAGCGCATCTCTCGTCTCCGACCCTATCTCGACCGTGCGGAGCCCGCTCCGACTCTGTTGAAGATGCTGGTCGGCGTGCAGTTGGCGGGCTTCCGTGAGGACGCCGGACTCGCCCAGGACCAGGCCGCGCGCGCCCTCGGGTTCAGCCCGGCGAAGCTGTCGCGGATCGAGTCCGGCAAGGGCCGCAAGCCTCCGACCGAGCCCGATGTCCTGGCCCTGCTGACGCTGTACGGCGCCGACGCGTACGAGTCGTCGGTCCTTCTCCAGCTGCTGCGCCGCGCCGGGGAGCCGGGGTGGTGGCAGCGGTACGACAAGCGGCTGATGCCCGAGTGGTTCGACCGGCTGGTGGGCCTGCAGGAGGCGGCCGCCTCGATCCGTACGTTCGAGATCCAGTACGTGCCGGGACTGCTGCAGACCCCGGACTACGCCCGGGCGGTGGTGGAGCGCGGTCTTCCGGTCGCGTCGCCGCACGAGGTACGGCGTCGGGTGGAACTGCGCGCCCGGCGGGCGGAGTTGCTGACCCGGCCCGACGCGCCCCAGCTGTGGGCGATCATCGACGAGTCGGTGCTGCTCCGCGTGCTCGGCGGCCGGGCGGTGATGCGCGACCAGCTCGCGCACCTGGTCCACATGGCCCAGCAGCCGCATGTGACCGTGCAGATCGTTCCGCTGGACGTGACCAAGGCGTCGGCGCCGTCCATCCCGATCACCTATCTCCGCTTCGACGGCCTCGACCTGCCGGACGTCGTCTACCTGGAGCACATCCGCAGCGCGAACTTCCTGGAGGACCGGGACGAGACGGAGGAGTACCGCGTCGCCCTGGACCGGCTGGCCGACGAGGCACTCACCCCGCGAGAGTCGACGGCGCTGCTCCAGGAGACGATGGAGCAACGCTACCCGCGGGACTGACCGGGGCCTGCCGCACGGCGGACGCCGCTTGCGCGACCGCCTGCGCGACAGGCGATTCAGGCGCCGGGGATCCGGGCGACGCCGCCGAACTCGATCCACTCGTGGGTGAGCTGACGCGGCGTCACGTCGGTGTCCGGGCGCCAGGTGGAGACCTCCACCAGGCCCGGGTCGAGGATCTCCAGTCCCTCGAAGAGCGCCGCGACGTCCTTCTCCTCGCGGACCCGGCCCCAGTGCCCCTGCGTCGCCTGGTCCATGAATTCGGTGACGAACCGGCGCACCTCGGGGTCCTCGCTGACCAGCTGGCACATCAGGACGAAGCTGCCGGGGGCGAGCCGCTCGATCACGCGCCGGGCCACGGCCTGCGGGCCGTCGGTGTCGCTGTCCGGGATGCAGTGGAAGACCGAGTTGAACAGCACGGCGGCCGGCTGGGAGAAGTCGATCAGGCGCTGGGTGTCCGGGTGCGAGAAGATCGCGTCCGTTTCGCGCATGTCGGCGTGGATCACGCACGTGCGCTCGTCCTGCTCCAGCAGCGCGCGGCCGTGCACCAGCACCATCGGGTCGTTGTCCACGTAGACGACATGTGCCGTGGGGTCGTACTGCTGGGCGACCTGGTGCACGTTGTCCTGGGTGGGCAGACCGGAGCCGTGGTCCAGGAACTGGCGGATGCCGTGCTCGGCCGCGAGCGTGCGGACCACGCGCTGCAGGAAACGGCGGTTGTTGACGGCGAGCCGGCGGGTGCTGGGGACGACCTTGTCGAGTTCTTCGCAGGCTGCCCGGTCCGCGGCGTAGTTGTCCTTGCCGCCGAGGTAGTAGTCGTACATCCGGGCGGCCGTCGGGACGCCGGCGTCGATCTCCTTGGACAGCGGCTTGTCGGTGTGCATCGAGCCCCCTGCTCTCGCGCCGAGCGTCAACTCGGCTGGCATGACAGGGAGTACATCCTAGGGACGTGGTGACGTCCCGTGCCAGCCCAAGTACGAAACAGGGACCCGCTGCGGGCGCGGACCCGGAACCGGTCCGCGCCCGTGCCCTCAGGCGGCGTCGAGCTCGGCGAGTTCCGCGGCGGTCAGGACGAGGTCGGGGGCGGCGGCGGAGTCGCGGGCCGTCTCCGGGCGGCTGGCACCCGGGATGGGGACCACCACGGGTGACTTGGCGAGCATCCAGGCCAGGCAGACGCGCTGCGGGCTCACGCCGTGCGCGTCGGCGATCCGGGCGAACGCGGCGTGCGCGGAGCCCAGTTCACCGGCCCGGGAGATGCCGCCGAGGGGGCTCCAGGGCAGGAAGGCGATGCCGAGTTCGTCGCACAGGCGCAGTTCGGGCTCACTGGAGCGGAACGCCGGGGAGAACTGGTTCTGCACGGAGACCAGGCGGCCGTCGAGGACGTCCTGGGCCAGCTTGATCTGGTCCGGGTTCGCGTTGGAGATGCCCGCCATCCGGATCTTGCCCTCGTCCAGCAGGTCACGGATCGCGCCGACGGACTCCTCGTACGGCACCCGGGGGTCGGGGCGGTGGAACTGGTAGAGCCCGATGGCCTCCACGCCGAGCCGGCGCAGCGAGGCCTCGCAGGCCGCCTTGAGGTGGGCCGGGCTGCCGTCGACGCTCCAGCTGCCGTCGCCGGGGCGCAGATGGCCGCCCTTGGTGGCGACCAGGACCTCGGCGCCCCGGTCGTGGGCGGCGAGGGCCTTGGCGATCAGGGTCTCGTTGTGGCCCACCTCGTCGGCGTGCAGGTGGTAGGCGTCGGCGGTGTCGATCAGCGTGACGCCCGCGTCCAGGGCGGCGTGCACGGCGGCGAGGGAGCGTGCCTCGTCGGGCCGCCCCTCGATCGACATGGGCATCGCGCCCAGACCGATCGCACTGACCTCCACGTCACCGATGCGGCGAGTCTGCATGAGTTCGTACCTCTTTCGGCTGTCGCGCGGTACCAGGGTCCGGGCCGTCGCTCGGACGCCGGACCTCGACCAGCCTGGCTGGCCGCGACGCGCGAGGTCCAATAGAGGAAAGTGCACGGATTCAGTGCCGGTGGTGCTGAATGGGCGGCTTCCGGTGCGGCCGACGTGTGCCGGCCGGCCCGCGACGGTGCCGCGGGCCGGCCGGGTGCGGGACGGTGTCCGGGTCAGCCGCCGAGGGAGGCCACGTACTCCTCGACGCCCGGTGCCTGGTGGGCCTCCTCCGCGATCACCAGGGCGCCCAGGGCCTTGGCGTCGGGACGCAGGACGTAGGTCTCCAGACTGGCCGGGGCGTTGACGTCGGAGAAGTCCTGCGGGGTGCCGAGGCCCGTGTCGGCGTTCTTCTGCGAGCGGTGCGCCTTGACCACGTCCTCGCGGGCGAGGCTGCCCGCCTCGCAGGCCTTCTTCAGGTCGGCGCCCATGAGCTGGGCCGCGTTGTAGCCGGACAGGACACCGGAGTCGACCAGGGCGCCCGGGTACTTCTTCTGGTAGGCGGCGACCATCGTCTTGACGCCGGGCAGGTCCGCGCTGACGGCGGGGGCGGCGCTGACCACGTGCAGCATGGCCTCCAGCGCCTTGGCGGCGGGGGTCTTCATCAGCTGGGGCGCGAAGCCCGGCGCGCTGCTGACGATCGGCACCTGCAGACCGCGGGAGGCGGCCACACCGGCCAGCGAGGCGGTCTGCGCGGGACCGGCGCTGACCAGGACGGCCTTCACGCCCGCCGCCCGCAGCGCCGACACCTGTGCCGTGAGGTCCGTGTCCGTGGCCTTGATCTTCTGTCCGGTCACCGTGAGGCCGGCGCGCTCGGCGGCCCAGGTGGAGCCCTCCAGCGCGTTGGCGCCGTAGTCGCCCTCGAAGTACACGTGGCCGATCTTGTCGCCCTTCTTCAGGCCCTTGGTGCGGGTCAGGAAGTCCACGGCGGCGATCATGTCGACGTCGTACGTGGTACCGAGGACCTGGACGGAGTCCTTGCCGAGCAGGGAGGCAGCCCAGGCCTGCGGGAAGGTCAGCATGTGATCCCGCTCGATGTCGTCGATCAGTGCCGCGACCACCGGCGATCCGATCACCTGGGGCAACGCCACGACGTCCGCGGAGATGTCGGCGTACGCGGTGACCGCCTTCTGCACGTCGTAGCCGTGGTCCTCGACCACGATCTCGACCTTCCGGCCGCAGATCCCGCCGTCGGCGTTGGTCTCGTCGGCCCACATCTGCTGCGCCTGCACGATGCTCTTGCCGAGGGTGGCGTAGGGGCCGGTCAGGTCGGTCAGGGCGCCCAGTCTGACGGTCTTGTCGGTGACTCCCGGCCCGGACTTGACGCCGTCGGCGCCGTTGCCGGCGTCGCCGCCGTCCGCCTTGGAGCTGCATCCCGTCGTGGCGAGCAGCAGCGCCGACAGGGCCGAGGCGAGGAGGATCCTGGTGGGGTGGGTGACGTTCACGGGGTGTGCTCCTTGGCTCGTACGGCGGTTGCGGGTGGGGCGAGGGCGGGACGGCGGCGCAGGCGGACGCGCAGGCGTGCGGCCAGGCCGCGCAGGCCGTCGGGGGCGTACAGCAGGACCAGCACGATCGCCGCGCCGTAGAGGTAGCGGGCGGCCTCGGTCGGGCCCACCGCTCCCCCGTCGGAGCCGGGCACGGCGACCAGCGGGAGGTGGTCGGCGTAACGGGTCATCAGCAGCGGCAGGGCGGTGACGAAGACGGCGCCCGCGGTGGCGCCGGCGACCGAGCCCAGGCCGCCGATGACGATCATGGCGAGGTAGTCGACCGAGAGGGCGAGCCCGAAGTAGTCGGGCACGATACGGCGGAAGCCGAGGGCGAGCAGCGCCCCGGCCAGACCCGCGTACATCGAGGAGACGACGAACGCCGCCGAGCGGTGGCGGGCGACGTCGACGCCCATCACCGCGGCCGCGGTCTCGCTGTCGCGCAGGGCGACCAGCGCGCGCCCCGGGCGGCCCCGGAGCATGCCGCGGGCGGTGAACCAGGTGAGCGCGAACAGCGCGAGGCCCAGGTACCAGAGCCGTTCCTCGGCGCCGAACGGCACCCCCATCAGCACCACGTCGGGGTCGCCGTCCGCGAAGGTGAACCCGCCGAGGCTGAGCGGCGGCACGGACCGGCCGTTGAATCCGCCGGTCACGGAGTCCGCGGTGAGCAGGACGTGGTGACCGAGGAAGACGAGGGCGAGGGTGGCGACACCGAGGTAGATGCCGCGCACCCGGCCGGCGACGGGACTGAACAGGCCGCCGGCGGCGCCCGCCAGCAGCACCGCGAGCACCAGGGCGAGCGCGGAGGGCAGACCGGGTCCCGGCTCGCCGGCGAGCCAGGCGTAGCCGTACGCGCCGACCGCCAGGAAGAACGCGTGGCCCAGCGACAGCTGGCCCGCGGTGCCGGCGAGGAGGTTGAGCCCGACGGCGCCGATCGCCGCGGCCATGGCGAACAGACCGATGCGCAGCCAGAACGCGTCCAGGTAGAAGGGCAGCGCGCACAGCACGAGCACGGGCAGCGCGAGCCTGCCCCACTTCACGAGGTCAGACACGGACCGCTCCCTTCGCGCCGAACAGGCCCGTGGGGCGCACCAGCAGCACCAGGACCATCACGGCGTACGGGGCGACGTCCGCGAACCCCTCGCCCAGCACGTGCAGATCGGACTGGTATCCGGCGACGAGCGCCTCGGTCAGGCCGATGAGCAGGCTGCCCGCCAGAGCGCCCGGCGGTGAGGCCATGCCGCCGAGAACCGCGGCCGGGAACGCCTTGAGGGCGATCTGGCCGGTGGTGCGCTCCAGGCCGGGCGCCGGGAACGCGGCGAGGAACAGCGCCGCCAGCGCGGCCAGGCCGCCCGCCAGACACCAGGCGATCATGCGTACCCGGGTGAGCCGTACGCCCATCAGTGAGGCCGCTTCGACGTCCTCGGCCGCCGCGCGCAGCGACAGCCCCCAGGAGGTGTACCGGAAGAGCGCGAAGACCGCCCCGATGACGACCGCGGAGACGACGATCGCGGCGAGCCGGCTGTCGGCGACGGTCACCGGACCGAAGGCGCGCACCGAGTCGCCCCAGGGGTCGCCGAGGGTGAGCAGGTCGCCGCCGATGCGCCGCGCGAGGTCGGTGAGCAGGACGATGTCGACGCCGATGGTGGCGATGGTCGCCACGTGCGCGGCCCGTGGGTCCTGGCCGATGCGCTGGAGCAGCAGCCGGTCCACGGCTCCGGCGACGGCCGCCGTGGCGAGGACCGCGAGCGCGAGGGCTCCGGCGAAGCCGAGGTCGTCGTGGAGCACGGCGGTGAGGTAGCCGCCGAGCAGCAGCAGCGAGCCGTGGGCGAAGTTGAGCACGCCCGAGGCCTTGAAGATGATGACGAAGCCCAGGGCGACCAGGGCGTAGACCGAGCCGAGGGCGAGGCCGCCGAGGACGTGGTCGAGCAGTCCGGTCATGCGGCTCCCTCCTCGGGGTTCCCGGTGCCGAGGTAGGCGCGCAGCACCTCGGGATCGCGCTGGACCTGCTCGGGGCTGCCGTGGGCGATGCGGCGGCCGAAGTCGAGGACGGTGACCTCGTCGGCGAGCCGCATGACCAGGCCCATGTCGTGCTCCACGAGCAGTACGGAGAGCCCGAGATGGGCGCGGACGTCGCGGACGACCTCGGCGGTGCGGACCCGTTCGGCGGCGTTCATGCCGGCCACCGGCTCGTCGAGCAGGAGCACCCGTGGTTCCAGGCAGAGGGCGCGGGCGAACTCGACGCGTTTGCGGTCGCCGTAGGACAGGGCCGCGACGGGGGTGTCGAAGTGCGCGCCCACTCCCACGAGTTCGGCGATCTCCCGCGCCCGGGCGCGGTGTTCGCGCTGTTCGCGTACGGCGGTGGGCAGGCGCAGCGCGCTGGCGGCGAAGCCGGCCCGGGACAGGGCGTGCCGGCCGAGCAGCAGGTTGTCGGCGACCGTGCCCTCGGTGGTGACGATGTTCTGGAAGGTGCGGGCGACGCCGAGCGCGGCGATGCGGTGCGGGGCGAGCCGGGTGAGTTCGGTGCCGCCGAACCGGACGGTGCCGGTGGCGGGGCGGCACAGGCCCGACAGGACGTTGAAACAGGTGGACTTGCCCGCCCCGTTGGGGCCGATGAGGGCGTGCACCGTTCCCGGGGCGACGGTGAGGGAGAGGCCGTCGAGGGCGGTGAGCCCGGCGAACCGGACGGTGACGTCCTCGACTTCGAGGGCCGGCGGCGGGTCGGTGCGGGCGCTCACGCGGCCCCCTGCTCGTCGGCGGACTCGCCGAGGTAGAGGCGGCGCACGGCGTCCGTCCGCGCGAGTTCCGCGGCCGGGCCGGACAGGCGTACCTCGCCGACCTCCAGGACGTGGGCGTGGTCCGCGAGCGACAGCGCCATGCCGGCGTTCTGCTCGACCAGCAGGACGGCGGTGCCCTGGGCGTTGATCTCGCGGATCACCTCGGCGATCCGCTCCACCATGCGCGGGGCGAGGCCCAGGGACGGCTCGTCGAGCAGGAGCAGGCGCGGGGCGGCCATCAGGGCGCGGCCGATGGCCAGCATCTGCTGTTCCCCTCCGGACAGCAGACCGGCGGCCTGGCCGGTGCGTTCGGCGAGCAGGGGGAAGAGCGCGAACACGCGGTCGCGGGCCTCCCGGACCAGCGCCGGGCTGCGCCGGCCGAGGCCGAGGCCGCCCGCGCGCAGGTTCTCGTCGACGGTGAGCCCGGCGAACACCCGCCTTCCCTCGGGTACTTGGACGACTCCGGCGCGGACCGCCGCGACCGGGTCCTGGCCGTCGAGCGTGGTGTCGCCGTAGCGGACACGGCCCGCGGTGACCGCGCCGCGGTGCAGGCGCAGGGTTCCCGACACCGCGCGCAGCAGCGTCGACTTGCCCGCGCCGTTGGCGCCGAGCAGGGCGACGACCGCGCCGGGCGGGACCGTCAGGGAGACCTGGCGGAGGGCGGACAGGGCGCGGCCGTACTGGACGTCGAGTTCCTCGACGCGCAGGGCGGCGCGCTCGTCCGGTGGTGCTTCGGGCATCACGACTCCTCGGATCCGTGCCGTCCGGCACGGGCTTCGGGGGGAAGGGGTGCTCACGACAGCACGCGCGGCGAACACCGGTACAGGCCTTCACGCGCGGTCGTGGCGGGGTCCCAAGCGCACGGTGACGGCATTGTGCGGATGCCCAGGGGCGGCGCCCACCGCCAGGGGGCGCCGCCCCGGTCGCAGGGGGCGTGCACGGGCCTGAGGGGGGCGCTCGGGCCGAAGGGGGCGCGTTCCGGCCGAGGGGGACGGAGGTGGGCCAAAGGGGGCGTGTTCGGGCCGAAGGGGCGTGCTCGGGCCGAACGGGACGGGGGGCGAGCCGAAGGGGGACAGTGGTCGGGCCGAAGGGGGCGGGGGTCGGGCCGAAAGGGGCGCGCTCGGGCCGAAAGGGACGGGGGTCGGGCCGAAAGGGACGGGGGTCGGGCCGAAGGGGGCGTGCTTGGGCCGAGGGGACGGGGGGCGGGGTCGGGCCGGTCCCAGGGGGCGTTCAGGGGTGCAGGAGGCGGTGGGCGGTCAGGGCGAGGCTGATCTCGACCAGGTCGCAGGGGCGGGACAGGGAGCGGCCCGTCAGTTGCTCGAAGCGGCGGATGCGGTTCAGGACGGTGTTGCGGTGGCAGTACAGCCGGCGCCCGGCCCGCTGGGCCGATCCGTCGCAGTCAAGCCAAGCGGTCAGGGTGTCCAGCAACACCTCGCGGTCGGCGGGCTCCAGGCGCGACAGCGGGCCGAGGACCTGGTCGGCGAGGGCGGTGCCGAGTTCGGGGCCGGAGATGACGAGGGCCGCGGGCAGGTGTGCGGCCAGCCGGACCGTGCCGCCCTCCTCGGGGCAGATCCGCAGCGCGGTGTCGGCCTGGCGGCGGGCGCTGCCGACCGCGGCCAGTCCCTCGACGGCGCCGCCGACGCCGATGCGCACACCGGCGTGCTGCGGGGCGGGTTCCGGAAGTTCCCCTTCCGTCAGCGCGACTATGCCGTAGTCCACCTCGACGCCCGTGTGCCAGTGCACCCGCACACCCCCGGAGGCCACCGCGGACCGGGCACCGGCGCATTCCTCGGCGGTGCCGCCGGTGACGGCGACGACGACGTACCGGCCCTGCTCGGGGAGTTCCAGGGCGCTCGCGGCCTCGGGCAGATCGGCGATGCGGGCGGCGCCGTCGAGCAGCGCCGCGGTCAGCAGCCGCACCCGGTTCTCGCGCCGCCACGTCAGTTGCCGTTCGGTCTGCCGGTAGGCGTCGGCCACGAGGGTGCAGTGCTCGTCGACGAAGTTCCACATGTCGGACGCCACGTGCACGAGCAGCCGTACGTCCTCGGGCGCCGTGCGCGAGGTCTCCTCGACCAGACTCTGCCAGACCAGGGAGCCGCCGAGCCGGAACGCGTGCAGCAACGCGTCGAGCGGCAGCCCCTGTTCGGCGCGCGTGGCACCGATCCGCCAGGTGCAGCGGCGGGCCGCGTCGCGGGTGCCACGCGGGTCGAGCAGCGAGGTCACGCTGTGCCGCAGCGAGCGCTGGGCCTCCTGCCAGGTCGTGCCGGGGTCGTTCTCCATCGCGGTCCGGTAGGCCGGTTCCTGGTCCTGCAGGAGGGCGACGAGCCGGTCGGTCAGCTCGGGCAGCTCGGCCAGCAGGACGCGGGCCGCGCGGTGCAGGACACGCAGGGCGTCGGCGTCGATCAGCGACCGGCCGGGCCGCGTCCGCGGCTGCGGAACGGCTCCCGGAGCGGTACGGAACGCCGTTCGTGGCCGAAGGGCTTGCTGCATCGCGATTCCCCCCAGGGTGTGGGCCGACGGCGCACACGCCCGGAACCGCCCGCCGGTCCCCCTTCGGCCGGGCGGTCCGCGCGCCGGTCCGGCGGCTGACTCGTGCTGCCCCGAAGAATGACATACCGCCCGGTCGGTCCCTAGAGGCGTGCACCGGACTTCTCGGCCTGTTCGACGATGCGGGCCAACTCCACCCGGGAGCGCACGCCGAGCGCGGCGTAGACGTTGCGCAGGTGGTAGTCGACGGTGCGGGTGCTCACCGACAGGCTGCGGGCCACCTCCCGGTTGGTGGCGCCGTCGGCCACGCGTCGCGCGATCCGCCACTGCTGCGGCGTCAGCCGGGCCAGCGCCCCGTCCCCCTGCCCGGGTCCCCGCCCGCTGGGCGCGGCCCCGTTCGCCCGCAGCTCGCCGCGCGCCTGCCGCGCCCAGACCCCGGCGCCGCAGCGCTCGAAGCCCACGAGCGCCGCCCCGAGCCGGTCGCGCGCCTCGCGCAGCCGGCGCCTGCGGCGCAGCCATTTCCCGTACGCCAGCTCGGTCCTGGCCCGTTCGAAGTCGCCGGCCGTGGCGTCGTGCAGCTCCAGCGCGCGCAGGTAGAGCCCGTCGGCGCGCTCCGGCCCGGCCAGCAGGGCCCGGCAGCGCAGCAGTTGGGCCGGGGCGTGCGGGTCGGCGTCGAGACCGGCCCAGACCTCCAGGTCCGTGACGAGCGGCCGCGCGTCCTGCGGGCGTCCGGCGAGCACGGTGGCCTCCACGTAGCAGGGCACCGCGAGCATCCATACCGCGAAGTGACCGCGCCGGGGCCCGGGGCGCACCAGCGGCCCGAGCCGGTCGGCGGCGTCCAGCGGGCGTCCGCGCCCCAGGTCGGCACGGGCCGCGGCCCAGTGCGCGAGGGTGGCGGCCTGGGCCAGGCCGTGCCGGCGGGCGGTCGCGAGCGCGGCCGACACATGCCCGGCCACCACGTCCGGCTCCCCCTCGATCGACGCGGCCAGGGCGAGTACGGCGTGGTGGTGGGCGGCCGTGTTGCGCTGCCCGGCCCGCTCGGCCGCCCGCAGGCCCTCCTCCGCGTGCGTCCGGGCCTGGGCGTGCCATCCGGCGCGGAGCTCGGCGTAGGCGAGGTACTCCAGGGCGCGGGGTTCGAGCGCGCCGGATCCGCGGTTCCGCGCCGCCGCGAGGGCCCGGGTGCCGGCCCGTACGGCGGACGCCGGATCACCCAGCAGCAGGGCGGCGGCCACGGACCTGAGCAGGGTGTCGGGCCGATCGCCGGTGAGGGCGTGGCGGACCACCCGCCGCAGGTGCGGCTCCGCCGTGTCGAACCGGCCTTCGAGTACGGCACGCATACCGAGGCGGTAGTCCCGCGACAGGCCGTGGGGGTCCCGTCGGGTGTCCGGGGTCCCAACGTCAGTAGTCCTGGTGTCGGTGGCCTCGGTGTCCGTGGCCTCGGTGTCGGTGGCCTCGGTGTCGGTGGCCTCGGCGTGCGTGGCCCCGGCGTGCGTGGCCCCGGCGTGCGTGGTCCCGGCGTGCGTGGTCCCGGCGTCCATGGCCTCGGTGTCCGTGGCCTCGGTGTCCGTGGTCCCGGTGTGCGTGATCTCCTGGTCCAGCGCTTCGTGACACTCCGTCAAGCGGCCTGCCGCCCATGCCGCGTCGACGGCCGCGAGCGCGGCGGCGGCCGACCGGGCGGGCGCGGTCGGGGCCAGCAGCCGGGCGGCGGAGAGCAGGGAGGCGTGGGCGTCGGCGACCGGTCCGTCGTACCGCTCCGCCATCCCCCGGACGAACTCGGCACGCCCGCGTAAGTACGGCGGGACCGTCTCCCCCGGTGGCCCGGGGAGCAGCCGCAGCGCGTGCCGCAAGTCCCCTGCGAGCAGGGCCTGTTCGGCCGCGTCCGTACGGCGGTCCGCCCTGAGGGTGCCCCGACCGGTCAGCTCGGCGGCGCGGGCGTGGGCGACGGCCCGCAGCCGTGGCGGAGCCGGGGCGGTCGCGGCGGCGTCCGACAGTTCCCCGGCGAGGAGGGGTTCGGGTCCGTCGGCGGCCCAGGCCCGGTGCAGCAGCGCGAGCAGGCGGTGCCCGGCGGCCTCGTGGGCGCCGGCGAGGGCGCGGTGCGCGGCGCGGCGGCGGCCGGGAGCGGCGGCGGCGTGCACGGCCCGGCGGACCAGGCCGGAGTGGAAGCGGAACCGTCCGTCGGTCAGCGCCAGGGCCTCGGGGAAGGGATCCGGGCCGAGGGCGCGGCCGTTCAGGGCGCGGCGGACGAGGCCGGCGTCGACGTCCTCCGCATCCGGTGCGCGCAGCGCGGCGGCGATCGTCAACAGCAGGTCGTCGACGTCCGGCCATGCCGTCCCACCCGGGCACTCCCCCGCCACGCCGGTGAGCGCTGCGGCGTCGGCCAGCGGCCGGGCGGGAACGCGTTCGCCGGAGAGTTCGGCGGGCGAGAGACGGCGCAGCAACGCCAGCAGCAGGGCGGGGTTGCCGCCCGCCTCCTCCAAGAGGTCGGCCCGGAGCGCGGGCGGGACCGTCCCGCCCGTGGCCTCGTCGAGGAGGGCGTCGGCCTCCGCCGTGCCGAGCGGGTGCAGACGCAGGACGGGCAGGCCGGCGAACTCGCGCGCGAGCGGGCCGCGGGCGGTCAGCAACAGGCCGACGCGGCCCGCCGTGTCCAGGCGGTGGGCCGCGAGGCCCAGCGCGGCGCGCGAGGCGGGATCCCAGAGGTGCACGTCGTCGACGCAGACGAGGAGGGGCGCGTCGTCGGCTGCCACGCGCAGGGCCTCCAGCAGGTCGTCCGCCGCCGTCGCGTCCGCCGCGTCCGCCGTGACCCCTTCGTCCGAGGTGCCCGCGCCGCGCAGCAGGGCGCGCAGGTCGTCGTACGGGCGGCCGGGTGCGCTCGGCCCGGTGCCGAGGTGGAGAGTGGTGCCGGCTCCGAAGGCGCGGGCCGCGTGGTGCAGGAGCGTGGTGCGGCCGAGGCCGGGCTCCCCGGTCACGGCGAGTGCGGCGCCGCCCGACCCGAGCCGGCCCAGCAACTCCTGCACCGCGCGTGGTGGGAGGCGGCGGCCGTACAGCTGTGGGGGTGCCGTCGCGGTCGTCTGTCCGGTCATTCCCGTGACGCTACGGGCGAGTAGCGAGGCCCGGAAGCCGGACGTCCGGGCGCGGCCGGCAGCGTGCGCGGCCCATGACCTGCCTGTTCGCCCGGTGGAGCGGAGCCACGGCGTGTGCCCGCGCCCAGGACGGCATCCGTCCGCCTGGGCGCGGGCACAGCGTGCCGGGCCGGTGGGTCAGGAGGTGTGCGGGCAGTTGCCCCGGTACTCCTCGATGGTCAGGCTCGGCCGGGGCAGCGGGCACAGGAACTGCTCGTAGCGGGTGTCGTTGTCGATGAACCGCTTCAGCCAGGACACGCTGTACTTCGCGATGGTGGTGTTCGACGTGTTCGGCGAGAAGTGGGTGGCGTTGTTCAGCTCCAGGTAGGCGCGGTCCAGTGAGCTGCGCAGGCTGCCGTAGAAGGGCTCGGCGTGGGAGGAGACGGGGGCGATCGAGTCGCCGTCCGCGCCCACGATCAGCGTGGGTGTGGTGAGTTCGGGCCAGCTCTTGTCGAGGTTCCAGGGCGTCAGCGGGATGGCCGCCTGGAGGGCGGGACGCGACTTGGCGGCCTCCAGGCTGCCGCCGCCGCCCATGGAGTGGCCCATCACGCCGAGCCGGGTGCTGTCCACGCGGCTGCGGACCGAGCTGCGCTGGGTGAGGTAGTCCAGTGCGGCGAGCAGCTGGCGGCCCCGGGAGTCCGGCTGGTCGAGCGTGGTGAGGGTGTCGATGGTGAACACCACGAAGCCCTGGGAGGCCAGGCGGGGGCCGAGCCACGAGATGGAGGACTGGGTGCCGGTGTAGCCCGGCGAGACGGCGACGGCGCCGAAGGTGCCGTCCGCGGTGGTGGTCGGGTAGTAGATCGTGCCGCCGCCGAAGCCGGTGACGGCGAGGGAGGAGACGCTGGTGTCGGAGACGGAGTAGGGGCCGCGGGCCGCCTCGATGCTCGCGGTGGTCGGGGCGGGCCCACGCTCGTAGGGGTTGTCGGCCGCGTGGGCGCCGGGGCTCGTGAGGGTGCTGAGCCCGAGGACCGCGGCGATCGCGGCGGCGGCTCCGGCGAACCGGCGCGCACGGCGGCCGGCGCCCGTCCCTGAGGGGGCGGGGACGGTGGTGGTGAGGGTGGCGGGGGTGGTGCGCGGGTGCTGCTGCACGACGAGTCGTCCTCTCGATCGTGGCGAGCCGCCCGCCGGGGGCACGGGGAGCGTCGTGCGCTGCTCCCGGGGCCGCCCGGCGGGGCGCCGCCGACTGACTGGCCGTGCCACTGTCGAGGGGGAGCGAGCCCGCGGGGACCGGCGAAGTCACCAGTCTTGGCGGGCTCCAGGGGAGGGTGGTCGGGGTGGCGTTCGTGGTGCGCGGCGGCGTCACTCGGGACGAGGGGGACGGCGCACGGGTCACGAACCACCGGCGGCGCACGGACCACGGGACGGCGCACGGGTCGCGAACCACGGGCGGCGCACGGCCACGAAGCACCGGCGGCGCACGGGCCACGAACCACGGGCGACGGCGCACGGACCACGGGACGGCGCACGGGCCGCGAACCACCGGCGGCGCACGGGTCACGAACCACCGGCGGCGCACGGACCACGGGACGGCGCACGGACCACGAACCACCGGCGGCGCACGGACCACGAACCACCGGCGGCGCACGGACCGCGGGACGGCGCACGGACCGCGGGAGGACGCCGCGCAGGCCCCCGCCGGCCGCGCCGGCGTCAGGGCAACCTCACAACGGCTCGCGCGCCACCCACCGTTGCCGCCACCACCCCGGCACCGGCGGAACCCCCCTCACCGACCCCCGCGCCGGCGCATCCCCGCACACCCCCCGGCGCCCCGCCGAGCCCTCCCGTGATCCCCCACGCCCCCGCACCCGCCGCCCACGTCAGCGCGCGGTATCCGATTCCGCCGTTCGTGTGACATTCTCAGCCAGGCCGGCAGCATTCGTGCCGGTCCTCGCGAGGTTCTGGACCGTGGGAGAGGCAACGCATGCGTATCGGACTGCTCGGCACCGGCCCCTGGGCGCAGATGGTGCACGCCCCCGTCCTGAGCGAACACGACGAGCTGGACTTCGTCGGGGTGTGGGGGCGCCGCCCGGCCGCCGCCAAGGAGCTCGCGGAACGTCATGGCACGCGCG
Organism: Streptomyces sp. NPDC107562; assembly: GCF_055657325.1. Lineage (NCBI taxonomy): Bacteria > Bacillati > Actinomycetota > Actinomycetes > Kitasatosporales > Streptomycetaceae > Streptomyces > Streptomyces sp. NPDC107562. The sequence continues at coordinate 257,582 of NZ_JBVKBE010000001.1, read as the reverse complement.
CCTACGACGACGTGGACACCCTGCTCGGCGAGGTGGACGCGGTGGCCGTCGCGCTGCCCCCGGCCGTGCAGGCGGACCTCGCCGTGCGGGCCGCGCGGGCGGAGCGCCATCTGCTGCTCGACAAGCCGCTCGCCCCGACGGTCGCGGAGGGGCGGGCCGTGGCCGAGGCCGCGCGCCGGTCGGGTGTCGCCTCGGTGGTCTTCTTCACGACCCGCTTCCAGACCGGGCCCGAGGCCTGGATCGCCGAGCAGGCCGCGAGCGACGGCTGGTTCGTGGGCCGTGCCCAGTGGCTGGGCGCGGTGTTCAGCAGCGACGACAGCCCGTTCGCCGCGTCACCGTGGCGGCGCGAGAAGGGCGCCCTGTGGGACGTGGGCCCGCACGCCCTGTCGGTGCTGCTGCCGGTCCTCGGCGACGTGACCGGCGTGCCGGCCGCCGCGCACGGCCCGCAGGACACCGTGCACGCCGTCCTCGACCACGTCACGGGGGCCACCAGCACCCTGACCCTCAGCCTGACGGCACCGCCCGCGGCGGCGGGCACCGCCGTCGAACTGCGGGGCGCGAGCGGGGTGACCTCGCTCCCGGAGAGCTCCGAGGGTGCGCTGCCCGCGTTCTCCCGGGCGGCCGACGCGCTGCTCACCGCGGCCCGCACCGGCCGCCCGCACGCATGCGACGCGGCGTTCGGGCTGCGCGTCACCGAGATCCTGGCGTCGGTGCAGGACGTGCTCGACCGCAGCGGCGACTGAACGGGACGGCGACCGAACGGGCGGCACACGACGGAGCGGGGGGCACGGAACGGACGTCCGTTCCGTGCCCCCGCTCGCCGAGGCTCCTCGGGCCGTGGCCCGCTCCTGTCGCGGTCAGGCCGCTACGCGTGCGAACGCCGCCCGCCGGTGACGGCCCGGTAGAGCACGAGCAGGATGAGCGAGCCGACGATCGCGGCGACCCAGGTCGACAGGTCGAAGAACCCGTCGATCGAGTCGACACCGAAGATGACCTTCCCCAGCCAGCCGCCGAGCAGGCCGCCGGCGACACCGATCAGCATCGTGATGATGATCCCGCCCGGGTCCTTGCCCGGCAGCAGCAGCTTGGCGATTGCGCCGGCCAGAAGCCCGATCAGGATCCAGGCGATGATGCCCACGTGTCCTCCACCCATCCGTAGGAATTGTGTTCCCCTTCCGAATGCGCGGAGATGCCGTTGTCAAACCAGAATCCGGACGACTCCCGCGCGGGTTTCAGCCGTCGATCCAGCGGAACCAGGCCCGGTCCCCCTCGATGTGCAGCAGGAAGTCGGCCACCGGCCCGTCGGGTGAGGACAGCGAAACCCGTCGCCGGATCTCGTCGTACACCGCTTCCCACTCCTTCCAGTGCCCCTCGTCGTCCCGCTGCGCCAGGGCGAGTTCGCGCGCGAACAGGTCCCGCACGGCGGTGAAGGCCGGCCCCGCGACGAACCGCCCCGCGAGCCACGGGAAGTCGGAGTCGTCGACGACGATCTCCCCGACCCGCCCCTCGCCGCTGCTCACCTGCCAGCTCTCGCCCTCGAACCCCACGCCGCCTCCGCCGTCCGTCCGGTTCCGCTCCCCCGCGTCGCCCAGCATGACAGCGGCCACCGACACCCCGGCCCGACGTGCGGCGCCCGGCCCCGCGTAGCAGCGTGGTGGTGTGGACACGGCGCGCGTGAAGTCACCGCTGCGGCGCCCGGACCGGCGCACATGGCTGCGGGGCGCGCCGCCGCCACGCTGGGTGCGGGCGCTGCCGGTCGCGTTGATCGTCGGTGTGACCACGGCGACGGCCCTCAGCCACGATCCGCTCGACATCGGGTTCCTGCTCGGCGCGATCCCGCCGCTGGCGGTCCTGTCGTACGGACCGCTCGGGACGGCGCTGCTGGGCGGGAGCGCGATCGTGCTGCTGAACATCCCGGCGCTCCAGCTGGACCGGCCCGGGGACACCGACCTGTGGACGATCGGATTCGTCGCCCTGCTGAGCGTGTTCGTCTCCTTCGTGCGCAGCCACCGGGACGCCCAGCTCGATCTGGAGCGCACCGTCGCCGAGGCCGCCCAGCGCGCGCTGCTGCCGCCGCTGCCCGAGGTGGTCGGACCGGTGCGGTGCGCGGGCCTGTACCGGGCCGCGCAGCGCGGGACGCTGGTGGGCGGGGACTTCTACGACGTGCGGGACGGGCCGTACGGCGTGCGTGCCGTGCTGGGCGACGTCCAGGGGCACGGTCTGGCGGCGATCGGCACGGTGGCGACGCTGCTGGGTGCCTTCCGGGAGGCCGCGCTCGACCAGCCCGACCTGGAGTCGGTGGCCGGCCGGCTGGACCGCCGGCTGACGCTGGACGTGGCCGAGAAGCGGCACGCCGACCTGTTCGCGACCGCCATGCTGCTGGAGTTCGCCCCCGACGCCGGCTCCGTGCGGGTGGTGTCCTGTGGGCATCCGCCGCCGGTGCTGCTGCGCGCGGGCACGGCGCGGGACGTCGCGGTCGAGGCGTGCACGCCGCTGGGCCTCGGCCTAGGCGGCGCCCTCGCGCAGCGCGGGGGGACCGTCCCGTTGGAGCCGGGCGACCGGCTGGTCCTCGCCTCGGACGGGCTCTTCGAGGCCCGCGACCCGGCCGGCGTGTTCTACCCGCTGACCGAGCGGCTGGCGCTGCTGTACGAGGACGGCCGCCCGGGGCTGCCCGACCGGGTGTGGGACGACCTGCTGCGGCACACCCGGAGCATCCACGACGACGTGACCATCCTCGTCCTCGCCCCCCGCGCGGCCCGCCCGCGCTGACCCCACCGCCGCCGGGCGCCGGGGCGGCGCCCCCTTCCGGATGCAGTGTGTGCTCCGGCGATGAATGGTGTAAGTGGACCCGATGACCTCACCGGGTCCGCGGAAGAGCCCCGGACCGGAGGAGCAGAGATCATGTCGACGCCACAGCCCGACGCGTCCCGGACGTCCGCGGACAGCGTCACCCCGGACGCCCTCCTCCACCCTCGGACCGGCACGGACGTGTCGCCGGAGGACGTGGTGCTTGCCTCGGGCAAGGACCTCACACCGAAGAACCTGGAGTGGGCACGGCGCAAGCTGGCCCAGGAGGGCGACGCGGCGCTCGACAAGCTCCTGCCCTAGCGACGGCCCATTCCGCTGCGGCCCCGCCCTTACGGAGGGGCCCTGTGGGCTGCCACACTTCCGAGGGTGCCCGACTTCGACATGCTCGTCCTCGGATCCGGACCCGGTGGCCAGAAGGCCGCCATCGCCGCGGCCAAGCTGGGCCGCCGGGTCGCCGTCGTCGACCGCCCCGACATGGTCGGCGGGGTCTCCATCCACACCGGCACCATTCCCTCCAAGACCCTGCGTGAGGCGGTGCTCTACCTCACCGGCCTGACCCAGCGCGACCTGTACGGGCAGAGCTACCGACTGAAGGAGGACATCACCGTCGCCGACCTGATCGCGCGCACCCAGCACGTGGTCGGCCGGGAGGTCGACGTCATCCGCAACCAGCTGTCCCGCAACCACGTCGCCCTGTTCGCCGGCACCGGCCGTTTCACCGACCCGCACACCGTGGCCCTGCGGGAGGTCACCGGTCAGGAGCGGCAGCTCACCGCCGAGCACATCGTGATCGCCACCGGCACCCGGCCCGCCCGGCCGGACAGCGTGGCGTTCGACGGCCGCACGATCATGGACTCGGACAACGTCCTCGCCCTCGAACGCGTCCCGCAGTCCATGGTCATCGTCGGGGCGGGGGTGATCGGCATGGAGTACGCGAGCATGTTCGCCGCCCTCGGCAGCAAGGTGACCGTGGTCGAGAGGCGGGCGGCCATGCTCGACATGTGCGACGTCGAGGTCGTCGAGTCCCTCAAGTACCACCTGCGGGACCTGGCGGTGACCTTCCGGTTCGGTGAGACCGTCGCCGCGGTGGAGCGGCATCCCCGGGGCGCCCTCACGGTGCTGGAGAGCGGCAAGAAGATACCCGCGGACGCGGTGATGTACTCGGCGGGCCGACAGGGCCTCACGGACGGCCTCGACCTGGACAAGGCGGGGCTCACCGCCGACGCGCGGGGCCGGATCAAGGTCGACGAGCACTACCGCACCGAGGTGGCGCACATCTACGCCGTGGGCGACGTCATCGGCTACCCGGCGCTCGCGGCCACCTCGATGGAGCAGGGCCGGGCGGCGGCGTACCACGCCTTCGGGGAGCCGGTGGGCCGGATGCACAACCTCCAGCCGATCGGCATCTACACCATCCCGGAGATCAGCTTCGTGGGGCGTACCGAGGACCAGCTCACGGAGGACCGGGTGCCGTTCGAGGTCGGCGTCTCCCGCTACCGCGAGCTGGCCCGGGGGCAGATCATCGGGGACTCGCACGGGGTGCTGAAGTTGCTGGTCTCCCCGGAGGACCGCACGCTGCTCGGCGTGCACTGCTTCGGCACGGGAGCGACCGAGCTGATCCACATCGGGCAGTCCGTGATGGGGTGCGGCGGCACCGTGGACTACCTGGTGGACGCCGTGTTCAACTACCCGACGCTGGCGGAGTCCTACAAGGTGGCCGCCCTCGACGCCACGAACAAGCTCCGGCAGATCGACCGGATCGCGGACTGAAGCGGCGCGGTCGCCGCGCGCTCACCTCCGATCCTCGTCCACCACGTGCACGGCGGCCTCCTCGGCGCCCGCCGCACCCGCGTCGATGCCCATGTCCTCGGCCACCGCCTCCTTCGTCGTGTCCGGGTGCGCCCCCTCGTCGGGGGCCATCAGACGCCCGGCGCGCTCGGTGCCCACCTCCGGGTCGACGGGCTCGCCCGCGCCGTCGGCCAGGTCGCCGATGCCGTCGCCGGCGGGCTCGTCGATGTCCGGCCGCTCCTGGGCGAGGCGCTGGTCGAGGGTCTCCCCGGTGTGCTGCTCGGCGGCCGTGGTGCCGTACTTTGTCACGCCCAGGGGCTTCTCCGGCGGGGAATAGCCCTCGTCCAGGATGTCGTCGTACGTCCGCTCGTCGAGGGCGTCCTGGAGGTCGAGGGGCGCGGCGTCCTGCCGGTCCTCGTCGCTCCCGGTGGGCTGGTGGACGTCGTCGGCCATCGCCTCGCCCGTGTCCGGTCCGGGACCCGTTCCTGCACTGCCCATGGCTGCCTCCTTCTCGTGCCGCGCCGACGCGTCGCTCCCGTCGGCGGTCCCCGTCCGCGTTTCCCGCGGCGCGCGCTCCAATCACGCTTCCTCGGGGCGGACCCCACGGCCGCGCACCGGTTCCGCTTCCCGCGCCGGAAGGTCCCTGACCGGCAGCGGAGTTGGCGCGGTGGGCGTCCGCGGATTTCCGCACAGGGCCGTCGTGCACCGCCGACGCGCGGGGCTATCATCACTCGCACACACGGTGTGACCGTCTGACAACGGGGCGGACCTCACCGCTCACCCTCTCGTTCCTCGCCGCCCCGACCCGAGGTCATCCCTCGTCGGCCGAAGGCGGGTTCACCCCCCACACCACATCGTCGCCGGGACGTTCCGGCCTGGCGGCGTGCAAGGCGAAAGCAGCGCAGGCATGAGCAAGAGCACGGGCAGGGGGCTCCAGGCGGGCGCCCTCGGTACGTTCGACACCGTGGTGATGGCGGTCGCGGGCAGCGCTCCGGCGTACTCACTGGCCGCCACCACGGCCGTTCTGTTCGGGGCGGTGGGGCTGGCCGGCCCGGCGGCTCTGCTGTACTGCGCCATCCCGATGCTGGGCATCGCGCTGGCCTTCAGCCGGCTCAGCCGCATCGACGTGAACGCGGGCGCCAGTTACTCCTGGGTGGGCCGTACGCTCCATCCGTTCCTCGGGTTCATCAGCGGCTGGGCACTGGTGGTGTCGGCGACGATCTTCATGGTGGCCGGATCGCTGCCCGCGGGGGCGATGACGCTGGCCCTCTTCGACGAGGAACTCGCGGACGACACGGCGCTGGCGTCCGCGGTCGGCGCGGGCTGGTTCCTCGTGATGCTGCTGGTGGTGCTGGGCGGCGCCCGGCTCACCGTGCGCGCGCAGCTGCTGATGTCGGGCGTCGAACTCTTCGTCCTGGCCGTGTTCGCGGTGCTGGCACTGCTGCACGCGGACAACGCCCGTGCGTTCGACTGGTCCTGGCTCGGTTTCAGCCACTTCGACGGCCTGTCGGGCTTCGCGTCGGGCGCGCTGGTCGCCGCGTTCTACTACTGGGGCTGGGACGTCGCCTGCAATCTCAGCGAGGAGACCCGCAACAGCCGCCGCACCACGGGTCTCGCGGGCCTCATCGGCATCGGGATCGTCTTCCTGCTGTTCATGGTGTTCACCCTCGCGGTCAATGTCGTGCTCTCCACCCGGCAGATCGAGGAGAACGGCGCCGACGTGCTCGCGGTGCTCGGCGACGAGATCTGGCCCGGGTGGGGCGGCAGGCTGATCGTCGTGGCGGTGATGCTGTCGACCATCGCCACCCTGGAGACGACGCTGATCCAGGTGACGCGGTCGCTGTTCGCGATGGGGCGGGACCGTACGATGCCGTCCGCGCTGGGCCGGGTGCACCGCAGGTGGAACACGCCGTGGGTGGCGATCGCCGTGGTCGGGGTGGTGGCGCTCGCGATGTTCGTCGCCGCGAACGCGCTGGGCTCGGTGGGCGACATCCTGTCCGAGGCCATCTCCGCGATCGGTCTGCAGATCGCCGTCTACTACGGTCTGGCCGGCCTCGCCGCGGTCGTCGCCTACCGCGGGACGCTGCTGCGTTCGCCGGCGCACTTCGTGCTCGGCGGACTGTGGCCGTTGCTCGGCTCGCTCTTCATGTTCTGGGTCTTCGTGGAGTCCCTGGGCGAGTTGAGCGCGGCGGCAATCGCGATCGGCGTCGGCGGGCTCGCCGTGGGCCTGGTGCCGATGCTGTGGTACTGGCGCCGGGGCAGTGACTACTACCGCCCGGACCGGCTGGACGCGACCCGCGCCATCGCGCCGGACTACCCGCCGGGCGGCCGCCCCGCCGCGGCCGCCCGCAGCCACGAGGGTCTCTCCACCGACTTCTGAAAGAGACCCCTGATGGCGCGCGACCGCTTCGCCCCCGACTTCGACCCCGACGGCGGGGACGCGGACCTCACCGCGGCCCGTCACGACATCGTCATCGGCCGCTGGCAGGGCCTGCGTGAACTGCTGCGGTCCACCGGCTCCGACTGGCCCCTGCGGGGGCACCGGGTGCGGCTGCTCGCGCAGGCCTGCGCGAACAGTTCGGCGGTGGAGTCCTGGCTGGCCGCCGAACCGTACAGCGCGGACGCGCTGGTGCTGCGGGCCGCGACCGAGACGGCACGGACCTTCGACATGGCCATCGCGGCGGGCCGGGGCGTGCCGATCGACCAGGAACGCGTCGACGGCACGGTGCTGGCGTGCCTGCGCGCCACGGAGGCCGGACCGGCGGACCCGACGCCGTGGATCTCACTGATCTCCGTGGCCCGGCTCCATCCGCAAGGGGTGCGCCGACGCGAACTGGCCCGCTGGTGGGACGAGCTGCACCGCCGCGACCCGTACAGCATCGAGGGCCACCTCCAGGTCCTGCACTACTACTCCGCGCGCTGGCACGGCACCCACGGTCTGATGTACGACTTCGCCCGCGACGCCGCCGGAGTGGCCCCGCCGGGCTGCGCGCTGCCGGTGCTGGTGCAGTACGCCCGCGTCGAGGAGTTCCGCTACGCCCTGGACGCCGCCCGCGGCCGCCACTCCTCGATGGCCCTCGGGCAGCACTGGGACCACGACGGTGCCGTCAGCGACGTACGCCGCACCTGGCAGCGCTGGATCCGGGAGCGCCCGGACGTCCCGGTCACCCCGGTCGAGCTGCGCGATCTCAACCACCTCGCGCACGCCGCCTGTCACGCGGGCACCCCCGACGTCGCCGGTGAACTGCTGCGCCTGCTCGGCCGCCGGTACACGCGAACTCCCTGGTCGTACACCGGTGATCCGGTGAAGGAGATCACCAAGTGGCGGGCCCAGTTGCGGCTGTCAGGCTGACACACTGGGCCCGCGTTCCCGTCCCGCGCCCAGGAGGCATCCCCGTGACCGCCGCTCCCCCACGCCGTCTGGCCCTGCTCGGCGGGGGTTTCAGCAGCGACGAGGACGGGCTGCTCGACGACTGGGTGCTCGGCCACGCCCGCGCGTCGGCGCCGAAGGTGTGCTTCGTCCCCACCGCGAGCGGCGACGCGTCCGCCTACGTCGAGCGCTTCCTGGACGCCTTCCGGCCCCGGCGGTGCGAGCCGTCCGTACTCCCGCTGTTCAGGCGGGAGATGGACGACGCCCGGCTGCGGGAGTTCCTGCTCGCGCAGGACGTGGTGTACGTCGGCGGCGGCAACACCGTGAACCTGCTGGCCGTATGGCGCGCGCACGGCGTCGACCGGCTGCTCACCGAGGCCTGCGACGGCGGCACCCTGCTGTGCGGGATCAGCGCCGGGGCCAACTGCTGGGCCGAGGGCTCGCACACCGACTCCTTCGGCCCGCTGACCGCCCTGCCGGACGGCCTGGGCCTGCTCCCCGGCTCCGTCTGCCCGCACTACGACAGCGAACCGGGCCGCCGCCCCTCGTACCGCGCGGCCGTCGCGAGCGGCGCGCTGGCCGCCGGGTGGGCTCTGGACGACGGTGTGGGGGCGCTGTTCGCGGACGGGGAGCGGACGGAGGCGGTGACCCGCACACCCGGCGCCCGGCTGTACCGGGTCGAGCCGGACGGCCGGGGCGGGGCGGCGGAGCGGACCGTGACACCGCGGCCGCTCACCGGCTGAGCCGGCCCGCCCCGCCGCCGGGACCGGCTCAGCGAGCGTTCGGGACGCGGTGCGGGGGCTGCTTCGGTGCCGGGCGCGAGGGCGTCGGGGGGACCGTGCGCACGGCGGGCGTGTCGGGGCCGACCTTCAGGGACTCGCCGTGGTGACCGATGGTCAGGGCCGCGCCGGACAGCAGGGTGTACGTGGCCTTGTCGGGGGCGATCTCCACGCGCAGCCGGCGGTCCAGGAGCTGGACCGTGAACGCCAGCCTGCTGAACCGTTCGGGCAGCCGGGGCGCGAAGCGGAGCGTGTCGCCGTCGCGGCGCATCCCGCCGAAGCCGGCGACCAGCGCCGTCCACGTACCGGCCAGCGAGGCGATGTGCAGTCCGTCGCGGGTGTTCTGCTCCAGGTCGGCCAGGTCCATCAGGGCCGCCTCGACGGTGTAGTCGTAGGCGAGCTGGAGGTGGCCGGCCTGGGCGGCGACGACGGCCTGGACGCAGGCGGAGAGCGAGGAGTCCCGCACCGTCAGCGGCTCGTAGTAGGCGAAGTTGCGGGCGATGTGCTCGTCGTCGAAGTGGCTGCCGCAGGTGTACATCGCGAGGACCAGGTCGGCCTGCTTGACGACCTGTTTGCGGTACAGGTCGAAGTACGGGAAGTGCAGCATCAGCGGGAACCGGTCGGCGCCCGTCGCCTCGAAGTCCCAGCGCTGGTGGCGGGTGAAACCCGCGTGCTGCTCGTGCACACCGAGGGCGGCGTCGTACGGGATGTGCATGGCGTGCGCCGCGTCCCGCCAGGTGGCGCTCTCCTCGGCGTCCGCCTCCAGGCGCGCGGCCTGTTCGGGGTGGCGCTCCACGGCCTCGGCGGCGGCCAGCAGGTTCGCCCGCGCCATCAGGTTGGTGTACGTGTTGTCGTCGGCGACCGCGCTGTACTCGTCCGGGCCGGTCACCCCGTCGATGTGGAAGGCGCCCCGGGGGTCGTGGTGGCCGAGGGAGCGCCACAGCCGGGCGGTCTCCACCAGCAGTTCCACCCCGGTGTCGCGTGCGAAGTCGCGGTCGCCGGTGGCCGCCACGTAGCGGACCACGGCGTCGGCTATGTCGGCGTTGACGTGGAAGGCGGCGGTGCCGGCGGGCCAGTACGCCGAGCCCTCCGAGCCGTCGATCGTGCGCCACGGGAACGCGGCGCCGCGCAGGCCCAGTTGGGCGGCGCGCTCGCGGGCGGCCGGCAGGGTGGTCTGCCGCCAGCGCAGCGCCTCGGCGACGGCGCCGGGCTCGGTGTAGGTCAGCAGGGGCAGCACGAACGTCTCGGTGTCCCAGAAGGCGTGCCCGTCGTAGCCGGAGCCCGTAAGTCCCTTGGCCGGGATCGCCCGGCCCTCGGCGCGGGCGCCGGCCTGCAGGACGTGGAAGAGGGCGAAGCGCACCGCCTGCTGGATCTCCTCGTCGCCGTCCACCTCCACGTCGGCCCGCGCCCAGAAGTCGTCGAGGTAGGCGCGCTGTTCGTCGAGCAGGCCCTGCCAGCCGCTGTGCGCGGCCGCCGCCAGCGCCGCCTCCACCTGGTCGCTCATCGCGGGCCGGGAGCGGGCGCCGGACCAGCCGTGCGCGACGAGTTTCTCCACCCGCAGCCGCCGGCCCGGCTCGAGCACGGAGGTGACGGTCAGGCGCGACACGTCCACGTTGCTCTCGCTGTGGGTGGTCGTGCCGTCGGGGCCGGTGACGTAGTGATCGGCGGCGACGGCGACCCGCAGGCCGCTGCGGCGGGTGCGGTGCACCAGGCGCAGCCGGGAGCCGTCGGCGAAGTCCTCCTCGGGCTCCAGCGGCGACTTGAGCGCCCCGGCGGCGCGCGGGTCGCCGTTCGGCTCGGGCAGGCTCTCGTTGGCGACGAGTTCGGACTGGATCACCACCCGCGTACGGCTGTCGACGGGCTCCACCTCGTAGGCCACGGCGGCGATCGCCCGCTGGGTGAGCGACACCAGCCGGGTCGACCGTACCCGGACCGTCGAACCGGCCGGCGAGGTCCACTCGCAGACCCGCTCCAGCACGCCCCGGCGCAGGTCCAGGGTGCGTTCGTGGGCGACGAGCCGCCCGTGGCGCAGGTCGAAGGGCTCGTCGTCGACGAGCAGCCGGATCACCTTGCCGTTGGTGACGTTGATGACCGTCTGGCCGGACTCCGGATAGCCGTAGCCGGCCTCGGCGTACGGCAGCGGGTGCACCTCGTGGACCCCGTTGAGGTAGGAGCCGGGCAGGCCGTGCGGCTCGCCCTCGTCGAGGTTGCCGCGCCAGCCGACATGGCCGTTGGACAGCGCGAACACGGACTCGCTCTGCGCCAGCACGTCGAGCCCGAGGTCCGTCTCGCGCACCGTCCACGGCTCGACGGTGTACGCCCCCTGCGTGATCACTCGCTGCCTCCCAGTTCGGCGAGGTCCCGCACGACGCGGTCCGCGCCGTGCGCGTACAGCGCCCGCGCCTGACCGGTGCGGTCGATGCCGACGACGTAACCGAAGCTGCCCGCGCGGCCCGCGTCCATGCCGGCCAGCGCGTCCTCGAACACGGCGGCCCGGCGGGCCTCGACGCCGAGGTCGTGGGCGGCGGCGAGGAAGGTGTCCGGGCGCGGCTTCCCGGGCAGTTCGCGCTCCGCCGCCACGACGCCGTCGATCCGGACGTCGAACAGGTCCTCGGCGTCGATCGCGCGCAGCACGTCACGGCAGTTGGCGCTGGACGAGACGATCGCGGTGCGCAGGCCCCGGGCGCGGACCGCCTCGATGTAGCGCAGTGTGCTGTCGTAGGCCTCGACGCCACCGGTACGGATCTTCTCCAGCAGGAGGTCGTTCTTGCGGTTGCCGACGCCGTGCACGGTCGACGCGTCGGGCGGGTCGCCGGGGGTGCCCTCGGGCAGTTCGATGCCGCGCGACGCGAGGAAGGCGCGCACGCCGTCCGCGCGCGGGAGGCCGTCGACGTACTCGTCGTAGTCGGCGTCGGCGTCGAACGGCCGGAAGCCGTCGCCGTCGCGGGCGCGCAGAAAGGCGTCGAAGGTCTCCTTCCAGGCGGCGGCGTGGACCACCGCCGTCCTGGTGACGACCCCGTCGAGGTCGAAGAGGCAGGCCTGGATGTCTTCGGGAAGACCGAACTCCGTCATACAGGAACGCTTCCCCGCCGGGCCGGGTCCAGCGAGTGGCACGGACCACACGAGCCGTACGGGGGTGGCGGATCCGGACACGCACGGCGGCCGTGCGCCAAGGGCGGGCAGGGATGGCCGCCCCGCGAGCAGACAGGCACGGTCCCGAAAGCCAGCCGCCCCGCCGGCGGGCGGGCATAGGCCCGGTGGCCGGTCGACGCCGGGCGGGCGGGCATAGGCCCGGTGGCCGGTCGAGGCCCGGGCGGGCAGGCATGGCCTTGGAGACCAGTCGCCCCGCCACCGGGCGAACACGAGCCCAGAAGCCAGCCACCCCGCGAGCAGGGTGCGCAGTCCCGGAAGCCACTCGCCCCGGACGGGCGGGCATAGGTCCGTTGGCCGGTCGCCCCCCCCGGCCGGCAGGCATGGTCTCGGAGACCACTCGCCCGCCACCGGGCGAACACGAGCCCCGAAGCCACTCGCCCCACCAGCAGGCGAACATGAGCCCAGAAACCAGCCACCCCGCGAGCAGGGAGCACGGTCCCCGAAGCCACTCGCCCCGGACGAGCGGGCATAGGGCCGGTGGCCGGTCGAGGCCGGGGCGGGCAGGCATGGTCCCGAAGGGCACTCGCCCCGCCCGCAGGCGAGCATGAGCCCGGAAGCCGGTCGCCGCCGCGGGCGGGCGGGGGCGGGATCGGAGGCCGGTCGGGCGGGGGTCGGGGATCCGGCTCGGATGGCACACTCTGCGGTGTGCCGGTGACCTTTCACGACCTCCTCGCCCGCGCCCGTGCCCTCACGGCGGACGGCCGCCGGGCCGTCCTCGGCGTCGCCGGCAGCCCCGGCGCGGGCAAGACGACGCTCGCCGAGCGCCTCGTACGGGAGCTCAACGGCTTCGGTCCGCCGTGGGTCGCCCACGTCCCGATGGACGGATTCCACCTCGCCGACGCCGAGCTCGACCGGCTCGGCCGCAGGGACCGCAAGGGCGCGCCGGACACCTTCGACGCGGCCGGATACGCCGCCCTGTTGCGGCGCCTGCGCGAGGACGAGGACGACGTGGTCTACGCGCCGGGCTTCGAGCGGGTGTTGGAGCAGTCGCTCGCGGGGGCGATCCCCGTCCCGCCGTGGGCCCGTCTGATCGTGACCGAGGGGAACTACCTGCTGCTCGACTCGGGAGCCTGGGCACGCGTCCGGTCGCAGCTGGACGAGGTGTGGTTCTGCGAGGTGCCCGAGCCGGAGCGGATCCGCCGTCTCGTCGCCCGGCACGAGGAGTTCGGCAAGGGCCACGCCGAGGCGGTGGCATGGGTCATGGGCACGGACCAGCGCAACGCCGAGCTGGTCGCGACGACACGGGACCGCGCCGACCTCGTCGTGAGCGCGGACCAGGAAACGCCGGAGACCCCCTAGGCGGGTTCCAGCGTCAGCTCCGGAGAGCCGTGGGCGTCGCCCGCCGCGTCGCCGATCAGGGCGGTGAACGCCTCGGTGCGGACCGTCAGACCGCGCGGGCCGGCGTCGAAGGCGGGCGCGTAGGGCTCGGTGGAACCCCCGTAGCGCACGGCGAAGACGTGCAGGTCCGCCGGCGCACCCGGGGCCGGGCCCGCCTCCAGGGCCGTCGAGGAGACCAGGTGCCCCCAGCTCTCGTCGGGGTCGCCGAAGACGCGCGGGTCCGCCGAGAGGGCGAACGCCGCCTGCTCCTGGGTGATCTCCGCCCGGGCGTCGAAGTGGTCGGGCCCCGGCGACGACGGGTGCGTCAGCCGCACATGGCCCGCCGAAGTCACGCCCGCGGGCCGCGCGGTCCTGCGCACCCGGTCGCCGTCGTCCGCCGCGTACGGCATCCCGGCCAGCAGATGAGGTGTGCCGGCGAGCCGCTGCACGGCGACCGTCACCCACAGCCGCGTGCCGTCGGTGACGTACAGGGACCGCACATGGCGCAGGACGCGCTCGCGGTCCACGACCGGCTGGGTGACCAGCTTGCCGGCCAGCCCGCCGCCGCGCAGGTCACGGACGCGGACCTCGCCGAACGGGCGGCACAGCAGCAGCCCGTCCGTCACCGGTCCGAAGCCGTGCTGACGGTCGACGGCGGCGGGGAGGTAGTAGGTGCCCGCCGCCTCGACGAGTGACGGGGTCATCCGGTCGTCGAACGCCACGGAGACGCCGCCCGCGCGCAGTTGATGGCGTGCCGGGGCGGTCGAGGGGGTGCGGTGCCAGCCCGGGGTGTCCTGGATCTGCCAGACCAGCATGAACGCGAAGTGCCCGTCGAGGCCGCCGTCGGGCCCCGCCGCGTGCCGGGCCCAGCGCGTGTCGCCCCGGTAGCGGCCCAGGTCGGCGCCGATGCGGCGGCCGAAGTGACGCAGGCCCAGGACCGCTTCGAAGCCGCAGTGCTGTTCGCTGTAGCGCGGCCCGCCGATGTCGAAGCCGCCGCCGGTGAGACGGGCGTCGAGGTGACGGGCGAGCGCGTCGCCGTCCTCGGCGAAGGCCTCCTCGCCGCTGACCCGGTACGCCTGGGCGAGGAAGGACAGGGAGATCGGGCCGTAGTTGTTGTCGTACGCCCCACCGTGCTCGGGCGGCAGCAGCTCGCCCCGGGAGCGGACCCGGCGGGCGCGGATCCCGTGGTCGTACAGGCTCATCGCGCGCAGCCGGACCCCCGTGCCCTGCCGGGGCGGGAGGTGGCGGGCCAGCATCAGGCCGCCGACGACGCAGCCGATGGCCTGGTTGGCCGCCCGCTGCGGGTCGAAGAACGTGGCCTCGGTCAGCCAGCGCCAGTAGCCGAGCGCCAAAGCGGTGAGCTCCCGGCGCAGTTCGCCGTCGAGGAGGCCGTCCGCCGCGTCCAGCACGTCGACGCTCTGGAGCAGCGCCCATACCGTGCTCGGCCAGTCGCCGTGCGGATGCGCCCCCGCCCGCAGGACGAAGCGGGCGTGCGGCAGTCCGGAGTCGCGCACGACGAGGTTGGGGTAGCCGGGGTTGTCCTCGTGAAAGACGCGCTCGCGCAGGTGGAAGGCGAGGCTGTGGCGCACCGCCTCCGGCAGTCGGGGGTCGCGGCCCCGCTGCCAGGCGAGCGCCAGCAGGGAGGTGACGCCGAGGGAGGTGTCTCCGACGTCGAGCACGGCGGTGGGGCGTTCGAGGCTGCCCTCGGCGGTGAGGCGGGCGAGGGACTCCTCGGCGACGGCGGCGAGGACGGCGTCGTAGGCCTCGGGGGTGTCCGGCAGGTCGTGCAACGGGCGGCGCTGGTATGGGAGATGCACGTCCGTCAGCCTTTCCGCGCGGCCGCCGCGGTGAACGCCGCGGTGGTTGCCGCCTCCGTCGCCCGGCGCCGGGCCGGACCGGCGGGCCCGGTCGCCCGCCGCCCCGCGCCCGGACCGGCCGAGGGCTCCCGCAGGCCGCACCGAGGCGCGTGCCCGGGGGCGGCGAAGGGCACCTTTCCGGGTGCCCTCGGTGACCGGACTGCGCCCCTGATCGACACGGTGCGTGAGCTATGTTGAAGCTTCCTGGGAAGCAAAGGAGGCGCACCGGTGCCATCGCCGCAACAGGCACGCGCACAGGCGTCCGCGATCACCTCGGGCAAGGGCGCGCCGGAGGCGGAGGCCGCCCCGGCCCACCAGCTCAGGGCGCTCTTCGACCGGCCCCGGCTGTCTCCGGGGCAGCGGCGCATCGCCCAGTACCTGATCGAGCACATCACCGAGGCGGCGTTCCTGCCGATCACCGAGCTCGCCGATCGGGTCGGGGTCAGCCAGCCCTCCGTGACCCGGTTCGCGGCGGCCGTCGGCTTCAGCGGCTACCCCGCGCTGCGGGAGAAGCTCCAGGCCATCGCCCTCGGCACGCTGGCCGGTGGCCCCGCGACCGCCGAGGAGGACCGGGGCAACGAACTCCAGGCGGCGGTCGACGCGGAGATCGAGAATCTGGAGAACCTCCGCCGTGACCTCGCCGATCCGGCCCAGGTCGTCGAGGTCGGCAGACGGCTGTCGCAGTCGGCGCCGCTGACCGTGCTGGGCCTGCGCATCTCGGCCTCCCTCGCCGAGTACTTCGCGTACGCGGCCCGCCGTATCCACCCGGACGTGCGGCTGGTGACGCGGGGCGGCAGCGTCGCCTACGACGCGCTGCTGCAGGCGCGCGAGGCCGGGGGCACCTGGGTGCTGGTCTTCTCGCTGCCGCGGCACGCCCAGGAGACGCTCGCCGCCGTACGCCTCGCGCGGGGCGCCGGGCTGCGCGTCGCGTTGATCAACGACCTGGCGTTCGGGCCGCTCGCGGAGGAGGCCGACGTCACCTTCGCCACCGGGATGGGCTCCCGGCTGGTCTTCGACTCCTACGCCGCTCCCGGTGTGATGGCGGCGGCGCTGCTCCAGGCCATGACCGACGCCGATCCCGAGCGCACCCAGGCCCGGCTGGAGGCCTACGAGCAGATCTCCGACCAGCACCAGTTCTTCCTGCGGGACTGAGCCCCGCGCCTGTCCGAAGCGCCGACCGAACGGCATGACATAGGGACCTTTCCTTTCAAAGCGCGCATGAATGTTTTCATACGTCTTGCAAAGCGAACGGCATATAT
Organism: Streptomyces sp. NPDC107562; assembly: GCF_055657325.1. Lineage (NCBI taxonomy): Bacteria > Bacillati > Actinomycetota > Actinomycetes > Kitasatosporales > Streptomycetaceae > Streptomyces > Streptomyces sp. NPDC107562. The sequence continues at coordinate 241,252 of NZ_JBVKBE010000001.1, read as the reverse complement.
AAATACTGCTCGCGGATCCCACCCGCCCGGGGAGGGTCGGCCATCCGCTCCTGAGCAGGCCGCTTCTCCCGGGCACCCGCACGAACACCCGAAGCCGATGTCCCCTACCCACATCGGCGCCCCTGGGTGTTCGGTAGGGGCGGTCCCCGGCTTTCCCCTAGGCCGGGACCGCCCCACCACCGCGGACCATCCCGCGGGCCGCCACCGCGGACCACCTCCGCACCGCAGCACACCGGAAGCGATGATCATGCCTCTGACGTCCATGCGCACCAGCCCGGACTGGCCCTGCCAGGTCAAGACCCCTGGCAGCTACGACTGGGAGCGCTCGGCGGCCAAGTGGCTGCGCGAGCTGGTACCGGCCCGGTACGCCGGCTATCCGGCGCTGATCCGCCACCCCGTGCTGCTCGCCCGTCATGCGCAGATCCAGGTCCAGCAGGAGATCCGGGTGGCGCGGACAGCCCTGCAGACCGCCCGCGCCGATCTGCCGCGGCTGGGGATGCCGGAGTCGGTCATCGAGCACACGATCAAGCTGTACGCAGCCGAGGTGCTGCAACTCCAGCACATCGCGCGCAGCGTGCGGGCGGTGACCGACGCGTTGGTGGAGTTCAACTCGGCACGCTGAGGGGTGCTTGGGGGCGGCAGCCGTCCGGCGGCGCACACGGCCCCGCTCCGCCTGGAGAACAGGCCCGTAGGGCCATGGCCACGGCTGGCCCTTTCGAGTGGATTCCCTCCGGACGACCTTGCACCCCTGGGGGGGTCCCTGTGCGATGCTCGACGCGTGACGAGCGACCCCGCACCCCCTGCCGAGAACGGCACCGGGTCCGACACGGTCACCTCGGCCGGCGCGGTTCCCGGACGCCGCTCCGAGCCGGACCGGCCACGGGATCCGGTGGCGACCTCCGCCGTCCTGGAGCGGGCCAAGGGCGTGGTGATGGCGCTCACCGGACGCTCGGCGGACGCGGCACAGGAGGAGCTCCTCGCACGCGCCCGGGCCGGCGGCCGCACCCTGGTCGAGGAATGCCGGCTCACCCTCTGCGGCGCCTCGTCCCCCGGGACCGTCCCGCCCCACGAAGGCGCTGGGCCACGGCCAGGCACCCCGGAAGATCCCCCCACTCCCGACCCCGGCCGCCGGGAGACCCGCGCCCCCGAAGGGCGGCACACCCCCGCCCCCCGGACGCAGGTCACCTCGGTCCCGGACGCACCGGACACCTTCGCACCCGACGGCCCGGACACCTCCGCCCCGAACACCTCCACGCCCGGCACCCCCTCACACGACGGTCCCAACACCCCCGCACCCGCACCCAAGGGCCTGGACGCCTCCGCTCCCGAGAGCCTGGACGCCATGGACGCCCCGGGTGATCCCGAGGCCTCCGGACCCGAGGGTCCCCATGCCCCCGGCCCCGGCAGCGCGGGCCCCGCGCCCGCCGCTCCCTTCCCCGGTCCCACCCGCGACCCCGCCGAGGACGCCTCGACGCCCCTGGGGCGGCTGGGCGCGGCGCTCGTCGGAGTGCGTGATCCGCAGGAGCTCGCCGGGTGCCTGCTGGAGCACCTCACCGACACCGTCGACGCCGACGCGGTCATGATCTTCGCCCGGCTGCCCGCCGACGGTCTCGAACTGGTCGGCCACGCGGGCATCGACGCCACCCTCGCCGCGCAGTGGCGTCATGTGCCGCCCCTGACCGGCGTCGCCGCGCTGGAGGCGCTGCGCACCGGCGAGCCGCGCTGGCTGGAGGACTACCCGACCGACCGGAAGCGGTTCCTGCTCGTCGGCGACCCGCCCGACCGCTGGCGGTCGCGCGCCTGGCTGCCGGTCGACACCGCCGAGATCTCCATCGGCGTCCTGCGCACCCGGCCCGGCGCGTTCACGCCTCGCACCCGCGACCATCTGCGGGCCGTCGTCCGGCTGTGCGCGGGCCGGCTGCGGGCCTTCGACGCCCTCCCGGAACCCGCCGCCGACGGCTTCGCCGAGACCGTCCGGACCGTGCTCGACACCCTGCCCGGCGCGGCGATGCTGCTCACCCCGCTGCGCGGCGCCTCGGGTGACGTCGAGGACTACCGCATCGACGCGGTCACCGCGGATGCCGTCGACGTGGTGGGACGCACCGGACCCGAGCTGATCGGGCTGCGCATCCTGGAGTGCTGGCCGCCGATCGCGGACGAGTCCCTGTGGCAGCGGTGCCAGGACGTGCTGGGTGCCGGAAAGCCGTACGAGGGAGAGCCGTTCGCGCAGCAGGACGTGGTGGCCGGCGTCGCCGAACTGTCCACGTACTCGGTGCGGGTGGCGCGCCTCGGCGAGGGCCTCGTCCTCAGCTGGGTCCGCCACGATCCGTCGGACCGCCAGGAGCAGCGGCTGGCGGACGTGCAGCGGCTGGGCAACCTCGGCTGGGCCAGCTGGAACCTGCCCTCCGGCGAGGTCACCTGGGCCGACCAGGTCTTCACCGTCCTCGACCGCGACCCCGCGCACGGACCGGTGAGCCTTCCCGACCTGCCCGGCCTCGCGCTGCCGGAGGAGGTGCCGGTCCTGATCCGCGCCATCAGGGCCCTCGTGCACGAGGGACGGCCGGTCGACGTGCCGTTCCGGATCCGGACGGCGCGCGGCGTACGCCATCTGCGGATCGTCGCCGAGGCGGTGGCCGACCTGTACGGCACGCCCGTCGAGGTGCACGGCTTCCTCCAGGACCTCACGGCCCAGCGCAACGCCGAACTCGCCCTGGTGCAGAGCGAACAGGTGAACCTCACACAGCACGGAGCGCTCCAGGCCGAGCGGGCGCTGGCCGCCCGGCTCCAGCACGCGCTGCTGCCCCTGCCGGACAAGCCGTTGCAACTGGCCGGTCTGCGCGTCGAGGTGACCTATCTGCCCGCGCAGTCGGGTATCCATGTCGGCGGCGACTGGTACAGCGCCATCGAACTGCCCGACGGCACCGCCCTGTTCGTGGTGGGCGACGTCGCCGGCCACGGCATGGACGCGGTCGCCACGATGGCCCAGCTCCGGTTCACGGCCAAGGGCATGGTCATCACCGGCTTCTCCCTGACCGGCGCCCTCAGCCGGCTCAACACGCTGCTGCTGCATTCCCGCGACCCGCACGGCACGGCGACGATGGTGCTGGCCCACTACCACCCGGACGAGCGCCGGCTGGTCTGGGCCCAGGCCGGCCATCCCCCGCCGCTGTTGCTGCGCGCCGGGGAGGTACGGCGGCTCGACAGGCCGGCCGGGATGCTGCTGGGCGCGAGCACCACCCCGGTCTTCGAGCGGGCCGAGACCCGACTGGAGCCCGGCGACCGGCTGTTGCTGTACACGGACGGCCTGGTGGAGCGCACGTCGGAGGCGATCGACCTCGGCATCGAGCGGCTCTCGCGGGCCCTCGTCACGCACCACGCCGACGAGCCCGGCTCACTGGGCCCGCTGCTCGCGGCCGTAGTGGAGGACGAACGGCGCGACGACGTCTGTGTGGTGGACATCCGGGTGCCGACGGACGGCGCGTAGCCGCCGGCCTCGGGTCCGCACCCGCCCGCCCTTCGGAAGTCGAGCGGGTCGGCCCTGTCGGGCGCGGGTCACCGCTCGCGGGCCGCCGTCGCGCTGTCCGCTGACTCCCGCCCGCGGTTCACCTCGTCCTGCGCGAGCAGGGCGAGCAGCGCGGCCACGGTCAACCCCGCCTCCGCCGGGTGGCGCAGCACCTTGCTCGGCTCGATGCGATACGTGTTGCCCCGCCCCTCACGCCGGTGGGACAGGTAACCGGCCTGCTCCAGGTCGGCGATGATCTTCTGCACGGCTCGTTCGGTGAGCCTGCAGTGTGCCGCGATGTCGCGTACGCGGGCGGTGTGATCATCGGCGATGGCGGCCAGCACCCGGGCGTGGTTGGTGAGGAAGGTCCATCCGGTATGCGGCTCAGGCACTTCACTCATGGCGCCATCATAGGACCCAGGTTTCCCGCATTCAAAAACGCGAACTAGATTTCATGTATCTCTTGACGTATCGCGGTGTGAGGACGACCCTGATGAAGACGGCAGGCGGGATTTTCGAAGGAGTGTCGGCCATGCCGGAGTCTGCGTACCCGACGCAGTCCGCTGCCCCCGCGGCCTGCCGGCCGCGGCCGTTGTCGGTGACCGCGCATCAGGACGACGACCGCTCGGCCGTGACGGTCAGCGGGGAGCTGGACCTGCACGCGGCCGATACGCTGCGCACCGCCCTGCGTGACGCGCTGAAGTCCGCGACCGAGGGCGTCGACCTCGACCTGCGCGGCGTCACCTTCTGCGACTGCTCCGCCCTGAACGTCCTGCTCGCCCTCCGCGAACGGGCCCTCGCCGAGGGCAAGACGGTCACGATCCAGGCACTCGGCCCGGCGGCCGAGCGGCTGCTCACCCTCACGGGCACGCTGCCCCTGTTCACCGAGGCGGACGACGAGGACGACCACGAACTCGGGGTGGAGGTCGTGCAGCTGCGCCGGGCCATGCAGACCCGGCCGACCATCGATCTGGCCCGCGGGGTCCTGATGGCCACCTTCGGGCTGAGCCCGCAGGACGCGTGGCACGTGCTGGTGATGGTCTCGCAGAACACCAACACCAAGCTTCATCTGCTCGCCCAGGACCTGGTGACGGCCGTACGCGGGGAGCCGCTGCCCGACGCGATACAACGGCAGGTGTCCGCGGCCGTGGCCCGGCTGGCCGAGTCCGGTGACCGCGGGGCACCGGACGACGACGCGTAGCGCCTCGCCCGCACGGCACCCGGTTCCCTCACCGCAGCACCGAGTGCCATCGGACCCCGCCCAGGTGCTACGTTCCGTCCCATGAGCGCGAAACCGCCCATGCGTGAGGCCCTGGTCGCGGCGGCCTTCCAGTTGTTCCTGGAGCGGGGCTACGAACAGACCACCGTGGACGACATCGTGGCCCTCGCGGGCGTGGGGCGGCGGTCGTTCTTCCGGTACTTCCCTTCCAAGGAGGACGTGGTCTTCCCCGACCACGAGCGCTGCCTGGCCGACATGACGGCCTTCCTCTCGGCCGGCGGCGAGGACGACGAGCCGGTGGGCCGGGTCTGCGACGCCGCCCGGCTGGTGCTGCGGATGTACGCCGAGAACCCGGCCTTCTCCGTGCAGCGCTACCGGCTCACCCGACAGGTACCCGGACTGCGCGCGTACGAGCTGTCCGTGGTCTGGCGCTACGAGCGCGCCCTCGCCGACCATCTGCGCGGCCGTTTCGCGGGCCTTCGCGACGGCTCGCTGCGGGCGGACGTGATCGCGGCCGCCGTGGTGGCGGCGCACAACAACGGGCTGCGGTCCTGGCTGCGTTCGGACGGCGAGGGTGACGCGGCCGCCGCGGTGGACCACGCCCTCGGCTTGGTGCGGGACGCCTTCGGGGCGGGGCCCACTCCTCCGGCGCCGGAGCGGCCCGAGGACGTGGTGGTCGTCGTCTCGCGGCGCGGCACTCCGCTGTGGCGGGTGGTGCGGGAGATCGAGACGACCCTCGGACGGGACCGAGGCCCGGCCGCGCACTCTCCCTGAAGTACAGGGTACGGAGTGCCTTTACGAGTGGCACTGAGTGCCATACTCTGAGGCCGTGCACGGTGGCACGGCAAGCCGGGCACAGGCGTGCGCGCGGTGTCGCGCACGTGGATTTCCGGCCGAGCGCAGGGAGTTGCCAGCGTGTACCACCACTCAGGAACCGTCGCTCAGCAGGCGCCCGGCTCCACCGCGGGCCTTCTCGACCGCCGCCCCCAGGACCAGGAGGGCCTGTCCTTCCAGCGGTGCGCCTGGTGCGGAACGGCGATGTACCACCGGCTGCTGTGCCCGGTCTGCCAGGGCAGCGACCTGCGCACGGAGCGCAGCGAGGGCACGGGCACGGTCCGCCACACGACGGTCGTGCACCGCAACACGCCCGGCGCGCGCAACGTGTCCCTCATCGAGATGGCCGAGGGGTTCGTCGTACGGGGCCGGGTGATGGGCCCGCCCGTCGGCATCCACAGCGGCGACCGCGTGCGGCTGTCCACCGCCAAGGACCCGGTGCGGGGCGAGCCGGTGTTCCAGCTGCTCGACGAGCCCTACCGCGCCTGGACCTGACGGGCGACGCCCCCGGCCGGTCGCCCGGGCCAGTCAAAGAGGCCTCAGCCGTTCACCGTCACCCTGATCCCGACCGTGCCCTGCGGGCCGCGGCGCAGCCGGCTGCCGAGGAGCGTGAGCCGGCCGACGACGCCGTACTTGCGGGCGATGAGTCGGCGGTAGCGGGCCGTGGTCTGCGCGTCGGTGATCGCCGCGGTGCCCGGGACCTGCTCCCCGGTCGGGTTGCCGCGCAGGTCGCAGGGGCCCACCAGGACATCGGCGCGGCGCCTGATCCGCTTGACCTTCCAGGAGTCGGTGACCGTCCACACCCCGAGCGCGTCACCGTCGGCGACGACCCAGACGGGTGTGGGGACCGGGGTGCCGTCCTTGCGGTAGCTGGTGATCAGCAGATACTTGCCGGCTCCGAGCCGCGTGGCGTCCATGGCCGGAAGTCTAGGCGTGCGGGCCTCCCTCCAGCGCGGGGCCGTCCGCTCGTTCACTTCAGCGCGGCGGTCATCCGCGCGACGGCCTCCGTGACGATCTCCGGCGAGGTGGCCAGGTTCAGCCGCACATGGCCGGCTCCACCCGTCCCGAACGGCAGGCCGGAGTTGAGGGCCACCCGGCCCCGCCGCAGGAAGTCGTCCGCGGGGTCGTCGCCCAGGCCGAGCGCCCGGCAGTCGAGCCAGGCGAGGTAGGTGGCGTCGCCGGGGCGCCAGGTCACGTCCGGCAGGTGCTCGGCCAGCAACTCGGCGAGCAGGCGCCGGTTCTCGTCGAGGCCCGCGAGCAGGGCGTCCAGCCAGGCGGTGCCGTCGCGCAGGGCGGCGGTGTGGGCGATGGCGCCGAGGTGGCTCTGGCCGTGCCCGACCTCCTCGGGCAGCAGGGCGAGGTCGGCCGCCGACTCGGGGCCCGCGATCGCGAGGGCCGCCTTGAGACCCGCGAGGTTCCAGGCCTTGGAGGCGGACATCAGCGACAGACCGCTGCCGCCGCCGGGCACGTCCAGGTACGGCACGAAGTCCGTGTCGCCGACGACCAGGGGTGCGTGGATCTCGTCGGCGACGACGCGCACGCCGTACTCCCCCGCGAGGCGGGCGACGGTGGCCAGCTCCTCGGCGGTGTGCACGGTCCCGGTCGGGTTGTGCGGGCTGCACAGCAGGTACGCCGCCCGGCGCCCGCCCGCCACGGACTGCCGGAAGGCCTCTTCGAGGACGTCGCAGTCGATCCGCAGGTCCGGGCCCAGCGGCGCCTCGACCACCCGGCGGTCCATGTGCCCGACGAACTGGAAGAACGGTGGATACACGGGCGGGTTGACCACCACCGCGTCCCCGGGCCCGGTCACCAGTCGGAGCATCTCGACCACACCGAGCATCACGTCGGGCACGAGCGCGGTGCGCCGCACGTCGAGCCCGGACCAGCCCCACCGCTTCCCGGCGAAGCCCGCCAGCGCCTCGGCGTAGCCCGTCCCCGCCGGATAACCGGTGTCGCCGAGCGCGACCGCGTCCGTGAGGGCGCGGACGACGGACGGGGCGAGCGGCACGTCCATCTCCGCCACCCACAGCGGCAGCACGTCCTCCGGGTAGGCGCGCCACTTCATGCTCGTCCGGCGCCGCAGCCGGTCGAGGTCCAGTGCGCGCAGCGGGTTCGCGGCACCGGACGATCCGTGCGGGTTCCTGGTCATGGGCCCACGATATGCGGCCGCGGGAGAGGCGCGCGGGCACGCGTGGCACCGAAATCGCACAAGGCCCCGCAAAGATCAATTCATCGGTCTAGATTGCGTCTTGACACCGCACGGGGCGGCTTCCCGCCCTGCACCAGGCATCCCCAGGAGCTGATTCCGTGACCGAGAACCCACCAGCCGCGGACGGTATTGCCCAGTCGCTGCGCGAGCGCATCAACACCTCCCAGCCGCACACGGCCCGCATCTGGAACTACTGGCTCGGCGGCAAGGACAACTACGAGGTCGACCGGGCGGCCGGCGACCAGATCCGCCAACTGCACCCGGGCATCGGCGAGTACGCCCGCGCGGACCGCCTGTTCCTGGGCCGCGCCGTGCGGCACCTGGTCTCCGACCTGGGCATCCGTCAGTTCCTGGACGTCGGCACCGGCCTGCCCACCGCCGACAACACCCACGAGGTCGCCCAGCGGATCGCCCCCGACGCCCGGATCGTGTACGTCGACAACGATCCGCTCGTCCTCGCGCACGCCCGCGCGCTGCTCACCAGCACCCCCGAGGGCCGCACCGACTACCTCGACGAGGACCTGCGCAACGTCGACGCGATCCTCGGCCACGCGGCGAAGACGCTGGACCTCACGCAGCCCGTGGCGCTGATACTCCTCGGCGTCGTCATCTTCCTGCGCGACGACGAGGACCCGTACGGCGTGGTCCGGCGGCTGATGGACGCGCTGCCCCCGGGCAGCCACCTGGTGCTGTCGCACACCATCACCTCGCCCTCGATGCCGGACGTGGACGAGGCGGTGACGTTCTGGAACGAGCACGGCACCCCGAAGCTGACCCAGCGCACCCCCGAGGCCGTAGAGGGCTTCTTCGACGGCCTGGACCTGCTGGAGCCCGGCGTCGTGTCGTGCTCGCGCTGGCGTCCGGAGGCCGGTGACGGCGCGGAGCCGGAGGAGGTCGCGATGTTCGGCGGAGTGGCACGCAAGAACTGAGCCGGCCGCCCCGGGGGTGAACGCTGCCGGACCCCGGCACGTATGGAGAGAGGGCGCTCGACGACCTGGGCGCCCCGCGGTGCCATCGCGCCGCGTGTTCGGGGTTCGGGAGCCATGCATGAGGCACGCACGACGACGGATCGTCCGGCGGGCGACACGGCTGGCGTCAGTCGGCGGGATCGTCCTCGGGGCGGCGATGGTCACGCAGGCGGTCGCGAGCGAACCCCCCGCCGCCGCGCCCCGGGTACTCGCCGAGGACGCCGGCGCGGGCCTGGCCGAGGACACCGGTGCGGGCCTCGTCGAGCGGCTCGGAGCCGCCCGTACGGCGGGCAGTTGGAGGGACGACGCGGGCCGGCCGGTCGTCGCGGTCACCGACGACGAGGCGGCGGCCGAGGTCCGCGGGGCGGGCGCGGCGGCGAAGCTGGTGCGGCACAGCATGCGGGAACTCGCGGCCGCCACGGAGGTACTGCGCGCGGCGCCGCGGGTGACGGGCACGGCGTGGGTGGTGGACTACCGCGCTAACGAGGTGGTGGTACGAGGCGACAGCACCGTCTCCGCCGGCGACTGGTCCGACATGACCGATCGCGCGGAGGGCATCGGTGACTTCGTCCGCATGGAGCGCACGGAGGGCACCTTCACCACCCGGATCAACGGCGCCCTGCCGATCCTGTCCACCGCCGGGCGCTGTTCGGCGGGGTTCAACGTCACCGACGGGACGCGCGACTTCATCCTCACGGCGGGGCACTGCGGCCCCAACGGATCCGTCTGGTTCGCGGACGGCCGGGGCGACCGGCCGGTGGGCCGGACCGTCGCCGGCAGCTTTCCCGGCGACGACTACTCCCTCGTGCAGTACGACGGGGGCCGGGCGGGCGACGGCGCGGGTGTCGTGGCCATCGGCGACGGGCAGGGCGTGCGGATCACGGGTGTGGGCGAGCCGTCCGTGGGGCAGCGGGTGTTCCGCAGCGGCAGCAGCAGCGGGTTGCGTGACGGCGAGGTGACCGCGCTCGACGCCACGGTGAACTACCCCGAGGGCACGGTAACCGGCCTCATCGAGACGAACGTGTGCGCCGAGCCCGGGGACAGCGGCGGGCCGATGTTCTCCGAGGGGATCGCGCTCGGCGTGACCTCGGGCGGCAGCGGCGACTGCCGGTCGGGCGGCACGACGTATTTCCAGCCGCTGCCGCGGGCGCTGTCCGCGCTCGGCGTCCAGCTGATCGCCTCGGGCCCGCAGAACGGGCAGGGTGCCGCTCCGGCGCCCGCGCCGTCGGGTCCGCAGAGCGCGGCGGCGCCGGGGACGGCCACGCCGATCTCGGCGGAGACGGGCAGGGAGTTGCTCGCACGGCTGTCGGACCCGAGGAACATCGGGCCCGGCCTGCTGGTCGTCGGGGGCAGTCTGGTCGCGCTGGTGGCCACGCGGTGGATCCGTACGGAACAGGACCGCAAGGCCTACCAGCGCCATTACTCGGCCACGTGGGGCTGACGGAGAAATCCGGGGACGGAAGGGGCCACACGGCCCGTCACCGGTGGGTCAGGCGGCCTGCGCCGGCTGCGGCGCCGCGGCCGCCCACTCCAGGACGAGGCGCTGGTACACCTCGCGCTGCTCGGTGCTCAGTGTCCCGCCCGACCGGCGCCACAGCGCCCGGATCTCCTCGTTGACCTCCGCGGCCGATCGCTCGGTGGCGGCTTCAACACTGGTGGACATGGTGTGAAGCATACGGCGCCCCAGGTGAAGGCGATGTGAGTAATCACGAGCCAATCGGACATATCGGGCAGTGTCCCTGATCACGTCCATGTCCCCCAACCGGCCGGGCAGTTCAGGCGTCCGCCGCCCCCAGCACCAGGACCTGGATGGCCAGGACGGCGGCACCGCGGGCCCAGTCGTGGAAGTCGGACCGCCTGGTCTCCAGGTCGACCGCGGCGGCCAGCGGATGGCGGCGGGCGCGGATCGTCTCCTCCACCGTGGCCCTCGCCACATCCATCAGTCCGACCCCCTCACCGGCGAGCAGGATCTTCTGCGGCATCGCGAAGTTGGCGATGTGGGCGAGGAGAATGCCGAGGCCGCGGGCGGCCTCGGCGACGACGCGGGCGCACAGGGCCTCCCCGGCGGCGGCGAGGCCCAGGATCTCCTCGTAGGTGTGGTCGCGTCCGGTGGCGGCCCTGATCTGGTAGCGGATGCTCGGAATGGTCAGCAGCGAGACCGCGCTGCCGCGCTCGCCGTCGGGCGTGAGCGGCCCGTGGGGGTCGAGGATCCAGCGCCGGCCGAAGGCCCGGTCCTCCCCCTCGGACGGCACCCGCCGGCCACCCAGCACCAGCCCGTAGCCGATACCGGCGCCGATGGTGAGCACCACGAACCGGTCGAGGCCGCGTCCGGCACCGAACCAGGTCTCCGCCTCGACGAGCGCCGCGACGTCGTTCTCGACGACGACGGGCAGCCCGGTGCGCTCCTCGACGAGCGCGGCGAGCGGAATGTCACGCCAGTCCAGGAAGGGCGACTCGCCCACCACGGCCCGGTCCTGCACGAAGCCGCCCACCCCGATGCCGATACCGGCGAGCCCCGGGTGGCTGCGGGCCAGCTCGCCCACCATGTCCGCGAGCAGGTCCGCCACCGCGCCGGGGTCGTGCGTGGTCAGGGGGCGGTCGTGCCGGGCGACGATCTCGCTCCTGAGCGTGGTGACGACGCCGTAGACCATGTCCTCGGTGACCTTGAAGCCGACGAAGGACCTGGAACCGGCCACCACGTCCAGCGGCTGCGAGGGCCTGCCCTGCCTGCTCTCGCCCGGCGCGCAGCCGTCGGGGGACTCGATCAGCAGACCGGACTCGATCAGCGGCTTCGTCAGCCGGGTGAGACTGCCGGCGGAGAGGTCCAGCCGCCGGGCGAGCTCCGCGCGGGAGAGCGGGCCGCCCACGAGCACCTCGATCGCCACCGAGCGCTCCCCCGGACTCAGCGGCAGCCAGCTGGCGGAACCTGCGGTCATCTGGGTCGGACCTCCACGCCTTTTTACTTTTGCTCCTGAAGTAATGCGCTCACTCTACAGCGCAAGGCACGGCCTTCAGAAGATCTCTGCACACCTCTTGACGCAGAGATTCTTCCGGCTCAAAAGTAAGTGGCCCCAGAGGAGCCGCCCCAGCCGAGGAGCCCGCCCATGTCCGTCGCCTCCCACGGTCCGCCGACGTCCCGGGGGGACGGGCGTCTCGCGGCCGTGTTCCTCGCGCCCGCCCTGCTGGGATTCCTGGTCTTCCTGCTGTGGCCCACGCTGCGGGGGGTGTATCTGAGCTTCACGCGGTTCAATCTGCTCACGCCGGCGCAGTGGGTGGGCCTGGACAACTACGTCCGCATGGTCAAGGACCCCATCTTCTGGGACTCGATGCGGACCACCGTCGTGTACGTCGTGATCAACATCGGGGTGCAGACCGTCTCCGCGCTGGCGATCGCCGTGCTGCTGCAACGCCTGACCCGATCGGCGACGCTGCGCGGCATCGTGCTCACGCCCTACCTCATGTCGAACGTCGTCGCCGGCATCGTCTGGCTCTGGATCCTCGACACCCAGCTGGGCATCGGCAACGAGATCGTCACCGCGCTCGGCGCCGACCGCATCCCGTTCCTCGCCGACGAGACCTGGGCGATCCCGACGATCGCGCTGATCAACGTGTGGCGGCACGTGGGCTACACCGCGCTGCTGCTGTTCGCCGGTCTCCAGGCCATCCCGGCCCCGCTGTACGAGGCCGCGAAGGTGGACGGCGCCGGCGAGTGGCGGATGTTCCGGCGGATCACGCTGCCGCTGCTGCGCCCGGTCCTGGCCGTCGTGCTGATCATGACGGTGATCGGCTCCTTCCAGGTGTTCGACACGGTCGCCGTGACGACCTCGGGCGGCCCGGCGAACGCCACCAACGTCCTTCAGTACTACATCTACGGATCCGCCTTCGGCCGCTTCCAGTTCGGCTACGCCTCCGCGATGTCCGTGGCCCTGCTGATCGTCCTGACCGCCATCACCGTCCTGCAGTACCGGCTCACCCGGGCCGGCCGGACCGACCTCGGCTGACGGATCGGCTGACGGAAGGGAGAGACGACATGACTGCCGTCGCGACGACGACCGTACGGCGTGCGAGGCGCAGGCCTTCCCTCGGGCGGGTGCTGGCCTGGACGGTGATGGCCGCGATCGTGCTCGTCACGATGCTGCCGTTCTACTGGATCCTGCGCACCGCCCTGTCCAGCAACACCGGGCTGGCCGCGCAGCCCGCCGACCCGCTGCCGGTCGGCCTCACCACCGGCGGTTTCGAAAGGGCGCTCGGCCTGCAGTCGACCGAGGAGGCGATCGCGCAGGGCGGGTCCGGCGGCGGGCTCGCGTTCTGGCGCTATCTGCTCAACTCGGTGCTGGTCTCCACGCTGATCACCGGGTGCCAGATCTTCTTCTCGGCGATGGCCGCGTACGCCTTCTCGCGGCTGCACTGGAGGGGCAGGGACGCGGTGTTCGGGCTGTTCCTCGCCGGGCTGATGGTGCCGACGATCTTCACCCTGCTGCCGAACTTCGTGCTCATCAAGGAACTCGGCCTGGTGGACACCCTGCTGGGGATCGCGCTGCCGACGATGTTCATGACCCCGTTCGCGGTGTTCTTCCTGCGCCAGTTCTTCATGAACATCCCCCGCGAGGTGGAGGAAGCCGCGCTCCTCGACGGCGCGGGAAAGGTCCGCGTCTTCTTCCGGGTCCTGCTGCCGATGGCCTCGGCACCGGTCCTGACGCTGGCCGTACTGACGTACATCACCTCCTGGAACGACTACTTCTGGCCGCTGATGGTGTCCTACAGCGACAGTTCGCGCGTGCTGTCCGTCGCGCTGGCCGTCTTCCGCGCCCAGACACCGCAGACCGGCACCGACTGGTCGGGGCTGATGGCCGCGACGCTCATCGCGGCGCTTCCGATGCTGGTGCTGTTCGGGCTCTTCGCCCGCCGCATCGTCGGCTCCGTCGGCTTCACCGGGATCAAGTGAGGGAACTTCCATGCGCTTTACCGCCATGCGCTTTCGTACGGTCCTCACGTCGCTGGCCGGCGCCGTGGCGCTGTCCCTGGTGGCCGGGTGCGCCCCGGGCGGCTCCTCGGGGTCGTCGCGGAACACGGTGACGTACTGGCTCTGGGACGCCAATCAGCTGCCCGCCTACGAGGCCTGCGCCAAGGACTTCGAACAGCGCAACCCCGGCCTGGACGTCAGGATCACCCAGTTGGGCTGGGACGACTACTGGACCAAGCTCACCGCGAGCTTCATCGCGGGCACCGAGCCCGACGTGTTCACCGACCACATCCAGAAGTTCGGCCAGTTCGCCGACCTCGAGGTGCTCGAACCCCTCGACGACCTGGGCATCGAGGAGTCGGACTACCAGCCGGGGCTCGCCGCCAACTGGACGGGGCAGGACGGGCACCGCTACGGCGCCCCGAAGGACTGGGACACGGTCGCCCTCTTCTACAACAAGAAGCTCGCCGCGCAAGCCGGCCTCACCGCGGCGCAGTTGGGCGACCTGTCCTGGAACCCGCAGGACGGCGGCACCTTCGAGAAGGCCGTGGCCCGTCTCACCGTCGACAAGAACGGCAGGCGGGGCGACGAACCGGGCTTCGACAAGGACGACGTGAAGGTCTACGGGCTCGCCACGGGAGGCGCGGGCGACGGCGACGGCCAGACGCAGTGGAGCCCGTTCACCGCGTCGGCCGGGTGGAGCTACACGGACAAGAAGCGCTGGGGCAGCGCGTACCAGTACGGCAGCGAGACCTTCCAGTCGGTGATCGACTGGTACTTCGGGCTGGCGGAGAAGGGCTATCTCGCACCGTTCACGGACTACAGCAACAACGCCAACCCACCCAACGCGCAGGTCGCCGCGGGGACGGCCGCGGCCGCCTTCGACGGCGCCTGGATGATCTCCACGTACCACGGCGCGAAGGGCCTCGACGTCGGCACCGCCGTCACTCCGCGGGGCCCGACGGGCAAGCGGGCCACCATGATGAACGGCCTCGCCGACTCGATCACCAAGAACGCCCGCAACAAGGCGGGCGCCAAGAAGTGGGTCCGCCATCTGGCCTCCGACGCGTGCCAGCGCACCGTCGGCGGCTACGGGATCGTCTTCCCGGCGACCCCGGACGGCACCGCGGCGGCCGTCGCGGCCTACCGGAAGAAGGGCGTCGACGTCTCGGCGTTCACCGAACCGGTCTCCGGCCAGGGCGACTTCACGACCTTCTCCTTCCCCGTCACCGACTACGCGGCGGACGTGTTCGCGCTGATGCGCCCCGCCATGCAGGACATCTACGCCAACGGCGCTCCGGTGAGCGGCCTGGATCAGACCAACCACCAGATCAACTTCCTCCTCGGCCAGTGAAAGGCAGCCATCCCATGACGTTCTCCCTCGGCATCGTCGGCGCCGGGCAGTTCTCCGGGCAGTTCGCGAAGCTGTTCCTCGCCCATCCGGGCGTCGGCGACGTCCATGTCACCGACCTGCTGCCCGAACGGGCCGAGCGGCTGGCCGCCGCGGAGGGCCTGAGCGGCACCTTCCCGACCTACGAGGCCATGCTGGAGTCCCCCGGGATCGACGCGGTCGCGATCTTCACCCAGCGCTGGACGCACGGCCCGCTGGTGCTCCAGGGGCTGAACGCCGGCAAGCACGTCTACTCCGCGGTCCCGATGGCGATCGCCACCGAGGAGATCGCGGCGATCATCGACACGGTCAAGGCGACCGGGCTGACGTACATGATGGGCGAGACCAGCCAGTACAACCCGGCGACCGTGCACGCCCGCGACCAGATCGCCAAGGGCGCCTTCGGCCGGATCTTCTACGCCGAGGGCGACTACGTCCACGACATGGACCTGGGGTTCTACGAGGCGTACCAGTACAGCGGCGGGGAGAACTGGAAGGCGACGGCGAGCTATCCGCCGCTGCTGTACCCGACGCACTCCGTGGGCGGTGTGCTGGGCGCCTGGCAGACGCACGCGGTGAGCGTGTCCGCGCTCGGGGTGGTGGACGAGCGGGGCGACGGCGTCTTCGACCGGGCGGTGAGCCAGTTCGACAACGACGTCTCGAACGCGACGGCGCTCTTCGAGGTCGCGGGCGGCGGTTCGTTCCGCACCAACGAGTTCCGGCGGGTCGGCTACCCGTCCCACATCCGGGAGTCCCGCTTCCGCTTCTTCGGCACGGAGGCGAGCATGGAGCAGCTCGCCACGGTGGCGCTCTGGCAGGACAAGTCGGGCGTCACGGACATCTCCGAACTGCTGGAGCCCAAGCAGACGTTGTCGCCGGACGACCCGTCGCTCCAGCACATCGCGCCGGATCTGCGGGCGGCCTTCACCTCGGGTTCGGCGCCGGTGCACGACCGGTCCCGGCTGCCGCGCGCGTTCGACCACCTGCACAACGGGCACGAGGGCAGCCACCACTTCCTGGTGGACGATTTCGTGAGGGCGGTCATCACGCGCTCGCTGCCGTCCGTCAACGCGTGGGTGGCTGCCCGCTACACCCTGCCGGGCATCGTCGCGCACGAGTCCGCGCGGCAGGGTGGCGTACGGCTGGAGATCCCGGACTTCGGCGACGCGCCGCAGGTCTGACGCCCCGAGCGAGCCGGGTGCCCCGTCAGGTGCCCGGCTTGCGCCCGTACACGTAGACGTCGTCGCCGTTCTTCAGCAGCGACCAGTACTTCTTCGCCGTGGTCTTCGTCATGTTGACGCAGCCGTGCGAGCCGGGCGGGTTCCACATGCTCAGGCCCACCGAGTGGAAGGCCTGGCCGCCGTCGAAGAACTGGGAGTAGGGCATCGGCACGTGGTAGATCGTCGACACGTGGTCGATGTTGCGCCAGTAGATCTTCTTCAGGCCCGTGCGGGTCTCGTAGCCGTTCTTGCCGGTGCGGACCGGGACGGGACCGTAGACGAGCTTCCTGCCGTCCTGGATCCAGCTGAGCTGGAGGGTGAGGTTCACACAGGCGATACGGCCCTTGTTGACCGGGCAGGCGCCGGACTTGTTGGGGTTCTTCCCGACGGCCTTCTGCTTGTTCATGAGGTCCATCACGCCCCAGGTGACGGGCCCCGCGTAGCCGATGTTCGGCGTGATGCCGTGCTTGGTCTGGAACGCCTGGATCGCCTTGCAGTCCGCGGAGGACTGCCTGCCGTCCACCGGGCGGCCGAGGAACTTCTCCACCTGCTTCTGGTACGGCCCGGTCTGCGTGGTGCAGCTCGCCGCCTGCGCCGGGGCTGCGCCCAGCGCGAGTGTGAGCGGCGCCACCAGAGCGGTGGTCCCCAGGACGACGGTCGCCCGCCTGCGAATCTCCCCCATGGGCTGGCCTTGTCTCTCGCGTCGAATGCGCGTCTGTCGCGCGTTCTCTGCCTGCTAGACCGGTCGAGGGCCGATTCGGTTGTAGGCGCGGGCCGACCGCGACAAAACGGTGACATCCGGCGCGCGGCGGAGCGCGGCCGCGGTTCTCACGGGCTGCGGTCGGCCTGTCGGCCGGTGCGCCCCGTGACGGAGGTGAAGCCGGTGTTCACGGCGGTGATCCCCCCGTCGACGACCAGCGTCGTACCGGTGATCCAGGACGCGTCCCGGGAGGCGAGGAAGGCAACGGCGGCCGCGATGTCCTCCGGCTCGCCGACCCGGCCGAGGGGGTAGTGGCGGCGCAGCGCGTCGAGGTCGCCGTCGCGGCCCTGCCACGCCGTGGTGCGGACGGTGCCGGGGGCCACCAGGTTGACGCGCACACCCCGGCCGGCGGCATGCCCGGCGAGGGTACGGGTCAGCGAGCCGAGGCCCGCCTTGGCCGCGCTGTAGGCGTGGTTGCCGAAGTCCTGGAGCCCGTTGACCGAGCCGACGCAGACGACGGCGCCCCGCCCCGAGGTGGCCAGGTGCGGCAGTGCGGCGCGGCAGCAGCGGTACGCCCCGGTGAGGGTGACGTCCAGGTCACGTGCCCATCCCTCGTCCGTCTCGTCCTCGAAGAGCGGCGCGTCGGGATGGCAGCTGTAGGCGTTGCTGACGAGCACGTCGAGGGTGCCGAACGCGGCGACGGCCCGCGCGACGGCGTCCTCGACCGACCCCCGGTCCGCGACGTCGCACGGGTGCGCCTGTGCCCGGAGTCCTTCCTCGCGCAACTCCCCCGCGGTCTGCTCCGCGGCCGGCCCGTCGATGTCGGTCACGAGGACGGCCGCGCCCTCGGCGGCCAGTCGCCGGGCGGTCGCGGCGCCGATGCCGCGGGCCGCGCCGGTGAGCAGAACTCCGTACCCGTCGAAGCGCTTGGTGTCGGTCATGCGCAGACCGTACTGCCGTGGTGATCGACGGGGCAGGCACCGTGCGCGGCCCGGTTTCCCTCTCCGGCCGACGTCACCGGTACCCGGTCGTGTCCGCCGGCCTGCCCGGGTCCTGGACCTCGACGAGATAGCGCCAGGCGTCGGGCCGGCTGCCGTCGAGGTCGGTGAAGCCGTACTCCTGAGCGAGGCCGCCGCTCGACAGGGACCCTCCGTTGAAGCGCGACACCTCCGGGTCGGCGGCGAGGGCCGCGACGGCGCGGCCCACGTAGCGCGGGGTCTCCGAGATGGCGAAGTGCGGGGTCTTGTCGAGGGCGTCCCGCCAGTTGTCCTCGCGGACGCCGTAGGTGTCGAGCATCATCTCCGAGCGCAGCCAGCCCGGGGTCAGCGCGACCGCCGTGGCGCCGCGCGGCCCCACTTCGTGGCCCAGGGAGAAGGCCATGCGCAGGACGGCCGACTTGGCCAGGTCGTAGAAGAAGTTGACCCGGTAGGTGTCGCGGTTGTACTCGGCCGTGCCGTCGGTCATCTCCACCACCAGGCCGCCGGGGCGGCGCAGCAGGAGGGGCAGGGCGTGGTGGCTGGTGATGGCGTGCGTCTCGACGGCGAGGCGGAGCAACCGCAGGCCGCCCGCGAGGTCGTGCTCCCAGACGGCCTTGTCCCACTCGAAGAGCTTCTCGCCGCCCCAGATGTCGTTGACGAGGACGTCGAGACGGCCCTGCTCGCCGTCGATGCGGTCGACGAGCTCGCGGACCTGCGCCGGTTCGAGGTGGTCGGTGGGTACGGCGATGCCGTGGCCGCCGGCCTCGGTGACCAGGTCGGCGGTGTCCTCCAGGGTCTCGGGGCGGTCGTACTCGGAGCGGCGGGCGCGGGTGCTGCGTCCGGTGACGTAGACGGTGGCGCCGGCCGCGCCGAGTTCCACCGCGATCCCGCGGCCCGCTCCCCGTGTCGCTCCGGCGACCAGCGCGACCTTGCCCCGCAACGGCTGTGACATGTCCGACCTCCCGTTGGCTGTTCCGGGTGTCGAGCCTCCCGCGAAAGCCGGACATCTTCTGTCACCTTTTCCCGACGGTCGCTCCGTTGCCCGCCGGACCGGGTCTCAGTGGCCCCGCGTGATCCACTCCTCCAGGTGCGGGGCCTCGGCGCCGATGGTCGTGGAGTCGCCGTGGCCGGTGAGGACCTTGGTGTCCGGGGGGAGGGTCAGGAGCCGGTCACGGACGGAGGTGATGATCGTCGGGAAGTGGGAGTACGAGCGGCCGGTCGCGCCGGGGCCGCCCTGGAAGAGGGTGTCGCCCGTGAAGACGACGCCGAGGCCGGGGTCGTACAGGCAGACCGCGCCGGGGGCGTGCCCCGGCGTGTGCAGGACCCGCAGGTCGGCTCCGGCCGCCTCGATGACCTGCCCGTCCCGCAGCCCGGCGTCCGGTTCGCGTCCGGGGTGGGTCTGCTTCCACAGCGGCAGGTCGTCGTGGTGCAGCCAGATGACGGCTCCGGTGCGGTCGGCGAGCGCGGGTGCCGCGTTGACGTGGTCGTTGTGGGCGTGTGTGCACACGATGGCCTTCAGGCGCCGGTCCCCGACCGCCGCCGCGATCGCGTCGGCGTCGTGGGCGGCGTCGATGACGACGACCTCGTGGTCGTCGCCGACGAGCCACACGTTGTTGTCGACGTCCCAGGAGCCGCCGTCGAGGGTGAACTGCCCGGAGGTGACGAGGCGTTCGATGCGGGCGGCCATCACAGCACCACCACCGAGCGCAGCACGTCACCGTGGTGCATCCGCTCGAACGCCTTCTCCACCTCGTCGAGCTGGATCGTCTCGGTGACGAAGGCGTCCAGGTCCAGACGCCCTTGCAGGTGCAGGTCGATCAGCAGGGGGAAGTCGCGGGACGGCAGGCAGTCGCCGTACCAGGACGACTTCAGCGCGCCGCCACGGCCGAACACGTCGAGGAAGGGCAGTTCGAGCTTCATCTCCGGGGTGGGCACGCCGACCAGGACGACGGTGCCGGCCAGGTCCCGGGCGTAGAAGGCCTGCTTGTACGTCTCCGGGCGGCCGACCGCCTCGATGACGACGTCCGCGCCGAACCCGCCGGTCAGCTCGCGGATCGCCTCGACCGGATCGGTGCCGGAGGAGTTGACGGTGTGGGTGGCGCCCATCCGGCGGGCGGTCTCCAGCTTGCGGTCGTCGATGTCCACGGCGATGATCCGGGCCGCTCCGGCCAGCCGCGACCCGGCGACGGCCGCGTCGCCGACGCCGCCGCAGCCGATGACGGCGACGGTGTCGCCGCGGCCGACGCCACCCGTGTTGAGGGCGGCGCCGAGGCCGGCCATCACGCCGCAGCCGAGCAGTCCGGCCACCGCCGGGGAGACGGCCGGGTCGACCTTGGTGCACTGGCCGGCCGCGACCAGCGTCTTCTCGGCGAACGCGCCGATGCCGAGGGCCGGGACGAGCTCCTGGCCGGTCGCGGCGAGGGTCATCTTCTGCTCGGCGTTGTGGGTGTCGAAGCAGTACCAGGGCCGGCCACGCAGGCAGGCCCGGCAACGGCCGCACACCGCACGCCAGTTGAGGATCACGAAGTCACCGGGCGCCACCTCGGTGACGCCCTCCCCGACCGTCTCGACCACCCCGGCGGCCTCGTGGCCGAGCAGGAAGGGGAACTCGTCGGTGATGCCGCCCTGCTTGTAGTGCAGGTCGGTGTGGCAGACCCCGCAGGCCTGCACCTTCACCACGGCCTCTCCCGGCCCCGGGTCCGGTACGACGATCGTCTCGACCCGCACCGGCTCGTCCCGCCCCGGTGCAATCACGCCGCGTACTTCCTGCGCCATGTGCTGGCCCCTTCCGTCTCCGCGCGTCCGTCCCGGCATCCGACCCTACGCGTGACTGATCGGTAAGGGGACGGTTCCGGCTGCGCGCCGCGCGCCTGGTCGCGGCCGCCCCGGCCGGTCCGGCGCCCCGGTGCCGCCATGATGTCCGGCCCGCGCCCCGGTTGTCGGTGCCCCCACGTAATCTCTGAGCATCCCCTCGGACCGTGAAGGAGCAGCGTGAGCATCGCAGAGTCGGAGAGCGCCCCGCCCCCGTGGCGCATGCTCCTGGGCTATGTGCGGCCCCACTGGTGGACCCTGTTCGCGGGAGCGCTGCTGTCGCTGGTCACCGGCGCCACCGGGCTGGCGCTGCCGCTGGTGGCGCGTGGTCTGATCGACGACCTCTCCCACGACCGGGCCATCGCCGGGGCGTTGCTGGCCATGTCGGCCCTGGTCGTGGCCAACGCCGCGGTGGGCGCCCTCGGGGGGTACGTGCTCCAGCGCACTGCGGAGTCGGTGGTGCTCGGCGCCCGGCGGACCCTGTCGTCGTACCTGCTGCGGCTGCGGATATCCGCGGTGGACCGCAGCGAGCCGGGTGACCTGATGGCCCGCATCACCTCGGACACCACGCTGCTGCGCGAGGTCACGACCGACTCCCTGGTCGGCCTCGGCACGGGCGGACTCACGCTCGTCGCCACCGTCGCGATGATGGGCTTCGTCGACCCGGTGTTGCTCGGCGTCACGCTCGCCGTGGTCCTCGGCACGGGCCTGGTCCTCGGCTTCATCGTGCCCCGCATCAACAAGGCCAGCCGCCGGGCCCAGGACGCCGTCGGTGTCATGGGAGCGTCGCTGGAGCGGGTGCTGGGCGCGCTGCGCACGGTGAAGGCGTCCGGCGCCGAGCACCGCGAGGAGCGGACGCTGCACGCGGCGGCCGAGGAGTCGTGGCGGCAGAGCGTGCGGGCCGCCAAGTGGTCGGCGGCGGCGGGCAACACCGCGGGGCTGGCGATGCAGATCGCCTTCATCACGGTCCTCGCGGTCGGCGGCGCGCGGGTCGCGACCGGCGCCGTGGACATCGGCACGCTCGTCGCCTTCCTGCTGTACGTCTTCTACCTCATGTCGCCGATCCAGCAGGTGGTCGGCGCGATCACGCAGTACCAGACGGGCGCCGCCGCCCTGGCCCGGATCCAGGAGGCACTGCGGCTGCCCGCCGAACCCCAGGCGCCCGCCGCCTCGTTGCCGTCGGCCGGCGCGCCCCCGGCCGCGCTCGCCTTCACCGACGTCCGATTCCGCTACGCCGAGGACCTGCCCTACGTCCACCACGGCGTGACCTTCGAGGTCCCGGCGCAGGGCATGACGGCGTTCGTCGGCCCGTCCGGCGCGGGCAAGACGACGGTCTTCTCCCTCATCGAGCGCTTCTACGACCCGGAGTCGGGCGTGATCACGCTGGACGGCCGGGACCTCACGGAGTGGGAACTGCCGCAGCTGCGCTCCGCGATCGGTTACGTCGAGCAGGACGCGCCGGTGCTGTCGGGGTCGCTGCGCGACAACCTGCTGCTGGGCAATCCCGAGGCGGACGACGACGCCCTGACGCGGGTGCTGAAGACGACCCGGCTGGACGGGCTGGTCGAGCGGCTGCCGGGCGGCGTGGAGACACTCGTCGGGCATCGCGGCACCAAGCTGTCGGGCGGGGAGCGCCAGCGGGTGGCGATCGCCCGCGCGCTGCTGCGCCGTCCGAGGCTCCTGCTGCTCGACGAGGCGACCTCGCAGCTGGACGCCGTCAACGAGGCGGCGCTGCGCGACACCGTCGCCGACGTGGCCCGCACCACGACGGTGCTGGTCGTCGCGCACCGGCTGTCCACGGTGACGATGGCCGACCGGATCGTCGTCATGGACTCGGGCACGGTGCGTGCGGTGGGCACCCACCGCGAACTCGTGACCGCCGACCCGCTGTACGCGGAGCTGGCGGCCACGCAGTTCCTCGCCACGGCCGGCTGACGGACCGCGGCGGCGGGGTCAGCCCACGTTCGGAAGCAGCCCGGTGACGGGGGCGGCCATGTCGGTGAGCTGGCGGAGCTGGTTGAGGTCGTTGAGCCGCTGCATCTGGGTCAGCTGTGCGGACGGCCGCGGGACGTCCTCCTTGTACTCGGCGGGGATGTCGCTGACGGCGAGGGAGTCGAGGAGGGCGACCGGGCTGAGTGCGCCGACGCCCGGGGCGTCGGCCTCGGCCGCGCTCACCGAGGGGGCGGCGAGTGCGGCGACACCGGCCGCGAGTCCAACGGCTGCGACGAAACGACGTGTTGAGATCATGCTCTGGGCAACGCGAACCGGCCCCGGGCGGACACGGTCGGCCCAGTCCGCTCACCCGTCAGGCGCAGTCACCGCGCGACGGGGTGCGGCGCGGCCGGGTCCGTTCCTCAGTCCGCTCCGGGCCGCCACCCCACGGGACGCAGGATGCCGAGCAGTTGGCGGACCAGTTCGTCCACCACCTCGTCGAGCGTGGCCGGTACCCGGCCGGTGCTCCAGTCGTGGACCAGGCCGTTGACGCTGCCGATGAACGCCGTCGCGGCGAGGCGGTAGTCGCGGCGGGCCGCCTCACCGCGCTCGGCGGCCGCCTGCGCCTCGGCGCAGATCAGGTCGACCCAGCGGGCACGCCGGGTGAGCCGCTGCTCCTCCATGCGGGGACTGACGCCGACGATCTCCACGAAGGTGATGCGGACGCGGCGGGGGTCGGCGGTGACGTTGCCGGCGTAGGCGCGGAAGATCGCGTCGGCCCGCTCGTCGACAGGTGACTCCCGGGTGCCGGCCGCCGCCGTCAGCACCGCCTGCTCGGCCAGGGCGTTGACCTGGAGGTGGAGCGCGGCGAGCGCGTCCTCCAGGGTGTGGAACTCCTCGTAGAACTGCCGGGTGGACAGTCCCGCCGCCTCGCTGAGCGCCGCGACGGTCGTCGCCCGGTAGCCGGGGCCGTCGCCGAAGAGCTGGAGCGCCGCGTCGAGGAACCGCCGACGCCGCTCGGCCTGCCGTTCCTGTGCCGACCTGCCCCCGTAACGCCCCGTCGGAGCCCTGAGCCTGCCCGCCAACGTCCCTCCCGTTCCGCGCCGTCGGCCCATCCTGTCCTGCACGCCGTCCCCTGCTGAAAGGCACCCCCCTCACGTGCCGGTCCGGCGGGTCACGTTCAGCAGGTACTCCTTCCGGTTCAGCGGATTGTGGTCGGTGCGCGCACGCTCGGGCACCTCGGTGCCCGACGGGACGGGCGCGTAGTGGTCGAAGCCGCTGTCCAGTTCGCCCTCGCCCCGGGTGAGCCCCGGCAGCCGCTGTTCCACGGCGTGCACCTGGGCCGCGGGCACCGTGCCCTCCATGACACACGCCGCGCCCTGTGTCACGGTCGTCCGCGGTACCGCGCGCAGCGCGGCCAGCATCGGCAGCAGGGCACCGAGCGTGTCGGCCGGGGCCTCGATCCGGAAGCGGTGCATCGGCTCGTGCACCCGGGTGCCCGCGCCCCGCAGCGCCTCGATCAGCACCAGCGGGGTCAGCCCCCGGAAGTCGTGTCCGGTGCTGGACATGCTCTTGTCGAAGCCCTGGTGGGCGTGGCTCTGGCGGGGTGAGTAGCCGGAGTGCGTCAGGGTGACCGTGCAGTCGGGGATCCGCCAGCCGTGCAGGCCCTGGCCGAGGGTCTCACGGACGGTGTCCTCGACGGCCTTGAAGAAGGCGTACGGCATGGAGCCGAGCTCCACCTCCAGTCGGAAGGCGACGCCGGCCCCGGCCGGTGCCGGGTCGACGCGCAGGCCCACCGTGGCGAGGAAGGGGTTGGCGTCCTTCCTGTTGAACTCCACCGCCGAACCGGTCCCGGCCAGCCGCTCGACGCACACCGGCGTGGTCTCCCGGAAGCTGACGTCCAGTCCGTAGTCGCTCGCGAGCGTGGCCTGGACGACCTCCTTCTGCACCTCCCCGTACAGGGACACGGAGGTCTCCCGGCGCACCTCGTCGTGGCGCAGCGCGATCAGGGGGTCCTGCTCGGCGAGCTGGCCGAGCGCCAGATGCAGGGCCCCCCGGTCCGTCCCCGGGCCCGGCACGACGACGGTCTCCAGGGTCGGCGGGGCGAAGACGTGCCCGTAGGGCCTGCGCGGGACGCCGAGAGAGTCGCCGATCCTGACGTCGGCCGGCCCCCACAGCCGGGCGATGCGGCCCGCCGCCACGGCGTCCTGCCGGGCGTCGGTGCCCTGGTCGAACACGCTGATCGCGGTGATCCTGCCCTCCGTCCGCCCCGGGCCGCACGGCACCCGGTCCCGGACGCGCAGCGTGCCGGAGAACAGCCGCGCGTAGGCGATCCGCTCGCCCGCCGGTCCCCGCTCGACCTTGAACACGGTCCCGCAGAGCGGGCCGCCGGGGTCGCCGGCGGCGGCCGGCAGCAGGTCCTTGATGCCGCCGATCAGGGCGTCGACACCGGCACCGGTGAGGGCCGAGCCGGCGTACGCGGGGTGGACGAGTGCCTCGCGGGTCCGTGCCGCGAGGGACGCGCGCAGCAGTGCGTCCGGAACGTCGCCACGGACGTAGGCGGCGAGCAGGTCGTCGTCGTGGCCGGCCAGGACGTCGAGCGCCGCCGCGCCGAGGCCGGGGACGAAGTCGGCGGCCCCGGTGCCGAGGCCGGTCGCCGTGCCCATGGGGACGACGGGCACGGCGAGGCGTTCGGAGACGGAGCGCAGCACCTCGTCGTGACGGGCTCCGCCGCGGTCGATCTTGTTGACGAAGAGCAGCGTGGGAATGCGCAGGCGGCGCAGGGTGCGCATCAGGACACGGGTCTGCGCCTGGACGCCCTCGACGGCCGAGACGACCAGGACGGCGCCGTCCAGGACTTGCAGCACCCGCTCCACCTCGGCGATGAAGTCCGGGTGGCCTGGAGTGTCGATGAGGTTGACGGTCACGTCGTCGAGGGGGAACGAGACGACGGCCGACTTGATGGTGATGCCGCGCTGCCGTTCCAGCGCCAGCGTGTCGGTCCGGGTGCTGCCGGCGTCGACGCTGCCGATCTCGTCGATCACCCCGGCGGAGTGCAGCAGCCGTTCGGTCAGGCTGGTCTTACCCGCGTCGATGTGCGCGAGGATCCCCAGGTTGAGCAGGTGCACGAGGCGTCATGTCCTTTGTGGAGTGGGTCGGTGCGACGGCGGAGGACATGAAGGGAGATCGCATCGGGGTGACTCCTTGCTCGTGAGGACCGGTCGGGTGCAGTGCAGCAGAAGAGCGGGGGCGCGACAATGGATTAACGCTCAACCATGCGAGGGTCGCGATATGCGTGAGATTCTTCCGGCGCTGCGCCAGTGGTACGCGACGTCAGCCCCGTTCGGCCTGGCCACGGTCGTGGGGGTGAGCCGCAGTGCGCCGCGTGATCCGGGTGCCGCGATGGCGGTGGGACCCGACGACGAGGTGGTCGGCAGTGTGTCGGGGGGCTGTGTCGAGGGGGCGGTGTTCGAGCTCGCCCAGGAGGTGGTGGAGAGCGGCGAGGCCCGGCTGGAGACGTTCGGGTACAGCGACGACGACGCCTTCGCGGTCGGGCTGACCTGCGGCGGGGAGATCACCTTGCTGGTCCGTCCGGTCACTCCGGAGCGGGACCCCACCTTCGGGGCGGTCGCGGAGACGGTCCTGGAGGGCCGCCCCGTGACCCTGGCGACGGTGACGGACGGCCCGGCGCCGCTCGGGGCGACGCTGGCCGTGTGGCCCGACCGGGTGGCGGGCACGCTCGGCACGCGGGGGCTGGACGCGGCGGTCACCGCCGACGCGCGGGGCGAACTGGCGCTCGGGGCCACCGGCCTGCGGCACTACGGGCCGCGCGGGGAGCGGCGCGAGGACGACGTCTCGGTGTTCCTGCACTCCTTCGCGCCGCCCCCGCGCATGCTCGTGTTCGGCGCGATCGACTACGCGGCGGCCGTCGCCCGCGTGGGTGACTTCCTCGGATACCGGGTCACCGTCTGCGACGCCCGCCCGGTCTTCACCACGCCGAAACGTTTCCCGCCCGGCGTGGAGGTCGTCGTCGACTGGCCGCACCGCTATCTGCGCGCCACCGATACCGACGAACGCACGGTGATCTGCGTGCTCACGCACGACCCCAAGTTCGACGTGCCGCTGCTGGAGGTGGCGCTGCGGCGGCCCGCCGCGTACATCGGGGCGATGGGCAGCCGCCGTACCCACGACGAGCGCACCAAGCGCCTGACCGAGGCCGGGCTCACCGACCACGAGATGTCCCGGCTGCGCTCCCCGATCGGCCTCGACCTCGGAGCGCGGACGCCGGAGGAGGTGGCCGTGTCGGTCGCCGCCGAGATGGTGGCGCTGCGCTGGGGCGGCAGCGGGACGCCGCTCACGGCGACCCGGGGGGCGATCCATCCGCAGTCGTAGGGCGCCGGCGGCCCGGCAGGGTCAGCGGGGCGGCAGCCGGTGCAGGGTCACGTCCGTCAGCCGGCCGCCGGTGACGGAGGCCGTCATGTAGGTGCAGTGCGGCTGGCGGCGTCGGTCCGTCGGGGAGCCGGGGTTGAGCAGGCGCAGTCCGGTGGCCGTCGTGGTGTCCCAGGGGATGTGGCTGTGGCCGAAGACCAGGACGTCCACGTCCGGGAAGCGGGCGGCGCAGCGGGCCTCGCGGCCCTGGGCGGGGCCCGTCTCGTGGACGGCGGCGAAGCGCAGGCCGCCGAGTTCCGCGTGGGCCACCTCGGGCAGCCGGGCCCGCAGGTCGGGGCCGTCGTTGTTGCCGTGGACGCCGATCAGCCGGCGGCTGCGGGCCGTCAGCAGGTCCAGGGTGGCCGTGTCGACCCAGTCACCGGCGTGGAAGACCACGTCGGCGGCGTCGATCTCGGCGAGGAGCGGCTCCGGCAGGGCCTTGGCGCGCTTCGGGAGATGGGTGTCCGACGTCAGGAGCAGGCGCACCGCTCCAGCGTAGGGCGTACCGGTACCACGGGCGCGCGGCGCGGTCCGCGGGGGCGGTCCGGCAGGGATGCCTGGGTCCGTCTGTGCCCTCAGTCCTCACCCCGCACTATGTTCCACTCCGGTGCTGTGTGCGAGGTCCGTGGTCCGTCCGGGCTCTCCACGGCGGGGAGCCAGGTGCGCAGCTCGCTCTTGGCGCGCAGGCGACGGGCCTTCGACCAGCCGGTTTCCAGGCGGCGGACGACGGGTTTGTCACTGGTGGACGTGGTCACGACGCAAACCTCTTCCTTCTGCGTCCCCTCGTACGAGTGTACGGAACCGATCGGGTCCCCGCCGTCGCCGCCGGTAAACGTCGTACGGCTCAGGCGCTGCCGGGGCCGCCGCTGCCGAAGGAGCCGCCGGAGCCGCTGTTCCAGCGCGGGCGGCGCTGGTCCGCGCTGGGCATGCCGCCGGAGGGGCGCAGATCGTGCGGCGAGAGGCGCTGGTCCCCGTCCATCTCGCGGGGCGCACGCTGTTCCCGGGTCTCGCGCACCGCGCCGGACTCCGGCAGGCGGGGCTGCTCGTCGGGCCGGGGCCGCCGGGGCTCGCGCTTGCGGACCTTGATGCCGAGGAGAACGGCCCAGATCAGTGCCCCGGTGACGATGACGCCACCGACGAGGACCGCGACGAACCCGGCGACGGAACCAGCTGCGGCTACTTCGAGTGCGGTGAAGTTCATGCGCACCGAGTACCCGGCCGGCGCGGGTGAATGACTCCCGGTGCCACTGTGGTCGCCCCGGCCTGGGCCGACGGTGCGCGCAGCGGGCTACGGATTGGGCCTGGCCACGCTGATGTCGCCGAGCGCCGACTCCGGGTCGCGCTCCATGGCCAGGTCGCCCAGCGAGACGATGCCCACGGCGTGGTCCTCGTCGACGACCGGGATACGACGGACGGCGTGCTCGCGCATGAGGTCCACGGCGTGGTCGAGTTCCTCGTCGGACCGTACGGTCACCAGGTCGTCGCTGCACGCGGCGGCCACGGTGATCCGGTCGGCGTCGCCGCCGTCGGCGATCGAGCGCACCACCAGGTCACGGTCGGTGACCAGGCCGCGCAGGTGCTCGCCGTCCGTGACCAGCACGGCGCCGAGGTCCTGGTCGCGCATGATGCGGGCCACCGCCGCGACGGACATCTGCGGTTCGACGGTCACCGGGTCTGCGGTCATGATGTCGCGGACGTACTGGGTCATGACGTGCCTCCTTCGGGCTGCTGTCCTGTGTCGTCGTCGTCCCGAACCGAGTACCCGGGGCGGCGGCGACGGCACGCGGGCTCAGCGGTCCAGGGCGATCTCGCTCCACACCTGTTTTCCGCCGCTGGCCGGCACCGTGCCCCACGACGCGGACATGGCCTCGACGAGGAGCAGGCCACGGCCGCCGGTCGCCTCCCAGCCGATGCTGGTGGGCTTGATGGGGGTGCGCGGCGAGGTGTCGGCGACGGCGAGGCGCAACCGGCTGTCGACGAGGGTGAGGTCGAGGCGGACCGGGCCGTCGGTGTGCACCAGGGCATTGGTGACGAGTTCGGAGACGACCAGCAGTACGGCGTCCATCTGCGCGGTCACGCCCCAGGCGCGCAGGGTGCGCCGGGTGAAGCGCCGGGCGTGCCGGACCGCCTCCGGCACCCGCCACACCGTCCAGGTCTCGCGCCGCGGGAGGACGTCCATGCCGTCGTAGCGCATCAGGAGCAGTGCCACGTCGTCGCCGCGGTGGGCGTCGCCCAGCAGTCCGTCGGCGACCGTGCCCAGGTGGGCCGGGTCGGACGCGGCGAGCCGCTGCGCGAACTCCGCCATGCCCTCGTCGAGGTCGGACTCGGCGCTCTCGACCAGACCGTCGGTGGTCAGGGCGATGAGCGTGCCCGGCTGGAGCCGCAGCGGGCTCATCGGGAAGTCGGCCTGGGCCACCACGCCGAGCGGCGGGCCGCCTTCCGCCTCCGCGATCTCGGTGCTGCCGTCGGGCCGGCGCAGCACCGGCGGCAGATGCCCGGCCCGCACACACCAGGCGGAGCCCTCCTCCATGTCGACGTCGACATAGGCGCAGGTGGCGAAGAGGTCGGTCTCCATGCCGACCAGGAGCCGGTTGGCGTGCGAGACGACGACGTCCGGGGGGTGGCCCTCGACGGCGTAGGCGCGCAGTGCGGTGCGCATCTGGCCCATGAGCGTGGCGGCGCCCGCGCTGTGGCCCTGCACGTCGCCGATGACGAGGGCGACGTGGTTGTCGGGCAGCGGGATCACGTCGTACCAGTCGCCGCCGACCTCAAGGCCGGCCGTGGCGGGCAGATAGCGGGCGACGGCGACCGCGCCGGGCAGTTCGGGCAGGCGGCGCGGGAGCAGTTGGCGCTGGAGCATGCCGACGAGTTCGTGCTCGGCGTCGAAGGCGCGGGCGCGCATCAGGGCCTGGCCCGCCAGACCGGCCGAGGCGGTGAGCAGGGCGCGTTCGTCGGCTCCGAAGTCGTGCGGGCGGTCCCAGCCGATCAGACAGGCGCCGGCCATCCGGCCCCCCGCGGGCAGCGGGAGCACGGCGAGGCCGCCGGGGCCCACCTCGGCGAGCGCGGGTTCCAGTGCGGTGCCCGCGGGCCAGATCTGGGCGCGGCCCTCGCTCAGCGCCGCGGCCAGGGTGGGCATGGCGCGCACCGGCGCGTCGGGCCATTCGGCGCGCCATTCCAGGCGCCACAGCTCGGGCCAGGCCTCCGGTTCGGGCGGGTCGAGGACGGTGACGACGAGCCGGTCGTGCTCCAGTTCGGCCAGGGCGATCCGGTCGGCCTGCAACGGCCGGCGCAGGGCGGCGACCACGGCCTGACTGACGTCGCGGACGGTGCCGGCCGTGGCGAGCACCGCGGCCAGGCGCTGGACGCGGGTGACGTCCGTGACGTCGGACCGCAGCGTGGAGGTGTCCTCGACCGTGCCCGCCAGCCGGGACGGGACGCCGTCGCCGCCGGGCAGCAGACGGCCGCGCAGCCGGAGCCACTTGGGTGGCCCGCCGGGCCGGAGCACCCGGAACTCCAGTTCGCGGTCGCCGATGGTCATGTGGTCGGCCTCGACCACCGACATCAGCGACGGCAGGTCCTCCGGCACCGTCCGGCCGAGCAGCGTCTCGACCTTGCCGTCGAACTCGTCCCGGCCGATGCCGAACAGCTCCAGGAGGTCGTCGCCGACCTGCACCCGGCCGGTGTCCATCGCGAGGCTGAACCCGCCCGGCGGCAGCTCACCGCTCTCGGCGCGCGGCCCCGGGGCGGGCGTGGCGAGCGCGTCGGCGATCAGCTCCAGGCACTTGCGGTCCTCGGTGTCGAAGCCGTCCCGGTACTCGCTCACGGCGAGCAGGCACCCCCCGCCGCCCGAGCGGTGGGCGGGCAGCGCGGCCAGGGAGAAGTCCCGCGCCGCCGTGCGGCGGGACTCCGCGCGGTCGGCGAGTTCGCCCGGCCCGAGCCACACGGGGCGCCCGGCGCGGTGGGCGTCGGACACCGGGGAGCCGCCGGCGAGCGGATAGCCGTCGCGCAGGCCGTACAGGGTCCTGGGCACCCCGGCCGACTCGGCCATGCACAGCACCTCGCCGTCGTCGCTCGGCGTGTAGAGGGCGGCGAAGGTGGCCCGCGCGAAGACCAGCGCCTGTTCGAGGAGGCGGTGCCTGCGCGCCGGGGTGTCGGGGTCGGCCAGGAGCGCCGAGAGGGCGTCCTCGGCGCGCAGCACTCGCGCCCTGCGCCCGGCAACGCCCTCACTGACCACGTCCGTATTACAGCGCTAATGAACGCCGCGCGCAGCCCCTGTGAACGCAGTACGGCCGCCGGACGGACCGCCCGACGGCCCGGCGCTCGAAAGGGATCGAACAGGTTTTGACCCATGCGTAGCGCACGGCCGTCTCGTGACAGGCGTGACTGTCCGGGGCCCTGTCCGTGCTGCGAGGCTCGTTGCCGGCCACGGAGGGGGAGGGCATGGACAAGCGGTACGAGGTGTACGCGCTGGCGGACAGCCACTTCTACGACACGCCCGACCGGCTCGGCGGGGGCGGCGAGCCGCTGTACGAGACGGCCCGCCGCCCGGCGCCGGACGGCTGGACGGGGGCGCGGATCGGCGACTGGCTGGCGCTGACGCCGCTCGGCCCGGACGGCGCGCCGGCGCCCGGACCCACCCAGGGCTGGAAGGTGCACGCCTCCGCCACCCGGAAGGACGCGGACCGGATCGCGGCGATCGTGTGGGAGTACTGCGTGCCCCGGCGTATCCCGTTCAAGTTCGTGCCGGCCGCCCACCTGCTGCACCTGCGCAACGCCAAGTACGCACCGCGCGACGGCAGCGGCAAGTTCGTCACCGTCTACCCGGCGGACGAGGAGCAACTGCACCTGGTGCTGCGGGAGCTGGGCGAGTTGCTGAAGGGCTTCGAGGGGCCCTACATCCTGACCGACCTGCGCTGGGACGACGGTCCGCTGTACGTGCGCTACGGCGCCTTCGCCCGCACCTACGTCGTCGACGAGCGCGGCTCGCTGGTGCCGGCGGTGCGCGACGGCGAGGGCACGCTGGTGCCGGACCGGCGGACCCCGTCCTTCCAGGTGCCCGGCTGGGTGACGCTGCCCCCCTTCCTCGCACCGCAGCTCGCGGCCCGCAACACCACGACCGTCGGCGACCTGCCGTACCGGATCGAGAAGGCGCTGCACTTCTCCAACGGCGGCGGCGTGTACGTCGGCACCGACACCCGTGACGGGAGCCGGGTGGTGCTCAAGGAGGGCCGGCCGCACGCGGGGCTGGCCGCGGACGGGGCCGACGCCCTCGCGCGTCTGGAACGCGAGAAGGACGCCCTGGAGCAGGTCGCGGGCACCGGGGTGGTGCCCGAGGTGCGTGACTGGTTCACCGTGGGCGACCACCGGTTCCTCGTGATGGAGCACATCGAGGGGAGGCCGCTGAACTCCTTCTTCGCCGAGCGGCACCCGCTGCTCGGCACCGACCCGGACCCCGCGGCCGTCGCCGCGTACACGGCGTGGGCACTGCGCATCCACCGGGCGGTCGAGCGGGCCGTCGAGGCGGTCCATGAGCGCGGCATCGTCTTCAACGACCTGCACGTCTTCAACATCATGGTGGCGCCGGACGAGGAGAGTGTCCGGCTGATCGACTTCGAGGCCGCCGCGCCGGTCGCCGAGAACGGCCGTCAGATCGTCGCCCACCCCGGCTTCTTCGCCCCGCCGGACCGCCGCGGCACGGACGTCGACCGCTACGCGCTGGCCTGCCTGCGACTCGCCCTGTTCCTGCCGGCCACCACCCTGTTCGTGGTCGACCGGGGCAAGGCCGCCCATCTGGCGGACGTCGTCGCCGAGCAGTTCCCGGACGTGCCCCGGGCCTTCCTGGACGAGGCGGTCGCGGAGATCACCCGGGGCGCCGCCCGGCCGTCGGCGGCCACCCCGCTCGTCCGTCCCGGAGACTGGCCGCACAGCCGCGACTCGATGGTGAAGGCGATCCTCGCCTCGGCCAGCCCCGAGCGCACCGACCGGCTCTTCCCCGGCGACATCACCCAGTTCTCCGACGGCGGCGGCCTCGGCATCGCGCACGGCGCCGCCGGTGTGCTCTACGCGCTCGAACGGACCGGCGCGGAACGGTACGAGGAGGGCGAACGCTGGCTCCTGGCGCGCACCGAACCGCCGCCGGTGGGCACACCGCTCGGCCTGTACGACGGCCTGGCGGGCGTCGCCCTCGTGCTGGACCTGCTCGGCCACCGGACGCGGGCACTGGACCTGATCGACCTGGTCCTGCGCGAGCGCTGGCAGCGCCTCGCCTCGGACCTGCACGGCGGACTGGCCGGACTGGGCCTCGTCCTCGGCGCCCTGGCGCGCACCACCGGTGAACGGCGGCTGGCCGAGGCCGCCGAGGAGGCGGCGCGCGTCCTCGTGGGACGGCTCGCCGAGCCGCTGCCCGACACCCCGCGCCGGCGGGCCGGGCTGCTGCGCGGCGCGAGCGGGCCCGCGCTGTTCCTGCTGCGCCACTACGAACGGACCGGCGAGCGGGACCTGCTGGACGCGGCCGGCACGGCGCTGCGCCGGGACCTCGACTGCTGTGTCGTGCAGAAGGGCGGCTCGCTGGAGGTCGACGAGGGCTGGCGGACGATGCCGTACCTCGGCGACGGCAGCGCGGGCGTGGGCATGGTCCTCGACGACCACCTCGTCCACGCCACCGACGACGACGGCGAGTTCGGGCGGGCCCGCGCCGGGATCCTGACGGCCGCCACCTCGCGCTTCTACGCGCAGCCCGGACTGTTCCAGGGCCGCGCCGGGATGATCCTGCACCTCGCTCGCACCACCACCCCGGGAGCCGGGCGGAAGGAGCTGGCGGCCCAGGTCGCCGGGCTCGGCTGGTACGCCATGGCCTACCAGGGCCAACTGGCCTTCCCCGGGCACCAGATGATGCGGCTGTCCATGGACCTGGCCACCGGGACGGCGGGCTGCCTGCTCGCGCTCGGCGCGGCCCTCGGCGACCCGTCCACCGCACATCTGCCGTTCCTGCCGCCGCCCCCGCGGCGGCCCTCACAGACGCGGTTCCGCGATCCCGCGGAGTCGTGACACCACCCCGTCCCCATGGATGAAAGGACACGAAGATGGCACTGCTCGACCTGCAGGCGATGGACACCGAGGAGTACACCGGCGGCCAGAGCACCCTCAGCCTGCTCTCCTGTGTGAGCGCCGCGAGCATCACGCTCTGCCTCTGACCGACGGCACCGCACAGCTCCGGGCGGCCACTCCCCATCAGGGAGGGGCCGCCCGGGGTCCGTACAGGAGGCGCTCACTCCATGACAGGACCCACGACGCCGACGGACACCGGGACCCGGGAACTGCTGCGCCGGGCCGGGCGGCACAGCGCGGGGCGGTGCCTCGCGCTCGGCCTGGCGGGAACGTTCGCCACCGGGGCCGGGCTGCTGCTGCCCGCCGCGCTGGGCCGGGCCCTGGACACGCTGCTGTCGGGGCGGTCCGCGACCGGCTGGGTGCTGTGCTGCGCCGCGCTGGTACTGCTGATCGCCGTGCTGGACGCGGCCGAGGCGGTGCTCGCCGGGACCGTCGACGCACGGAGCACGGCCTGGCTGCGCCGCCGGACCAGCGGCCGTCTGCTGGCACTGGGTCCGCGCGCCGGCGGCCGGTTCGGCTCCGGTGACCTGGTCGCCCGGGTCGTCGGCAACGCCGCGCAGGCCGGGACCGCGCCGGGGGCCCGCGCCCTGCTGGCGGCCGCGTGCGCGGGGCCCGTCGGGGGTGTGATCGCTCTGGTGCTGATCGACCCGTGGCTCGCGGTGGTGTTCCTCACCGGGGCGCCCGTGCTGGGGCTCCTGCTGCGCGCCCTCGCCCGCGACACCGCCGAGTGCGCCGCCGACTACCAGCGGGCGCAGGGACGGATCGCGGCGGCGCTGGCCGAGGCGGTCGCCGGGCACCGCACCATCCGCGCGGCAGGTACGGCGGACCGGGAGACCGCGCGTGTCCTCCAGCCCCTGCCCGAACTGGCGCGCGCGGGCCACCGCATGTGGCGGGTGCAGGGGCGGGCCGCCGGGCAGGCCGTCGCCGTGGGACCGCTGCTCCAGCTGGGCGTGGTCGCCGTCGCCGGCCTGCTGCTCGCCCGGCACCGGCTCTCCGTGGGCGAGTTGCTCGCCGCCGCCCGCTACGCGGTCCTGGCGACCGGCGTCGGCGTGCTCGTGAGCCACCTCTCCGGCCTGGCCCGCGCCCGCGCGGCCGCCGCCCGGCTGACGGAGGTCCTGGTGCAGCCCGCCCCCGGGCACGGCGGCCGGACGCTGCCGCCCGGCCCCGGCCACCTCCGACTGCGCGCGGTGACCGCACGCCTGGGCGCCCGCACGGTCCTCGACGGCGTCGACCTGGACGTGCCGGGCGGCACCACCCTCGCCGTGGTCGGCCGCTCCGGCACCGGCAAGTCCCTGCTCGCCGCGCTCGCCGGGCGCCTGGCCGACCCGGACGTCGGCGAGGTCCTGCTCGACGGCGTCCCCCTGCGCGACCTGGGCCGGCCGGAGCTGCGCCGCGCCGTCTCCTACGCCTTCGAACGCCCCGCTCTCCTGGGCGCCACCGTCGAGGACACCCTCGCTCTCGGCCTGCCCTCCCCCGCTCCCGGCCGCGTCCGCGCGGCCGCCCGCACCGCCCGCGCCGACGATTTCGTCCGCCGCCTCCCGGACGGCTACGCCACCCGCTGCGCCGACGCCCCCTTCTCCGGCGGCGAGGCGCAACGGCTGGGTCTGGCCCGCGCGTTCGCGCAGGGCGGCCGTCTGCTCATCCTCGACGACGCCCTGTCCAGCCTGGACACGGTGACGGAACACCACATCACGCGGGCCCTGCTGGCCCGGCCGCGTACGACGCGCCTCCTGGTCGCCCACCGGCCCACCACGGCGGCCCGCGCGGACGCGGTGGCATGGCTGGACGGCGGCCGGGTGCGGGCGGTCGGCAGCCACGCGCGGCTGTGGCAGGACCCGGAGTACCGGGCGGTCTTCGGGGACGGTGGCCGGGAGTGAGCGGCCACGGGATCCACGAGCACGGGATCCACGAGCACGGGGTCCACGAGCACGGGGTCCACCGGTACGGAGCCCACCGGTACGGGGTCCACCGGTTCGGGGTCCTCCGGCGGGGGCTCGGCTTCCTCCGGGCCCGTCCCCGGGTCCTGGCCCGGCTAGGCGGCTGGTCGGCACTGGAGACCGCGCAGACCTTCCTCGTCGGCTACGCGCCGGCCCGGGCACTGGACGCCGGGTTTCTCGCGGGACGCACGGACACCGGGCTGGCGTGGCTCGGGCTGGCCGCCCTCGGGGTCCTGGCCGGGGCGATCGGGACGGCACGGGTGTACCGGGCGGTCGCCGATCTCGTCGAGCCGCTGCGGGACGGCCTGGTCACGCGGGTCGTCGAGCGCGGGGTGCGGGAGGCGGAGGGCGAGGCGCTGTCCCGGCTGACCCAGCAGGTGGAGATCGCCCGGGACACCTTCGCCGGTCTGGTGCTGGTCTCCCGCTCGTTCGTCTTCACCGCCCTCGGCGCCCTCGTCGGACTGTTCTCGCTGGCCCCGGCGCTGCTGCTGGTCGTCGTCCCGCCCCTCGTCGCCGGACTCGGACTGTTCCTCGCCTCGCTCCGGCCGCTGGCACGCAGGCAGGAGGCCTTCCTCACCGCCGACGAGGCGCTCGCCGGGCATCTGGGCGTCGTGTGCCCGGGGCTGCGGGACATCACCGCGGCCGGCGCGGAGGAGCGGACGGCCGCCGAGGTCGGGGAGCGCGTCGACGCCGAGCTGGCGGCCGCCCGTTCGCTGGCCCGCTGGTCCGTGCTGCGCGTCGCGTCCCTCGCGGTCGGCGGTCAGCTGCCGGTCCTGCTGCTGCTCGCCGCCGCGCCGCTGCTCCTGTCGCGCGGCGTGACGCCCGGCGCCCTCGTCGGTGCCCTCGCCTACGTCACCCAGTCGCTCCTGCCCGCCCTGCGCAACCTGATCCACGGCCTGGGCACCAGCGGCTCGCGCCTGGCCGTCGTGCTGCGCCGCCTCGTCCCCGCCGAACCGCCCGCGAGCGACCCGGGCGAGCCCGTCCCGCCCCGCGTCCGGCCGGCCGGCCCTCCCCCGCACGGCGCCCCGGCCGCCGCCCTCACCGTCTCCTGCCTCACTTTCGCCTACGGGCCCGCCGCGACCCCCGTGATCGAGGACCTCGACCTCGTCCTCGCCCCGGGCTCCCACCTGGCCGTCGTCGGCCCGAGCGGCATCGGCAAGTCGACGCTCACCGCCCTCGTCGCCGGACTGCTCACCCCCCGGCACGGCACCGTCGACGTCCACGGTCACCCCGTCCCGGGGCCGGCCGCGACGGCCCACCGCGTCCTGATCCCGCAGGAGGCCTACGTCCACACGGGCACGCTCGCCGAGAACCTGAGCCATCTGCGCCCCGACCCGGTGCCCGAACGCGAACTGCTCGCCGCGGCCGAGGCGGTCGGGCTCACGCCGCTGCTCGACGCGCTCGGCGGGCCCGGGGCGCCGGTCGACCCCGGCGCGCTGTCGGCGGGTGAGCGGCAGCTGATCGCGCTCACCCGGGCCTACCTGTCTCCCGCGCCGCTCGCCCTGCTGGACGAGGCGACGTGCCATCTGGACGCCGGGGCGGAGGAGCGGGCGGAGCGGGCGTTCGCCGCGCGGCCGGGCGGCACCCTGGTCGTCGTCGCCCACCGCATCGGTTCGGCCCGCCGCGCCGGGCGCGTGCTGCTCATGGACGGCCCGCGCACGGAGTACGGCACTCATGAGGAGCTGGTGCGGTGCTCACCGGCGTACCGGGCCCTGGCCGGGGACCGTCCGCCCCGGTCACAGCCAGCCCTCGCCCCGCGAGATGCGGATCGCGTCGACCCGGTTGCGGGCCCCGGTCTTGCGGGTGATGGCCGCCATGTAGTTGCGCACCGTGCCGTGGGAGAGGTGCAGGCTCCCCGCGATCTCCGGGACGGAGGCGCCCTCGGCGGCCAGGGCTAACACGCTCAGCTCCCGTCTGGTCAGCGGCATCTGCGCGGCCTTGAGGAAGCCGAATCCGAGCGAGTCGTCGACGAAACGTTCCCCCGCGGCGACCCGCCGGATCGCCCGGACCAGCCGCTCCGGGGAGCCCGCCTTGTCGACGTAACCGAGCGCGCCCGCCTCGATCGCCCGTCTGAGCAGGCCGGGCCGGTTGCCGTTGGCCAGCACCAGCAGTCCCGGCGGCGTCCGGCCCGGCCCGCCCGCGGTCAGGTCCCCCACCGGCGGTATGCCGTCACGGTCCACGCGGTCCAGGTCCGCGGCGCAGACGTCCGGCTGCACGGACCGCAGCCGGCCCGCGATGCCCGACCAGGGGGTGTCGTGGACCCCCAGATCGGGTTCGCGGCGGAGCCAGTCCGCGAGGATGGATCGCACCAGACACGCGTCGTGCACCAGAAGTACTCGGATCACCGATGTCCCTTCCCGCTTGCCGTCGCCGTTCCAGGCCCTGGGTCCCCCGGCCGAAGGCCGGCGGAGTGCCGTCCGTAAGCGCTCGTACTGGGCGTACTCGGGCTTTCGGGCGGTGCGGCGAGAGGGCGTCGCGCTGCCGTCCTCCGGACGACGACGCCACGTTCGCAACAGGCCCTAAAGCGCGTGCCCCATTCTTGGCCGCCGTCGCGCCGTCGTGGCACGCAGTTCCGGCCAAGGGGATGCGCGGGGGCGCGCGCGCCGCGCACGTGCCCCACCGCACGCTTCGACTCCCGTGGCATGGCCTGGGGAGGTCGGGGTACGCGGGGCTTCCCACGTCGTCGCCGTTGCCCGGCGCGGTCGCCGCCGTGCGGGGCGGGCCGTCCCGAGGCAGATTGATCCCTGGGACCCGTCCCGAGGCGCTGCGAGGAGGTGGTCGGCGTGCCCGACGAACAGGCGCCCGCGGCGCGCAAGGCCCCCGCCGGTGGCCCCCTTCTGTCGCTCGCCCTGGCCACGATGATGGACGGCGTCAACGCGCACTCCGGGGCGGTGTACCTGCTGGGCACCGACGAGACGGCGCTGGAGATGGCGGTGACGGCCGGGCTGCCCCGGGCGTTCGCGGCGCCCTGGGAGCGGGTCGGGGTGGACGCCCCCATTCCGGTCGCCGAGGCGCTGCGCGAGCGGCGGGTGGTCTGGGTGGGGGGCGAGGAGGAGATGGCCCGCAGGTTCCCGCGCGTCTCCGTGGTGCTGCCCTATCCCTTCGCGCTCGCCGCGCTGCCGGTGGCGACCGCGACACGGGCCTACGGCGCGGTGTTCGTGACCTGGCCCGGCTCCCACCCGCACGAGCTGAGCGACCGGGAGCGCGAGCATCTGACCGCGGCGACCGAACGGCTCGCCGTACGGCTGGAGCGGGCCGCCGAGGAGAGCCGTCCGGTGCTGCCGGAAGCCGATCTCCTCGCCGCCCCGGCCATCGGGAGCACGGCCGGCACGCTGGGCTCGCTCGAGGCGGCCCGCATGGTCGCCCGGCTGCCGTACGGAATGTGCTCGCTGGATCTGCACGGCCGGATCACCTACGCGAACGCGGCGGCGGCCGAGCTGATCGGCGTGCCGTCGAGCCGTCTGCTCGGGACCCAGCTGTGGGCGGCGGTGCCGTGGCTGAACGACCCCGTGTACGAGGACCGGTACCGGGCCGCGCTGCTCAGCCAGCACACCACGTCGTTCGTGGCGGTGCGCCCGCCGGGCGAATGGCTGTCGTTCCGGCTCTATCCGAGCACGACGGGACTGAGCGTCCGGGTCAGCAGGGCACGGGCGGTGTCGGAGATGGGCCGCATCGCGCCGCCGCCCACCGAGGGACCGGGCCGTCTGGTGACCATCTCGCAGGTGCTGAGCCTGGCCGGCGCGCTGACCGAGGCCGTGACCGTGCAGGACGTGGTGCGGCTGGTCGCGCGGGAGGTCGTGCCGTCGCTGGGCGGCCGGGCACTGGTGCTGCTCGGCTCCCGGGCCGGCCGGCTGCATGTGCTGGGGCATCACGGCTATCTCGATCCGCATGTCGTGGAGCGCTTCGACGGGGCACCGCTGAGTTCGCCGACCCCGGGCGCGCACGCGCTCAACAGCGGGGTGCCGGCGTTCTTCGAGTCCCGGATGGAGCTGGAGCGGCTCTACCCGATCCGGCACGAGACCCCGGACGGGTTCGCGGCCTGGGCGTACCTGCCGCTGATCGCCTCCGGACGCCCGGTGGGCACCTGTGTGCTGGCCTACGCCGAGCCGCACGCCTTCCCCGCGGACGAGCGCGCCGTACTGACGAGCCTCGGCGGGCTGATGGCCCTCGCCCTGGAGCGCGCCCTGCTCTACGACGCCAAGCACCAGCTGGCGCACGGGTTGCAGGCCGCGCTCCTGCCGCCCTCGCTGCCGCCGCTGCCCGGCATCGACACGGCCGCGCGCTATCTGCCGGGCACCCGCGGCATGGACATCGGTGGCGACTTCTACGACGTGATGCCGCTGGCGGGACAGGCGGCCGCGGTGATCGGGGACGTGCAGGGGCACAACGTGACGGCGGCCGGGCTGATGGGGCAGATCCGCACCGCCGTACGCGCGTACACGACGGTGGGTCAGGCACCCGCGGAGGTCATGCGCAGCACCAACGGGCTGCTCATCGACCTCGGTGCCGAGCTGTTCGCCAGCTGTCTGTACCTGCGGATCGACCCGGGGCGCGGGCGGGCCGTGATGGCGCGGGCCGGGCATCCGCCGCCCCTGCTGAGGCGGCCGGACGGCAAGGTGCGGGTCCTCGACCTCGCGGGCGGGCCGCTGCTCGGCATCGACGGCTCGGCCGTGTACCCGGCGACCGAGGTGGAGCTGCCGCCGGGCTCGGTGCTCGTCCTCTACACGGACGGGCTGGTCGAGTCGCCCGGCGTCGACATCGAGGAGGCGCTCGCCGAGCTGGGACGGCGGTTGTGCGGGGCCGGGGACCTGCCGCTGGACGAGCTGGCCGACGTGATGATGGGTCAGGGGAGCACGGAGGAGCGGGTCGACGACGTGGCGCTGATGCTGCTGCGGGCGCGGGGGGACGCAGAGGTCTGAGGGGTCACGGACGCGCCGCGGGAACGGGAGCGGTCCGGTCCTCCCACCGGAGGACCGGACCGCCGTCAGCTCCGGGTCACCGGGTCCCGGTCAGCCCGGAGACGTCCTCCGGCTCGTGGCCGCCGCCCGCACCGACGTCCTCACCGCCGACGTCCTCACCGCCGACGTCCTCACCGGCACCACCCTCTTCACCGGCGCCGGCACCGGCACCCGCGCCGGCCTCCTCGCCGGCTCCGGCGCCTTCACCGGCTCCGGCGCCCGCGTCGTCACCCGCACCGGCGCCCGCGTCGTCGCCGGCGCCCGCCTCGTCACCCGCACCCGCCCCGGCGTCACCGGCGCCGTCGCCCAGCGTCGCGCCGACGGCCTCCAGTGCCGTCGTGACCGGCTGGAAGAAGGTCTCGCCACCGGAGGTGCAGTCGCCGCTGCCGCCCGAGGTGAGGCCGAGGGCAAGGCCGTCCTGGGTGAACATCGAGCCGCCGCTGTCACCGGGTTCGGCGCAGACGTCGGTCTGGATGAGGCCGGTGACCGTGCCCTCGGGGTAGTTGACGGTGGCGTCGAGCCCGGTGACCGTGCCGTCGGCGAGGCCGGTGGTGCTGCCCATCCGGAACACCTGCTGACCGACGGTCGCCTCGGCCGCCTGGAGGATCGGGACGGTCTGCCCGCCGCCGACGGCGACGTCGCTCGGCGCCTCGGTCGCCGGGTCGTCGTACTTCACGAGCGCGAAGTCGCCCTCGCCCGGGAAGACGGCCTGGTCGACGGTGGCGATCGGGGCGCCGTTCTGGGCGTCGGACCACTCGGCGACGGCGACGCCGCAGTGCCCGGCGGTCAGGAAGGCCGGGGCACCGTCGCCCGCGGTGACGTTGAAGCCGAGCGAGCAGCGGGAGCCGCCGCCGAATATCGCGTCACCGCCGGAGGCGAAGGTCTTGAAGGTGCCGGCCGACTTCTGGATGGTCGCCATGCCGGAGCCGAGGCCCTGCACGGTCGACTCCAGCGTGTCCCACTTCTCGCCGGTGACCGTGCTGTCGGCGGTGACCCGGATCTTGTTGGTCCGCGGGTCGACGGCCCACGAGGTGCCCGGGATGGTGGCCTCGGTCTTCAGGGTCTGCGCGGCGGACCTCAGTTCGGCCGTGCTGTTCTCGACCTGGCGGACCGCGGCGCCTGCCCGCTTGGCCTGGACGACCAGTTGGTTGTTGTCGCCGACCACGTTGACGACGAGCTGCTGGTCGTTCTCGTCGTAGTAGGAGCCGGCGAAGGCGTCGCCGAGCAGGCCGGCGAGCTGCGAGGCGAGGTCCGAGGCGTCGCCCGCCTTCAGGGTCCGGGGCGCCGCGGCCGCGTCCTCGGCGCCGTCCTGGGACGCGTTGGCGTGGGGCAGCAGCAGTGCGGCCGCTCCGAGCGCCGCCACGCCGCCCACCGCGATTGCGGCCTTGCGCTTCGGAATTCGCTTGTGACTCAAGGGTTCTCGACCTCCTGGAGGACGGGGTCCGGGCCGCCGTCTCGTGGCGGCTGTGGGGGCGCCTGGATGGCCACTGGTACGCACGGGTCGCGCGGGACGTTCAATTCACGCTTCGCCGTGCGCCCGTCCCCGGGCCGAATCGGCCACGCTGCGCGCGCGCCCGCCGCACGCCGGGAACAATCCCCGTATGACGATGACCACCGCTGAGGCCGACAAGATCCTGTCCGCCAACTTCGCCCCCTGGGTGCTGCAACTGGGCCTGTCCGTCGAGGGCGTGGGCGAGGACCGTGCCACCCTGCGGCTGCCCTGGTCGGCGGGGCTGGCCCGGGAGGGCGGCGCGCTGTGCGGGCAGGCCCTGATGGCCGCCGCCGACACCGCCACCGTGATCGCCGTCTCGGCGGCGCGGGGCGCCTTCGTACCGATGACGACCGTTCAGCAGTCGACATCCTTCCAGCGCGCGGTGACGGACTCGGATGTCCTGATCGTGGCGGTGCTGACCAAACTGGGCCGGCGGACGGCGTTCGCCGACATCTCCAT
The DNA here is from genome assembly GCF_055657325.1 of Streptomyces sp. NPDC107562. Classification (NCBI taxonomy): domain Bacteria; kingdom Bacillati; phylum Actinomycetota; class Actinomycetes; order Kitasatosporales; family Streptomycetaceae; genus Streptomyces; species Streptomyces sp. NPDC107562. The sequence continues at coordinate 198,146 of NZ_JBVKBE010000001.1, read as the reverse complement.
GACGGTCGAACGGACGGGGGAACTCGCGGCCCACGCGAGCACCGTCTACGCGCTTCTGGGCTGATACGGCTGGTAATCGATCAGCAACGGTCTGTCCCCGACCAGTAGCGGAATCCTCACTTCAGGGAATCTGCACATTCAATGCTCAACCAAGTCACCGGACCCCGGGGTTCTGCACATTCGCGCGCCCCGGGGCACGCCTTTGGGGCCGGAGTGCCGGATTCACCGGCCGGGCCGCAAGAGCCCGTGCGGGGCGATGCCGGGCGCCATGTGAAGAAGTCGCCGACAAGCCGTGCCCACACCTGCACGGATGGGGAGCGCTGGGGCTCAAGTGCCCTGGTGGGGCCTGTGTTTGATTGGAAGCCCGGCAGCGCCGCGTGCTTTGATCCATCGCACCGCAGGGTCTGCGAGGGCTCCCCGGCCAGGGGTGCCCGGCGCCCGCGGTCGCGGCCGTCCATCTGTCCCCAGAGGGGGCCGCTCCCCCCTTGTAAAATTGCCATACGAAGGGAAGTTCCATCATGAACTCCACCCCCCAGGTCGAGACCGTCGAGATCTCCGACGCCGAGCTCGACAACGTCTCGGGCGGCCTCTCCGTGAACGCCGTGAACACCGTCGTCGGCGCCGTGGACGGCATCGCCCCGGTTTCCGGTCTGGTCGACACGGTCGTCGGCACCGTCGAGGGTGTCACCGGCCTGAACACCGCGCCGGTCACCAACCTGGTCGCCGGTCTCTGATCGCACGCCAGTGCCGTTGAGTCCCGGAGCCGCCCCCCGGCTCCGGGACTCTTCGGATGCCGTCACTCAGTCCACCCGGTGAGGGAAGATCCGTGCAGTTCCGCCAGCAGGCCCTCGCCAAGCTCCAGTCGCCCGAGGAACTCGATCTCCCGGTGCGCCTCGCGCGTCCGCAGGGCTGGATCGTGCTGTCGGTGACCGTGGTCGCGATGGCCGCCGCGTCCGTCTGGGCGGTGACCGGCTCGGTGACCTCCACCGTGAGCGCACCGGCCGTCCTCACGCACGGCGAGGGCAGTTACATCCTGCAGAGCCCGGTCGCGGGCCAGGTCACGGCGATCGTCGCCGAGGAGGGCCGGCGCCTGCCCGCGAACTCCCCCGTCCTGAAGGTGCGTACCCCCGAGGGCGAGACCGTGGTGCGCACCATCGCCGCCGGGCGCCTGACCGCGCTCGCCGCGACGATCGGGCAGATCATCTCGACGGGCGCCGACGTCGCGGCCGTCGAGAAGGTGGCTGACGCGGACGACCCGCTGTACGCCACCGTGTACGTGCCCGCGGAGAACGCCGGGTCGATCCCCGCCGACGCCGCCGTGGACCTGACCGTGCAGACGGTCCCCACCCAGGAGTACGGCGTGCTGCGCGGCCATGTGAAGTCCGTGGACCGTGCCCCGCAGTCGCCCCAGGAGATCGCCTCGTTCCTCGGTGACAACCAGCTCGGCGAGCAGTTCACCAAGGACGGCCGCCCCGTCGCCGTGACTGTGCGCCTCGACCGGTCCGCCGCCACCAGGAGCGGCTACAAGTGGTCCTCGGCCGACGGACCGCCCTTCACCCTGACCTCCATGACGATGGCCACGGGCTCGATCCGGCTGGCCGATCAGCGTCCCGTCGATTGGCTGCTGCCGTGACCACCGCCGCACCCGAGACCCGTGGCCGGCGCCGGGCCGCCCCGCCCCGGCGCACCGTCCCGAAGGCCCGCCGCAGACCGGTCCGCACCCCCACCGTCCTCCAGATGGAGGCCGTCGAGTGCGGCGCCGCCTCCCTCGCGATGGTCCTCGGCCACTACGGCAGGCACGTCCCGCTGGAGGAACTGCGCATCGCCTGCGGCGTCTCCCGCGACGGCTCGCGGGCGAGCAATCTGCTGAAGGCCGCGCGCAGTTACGGACTGACCGCCAAGGGCATGCAGATGGACCTGGCGGCCCTGGCCGAGGTCAAGGCGCCGGCCATCCTGTTCTGGGAGTTCAACCACTACGTCGTCTACGACGGCATCGGCCGCCGGTTCGGCCGCCGCGGCGTGTTCGTCAACGATCCCGCCAAGGGCCGCCGCTTCGTGCCGGTCGAGGACTTCGACGGCAGCTTCACCGGCGTCGTCCTCACGATGGAGCCGGGCGACGACTTCAGCCGCGGCGGACGCAGGCCGGGTGTCTGGGGCGCGATGCCGGCCCGGCTGCGCGGCACCGCCGGGACGATGCCCGCCGCCGTGCTGGCGAGCCTGCTGCTGGTGGTGGTCGGCGCTGCGGTGCCCGCGCTCAGCCGGACGTACATCGACATGTTCCTGATCGGCGGGCAGACCTCGCTGCTGGACGTGCTGTTCGCCTCCATGGGCGCCTGTGTGCTGCTGACGCTGGTGCTGACCTGGTTGCAGCAGGCCAACCTGCACCACGGCCGCATCATCTCCTCCACCCTGTCCAGCGCCCGCTTCCTGCGCCATCTGCTGCGGCTGCCGGTCACCTTCTTCTCCCAGCGCAGCCCGGCCGACCTGGTGCAGCGCCTCCAGTCGAACGACGCGGTGGCCGAGACGCTGGCACGTGACCTGGCCTCGGCCGGCGTGGACGCGGTGGTCGTGGTGCTCTACGCCGTGCTCCTCTACACCTACGATCCGCAGCTCACCTTCGTGGGCATCGGCGTGGCGTTGCTGAACATCCTCGCCATGCGTGTCGTCATCCGGCTGCGCGCGACCCGGACCGCCAAACTGCGCGCGGACAACGCCCGCCTGACGAACACGGCCTACACCGGGCTCCAGCTGATCGAGACGATGAAGGCGACCGGCGGCGAGGACGGCTACTTCCGCAAGTGGGCCGGGCAGCATGCCACGACCCTGGAGGAACAGCAGGCGCTCGGAGTGCCGAGCGCCTGGCTGGGCGTGGTCGCGCCGACGCTCGCCACGCTCAACAGCGCCCTGATCCTGTGGATCGGCGGCATGCGCGCCATCGAGGGCCACATCTCCGTCGGCCTGCTCGTCGCCTTCCAGGCCCTGGTCACCCGCTTCACGGCCCCGCTGACCCGGCTCAACGGCGTGGCGGGCCGCATCCAGGACTTCGCGGCCGACGTGGCACGCCTGAAGGACGTGGAGAACTTCCGCACCGACCCGCTCTACGACCGGGCGGGCGGCGACTCCACGCGCAGGCTGCACGGCCATGTCGAGCTGGAGAACATCACCTTCGGCTACAGCCCGCTGGACAAACCCCTCCTCGCGGGCTTCGACCTGACGGTCGGGCCGGGCCGCCAGGTCGCGCTGGTGGGCGGCTCGGGCAGCGGCAAGTCGACCGTCTCCCGGCTGATCTCCGGCCTCTACACGCCGTGGGAGGGCGTGATCCGCATCGACGGGCAGCGCCTGGAGGACATTCCGCGCGGCGCGCTCGGGGCCTCCGTCTCCTTCGTCGACCAGGACGTCTTCCTCTTCGAGGGCTCGGTCCGGGACAACGTCGCGCTGTGGGACCCGTCCATCCCGGACGAGGCGGTGCTGGAGGCGCTCAAGGACGCCGCGCTGCACGACGTCGTCATGCGCCGCCCCGGCGGCATCCACAGCCGGGTCGAGCAGGACGGCCGCAACTTCTCCGGTGGGCAGCGCCAGCGGCTGGAGATCGCCCGGGCGTTGGTGCGCCGGCCCAGCATCCTCGTGCTGGACGAGGTGACCAGCGCGCTCGACGCCGAGACGGAGCTGACCGTCATGGACAACCTGCGCCGGCGCGGCTGCGCCTGCGTGGTCATCGCCCACCGGCTCAGCACGGTGCGGGACAGCGACGAGATCGTGGTGCTCCAGCACGGCACGATCGTGGAACGCGGTCGGCACGAGGAGCTGGTGGCACGCGGCGGCGCCTACGCGGCGCTGGTCAGGGAGCGATGAGATGACAGCCGTGCACGGCGACGACTACGTTCTCGCGGCGCTCGGGCAGGTGGGCACGCCCCTCGACTGCGCAGGGCTCGGCCGCCTGGACCTGGAGGGGCCGCAGGCGCTGTGGCTGGTCGCGGCGGGCGCCCTGGACCTGTTCGCGGTCGACGCGGCGCAACAGGGCCACTGGCACCACCTCGGCCGACTGGAGGCGGGCGCGCTGCTGCTCGGCCCCGTCCCCGGGCCGCAGCACACGCTGATCGCCCGGCCGGTCAGGGACTGTGTGGTCCACCGCATCGGGCTGCGCGAGCTGTACCAGCCGGCGGTGACGCAGACCTGGTCGTACGACGAGTACGGCAACCCGCAGTACGTGCCGCCGACGACGAGTCCGCTGGAGTACGCCCTCGCGCTCGGCGTCGGCCGCGGGCTGTCCATCCTCTTCCAGGCGCCGACGGCCGGTGAACGCGCCGCCGAGGTGACCGACGACGACGTGTTCTGGATGCAGGTGCCGCCCGGCAGCGTCCAGTACGGCTCCCTGTACGGCGCGGAGGCGGCGGCCGACCTGCTGATGGACCCGGCACTGTGGCAGAGCATGGTCGATCAGCAGTACCGCCTGCTGAGCACCCTGGACCGCTGGATCGAGCAGCTGGAGCGCACCCACGAGACCCGTACGGCCGCCGGCATCAAGGCCGGTGAACAGGTGCGCGCGCAGGCCGACCGGACGCTGCTCGCGGCGATCGGCAAGCCGTCGGCCAAGCGCACCACCGCCGCCGACGCCGACGCCACCTACGCGGCGTCCAAGCTGGTCGCCGCCGCTGCCGGGATCCCGCTCGCCGACCCTGGCCACGGCGGCGCCGAGAGCGACCGTCTCGACCCGGTCGAACGCATCGCCCTCGCCTCGCGCGTGCGGACCCGCGCGGTACGGCTGGACGGCACCTGGTGGCACGACGACGTGGGCCCGCTGGTGGGTCAACGGGCGTTGTCGGGGGCGCCGGTGGCGCTGCTGTGGCGGCGCGGCGGTTATGTGGCGGTGCATCCCGCGACCGGACGCGAGACGCCGATCGAGAAGGCCAACGCCCCGGAGTTCGAACCGCGCGCGGTGATGTTCTACCGTCCGCTGCCCGAACGCCCGCTGGGCCCCCTCGGACTGCTCCGGTTCTGCATGCGCGGCACGCGCCGGGATCTGACCGGGCTCCTGCTCAGCGGGCTCGTGACGGTGGCGATCGGCGCGCTGGTGCCCATCGCGACCGGCAAGGTGCTCGGTGAGTTCGTGCCGAAGGCGCAGGCGGGTCTGATCGCCCAGGTCTGTCTGGCGGTGATGGTCAGCAGCGTCGTGGCGGCGGCCTTCATGCTGCTGCAGAACATGACCATCCTGCGCCTGGAGGGCCGGATCGAGGCGACGCTGCAACCGGCCGTGTGGGACCGGCTGTTGCGGCTGCCGACGAAGTTCTTCACCAACCGCTCCACGGGTGAGCTGGCCAGCGCGGCCATGGGCATCAGCGCGATCCGCAGGCTGCTCGCCGGGGTCGGCCCGACCGTCGCCCAGTCGGTGACCGTGGGGGCGATGAACCTGGGGCTGCTGCTCTGGTTCAGCGTGCCGATGGCGCTGGCCGCGATGGGCATGCTCGTCGTCATCGCCGGTGTCTTCCTCGGGCTCGGGCTGTGGCAGGTGCGCTGGCAGCGACGGCTGACGGTGCTCGCCAACAAGCTGAACAACCAGGCGTTCCAGACCCTGCGCGGCCTGCCCAAGCTGCGGGTCGCGGCGGCCGAGAACTACGCGTACGCCGCCTGGGCGCGCGAGTTCGCGCGCAGCCGGGAGCTCCAGCAGCGGCTCGGCCGGATCAAGAACCTCACCACCGTGCTGGGCGCGATCTATCTGCCGCTGTGCTCACTGGCGATGTTCATGCTGCTCGCGGGTCCGGCGCGGGGTTCGATGTCGGCCGCCGACTTCCTCGCCTTCAACACCTCGGTGACGATGCTCCTCACCTCGGTCACCCAGGTCACGGGCGCGTTCGTGTCGCTGGTGGCCGCGCTGCCCCTGTACGAGCAGATCAAGCCGGTGCTGCGGGCGGCGCCGGAGGTGCGTACGGCCAGCACCCGGCCGGGGCCGCTCTCCGGGGCCGTGGAGGCGCGGCGGCTGTCGTTCCGCTACTCCGACGACGGCCCGCTGGTCCTCGACGACGTGTCGTTCGAGGTGCGGCCGGGTGAGTTCGTCGCGGTCGTCGGGCCGTCGGGCTGCGGCAAGTCGACCCTGCTGCGCCTGCTGATCGGCTTCGACAAGCCAGTGTCCGGGAGCGTGCTGTACGACGGTCAGGACCTGGCGGCGCTCGACCAGTCCGCCGTACGGCGCCAGTGCGGCGTGGTGCTCCAGCACGCGCAGCCGTTCACCGGCTCGATCCTGGACGTCATCTGCGGCACCGAGCCGTACACGCCGGAGGAGGCGATGACGGCGGCCGAGATGGCGGGCCTCGCCGAGGACATCAAGCGGATGCCGATGGGGCTGCACACCATCGTGGCGGGCAACGGGGCGGTCTCCGGCGGCCAGCGGCAGCGGCTGATGATCGCCCAGGCGCTGATCCGCCGGCCGCGCATCCTGTTCTTCGACGAGGCGACCAGCGCCCTCGACAACGAGACGCAGCGCAAGGTCATCGAGAGCACCAAGGCGCTCCACGCCACCCGCATCGTCATCGCCCACCGCCTGTCGACGGTCCTGGACGCCGACCGCGTCATCGTGATGGAGGACGGCAAGGTCGCCCAGCAGGGGCCTCCGGCGCAACTGCTCGCGGACACCGGCGGCAGGCTGCACGAGCTGGTGCGACGCCAGTTGGCCTGACGGGTCAGGGCTGTCCCGGAATCGGGGCGCCCGACGGGACACCCGCGTCGACGTAGGCCTGGTAGAAGCTCTTCCAGGGCGCCTCCGACCCCGCGTGCGGTCCCGCGAAGCGCTCCCCGCGCGCCTTGGCGTCCAGCGCGGCCAGGCAGACCTCCCACCCGGCGCCGTTGCGGGCGGCGGTGTCGGCGGCTTCGAGGACGTTGGTCAGGGTGAAGCGGGTGCTCCCGCCGTCGGTCGACGCCAGGTCGAAGTGGACCTCGTCGCCGCCCCACGCGAAGGACAGGTGGCGCGGCGGCTCGACGGCGAGCACCTCGCCGCTGGAGTCCTCCATGTTCGGGTCGCCGCCGAAGACGACGCGGCCGCCGGGGCGCATCTCGATCTCGGCGCGGGACGGGAACCACCCGGCCATTTCGTCCGGTTCGGTGACGAGGTGCCAGACGCGGTCGGCCGGGAGGTCGTAGGTGCGGCCGAAGCGGATCGCGGGGCGGCCGTCGTCCAGGGTCAGGAAAGTGCCGGTGAGGTCGGCGGTCATGGTGGATCGGCCCTCCGGTGGGGTGCTTCGACGGCTTCGACGATACCGGTGACCTGGGCGGCACCGGTGGCACGCCGGGGCCGGGCCGCCGGGCGGGGGCCACGGGCGCGGGGAGGGCGGATCTCCGGCGCGTAGGGGCACTGTGCAGGGCGCACGGGTGGAGGGGCAGTTGGAGGGGGTCGCGAGCGGGTACTCGCCCGTCCATGCGAATCAGTGTGGTGGACGTGGGGTCGAGAACGGTCCGTCTGGTCGTGGCGGACGCGCAGGGCGGGGTTCCACTGCCGGTTCACACCGCCAAGTGGCGGCTGCGGCTGTCCGAGCACGTCAAGACCGGGGAGGCGATTCCCGAGGAGGCGCTGGAACGGCTGGTGGCGGCGGTCGCCGAGGCGAAACGCACGTCGCAGCGCTGGGGTGCGGCGGGCCCGCTGGCCTTCGCCACGACGATCGTGCGCAGCGCCCCGAACCGGCTGGAGGTGCTGCGCGCCGTCCGGGCCCGGACCGGGGTGGAACTGTGCACGCTGCCCGGCGAGGTGGAGGCCGAGCTGACCTTCCTCGCGGCCCGGCGCTGGATGGGGTGGCGGTCGGGGCCGCTGGCGCTGCTGGACATCGGGGGCGGCACGTTCGAAGTGGCGTTCGGGCGGGGGCGCCTGCCGGACTTCGTGGCCTCGTTGCCGCTGGGCGCGGGCCGGCTGACGCACGAGTTCTTCCCGGCGCAGGACCTTCCCTCGCAGGCCCAGGTGAAGGCGCTGCGCCGCAAGGTGCGCCACCAACTGCGCGACGTCGGTGCGCGGATCCGCTGGGAGGGGCCCCGGTCGGCGGTCGTCACCTCGCGGACCTTCCAGCAGCTCGGCCGGCTGTGCGGCGCCGTGCCCGGACGCGAGGGGCCGTTCGTCGAGCGGCAGTTGCGGCGCGCGGACCTGCGCTCCGCCATGACGCGGCTGGCCGCCCTGCCTCCCATGGAGCGGGCCCTGCTGCCGGGCATCTCCGCGCCGCGCGCCGGGCAGAGCCTGGCGGGCGCGGTGGTCGGGCACACGGCCATGAAGATGACCGGCCTGAAGAGAGTCACCGTGTGCCCGTGGGCGATCCGCGAGGGTGTCCTGCTGCGGCACATCGAGGAGGGCGCGTCCTGGTGGGCGGAGGTCGGCCGGCTGAGCGAGGAGAGCGCGCCACCGGACCCGGTGCCCCTGCGGATCGCGGCCGCCACGTCCTGAGGCCGCGGTGAGGGGCGCCGCCCGTCCCCTTCGGGCGGTGGCACCACCGGCCGTGCCGCTCATTCGGGCGGTGCCCCCACCGGCCGCGCCGCGAGGGCCCGGGCCACTCCGGTCAGGTTGGCGGCCATCGCGCGGCCCGTGCGGTGCGACCACTCCCGGCCGCGCTCGTCGTCGAGGTAGTCGGGGCCGGCTCCGGGGCCGAGGTGCCAGTACGTCCAGGCCTGACCGGGGATCGTGTAGCCGATGTCGGCGAGGCCGCCGGAGATCTCGCTGATGACGTGGTGGGCGCCGTCCTCGTTTCCGGTGACGACGACCCCGGCGACCCGGTTGTAGGCGACGGGCCTGCCCTCGTCGTCGGTCTCGGCCAACATGGCGTCCATGCGTTCGAGGACGCGCTGGGCGACGGAGGACGGCCGGCCCAGCCAGGTCGGCGACGCGACGATCAGGATCTCGGAGCGGAGCAGCTTGTCGTGGACGCCCGGCCAGGCGTCACCCTCGCGCACCGCCTCGCTCGTCACTCCGGGCGCGATGTCCAGGTCGACGGCGCGCAGGACCTCGACCTCCACCCCGTCCTTCTCCAGTCGCTCGACGACGACCCGGGCCAGCGCCTCGGTGTTGGAGGGCTCGGGCGACGGCTTCAGCGTGCAGTTGATCACAAGTGCCTTCATGGGTCTCAGGTGTACCCGTGCAGCCGGATGCCAGTCGGGCGGGAATCCCGGCGTCATCCGGGTACTCGGTCCCGCATGACGCACGACCATCAGGAACCACGGCTGCCGTCCGCCCGCGGCCCCCTCTCGGCCTCGGTCATGGACTACCTCCGGGGCACGGGCCCGCTGCCCGGGACCGGGGACGTCGCGGACGCGGCCCCTTACGGCGAGGACCTCCAGCTCGCCCTGTACCTGTGTTACGAGCTCCACTACCGCGGCTTCGCGGGCGTGCCCGAGGACCGCGAGTGGGACCCCGGCCTGCTGGGCGCCCGCGCCGCGCTGGAGGACCGCTTCCTGACCGCCCTGCGGGCCGACACCCCGGCCCACGACGACGTCGAGGACGCGCTGGCCGAGATCCTCGTCGAACCGGTCGACGGCACGGGGGTCAGCCACTTCCTGCGTGACAAGGGCGAGCTGTGGCAGCTGCGCGAGTACGCGGCCCAGCGTTCCCTGTACCACCTCAAGGAGGCGGATCCGCACGCCTGGGTGCTGCCCCGGCTGTGGGGCAGGGCCAAGGCGGGGATGGCGGCGGTGGAGTTCGACGAGTTCGGCGGCGGCCGCCCGGACCGCGTCCATGCCCTGCTGTTCGCCCACCTGATGACGGACCTGGGCCTGGACACGACGTACGGGCACTACCTGGACGCGGCCTGCGCGGAACTCCTCGCCACGGTGAACCTCATGTCGCTGTTCGGCCTGCACCGCTCGCTGCGCGGGGCCCTGGTGGGCCACTTCGCCGCCGTGGAGATCACCTCGTCGCCGGGGTCCCGGCGGCTCGCCGAGGCCATGCGCAGGACGGGGGCGGGCCCGGCCGCCGAGCACTTCTACGACGAGCACGTCGAGGCCGACGCCGTGCACGAGCAGGTCGTACGGCACGACGTCATCGGCGGCCTGCTGGCCGAGGAGCCGCACCTGGCCCGGGACGTCGCGTTCGGCATCGACGCGACCGGGTTCACCGAGGACCGTCTCGCGGAGCGTCTGCTCACCGACTGGCAGGCGGGCAGGTCGTCACTGCGCACGCCGCTTTCCCCGGCCCCCGCGCCCGAAACTTCCCATATTTTCTGATTGCAGGGGTACCTGGTCGACGTGAATCCACTGGTGCCACCCGGCGTGTACACGCCTCAGGAAGACACAGACCTGCTGGCCGAGGCCCTGTCCGAGGAGCCGCTCCCACCGGGTGCGGACGTCCTCGACGTCGGCACCGGCAGCGGGGCCCTCGCGCTGCACGCCGCACGCCGGGGCCTGCGGGTCACGGCGGTCGACGTGTCACGGCGCGCGGTCTGGGCCGCCCGGGTCAACGCCCGGCTGTCCGGACTGCGGGTCCGCATCCTGCGCGGCAATCTCTTCGACCCCGTACGAGAACAGAAGTTCGACGTCATTCTGGCCAATCCGCCTTACGTCCCCGCGCCGGGCGGGGACACCGCGCCGCGCGGTACGGCCCGGGCGTGGGACGCGGGCCACGACGGACGGCTGATCCTGGACCGCATCTGCCGGGAGGCACCCGGCCTGCTGCGCCCCGGCGGCGTCCTGCTGGTTGTGCACTCCACCCTCAGCGCGCCCGAGCGCACCCTGACGCTGCTGCGGGCCGCCGGCCTGAAGGCGAGCATGACCCGGCGGCGCCGGATCGCGTTCGGCCCCGTACTGCGGGAGCGACAGGGGTGGCTGCGGGAGCGGGGGCTGCTGTCCGCCACCGAGGACAAGGAAGAGCTGGTGGTCGTCCGTGCCGAACTCCCCGTCTGACACACCGCGCCGGATCTCGGTCCGGCGCCAGGGCCCCCTGCTGCTGGAGGGGCCGGTGGAAGTGGAACTGGAGGACGGTACGACCGTCTCCTCCGACCGCTTCCGGGTCGCGCTGTGCACCTGCCGACGCAGTCGCCGCTATCCCTGGTGCGACACCAGCCACCGGGACCGGGCGCGGCGGTCCGACGAGTGATCCCAGGGGTCGGCGGGCGGCCCCACTCCGCCCTGCCGACCCCTGGGGCGAGACCCCAGGGCCCCCACGACGACGGCCCGCACTCCCCAACTGCGGGTCGTTCGCGGCATTCACGGGGGCCCGGCGATCCCGGTCCTAGAAGGCGAAGACGCTCGTCCCGTAGGAGTTCTTCACGCACTCGTTGGCGAAGATGCGCTCGTAGGAGACGTACTGGCCCTGCCAGACGCCGTCGACCCGGACGACCACGGGGTCGTACTCCCGGGTGCACCACACTCCGCTTCTGCTCTCCAGGGCGTCGAAGTTCCCGTCGGCGCCGCGCAGTTCGGCGCACGCCTCGACGGTGTTGGGGTGCGTCCCGGACGCCTTCGGGGCGCAGCTCAGCGTCACCGCCCGCTCGGGGGTGACGGTGGCCGAGCTCTCTCCGTGGCCCGTGGTGAGCACCAGGGCGGACGGGGCGTAGAGCGAGGCCGGGTCGGCGGCGGGGCTGGCGTGCGCGGCTCCGGTCAGGGGTCCGCAGACGGCGGCGGCCGTGAGGCCGAGGGTCGCTGCCCAGCGCGCGGGGTTCCGCATTGTGTGCATCCTTCCGCTTGATTGCGTGTCGTGCCGGAGTGGGCGTCGGTTGGTGCCCGACCGGCGACGGCGAGTCTGTCTGGTCCGCCGCCGAAACTCACGTCGACCCCATGCGTTTCAGTAACCTTGCGTATTGAAGCAGTGGCGCGAAGTCACGGAATTCGAACGTTACAACCGCGTGAAGGTGCCGCTCTTGATCACCCGGTGTGGCCGAATGGCTGGATTTCCGCGGTTCGTTAATCGGCCTGAAACATTCCGGATGCCCCCGAAGCGCGGTCCGTTTCCACCCTTTGTGTCCCTGTGCGCCGGGCGTCGGCGGGGCCTCCACGGCAGCGCCGGCGTCCCCCTGGACGGACCTGCGCTTACTCGTCAGTATCGTCGCAACGACGCGGCTCGACGGTGAGAGGGCGGGGACCTGGCGATGGCGAAGCACTGGGCCGACTTCCAGTACGAGATCTATCTGAACGGGATGACGGGGGCCGTGCCGCGGCTGCCGACCGATCTGACCCGTCTGGAAGAGCTCGCCGAGCGGCGGCTCGGTCCCGGACCCGTGGGATACGTCGCGGGCAGCGCCGGCGACGGCAGCACGGCACGCGCCAACCGGGCCGCGCTGCGCCGCCGTCGGATCGTGCCGCGGATGCTGCGGGACGTGCACGAGCGGGACCTGTCGGTCGAGGTGCTGGGCCGCGTGCTGCCGGCGCCGGTCGCGCTGGCGCCGGTGGGAGTGCTGTCGATCATGCATCCGGACGCGGAGTGCGCGGCCGCCCGGGCGGCCGCCGCGCAGGGCGTGCCCTACGTGCTGTCCTCGGCGTCCAGCACGCCCCTGGAACAGGTCGCGGAGGCGATGGGCGACGCCGAGCGCTGGTTCCAGCTGTACTGGGCCAAGGACCGTGAGGTGACCCGCAGTTTCCTGAAGCGGGCGAGGGCGAGCGGGTTCAGCGTCCTGGTCGTCACCCTGGACACGCCGCTGCTGGCCTGGCGGCCGCGTGACCTGGACCAGGCGTACCTGCCGTTCCTGCACGGCGTCGGCACCGCCAACTACTTCACCGACCCGGCGTTCCGGGCGGGCCTCGCCAAGCCCGTGCACGAGGATCCGAACGCGGCGGTGATGCACTTCGTCGGCATGTTCGCCGATCCCGCCAAGACCTGGCAGGACCTGACGTTCCTGCGGGAGAACTGGGACGGCCCGATCGTCCTCAAGGGGGTCCTGCACCCCGACGACGCCCGGCAGGCCGCCGACGCCGGGATGGACGGTGTCGTGGTGTCCAACCACGGCGGGCGTCAGGTGGCCGGCTCCGTGGCCGCGGCCGACGCGCTGCCCGGCGTGGTGGCGGCGGTCGGTGACCGGTTGACGGTGCTGTTCGACAGCGGGGTGCGCACCGGGGACGACGTCTTCAAGGCGCTGGCCCTGGGGGCCCGGGCGGTCCTGGTCGGACGGCCCTACGTCTACGGTCTCGCGCTCGACGGCCAGGCGGGGGTGGAGCACGTCATCCGCTGCCTGCTCGCCGAACTCGACCTGACCCTCGCCCTGTCGGGCCACGCCACCCCGGCCACGACGGGTCCGCACGACCTCGTGGAGGAACCCGCCTGACCCCGCACGGGCCGCGGACGCCCTGGCCGGCACCCCAGCCGGCCAGGACCGCCGGACGACCCGCGCCCGCCGCCCACCGCCCACCGCCCACCGCCGAGGGCCTGTCGTTCGGATCGCACCGCGGACGCGGGGCCCGGCACACCCTCCCCCGGAGGGGACCGGCGCCGACGAACCACCGCCGATCCTCCGCGGCCTGATCCAACGACAGGCCTAGGAGCCGCCGCCCAGTCCTGCCTGTCTCGCCGACGGGTCGGCCGTTTCCGCGACCGACAGCGAACCCGCACCGGTCGGCTGCGGATCGGTCAGCCACCGCTGGTCGTCGGACCCGTCCCGGACCGTGACCACGATGTCGGCGCCCGGGTCCCCGGTCGTGACGGAGAGCGCGAGCTGCTCGTCCCAGCGCGGCAGCAACTCGCCCTGGACGGTGAGGTCGTAGCGCACGTCGTCCGCGCGCCCGTCCTGCTCCCCCGCACAGGTGCCGAGGATGACGACGCCGGCGTCGGCGTGCGAGTCCAGGCACAGCTCGGGGTCGGCCACGCTGCGCAGCTGCCCGTCGGTCTCGTACGACCACTGCTGGGTCGGCTCCGTCGAGCACGCGTCCAGCACCGCCGTGGCCGCCTCCTCGACCTCGCCGCGAATGTCCAGGCACAGCTCGCTCTCGGCGTTGCGCAGCCGGGTCTGCCGGGGCGCGTTCGGGAGCTGGGCGGTGCCGGGGGCCGTGGGCTGCGCCTGGGTGCCGGTGCCCGGCACCGACGCGGTGCCCTCGGCGCCTTCGGTGCCCTCGGTGGCGCCCGCGGAGGCCGTCGGATCCGTCTCGCCGTCGTAGGAGGACAGGCTGGTGGCGAGGAGCGTGCCGAGCAGGGCGGCGGAGGCGATGCCGGCACCGGTGCGCAGCGCCCGGGACGAACGCCCGGTCATGCCGGGGAGGCGGGCCAGGACGCCGTGCCGTTCCACGCGGCGGGCCCGGCTGCGGCGGGCCGCGGCGCGGGTGCGCGGCCGGTGCTCGTGGCGACCGGGGCGGGAGTCGAGATAGCGGCGGCTGCCCCAGCCGAGCACGGCCTCGGCGAGCAGCACGCCCAGCCCGCCCTCGAAATGGCTGAGTTGCTCGGCGGCGTCACGGCAGTAGCGGCACTCCACGAGGTGCTGCTGGACGTCCGGCAGCAGGGCGCCGCCGCGGCGGATCGGGACGTCGAGGAGCCGGTTGTAGTAGCGGCAGTCCTTGGACGGCGCGAGTTCCTGATGGGCCCGTACACAGCCCTCGCGGAATTTGTCCCGGGCCTCGTCGAGGAAGGCCGACGCGGTGTCGGTGTCCATGCCGAGCAGACCGGCGGGGAAGGCGATCGGCTCCGCCTCGACCTCGGAGTGCCACAGCAGAGTGCGGGCGGCTCCGGGAAGGCCCTGGAATGCGCGTTCGGCCAACTTGCGGTTTTCCGGGGTCATGGACTTCGCGGTGCGCATACCACGCCCACCGGCCGGTTTCCGCAACTCCGGGAGTGCCCCCGCTATTCGCTCCTCCGCCGACCACATCCGTACGGCGTCCCGCACGCTCACCAGTACCCGGGGGCGCAGCGCCTCGCCCGGCTCGCCCAGCGTGAGCCGGTCGAAGACCTGGTGGAAGGCCGCCGAGGTGACCATGGACGCGATGCTCGCCGAGGAGGCGAGGCAGATCACCGCGTAGTCGTGCGCCGACGGCCAGTGGCGGGCGAACAGCAGGGCCGTCGAGTGGGCCACTTCGACGTCCGGGGCGCCGGTCAGCCGGGCGGCGAGGGCGGCGTCGGACTCGGCGGGATCACCGCCCACGGGCGGGTAGGGCGGGCGAGGGGGGTGGGGGGTGGGCACTGAGCGGATTCCTTCCCACGCAAGGTGACACAGGAGTTCTGTCCGTCAAAAAGGGAGGCCCGGTCGGTGCGTACCTTTTTCACGGGGTGCGAGGGGGCGTGAATTGTGCGCGTGCGCCCGGCCATTCCCCCCGCCGGAGGGTTCACCTTTGCACAGCTCGCTCTCGACCAACAAGGCGGTCGGGCAACATACCCATCACTGACAGAAAGTTAAATTCGGCGGCAACTCCTGCACGTGGCTCGCCATTCGCCATTTCGAGCGCCGCGTGTGAAACTCCGGTACGTCCACGAGGTCCCGGACCTCAGATCTGCCAGGACCGCAGCCGGTCCGCCGCCCCGTACACGTCCGCCCTGCCGTCGATCAGGTCGCGGGCGAGGTCCACCAGGGCGCCGTAGGGCGGGTCGACGCCGACACCGCTGACGAACAAGTAGGCCACGGCGGTCGCGCAGGCGAAGCGGGCGTTGGCCGAGGGCAGGGGCCTGAGCAGGGCGAGGGTGTGCAGCAGGGCCGCGGCCCGCCAGGCCGGGTCGGAGTTCACGCCGAGGCGGGGCGGGTCGACGCGGTGCCGGGCGACGGCGGCGACCAGGGCGGAGAAGTCGCTGATCGTCGGCTGGTCCGGCAGGACCTCCTCGTGCCGCTGGAGCAGCCAGGGCACGTCGATGTGCAGGACGGGTGCCATCGCTCAGGCGACCCGGCCCTCGCCGCCGGCGGACGGCTCGTCGTCGGGGAAGGCGGCCGCGAATTCGTCCGCGTGGTCGGCGAAGAACCGGCGGAAGGCCTCGGCGCCCTCCTGCAGCGCCCGGTGCCGCGCGATGTCGGCCGCGGCCGCCTCGCGCACGAGGGCCTTCATCGACGTACCGCGCTCCTTGGCGATCTGCCGCAGGTCCTCCAGCTCGCGATCGCTGAACTCCACGTTGAGGGCTGGCATGTTCTCACGGTACCGCCCGGGTACTTACCCGTAAATACCAGCAGCTCAGATGGGCCACGAGACGGTACCGGACAGGGCAGCGGACGCTCAGAATGCGGGAGCGAGGGGTCACATCGCGTCGCCCCGAGGTCATTTCCGGAACAGCCATCGGCACGGGTGAGTGCATCGTTCACCGGCCGTTCACCGACCGTTCGCCAGACCCCTCGCCGGGTCCGCCGGACCGGCTCCGCGCGCCGTCCTGGCAGCCGTCGACGACACATCAGAAGCGCTCACAACTTGTCGCGGCCAAACAGCTTCTGACAGGCCGCCAGGAGAGCCGCCGACGTGCGGTGCGTTCCTTCCGCCTTGGTGCGCCCCACCGCCGCGAACCCGCCGTGGACCGGTGTACGGGACGTCCCCCGCGAGCGGATTCGTGCCGGTCCGTGACGCACTACCCTGGAACCGATGTGGCGCGATTGTTCACTGTGCGTATGCGCGATGGAGTGACGACGATGACCCCGGACTACCCGTTCGACGAGGCTGCCACGGCCCGGGCGGTCATCGACGCCGAGGGCCGGGTGGCCGAGTGGGGCGAGGGCGCCCGGCGGTTGCTGGGCTGGACGCCGGACGAGGTCCTCGGACGCCCCGCCGTGCGGCTCCTCGAGGGTCCGGCGCCCGCCGCCCGCGGGCCGCGCTGGGACGGAACGCTGACCCTGCGCCGCCAGGACGGCGGCACGGTCTCCGTGTGGCTGCTCGCCCACCGCCGGCCCGTGCCCGACGGCGGCGGCGGGGAATGGCTGGTCGTCAGCCCGTTGGAGAGCGCGCGCTCCCGTCCGCGCGGCGAGGCGCTGGACCGGGCCGGGCTCATCCAGTCGCCGTGCGCCCTGGCGATCTACGACGACCGCCTCCGGCTGCACCGGATGAACGACGCCCTGGCCGAGCTCCTCGGGCTGCCCGGGGAGCGGGTGCGCGGCCTGCGCGTGTCCGAGCTCGGTGGCCGGCCCCAGAGCCAGGAGATCGAACGGCAACTGCACCACGTGCTCACCACCGGTGAGCGGCGCGACGTCCGGACGTACGCCCCCGTCGGGGAGAACGGCCAGGTGAACGCCTGGCTGGCCCGGATGGCTCCCGTCCGGGACGAGGCGGGCCGGGTGTGCGGCGTGTCCGTGGCCGTGCACGACTTCACCGACGAGCACCGGGCCCACGAACGGCTTCAGCTGCTCGACGAGGCGAGCCGGCGGATCGGCAGCACCCTCGACGTCGTCCGGACGGCGCAGGAGTTGGCGGACGTCTGCGTACCCCGGATCGCCGACTTCGTCGGTGTCGATCTGCTCGACCCTGCGGAGGCGGGGAGCGAGACCGTCACGGATCCGCTCACCGCACCGGTCACCCTGCGCAGGGCGGCCCACCGGTCGCTCTCCCCCGCCGGCTACGAGGCGGTCGTGCGGCCGGGGGAAGCCGAGACCTATCCCGCGGCCTCACCGCAGGCGGACTCGCTGCTGTCCGGCCGGACGACGACGGCGGTCCTGCCGACCGAGTCCCTCGGTCTGCGGCCGAGCCGCGGCACCGCCCCCGGTGAGCGGACCGGGCAGGACGCCGGCCACGCCACGCTGGCCGTGCCGATCCGGGCACGCGGCACGACCCTGGGCGTCGTCGTGCTCGTCCGGTTCCACCGCGCCGACCCGTTCGCGCCCGACGACCGGTTGCTGGCCGAGGAGATCACGGCACGGGCCGCCGTCTGCATGGACAACGCCCGCCGCTACTCCCGCGAGCGCGAGACCGCGCTCACCCTGCAGCGCAGCCTGCTGCCGCGGTCGCTGCCGAGCACGGCGGCCGTCGAGGCGTGCTCGCGCTACCTGCCCGCGGCCCGGGCTGGGGTGGGCGGCGACTGGTTCGACGTCATCCCGCTGTCCGGGATGCGGGTCGCGATGGTGGTCGGTGACGTCGTCGGCCACGGCGTGCAGGCCTCCGCCACGATGGGGCGGCTGCGCACCGCCGTGCGCACGCTCGCCGACATCGACCTCGCCCCCGACGAGCTGCTCACCCACCTCGACGACCTGGTGCTGCGGCTCTCCGACGAGGCCGGCACCGACGGCAGCCCCGGGGAGGTGGGGGCCACCTGCGTGTACGCCGTGTACGACCCGGTGTCGCGGCGCTGCACGCTGGCCCGGGCCGGGCATCCCGCGCCTTTGATGGTGCGGCCGGGCGGCACGGCCGAGGAGGTCGAGCTGCCCGCGGGGCCACCCCTGGGCCTCGGCGGGCTGCCGTTCGAGGCGGCGGAGCTGCGGCTGCCCGAGGGCACCGTGCTCGCATTCTTCACCGACGGGCTGGTCGAGTCCCGGGAGCGGGACGCCGGCGTCGGCCATCGGCTGCTGCGCGAGTCGCTGTCCCGGAACGCCGCGACCCTGGAGCTGGTCTGCGACGAGATCCTGCACCGGCTGCTGCCGGCGGGCGGCGCCTACGACGACGTCGCGCTGCTGCTGGCCCGCACCCAGGGGCTGCCCGCCTCGCGGGTCGCGACCTGGGACATCCCGGCCGACCCGGCGCTGGTCGCCCCGGTACGCAAGCAGGTGGTGGACCAGCTCGGCCGCTGGGGCCTCGAGGAGGCGGGATTCACCACCGAGCTGGTGGTCAGCGAGCTGGTCACCAACGCCATCCGCTACGGCGCCCGCCCCATCCGGCTCCGGCTTATCCATGGCGCCGACACACTGATCTGCGAGGTGTCGGACACCAATCACAGCGCGCCGCACCTGCGGCGCGCCAAGACGTGGGACGAGGGCGGGCGCGGCCTCCTGCTGGTCGCCCAGCTCACCCAGCGCTGGGGCAGCAGGCACACACCCGAGGGCAAGACGATCTGGGCGGAGCTGACGCTGCTCGCCGAGGCCTGAGCCGGATCTCACCGGACTCTTACCCTCGCCTGGTGCCATGGACGGGCACCAGCTGACCGACGCCGCTTGAGGATCCGCCCTGCACACCCCGCTCGCCGAAGCCCTGTCCGTCGTTCTGCTCGCCCTCGTTCTCGGGTGGGCGGTACTGCGCCCGTTCCGGCTGCCGGAGGCGGTGGTGGCCGTACCGGCGGCCGGGCTGGCGGTGGTGACGGGGGCGATCTCGCCCGACCACGCGCTGGAGGAGATCGGGCGGCTCGCGCCGGTGGTGGGTTTCCTCGCCGCGGTCCTGGTACTGGCCCACTTCTGCGACGTGGAGGGGCTGTTCCGGGCCTGCGGGGCCTGGCTGGCGCACCGGGCGGCGGGGCGGCCGGGCCGGTTGCTGACGGCGGTGTTCGCTCTGGCCTCGGTGGTGACGGCGGTCCTCAGCCTGGACGCCACGGTGGTGCTGCTGACCCCGGTGGTCCTGGCCACCGCCGCCCGGTCGGGGGGCCGTGCCCGGCCGCATCTGTACGCGTGCGCGCACCTGTCGAACACGGCGTCGCTGCTGCTGCCCGTCTCCAACCTCACGAACCTGCTGGCGTTCGCCGCGAGCGGGCTGAGCTTCACCCGGTTCGCCGCGCTGATGGCGCTGCCCTGGCTGGTCGCGATCGGCGCCGAGTATCTGGTCTTCCGGCGGTTCTTCGCCCGCGACCTGGCGGCGGCGCCCGCGCCCGAGGAAGCGGTGAAGACGCCTGAGCGGCCCGTGTTCGCGCTGGTCACGGTGGCCTGCACGCTGGCCGGGTTCGTGGTGACCTCGGCGCTCGGCCTGGAACCGGCCTGGGCCGCCGCCGCGGGCGCGCTGGCCCTGGCGGTACGTGCCTGCGTACGTCGGCACGCGACGCCGTTCACGGTGGTGCGGGCCTCGGCACCCGCGTTCCTGGCGTTCGTGCTCGCCCTCGGTGTGGTGGTGCGGGCGGTCGTCGACAACGGCCTCGCCGGTGCGCTCGGGCACGCGCTGCCCGACGGATCCGGTCTGCCGGCCCTGCTCGGCATCGCCGCGCTGGCCGCCCTCCTGGCCAACCTGATCAACAACCTGCCCGCGGTGCTCGTCCTGCTGCCGCTGGCCGCCCCGTCCGGGCCGGGCGCGCTGCTGGCCGTGCTGCTCGGCGTCAACATCGGCCCGAACCTCACGTACGCGGGGTCGCTCGCGACCCTGCTGTGGCGCCGCATCGTCCAGCGTCACGGCCACCACGTCGGCCTGGGCGAGTTCACCCGCCTCGGCCTGCTCGCCGTCCCGGCGACGCTGATCACCGCCGTGCTGGCGCTGTGGGTGTCCCTCGGGGTCGTCGGGACGTGAGCCACCCGGGTGGAGCAGTCACACTTCACCGGTGCGCCGCCACGCGTGCCACGGACAGGCCGGTGCCCTCCACCTCCAGCAGGCGGGCGGCGTGCCGCAGGCGTCTTACGCGCAGGGTCCGCGTAGGGACCGAGCCAGGCCCGCCAGGACGGGCGTGCCTGGCGGTGCGCCACCAGACGCGCCAGTGCCGTGCGCCCGGGGCGACGCCGTAGCCCTGCCGGACGGCGGGCGCGAGCACCACCGGGCCGCCCGGGTCCGCGGACGTCCGGGTGGCACCCTGGCTCAGGCGGCGCCGGCCGGCCGTGGTCCGTGGTGAACAGCCGGCTGTCCGCGCCGCGTGGCCGATCCACCGCGTAGCCCGGAGACTGGTCGAAGTGGCCGATCACCACCAGGCCGGGCGGCGGCGACGGAACGCCGGGCGCAGCGGTTCCGGGCAGGTCGTCAGCGCTCATGGCCGTGGTCCGGCCTGGCTTGGTGCACCGGGGACACCTCATCGAGGAGTGGACGCATGACAGCCACGGACATCGGCGCCGCCGGTCATCCCGTCCTGACCGAAGAAGGGCTCGCGCGGTTCCGGGAGGACGGCTTCACGGTCGTGCACGGGTTGTTCGGGCCCGACGAGATCGACCGCCTGTGCGCCGACTTCACGGCGCTGCACGCGGGCGGTGCGGTGCCGGGGCACTTCCAGCCGAGGGCGGGCGACGACCCGCTCGCCGCCTACCCGAGGGTCATGCACCCGCACGAGATCAGTGACCTGGCGCTGCGCTTCCTGCTGGACGCCCGGTTGCGCACGGTGCTGGAGGTGCTGCTCGGTGAGGAGGCCCTGGCCGCGCAGAGCATGTTCTACTTCAAGCCCCCGGGCGCCCGGGGGCAGGCACTGCACCAGGACAACTTCTATCTGCGCGTCGAGCCGGGCACGTGCGTGGCGGCGTGGGTGGCCTGCGATGTCATCGACCGGGAGAACGGTGGTCTGGAGGTCGTACCGGGCACGCACCGGATGGACATCTTCTGCCCGGAGGAGGCGGACGAGGAGCTGTCGTTCGCGCGGGAGTACGTACCGCCGCCGCCCGGGCTCACGCCCGTACCGGTCGACATGCGGCCGGGCGACGTCCTGTTCTTCAACGGAAGCCTGGTGCACGGCTCCGGGCCGAACCGCGCCGCCGAGCGTTTCCGGCGGTCCTTCATCGGCCACTACGTGGGCCGCTCCACCGAACGCATCGGCGTCCACTACCGCACGCTGACGATGAGCGGCGACCGGGTTCCGCTGCCGGAGAGCGAGGGCGCGGGCCCGTGCGGCACGGAGTTCGCCCCGCCGGGCCCGCACTGAGCCTCAGTGCCCCGAGACGGGGTGCGGGGCGTAGGGCTGCTCCAGTTCCTCGATCTCCTTGCCGGTGAGTTCGAGCTCTACGGCGGCCACCGCGTCGTCGACGTGGTGGGGCTTGGCGGCGCCGACGATCGGGGCCGTCACGGTGCCGCGGTGCAGCAGCCACGCGAGGGCGACCTGGGCGCGCGGTACGCCCCGGTCGTTCGCGATCCGGGTGACGGCCTCGACGATCGTGCGGTCGCCGTCGGGGTAGAGGCGGCTGCCGAAGGTGTCGTTGGCGCTGCGTTCGGTGGTGGTGTCCCAGTCCCGGGTGAGGCGGCCGCGGGCGAGCGGGCTCCACGGCAGCACGCCGACGCCCTGGTCCGCGCAGAGCGGCAGCATCTCCCGTTCTTCCTCGCGGTAGAGGAGGTTGTAGTGGTTCTGCATGGAGACGAACCGGGTCCAGCCGTGCAGCCGGGCGGTGTACTGCGCCTTGGAGAACTGCCAGGCGTACATCGAACTCGCCCCGATGTAGCGCACCTTGCCCGCCTTGACCAGGTCGTGCAGCGCCTCCATCGTCTCCTCGATCGGGGTCTGCGCGTCCCAGCGGTGTATCTGGTAGAGGTCGACGTAGTCGGTGCCGAGCCGGGTGAGACTCCGGTCGATCTCGGTCATGATCGCCTGGCGGGAGAGGCCGCCGCCGTTGGGACCGGGCCGCATCCGGCCGTGCACCTTGGTCGCCAGCACGATCTCGTCGCGGCGGGCGAAGTCCTTCAGCGCCCTGCCCACGATCTCCTCACTGGTGCCGTCCGAGTAGACGTTCGCCGTGTCGAAGAAGGTGATCCCGGCCTCCAGCGCCTGCCGGATTAGCGGGCGGGACGCCGCCTCGTCGAGGGTCCACTCGTGTGCGCCCCGGTCGGGAAGACCGTAGGTCATACAGCCCAGACAGATCCGCGAGACGTCCAGGCCCGTCGAACCGAGCTTCACGTACTGCATCGTTGCTGCTCCTGCCGTCGGAGGGGAATCCGAGGGGAGCGTACGTCTTCGCGCGCACTCCAACCGGGGGCGTGGTCCGCACCGGCCGGCGACCGGGGTCCGGGGCCGGTGGCGCGCGCCGCGGTCAGGTGGCGATGTTGCGCAGGGCGGCCGCGAGCTTGCCGAGGTCGAGTTCCGTGAGGTGGTCGAGGAAGTGGCGCCGCACGGAGGCCAGGTTGGTCGGGTAGGCCTCCTCGAGCCGCGCGAATCCCGCGTCGGTCAGGAGGGCGTTCCAGCCGCGCGCGTCCTGTTCCGACCTGACCCGCCGGATCAGTCCCTGGCTCTCCAGGCGGCTCGCCAGACGTGTCATGCCGCTCAGCGACATCTCGCAGGCCTCGGCCAGGTCGCCCATGCGCAACTGACGCTCCGGCGCCTCGGACAGGTTCACCAGGGCCAGGTACTCGGTGAGGGACAGCCGCTGCTCCCGCAGCATGTCCGCGTCGAGGGCCCGCGGCAGGGAGTAGACGATGCGGCCGAGGGACCGTACGACGGCCTCTTCGTCCGGGGTGAGGGGGCGCAGCTCCCGCTCGGTGGGGTCGGGCTGCCCTGCGGCACGTGACATGGCCTCATATTACTTGTCCGGCGAAGGATTCGGCCGGGCACCCCGCACGGTGGTGCGCGGCGGACCGGTGGGCTCCCGGCGGCGCCGTTGCCGCGCGGGAGCCCGACCGGCCGGACCCGTGCCGCCCGAGGGCCGGCCCGCCCCTCACGGGAGGCGGCCGGGCGGGAGGTGCGGTGCTGCCGTTACGCGGCGGCGCGCAGCGGGGCGAGGGCCGCGCTCCAGGCCAGCACCTGGTCGAGGGTGGTGTTCAGGGCCTCCTCCTGGAAGGCGCCGGGCTTGAACTCGCTGAAGTTCTCGAAGTCGTGGAACAGCGACAGCGCGACCTGCGCACGCACGTCGGCCATCTGGACCTCGGCCGCCACCAGGCGCAGGTGCTCCACCGCACGGGCGCCACCCAGGGAGCCGTAGCTGACGAAGCCGACGGCCTTGTTGTTCCACTCGGCGTAGAGGAAGTCGATCGCGTTCTTCAGCACCCCGGACGTCGAGTGGTTGTACTCGGGCGTCACGATGATGAAGCCGTCGAAGGAGTCGATCTTGCGCGCCCACTCCTGGGTGTGCGGCTGGGCGTACTGGCCCAGGGACGGCGGGAGCATCTCGTCGAGGTGCGGGAGCTTGTAGTCGAGCAGGTCGACCAGCTCGAACTCGGCTTCGGTGCGCTGCGCGGCGATGTCGCGGACCCAGTGGGCCACGGCCTCGCCGTTACGCCCGGGACGGGTGCTGCCGAGGATGATGCCGATCTTGATCATGCCAAAACCCTTCACAAGGACGCTCCCGGTTCGGACCCGGGATATATTTGCTTCGACAAGCAACCTAGGCACGATGTGTTTGCTTCGTCAAGTAAGTGAGGGCGCGGTCGACCGGGCCGTGCGCCGAACCGAGGAACGAGGTGATGTCTGCATGACACCGGAGCCGGCACCGAGCGCTGCCGCGCCGCGACCGCTCACCGCGGACGAGGAGGCCGTCGTGCGGTCCCTACCGCATCTCGTCCACGCCCTGCCGCACGCCGTCGACGCGGCCATGGTCCAAGAGCAGCGGCTGCCGCTGACCGAGTACCTGGCCCTGATGCACCTCTCCGAGGCGCCGGGGCGCCGGCTGCGCATGGGGGAGCTGGCCGACGCCTGCCAGATGTCCCTGAGCGGCACGACCCGGGTCGTGCACCGCCTGGAGGGCGAGGGATTCGTGCGGCGGCACCGGTGCGACGAGGACGGCCGCGGCTGGCACGCCGCCCTCACCGACGCCGGACTCGCCCGGCTCGAAGAGGCCTGGCCGGCCCATCTGGCCGCCGTCCGGTGCCACTTGCTCGACCATCTGGCCGGCCTGGACCTCACGGCGGTCGCCGCCGCCTTCCGGAACGTCGCGACCTGAGCGGCCCCGAGGCTGTCGTTGGGATCACGCCGCGGACGCGGCGCCGACGAACCGCCGTCGATCCTCCGCGGCGTGATCCGAACGGCAGGCTCTAGCGGTCGAGCAGGTCCAGCGCGCGTTCCCACCGGAACGCGGCGCGGTCCTCCTCGCCCGAGTACGGTTCGCCGAAGCGCACACCCATCCCCCGCAGCCGTATCAGGCTGTCCGCGTAGGCGGGATGGGCGGCCAGCGCGTCCGCGACGCAGGGCAGGACCGCGATCGGGACGCCGAGGCCGTACGCCTCGCAGAGGGTGGCGACGGCGAGGGTGTCACCGAGGCCCGCCGCCCATTTGTTGAGGGTGTTGAAGGTGGCCGGGGCCACCACCACGGCGTCCGGGGCCGGGAAGGGGCGCGGGTCGCCCGGCGCCCGCCAGGCGGAGCGGATCGGGCGGCCGGTCCGGGCCTCGACCGCGGCGACGTCGAAGAAGCCACCCGTCGCGGTGGGCGTCGCGATCACGCCCACCTCCCAGCCCCGCTCCTGCGCGGCGGCGATCAGTACGCCCACGTCCGCGGCGACCCCGGCGGCGCAGACGACGACGTAGAGGAAAGGCTTCCCACCCTGTGCGGTCACCCGGGAACCCTACTGAAGCGGGAAGGACCGCCCTCGCTCCGCCTCCGGCCGCGGACCCCGGATGCGCCGCGCGCCCTCGTCGACGGCGACGTCGTTGATGCTGGCCTCCCGCCGGGTCATCAGGCCGTTCGCGTCGAACTCCCACAGCTCGTTGCCGTACGACCGCCACCACTGGCCGTCGGCGTCCCGGCACTCGTACTGGAAGCGGACCGCGATGCGGTCGCCGTCGAACGCCCACAGGTCCTTGCGCAGCGCGTAGTCGAGCTCGCGCTCCCACTTCGCGGTGAGGAACGCGACGATCTCGGCGCGGCCGGTGACGAAGGTGTCGCGGTTGCGCCAGACCGAGTCCTCGGAGTAGGCGAGCGCCACCTTGTGCGGGTCGCGGGTGTTCCAGGCGTCCTCGGCGGCCTGCACCTTCTGCGCGGCGCTCTCGCGGGTGAAGGGAGGCAGGGGCGGGCGGGTGCTCATGGGCTCTCCTCGGGCCGGACCTCGACGGAGAACGTTCGTTCTCCCTGTCGCTGCTACGGTAGGAGAACGTGCGTTCTCCCGTCAACCGGTACACGCACCCCCTTGTTCGCACCTCAGGGAAGTGGTCGCCTCATGGACAGCGCAGTCGCCCGGGAGCGGGCCCTGGACGCCGCGGAGCGGCTGTTCTACGGGCGCGGCCTGCAGTCCGTCGGCATGGACGACGTGCGCGGCGCCTCGGGGGTCTCGCTCAAACGCCTGTACCAGCTGTTCCCGGCGAAGGAGCACCTGGTCGTGGCGTATCTGGAGCGGCGTGACCTGCGCTGGCGCGACCGGCTCGCCACGTACGTGGCCGCGCGGCAGGACCCCAGGGAACGGATCCTCGCGGTCTTCGACTGGCTGGGGCAGTGGTTCGCCGAGGACGACTTCCGCGGCTGCGCCTGGATCAACGCGTACGGCGAACTGGGCGCCGTCTCCGACGCGGTGGCCGAGCAGGTGCGGGCGCACAAGCGGGCCTTTCGCGCGTACGTCGGCACGCTGGTGGCCGACGCCGGGCTGTCCGCCGCGCTGACCGCGCCGCTCCACCTGCTGGCGGAGGGCGCCATGGTCACGGCCGGGGTCACCGGGAGCCCGGAACCCGCCGCGCAGGCCCGCGAGGGCGCCCGGTTGCTGCTGGCGGCGGATGTCACCTCCGCCGGGTCCGCTTCGTCGACGGAGTGACGGTGCGGGGCGGACCGAGGGGAGGGTGACCCATGGGCGACCAGAAGCCGGCGGCGCGGTTCGAGGCCGAGCGTGGTCGCCGCGGTAGGTGGCCTTCCGGATGCCGGGCTCGCCCCACGAGGCGGACGACGCCGTCCAGGAGGCCTGGCCGCGGCTGAGCCGCGCGGGCGGCGAGTACATCGGCCACCTGGCCGCCTGGCCGACCACGGTGGTCCCGGATCTGCCTCGACATGCCGCGGGCCCGCGCGACCCGGCGCGAGGAGCCGTACGGCCTCGACCTAAGCGCCGACGGCGACGCACCCGAGGACGAGGCGATGCTGATCGACGCGACGGGGCCGGCGGAGCGGGTCGCGTTCCTGCTGCACGACCTGTTCGCCATGCCCTTCGCGGCCATCGCGCGGGTCGTGGGTCGCTCGCAGCCTGCGGCCGAGAAGCCGGCCGGCCGGCCGGGCCCGGCACAAGGCGCGGGGCGCGCCGGCGCCGCCCCGCCGCCGAACTGGGGCGGCACCGGCGGGTGGTCGAGGCGTTCCTGGCCGCCGCGCGCGGCGGCGACCTGGCCGCGCTGCTCGACGTACTGGCCCCGGACGTGGTCCGCAGGGCCGACCCCGCCGCGCTGCCGCCGGGGGCACCCGCGCGGCTGCGGGGCGCCCGCGCGGTGGCCGAGGGGACGGTGCGGTTGCGGGAGCGGTCCCGGCACGCGGCCACCGCCCTCGTGGACGGCCGTGTCGGCGTCGTCGTGGCCCCGCGCGGGCCGGCTGCTGTTCGCCCTCACGGTCACGGTCGAGGGCGGCCGGATCGGCGCGTACGAGGTCGTCGCCGATCCGGACCGGCCGCGGCGGCTCGACCTGGCGGTGCTCGGCGACTTCAGTCCGCGCTGAAGGCCCGGGCCACCGACAGGCTGTCCTCGTACACGTGGTGACGGACGATCAGGCCGTTCTCGACGGTGAGGTGCAGGGCGAACCGGGCGCGGTAGGCGCGCCCCGTCGACAGTGCCGTCTGACGGATCTCGCCCAGTACGACGGCGTCGGCTCCGTCGGTAAGGACGTGCTCGATCCGGGTGTCCGCGGCCCCGGGGACGTGGTGGGCGGCCAACTCGCGGTAGTGGGCGGCGGCGTCGCCGTCCGTCCCCCGCCGCGTGATCCACGGGGTGGCGGCCCGGCCGTGTTCGTCGTCCGGCCAGCTCAGCCTCCAGTCGGTGTGCGCGGCGTACAGTTCGGCGATGTGCGCGGGATCCCCCTGGCCGATCCTGCGGAGCAGTTCGTCGACCACGGCTCGGGTCGTCGTGGCGGTGGCGGTCATGGCGTTCGTCTCCTTCGGGCGGCGGCCGGTGGGGTTGCTCCCGACTCTGCCCCGAGCGCGCGGACCGGCGCGATTACCCGGCAGGTAATGGGCGGTGCCGGGAGTGTCGAGCGGGTGGATCAAATCGGCGTTTGCCAGTGTTGACGCACGGAGTAGTCCGATTCGCTACGTGACGATGGGACGGTTTCCATGCCTCTTGAGGGTGAGTACGAGCCCAGCCCGGAGCAGTGGGTGCGCGAGCAGGTGGAGTTGTACGAGAGCTCCGGCGGGACGGCGGGGACGACCCTGCTCGACACCGGGTTGCCCGTCGTGGTGCTGACGACGCTGGGTGCGCGGAGCGGCAAGATCCGCAAGACGCCGGTGATGCGGGTCGAGCACGACGGCGTGTACGCGGTCGTGGCGTCCCTCGGAGGAGCGCCCAGGCATCCGGTCTGGTACCACAACGTCAAGTCCCATCCGCGGGTGGAGCTCCAGGACGGCCCCGTCAAGCGGGACATGACCGCCCGGGAGGTCACCGGCGCGGAGAAGGAGCCGTGGTGGGAGCGTGCCGTCGCCGCCTTCCCGCCCTACGCCGACTACCAGAAGAAGACCGACCGGATCATCCCGGTGTTCGTGCTGGAGCCGGTGGACGGGGACTGATTTCCTGCGCGCCCGGTGTGCATGAACGCGTAGGTGCCGGGCACCCGCACCTCAGGCCCCGCCGCGCTCCCCCGTCGCGGCGGGGCTTTCTCCTGCCTCCTCGGCGTGCCGGTCGGTCACGTCCAGGAAGATCTGGTCGGCCTCCGGGACCGTACGGCCGATCGACCGCTTGATGCGCACGGCCACCTCCTCGACCCGCTCGCTGTCCAGACCGGGCACCAGGTCCACGCGGGCGGCCACGAGCGCCGTGTCGATCCCCGTCTTCATGGTGAACAGCGCCTCCACGCTGTCGATCTCGGGCTGCGCCCGCAGCAGCGAGTGGATCCTGCCGCTCGACTCCGGGTCCGCGGCCTCCCCGATCAGCTGGGCGCGGGCTTCCTTGCCGAGCCGGTACGCCACGTAGACGAGCAGGGCGCCGATGGCGAGCGAGGCGGACGCCTCCCACACCACCTCGCCGGTGACCATGTGCAGCGCCATGCCGATGAGGGCGAGGGTCACCCCGAGTACCGCGGTGCCGTCCTCGGCGACGACGGTGCGCAGCGCCGGGTCGCGCATGCCGTCGGCGAAGCCCTGCCCGCGCAGTTGGTGCAGCGCCCGGAGGAGGGACGCGCCCTCGGCGAGGAGGGCGACACCGAGGACGATCATGCCGGCCACATAGCCGCCGAAGCTCTCCTCACCGCCCTTGGCGAGTGCCTCGACGCCCTGGAAGAACGAGAAGCATCCGCCCATCACGAAGATGCCGACGGCCGCGAGCAGCGACCAGAAGAACCGCTCCTTGCCGTATCCGAAGGGATGCCGCCGGTCGGCGGGGCGGCGGCTGCGGCGCAGTGCGGCGAGCAGGAAGACCTCGTTGAGGCTGTCCGCCACGGAGTGCGCCGCCTCCGACAGCAGGGCGGGCGAGCCGGCGATCACACCGCCGACGGCCTTGGCCACCGCGATCACAAGATTGGCCGTGAGCGCTACCAGGACGGTGACACGTGTCTTGCGGTCGGCCTTCGATGATTCCGTGGATGTCCGGTTCACCACCGCCGATTGCCCCCGCCGGGGCAGATCACACCGTGCCGGGGGCGGAATCGGGGGAACTCGGGGAACCCGGGGCCGGGACACGCCCACGGCAGGGAGGAGACAGGTCATGAGCGGCCAGAGTGACGGGGACGGCGGCGGCAACAGCGCCTACGGCCGCAAGTCGTTCCGGCGGTCCAGGAGCCACTTCGCGGACCGCATAACGGCGGACGGCCGGGACGGCTGGCCGGTCGAGGCGGGGCGTTACCGTCTGGTGGTCAGCCGTGCCTGTCCGTGGGCGAGCCGCGCGGTGATCTCACGCCGGCTGCTGGGACTGGAGGCGGCCCTGTCCATGGCCGTCACGGACCCGATCCAGGACGACCGCAGCTGGCGCTTCACCCTCGACCCGGACGACCGCGACCCGGTCCTCGGGATCCGCTTCCTCGGCGAGGCCTACGACCGGCGCGAGACCGGCTATCCGGGCGGCGTCAGCGTACCGGCGATCGTCGACGTGCCCACCGGGCAGCTCGTCACCAACGACTTCCAGCAGATCACGCTCGACTTCGCCACCGAGTGGACCGCCCTGCACCGCGAGGGCGCGCCGGACCTGTATCCGCGAAACCGGCGGGACGAGATCGACGAGGTGATGGCGGGCGTCTACGAGGACGTCAACAACGGGGTGTACCGGGCCGGTTTCGCCACCGGCCAGGAGGAGTACGAGGCGGCCTGCTCGGACGTCTTCCGGCGGCTGGAGCTGCTGACCCCGCGACTGGCCCGCCAGCGCTACCTGGTCGGCGACACGATCACCGAGGCGGACATCCGGCTGTTCACCACGCTGGTCCGTTTCGACGCCGTCTACCACGGTCACTTCAAGTGCAACCGGTGGAAGCTGACGGAGAACCAGGTGCTCTGGGCGTACGCCCGCGACCTCTTCCAGACGCCCGGCTTCGGCGACACCGTCGACTTCGACCACATCAAGCGGCACTACTACCAGGTGCACACCGGCATCAACCCGTCCGGGATCGTGCCGCTCGGCCCGGACCTCGCGAGCTGGAGGACCCAGCACCGCCGTGCGGAACTCGGCGGGCGGCCGTTCGGGGACGGCACCCCGCCGGGGCCGGTGCGCCGGGCCGAGGAGGTGGCCGTGGCCGGCAGGCCCTGAACCGGCGCTCGCACCGTACGTACGGTGACCCGGCCCGTGCCCGCCGGACACCGTCGCACATGGCACCCGGCACGAAGCCCGTAGCTCACGATCGAGACAAGGAGAACCAGGTGGGCATGAAGAAGAAGCAGAAGCTCCCCGTGGCGTACCAGCCCGTCGGCTGGCTGCTGGGGTGGGCCGGCGGATGGGTGGCCGGGCTCGCCTTCCGCAAGACGTGGATGGCGCTCCGGCACGAGGAGGACGCGCCGGACGCGCTCGACCCGGACCGCAAGTGGGGCGAGATCCTGCTGGCCGCCGCGGTCCAGGGCGCCATCTTCGCCGCCGTGCGCAGCGCCGTGGACCGCGGTGGCGCCAAGGCCATCGAGCGCTCCACCGGCGTGTGGCCGGCGGCGCAGAAGGGTGGCCGGGACTGACGCCCGCCCTGGTCAGCCCTGCTTCGGTGCCGTCGGAAGCCCACGGCGCAGGGTGAAGGAGTGCCCCGCCGGGTCGGAGTAGCCGCGTTCCTCGGACGGCCCGGCGGAGTCCTTCGTGTCCACCGGGCGCCCGCCCAGCGAGACGATGCGGCGCTCGGCCGCGTCCAGGTCCGTGACGATGAACTCCAGGTGCGTTTGGAGGGAGTTCTCGGGGCGCGGCCAGCTCGGCGGTGTGGCGTTGACGTCACGCCGGAAGGCCAGACGGGTGCCGTCGGGGCTGCGGATCTCCACGCGGTTGGCCGTCGCGTCGGTCTCCTCGGCCTCCATGAACTCCTTGTAGAACACGGCGAGCTTCTCGGGCTCGGCGCAGTCGAGCACCATGACGCCCGCGGTCACCACTGACATGTCGTCCTCCGAAGGGTCCGGCGCGGGACCGTGGTGTCCGGCGCCCTGTCCTTGCGGTTGTCCCGGCCCGGCGGAATCAGGCTGCTCACTTGCAGCCCCGGTCGGGCTCCACCCGGGGCCAGGACTCCACCCCCTCGGAGTCCTGGACGTACACGGCGGTGGTGTCGGGGGACCGCCACAGGCGGCGTTCGCCGACGTGGTGGCCGGTGTCGCGGGCGTCCGCGGGGAGGCGGGCGGCGGGGAGGTAGCGGCCGGCGAGCATGGTGGCGGGGAGCGCGCCCTCGGGGTCGCGGGCGTAGGTGACGCCCCGGGTCTCCAGGAAGGTGACCGACTCCCAGCCGCAGTGCGGGTCGCCCTGGGAGGTGTGCAGTTCGGTGAACGGCACGCGGGCGCCGTGGGCGTCGGTCCAGAGGTCGTAGGGCCGGGTGTCGGTGAACCACTCCGGGAGTTCGGCGGGGTCGCACATGGCGCTCGTCTCCGGACCCCACCCCGGGGAGCCGGGGCGGTCCTCGGCGACCACGACCGCGACCTTCGTCCGGCCGGCGACGTCGAAGGAGTACAGGACGCGGTCGGCGCTCGTGCGTTCCGCGCGGTAGCCGTGGTCCGGCACCTCGGCCTGCTCGACCTCGAAGTAGACCGCGAGGCCCTCCTCGGGAGTGGCTCCCCCGTCGGCCTCGCCCCAGCCCCCGCTCGGGCCGCCGGTCCAGATCTCGCCGTCGCACTCCAGCGCCCGGCCCGCGGCGCCGGCGTCGAGGTCCGGGGCGGGCGCGGCACGATCGCCGGTGGGACGCGCGGGGAGGTGCAGGGGCCCGTCGTACGGCCGCGCCGGAGGGGTACCGCTGATCACCAGGTCCTCGCGGTCGCCGCGGTCCGCCGCGCATCCCGTCACGGTCACCGCCAGCAGGACCGCGCCCGCCGTCCTCGCTCCACCGCGCATGTCTCTCCTCGGGCCGTGCGTCGGTCGTCGTCCCTTCCTGGACGCGCCGGCCGCCCGGAACGTTCGCTCAGCGCGCGGTGCGGAACGTGCGGCGGTACGCCTGCGGGGAGACGCCGATGGCTGCGTGCAGGTGCTGGCGCAGGGACGCGCCCGTGGCGAAGCCGACCTCGCCGGCGATGTGGTCGACGGGGAGGTCGCTGGACTCCAGGAGGTGCCGGGCGCGGGCGACCCGCTGCTGGATGAGCCAGCGGCCGGGGCTGACCCCCACTTCGTCGTGGAAGCGGCGGGCGAAGGTGCGCAGGCTCATCCGGGCCTGGGCGGCGAGA
Source organism: Streptomyces sp. NPDC107562 (assembly GCF_055657325.1). NCBI lineage: Bacteria > Bacillati > Actinomycetota > Actinomycetes > Kitasatosporales > Streptomycetaceae > Streptomyces > Streptomyces sp. NPDC107562. The sequence goes on along the minus strand of NZ_JBVKBE010000001.1, from coordinate 165,722 downwards.
TCGGACAGGGTCAGCGGTTCGCCGAGGTGTTCGAGGGCCCAGACGCGGGTGGCGGCGGTGCTCGCGGCACCGGCGGCGGGCACGGGCTGCTCGATGTACTGGGCCTGGCCGCCTTCCCGGAACGGCGGCACCACACAGCGCCGCGCGACCGCGTTGGCGAGCCGGCTGCCGTGGTCCTTGCGCACGAGGTGCAGGCAGACGTCGACGCCGGAGGCGGCCCCGGCGGAGGTCAGGACGGGGTCGTCGTCGACGAAGAGGACGTCGGGGTCGAGTTCGACCTGCGGGAACATCCGCCGGAAGAGGTCGGCGAGGTGCCAGTGCGTGGTGGCCCTGCGGCCGTCGAGCAGTCCGGCGGCTGCCAGCACGAAGGCGCCGGTGCAGATCGAGACGACGCGGGTGCCGGGGCGGATCCGGGCGAGGGCGGCCCGCACCTCGTCGGGCACGTGCTCGGTCAGGAACTCCTGCCCGACCGGCGGGATCACCACCGTGTCGGCCGTGGCCAGGGCGTCGGGACCCCGCTCGACGGTGATCGAGAAGTCGGCGTTGGTGCGCACCGGACCGCCGTCCGCGCTGCACGTTTGGACGTCGTAACGGCCGTCGGCCGCACCGAAGATGCGGCTGGGGATGCCCAGTTCGAAGGGGTACACGCCGTCGAGGGCCAGGACCACGACCCGTTGCACACGCTGCATGGCACGATCTTATCGAAGGTTGGCATTCGTGCCATTTTCCTGGCGGGCGGATCCGGGCAGGCTGGGTGACCATGAGCACTGTGAACACCATGCGAGCCCTCACCCAGGACGTTCTCGGCGGTCCCGAGGTCCTCAAGCTGACGGAGGTGCCGCGGCCGGTCCCGCGGCCGAACGAGGTGCTGGTCCGGGTGCGGGCCGCCGGCGTGAACCCGACCGACTGGAAGCACCGCGCCACCGGCGGCTTCCTCGGCGCGCCGCCCTTCACCCTCGGCTGGGACGTGTCCGGCGTCGTCGAGGAGACCGGTGTCGGCGTGGCCCTCCACCAGCCGGGCGACGAGGTCTTCGGCATGCTGCCCTACCCCTTCGGGCACGGCTCGCACGCCGAGTACGTGATCGCCCCGGCCCGTGCCCTCGTCCCGAAGCCCGCCGCGCTCGACCACACGCAGGCGGGGGCGCTGCCGCTGGTCTCCCTGACCGCCTGGCAGGCGCTGGTGGAGCGGGCGGACCTGCGTCCGGGCGGCCGGGTGCTGATCCACGCCGCGGCGGGCGGCGTCGGGCACGTGGCCGTGCAGATCGCCAAGGCCCGGGGCGCGTACGTGATCGGCACGGCGAGCGCGGGCAAGCACGACTTCCTGCGCGAGATCGGTGTGGACGAGCCGGTCGACTACCGGACGACCGACTTCGAGGAGGCCGTCCGGGACGTCGACGTCGTGCTCGACACCATCGGCGGCGACCACTCCGTGCGCTCGCTGCGCGTACTGCGCCCGGGCGGCATCGTGGTGTCGATCCTGCCGGTCGGTTCGGACGACTTCCACGCCGAGGCCGAGCGGCTCGGCGTGCGGGCGGTCCGGATGCTGGTGGACGCCGACCAGCACGGCATGAGGGCCGTCGCGGAACTCGTCGAGGAGGGCAAGCTGCGGCCCTCGATCTCGGGGACCTTCCCGCTGGCCGAGGCCGCCAAGGCGCACGAGATCGGCGACCTGGGCCGCACCACCGGCAAGCTGGTGCTGCTGGGCGACTGACCCGCGCCCGACGACCGCCGGCCCGCCAGGACCTCATCAGGATCTGGCGGGCCCTGTCGTAACACTTCGTTCAAGTAGCGAAGAAACTCGGTCGTGTTTCGAAGACATATGTCAACCGAACATGCTGCAATGCTTTCCATCGAGGGTAACTTGCAGGGCAGGGCCCGCAGTTGTGGGCCCACCGGCACCGGTGGGGAGGTCGACGTGGAGCGGAACACCGCGCCGCTCACCCGTCATCTGCGGGTCCACCGGGAGCGCGGGCACACCGTCCTGGAGTTCCGCGGGGAGATCGACATCGCCGCGGCCGAGGAGATCCTCCCCCACCTGGACGAGCTGACGGCGCGCCCCGGCGCCCGGATCGTGATCGACCTCAGCCCGGTGGAGTTCTTCGACTGCTCGGGACTGCGTCTGCTGTACCGGGCGCACAGCCGGGTGCTCGCCCACGAGGGACGCCTGCACCTGGTGTGTGCCCACCCCCTGACCCTGCGCGTGCTGCGGGTCACCGGACTGCACCGGCTGCTGCCGCCGCTGCCGACCCTGGACGAGGCCCTGCGGCGGCCCGGGACCCCCACGGTCTGACACCCGCGCCGTCCCCCGTCTCCGCTTCCGCACCCCAACGGTCGTACACGGGTCAACCAATCGGACTGGCGCGGGATTTGGCGGGCATGGGGGAGAGCAGGAAGGAGGACCGTCGCCCATGACGACTTCGATCAAGCGCATGCCCGGTTGGGCGAAGGCACTGAGCGCCGTCGTGGTGGTGCTCGCCGTGCTGTTCGCCGGGACCCGGCTGAGTGTGCTGCCGGGCCTGAAGGACCTGTTCGGCACGGAGACCCACGACCGCTCGGGGCCGGCCCTGCTCAAGTCGATAAAGGACATGAGCCGTTATGACGCCGCGTCCGGCAACTTCCAGGTCGTCGTGGACCTGGAGAAGGACACCAAGTACCTGCCCGACGCCATCCGCGGCACCCGCACCCTGTACATCGGGGCAGGCACCGTCGACGCCTACGTCGACCTCGGCAAGCTCGGCGAGGACGACGTGACGGTCAACGAGGACCGGACGTCCGCCACGCTGCGGCTGCCGCACGCGGCACTCGGCAAGCCCGCACTCGACCCCGACCGCTCCTACGCCGTCTCCAAGCAGCGCGGTCTGTTCGACCGGCTCGGCGACCTCTTCTCGGACAACCCCAACGGTGAACAGGCCGTGCAGCAGCTCGCGGTGCGCCACATCCGGGACGCGGCCGAGGAGAGCGAACTGACCCGGCGCGCCGAGACCAACACCACCGGCATGCTCGAAGGACTGCTGGGCTCGCTCGGTTTCAAGGAGGTCAAGGTCACCTACGGCACCTGATCAGGTGCCGAGGACTCCGGGCAGGGCGAGGGCGCCGAGCAGGGTGGAGCCCACCAGCAGCCAGGCCACGTAGTCCCCGACGTGCCCGGACTGCAGGCGCCGCAGCGGCAGCGCCCGGTCCGGGGCGGCGAGCAGCCTCGGACGGGCCACGGCCACCGCGGCCAGCCCCACGGCGAGCGCCGTCGAGACGAGGCCCAGCACGTCGCCGAGCGGCGTCCAGTGCACGGGCACGACGGCGCCGCCGGAGCCCGCCTCGTTCACCACGTGCGCCACCGCCTCGGCGAAGCCGGGGACGACCCCGGCGACGAGCGCGCCGGCGAGCAGCAGCGCCGGGACGGCGGTCATGGTGTCGGGGACGGCGCCGAGGCGTCCCCGGGTCTCCGGTTCCTCCCCGGAGCCGGTCGTCTCGTACTCCCCCGCCTCCGGAGGCGGGGGCCCGAGGCCCAGGAAGACCCGCCCGGCGACCCGCAGGACCGCGGCCGCCGTCAGCGCCGAGGCGACCACGTACAGCCCGGCCAGCGCCCCGCCCGTCGCCTCCTCCGCCACCGACTTGCCGAGCGACCCGGCGAACGGCGGCAGCCCGGCGAGGGCCAGGCCGCCCACGGCGAACAGCACGGCCACGGTGCGCAGGTCGCGGCCCCGCCCGTGCAAGGCGTGCTCGTCGACGCTGCCGTACCGGTCCAGCAGGATGCCCGCGCAGGCGAACAGGGCGGCCTTCACACCGGCGTGGCCGAGGATGTACAGCGCGATCCCGTCGTCGGCCTGCGGGGTGAGCACGCCGATGCCGATGAGGAACAGGCCGGTGTGGGCGACGGTCGAGTACGCCAGGAGCCGCTTGATGTGGCGCTGGTACCAGCACATGACGGCCCCGACGACGGCCGTCAGCACCCCGAGCACGACGAGGACCCGTTCGAGGTCGGGGGCGGGGATCCCGCCGGGTCCGGCGAAGACCGTCCCGTACACCCGCCAGACGCCGAAGACCCCCAGCTCGACCATGACACCGGAGAGCAGCATGCACACCGGCGTGGGGGCCACGGCGTGGGCGTCCGGCAGCCAGAAGTGGAAGGGCACGGCCGCCGACTTGACCAGCAGGCCGGTGAGCACCAGCACGAAGCTCGCGAGGACCAGCGCGTCGGGCCCGCCGTGCGCGTCAAGCCCCCGGCCGATCAGCGACATCGACAGCTCACCGGTGCGCGCGTACAGCAGGGCGATGCCCATCAGCACGGCGTAGGCGCCCAGCGAGTTGACGACGCCGAAGGTGAGCGCGCCCTGTACGGCCTTGGCCTCCTCGACGCGGTAGCCGGTCAGCGCGTACGCCACGACGCTCATGAGCTCGAAGAACACGAACGCGTTGAACAGGTCGCCCGCGATCGCGAAGCCGCACATGCCGGCCTGGAAGAGCAGCATCAGGGCCGGGAACGAGCCGGCGTGCCGGCGCGGCGGCTCCTCGAAGTAGCGCCAGGAGTACGCCAGGGCCGCCAGCGTCAGCACCGAGGCGAGCGCGGCCATGCCGAGCCCGGGGCCGTCCCCCACCAGCACGATGCCGATGCCACGGCCGTCCACGGGCGTCCAGCCGCCGACCCATTCCGTGCGCGGCGGCGAGCAGTTCAGCAGCAGCAGGACGGCGAGCGCGGCGGTCCCCGCCGAGACGGCGCAGCCGACGGTGTCGGCGGCGACCCGGGGCAGGGCCCGGCCCACGGCGACCAGCAGGCCGGCGCCGAGGAGCGGGACGGCGACGAGGAGCGGCAGCAGGTGGTGCATCAGCCACGCAGCTCCGACAGCTCGTCGGGGTCGACCGTGCCGTGCCGCTTGGAGATCTGCACGACCAGCGCGAGCAGGAGTGCGGTGACGGTGGCGCCGACCACGACGTCGGTGAGGGCCAGCGCCTGCACGACGGGGTCCACGACCGGACGGGAGCCCGGTTCGATGTCGGAGAACACGGGGGCGGTCGCGTCGTCCCGGTAGCCGACGGCGAGCAGCAGCACGTACGTGGCCGCCTGACAGACCGACAGGCAGCCGACCGCGTGGATCAGGTTGCGGCTGGTGGCCAGTCCGTAGCACCCGGCCAGGAAGACCCACACGGCGACCAGATACGGCAGCACGGCCGGCAACTCGTTCACGTGCGCTCCTCCTCGATCTCGACGGCCTGGTCCAGGAAGCGGGCGAGCAGGACGACGACCGCGCAGGCGACCTCCATGCCGATGGCCGCGTTCAGCAGCGGGACGAGGCCGCCGGAGGACAGGGTGTTGAAGGTGCCGTACGGCAGCAGGGTGTTGGCCAGGAAGGCGGTGCCGGCGAGCACGCCGGCGAGCCCCAGCACGACGTAGGCGCAGGCGGCGACCGCGTCGCCGACCTCGTAGAGGGCCACCGGGCGGATGCGTTCCAGGGCCCGGTAGTCCGCGCCGAGGTAGAGCAGGTGCAGGGCGGTCGCGACGGCCACGCCGCCCTGGAAGCCGCCGCCGGGGCTGAGCTGGCCGTGCGCCACGACGTAGAGGCCGACGAGCAGGGCGACCGGCAGCACGACCAGGGCGTAGCGCCGTACCGGCGGCTCCACGTCGGCCGGTTCCGGCCGGGCGCGGTGTTCTTCGCGGGTCTGGCGCAGCAGGACCACGCAGCCCAGCACGGCGGCGAACAGGATGGTCATCTCGCCGAGGGTGTCGAAGGCGCGCTGGTCGAAGTTGACCGAGGAGACGGTGTTGGCGGTGCGCCGGGCGAGGGAGGCGCGCACGGCCCGGTCCCCGTACGGGTGCGAGGCGCCGCCGAAGGCGGGCAGTTCCAGACAGGCGGCGACGAGCAGCACGGCCAGTCCCGCGCCGCCGACGACCAGCAGCCACAGCCGCAGCCGCCGGTTCACCGCTCACGCTCCTCGCGCCGACCGCGGCGTCTGGCCTTGCGCACGGCGAGCAGCAGCAACAGGGGGGTGACGGCCGAGCCGACGGCCAGTTGCGACAGGGCGACGTCGGGAGCCTGGAGGGCGGTGAACAGCACCGCGAGCACGACGCCGAGCACGGCCAGCACGAGCGCCTGGCGCACCGGGTCACGGACCGCGACGGCGAGGGTCGCGGTGCCTGCCACGAGCAGCAGCGCCACGACCACCACGGGGTCAGCCACCGCGCACCCCCCGGATGCCGCCGGTCAGCGCGCGGGTGGCGACCACGTTCCCGCCGACCAGCAGCGCCCCGACCACCAGGAGCTTGACCGTCGCCCGGCCGGGCGCGGTCACCACGCACAGCGCGAGCACGACGGCCGTGCCGAGGGCGGCCGTCGCCCAGGTCGGCCCCCACAGACGCGGTGGGTGCGCGGCCAGTTCGTCGGCGAGCAGCCGGGCGAACACCAGGGTGCCCACCGGGCCCAGCAGGGCGAGGACCAGGGCCACGTCGACGTACGCCGGACGCTCGTAGGCCTGGGAGAGCAGGAGCAGGCAGGGGCAGGCGACGGCGGTGGCGAGGTTCTGCGCCACGACCCGGCGGGCGAGCGGGCCGGTGGCCACGCCCCACAAGGTGGCCGCGAGTCCGCCACCCAGGGTGACGGCCGCCGCGAGCAGCCAGCCGTTCACCGGTCGGTCACCGCCCGGCGGGCGGCCCGCGCCGCCGGCGCCGCCAGGGCTGCGGCGCTCGCGCCCACGACCAGTTCCAGGGTGTCGACCGTGCTGATGAGAGCCAGCCACAGAGCGACGAGCAGCACCCACCAGGTCAGCACCTCGGCCACGGCGAGCAGCCTCGTACGCCGGGTCATCGGGCGGCCACCTCCGCGGGCTCCTCGGGTCACTGCGCGTCATCAAAGCACCGGCACCGGGCGGGGGCGGGGCGGCGCGCGGATCCCGGGCGGGGTGCCCCCGCAGGACAAAGGCAAACCGCCACCGCATCTCTGCGGGGTCCGGGGGTAATCGCGTTGATGGCCGAGGGAAGTTGAAGTCTGGAGGACCGAGTGGCCCGTGCAGCATTGCTGTCCCGCGTTCTGACCCGCCCGCGACCTGCCAAGCAGCGCGCCGAGCGGGGCGCCAAGCGGCCCGCCGCCGGGCGGACCGCCAAACCGTCCGCCGCCGAACGGTTCGCCAAGGCTTTCTCCTGGCGGTCCGCCGAAACGTCGACCAAGCGGTCCGCCCCGGCATCCGGCAAGCGGCCCGCCAAGACGTCCACCAAGACATCCGCCAAGCGCTCCGCCGGACCGCGGGCCGAGAAGGGTGCCGAGCCGAAGCGCTCACTGCTCGCCGCGATCGGCCGGGCGCTGGCCATGACCTGCGCCTTCGCCTTCATGGTGGCCTTCGCCGTGGTGCTGGCCAAGCTGACGCTGCAACCCTCACCCGCTTCGGAGGCGCTGACGCACACCAACCTGCAGCCCGGCGACTCCCTGCAGGCCTATCTGAATCAGCCGGAACTGCGGGACGCGGTGAAGCAGATCGGCGGGAACCTGCTGCTCGGCGTGCCGTTCGGTGTGCTGGTACCCGTCCTCGCGCCGCGCGCCCGGGGAATCCTGCGGGTGGCCCTGCTCACCGCGGTCGTGATGCTGGCGGTGGAGCTGGTGCAGGGTGCGATGATCACCGGCCGTGCCTTCGACATCGACGACGTCATCCTGAACACGGCCGGGGCGCTGGCCGGGTATCTGCTGGTGGGGCGCAGGCTCGGCCGGGCGGTGCACGCGCGGCGCTGAGGACCTCAACTCCTGGTCTGGGCCAAGGTATTGACGCGTCCTTACCTCATCCCTTAAATCAAGGGGAATCCTTCACCCCCCACCTCAGTCGGCGCTCCCGTGCGCGGAGCGCCGCCGGAAGGGAAGGCCGTGGCTTCCCCACGACTGCTCCGCAGATGCCTGCTCGGCGCGCTGTCCGCCGTACTCGTCGCCTCCGCCGCCGTCGCCGCGCCCGCCGCCCAGGCGGAGCCGGCGGGCGCGCAGGCGGTGACCTTCTCCGACACGTTCGACGGTCCCGCCGGTGCGGGGGTCAACTCCTCGAAGTGGCAGATCGAGACCGGCGACAACGTCAACAACCACGAGCGGCAGTACTACACGTCCGGCACCAACAACGCCGCCCTCGACGGCCAGGGCCATCTGGTGATCACCGCCAAGCGGGAGAACCCGGCGAACTACCAGTGCTGGTACGGCCGTTGCGAGTACACCTCGGCCCGGCTCAACACCGCGGGCAAGTTCACCGCGCAGTACGGGCACATCGAGGCCCGGATGAAGATCCCGCGCGGACAGGGCATGTGGCCGGCGTTCTGGATGCTCGGAACCCCGGTCAACTGGCCCGACTCGGGCGAGATCGACATCATGGAGAACGTCGGCTTCGAGCCCTCCACGGTGCACGGCACGATCCACGGCCCGGGCTACTCCGGCGCCGGCGGCATCGGCGCGGCGTACTCGCTGCCGAACGGGCAGGCCTTCGCGGACGGCTTCCACACCTTCGCCGTCGACTGGGCGCCCGACTCGATCACCTGGTCCGTGGACGGCAACGTGTACCAGCGCCGTACCCCCGCCGACCTCGGCGGGCGGTCCTGGGTGTTCAACAAGCCGTTCTTCCTGATCCTCAACCTGGCGGTCGGCGGTTACTGGCCGGGCGACCCGAACGGCTCGACGGTCTTCCCGCAGCAGCTGGTGGTGGACCACGTGACGGTGTCCACCAGTGACTCCCCCACGGGCGGAGCGATCCGGGGCCTGGCCGGCAAGTGCGTGGACGTCGCCGGGGCGAGTTCCGCCAACGGCACCCCCGTCCAGCTCTACGACTGCAACGGCAGCGCGGCCCAGCAGTGGGCGGTGGGCGGCGACGGCACGATCCGGGCGCTCGGCAAGTGCCTGGACGTGGCGAGCGGCGGCACCGCGGACGGCACGGTCGTCCAGCTGTGGGACTGCAACGGTTCCGCCGCCCAGAGATGGGTGGTCACCGGGGCACGCGACATCGTCAATCCGCAGGCCGACAAGTGTCTCGACGTCAGTGGCAACAACGCGGCCAACGGCACCCGGCTGCAGATCTGGACCTGCACCGGCGCCGCCAACCAGAAGTGGACCGTCGGCTGACCCGCGAGGTCCGGCCCTAACGCGGGGTCCAGTGGAACTTGTCGCCGCCGACCCAGCGGACCACGTCGGGGTCGTCCAGGTCGTGGACGGTGATGCCGAAGGCGGCGGCAGTCTCCAGGACGTCGGTGACGGCGCGCGCCGCACCGACCACCTCACCGTCGATCTCCATGATGCGAAACGGGGGGCTGCCGGGCTGGACGCCGAGCACCATGATCCGCGGATGGGAGATGTAGGGGCTCGCGATTTCGGTCATGACATAGAGCGTAGAGCGGATCCGGCCATCGCGACCGTTGTGCGGTGGCCGGTGGCGGCGCCCCGGGCCCAGGCGGCGCGGGGGCGCCGCCGCCGGGCGCTTCCCCGCCGTGCGCCCGGCGAAACACCCGGTGCCGCCGTGCGGCCCCCGTGCGGCTGGGGAACCCTGGAGGGTGACCCGGAGGAGGTGGCGATGGATCCCGTCGACGCACTGGGCCGGATCGCCTTCCTGCTGGAGCGGTCGCTGGCGCCGACGTACCGCGTCCGCGCCTTCCGCACCGCCGCCCGTGTGGTGTCCGAGCTGCCCGCACCCGAGCTGCGGGCGCGGGTGGCGGCGGGGTCGCTGGAGTCCCTCAAGGGCATCGGCCCGAAGACCGCGCAGGTGGTGCGGGAGGCACTGGCCGGGCAGGTGCCGGGGTACCTGGCACAGCTGGAGGCCGAGTCCGGACGGGAGCGGCCGGAACGCGGCGGTGCGGCACTGCTCGCGCGGCTGCGCGGGGACTGCCATGTGCACTCCGACTGGTCGGACGGCGGCAGCCCGATCGAGGAGATGGGCCGGACCGCCGCGGCGCTCGGCCACGAGTGGACGGCGCTGACCGACCACTCCCCGAGGCTCACCGTGGCCCGCGGGCTGTCGGCCGAGCGGCTGCGCGAGCAGCTGGACGTGGTGGCCGCCCTGAACGAGACCTGGGCACCGTTCCGCCTGCTCACCGGCATCGAGTGCGACATCCTGGACGACGGCTCGCTCGACCAGGATCCGCAGCTGCTGGCGCGGCTGGACGTGGTCGTGGTGTCCGTGCACTCCAAGCTGCGCATGGACGCGCGCGCCATGACCCGCCGCATGGTGCGGGCGGTGCGCGATCCGCACGCCGACATCCTCGGGCACTGCACCGGGCGGCTCGTGACCGGGCGGGGGCGACCGGAGTCGGAGTTCGACGCGGACGAGGTGTTCGCCGCGTGCGCCGAGTCCGGCACCGCGGTGGAGATCAACAGCCGCCCCGAACGCCTCGATCCGCCCCGCCGGCTGCTGCGCCGGGCGGTGGCGGCCGGTGTGCTGCTGTCGATCGACACGGACGCGCACGCTCCGGGGCAGCTGGACTGGCAGATCAACGGCTGTGCCCGGGCCGAGGAGTGCGGCGTCCCCGCGGAACGCGTCGTGACCACCTGGTCGGCCGGTGAACTGCTGGCCTGGACACGGGAGGGGCGGGTGCCGGCCGGGGTGGGATGAGGCCGCCTCGCTTACCGGGCCGCCCCCGTGGTACCCGGGCGGCCGGCAGGGACCGACGAGTGGACCGACCGGAGCCGACGGAGCCCGACGGGGGGCCGGTGAGGAAGGGAGCGGAAGGGACACCATGGATCGCGCCGCCGTGTTCGACGTCGACGGGACGCTCGTCGACACCAATCATCTGCATGTCGTGACCTGGTGGGAGGCATTCCGGCAGGCGGGGCACCGGGTCCCGACGCACGCCATCCACCGGGCGGTGGGCCTGGGTTCCTCGGACCTGATCGCGCATCTGCTCGGCGACGACCGGGACAAGGACCGCGACGACGAGCTGAGCACCGCCCACAAGGTCCTCTACGGGCAGTACTTCGACCGGCTGCCCGCGCTGGCCGACGCCGGGCGGCTGCTGCGCCGGCTGCACCGGGACGGCTGGGCCGTGGTCCTCGCGACCTCGGCGGGCGGCGCCGAACTGAGCGCGCTGCGCCGCGCGATCGACGCGGACGAGGCGATCACGGCGACGGCGAGTGCCGACGACGTCGAGCAGGGCAAGCCCGCGCCTGAGCCCGTCGAGCAGGCGCTGGAACTCGCCGGTGTACCGGCCGAGCGCGCGGTGTTCGTCGGCGACACCGTGTGGGACATGCAGGCCGGCAGCCGGGCCGGGGTGCGGTGCGTGGGCGTGCTGTGCGGCGGGATCCCCCGGGCCGACCTGGAGGAGGCCGGGGCGGACGCCGTCTACGACGACCCCGCGCACCTGCTGGCGTCCCTTCCGGAACTCGGCGGCGGTACGGCCGGGTGACGGAGGTCACGCCCGTCCCGGTGGGCGTGGTGGAACACCCGGGGGCGGTTGCCCGTTGAACCACACGTGGGTGCGGATGGGACAGTGTCCCCGGGCCTCACCTTTTGCCCACAGGGACGATCGTTCGGCTGAAGCCCTGTGGAGCCTTTCGCCGAGAGGCGACCGCCATCCGCGCCCACCCACACGCGGCCCCGACCGGAATCCCCCGTCCGGTCGGGGCTCTCTTTTGTCACGGCCCTGCCCTCGCGTGGGCGTGCGGGCCGTCGTGGCCGGGTACTCGGAGCGCTCCACCACTGGCATACGCCCGAGAGGAGACCGACGTGAGCATCGAAGCGGGCAGCAGGATCGTGGTCACGGGTGCCACGGGCAACGTGGGTACCAGCGTGGTGCGTCTCCTGTCCGAGGATCCGCAGGTCGGGTCGGTGCGAGGGCTGGCACGCCGGCTTCCCGCGTGGTCGCCGCCGAAGACCGAGTGGGCGGCGGTCGACGTCGCCTCCGAACAGGCCGATCTCGTCAAGGAGTTCCTCGGCGCCGACGCCGTGATCCATCTGGCCTGGGCCTTCCAGCCGACGCACGATCCCGCACGCACCTGGCGCACCAACGTGCTGGGCAGCATACGGGTGTTCGACGCGGCCGCCTCCGCGGGCGTGCCCACCCTCGTGCACGCCTCCTCGGTGGGCGCGTACTCACCGGGGCCCAAGGACCACGCCGTGGACGAGTCCTGGCCGACGCACGGCTGGCCGGACGCCGCGTACTGCCGGGAGAAGGCCTATCTGGAACGCGCCCTGGACACCTTCGAGCGGGACCATCCCGGGGTCCGCGTGGTGCGGATGCGGCCGGCGTTCCTGTTCAAGCGGGAGTCGGCGAGCGAGCAGCGGCGGATCTTCGCCGGCAAGTTCCTGCCGGGGCCGCTGGCGCGTCCCGAGCTGCTGCCGTTCCTGCCGGACATCCCGGGTCTGCGGGTGCAGGCGCTGCACACCGACGACGCGGCCAGGGCGTACCGGCAGGCGGTGGGGTCGGACGTGCGGGGCGCCTTCAACCTCGCCGCCGATCCGCCGGTCGACGCCGCACTGCTGGCCGAGCTGCTCGGCAGCCGCCCGGTACGGCTGCCCCGGACCGCGGCCCGCTCGGCGATCGCCGCGGCGTGGGGGCTGCATCTCCTGCCGGCCTCTCCGCACCTCTTCGACGCGGTGCTGCGGCTGCCGCTGATGGACTGCACGCGCGCCCGCACAGAACTGGACTGGCACCCGACGCGGACGGCGCCCGAGGTGATCGAGGAGTTCCTGCACGGCCTCCAGCAGGGCGCGGGCGCCCACACGGAACCGATGCGAGGCCGCAAGGTCGGCTGACCGGCCCCGCACCGGGGGGTGTGCTGCCCCCACGGGGAATCCGCCGGAGCCGAGCGCCCGGAAAGCCCGGGCCGTAAGGTGCGCGCGGCGGCGCGGGCGGAGCTGATCAGCCCCGGGGGCCGTGCCCGACGCCGGGCCGCCCTCGCGGGGCCCGGGCGCGTTCAGTCCGGGGACTCGTCCGGTGTCGGGTGCTCGGGGTGGACCGTGGCGGGCTGCGGGGCCCCCTGCCTGCCCGTTCCCGCCTCGTCGGTGTCCGGCACGTCGGCGGCGTCCCCCTGAGCGCCCTCGTCGGCGCGGTCCTTCCCGGAGGGGGACACCTCCAGGGCGTCCTCCTCGTCCGTCGCCGCCTGCTGGTCGGGCAGGTCACGCGGCACGGGGTCGGGGCTGCGGCCCGGCTCCTCATGGCGATGGTCGGTCACGGCGTGCTCCCTTCGTGGGCGTCCGGAGCACACGCGAGTACCTCCCCAAGGGGCGGCGAAACCGCCGTCCCGCACGCCGCCGCGAGGTCAGTGCGGGGCGCGCTCCTCCAGCACCGCCCGCCAGGCCGGGGTCGGCCCCTCGGGCGCGGGCTCGGGGCGGCGGCCGCCGCGGGCGAAGAAGTCGGCCAGCGGCAGGATCGCCGCCCCGACGGTGACCGCGTCGGGTCCGAGCCTGCCCAGCTCGACGGTGACCTTCTCCGCGGGATGCCGCAGGGCGTACGCCACGGCGTGCCGGCGTACGGCGGGCAGGAACCCGGCGCCGAGCTGGAGGCCCGCCCAGCCGCCGATGAGGATCCGCTCCGGCTGGAACAGGTTGATCAGGTCGGACAGCCCGGCGCCCAGGTACTCGGCGGTCTCCTCCAGCACGGCGAGCGCCACCGGGTCGGCGTCGCCTCCGGACGGGTACGCGGCGGCCAGCATCGCGGTCAGCGCGGTCTCCTCGTCGGTGCCGTCGGGCGGCTGCCCGCCCTCCTCGCGCCAGCGCTCCAGCAGCGACTCGGCGCCCGCGTAGGCCTCCAGACAGCCGAGCGCCCCGCACCGGCAGCGGCGCCCCCTGACCCGTACGGTCAGATGGCCCCACTCGACGGCCCGCCCGTGGTCCACCTCCGGGGTGACCAGACAGGCGCCGACACCGGAGCCGAACAGGACGACGACGGCGTTGCGGGCGCCGCGCCCGCCGCCGAACCACATCTCGGCCTGGCCGAGCGTCTTGGCGCCGTTGTCGATGAAGTACGCGGCGCCCTCCGGGAGGCGGGAGGTGGAGCGGAGCAGCGCCTCCAGCGGGACCGCCTCCCAGCCGATCGTCTGGCCGTGCACGACGGCGCCCCGGTCCGGGGTGCGTTCGACGATGCCGGGGACGCCGATCCCCACGCCGAGCAACTGCTCGGGGGCCACGTCCGCGGCGGCGAGCACCTCCGTGATGCCGTCGCGGATGTGGCCGACGATCACCTCGACGTCGTACCGCTGGTGTTCCAGCGGCCGTTCGGCACGGGCGAGTTCGGTGAGGGTGAGGTCGAACAGCTCGATGCGCACCCGGGTCTCGCCGACGTCGACACCGATCATGTGGCCGCTGCCGGGCGCCACCCGCAGCAGCGTGCGCGGGCGGCCGCCGTCGGAGTCGACGCTGCCGGCCTCCTCGACCAGACCGTCGGCGACCAGGTCGGCGACGACGTTGCTGACCGACCCCGAGCTCAGGCCGGTCGCCGGGCCCAGCTCGAAGCGGCTGAGCGGTCCGTCGAAGTACAGCCGTTGCAGCACCGCGGTCCGGTTGGCCCGCCTGAGGTCACGCACCGTGCGCCCGTTCCGCCCCGCCATGTGGCTCCTTCCGAACCCTGCCCGACCGGCGACACAACCGGCCGGGCCACCCAGGGGATATTACTCCAACCCTTAATTCAGGGTATGAGCTAAGCGGTGCGGAGATCAGATGGTGATCAGTACGCCCCGTCGGGACCGGCAGGCCCGTCGGGCGCGGCGGGCCGGGCGTGGACGGCCCGCCGGGCCCCGTACCAGGCGTCACCCACCGGATCCCCCGCCATGTTCCAGCTCCAGGAGTCCGACGGGGTGATGCGCAGATAGTGGCCCGGCCCCACCATGCCGACGCGCTCGAAGGGCCCCTCCGCCTCGCCGTACACGCGGATCCCCCGGGCGACGAAGGGGTCGAAGGAGATCATGTCGTCCACGACGAAGGCGACCCTGCGCCGCCCCGCGACCACGTTGCGGACCTTGCGGGTGCGCACGACGGTCGGGCCCCCGCCGACCCAGAAGTGGGTCCCGTCGTACTCCAGCGCCACCGGCATCACGTCCGGCTGCTCCCCCGCCCCGAGCGTGGCGAGGCGGGCCAGCGGCTGCGCTCTCAGATAGGCGATCTCTTCCTCGGTGAACGACACGCACGCCCCTTCCGGCTCCGTTCGACGGACACCGTCCGCCCCTCAAGCTAGTCGCTGCCCGCCGATCCGGCGACGGGCGGCGAGAGCGGCACGGCCCAGGCGCGGTCGGCGGACGGGAAAACCAGTGGCTCCACCCCGTTCAGCCTATCTAAGCTAGGCAAAAACCTAGGACCACTAGCTTACGGTCATGGCTCCGGCGTTCCGGAGGCCGTGCCCGGCGCCCCCCAGGAGGCACCTCGTGCAAGCGCTCACCGAGCAGGACATCCGTGAATCCTTCATCAACTGTTCCAAGGGCGAGGCCAAGCGGCTGGCCGTCCCCCGCGACCTCGCCGACCGGCCCTGGGACGATCTGGACTTCCTGGGCTGGCGCGATCCCGGGGCGCCCGACCGCAGCTACCTGGTGGCCGAACAGCGGGGGCGGCTCATCGGGATCACCCTGCGCTTCCCGCCCCCGCAGCGCGGCTATCTGCACCGCAGCCTGTGCTCCCTGTGTCTGACGGGCCATCCCCGGGGCGGCGTCTGCCTGATGACGGCCCGCAAGGCCGGCGCGGCGGGCCGCGAGGGCAACTCCGTCGGCCTGTACATGTGCGCGGACCTCGCCTGCTCGCTCTACGTCCGCGGCAAGAAGATCTCGGAGTCCGGGGCGCGCTTCGAGGAGAGCCTGACGCCGGCGGAACAGATCGCCCGGACCCGCGGCAACCTGTCCGCGTTCCTCGACAGGCTGACCGACTGAGGCGGTGGCGGGCCGCGCCCGCACGCGCCGCCGCGCCGTGGGCCGGACGATACCGGCGTGACGTTCGATGCCGCAGGTGACGGGGAACAGGCCAAGGGATGCGAGTTGAACGAGACTGGCCGGCCCACCGCGCCCGCCTGCGGAAATGGCGACGGGACCCCGTGGTCGTCCAGACCCTGCGGTCGACGTTCGCGGCGACCCTCGCGTACGTCATCGCGCTGCGTCTGAGCCCCGAGGCCGCGCCCCTGACGGCGCCGCTGACCGCGCTGCTGGTCGTCCAGGTGACCCTCTACGCCACGCTCACCAACGGCATCCGCCGGGTGAACTCGGTGGTGGCCGGCGTGCTGGTGGCGATCGCCTTCAGCCTGCTGGTCGGCCTGACCTGGTGGAGCCTCGCCCTGGTGATCCTGGCGGCGCTGGCCGTGGGGCATCTCGTCCGGGTCCACGAATACGTGCCGGAGGTGGCGATCAGCGCCATGCTGGTGCTCGGTGTCACCACCGTCGGCGACACCGCCTGGGCGCGGATCGTGGAGACGCTGATCGGCGCGGTCGTCGGCCTGTCCTGCAATCTGCTGCTGGCACCGCCGGTGTGGGTGGGTGAGGCCGGCGCGTCGATCGAGGGGCTGGCCCGGCGCATGCGGCAGTTGATGCTGCGGGTCGGTGAGGAGGCCGGAGGCCGCACCCCCGTCGAGTACGCGGCGGAGCGCCTGCACGAGGCCCGCCGGCTCGACCACGACATCGTGCAGGTCGACGCGGCGCTGCGGCAGGCCGAGGACAGTCTGCGGTTCAACCCGCGGGTGCGGGAGGGACTGCTGAACCGGGTGGTGCTGCGCACGGGGCTGGACACCCTGGAGATCTGCACCGTGGTCCTGCGGGTCCTGACGCGCACCCTCACGGACCTGGCGAAGGCGCGTGACCCGCGGACCCTGTTCGAGGGCGAGACGGGGAAAGTCGTCGAACAGCTGCTGTCGGAGATCGGCGACGCGGTGGTGAGCTTCGCGGTGCTGGTCACCAGCAGCGTCAGCGCCAGCGCCGAGTCGGCCGAGGACCGGCTGGCCGCCGAGCTCCAGACGGCGGCGGCCACCCGGGACAAGCTGGCCCAGATGCTGCTGGAGGAGGTCCGGCGGGACAGCCACGAGTGGCAGCTCCACGGCGCGGTCCTCACGGAGGTCAACCGCATCCTCGACGAACTCGACACCGAGCACCGCTCGCGCCGGCTCCTGGAGGAGCTGGACCGCCACACGCGGGAGCAGCGCGAGCGCATGCCGCGGTTGACCCGGCTGCGCGAACGCCTCGGCGTCCAGGAGCAGCTGTGGCGGAACCGCACCGGCGCCGGCGGGCGCTCCTGGTGACAAGGGCCGGTGCCGGACGGACGGCGGCGGGCCGTTCTTGCATGCCGCGCAACGGCTGTTGCCGTTCTTGCACTTGGCGGGTGATCCGCGCGAAGGTGGCTGTCACGCGCGGGACCACCGACGAGTCCTGGTGCGGACGACGAGCTGAGGTGCACAGATGAACGGGCACGCGCGGGCGGCCGGCGGCTGGAGCAGGCGGCGCTTCGTCGGGGCGGTCGCGGGCGCGGCGCTGCCCGTGTCGGCCGCCTGCGGGACACGGCCCGCCGCCAGGACACCCGAGGCCGCCGCCGAGCGCGGCACCCCGACGGCGGCGGCCAGGCCGTCCGGCCCCCGCCCGCTCTACATCGGCACCTACACGTCCGTCGAGGGCGGCGGCCGGGGCATCGGCCTGGCGACCTACGATCCGGTGACGGGCCGCATCACCGGGACCGGGACGCTCACCGGGGTGGCCGACCCGTCCTATCTGGCCGTGCATCCGGACGGCCGCACGCTGTACGCGGTGAGCGAGCGGGAGAACGGCGCCGTGACCGCCGTCCGGACCGCCGACCGCGCGATCCTCGGCAGCCGCGGCACCGGCGGCGCGGCGCCCTGCCATCTGTCCGTGCACCCGAGCGGACGCTGGCTGCTCAGCGCCCACTACACCTCCGGCAGCGTCGCCGTGCACCCGATCGGGTCCTCGGGCGCGCTCGGCGAGCGCACCGACCTCGTCCCGCACACGAGTCCGGGGCCGGGCCCCGGCCAGGACGGCCCGCACGCCCACCAGGTCGTCACGAGCCCGGACGGCGGTCACGTCCTCGCCGTCGACCTGGGCACCGACACCGTCCACACCTACCGCCTGGACGAGCGCCAGGGCACGCTGCGCGAGGTCGCCCAGGCGCGCACCCGGCCGGGGGCGGGCCCGCGGCACCTCACCTTCCACCCCGGCGGCCGGTACGCCTATCTCGCGAACGAACTCGACGACACGGTCGCCGTCTGCGCCTACGAACCGGCGACGGGGCGCCTGACGATCGGCGAGCCGCAGCCCACCGGGACCGGTGGGGGCACCTCCTACCCGGCGCAGATCCTGGTGACCGCGGACGGCTCGTACGCGTTCCTCGCCAACCGGGGCCACAACAGCCTGGCCCGTTACGCGGTGGAGGGCGACGGCGCCCGGCTGCGGCTGCTCGGCACGGTCGCCGTCGGGGGCGACTTCCCCCGGCAGATCGCCTTCTCGCCCGACGGACGGCTGCTGTTCGCGGCGAACCAGCGCTCCGGCAGCGTCAGCGTCTTCCATGTGGACGGCGGCAGCGGCGAACTGCGGCTCGCCGGTGAGCCGTTCGCCTCACCCGTCGCCGTCTGTGCGCTGCCGCTGTAGCGCGCGGGGGCAGGAGGCGGCGCTCGCCTGCGCGAGCAGCACATGCATGCGTTCGGTGAGCTGCGCGACCCCGTCGGCCGGTGTGTGGAAGGGCAGGCGTACGTCGCCGTGGGCGCGGCGGCGTTCGATGCGCAGCGTCAGGCCGTGCCGGTCGACGGCGAGCGGCTGGACGCGCACCACGCCGTGCAGGTTGCCCGGCTCGACCAGCCGGGTGAGCCTCTCGACCGCGTCGGGGTGGGCCTCGGCGAGGTGCGTCAGCAGCCTGGCCTCGGCTCCGGCCAGCGGGTCGGGCGCGGCGGCGGCGAAGTCGTCGAGGTCGATCACCACGGCGCCGGACGGCCGGCGCAGCACCACCCGGGTGGCCTCGAAGGCCAGGTGGCCCTCCTGGAGGGTGAAGAAACCGGCCAGCCAGAGCCGGGCGCGGATGCGGTTGCGCATCGGGACGGGCGCGACGTCGGCGAACTCCAGGACGGCGGACGGCTCGCCCCGGGGAGCGCAGAGGGTGGCCGCGAGCAGGGCGCTGTCCTCCGGCACGTGCAGGACGATCCGGCCGTCCTCCGCCACGGTGTGCGCGCCGACGAGTTCCTCGCGCACGCCCTCCGCGGCCACCGCGCACGACCACGAGCCGGCGAGCACCGACCGGGCCTGTTCCGCCGCGGCGGGCACGGCCGCCCAGGCTTGGCTGTCACCCATCCCAGTTCCTCCTTATTAGGTAAGGCTCACCTAACCTATCGAAGATCCAGGCGCACGCCAACCAGCGGGGGCCCTCCGGTTCCCCCGTGCGTCAGTGCAGGGGCGTCCAGCGCGCGGGCCGGGACACCGTCCGCGGCAGTGCGGTGCCCGCCGTGCCCCGGGCCGCGTCGACCTGCGGCTGGGTCAGGAAGAACGCCCCGGTGAGATCGGCGTCGGTGAGGTCGGCGTCGCGCAGGTCCGCGCCGATCATGTCGGCACCGCGCAGATCGGCGCCGGTCAGGTCGGCGGCGATGAGACAGGCGCCGCGCAGGTTCGCGCCCCGCAGCTCGGCGCCCGCGAGCCGGGCCCCCACCAGGTCCGCGCCCCGGCGGTTCTTCCCCCGGCCCCGGGTCCGGGCCCGGACCAGCTCGCTGGTCCTCAGGAGCAGGACGTCCACCCGCTGCCGGTGGGGTCCGACGTCCAGCGCGGCGAGTTCCTGGGGCGTCTGCCCTGCCAGCCGTTCGGTCTCCTCCAGGGCGTCGCGCACGGCGGCGTGGACCGGCCGGGCGGCGGGCAGCGCGAGGGCCTCGGTGAGGTACCGCAGCAGCTCGTGCAACTGCCGCACGACGGGGAACACCTCGGCCATCAGGCGGGCGTGCTCCCGGGAGGCGGTCCGCCAGTCCTGCCCGGCGAAGGTGATCTGCGAGACGCGCTGCCCGGCGCCGAAGCAGTCGTAGACCGTGCAGCCCGTGAAGCCCTTCTGCCGCAGTTCGGTGTGGATCCCGCAGCGGTGGTCGCCCTGGAGGTGGGAGCAGGGTTTCCCGGCGGCCTTGTCGAACGCGAAGTCGGCCGAGGCGGTGAAGGGCAGGGCCACGCAGCACAGCCCGAAGCAGTTCGCGCAGTCTCCGCGCAGGTCGGTGAGGTCGCCGGGATGATCGTGCATACCATCAGCCTAATGACCGTCCCGGCGCCTCTCGTCGCGTGCTAGCGGGTGAACAGCTCGAAGGCGACCGCCGGCCGTCCCGCGAACCGCTCCCCCGTCCGGTGCGCGTATCCGGTCAGGAACTCCCGTACGTACGTCTCCGGATCCTGCTGCGTCAGCGCCTCGATGTACGTGCGGTGGGCGAGCAGGGAGTGCACCGCGCGCTCCATTCCGGGCGTGGCGTCCACGGCGTGGGTCGGGCTGCTGGAGCCGGCGACCGCGACCCAGCGGACGCCGTTCCACGGCTCCAGCCCCTGCGCGACCAGTTCCGGGAAGATCCACCGGTTGCCGGCGTCGCCCGCCGCGTCGAGCGTGGCCCGGCCCACGGCCACGTGGTCCGGGGTGTTCCAGGAGACGCCGCCCCAGGTGTCCCGGTGGTTGAGGGTGATGACCAGTTCGGGCCGGTGCCGGCGGATGGCGGCGGCGATGTCCCGGCGCAGGGCGGTGCCGTACTCGATGACACCGTCACGGTGGTCGAGGAACTCGACCGCCGTGACCCCGACGACCTCCGCGCTCGCCCGCTGCTCACGCTCGCGCAGCGGGCCGCACTCCCCCGGCTCCAGCGTGTCGATGCCCGCCTCGCCGCGGGTGGCCAGGACGTACGTCACCTCGCAGCCGGCGTCCGTCCAGGCGGCGACGGCCGCCGAGCAGCCGTACTCGAGGTCGTCCGGGTGCGCCACGACGGCCAGGGCGCGCTGCCAGTCGTCGGGCATGGGCTCAAGCTGAGGGGGCGTCGGCTCGGTCATGCGCGCAGACTAGCCCGTGGCCAGGGCCCCTTGGCGTCAGACCTCGTCACGGGCCAGGGCCAGCAGCCGGTCCAGGACCCGTGGGCCGCCGGCCCGCACGCCGTCGTGCTCGAACTCGTCGGTGACCCAGGTGCGCAGGCCGCGGACGGCACGGGAGGTCTCCAGCGAGTGGGCCGTGTCGACGTACATGTCGTCGTGGTAGACGGCGGCCGCGACCGGCACCTCGTTGGCGGCCAGGCGCGCGGGGTCGTACAGCGGCCGCCAGCCGGTGTGGGCGGCGAGGAGTTCGGCGGTCTCGCGCAGCGGGCGCAGCGCCGGGTCGCAGTCGAACATCCAGGGGTGGATCGTTTCTCCGGTGAAGAGCAGCGGTCCGTCGCCGGTCAGCGCCTTGCCGGCGTCGAACTGCGGGAAGTCCGCGCGGATCCGTTCGGCCGACCAGGCGGTCGGGCGGTGGTCCTGGCCGTAGCAGGCCTCGTGGACGAGCGCGTACAGCGGGTGCCCGGCGTACGACAGCAGACCCTGGACCTCCTCCTGGAACGCGTCGGAGAGGGCCGCGCCCCGCGGGGTGCGTACGAAGGCGTGCTCCAGGAGGTGGTGCAGCCGATGGCTGCCCTCGCTGCCGCCGAGGACGATGCCGAGGGACTGGAAGGCCTCGACGGTGAACCGGTAGCCGTTCGGCAGCACCACGTCGTGACTGAGGAGGTGGTCGGCGATCCGGCGGGCCCGCTCGACGTCCTGCGGGTAGCGGGCGTAGTGGGCGGCGACCTTGCGCTCGACGCGCGGGTACGCGGCGCGGTAGACGTCGTCGGCGTGCGCGTCGAGGGACGGCAGGCCGCCGGTGATCAGGGCGGTGGCCAGGCCCTCGGGTGCGGTCGAGAGGTAGTGCACGGTGCAGAATCCGCCGAAGCTCTGGCCGAGCACGGTCCAGGGCGCGCCGCCGGTGACCTCGGGCCGGACGGCCTCGCAGTCGCGCACGATCGCGTCGGCGCGGAAGTGCGTGAGGTAGGCGGCCTGTTCGGCGGGGCCGCCGCGCAGCGGCAGCGTCTGGCGGCTCGCGGGCGTGGAGTGGCCCGTGCCGCGCTGGTCGAGAAGGAGGACGCGGTACTCCTTCAGGGCCCGGCCGAGCCAGGCCTGCTTTCCGACGAAACGATTCGCCCCGAAGCCGGGGCCGCCCTGGAGGTAGAGCAGCCAGGGCAGGTCCTGCCCCGTCTTGTCACTCGCGACGACCTCACGGGCGTAGAGCTCGATGGTCTCCCCCGCCGGGTCGTCGTGGTCGAGGGGCACGGTGAAGCGGCGGTCGGTGAGGACGACGCCGGGCTGGCGGTAGCTGGCGCTCAACAGGGCTCCCGGGGTGACGACGGTGACGAGGGTGCGGCCGCGTCCCAGTTCAGCACATCACCGGCCGGCCGCCACCGCCGGGGATCATGAACGGCCGCTGAACGACGGTTCAGTGGCCGGATCGCGGTGGTGCTGAACGCCCGGTCAGCGCGGCCGTTCAGCGGCCCGGCAGGCTGGAGCGGCGGACCACCAGCTCCGGCTGGAGCACGACCCGGCGGTGTTCGTGCCGGGGCACGCCGTTCGGGGCCCCGGTCTGCGCCTCCGTCTCCTCCAGCAGGAGTTCGGCGGCGAGTGCGCCCATCGTGACGGCCGGCTGGCGCACGGACGTGAGGGGTACGGCGGCCGCGGCGGCGAACTCGATGTCGTCGTAGCCGACGAGGGCGAGGTCGTCGGGGACGCTCACGCCCGCCGCGTACAGCGCCTGGAGGACGCCGAGCGCGAGCAGGTCGTTGGCGCAGAAGACGGCCCCCGGGCGGTCCGCGAGGCCGAGCAGCCGGGCACCGGCGTCCCGGCCGGCGGCGACGTCGAGCCGCTCGGTGGGCAGCTCGCGCAACGCCTCGGGGCCCAGGCCCGCCTCGGCCAGGGCGTTCAGCGCACCCGTGCGGCGGTCGCGCACCTGGGTCAGGCCAGGGGGTCCGCTGACGTAGGCGACGGAGCGGTGCCCGGCCTCCACCAGATGGCGTACCGCGAGGGCACCGCCCGCCACGTCGTCGACGGAGACCGAGCACTCGGTGGCGCCCTGCGCCACCCGGTCGACGAGGACGAAGGGGATGTTGTGCCGGCGGAAGCTCTCGATGTTGCGCCCGGTCGCGTCGGCCGGGGTGAGCAGGACGCCGCGCACCCGCTGCTCGGCGAAGAGCGAGAGGTAGTCGGCCTCCTCCGAGGCGTCCTGGGCGCTGTTGCAGACCATCACGCCCAGGCCGGCCTGGCGGGCGGCCCGCTCGGCGCCGCGGGCCACGTCGACGAAGAAGGGGTTGCCCATGTCGAGGACGAGCAGGCCCATGATCCTGCTGCGGCCCGCGCGCAACTGGCGCGCGGACTCGCTGCGGACGTAGCCGAGCCGGTCGATGGCCGACTGCACGCGCGCCCGCGTCTCGATGGCCACCGACTCCGGCCGGTTGATGACGTTCGAGACCGTGCCCACGGACACGCCGGCGGCGCGGGCGACGTCCTTGATACCCACCGACTGGGCCATCGGGCAGCGACCTCCAGGAGAACGAGCGGCGACGGGAAGGGCTTCACACTACCCGCACGCCGAGGCGGGACAACGGCGATCACACCGTGGCTCAGGGGAGGTGGAAGACCTCACCGAGGGGTGTCATCGCCCGGTCGGGCAGGGTGCCGTCCGGCGACTCGAAGAACGGCGCCATCTCCCGCTGCCAGCGGGCGTTGACCTCGGTGGCCTCCATCCCGGCGCGGGCGGCGGCGAAGTCCTCGGTCTCCAGGTAGCCGACGAGCAGACCGTCCTCGCGCAGGAAGAGCGAGTAGTTGTGCCAGCCGGTGGCCGAGAGCGCGTCGCGCATCTCGGGCCACACGGCGGCGTGGCGCTCGCGGTACTCGTCGAGGCGGTCCGCCCGGACCTTCAGCACGAAGCACACGCGCTGCATCGACGGCCTCCGGCGGTCAGAAGTCGTACTGGTCGATGTTGTCGGCGTCGAACACCGTGGGCTTGCCGAGGCTGATCACGCCGTCCGCGCCGATCGTGTACTCGCCCATGGCGCCGGCCGTGAAGGTCTCGCCCTCCTTGCCGGTGATCTGGCCCGACACCAGCGCGACCGCGGTACGGGCGGCCAGTTCGCCGAGCTTCGCCGGGTCCCACAGCTCGAAGGCCTCGACGGTGCCGTTCTTGACGTACTTGCGCATGTCGTTGGGGGTGCCGAGGCCGGTCAGCTTGACCTTGCCCTTGTACTTCGAGCCGGACAGGTACTGGGCGGCGGCCTTGATGCCGACGGTGGTCGGGGAGATGATCCCCTTGAGGTTCGGGTACTCCTGGAGCAGCCCCTGGGTCTGCTGGAAGGACGCCTGCGCGTCGTCGTTGCCGTAGGCGATCTTGACCAGCTTCATGTCCTTGTACTTGGGGTCCTTGAGCTCCTCCTTCATGAACTCGATCCAGGTGTTCTGGTTGGTCGCGGTCTGCGCGGCGGACAGGATCGCGATCTCGCCCTTGTAGTCGATCTGTTCGGCGAGCAGCTGCACCTCGGTGCGGCCGAGGTCCTCGGCGGACGCCTGCGAGACGAAGGCGTTGCGGCACTCGGGCTTGGTGTCGGAGTCGTACGTCACGACCTTGATGTCGTTGCTCATGGCCTGCTTGAGCGCGGTGCACAGGGCGCCCGGGTCCTGCGCCGAGACGGCCATCGCGTCGACCTGCTGCTGGGTGAGCGTGTTGACGTAGGAGACCTGGCCGGAGGTGTCGGTGGCGCTGGAAGGGCCGACCTCCTTGTAGCCGGACCCCAGCTCCTTCAGTGCCGCCTCGCCGCCCTTGTCGGCGCTGGTGAAGTAGGGGTTGTTGACCTGCTTGGGCAGGAAGCCCACGGTCAGGCCCTTCTTGAGCTCGGCGTTCGGGTCCGCCTTGCCGGCGGTGGCCGCGGAGGCGCCTTCGTCCTTGACGTCCTCCTTGGTCGTGCCGCCGCAGGCGGTGACCGCGAGAGCGAGAGAGGTGACGGCGGCGAGGGCCGCGCAGGTACGGCGGAGGGATGAACTACGCATGAGGGGAGTTCCTTTGCACGAAGGTGAGGTGAAGCGCCCCTTCAGGGGCGCGGGGAACCGCGCGACCAGCCACGGGCAACCGTCAGCCGGACGATCGAGCACGCACGACGGCGATCTGCCGGGCCACCCGCGGCCCGAGGACGGAGAGAACGAGCAACACACCGGTGACGACGATCTGGGACTGCGCGGAGACGTCCTGAAGGCTCATGACGTTCTGCATCGCGCCGAGCAGGAAGACCCCGGCGAGCGCTCCGCCGAGCGTCCCCTTTCCACCGTCGAAGTCGATTCCGCCGAGCAACACCGCCGCGACGACGGAGAGTTCGAGACCCGTGGCGTTGTCATAGCGCGCGCTCGCGTAATGCAGCGCCCAGAAGATCCCGGTGAGCGACGCCATCAGCCCCGTCATCGTGAACAGCATCAGCTTCTGCCGCTTCACCCTGATTCCGGCGAACCGCGCCGCCTCCGCGCTCGCGCCGGTCGCGAACAGGGACCGCCCGAACGGCGTGGCGTGCAGCGTGACCACGGCGATCGCCAGCAGCACGAGGAACGGCAGGAGGGCGTACGGCAGGAAGGTGTCGCCGATCCGTCCCGCCGCGAAGTCCAGGTACGGGGCGGGGAAGTCGGTCACCGCGTCCGAGCCGAGCACGATCTGCGCGATGCCCCGGTACGCGGCGAGGGTGCCGATGGTGACGGCGAGCGACGGAAGCCCGAGCCGGGTGACGAGCAGGCCGTTGACCAGCCCGCAGACCACGCCGAGCAGCAGGCACAGCGGGATGATCGTCTCGATGGTCATGCCCTGGTTCCACAGGGCGCCCATCACCGCGCCGGACAGCCCGGCGGTGGAGGCGACGGACAGGTCGATCTCGCCGGAGACGACGAGCAGCGTCATCGGCAGCGCGATCAGCGCGATGGGCAGCGTGTTGCCGATGAGGAACGACAGGTTCAGCGCGTTCCCGAAGCCGTCGACGAAGCCGAACGACAGCAGCAGGACGACGATCAGCAGGGCGCCGACGACCGTGTCCCAGCGGACGGCGCGCGTCAACGACTCAGGCATGGCGGGCGTTCCTCTTCTTCAGGGCGGACGCCACACGCAGGGCGACCACACGGTCCACGGCGATGGCGAGGATGAGCAGGATGCCGTTGATCGCGAGCACCCAGACCGAGCTGACGCCGAGCGCGGGCAGCACACTGTTGATCGAGGTCAGCAGCAGTGCGCCCAGGGCCGCGCCGTAGACGCTGCCGGACCCGCCGGTGAAGACGACGCCGCCGACGACGACGGCGCTGACGACCGTGAGTTCGTAGCCGCTGCCGGTGCCGGAGTCGACGTTGCCGAACCGGGCCAGGTACAGGGCGCCGGCCAGCCCGGCGAGCGCACCGCAGAAGGTGTACGCGGCCAGGATCCGCTTCCTGACCGGGATGCCGGCGAGCCGGGCGGCCTCGGGGTTGGAGCCGAGCGCGTACAGCTCCCGGCCACCGCCGTAGTGCCTCAGGTAGTAGGCCGTGGCGACCAGGACCACGAGGGCGATCAGCGCGAGGTAGGGCACCGCCGAGATGCCGCCGGAGCCGAAGTCGACGAATCCGCCGGGCAGGTCGGCGGCGGTGATCTGACGGGAGCCGACCCAGAGGGAGTCGATGCCGCGGATGATGTAGAGCGTGCCCAGGGTGACCACCAGCGCGGGTACCTGGCCGAGGCTGACCAGCAGGCCGTTGAGCAGGCCGAAGCCGATGCCCGTCAGCACCGCCAGCAGCACGCCCACCACGGGGGACCCGCCGCCCTGGAGGTAGGTGCCGGCGGCGAAGGCGCTGATGCCGAGCGTGGAGCCGACGGACAGGTCGACGTTGCGGGTGATGACGACGAGGGACTGACCGGTGGCGACCAGGACCAGGATCGTCGCGTTGAGCAGCAGGTCCTTGACGCCCTGCTCGGACAGGAACGCGCTGTTGCCCGCCTGGGTGACGGCGATCATCACCAGGAAGACCACGAGGATGGCGAGTTCGCGCATCTTGAAGACGCGGTCGACCAGGCGGGTGCCGCTCGACCTCGGCACCTCGGCGACGGGGGCCGGCGGCGGGGTGGTCACCGTCATGCGGTGCCCCTCCTGTTCGTTTCTTCGCCCGGGTGGCGGGCGGGGACGGGCGTCGTGGTGGTGCGGCGGCCGGCCGCCGCGCGTGCCTCGCTCACGCGGCCCTCCCGGTCGCCGCGGCCATCACGCTCTCCTCGGTGGCCTGCGCGCGGGGGATCTCGGCGGTGAGCCGGCCCTCGTGCATCACCAGCACGCGGTCGGCCATGCCGAGGATCTCGGGCAGGTCGGAGGAGATCATCAGCACGGCCACGCCGTCGGCCGCCAGTTGGGACAGCAGCCGGTGCACCTCCGCCTTGGTGCCGACGTCGATGCCACGGGTCGGCTCGTCGACGATCAGCACCTTCGGCCGGGTCGCGAGCCATTTGGCGAGGACGACCTTCTGCTGGTTGCCGCCGGACAGCGTGGCGACGGCGTCCGCGATCCGGGCGTACTTGACCTGGAGCCGGACGGCCCAGTCGAGCGAGCGGCTGCGTTCGGCGCCGCGGTCCATCAGGCCGGCCCTGACGGTGGTGCGCAGACCGGTCAGGCCGATGTTGCGCTCGATGGACATGCCCATCACCAGGCCCTGGGCGCGCCGGTCCTCGGGAACGAGGGCGAGTCCGGCGGCCATCGCGGCGGAAGGGGCGCCGTTGAGCAGCGCCCGCCCGTCCACCTCGACCTCGCCGGCGTCACGGCGGTCGATGCCGAAGACGGTCCGCGCGACCTCGGTGCGCCCGGCGCCGACAAGGCCCGCGAGTCCGACGATCTCGCCGCTGCGCACCTCGAAGGAGACGTCGGTGAAGACTCCCTCGCGGGTCAGCCTGCGCACGCTCAGGGCGACCTCGCCGGGGCGGACGTCCTGCTTGGGGTAGAGCTCGTCGAGGTCGCGGCCGACCATCCGGCGCACCAGGTCGTCCTCGGTCATGCCGTCGAGGGGCTCGGAGGCGATCCAGGCCCCGTCGCGCAGGGTGGTGACCCGGCGCGCGATCCGGAAGATCTCCTCCAGGCGGTGCGAGATGAACAGGATCGCGGCGCCCTGCTCCTGGAGCGTGCGCACGACGCCGAAGAGGCGGGCCACCTCACTGCCGGTGAGCGCGGCCGTCGGCTCGTCCATGACCAGCACGCGGGCGTCGAAGGAGAGCGCCTTGGCGATCTCCACGATCTGCTGGTCGGCGATGGACAGTCCGCGGGCCGGGCGGTCGGGGTCGAGTGCGACGCCCAGACGCCGCATCAGGTCCAGCGTCGCCGCGTGGACCGCCTTGTGGTCGATGCGGCCGAGCGAGCGCCGGGGCCGGCGGCCCATGAAGATGTTCTCGGCGATCGACAGGTCGGGAAAGAGCGTGGGTTCCTGGTAGATCACGGCGATACCGGCGTCACGGGCGTCGCCGGGGCCGTGCAGGACGACGGGCTCGCCGTCGAGCAGCACCTGGCCGGCGTCCGGCCGGTGCACCCCGGCGAGCGTCTTGATGAGGGTCGACTTGCCCGCGCCGTTCTCACCGGCGAGGGCGTGCACCTCTCCGGGGTACAGCTCCAGGGACACGTCCCGCAGGGCGCGGACCGCGCCGAAGGACTTGGAGATGCCCTTGAGCGCCACTACCGGGGCCGGCCCCGTGTCGGACGGGTGGGTCATGAGGGGCTCCTCGACGACGCGGCGCGCGGACGGCGAGGCGGCCCGGACCATGTCGTGAAAGGTTTCAACTGGATTGCCGGGACGTTAGGCGGGCCGAGAGCGTCACGTCAATGGGTGGGTGGCGAAAAGTTTTTGATGGCCGAGGGCCAGCAAGAATTCACGGAAACAGGGTCGCCCTGACCGCTTGACACCCCCGTGAAGGGCTCATAGCTTGCGGGTCTGAATCGTTTCATCACGCCGTGAAGCAACAGGAGCCCAGCAGTGAGCGATCTCGCCGCGGTGAAGGCCGCGCTCAGGACCCAGGCAGTCGAGACGCCGTCGTGGGCGTACGGCAACTCGGGGACCCGGTTCAAGGTCTTCGCCCAGCAGGGCGTGCCCCGCGATCCGCGCGAGAAACTGGACGACGCGGCGAAGGTGCACGAGTTCACCGGTGTCGCCCCCACCGTCGCCCTGCACATCCCGTGGGACCGGGTCGAGGACTACGCGGCGCTCGCGCAGCACGCCGAGGAGCGCGGGGTGCGGCTGGGCGCGATCAACTCCAACACCTTCCAGGACGACGACTACCGGCTCGGCAGCATCTGCCACCCGGACGCCAAGGTGCGGCGCAAGGCCGTCGATCACCTGCTGGAGTGCGTCGACATCATGGACGCCACCGGGTCACGGGATCTGAAGCTGTGGTTCGCCGACGGGACGAACTACCCGGGACAGGACGATGTGCGCGAGCGGCAGGACCGGCTCGCGGAGGGGCTCGCCGAGGTGTACGGGCGCCTCGGCGAGGAGCAGCGGATGCTGCTGGAGTACAAGCTCTTCGAGCCCGCCTTCTACACGACGGACGTGCCGGACTGGGGGACGGCGTACGCGCACTGCCTCAAGCTCGGGCCGAAGGCGCAGGTCGTGGTCGACACCGGGCATCACGCGCCCGGGACCAACATCGAGTTCATCGTGGCGACGCTGCTGCGCGAGGGGCGGCTCGGGGGCTTCGACTTCAACTCCCGCTTCTACGCGGACGACGACCTGATGGTGGGGGCGGCGGACCCGTTCCAGCTGTTCCGGATCATGTACGAGGTCGTGCGCGGGGGCGGGATCGACGCCGGGTCCGGCGTCGCGTTCATGCTCGACCAGTGTCACAACATCGAGGCGAAGATCCCGGCGATCATCCGCTCGGTGATGAACGTGCAGGAGGCCACGGCGAAGGCGCTGCTGGTCGACCGGGACGCGCTGACGGCCGCGCAGCGGGCCGGGGACGTGCTCGGGGCCAACGCCGTGCTGATGGACGCCTACAACACGGATGTGCGGCCGCTGCTCCGTGAGGTGCGGCAGGAGATGGGACTCGACGCCGATCCGCAGGCCGCGTACGCCCGGTCCGGGTGGGCCGAGAAGATCGTCGCCGAGCGCGTCGGCGGACAGCAGGCCGGATGGGGCGCGTGAGCGTCCGCCCGGTGCTGTTCCTCGCGGGGTGCGGGCCGTGTGTGGCCGGTCGCGCAGTTCCCCGCGCCCCTCGAAGGCACGACACCCGCACCTCTTCCTGAAAGGACCGGACATCCATGTCGACCCACCCCGAGGCCGCCGCCCTGCTCGCCCGCTCCCACCGGCTCGGCTCCGACCCCCGCAACACCAACTTCGCCGGGGGCAACGCGTCCGCCAAAGGCACCGCGACCGATCCCGTGACCGGGGGTGAGGTGGAATTGATGTGGGTGAAGGGTTCCGGGGGCGATCTCGGGACGCTCACCGAGTCCGGGCTGGCGGTGCTGCGCCTGGACCGGCTCCTCGCGCTCGTCGAGGTGTATCCCGGGGTCGAGCGGGAGGACGAGATGGTCCTTGCGTTCGACTACTGCCTGCACGGCAAGGGGGGCGCCGCGCCCTCCATCGACACGGCGATGCACGGGCTCGTGGACTGCGCGCACGTCGATCACCTGCACCCCGACTCCGGGATCGCGCTGGCCTGCGCGGCGGACGGCGAGAAGCTGACCGCCGAGTGTTTCGGGGACAGCGTGGTGTGGGTGCCGTGGCGACGGCCCGGGTTCCAGCTCGGCCTGGACATCGCCGCCGTCAAGGCGGACCACCCCCGGGCGGTCGGCGTGATCCTGGGCGGGCACGGCATCACCGCCTGGGGCGACACCGCCGAGGAGTGCGAGCGCAACTCGCTGTACATCATCCGGACCGCGGAGGCGTTCCTCGCCGAGCGGGGCAGGCCCGAGCCGTTCGGCCCGGTCGTCGAGGGGTACGAGGCGCTGCCCGAGGACGCGCGGCGGGAGCGGGCGGCCGCGCTGGCGCCGTACGTCCGCGCCGTCGCCTCGCAGGACCGGCCGCAGGTGGGGCACTTCGACGACTCCGACGTCGTGCTCGACTTCCTCGCGCGCGCCGAGCACCCGAGGCTCGCCGCGCTCGGCACCTCCTGCCCCGACCACTTCCTGCGCACCAAGGTCCGGCCCCTGGTCCTCGACCTGCCGCCGACCGCGCCGCTGGACGAGGCCGTCGCACGGCTGCGGGAACTGCACGCCGCCTACCGGGAGGAGTACGCCGCCTACTACGCCCGGCACGCCCTGCCCGACTCCCCCGCCATGCGCGGCGCCGACCCCGCCGTCGTCCTGGTGCCGGGGGTCGGCATGTTCAGCTTCGGCAAGGACAAGCAGACGGCCCGGGTCGCCGGCGAGTTCTACGTCAACGCCGTCAACGTGATGCGCGGCGCGGAGTCCGTGTCCTCGTACGCGCCGATCGAGGAGGCGGAGAAGTTCCGGATCGAGTACTGGGCTCTGGAGGAGGCCAAGCTCCGCCGGATGCCGAAGCCCCGGGCGCTCGCGACGCGGGTGGCGCTGGTGACCGGCGCGGGCAGCGGGATCGGCCGGGCGATCGCGCACCGGCTGGTGGCCGAGGGCGCGTGTGTGGTGGTGGCCGATCTCGACGCCGCGGGCGCCGCGCGGGTCGCCGAGGAACTGGGCGGCCCCGACCAGGCGGTCGCCGTGACCGTCGACGTGACCTCCGAGGAGCAGATCGCCGAGGCGTTCCGGGCCGCGCTGCTCGCCTTCGGCGGTGTCGACCTGGTCGTGAACAACGCGGGCATCTCCATCTCCAAGCCGCTGCTGGAGACGTCGGTGCGGGACTGGGACCTCCAGCACGACATCATGGCGCGCGGCTCCTTCCTGGTCTCCCGGGAGGCGGCGCGGGTGATGACCGCTCAGGGTCTGGGCGGTGACATCGTCTACATCGCCTCCAAGAACGCCGTGTTCGCCGGGCCGAACAACATCGCCTATTCCGCCACCAAGGCCGACCAGGCGCATCAGGTCCGGCTGCTGGCCGCCGAGCTGGGTGAGCACGGGATCCGGGTCAACGGCGTCAACCCGGACGGCGTCGTGCGCGGCTCGGGGATCTTCGCGGGCGGCTGGGGAGCACAGCGGGCGGCGGTCTACGGCGTGCCCGAGGAGAAGCTCGGGGAGTT
The DNA here is from genome assembly GCF_055657325.1 of Streptomyces sp. NPDC107562. NCBI lineage: Bacteria > Bacillati > Actinomycetota > Actinomycetes > Kitasatosporales > Streptomycetaceae > Streptomyces > Streptomyces sp. NPDC107562. The sequence continues at coordinate 133,658 of NZ_JBVKBE010000001.1, read as the reverse complement.
CTACGCGCAGCGGACGCTCCTCAAGCGCGAGGTGCTGCCCGAGCATGTGGCGGCGGCCGTGTTCGCGCTGACCGGCGGGGAGCTGACGCACACCACGGGACTGCACGTCCCGGTCGACGCCGGCGTGGCCGCCGCGTTCCTGCGGTGAGCGGCGCCGTGCGGTCGTACGCCGCGGTCGATCTCGGTGCCTCCAGCGGACGTGTCATGGTCGGCCGCGTCGGGCGGCACGAGCTGGAGCTGACCGAGGCGCACCGCTTCCCCAACCGGCCGGTGCGGGTCCCGGAGGGGCTGCGCTGGGACGTGCTTCGGCTGTACGCCGGTGTCCTCGACGGGCTGCGGGCGGCGGGCCCGGTGGACTCCGTCGGCATCGACAGCTGGGCCGTGGACCACGGTCTGCTGGACGCCGGCGGGGCGCTGCTCGGCAATCCGGTGCACTACCGCGACGGGCGCACCGAGGGCGTCGCCGAGCGGGTGTGGGCGCGCATGCCGGCCGCCGAGCTGTACGCCGCGACCGGCGTGCAGTACGCCCCCTTCAACACGCTGTACCAGCTGGTGGCCGCCCGGTCCGCCGGTCATCTGGACCGGGCCGGACGCGTGCTGCTCATCCCCGACCTGCTGTCGTACTGGCTCACCGGGGAGCAGGGCACCGAGCTCACCAACGCCTCGACCACCCAGCTCGTCGATCCGAGGACGCGGGACTGGTCGCGGGAGGTGGCCGCGCGGCTCGGCGTCGACCTGAGCCTGTTCGCTCCGCTGCGGCGCCCCGGCGACCCGGCAGGGGTGCTGCGCCCCGAGGTGCTGGAGGAGACGGGGCTCGACGGTCCCGTCGCGGTGACCACGGTCGCCTCGCACGACACGGCGTCCGCGGTGGCCGCCGTGCCCGCGTCCGGGGAGCGCTTCGCGTACATCTGCACCGGCACCTGGTCCCTGGTGGGGCTGGAACTGGACGCGCCGGTGCTGACGGAGGAGAGCCGGGCCGCGAACTTCACCAACGAGCTGGGGCTGGACGGCACGGTCCGTCATCTGCGCAACATCATGGGTCTGTGGCTGCTCCAGGAGTGCCTGCGGGTCTGGGGCGAGCCCGATCTCGCCGAGTTGCTGCGGGCCGCGGCCGCCGTGCCGGGGCTGCGGTCGGTGGTGGACGCCGGGGACCAGGCGTTTCTCGCGCCCGGGCGGATGCCGGAGCGGATCGCCGAGGCGTGCCGTGCCTCGGGGCAGCCGGTGCCCGGCACGCCGGCCGAGATCACGCGCTGCATCCTCGACTCGCTCGCCCTCGCCCACCGGCGGGCGGTGGAGGACGCCCAGCGGCTGTCCGGGCACGCCGTGGACGTCGTCCACGTGGTGGGCGGCGGGGTGCGCAACGCGCTGCTGTGCCAGCTGACCGCCGACGCCTGCGGGCTGCCGGTGGTGGCGGGCCCGGCGGAGGCGGCGGCCCTCGGCAACGTGCTGGTGCAGGCGCGGGCCCACGGGCTCGTCGGCGACCGCTCGGACATGCGCCGGCTGCTGGCCCGCACCCAGCCGCTCACCCGCTACGCGCCGCGGGGCGGCACGGCAGCCTGGCGTGCCGCCGCTGCCGGGCTCGCCGGAGCGTGAGAGGGGTCTCGCCCGGACCGCGCCTCCGCACTACCCTGCACTCATCGGATGATCTACCCCAAGGAGCCGCGATGCGTGTCGCCCTGTTCCTGACCTGCGTCAACGACACGCTCTATCCGGACACGGGGCGCGCCGTGGTGAAACTCCTGACCAGACTGGGCGTCGAGGTCGACTTCCCGATGGCGCAGACCTGCTGCGGGCAGGCCCACTACAACACCGGCTACCGGCGTGAGGCGGAGCCGCTGGCCCGGCATTTCTCCGATGTCTTCGGGGAGTACGACGCGATCGTGACGCCGTCCGGGTCGTGCGGGGCGATGGTGCGGGAACTGTATCCCCGGATGGGCGCGCGGGCCCGGGCCGAGGGACGGGGCAGCACGCTGGCGACCGCGCTGGCACCGGTGGTGCCGAAGACGTACGAACTCACCGAGTTCCTGGTGGACGTGCTGGGGGTGACGGACGTCGGCGCGTACTACCCGCACCGGGTGACGTACCACCCCAGCTGCCACGGGCTGCGTGGGCTGCGGCTGGGCGACCGGCCGCAGCGGCTGCTGGCGGCGGTGAAGGGACTGGAGCTGGCCGAGTTGCCCGGCGCGCAGGAGTGCTGCGGGTTCGGGGGCACGTTCGCGCTGAAGAACGCCGACGTGTCGGCGGCGATGGGTGCCGACAAGGTGCGCAACGCCGAGTCCACGGGCGCCGAGGTGCTGTGCGCGTCGGACAACTCCTGTCTGCTGCACCTGGGCGGCACGATGACCCGGCTCGGCACGGGGATGCGACCGGTGCACCTCGCGGAGATCCTGGCGAGCACGGAGGAGGAACCGGCACTGTGAGCGGAACCTTTGTCGGGATGCCGGCCTTTCCGGCGGCGGCGCGCGAGGCGGTGCGCGATGCCACCCTGCGCGGCAACCTGCGGCACGCCACGCACACCATCCGCGCCAAACGCGAGAAGGCGGTCTCCGAGGTCTCGGACTGGGCGCGGCTGCGCGAGGCGGGACGGCAGATCAAGGACCACACGCTCCGTCACCTCGACCGGTACCTGGTGCAGTTGGAGGAGTCGGTGACGGCGGCGGGCGGCACCGTCCACTGGGCCGTCGACGCCGACGAGGCCAACCGGATCGTCGCCGGCCTGGTCAAGGAGACCGGCGAGAGCGAGGTCGTCAAGGTCAAGTCGATGGCCACGCAGGAGATCGGGCTCAACGAGGCGCTGGAGGCGGAGGGCATCCGGGCGTACGAGACCGATCTCGCCGAGCTGATCGTGCAGTTGGGCAAGGACCGGCCCTCGCACATCCTGGTCCCGGCGATCCACCGCAACCGCGGTGAGATCCGGGACATCTTCACTCACGAGATGGCCGAGTGGGGGCGCCCGGCGCCCGCCGGTCTCAGCGACACGCCCGCGGAACTGGCCGAGGCCGCCCGGCTGCACCTGCGGGAGAAGTTCTTGCGCGCCAAGGTCGGCGTCTCCGGCGCCAACTTCATGGTCGCCGAGACGGGCACGCTGGTGGTCGTCGAGTCGGAGGGCAACGGGCGGATGTGCCTCACCCTCCCCGAGACGCTGATCTCGGTCGTCGGCATCGAGAAGCTGGTGCCGACCTGGCGGGACCTGGAGGTGTTCCTGCAGACGCTGCCCCGTTCCTCGACGGCCGAGCGCATGAACCCGTACACGAGCACGTGGACCGGCACGACGGACGGGGACGGGCCGCGCGCCTTCCACCTGGTGCTGCTCGACAACGGAAGGACCGACACCCTCGCCGACGAGGTCGGACGCCAGGCCCTGCGCTGCATCCGCTGCTCGGCGTGCCTGAACGTGTGCCCGGTCTACGAGCGGGCGGGGGGTCACGCGTACGGCTCGGTCTACCCGGGCCCCATCGGCGCCATCCTCAGCCCCCAGCTGCGCGGCACGGACAGCGAGATCGACGCCTCGCTGCCGTACGCGTCCTCGCTGTGCGGGGCCTGCTACGACGTCTGCCCGGTGGCCATCGACATCCCCGAGGTGCTGGTGCATCTGCGGGAGCGGGTCGTGGCGGGCGGCCCGGTGGTCCGCGGCGGCAACAAGGTCGTGCTGAAGCCGGCCAAGGGGCATGCCGCCGAGCGGGCGGCCATGCGGGCGGCCGGCTGGGCGTTCGCCCACCCCGGCGCCGTGCGCACCGGCCAGCGGCTGGCCTCGCGCACCCGGCGCTTCCACCCGCGCACCCTGCCGGGGCCCGGCCGGGCATGGAGCGACACCCGGGCCCTGCCCCCGGTGCCGCCGGAGCCCTTCCGGGACTGGTGGCAGCGCACCCACGGGGGAAAGGACGGCGCGAAGTGAGCAGCAGGGACCGGATCCTGGGCCGGGTGCGGCGCGCGCTCGCGGACGTGCCCGAGGACGACGCGCCGTACGAGCGGGCGGTCGTCCGGGACTACCTGCGCGAGCACGGCGGACTCGATGGCGCGCGGCGGGCGGATCTGCTGGCCGAGAACCTGGCGGACTACCGGGCGATCGTGCACCGCTGCGCGGCGGCCGACCTTGCCGCGACGCTCGCCGGGCTGCTGGCCGCGCGCGGCGCGAAGACGGTGCTGGTGCCGCCGGGTCTGGACCCGTCGTGGCTCGCGGCGGCCGAGGCCGAGCTGATCCCGGACCGGAGCGGGAGCACCCCTGACGAGCTGGACCGGATCGACAGCGTGGTCACCGGCTGCGCGCTCGCCATCGCCGAGACCGGCACCCTCGTCCTGGACGGCGGCCCCGACCAGGGCAGGCGCCGCATCACGCTCGTCCCGGACCACCACATCTGTGTCGTACGCGTTCCGGACCAGGTGGTGGCCTCCGTCCCGCAGGCCCTCGAACGCCTCGACCCGGCCCGTCCGCTGACCTGGATCTCCGGTCCGTCGGCGACCAGCGACATCGAGCTGGACCGGGTCGAGGGGGTGCACGGTCCGCGCACCCTGGAGGTCGTGCTGGTGGGCGAACGGCCGAGCGCCGAGGTCACCTCGTAGGGGCAGGAGACCGCCACGCGAGGGACTCAGCCGTTCGGCAGGTGCCGGGCCGCACGAAGGAGCGCGGTCGCGGCGCCGCGGCTAGCGTGAGGTGATGATCCGGTTCGAGCAGGTCACCAAGCGGTACCCGGACGGTACGACCGCGGTGGACGCGCTCTCCTTCGAGGTGGCCGAGGGGGAGCTCGTCACGCTCGTGGGGCCCTCGGGCTGCGGCAAGACGACGACCATGATGATGGTCAACCGGCTGATCGAGCCGACCGCGGGCCGGATCCTGGTGGCCGGCGAGGACATCGCCGCGGTCGATCCGGTCCGCCTGCGGCGGCGCATCGGCTACGTCATCCAGCAGGTCGGCCTCTTCCCGCACCGCACCGTCCTCGACAACACGGCGACGGTGCCCTCGCTGGTCGGCTGGAAGCGTGCGAAGGCGCGGACCCGGGCGGCGGAGTTGCTCGACCTGGTGGGTCTGGACCCGAAGACGTACGGGCCGCGCTACCCGCACCAGCTGTCGGGCGGTCAGCGCCAGCGGGTCGGGGTGGCGCGGGCGCTGGCAGCCGATCCGCCGGTGCTGCTGATGGACGAGCCGTTCGGGGCGGTCGACCCGGTGGTGCGCGAGCAGTTGCAGGACGAGTTCCTGCGGATGCAGGCGGCGGTGCGCAAGACGGTGCTGATGGTGACGCACGACATCGAGGAGGCGGTCCGGCTCGGCGACCGGATCGCCGTCTACGGGCAGGGGCGGATCGAGCAGTTCGACACGCCCGGGACGGTGCTGGGCACGCCGGCGACCCCCTACGTCGCCGAGTTCGTCGGCGCCGACCGGGGGCTCAAGCGGCTGTCGGTGACCGCGATCGAGCGCGGCGACCTGGAACAGCCGCCCGTCGCCCGCCTCGACGAGCCGTCCGACGGCGCGGCGCGGCGGCTGCGCGCCCAGGGCGCCCGGTGGGCGGTGGTCCTGGACGCGCGCGGGGACCTGCACGGCTGGGTGGGGCTCGACGAACTCGGCACCAGCGCCTCCGTCGGGGACCTCGCCCACCGCATGAACGCCTGGGTCCCGGTGGGGGCCCCGCTGAAACAGGCCTTCGGCGTCATGCTCCAGCACGACGCCGGCTGGGTCGCGGTGCTCGAAGGCTCCCGGTTCCTCGGCGTCCTCACCCCGGCCAAGCTCCACGAGGCCCTGCGCCGCTCGGTGGACGCGGACGCCCAGGGCGTGCCGCGGGAAGAGGTGGACTTCGACTCGGTGGCGGACGCGTGAGGCGGTGTCACTTCAGCAGGCCCTTGTCCTCCAGATAGGTCCGGGCCACGTCCGTGGTCAGCCGGCGCCAGCTGTCCACCTGCTGGTTCATGGCGGCGAGGTCGGCCGTGGTGAGGACGGCGTTGAGCTTGTCGAGGGCCTTGGCGACGCGGGGGGCGCCGGCGCGGGCGCGGTTGACGACCGGGACGACGTAGTCGGCGTTCTGGAGGTGTCTGTCGTCGGCGAGGAGCACCAGGCCGAACTCGTCGAGGGTGGCGTCCGTCGTGGTGGTGAGGACCATCTGGTCATGGCCGCTCTGCACCGCCCTCTTGGCCTGCGTGGTGCCGACGCCCTTGGGGTCGACGGCGACGATGTCGATGCCGTAGACCTTGCGCAGGCCGGGGGCGCAGTAGGGCCGCTGCACGCACTCGTCGCCGGCCGCGAGCCGTACCTTCAGGCCGGACCTGCCGAGGTCGCTGAGGGTCTTGAGGTGGTGCCGACGTGCGTACGAGGCGCTCACCGCGAAGGCGTTCTGGTCGACCGCCCGGCCGGGGGCGAGGACGGTGAGGCCGCGCGGTGTCGCCAGGGCGCGCAGTGCCTTCATGGTGGCGTCGAGGTCGGGTGAGCCGACCGGCGGCGCGTCGGGGCCGTTGGTCTTGGCGTTGAGCCAGTCGGCGAAGGTGGCCGCGTACTCCGGTACGACGTCGATCTGGCCCGATTCCAGGGCGGGTTCGTACAGCTCGCGGTTGGCGACGGTGATCAGGGAGGTCCGGTAGCCGGCCTGGTCCAGGAGCAGGGCGTACATCTGGGCGAGCAGGTCGCTCTCGGTGAATCCCGCCGAGCCGACGGTCAGATGGTGGCTGTCCCCGGGCGAGGCGGTGACCTCGCCCTGGCTCTCCAGGGAGGGGCCGGTGGAGCAGGCGGTCGCCAGGAGCAGCAGGGCGGCCACCGACGGGGCGCGGCGGTTCACGGCGTGCCCCTGGCCCACGCCGGTGCGAGACGCTCGGCGATCTCGAAGAGGCCCTCGACGACCAGGGCGAACGCGGCGACCAGCACCGCTCCGGCCACCACCATCGGGGTACTGGCGAGGTTGAACCCGGCGGTGATGATGCGGCCCAGGCCGCCCCCGCCCGCGAGGGCTGCGATGGTGGCGGTCGCGACGAGCTGGACGGCGGCGATGCGCATGCCGTTCAGGATCAGCGGGGACGCCAGGGGCAGTTCGACCTGGAGCATCACCTGGCGGCCCGTCATGCCCATGCCGCGCGCCGCCTGCACGGTGCCGCGGTCGACCTCGCGCATGCCGACGTAGGCGTTGGTCAGGAGGGGAGGCACGGCGAACAGCACCAGGGCGACGACGGTGGGGCCCTCGCCCCAGGCGCCGACGGGCGTCAGCAGCAGGAGAACCAGCACCGCGAAGGTGGGGACGGCGCGGCCGACGTTGGAGATGTTGACGGCGAGCGCCCCGCCCCTGCCGAGGTGGCCGAGGACCACCGCGACGGGCAGGGCGATCAGGCAGCTGACGACCAGGCAGACCACCGTGAGCACGAGATGCTGGAGCAGTCGCTGCCAGATGCCGTCGGCGCCCGACCAGTGCGCGGGGTCGGTGAGCCAGTCCCAGGTCTCGGTGAGCGTGTTCACGTGCGGGCCCTCGTCCAGGGGGTGATCAGCCGCTGGACGCCCAGCAGGAGCAGGTCGGCCGCGACCGCGATGACGACGCACAGGACGGACGCCGTCAGCACCTGCGCCTTGAAGAACGTGTTCATGCCCGCGTAGATCAGGTTGCCGAGCCCGCCGAAGCCGACGATGGCGCCCACCGTCACCAGCGAGACCGCGGACACGGTGGCGATGCGCAGCCCGGCCATGGCGGCCGGCAGGGCGAGCGGCAGCTCGACGGTGAGCAGGAGGCGGACCGGTCCGTAGCCCATGCCGCGGGCGGCCTGCCGGGTCTCCTCGGGGACGGCGCGCAGCCCGGCGAGGATGTTGCGCACCAGCAGGGTCAGCGAGTAGAGGACCAGCCCGGCGATCACGAGGGTCGCGGAGAGCCCGTACGCGGGCAGCAGCAGCGAGAACATCGCCAGCGACGGGATGGTGTAGAGGATCGTCGTCACACCGAGCACGGGACCTGCCGCCCAGCCCCAGCGGCGGGCCAGCACCGCGAGCGGCAGGGCGAGGGCGAGACCGATCAGCACCGAGACGGACGTCAGCTGGAGGTGCTGGCCCACGGCGTCGAGGAGGATCTCGCGGCGGGTGCTCAGATAGTCGCCGCAGATCCACTCGTTGCGCGCGAGGCAGTCGTCCGGGGGCGCGGTCACCCGTCCATTGCATCGGGCGGCCCGCCGGGTCGCCTCGTTCTGGTGACCCGTCCGGGGTGTCGCCGGGTACACCCCGCGATACGGGTTCTGCGCCCCGTGTGCCCGGCCGGAGCCGCCCGTAGCGTCGTGGACGAGGCACAGGGAGTGCCGCAGGGAGGGGGACGACGATGTTTCGCACCGGTTCACGACAGGGACCCGGCACCGGGGCCGCCGCACAGGCGCTGCGACTGGTCAAGGTGACCAGGTCCTACGGCAGCGGTGAGGGCGCGGTGACCGCGCTGGACGGTGTGACGCTCACGCTGGCGCGCGGCACGTTCACGGCGGTGATGGGTCCGTCGGGTTCGGGCAAGTCCACGCTGCTGCAGTGCGCGGCCGGGCTCGATCTGCCGGACAGCGGCATCGTGCAGGTGGACGGCACCGAGATGACCGGCAGGACGGAGGCCGAGCTGACGAGGTTCCGGCGCGCGCGGGTCGGTTTCGTCTTCCAGCAGTACAACCTGCTCGACACGCTCACCGTCGCGCAGAACACGGTGCTGCCGCTGCGGCTGGCCGGGCGGCGGGTGGACCGCCGGCGGGCCCAGGAGGTGCTGACGGCGGTGGGGCTGGGCGACCGGCTCGGGCACCGGCCCGCCCAGCTGTCGGGCGGTCAGCGCCAGCGGGTCGCGATCGCCCGCGCGCTGGTGACGGAACCTCGGGTGATCTTCGCGGACGAGCCGACAGGCGCGCTGGACTCCCGCAGTGCCCGGGAGGTGCTGCGGCTGTTGCGGGACGCGGTGCGGGTGCACGGCCGGACCGTGGTGATGGTGACCCACGACCCGGTCGCCGCCTCCTACGCCGACTCGGTGCTGTTCCTGGCCGACGGCCGGCTCGCCGGACGGCTGGACGTGCCGACGCCGGACGCGGTCGCCGAGCGGATGGCGCACCTGGGCGACGACGTCGCGGTGGGGGTGTGAGCGATGTTCGTACTGGCGATGCGGTCGATCCGGCACCGTCCCGGGCGGTTCCTCGCGACGCTGCTGGCGGCGTTCCTGGGCGCGGCGGTCATCATGACCTTCCACTCACTGCACGACACGGCCGCGGGGCCGGGCGTGGACCCGGTGAGTGCCGAGACGCTGACCGTCTCGGCGAGCGTGGTCGGCGGATACGGTGCGCTGCTCGTCTTCTTCGCGGTCGCCTCCACCCTGACGGTCGACGTGCGCCGGCGGACCGCCGAGCTGGAACTGCTGCGCTGCTCGGGGGCGACCCCGGCGCAGCTGCGGCGCATGGTGGTCGGTGAGGCGGTGGCCGTCGCCCTGGCAGGTGCCGCCCTGGCGATCGGCCCGGCGGTGCTGGGCGGGCGGGCGCTGCTGGAGATGTTCCGCAGCAGCGGTCAGGTCGCCGAGTCGGTCGACGCCGCCTTCGGGCCGGTCGCCCTGTCCTCGGGCGTCGGCGCCACGCTGCTCGCGGCGGCGGGCGCGGCCCTCCTCGCGGTACGGCGGGCCACCGGGCGGCGGGAACCGCGGGGCCGGGCGCGGACGTTCCTCGCGTACGGCGCTCTGCTGGCCGGTGCCGCGTCGGTGACGTCGGCGTTCGCCTTCTCGGCGACCGACGAGGTGTTGATGGCACCGTGCGCCCAGGGGGCGATCCTGCTGTCGGTCGGGTTCGCGTCGCTGTCGCCGCGGCTGCTGAGGTTCGTGCTGGGTGGGCTGTCGCCGCGCGGTGCGAGCGGCTGGCTGGCGGTGCGCAATCTGCGCGAACGCGCCGCGCGGCTCGCCGGGACCCTGGTGTCGCTGATCCTTTTCACCGCGGTGTCCACGGCGACCCTGACCATGCAGGCCGTGGAGAGCGAGGCGATCGAGGCCTCGGGGCTCGTGAAGTCGGTCGACGCGAAGAACCTTCAGACGCTCAACTACACGGTCGTCGGCATCGTCGTGGTGTTCGTCTGCGTGATGCTGGTCAACTCGCTGTACGCGGCGACCACCTACCGCACCCGTGAGTTCGGGCAGCAGCGCCTCGCGGGGGCGACGCCGGGGCAGGTGCTGGCGACGGTCGCCGTCGAGGGGGTGGTCGTGACGCTCACGGGCGCCTTCTTCGGCACCCTTGCGGCGCTGGCCGGGATCATCCCGTTCACCGTCGTCCGCACCGACGAGGTGCTGCCGGGACAGACGCTCGGCATCTGGGCGGGCGTCCTCGCTGTCGCGGCGTCCGCGACGCTGGGCACGAGTCTGCTGACGGCCCGCCGGGTGCTGCGGACACCGGCGGTGGGGGCGGTGGCGGTCGCGGCATGAGGGACGGGACCGGAGCGGGCGGCGCCTCGGGCGGCCGCCCGCTGCGGTTTCGGCGCGGGACTGGCGGCCGAGGGTGTCACGCTGCTCCCCCGGTGCCGCTCCTTCGCAGCCGTCGCACGGCTACCGCACGCCCGCCGCGTCGAGGAGTGCGCCCGCGGTCACCGTCGTCAGCCCGTCGTCGAGGGTTTCCACGTGTGCTCCGGCGCGGGCGCTCGCTCCGTCGAAGACCAGCAGCAGTTGCCGGGCGAGCAGTTCGGGATCCGCAGCGCCGCCCTGCCGGCCCTGGGTGCGGAAGAAGCTCTTCAGTCGTTCCTTGGCCGCGGCGGCGACGACGCTCGCGGGGTGTTCGGGGTCCTTCAGCTCGACCAGTGCCGCGAGGTAGGGGCAGCCGTGGTAATCGGCCTGCGCGGAGGCCTTCTCCAGCAGTGCGAAGACGCTGAGGATCCGCTCCCGGGGCGTCCCGGCGTCCTCGTCCCCGGGGAGGAGCTGTGCCTCGTAGCGCGGGAGCCGGCGCTCCAGACTCGCGGCGAGCATCTCGTCCTTGCTGTCGAAGAGCTGGTACATCGACCGCTTCGACACCCCGGCCGCCCGGCACAGAGCCTCCACGCCGATGGAGACGCCGTCGCGGTAGGACAGCAGGGCGGCGGCGTCGAGCAGCCGGTCGCGGGGGGACACCTTGTCTGTCGTGGCCATACCGCGAGGTTACCGCGCGGACGCCGCGGTGGAAACCGATCGGTATACAGGCCGGGGCCGACCGGGAGCCATGGGGTGACAGAAGCGCTGAACAAGCGCTTAGATAGGGGTCCGATCCCGTCCGCCGCCACCGCCGGAGGCCCGGTTGTTCACTTCCGTCGACGATGTCAGCGCACGCCTCGCCGAGACCGGCTACCTGGCGTCGCCCGCGGTCGCCACGACCGTCTTCCTCGCCGACCGCCTCGGCAAGCCGCTCCTGGTGGAGGGCCCGGCGGGCGTCGGCAAGACGGAGCTCGCCAAGGCCGTCGCCCAGGTCGCCGGCGCCCGGCTGGTACGGCTCCAGTGCTACGAGGGCGTGGACGAGTCCCGGGCCCTGTACGAGTGGAACCACGCCAAGCAGCTGCTGCGCATCAGCGCGGGCCGCGACGAGACGTGGGACGAGGCGCGCACCGACATCTTCAGCGAGGAGTTCCTCCTGCCGCGGCCCCTGCTCACCGCCATCCGCGGTGACGACCCCAAGGTGCTGCTGATCGACGAGACCGACAAGGCCGACGTGGAGGTCGAGGGACTGCTGCTGGAGGTGCTGAGCGACTTCCAGGTGACCGTCCCGGAGCTGGGCACGGTCACCGCCACGCGCCGCCCCTTCGTGGTCCTCACCTCGAACGCCACCCGAGAGCTGTCGGAGGCCCTGCGCCGGCGCTGCCTGTTCCTCCACATCGGCTTCCCGGACGAGGAGCTGGAGCGCCGGATCGTCCGGCTGAAGGTGCCGGGCATCGACGCGGCGCTGGCCGGGTCGGTGGTCCGGGTCGTGGGCGCGCTGCGCGCGATGGACCTGCGCAAGGCCCCGTCGGTCGCCGAGACCGTCGACTGGGCCCGGACGCTGCTGGCGCTGGGCGCCGCCACACTGGAGGAGGACGTGGTGCGCGACACCCTCGGCGTGCTCCTCAAGCACCAGGACGACGTGCTGAAGGCCGCGGCCAAGCTGGACCTGGACGCCGTATGACCTCCGACGTCGCCTCCCGGCTGACGGACCTCGTGGCCGCGCTGCGCGCGCACGGCATCCGCGTCGGCACCGGCGAGACCGTGGACGCGGCACGGGCGGTGGAGGCGCTGGGACTGGCCGACCGCGAATTGCTGCGCGAGGGGCTGGCCGCGTCGCTGCTGCACACCACGGGTCAACGGCCGGTGTTCGACCCGGTCTTCGACCTGTACTTCCCGCGCGCCGTGGGCGGCCCGGACGGCGCGACGGCGGACCGCGACGACCTGCGCGAGCGGCTCGCTGCGGCGCTCAGCGCCGACGACGGCGCGCTGCTGGGCCGGCTGGCGATCGAGGCCGTCGACGGCTTCGGCGGGTACGGCAGTTCACCGGGGTCCGACGGCTGGTCGGCGTACCAGACGCTGGACCGGATCCGCCCGCAGACCCTGCTCGCCCGGGTCCGCGCCGAGGTGCGGGGCCGGCCGCGCACGCCGGGGTTCGCGGACCGGTTGCTGGACGACGAGATCCGGCGGCGGATCGACGCCTTCCGCGCCCTGGTGGCGGCCGAGGCCCGGCGCCGGGTGGCCGAGCGGCGTGACCGGGACGAGATCGCGCGGCGCGCGGTGGCGCCCACCGCCGACCGGGTCGACTTCCTCTACGCCGGCAAGGACCGGCTGGCGGAACTCCGCCGGGCCGTACGGCCGCTCGCCCGCAAGCTCGCCACCCGGCTGGCCGCCCGGCGCCGGCGCGCCGCCCGGGGCAGCATCGACCTGCGGCGCACCCTGCGCGGCTCGCTCTCCACGGGCGGCGTGCCGATGCGGCCGGTGCTGCGCAGACGGCGTCCGGTCCGGCCCGAACTGGTGCTGCTGTGCGACGTGTCGGGCTCGGTGTCCGGCTTCTCGGACTTCACGATGCTGCTGGTGCAGGCGCTGCACGACGAGTTCAGCAAGCTGCGCGTCTTCGCCTTCGTCAACCGGATCGACGAGGTGACCGGGCTGCTGGTGCACGGCGCCGCCGACGCGGAGGGTCTGAGCGCGCGCATCCGCGCCGAGGCGACACTCACCGGCTGGCACGGCAGCAGCGACTACGGCGTCGCGCTCGGCGAGTTCGCCGAGCGGTACGGCGACGCCGTCGGCCCGCGCACGACGGTGTTCGTCCTCGGCGACGCCCGGACGAACATGAGCGACCCGAACGTGGCCGCGCTGCGGCGGATCGGCGGGCGGGCGCGCCGCGTCCACTGGCTGAACCCCGAGCCGCGCTCCCAGTGGGGCACCGGCGACTCCGCCGCGCCCGCCTACGCCGCACTCGTCGAGATGCACGAGTGCCGCAACGCCCGGCAGCTCAGCGGGCTGATCGCCCGGCTGCTGCCGGTCTGATCAGGCGGCGAGCTGCGGGTAGAGCGCCGCGAGGTCGGCCGACAGGCCCGCCTTGACCTGACGGGTGATGTCGTCGGCCAGCACCTCGAACGCGCCCGACTCGATGCCGTCGAGGGCCTGGGCCGCGACGCTCTCGGGCGTGGACTTGGGTGCGTCGACCTCGGCCGCCATGTCGGTGTCGACGTAGCCGACGTGCAGGCCGGTGACCTCGATACCGCGCGGCCTGAGGTCCAGGCGCAGAGAGTTGGTCTGGGACCAGAAGGCGGCCTTGGAGGCGCTGTAGGACCCCGCGAGGCCGATCCACGACAGCACCGAGTGGAAGTTGAGGATGTGGCCGCCGCCGTTGCGCTCCAGGACCGGGACGAGGGCTCGGGTGACGAGGAGCGGTCCGTAGAAGTTGGTCTCGAACTCGCGGCGGACGTCCTCCACCGGCGAGTCGAGGAAGTTGGCGTTCACCGAGGCTCCCGCGTTGTTGATCAGGACCGTGACGTCCTGCGCCTGCGCCGCGGCGGCCGCGACGGACGCGGAGTCGCTCACCTCCAGGGCGAGCGGCACGGCGTCGGGGTGGGTGATCGTACGGGGGTCGCGGGCGGTGGCGTACACCTTCTTCGCGCCGCGCTCGTACAGGGCCGCCACCAGTGCCTTGCCGATGCCACGGCTGCCGCCGGTGACCAGGGCGACGGAGCCTTCGAGGGAGGTCATGGGTCTGTCCTTGCCGTCTCGGTGTCAGGAGGCGACGGGGAAACCGATCGGTTTCCTCCGTCTCGACGACTGTAAACCGATCGGTTTCCCGGGGCAAGTCCTGGGTCCCCCGGAAGTAGTTCCGGGTGCGACCCTGATGTGCGCGGCCCCGGGTTTCCCTAGGCTCGCCACAACGGAGGGGGGACCCATGAAGGCAGTGGTCCAGGACCGGTACGGCGGATGGGACACGCTGGAGTTCCGGGAGGTGGAGCGGCCGGTGCCCGGGGCGGGCGAGGTGCTGGTGCGGGTGCGCGCGGCCTCGGTCAACGCCTACGACTGGCACTACATGCACGGCGACCCGAAGATCGCCCGCGCGGCGTTCGGGCTGCGCCGGCCGAAGGCGGCCGTCCGGGGCCGGGACTTCGCCGGCGTGGTGGAGGCCGTCGGCGGCGCGGTGAGCGGGCTCGCGCCCGGCGACGAGGTGTACGGCGAGGCCGACGGGGCCTTCGCGGAGTTCGTCCGCGTGGCGGACGGCGCGGTGGACCGCAAGCCGTCCCGCCTCACCTTCGAGCAGGCCGCCGCGATGCCGCTGGCCGCGAACACCGCCCTCGTCGGCCTGCGCGACGTGGCCGGGGTGCGGGCGGGAGGGACGGTGCTGGTCAACGGCGCGTCGGGCGGAGTGGGCACGTTCGCCGTGCAGATCGCCAAGGCGTACGGCGCGGAGGTCACCGGCGTCTGCAGCACGCGGAACGCGGAGCTGGTCCGCTCGCTCGGCGCGGACCATGTCGTCGACTACACACGGGAGGACTTCACCCGCGCCGGACGGCGCCACGACGTCGTGCTCGACCTCGTGGGCAACCGGTCCCTCGGCGACCTCCGGCGCGCGCTGACCCCGGACGGCACCCTCGTCCTGTCCGGCGGCGGCTTCTACGAGGGCGGCAGTCTCCTCGGCCCGATGACCCTCTTCCTCAGGCGGCGCTTGGTGGCGCCGTTCGTCGGGCAGCGGCTGCTCGAACTCCCGGCGAAGGCGGCCAAGGAGAACCTCGCGGCGCTACGGGACCTCGTCGAGTCGGGACAGCTCACGCCGGTCGTCGAGCGCACCTATCCGCTGTCCGAGGCCGCGCTCGCGATACGGCACCTGGAGGAGGAGCACGCCCGCGCGAAGATAGTCGTGGTGGTGTGAGGGCCGGTGCGGCGGGCGCACGAGGTCCGTGCGCCCACCGCGCCGCCCCCGTCCGCCCTACTGGCCCTTCGCGTAGTCCCGGGCCATGGAGCCCGCGAAGTCGTAGAGGATGACCTGCTCGTCGCCGACGACCCAGGCGTCGTGCCCGGGCGTGCAGACGAAGACGTCACCGGGGCCGACCTCCTGCTCGGCGCCGTCGTCCATGCGCAGCCGCATCCTGCCCTGGAGGACATAGCCGTTGTGGTGGATCCGGCAGGTGTCGGTGCCCGCGAGGGGTCCGACGGACTCCGTCCAGTGCCAGCCCGGCTCGAACGTGGCCACGGCGAAGTCCAGCCCCGAGAGGTGGACCGCCTCCAGGTGGCCACGCGGGAAGTCGCGTCGCTCGTCCGGCTTGTCGATCGTCTTCACCTCTAGCATGACCGCTCCTCCTTCCGGCCGGGGTGCCGGTCCGCGCGGCCCGCTCGGGGAGTTCGTGAGCGGCACCGGCGACGGCCGGACCCTCCCTCTCATCGTCCGCCCGCCCGGCCCCGCCCCGCCACCCAGCGCTCAGGCGGCGCCCGCGCACAGGCGGGCGAAGCGGTCGGCGTCGACGTTGCCGCCGGAGACGATGACGCCGACCCGGCGTGGCAGGCGCTCCACGCGGCCGGAGAGCAGCGCGGCCAGCGGGGTGGCGCCGCTGGGCTCGACGACGATCTTCAGCCGCTCGAAGGCGAAGCGCATGGCGGCCCGGATCTCGTCGTCCGAGACGAGCGTGACGGCGTCGACCAGCCGCCGGTTGAGGGAGAAGGTCAACTCCCCCGGTGTGTGCAGCGCCTGCCCGTCCGCGATGGTGTGCGGCACCGGGATGCTGACGCGCCGGCCCGCCTCCAGCGACCGCTTGGTGTCGTCGCCGGCCTCCGGCTCGACACCGATCACCCGGATACCGGGACGCAGCCCCTTGGCCACGGTGGCGCTGCCGGCGATCAGCCCGCCGCCGCCGACCGGGACGATCAGCGCGTCCAGTTCCCCCACTTCTTCGAGGAGTTCGAGTGCCGCCGTGCCCTGCCCGGCGATCACGTGCGGATGCTCGTACGGCGGGATGACGGTGAGGCCTCGCTCCGCGGCCAGCGCCTCGGTGAGGGCGACCCGGTCGCCGGTGTAGCGGTCGTAGGTGACGATCTCGGCGCCGTATCCCTCGGTGGCGGCCCGCTTCGAGGCGGGGGCGTCCTCGGGCATCACGATCACCGCCGTGGTACCGAGCTCACGGGCGGCGAGGGCGACGGCCTGGGCGTGGTTGCCGGAGGAGTAGGCGGCGATGCCACGGGCCAGTCGACCGGGAGAGAGCCGCGAGGCGGTGTGGTAGGCACCGCGGAACTTGAAGGCGCCGACCCGCTGGAAGTTCTCGCACTTCAGGAACGTTTCGGCGCCGACCCGGGCGTCGAGGGCGCGGGAGCGCAGGACCGGCGTGCGGTGGGCGACGCCCTTCAGCCGGACGGCGGCGTCCCGGACGTCGTCCAGGGTGACGGGCGGGGTGGAGGTCGTCACGGGCAGGCTCCTTCGGAGGCGGGGGCTGAGGTGGCGCGGGCCTGGGAGAGGTAGCTGTACGCGGAGGCACGGGAGATGCCGAGGCGCCCGGCGACGTGCTCGACGGCGCGGCGGACCGCGAAGACCCCCTGCTCGTCGAGGCCGCGGAAGAGTGCGAGGCGCTCGGCGCGGCCGAGGCCGGCCCAGTTCTGGTGGCGGCGCGACGGGTGCGCGTCGAGGATGGCGTCGACCACCGAGTCGATGTCGTTGCCGAAGGTGGTGACGGGCGCCTGGACCGACTCGCCGGTACCGGCGAGCGCGGCGAGCAGCGCCTGCGCCTGCTGCACCGCGCCGGCGTCGAGGTTGACGCACAGGGCGCCGAAGACCGCGCCCGTGGAGTCGCGCAGCACCATCGTGGACGACTTGAGCAGTTGTCCGGCGCCGGTGCGGGTGACGTAGTTCAGCTCGTCGCGGGCCTCGTCGCCGCGGGCGAGCACGCGCATGCCGATCTCGCTCATCGCCCCGCCCACCGCGCGCCCGGTCAGCGAACCGGCCACGGCGACCACGGAGTTCTCCGGCCGCCGGTAGTCGTGCAGCACCACCTCGCACACCGGCCCGAAGGTCGCGGCGATGCCCTCGGCGACCGGGACCAGCGCGGCCAGGATCGCGTTCCGCTCACCCTCCGGATCCTGTTCGGGCATCGGCCACCTCATTGGACTCGAAATCCAGCACTTGGACTCCGAGTCTAAGACCATCCCGTTCAGCGCCGGTACAGGCCCACCAACGTCCCGTCGGCGACCTCCCGTTCCCCGAGCGTCCGGTGCACCTGGGCGGCGTTCGGCGCGTCGGGGAGCACGCACGGCTCCGACAGGGCGTAGAGCCGGAAGACGTAGTGGTGGGCGTCGTCGCCCGGCGGGGGATGCGGTCCGCCCCAGCCGCGCTCGCCGTAGCCGTTGACGAGTTCGGTGCCGCCGGGCGGGACCTCGCCCGCGCCGACTCCCTCGCTACGGGGATCGATGCCGACCACGATCCAGTGCGCGAACGTGCCGGAGGGGGCGTCGGGGTCCTCGCACAGCAGCACCAGCTCGGCCGCGTCGTCCGGGACGCCGCTCCACGCCAGCGGGGGCGAGACGTTCTCCCCCTCGTACGCGTAGCGGCGCGCGATGAAGGAGTGGTCGTCGAATGCGCTACTTCTGATGTCGATGTCAGCCATGGGGCCCGAGTAACCGCGGTGAAGCCGGTCCTCACATGCGGCCCGGGGCACGCGACGGCCCGCGCCGGCTCATGGCACCAGCGTGAGCGTCCCGTCGCGGGCCGGGTCCACGTGGACGCCCGGACTGATCCGGTCGAGGACGCCGCACAGCCAGCCGCGGTCCCGCCGGGGCGCAGCCTCCAGCCGCATCCGCCGGGCCCGCAGCGGCACCATGCGCAGGCCGGTCAGCCGCCCGGTGCCGGCCTCCAGCGTGGCGAGGTGGGCGAGGCGGAGGTCGTCGCGGTACTCCTCGTGGCCGGGGATGCCCTCGTAGTCGTCGACGAAGTCGCCGCAGCCGTAGAGGATCAGCCGGTCCCGGTAGACCTCCACGGGGCGGGGGTGGTGCGAGGAGTGACCGTGGACGAGGTCGACACCGCCGTCCACCAGGGCGTGCGCGAAGCGGACCTGGTCTCGGGGGACGAGATAGCCCCAGTTCGAGCCCCAGTGCACGGAGACGACCACGAGGTCACCGGCGCGCCTGACCCGTCGTACGCACCGGACGAGGGCTTGGGCCGCGCCCGGTGAGGGGCCGGGGGCGTACGCCACACCCGGCCGGCCCTCCCCGGACGCCGCCCAGTCCGGCGGGATGCCGCTGGAGCGGAAGCCCAGGGCGAGGACCAGGACGCGCCCGCCGGAGTCCAGCGGGACCACGGCGGGAGCCCGCGCCTCCTCGGCGTCCCGGCCGGCGCCGGCCGTCCGCAGACCGGCGCCTTCGAGCACGTCCAGGGTCTCGTTCAGGCCGGACGGGCCGAAGTCCAGGACGTGGTTGTTGGCCAGCACGCAGACGTCCGGGCGCGCGACGCTCAGGGCGGGCAGGTTGGCCGGGTGCATGCGGTAGTGCACCTGCTTGCCGGGCGCGAACGTGCCGCCGCTCGTCACGGCCGTCTCCAGGTTCACGATCCGGACGTCCGGAGCCGCCGCGTCCAGCGACGGCAGCGCCTCGCCCCACGGCCACGCGGGACCGACCGGCACGGGGATCGGGCCGTTCACCGCCTCGGCCAGCGCCACGTAGTCGCGGGCGTCCTTGACGTACCCCTCCCGCAGCCCCGGGTCGCCGGGGTACACGAGGATCTGGTCGACGCCGCGCCCGAGCATCACGTCCCCGCACAGGAACAGCGTCACGACACCGCCGCCCACACCTCCAGCGTAGGTGCCGCGGTCGCGGCTGCCGCCTCGGCCGCCGGAGCCCCGCGGAGCGCGAGCGCCGAGCCGTTTCACCCTCGTTGTTATCCTGACGAAGCGGGAGGAATGGTGCATATGAGCGAAGACGGTGGGGCGGGGACACGGGAGTCCGGACGACCGCGCCGACCCTGCCTACGCCGATGAGCGAGCCGCCCCGGCCGCCCGATCCGCGCCGCGACCCCGGGTTCGCCGTACTCCTGCGCGACACCCACCGCCGCCTCGTCGGCGCCGATCCCTGGCCGTCGCTCCGGGCGTCGTCCGACGCGGAGGCCGCCCGGTGGCTCTACGAGGACGCCCCGTTCGGCCTGTTGGCCCACGACACCGCCGCCGACCCCGTGTTCGTCTACGCGAACCGGACCGCCCTGCGGTGCTTCGCGTACGACTGGGACGCGTTCGTCGGGCTCCCCTCCCGGCTCTCGGCCGAGCCGGCCGCCCAGGAGGACCGCGAGGCCCTGCTGCACCAGGTCGCCCTCCACCACTACGTCACCGGTTACCAGGGCGTGCGTATCAGCAGGTCCGGACACCGGTTCCGGATAAGGGACGTCACGATGTGGGACCTGGTCGACGCGGACGGCACCCTCCACGGCCAGGCGGCCCTGTTCCGCTCCTGGTCGGACGCCTGAGGGGCGGGGCGCCGCGGGGGTCGACCCCGGGTGCGCCCCGAGGGGATAATCGTCAGCGTGAACATCGAGGCGTTGCGCTACGCCCAGGCCGTCTCCCGCACGAAGTCCTTCAGCGCCGCCGCGCGGGCCTACGGGGTGACCCAGCCGGCGCTGTCGAACGGCGTCGCCCGGCTGGAGGACGAACTCGGTGTCAAGCTCTTCGACCGCTCACCCCGGGGCGTGCGTCCGACCGCGCACGGCGCGCAGACCCTGCCGCTCATCGACCAGGTCCTGAACGCCCTCGACAAGCTGGTCGCCGAGGCCCAACGGCTGGCCCACCCGGGCACGGAGACGATCCGCATGGGCGTGTCTCCGCTGATCGGTCCCGAGCTGGTCGCCCGGGCTTTCCAGGCCGCCCGCACCCTGACGCGCCCACGCGACCTGATCCTCAGGGAGGCGAACCTCGGCCCGCTGAGCGGCGACCTCCAGGCGGGCCGCCTGGACATCCTCCTCGTCCCCGCCGTGCCCGGGCTGCCCACGTTCCGGCACCGCGTCATCGCCCGCGAGCCGATGATCGTCGTCGACCCCGCCGCGGCCGGAAACGACAGCCCGGTGGAGCTCAAGGACGTGGCGGACGCGACCTACATCCTCGGACCGCGCGCCTGTGGTCTGACCACCTTCACCACCGACCTCTTCCGCGACCAGGACCTTCCGCTGATCACGTACCCCGGGGAGGCCGCCAGTTTCCGGGCGGTGGACGAGTGGGCGGCGATGGGCCTCGGAGCGGCGCTCCTGCCCCGCTCCAAGATCACCCATGAGCACACCGGCTGCCGCCCCCTGCTCCAGGCCGGGGAGCCCGTCGAGATCGCGTACGAGGCCGTCTGGGACTGCGAGACCCCTCTCGGGGCCGACCTGGACGAATTCGTCATGACACTCACCGCGTCCGGCGAGCTCGATACTCCCCGATAGCCCACCGGGCCGGCACCGACGTGGCCGAGCTGCCGGACCGCGTCGGAGATCAACGAGGGCTGGTCCACGGCGGCGAAGCTGTCCGGCTCCTCTTCCTCAGGAGCGGACGGGCCAAGGCTCTCGGAAGCGGACGGGCCAAGGCTCTCGGAAGCGGACGGGCCAAGGCTCTCGGAAGCGGAGGCGTCCAGGCCCTTGGGTGCGGACGCGTCCAGGCCCGTGGGTGCGGGCGGACCCGGCTCCTCGGGCAAGGGGGTGTCCGGTCCGTCCGGGGCCGAGTTGACCTGCGTCCGAGGGGCGGGGGTGTGCCGCCCTTCGGGGGCGCGGTCTCCCGGCGGCCGGGGTCGGAAGTGTGGGGAGCCTCCGGGAGCGGATCGCAGCGGGCTGTGCCACCCGGCCCCTGCCGGTCGTTCGGCCTCGGGCGGGGACGCCGCGCGGATCACGGTCCCGGTGGAGTTCCTGGTACAGGTGCTCTTCAGCGAGAAGGCGCCGGACGCGGCGGGCAGCGCGACCCCTCGGGCGGCACGGCACGCTGACGGGCCCCGGAGTGCGCCCCTTTGGCGGTGGAGAGACACTGACAGGGCGACCATCGGCCGCGTTCCCGGCCCCTTCAGCAGTGGCGAGGCACTACGGGGGATCTGGAGGGTCTCGTCGAGAACCGGCTCGCCGACCGCGCCGCGGCGACCCGTCGACCGGCGGCCCGCGCGGTCCCGTCCCCGCGTCACCCACCTGATCCCGGACTCCCGGACCCCCCGCTCCCGAAGGTGATCGAGATGGACCTGAAGTTCGAAGTCGTCGTGCTGCCCGTCTCCGACGTCGACCGGTCCAAGGAGTTCTACGAGTCGCTGGGGTTCCGCACGGACGTCGACAACACGTTCAGCGAGGACTACCGGCTGGTGCACCTCACGCCGCCCGGCTCCCAGTGCTCGGTCATCTTCGGGAAAGGCACGATCGCTGCCGAACCCGGCTCGTTCCAGGGCCTGTACCTCATCGTCTCGGACGTCGAACAGGCCCGCGCGGAACTCGTCGACCGCGGCATCGAGGTGAGCGAGGTGTTCCACGACGCCGGAGGACTCCTCCACCACGGCCACGAGGCCGGCGACGCCACGCACACCGGCGCCGGGCAGGAGCGCGTGCCGGGGCCGCACCCCGACCGCACCTCCTACGCCTCCTACGCCACCTTCAACGACCCGGACGGCAACGGCTGGGTGCTTCAGGAGATCACCGAGCGCCAGCCCGGCCGGTGACGCCTCGTCGGGTCAGATCCAGAAAGGTCGGCCGCCATGAACTGCTACGACTGCGCCGCTGACGCGCTGCGACCGGTGCAGACCCCCGCCGTGGCCGTATGCGCCCGGTGCAAGGCCGGGATGTGCAGCGGGCATCTGCATGCCACCAGGGTTCCGGTTCCCGGTGCCGCGGGTGTGTCCGCCCAGGCGCCTGACGCCCGGCGACTGACGTGCGGGATCTGCTACGAGGCGGAGCAGGCCGCCGCAGGGGTGGCCTGAGCGGCGCGTCGACGGCAGGACCCGTCGGCGGAGGCCACTGCGGGGCGTCCATGAACGAACTGCTCAACGAGGCCGTCGAAGCCCACGGCGGTGCCGCCCGCTGGGGTCGGCTGACGGAGGCACGGGCCACCCTCGTCAGCGGTGGCGAACTCTTCGCCGTCAAGGGCCTGCCGCAGGATCCGGCACCGCGCGAGATGACCGTCCGGCTGCACGAGGAGCGCGCGTCGCTCCGGCCCTTCGGCGCCCCCGACCAGAGAACCGACTTCACTCCCCGGCGGGTGCGCATCGAGAAGCTCGACGGGCGCGTGGTGGCGGAACGTGAGGATCCGCGCGCGTCCTTCGCCGGTCACACGCTGGAGACCCCCTGGGACCCGCTGGACCGCGCCTACTTCAACGGCTACGCGATGTGGACCTACCTCACCACCCCCTTCCTGCTGACCATGCCCGGATTCGCCGTCACCGGTATCGACCCCTGGCAGGAGGCCGGCGAGACCTGGCGAGGGCTGCGCGCGTCCTTCCCGCCCGGGATCGCCGGCCACAGCCCCCGGCAGGACTTCTACTTCGGCGCCGACGGGCTGCTGCGCCGGCACGACTACCACGTCGACATCGCCGGCGGATTCGCCACCGCGCAGTACGTCCACGACTACGTGGAGGCGGACGGCGTACTGGTGCCCACCAAGCGCCGGGCGCATCGCCGGACCCCCGACGGCCGTCCCGTCCCGGACCAGCTCATGGTCTGGATCGACCTCCGCGACGTCCGCTTCCGCTGAGGGGGCCCTCACTGCCTGTGAGCAGCTTCACCCGAACCGCAAAAGAACATGAGGGGGCCCTCAGGTACGCTGGGCCGCAAGAGAACGTGAGGGACCCCTCCGGTTTCACAGAGCTCAGCAGTATCAGGGAGATCACCATGAAGAACCTCGCCAAGCGACTCCCCGTCGTCGCCGCCTCCGTGGCCCTCGCGGGCGCGGCCGTCCTCGGAGCCGGAGGCGCGGCCTCGGCGGCGACCCCGGGGCACACCGGGCAGGACCGAGGCGCGTACCAGGAGCGGGACGACGGTCACGACGCCTTGGCCGTCCGCCACTCCGACGACCACCGCGGCCACCCGGGGACCTGGCGCCACGTCGACGACCGGCGTGACGGCGCGTGGGTCCGGCACCACGACGCGCGGTACCGCTGGGACGGTCACCGCCTCCACCAACTGGTGGACGGCCGCTGGCTCGACGTGACGCCCACCCGCCACGGCGAGGTGGACCGCTGGTACGTCGACCAGGTCCTCGCGTTCGAGCGCTGAAAACCGGCACGTCCAGGCGAGGCGGTACGGAGACGCAACCGATGAGGGGGCGGCTCCGTACCGCCTGTTGCGTTCCTTTATCACGCGGGGGCATCTTCACGTGGGGGCACATCGGAGAGGGATCATGGAATCGATCAGTACCGTCGAGATCGAGCTGCCCGTGCGGCTGGTGCGGTCCTTCACCGCATCCGATCCCGTCCGGATGCGGCTGCACTACGCGGCCCACGACCCCTACGCCCTGCGGGCCACCTTCGGGGCGACGGACGGCGGCGCGTCGGTGGAGTGGATCCTCAGCCGTGACGTGGTCGCCCAGGGACTGAAGCACCACGCCGGTCAGGGCGACGTCAGGGTGTGGCCGGCGGCCGTCGGACCCGGCCGCGACGTCGTGTACATCGCGCTCGACTCGCCCGGGGGTTCAGCCCTGCTCGAAGCGCCCCTGCGGGACATGCGGTCCTTTCTGAGCAGGACGCAGTCACTGGTGCCGCTCGGGGCCGAGTCGGAGCAGTTCGACATGGACACCGAGCTCGCGCACCTCCTGGCGGAAAGCTGAGCGACCCGAGGCCGGCCTTCCCACGCCTCGCGCCCTTCGCGACGGGCCGCTCCCTCAGCAGTCCGGCACGCAGCACTCCAGCGCCGCGATGGTCTGCTGGACTTGCTCGGGACTCAGCGGCGGCTCGGGCAGCTCATGGGCGCCGCCGGCGCGGAAGGCGTCCAGCATCAGGTGGAGATGACGCCGCCAGGCCCGGGGGGCGACCGTGCTCGTGGCCTGGATGATGCCTTCCAGGGACCAGGCGACGAAGGCGATGTCCTCCGGCGTGACGTCGGAACGCACCACGCCCTGCTCCTGCGCCCTGTCCAGGATCTCGATCCCCAGCTCCCTGACGCGCTCGTTGAGCCGCCCGCTGCGGGTGTCCACCGGCAGCCGGGCGGCGGCCATGGCGTTGAACGCGCGGTCGCACGCCTGCAGTTCGCAGAACCGCTCCAGGAAGACGCAGAAGCCTTCCCAGGCGTCGTCCATCGCGGCCGCCTCCTCGGCGGTGTCCAGAAGAAGGGTGAACTTCTCGGCGAAGAGCTCCTCGACCAGCGCGAGCCGGGTCGGGAAGTGCCGGTAGAGGGTGCCGATCGCGACACCGGCCTGGCGCGCGATGCCCTCCAGGGATGCCTCCAGACCTTGCTCCGCGAAGGCCACACGCGCCGCCGCCACGATCGCGTCGCGGTTGCGCTGGGCGTCACGCCGCAGCGGCTTGGCCTGCGCCTGCTGCGCACGGGACAAGGTTCGCTCGGTCATGACCCCAGGGTAACATGAGGCACCCCTCCACATAAGGGGTCGATTCGCGGGTGGTGGCGCCGTCAGACCCGCGGCCGGGGGCGCAGGACGCCCTCGGGGTCGTAGCGCTTCCACAGGTCGGCCACCCGGGCACCGGTCGGTCCGGGGTAGAAGCGGTCGAACGTCGTCCCGTCGGGGGCGCTTTCGAAGTTGACGTAGGCGCCGTCCAGGTACGGGGCGAGCGGCGCCCAGCCGGTGCGCAGGGTGTCCCGCGCGTCCGGCGGGAACGCAGCCCCGATGACGAGGACGTTCTGGTGGCGGTGCGCGAAGGCGGTGGCGGAGGGATCCGGGTCGTGGGTCGCGCCGCCGAGCGAGCGCATCTGCACGAGGACCGGGTCGGGGGCCGCCGATGCCCGCACCAGGGCGCGCGCGGCGCCCGCGGACATCTCGGTGAGCAGTCCGTTGGTGGTCCGGGCCGGCATCTGCCCGGTGTTCTCGTGGAGATGGAGGGGGGAGACCAGGTCGGCGTAGGCGACGATCCGGGCCTGCTGCCCGAGCACGTCGCCCACCTGGAGCAAAGGTTCGAGCGCCCTGCGGACGACGGGCACGCTCCCCGAGGTGACGACGGCGGTGATGACGGCGGCGGTGGAGCCGTCGTGCTGCGAGGCCAGCCTGAGCTCCGTCGACAGCTCGCGCGGCGCCCGTGCCATGACGTCGGCCCATCGCCGCAGCGTCTCCCCGGCCGGGTCCACCGCCACCACCAGTTGCGCGTGGCCGACGTCGCGGAGTTCCATGGCCTCGATCTCGAAGGCGACGGCGACACCGGCGCCCGCGCCCGCACCCCGCATCACCCACAGGAGGTCGGGCTCGTTCGCGGCGTCCGCGCGCACGAGCGTCCCGTCGGCCAGGACGACCTCGACGGCGCGAATGTGGTCGACGGTCAGCCCGTACCTCCGTACCAGCCAGCCGACACCGCCGCCGGTCGCGATGCCGCCGACACCGACGTTGCCGTGGTCGCCCGAACTGACGGCGAGCCCGTGCGGCGCGAGCGCCTGGGCCACCTGGGCCCAGCGGGCGCCCGCCTCGACCCGGATCAGCCGGGTGCGGCGGTCCAGGACGTCGGTACGGTTCAGGGCTCTCAGATCGATGACGAGCCCGCCGTCGTTCGTGCCGGTGCCCGCCAGACCGTGACCGCCGCTGCGGACGGCGACCGGGACACCTCGGTCCCGTGCGAACCGCAGCGCCGCCGCGACGTCCCGCGCGGATTCGGGCAGCACCACGTGGGCCGGGCGGCCCACGGTCGTGTAGGTGGACCGCACCCGCGGGTAGCGGCTGTCGCCGGGCGTGACGATCTTGCCCGCGAGCTCGGCCGGCACCTCGCCGGGAGCGCCGCTCATCGTCCGCCCCGGCTCTTCGCGACGCTCTCGCGCACCGCCGGCACGACCTCGTCGGCGAAGCGGGCCAGTTGCCGCTCGGAGTCGGCGACCGGCCAGAAGACGAAGGTGTCGAAGCCGAGATCGACGGTCCAGTCGGTGAGGGTGTCCACCCAACGCGGCACGTCACCGACGAGCCCGGGCGCGCCGCCGTGGCCGCCGATCGCGCCGATCACGTTGTAGACGCGCCGCAGGGTCCGCGGGTCACGCCCGGCCGCGACCGCCGCCTCGTCGATGATCCGTTGCCGGGCGGGAACCTCGCCCGGAGGGACGTAGATGTTCAGCGGTGAGATCCAGCCGTCCGCCCGCTGACCGGCCAGAGTGAGCATCCGGCGCTTCTGCGCGCCGAGCCAGAGCTCGACGGGCCGTGGGGGCACCGGTCCTGCCTGGTACCCACCGATGCTGTGGTACGGGCTGTGCAGCCGCACGGCGTGCCCGTCCAGGGCCGTGCGCAGCAGCCCCAGCGACTCCTCGGCGAACGCGACCATGTCGGGGCCGCGTCGCGCCGGTCCGCCCATGGAGGCGATGGCGTCGGGAATGCCGCCCCCGCCGACGCCGAGCTGGACGCGGCCGCCGGTGAGCACGCTCAGGGACGCGGCGGCCTTGGCGAGCATCACGGGCTGGCGCAGCTGGAGGTCGGCGACGTCGGTGACGAAGGAGATGCGGTCCGTGAAGGCGGACAGGTGCGCGATCAGGGTCCAGGCGTCGAGGTGGCCGGGCTGGTAGGGGTGGTCCTGGACGGCGAGGTGGTCCAGGCCGCGTTGCTCAGCCGTCCGCGCGAGGCGCAGGGTCCGCGGCCACGTCTCGGCGGCGGGGTCGAGACTCACGCCGAAGGAGAGCGGGCGTTCGTAGTCGGTCATGCCTCCACGATGCGCGGCACCGGCCACCCGGCCAAACGTCAAGTAAGGTGCTAATCTTTCGTAAGTGGAATCCATTCATGACGACACCTGCCCGCGCTTCGAGGCCACTCTCGAACTCGTCGGACGCCGCTGGACGGGCTCGATCCTGGTCGCCGCCGGCAAAGGCGCCCGGCGCTTCGGCGAGTACCGCGCGATGATCAGCGGGATCTCCGACCGCCTGCTCTCCCAGCGGCTGAAGCAACTGGAGGCCGAGGGCCTCATCGAGCGCACGGTCATCCCCTCGACTCCCGTGCAGATCCACTACCGGCTGGCACCGGAGGGCGAGGAACTGGTGGAAGCCCTGATGCCGCTCGCGCGCTGGAACATGCGGCGTTCCGGCACCCGGGGCGGGGGATGGATCCCGGCCGCCTGAGGCCGGTCGACGGCCCGGCAGCGCCGGGTCGGTGACCTCGCCTCACCGGCGTCCGGGGGGCGAGGCCCGGTACAGGCCCCGGCCGGCCCGGTACGCCCGGGAGGTGGCGACGAGGCGGTCGAGGGTGCTGCGAACGGCGTTGATGCTGCCCGCGCTCCCGGCGCGGCCGAGCGCCTCGGCGACGTCCCGGGCCCGCAGGGCGGCACCAGGGTCGTCGGCGAGCACGGCGATCACCTGCTCGGTGAAGCCCCGTCCGAGCAGCTCGGGCGTCGGCCGGGCCGCCCTCACCGCGCGGTCGCCTCCGGTCGGTGCACGCCCGACGGTCGCACCGTCGACGGGCGCGCCTGCCACGGGCGCATCCTCGGCGGACGCGCCGTCGGCCGTGGGCGGCACGGTGGACGGCAGGGCACGCAGCGCGGCCAGGGCACCCCGGAGGGATTCGATGTGACCGGAGACGACCGCGAGTTCCGCCTGGACCGACTGCTGTTGCAGGTACAGCCCTTCCTGCCGTTCCTCCAGCTGGACCAGCTCCGACTGAAGCAACGCCGTCGCCGCCTCGATGCTGTTCGCCGCCGGCCCTGGCGCTGACATGAGTACTCCCTGTTCCTGGCTCCGTCTCCGCGACGAGCATACGGCGGTCCTTCGGGACGCCGCGGGGGCGTCCGGGCACGGTCACCCCGCCCTCCGTCACGTACTTGGTGGCCCCGTGAACGAAAGGCCGAGGAGACCTCGGAACACGAGCAGTGGCACGCGGTCCGTGGCAGACGGTGGGTTTCGGTGGCAGGGAGGCGACGAACCAGTGGTGAACACACGTGATGACGATTCCTCCGGGCCACCCCTGGCGGCCCCGGCCCGGCGGCCCGCAACTCCTGTGGACGCGGCCCGTGTCGGCGAGGCAGACTGTCGAGCGCGATCAAGGCCTTCCGACCTTCACCGGCCGATCGCGGCCCCAGCACTTGAGAGTGGCGAAGACCTTTCATGAACCCGCGCGCCCTGCCGACCGTGGCCGTCCTGGCCGGTGACCCCCTCACACAACAAGGTGTGGTCGCCTACCTCCGCTCCCGCCCCCAGATCGAGGTCCTGGACCGCGAGGACAGCGCGCGGGCGGACGTCCTGGTCATCCTCGACACCGATGTCACGTCCACGACGCTCGCCGGGATCCGACGAGAGGCGCGGGAGTCGGCCAATGCGGAGATGCGGATCGTGCTGGTCGCCAACAGCATCACGGAGCGTCAGCTCAAGGACGTGATCGGCCATCGGCTGGTGGGCTTCCTGCCCCGCCGGCGGACCGGGATGCGGCAGATCCTCGCGGCGGTGCTGGACGCCTGGGCCGGCAGCGCCTGCCTTCCGGCGGCTCTCGTGCGCAGCCTGATCGACGATCTGCGGGGCATGCAGGAGGCGGGCGCATCGCCGGTCGGGTTCACCGAGCGTGAGATCGACATCGTCAGGCTGCTGGCGGAGGGGTGGACGACCGAGGAGATCGCGGACAAGCTCGGCTATTCGGAGCGCACGATCAAGAACGCGCTCCACTCCCTGAACGTCCGGCTCGGCCTGCGCAACCGCGCCCATGCCGTGGGCCACGGCGCCCGGCTCGGGATCCTCTGACGGCGGCCCCGAGCGGCGGTGTGGTGACCGTTGGGGAAGTGTGGTCTTCCCGATCGTCCCCGCTCCCCCTCGACGTGCGGTGTGCCAGGCCCCGACGCCACTACCGTGGTGCGCAGCGGGCCCGGTTGTTCCCCCGTACAGTCGGGCCCGCGCCAAGGTGGTGTGACACCGTGGTGTTTGAGTTCCCTGAGCCTCGTGACGCACGCCGCCGAGGCGGCGGACGACCCGGCGATCCTGACCGCCTTCCTCGTGCTCGCCCATGTGGCGGTGAGCCTTCCGGTCGTCGCTCCGGGTGTCGCCTCGTCGTGGCTCGGTGTGTGGTCGGCGTTCTCCTGGTCGTCAGCCTATGCAGATCCTTCCCTGGCTGGTCACCGGCGTGTGGCAGACGATTGACCTACGCGAACTCACACCCCCTTGTGACGGAGATCATCATGACTGTCTGGTTCATCACCGGCGCCTCCCGCGGGTTCGGCCTCGAACTCGCCCGCCAGGCACTGGAGCGCGGCGACAGGGTCGTGGCCACCGCCCGGCGGCCCGAGGGCCTGGAGCAGGCGCTGCCCGGTCACGGCGACCGTCTGCTGGCCCTGCCCCTGGACGTCACGGACGAGGCGCAGGCGGCCTCGGCCGTGCGCGCCGCCACGGAGGCGTTCGGCGGCATCGACGTCCTGGTCAACAACGCCGGTCGCGGTGTGCTGGGTGCCGTCGAGGAGACGTCCGACGCCGCCGCCCGCGGCGTGTTCGACACCAACGTCTTCGGCCTCCTCAACGTGACGCGCGCCGTGCTCCCCGTGATGCGCCGGCAGAGCCGTGGACACGTGATCAACCTCAGCTCCATCGGGGGATTCAACGGTGTGGCCGGCTTCGGTGTGTACTGCTCCACGAAGTTCGCCGTCGAGGGCCTGTCCGAGGCGCTGCACCAGGAGGTCTCGCCGCTGGGGCTGAAGGTGACGGTCGTCGAGCCCGGATACTTCCGCACCGACTTCCTGGACGGCACCAGCCTGCACGTCGAGGAGCGGGTCATCGGCGACTACGCGGCCACGGCCGGCGCCGTGCGCGGAGCTGTGCCCGGCCTCAACCACGCCCAGCCGGGCGACCCGGTGAAGGGCGCGACGGCGATCCTCGCGATCGCCGACGCCGAGGAGCCGCCGCTGCGGGCTCAGCTCGGCAGCGACTGCGCCGGGGCGATGGAGCAGAAGATCACCCAGCTGGACCGGGAGGCCCGTGCCTGGCGGCACCTGGCGCTCTCCACGGACCACGAGGACGTCGCGGTGCGGAGCTGATCCGCTCACGCAGGAACGCGCGGTCGGGCGCGCGGTGGAAGTGATCGATGAGGAGTGGCACATGACCCAGCTGGGCGACTATCTCCGTGCGTGCCGGGCACGGATCCGCACGGAGGACGTGGGCCTGCCCGCCGTCGGCCGGCGGCGGGTACCGGGCCTGCGCCGGGAGGAACTGGCTTCTCTCGCCGGGATCAGCGTGGACTACATCGTGCGTCTCGAACAGGGCCGCGTGAAGTCCGCCTCCCCGACGGTCCTCCTGTCGCTGGCCGAGGCGCTGCAGTTGCGGGCGGACGAGAAGGAGTACCTGCTGCGGGTCGCGGCGGAGGACGCCACGGTGCCCGAGAGGTTCCGGCCCGCGGCTCCGCGCCGGCAACAGGTCTCCCCCGGCACCCGGGTGCTCCTGGAGAGCCTGGTCAACGTCCCGGCGCTGGTCCTCGGACGACGGATGGACGTCCTCGCCTGGAACGAGCTGGGAGCGGCCTTGTTCACCGACTTCGCCGAGTTGCCGCAACGCCAGCGCAACCACATCTGGCTGACGTTCCTGCATCCGCGGGTGCGCGGCATGTACGAGAACTGGGCGAAGGTCGCGCAGGAGTGCGTCGCGTATCTGCGGATGGACGCGGCACGGTATCCGGACGATCCCGAACTCGCCCAGCTCGTCGGGGAACTGTCCCTCAAGGACGACGACTTCGGCTCCTGGTGGTCCGGCCACCGGGTGCGGGCCCAGCGGCAGGGACGCAAGAAGTTCCGGCACCCGATCGCGGGCGAGCTCGACCTGGACTTCCAGGTCCTGGACGTCCGGGGCGCAGCCGACCAGTCGCTGCTGGTGTACACGGCGGAACCGGGCTCCGGCACGGCCGAGGCCCTGACGTTCCTGGCCAACTGGGTCACCACGCGCGGGCCTGCCGCCGCCCCCCACCCCAGCCACAACACGGAGGCCTGACCGCCCGGAAGCGGCGGCCGTCACGGTGGTGGTGTGTCGGTGTGAGAGGTGTGGCCGCCGTGGGGAGTTCACACTGTCGTTGTGACGCGCGCCGCGACTCGGGCTTTCGGGTTGTGCGGGGCGACGGCGCACCGTGCCGCAGCCGCCACCGTGGCGACAGGCCCTAGCCTCGGGCGCATGGTTGCGCATCGCATGGTCGACGTGAACGGCGTCCGGCTGCACATCGCCGAGGAGGGCGCCGGCCCCCTGGTGGTCCTTCTGCACGGCTTCCCGGAGTCCTGGCACTCCTGGCGCCACCAGTTCGCTCCGCTGACCGCCGCGGGCTTCCGGGTGGTCGCCCCCGACCAGCGTGGTTACGGCCGCAGCGACCGTCCCGAGGACGTCGCCGCGTACAGCATCCTGCACCTGGTCGGCGACGTGGTGGGCCTGATCCGCGCTCTCGGCGAGGAGCGGGCGTACGTCGTCGGCCACGACTGGGGCGCGCCGGTCGCCTGGCACACCGCCCTGCTGCGGCCGGACCTGGTGCTCGGGGTGGCCGGTCTCAGCGTGCCCCCTCCCTTCCGGGGCCCGGAGCCGCCGCTCGTCACCATGGAGAAGAGGTTCGGCGGCCGCTTCTACTGGAACTGGTTCAACCGTCCCGGTGTCGCCGACGCCGAGTTCGCCGCCGACACCCGCACCGCGTTGCGGAAGTTCATCGCCTCGGCCTCCGGCGACGCTCCCGGCGAGGTCGAGCAGCCGCTGGTCGACCTGGAGCGGGGCTGGCTCGCGACCATGCCGGATCCCGGCACGCTGCCCGAGTGGTTCACCGAGGACGATCTGGACGCGCTCACCGAGAGCTTCCGCGGCGGCTTCACCGGCGCGCTCAACTGGTACCGCAACCTGGACCGCAACTGGGAACTGACGGCCCCCTGGGGCGGCGCGGTCGTCACCCCTCCCTCCCTGTACGTCTACGGCGACCGCGACCCGGTCCCCGCCTTCCCCGGCACTCCCGACCTCATCGCGCGGCTTTCGGACCTGATGCCCGGACTGCGGCGCGAGCCGATCAGGCTGGCCGGCTGCGGCCACTGGACCCAGCAGGAACGCCCGGCCGAGGTGAACGCCGCGCTCGTCGAGTTCCTCACGGCCCTCGCCTGAGCCCGCGCAGGCACCGATCCGCGCCGCGCTGCCCGCCATACGGGTGCCGACACGCGCACCGCCTGGGCCCGGCACACGCGGGGCGAGTATTGCTTGCTCATGAGTTTCGATCTCCTGAGCGCGCGCGAGGGACGGCGGCCGTTCTGGATCGCCGGGCCGCTGGCGCTGATCGCGGTCATCACCCTCGTCGACGTGCTGACCCCGCCGCAGATCCGGCTCAGCCCCTTCCTCGTCGTGGCGCCGGCGATCACCGCCTCCTTCTCCGGCGCCCGGCTCACCGCGGCCGTGGCGGCCCTGGCCCTGGGCGCCGAGGTCGCCGTCGACATGACCGAGGGACCGCCCGCCCTCAACCAGAGCGTGGCCACCCTCGCCCTGGCGGCCGTCTCGGCTCTCGTGGTCTTCTTCGCCTACCTGCGCGACCAGTACGCACGCCACTACCGCCACGTACGCTCCCTGGCACTGACCGCGCAGAAGGCGGTGCTCCGGCCGCTGCCCGAACATGCCGGCCCGCTGCACATCGCCTCCGTGTACCTCGCGGCCGAGGCCGAGGCGGTCATCGGCGGTGACCTGTACGCCGTCGCCCGCAGACCGCACAGCACCCGGCTCATGATCGGCGACGTGCGGGGCAAGGGCCTCGACGCCGTCGGTGAGGCCGCCCTCGTGCTCGGGGCGTTCCACGCCACGGCCCACCGCGAACCCGACCTGCCGACGCTCGCCGCGGCCCTGGACGGCGCGCTCGCCGCGAGCCCCGGCCCCCTGGACCGCGCAACCGGGGAGGACTTCGTCACCGCGCTGCTGCTCGACGTCCCCGACGACGCCGGCCCGGTCAGCTGCCTGTCCTGCGGTCACCCCGCGCCGCTCGTCGTCCGCGGCGGCCTGCCCGTGGAGCCCGCGCTGCCCGACCCGGCGCCGCCGCTCGGGCTGGGCCTCGCGACCCTGTACGCCCGCACCGGGACCTTCGCCCTGGGCCCGGACGACATCGTGCTGTTGTGCACCGACGGCGTCCTCGAAGCCCGTGACCGGGCCGGGACGTTCTATCCCCTGCCCGACCGCATCCGCACCTGGCCCGGCGGCGACCCGCAGTCGCTCGTCTCCTGTCTCCGCGGCGACCTGCTGCACTACACCGGCGGCGGAAACCTCGGCGACGACGCCGCGCTCCTCGCGTTCCAGCGACGCGATCCCCCGGCACAGGCGCCGGCACCGGCGCGCGAAGGCCTGGCATGAGGTACGGCGGTGCGCGGTCCGCAGTCGGCGAGGCGCCGCCTCCCGAGCCGGAATTTTCGGCCGCGCGCGGGTTGAGGGGGCCGAAGGAGGTCAGAGTGGAGACGACGTACTACGACCACGGAACGCCGGCCGAGCGCTGGGACCGCGCACGGATGTTCTTCGACGCCAAGGAGTACACGACGGCGGCGCGCATCCTGGACGGGCTGGTCGAGGAGGTGCCGGAGCAGACGGGACCGCGGCTGCTGCTGGCCCGCGCCTACTACCACTCGGCCCAACTGCGGCGCGCGGAGGACCAGTTGCGCATCATCGTGGAGCGCGACCCGGTGGAGCAGTACGCCCGCCTGATGCTGGGCCGTACGCTCGAACGCCAGGGCCGGCAGACGGAGGCGGAGCCGCATCTGCGGATCGCCTCCGCGCTCGCGG
Source organism: Streptomyces sp. NPDC107562 (assembly GCF_055657325.1). Taxonomy (NCBI): domain Bacteria; kingdom Bacillati; phylum Actinomycetota; class Actinomycetes; order Kitasatosporales; family Streptomycetaceae; genus Streptomyces; species Streptomyces sp. NPDC107562. The sequence goes on along the minus strand of NZ_JBVKBE010000001.1, from coordinate 99,500 downwards.
GCGACTTCGACGAACGCGTCTGACCGGCGCGAGCGCCCCCGACGCCGACGACGGCCCGGCCTCCGTCCGAGAGGCCGGGCCGTCGTTCATCCGGCGGCCGCCTCGTCGGTGGCCCCTCCGCCGGCGGCGTACGTCCGCCGCCCCCGCCGGTGCGCGATCTCGCCCAGGATCACGTCCACCAGGAGGAACGCGGCCAGCGGTATGCCGAGCAGCGGCACGAAGTAGCCCACGACGGCGACCACGGCCAGCAGCGGCACCAGGATCTGCGGCGGGACCTGCGCCCAGGCGCCCCGTGGGATCGGCCGGCCGAACGCGGACCCGCGGCCGCGCTGCCACCACATGCGGTAGCCGAGCACGATGAGCGTGATCAGGGACAGCGCGAGCAGCATGAGGGCGATCTGGTTCACCAGCCCGAACAGCACGCCGGTGTGCAGGTCGATGCCCCACCGGGTGAGCTTCGCGAGCAGCGGGTAGTCGGCGAACCGCAGCACGTCGGTGACCTCGCCGGTGGCCGGGTCGACGGCGACCGAGTCCTGCTTGCCGGGCCAGCCGCGCTCCACCTGCTTCACCACGTACGCCGAGCTCGCGTCGGCCGGCGGAACGATCTCGACGGGGTCGCCCAGCCCCTCAGCCCGGGCGGCGGCCAGCACCTTGTCGAGACCGACACCGTGCTCACCGGACCCTCCGGTCCCCGCCGCCGCGCCGTGGCCGCCGTGGTCGCCGCCCGCCGAGGCCGACACGGACGGCGTGGAGTGGCCGAGGGAGGTGCGCAGTTCGTCGATGTTCGCGCCGGCGTACGTCGACCAGGTCAGGCCGGTCGCCGACAGGAAGAGGAAGCCGATCCCGGCCCAGACGCCGATCGTCCCGTGCAGGCCGAGGGAGCGGCGCCGGCCGGTGGTGCCGCGCACCTTGCGCCGCGCGCGGCGGCGGGAGAACCACAGCACCAGGCCCCCGGCGGCGATCACCCACAGCCAACTCGCGGCCAGTTCGCTGTAGAGGCGTCCGCTGTCACCGAGGTGCAGGTCGCGGTGGAACTCGTCGATCCAGGTGCGCAGCGGCAGTGCCCCGGTGGAGCCGTACTGCTCCAGGGCGCCTCGCACCTTCCCGGTGTACGGGTCGACGAACACGGCGAGCGTGTGGTCCTCGTCGATGCCGGGCACCCCGGAGAGCATGACGCGCGTGGTGGCGTCGTCCTCCGGCGCGGGCCGGACGGCGGCGACCGTTCCCTCGGGGTGGGCCTCGCGGGCGGCGGCCACCTGCGCGGACATGGGCAGTTCGGTGCCGCCGACCGCGGGGACGGTCATCTCGTCGGCGTACACGATCTTCTCGGCCTGGAAGGAACCGGCGTACAGGAGACCGGTGGTGGCCGCGACGAGCAGGAAGGGGGCGACGAGGAGTCCGGCGTAGAAGTGCAGGCGCAGTACGAGCGGGCGCAAGGGCGCCCACAGGCTCGGTTTCGGCGGCGGCGCGGCGGGCTGCGGGGGCGCGTCCGTGCTGGTCGGGGGAGCGGTGGTCATGGGAACTCCGGGGAGGGGGGACGATTTTCGGCCGTAGCGGTCCAGTAGTCGGGCTGGGGGCGCGGGGAGTTCCCGGAGATATGAGTGGCCCGCGTCACACGACGGAGGGTCATGACATCCTGGCCCCATGTCGACACCCCGTGACCGTATGCCGCTCGCCCAGCAGGTCGAGCAACTCCTCGCCACGGAGGGCCCGTTGCCGATCGTCGCGGCCGGCGACCCGGTGCTGCGCCGGCCCGCCGAGCCGTTCGAGGGCCAGCTGGAGCCGGCGCTGCTGGCGCGGTTCGTCGAGGCGCTGCGCGTCACCATGCACGCGGCGCCGGGTGTCGGGCTGGCGGCACCCCAGGTCGGCGTGCCGCTGCGGATCGCGGTGATCGAGGACCCGGCTCCGGTGCCGGAGGAGGTCCGGCTGGCGCGTGGGCGGGTGCCGCTGCCGTTCCGGGTCCTGGTGAATCCGTCGTACGAGCCGGCCGGCGCGGCGCGGGCCGGGTTCTTCGAGGGCTGTCTGAGCGTGCCGGGCTGGCAGGCGGTGGTGGCCCGGCCGACCCAGGTGCGGCTGACCTGCTCGGACGAGCGCGGCCGTGCGGTGGACGAGGTGTTCGCCGGGTGGCCCGCTCGGATCGTTCAGCACGAGACGGACCACCTGGACGGCGTGCTCTACGTCGACCGCGCCGAGCTGCGCTCCCTGTCCGCGAACGGGGCGGTGGCACAGCGCTGGGCGCAGCCGACGCCCGCGGAGGCGGCGCGGGAGCTGGGCTTCGCGCTGCCGGAGTGAGGGGAGCCGCTCGACGCGGTGCGGTGCTGCCCCGCTTGCTCAGTTGTCGCGGTAGCTCTCCAGCAGCCGCAGCCACACCTCGCTGATCGTCGGGTACGACGGCACCGCGTGCCACAGCCTGCTCAGCGGCACCTCGGCGGCGATGGCGACGGCGGCCGAGTGGATCAGCTCCGCCACGCCCGGGCCCACGAAGGTCACTCCCCGCAGGATCTCGCGCTCCACGTCGACGACCATCCGGGCGCGCCCGCGGTAGCCGTCGGCGTACAGGCCCGCCCCGGCGACCGAGGAGAACTCGACGTCCACCGCGCGGACGCGATGGCCCGCCCGCTCGGCCTCCGCCAGGGAGAGCCCGGCGGACGCCGCCTCCGGGTCGGTGAAGACGACCTGCGGTACGGCCGCGTGGTCGGCGGTGGCGGCGTGCGCGCCCCAGGCGCCGGAGTCCAGGGCGCGCTCGCCGGCGGCACGCGCCGCGATGGCGGCGCCCGCGATCCTCGCCTGGTACTTGCCCTGGTGGGTCAGCAGCGCACGGTGGTTGACGTCGCCGACGCCGTAGAGCCAGTCGGAGCCGGTCACCTGGAGGCTGTCGTCGACCTTCAGCCAGGAGCCCGGCTCCAGGCCGACGGTGTCGAGGCCGATGTCGTCGGTGCGCGGCGCGCGGCCGGTGGCGAAGAGGATCTCGTCGGCCTCGATGCGGTCGCCCTGGTCGGTGACCACGACGACGGTGCCGTTCTCGCGGGTCACCGACGCGACCGAGACGCCGGTGCGGAGGTCCGCGCCGGCCTCGGTGAGCGCCTCCGCGACCATTTCACCGGCGAAGGGCTCCATCCGGTTCAGCAGGCCCTTGCCCCGTACCAGGACGGTCACGCGGGAGCCGAGGGCCTGCCAGACGGTGGCCATCTCGGTGGCGACCACGCCGCCGCCCACCACGACGAGCCGGGCGGGCACCTCCTGGGAACTGGTCGCCTCCCTGCTGGTCCAGGGCCGGACGTCGGCGAGCCCCGGCAGGTCGGGCAGTTCGGCGCGGCTGCCGACGCAGACGGCGACGGCGTGCCGTGCCGTGAGGGTGGTCTCCTCGCCGTCGGGGCCGGTGACGACGACCGTGCGCGGTCCGGCGAGGCGGCCGTGACCCCGGTGGAGGTCGGCGCCGATGCCGTCGAGCCAGGCGACCTGGCCGTCGTCCTTCCAGTGCGAGGTGTAGTAGTCCCGGTGGGCGAGCACCGCGGTCACGTCGAGGTCCCCCTGCACCAGCCCGCTCAGCCCCGGCACCCGGCGGGCGTCCGCGCGGGCGGTGACCGGGCGCAGCAGGGCCTTGCTGGGCATGCAGGCCCAGTAGGAGCATTCGCCGCCGACCAGTTCGCTCTCGACGATCGCCGTGGTCAGGCCGGCCGCGCGGGTGCGGTCGGCGACGTTCTCGCCCACCGGTCCGGCACCGAGCACGACGACGTCGTAGGCGGTGGATTGCTTTTCCGTCATGGGGGTCAGTCTGGTGGGTGGTGTGGCGCGTGGCCACATGGGTACGCGCGCCGTTACATGATCGATCGGGCGCCCGGAATACCCGGCGGTCCGACCGTGTTGTGCCGACGGCTTCGCCCCCACCCCAGGAAGTAGGGATCACGCCATGAGCCAGACAGTTGAGCTCACCAAGGACAACTTCGACCAGACGGTCACGGACAACGAGTTCGTCCTGATCGACTTCTGGGCGTCCTGGTGCGGGCCGTGCCGACAGTTCGCCCCGGTGTACGAGAAGGCCGCGGAGGACAATCCGGACCTGGTCTTCGGCAAGGTGGACACCGAGGCGCAGCCGGAGCTGGCCGCCGCCTTCGGCATCCAGTCGATCCCGACGCTGATGATCGTGCGCGACCGGGTGGCGGTGTTCGCGCAGCCCGGCGCCCTGCCCGAGGCGGCCCTCACCGACGTCATCGGCCAGGCCCGCAAGCTGGACATGGACGAGGTCCGCAAGGCGGTCGCCGAGCAGCAGGCGCAGGAGGGCGAGGCGCAGTAGGGCGGTCGTCCGGCGCCGGCCGGTCGAGGCAGCCGGCCGCGCCGCCGAAGTCAGCTGGAGTCGCGGTGCACCACCGAGGCGCCCAGCACCTCGTGGCTCTCGGGTGCGGCGCCCGGGTCACGGACCGCGCGGTCGACCAGTTCCGCGAGGTACCGGCCGGACGGCAGCTCGATGTGGACAGTGCTCAGGCGCGGTCTGAGCAGCCGGCCCAGCATCAGGTCGTCCGCGCCGATCACCGCCGTGTCCTCGGGGATCCGTATCCCCTCGTCCTGCAGGGCGCGCATCAGCAGCATCGCGTACTCGTCGTTGTACGTGAACACCCCGTCGAGACCGAGCCGGCGCCAGCGCGTGGCGAGGTGTGCGGCCGCCTCCTCGTCGTAGGCGAGGGGCAGTTCGGAGACGACGGCGCCGGTGCCGTGCAGTGCCTGCCGTACACCGGCCAGTCGCGGTCCTGAGTAGGCCTCCAGGCCGGGTTCCGCGGGCGCGACGACGCCGATCCGGCGGCGGCCGCGTTCGAACAGATGGCGACCGGCCGCCCAGCCGACGGCCGCGTGGTCCATGAGCAGGGCGTGCGCGCCCTCGACGGCCGCGGGACCGAGGCTGACGACCGCCCGGGCCCCGGAGCGCTTGAGGACCGCCACGCCCTGCGGGCCGAGGCCCTGTCCGGGCGCCAGCACGGCGACCGGCCGCAACTCGGCCCAGGCGCGGGCGGCTTCGTCGCCGTGCAGGCCGAGCGTGCCGTACTGCACGACGGTGTAGTCGAGGCGGCTCAGGGCCCATTGGAGCTCGTTGATGAACTGCGCGTGCAGCGGCCCCGCGGGGATGGCCGGGGAGGGCATCAGGACCATCCGGCTGTGCCCGGCGCGCAGGCTGCGGGCGGCCGCGTGCGGGACGTATCCGAGTTCCTTCGCGGCCTCGTGGACCCGGCGGCGCGTGGGTTCGCTGATCCGTACCGCACTGGTGTTGTTGAGGACGTACGAGACGGTCGCACGGGAGACGCCTGCCAGGCGGGCCACATCGGCGCTCGTGGGCACCGAGCGCTGCGCGGGCGTCGCGGACGCGGGCGTGTTCGGTATCTGCACCATGACGTACCGCATCCTGGCAGAGGCGGCGGCACGGGTGGCGGGCGGGGGAACGTGCTCCCGCCTTCAACCAACGCGGGCGTGCCGGGGTTGCCGGACGAGCCGGCCGCGGCTCAGCAGGGTGGCCCGGTACAGGGCTGCTCGGCGGTGCCGGGCCACTCGGTCAGGTCCCCCGCGGGCGGGCACTCGGTCCGCGTGATGCGCGCCACCAGGTCCACCCAACCCGCCTCCAGCCGCTCCAGCGGCATGTCGCAGCGCTTGGTCAGGTGGTGGACCACGGCCGGATCGAGGTAGCTCAGCAGGGTCTGGGCGAGCAGGGCGCAGTCCGCGTCGGGCACCACCTGCCGCAGCAGCAGGAGCAGGTGCTGGTGGACCAGCTGCCGGGGCGCCGCGCTGTGCCGGCGGTCGGGGGTCCCCTCGGCCGCGAGCTGGAGGTCCAGCTGCTCCAGCGACCGGCGCAACGAAGCACAGCCGAACGCGCGCAGCCGCTCCACGGGCGGCGCGCCGGGCCCCAGCGGCGGCGGCCCGCCGAGGAACGCAGCCTGGAACTTCTTCTCCGAGTGGTCGAGCAGCGCCGTCAGCAGACCGACCCGGTCCCCGAAGCGGCGGAAGACCGTGCCCTTGCCCACCGAGGCGGCCGTGGCCACCGCCTCCATGGTCAGCGCCGCCGCGCCGTGCTCCGCGACCAGGTGGCCGGCGGCCTCCAGCAGGCGGGCTCGGTTGCGCGCGGCGTCCGCGCGCAGGCACTGCTCCTCGACCGACGGACCGAGTTCGAGGAGCTCGGGTGCGTCCAGCGGCTCACGGGACTCCGGGAAGGGCGGCAGGGAGGCGGACATGAAGACAGCGTAAAGCACGCGGAAGAAACTGGACCGCGGTCCGGTTAGGGTGATAGAAAACTAAGCGGACCCCGGTCCGGATACTCACCCCACGTTCCATCCCCCATGGAGTTGCCATGTCCGTACGCATCCTCGCCCTCGTCGGCAGCCTTCGCGCCGGCTCGCACAACCGCCAGCTCGCCGAGGCCGCCGTCAAGCTCGCCCCCGAGGGTGTCGACATCCAGCTGTACGAGGGCCTGGCCGAGATCCCCTTCTACAACGAGGACATCGATGTAGAGGGCACGGTCCCGGCCGCCGCCGAGCGTCTTCGAGCGGCCGCCGCCTCCGCCGACGCCCTGCTGCTGTTCACGCCGGAGTACAACGGCACCATCCCGGCCGTGCTGAAGAACGCCATCGACTGGCTGTCGCGCCCGTACGGCGCCGGCGCGCTCGGCGGCAAGCCGGTCGCCGTGGTCGGCACCGCCTTCGGCCAGTACGGCGGCGTCTGGGCCCAGGACGAGGCCCGCAAGGCGCTGGGCATCGCCGGCGCCACGGTGCTGGAGGACATCAAGCTCTCCATCCCGGGCTCCGTGACCCGCTTCGCCGAGGTCCACCCCGCGGACGACGCCGAGGTCGCCGCACAGCTCACGGAGGTCGTGGCGCGCGTGCACGGGCAGGCGGTGCCGCAGGCCGCCTGATCACCGGCCCCGCACCCGGCCGGCTCCGACCGCACGAGCGGGGGTCGGGGCCGGCCTTCCGCGTCTCCGGGGCCCGGCACCGACCTCAACTCCCTTACCTCAGCTCTTACTTCACGCCTTGACTAAAATGGTCCATACCTTTAGTTTCACCGGACGATACCTCCCCCCGTCCGCGCACTCGGCCGTCCTCAGGGTGAACGTGGCCCCGACCGACGCCACCTGACGAACCATCCACAGGGCGTCCGAGCGCGCGATGACGCGAACCCCCACCCAAGGAGCGTCGTCCAGCATGCGTATCTCCCACCTCAGACGTCCCGGTGCCCGGCGAAGCCTGATCGGCCGGTTCACGGCCCTCGCCGCCGCCTCCGCCGTCGTCACCGCCCTGTTCACCGCGAGCCCCGCCCAGGCCGCCGACGGCACCATCACCGGGCTCGCCGGAAAGTGCGTCGACGTGGCGGGCGCGAACAGCGCCAACGGCACCGCCGTACAGCTCTACGACTGCAACGGGACCGGCGCCCAGGTGTGGTCCAACCCGGGTGACGGGACCCTGCGGGCGCTGGGCAAGTGCCTGGACGTGGTCGAGCGCAGCACCGCCGACGGCGCGGCGGTCCAGCTGTGGGACTGCTCCGGCGGCGCCAACCAGCAGTGGGTCGTCACCGGGGCGCGGGACATCGTCAACCCGGCCGCGAACAAGTGTCTCGACGTGCGGGAGAACAGCAGCGCCAACGGCACCCGGTTGCAGATCTGGAGCTGCACCGGCGCGGCGAACCAGAAGTGGAACGCGCCCGCGAGCGGCGGAGGCGGCACCCCGAACGGATTCGTCGTCTCCGAGGCCCAGTTCAACCAGATGTTCCCGGGCCGGAACTCGTTCTACACCTACAGCGGACTCACCGCCGCCCTGAGCGCCTATCCCGGCTTCGCCAAGACCGGCAGCGACACCGTGCGCAAGCAGGAGGCCGCCGCGTTCCTCGCCAACGTCAACCACGAGACCGGCGGTCTCGTCCACATCGTGGAGCAGAACCAGGCCAACTACCCGCACTACTGCGACTGGGGCCAGTGGTACGGCTGCCCGGCCGGCCAGGCGGCCTACTACGGGCGCGGCCCGATCCAGCTGAGCTGGAACTTCAACTACAAGGCCGCCGGGGACGCGCTCGGCATCGACCTGCTCAACAACCCCTGGCTGGTGCAGAACGACTCGGCCGTGGCCTGGAAGACCGGCTTGTGGTACTGGAACACCCAGTCCGGCCCCGGCACCATGACCCCGCACAACGCCATGGTGAACAGCGCCGGTTTCGGCCAGACGATCCGCAGCATCAACGGCTCCCTGGAGTGCGACGGCAGGAACCCGGCCCAGGTGCAGAGCCGCGTCGACGCCTACCAGCGGTTCGCCTCGATTCTCGGGGTCTCCCCCGGCGGCAACCTCTACTGCTGACGGCGGCGCCGGACAAGGAGGTGTGATGCGCAACGCGAGACCCCTCGCCAGGGCCGTCCTCGGCGCGCTCGGCGCGATGGCGCTGCTGGTGGCCGTGCCGACGAGCGCCCACGCGAACGTTCTGCAACTGCTGCCGCAGAACGCCGACGGCCTCGAACAGACCTACTCCCCCGCGTACGACTACGACGGCGACGGCTGCTACGCCACCGCCGCCATCGGCGCCGACGGCACCCTCAACCCGGGCCTCAAGCTGGGCGGTGACGTCAACGGCCGTTGCCACGACCACGCGCAGCTGGCCAACGCCAACACGTATGCGCGCGCCAAGTGCAACAACGGCTGGTGTGCGGTGATGTACGCCAGCTACTTCGAGAAGGACCAGGTCACCCTCGGTCCGGCGGCCCTCGGGCACACCCACGACTGGGAACACGTCGTGGTGTGGGTCAACGACAACGAGGCCAAGTACGTGTCGGTCTCCCAGCACAACACCTATGAGGTGGCCGCCCGTTCGTCGATCCGGTTCGACGGCACCCACCCGAAGATCGTCTATCACAAGGACGGCATCGGCAGCCATTGCTTCCGGTTCGCCGGCGGCAACGACGAACCGCCGGAGAACGCCACGGGCGGCTGGTTCTTCCCGCGGCTCGTCGGCTGGAACGGCTACCCGGCCGGATACCGCGACAAGCTGATGGGCGCCGACTTCGGCGCGGCCACCATCAAGATCGACGACGGCGACTTCCAGTACGCCCTCGCCCACGCGATGCCTGCCCAGATCCCCTTCGACCCGAACGCCTGACACCCACGACGGCCGGCACCCCCGCGGGACAGCGAGGGCGCCGGCCGTCCTCGTACGCTCTCCCCCGACCCCGTTCCCCCGCGCGCCTCCTGACGTTACCGTTCGGTAGACCACACGTCCCGGAGGTGCCCCGCATGACGCTCGCCCCTTTCGCCGGTCTGGCGGAGACCGCCCGTGCGCTCGCCGACGGTGAGGTGACCTCGCGCGCGCTCGTCGAGGCGGCCCTGGCCCGGATCGAGGCGACGCAGGGCACCCTCAACGCCTTCCGGCTCGTGCGGGTCGAGGCGGCGCTCGCCGAGGCGGCGGCCGCCGACCGGGAACTGGCCGCCGGAGGGCGACGCCCGCTCCTCGGGGTGCCCGTCGCGGTCAAGGACGACATGGACGTGGCCGGCGAGCCCACCGCGTTCGGCTGCCCCGGCACGTTCGCCCCGGCCGCCGAGGACTGCGAGGCGGTACGGCGACTGCGCGCCTCCGGCGCGGTGATCGTCGGCAAGACCAACACCTGCGAGCTCGGGCAGTGGCCGTTCACCGAGGGGCCCGCGTTCGGCGCGACCCGCAACCCCTGGAGCACCGGGCACACACCGGGCGGTTCGTCGGGCGGCTCGGCGGCGGCGGTCGCGGCGGGTCTGGTGCCGGCCGCGCTCGGCTCGGACGGCGCCGGTTCGGTGCGCATACCGGCGTCGTGGACCCATCTGATCGGCATCAAGCCGCAGCGCGGGCGCATCTCGACCTGGCCGCGCGGCGAGTCCTTCCACGGCATCACGGTCAACGGCACCCTGGCCCGCACGGTCTCGGACGCCGCCCTGCTGCTGGACTCCGCCCGCGGCAACCACGCCCGGGACCCCCACCGCCCGCCCGCGGTCGACGTGTCGGCCGCGGTGGGCCGTGATCCCGGCCGGCTGCGCGTGGCCCTCGCGCTGAAGCCGCCGTTCACGGCGGTGCCGGCCCGCCTCCACCCCGAGATCCGCGCCCGCGTCGTCGAACTCGCCGAGAGACTGGCCGCGTCGGGGCACACGGTCGAGGAGGCCGACCCGCCCTACGGCCGGATCGGGCTGACCTTCGTGCCGCGCGCCACGGCCGGTGTCGCGGACTGGGTCCGTGAGGCGCCCGACGCCGCGCTGCTCGACCCGCGCACCCGGGACGCCGCGCGGCTCGGCCGGCTGCTCGGCGGGGCGCCGCTGCGGGCGGCCCGGCGCGCGGAGTCGGCGCTGCACCGCCGTATCGGCGCCTTCTTCTCGTCGTACGACGTGATCCTCGCGCCGACCACGGCGGCTCCCCCCTTGCGGATCGGTGCCATGCTGCGGCTCGGCGGGCTGGCCACCGACCGCGCGATGATCGCCGCCTGCCCCTACGCCTGGCCGTGGAACGTGCTGGGCTGGCCCGGTGTGAGCGTCCCGGCGGGCTTCGTCACCGGCGGTCTGCCGGTCGGTGCCCAGTTGCTGGGCCCCGCGCACAGCGAACCGCTGCTCGTCTCGCTCGCCGCGCAGTTGGAGGCGGACCTGCGCTGGCACGAGTTGCGGCCGCCGGACCCGGCCGCCTCGGAGTCCCCTGCGGCATAAGGGGGTTCGCCCGCCCCTTGGCCAGGGCTTCACAGCCGCCCGTTACGGTGACCCCGTGACTGCCTTCACGGACGAGAACGTCCCGGGCCGCTTCGGCCCCACCGCCACCACCCAGTGCGACCCGCGCAAGGTCGGCCGGGTGCGCACCGAGTACTCGCCCGCGCACGACGGCGACCCCGATCCCGGGGAGATCGTGTGGACGTGGGTGCCCTACGAGGAGAACGACGGGCGGGGCAAGGACCGGCCGGTGCTGGTGGTGGCCCGGGAGGCGGGGGGCACGTTCCTCGCGGTGCAGTTGTCCAGCAAGCGGCACGACGGCGACCGGGAGTGGGTCGCCATCGGGAACGGGCCCTGGGACCGGTCGGGGCGGGACTCCTGGGTGGATGTGGACCGGGTGCTGCGGCTGCACGAGGCGGGCATGCGCCGCGAGGCGTGCGCCCTGGACCGGATGCGCTTCAACGCGGTCCGGCACCGGCTGCGCGAGCGCTACGGCTGGACCTGACCTTCCGGGAACGTGCGTTCGAAGGCGCGGCGGGTCACTGCCCCCGTCGTACGGTCCAGCACACCGAAGACCATATGCGCGAACCGCCCCGAGAACCGCCCGTCCGGCCCCAGCAGGTCCCGGAAGGCGCCGGCGACCTGGGCGGGATCGTTCTGGAAGACGCCGCAGCCCCAGGCACCCAGGACCAGCCGCCGGTGGCCGTGGTGGGCCGCGACCTCCAGGACGCGCTCGGCGCGGGCGGCGAGGGCGCGTGGCAGGTCGGCCGCCCGCTCGGGTGCCGTGCGGCGCACGACCCCGGCGTTGGGCGCGGCCGCCGTGAGGAATCCGGCCGTGAACGGCTCGTCGAGCAGGCGGCCGCGGTCGTCGCGGAACACCGGGACGGCCGGCGAGTGAATCACCCGATCGGTGTAGAACGGGTCACGGTGGGTGCGGTGGTGGTCGTAGAACTCGGGGGCCCGCCGTAGGCAGGAGTACAGCGCGGAGGCCCGGCACAGGGCCTCCTCCTGCGCCTGCGCGCCGTTCAGGAAGCCGCCGCCGGGATTGCGCGCGGAGGCGAAGTTCAGCACCGCGGCGTCGCCGATCCGGCGGGCGGCCTCCAGGCTGCTCTCGCCCGTCACCTCGACGATCGTCTCCAGCGCGGGCGCCGCCGCGACCGGCACCGGACCGGGGCCGTGCATCCGGGTCGCGTCCCGCGCGGCGGCCACCGCCGCCGCGATGGAAACCGTACGCCCGTTCGACGCCTGGTAGGCGCCCACGGCCACGATCTCCTCGGTCTCACGCGCGATGCCACGCAGGCGCGCGCTCATGGCACCACCCCCGTGGGCGCCACGACCGCGCGCCCCGCGATCTCCCCCGTCGTGCTCATGAACGCATCGTGAGCGATGCTGGTCCTGCGGTGCAACAGAGTTTCCCCCGGCCCCGACGCGCGGGCATCCGGTCCGGGACGTCCGGAAGTGCACCCTTGTGCGAAGCGGGACAAGGGGCTTGGGTGGGACGGGTCTGTCGGTCCGACTTGCCGTTTGGCGGACCGGCGGCATGGTGGAATCTCAGGAGGATCCCGACATGTCCGACTCAGTCAGCGGCTGTACGGAACCGCGTACAGCCGTCACCGAACCCGAGGTGGAGGCCCTCGTCCGGGGCATCTGCTTCAAGACCGGACCGCCGCGCACCGTCGGCGTCGAAGTGGAATGGCTCGTCCATGAGCTGTGCGGTCCACAGCTCCCCGTCACACCCGAACGACTCGAAGCGGCCTACGCCGCACTGCGCTCCGTCCCCCTGAAGTCGGCGTTGACCGTCGAACCCGGCGGCCAGCTGGAGCTGAGTTCTCCGCCCGCCGCCTCCCTGATGGAGTGCGTGGAGACCGTCTCCGCCGATCTGGACGCCGTCCGCGCGACACTGCGCGAGCGCGGGCTCGGCCTCCTCGGCATCGGCCACGACCCGTGGCACTCCCCCCGCCGATTCCTGCGGGAGCCTCGCTACGAGGCGATGGAGACCTTCCTCGACCGCACCGGCCCGGCCGGTCGCGCCATGATGTGCACCTCCGCCTCGGTCCAGGTGTGCCTGGACGCCGGGCACGAGGAGCCCGGCCCGCTCGGCCATGTGCGGCGCTGGTGGCTGGCACACCATCTCGGCGCGGTCCTGCTGGCGGCGTTCGCCAACTCCCCGCTGGCCGGCGACGAACCCACCGGCTGGCAGTCCACCCGGCAGCTGCGCTGGGTCCAGATCGGCGCGGGCCGGGCGGGCGCGCCCGTGCTGGACGCCGATCCGCGCCGCGCCTGGGCCCGGCATGTGCTGGACTCCCAGGTGATGTGCGTGCGGCAGGACACCGGTCGCTGGCACGTGCCGGACGGCCTGACCTTCCGGGACTGGACCAGATCAGGGGCGCCCAGGCCGCCGACCTGGGACGACCTCGGCTATCACCTCACGACGCTGTTCCCGCCGGTCCGGCCGCGCGGCCATCTCGAACTGCGCATGATGGACGCGCAGCCCGGTGAGGACGGGTGGATCGTGCCGCTCGCGGTGACGACGGCCCTGTTCGACGACCCGGAGGCCGCGGAGGACGCGTACCGCACGGTCAAGCCGCTGACCGAACGCACCGGGGCCCTGCCCGCGCCGCACAACCCGCTGTGGCTCGACGCGGCCCGCCACGGGCTCGCCGACCCGGAGTTGCACGAGGTGGCCGTCGCCTGCTTCGCGGCGGCGCTGCGGGCGTTGCCGCGGCTCGGCGCGTCCACCGAGGTGACGGACGCCGTCGCCGCCTACCGGGACCGCTATGTCCTGCGGGGACGCTGCCCCGCCGACGATCTGCTCGAAGGGCGGCGCCGCGACGGCCGCCGCCCGCATGGGAAGGACCCGCGCACATGACCGACCCCGCCATCGACACCGAGACGGACAGCGAGATCGACAGCGAGGCCTTCCGGGAGCGCGCCCTGGACTCGCTGCTCGCCGCGCGGGACCGCACCACGCTGCTCACCAGCTGTGTCGAGGAACCCGACCTGACCGCCCAGCACTCGCCGCTGATGTCCCCGCTGGTGTGGGACCTCGCGCACATAGGCAACCAGGAGGAGCTCTGGCTGCTGCGCGCGGTCGCGGGCCAGGAGGCGATACGACCCGAGATAGACAGCCTGTACGACGCCTTCGAGCACCCGCGCGCGGAGCGGCCCACCCTGCCGCTGCTGGCACCCGGCGAGGCCCGCCGGTACGCGGCCGAGGTGCGCGGCCGGGCCCTGGACGTGCTGGCCGGCACCGCGTTCCACGGCACCCGGCTCACGGAGGCGGGCTTCGCCTTCGGCATGATCGCGCAGCACGAACAGCAGCACGACGAAACCATGCTGATCACCCACCAGCTCCGCAGGGGGCCGCAGGCACTGCACGCCCCCGACCCGGAGCCCGTGCCGCTGTTCACCGGTCCTGCCGAAGTCCTGGTGCCGGGCGGCCCGTTCACGATGGGCACCTCCACCGAACCCTGGTCGCTGGACAACGAGCGGCCGGCGCACCGTCGCGAGGTGGCGTCCTTCTGGATCGACACCACCCCGGTGACGAACGGCGCCTACCTGGCGTTCATCGAGGACGGCGGCTACGAGGACGACCGCTGGTGGACCGCGGACGGCTGGGCGCACGTGCGCCGCACCGCCCTGAAGGCGCCGTTGTTCTGGCACCGGGACGGCGGGCAGTGGCTACGGCGCCGCTTCGGCGTCACCGAGGTGGTGCCGCCCGAGGAGCCGGTGCTGCACGTGTGCTGGTACGAGGCGGACGCCTTCGCCCGCTGGGCCGGACGCAGGCTGCCCACCGAGACCGAATGGGAGAAGGCCGCCCGCTTCGACCCGGCCACCGGCCGCTCCACGCGCTATCCGTGGGGCGACGCCGACCCGACGCCCGAGCACGCCAACCTCGGCCAGCGCCATCTGCGCCCGGCACCGGCCGGGAGCTACCCGAAGGGTGAGTCGCCGCTCGGCGTACGGCAGTTGATCGGTGACGTGTGGGAGTGGACGGCCAGCGACTTCCAGCCGTACCCCGGCTTCCAGCCGTTCCCGTACAAGGAGTACTCGGAGGTCTTCTTCGGGCCGGAGCACAAGGTGCTGCGCGGCGGGTCCTTCGCCGTGGACCAGGTGGCCTGCCGGGGCACCTTCCGCAACTGGGACTACCCGATCCGGCGGCAGATCTTCGCCGGCTTCCGCACGGCCCGCGACGGGGACGTCTGATGTGCCGTCACCTCGCCTACACCGGGCCGGAGGTGTCCCTCGGCACGCTGCTTGTGGAGCCCCCGTCGGGCCTGTACCGGCAGTCCTGGGCGCCCCGGCGGCAGCGGTACGGGACCGTCAACGCCGACGGTTTCGGGGTGGGCTGGTACGCGCCGGGCGACCCGCTGCCGGCCCGCTACCGGCGGGCCGGGCCCATCTGGGCCGATCTGTCCTTCGCCGACCTGGCGCGCGTCGTGCGCACCCGGACGCTGCTCGCCGCCGTGCGGGACGCGACCTTGGCGGGCGCCGACGCGGAGGCCGCGGCGGCCCCGTTCGCCGCGGGGTCCTGGCTCTTCAGCCACAACGGCGCGGTCCTGGGCTGGCCCCACTCGCTCGCCGAGGTCGCCCGGAGTCTGCCCCCCGTGGACCTGCTGTCCCTGGAGGCCCGCAACGACTCCGCGCTCGTCTGGGCGCTCGTGCTCGCCCGGCTGCGCGCCGGCGACGACCCCGGGCGGGCGCTGGCCGACACGGTTCCCGAGGTCGCGGCGGCGGCCCCGGGTTCCCGGCTGAACCTGCTGCTGACCGACGGCGCGTCCGTCGCCGCCACCACCTGGGGCGACTCCCTGTGGTACCTCCGCCCGCCGGGCGGCGGCACGGTCGTGGCCTCGGAACCGTACGACGACGATCCCCACTGGCACGAGGTGCCCGACCACACCCTGCTGGTGGCGAACGGCACCGACGTACAGCTCACCCCGCTCAAGGAGCCGAGCGACGCCTCGGCGGCCCCACCCTCGAAGGAGCCCCGCACGTGAGTCCGTTCCTTCTCACCCGCACCCTGCCCGAGGACGCCACGGAGGCCGCACTGCGCGCCGACGTCCTCAAGGGCCTGACGAGTTCGCCCAAGACCCTGCCGCCGAAGTGGTTCTACGACGCCCAGGGCAGCGAGCTCTTCGAGCGGATCACCGAACTGCCGGAGTACTACCCGACCCGGGCCGAGCGCGAGATCCTGCTCGACCGGGCCCCCGAGATCGCCGCGGCGAGCGGCGCGCGCACCCTGGTGGAGCTGGGTTCCGGCTCCTCGGAGAAGACCCGGCACCTGCTCGACGCGCTGACCGGGCTGCGCACCTACGTCCCGGTCGACGTCAGCGAGAGCGCCCTCACGCAGGCCGGTCAGGCGCTGGTCGCGGAGCGGCCCGGTCTGGACGTGCACGCGCTGATCGCCGACTTCACGGTGGCGCTGAAGTTGCCGGACACGCCGGGTCCGCGGCTGGTGGCGTTTCTCGGCGGCACCATCGGCAATCTCCTGCCGGACGAGCGCGCGGCGTTCCTCGCCTCGATCCGCGCCCTGCTCTCCCCCGGCGACGCGCTGCTGCTCGGCACCGACCTGGTCAAGGACGAGGAGGTGCTGGTCCGGGCGTACGACGACGCGGCGGGCGTGACGGCCGCGTTCAACAAGAACGTCCTGTCGGTCGTCAACCGTGAGCTGGGCGCCGACTTCGATCCCGGCGCCTTCGCCCACGTGGCCCGGTGGGACGCCGCGAACGAGTGGATCGAGATGCGGCTGCGCTCCCTGACCGCGCAGACCGTGAAGATCCCCTCCCTGGACCTCGCCGTCGACTTCGCGGCGGGCGAGGACCTGCGCACCGAGGTGTCGGCGAAGTTCCGCAAGGAGCGGGTGCGCACCGAACTGGCCACCGCCGGACTGGAGTTGTCCCACTGGTGGACGGACGGCGAGGGCAGGTTCGCGCTGTCGCTGAGCACCGCCGGCTGATCAGCCGAGGGGGACCGCCAGCGCCTCGGTGATCCGCCGTGAGGCGCGGCGGGCCTCCGCGTCCGGGTCGGCCCCGGTGAGCACCCTGGTCATGTACTCCTTGATCGGGTTGTCCGCCTCGACGGCGGCCCATTCGGGCGTGCTGGGGGTCGCCCGCCCCTGCGCGGCACCCGCCGCCATGGCGGCGACCCCCTCCTCGCCGGCGACGGCCGCGGCGAGCGTCGTCTTGTTGGGCACGTAGTTCATGGCGCGGGCCAGTTCGGTGTTCCACTTGGCGCCGGTGAGTTCCTCGACGACGGTGACGGCGCCGTCGCGCTGGTCGGTGCGCTTCGGCACGACGAGGTCGGAGCCGCCGGTGAAGACGGCGCCGGGCTTGCCGGGTGACGTGCCGGGGACGGGGAAGAAGCCGAGTTCGCCGTCGAGTCCGGGGTTCTGCTGGACGATCGCGCGGGCCTGGCCCGGTACGGCCACGATCTGGGCGATCCGGCCCTTGGCGAACTCCTCCGCCTGCGGGGGGTGTTCCTCGTCGGCGTCGACCGGGCCGTCGCCGAGCGCCTGGAGCCGGCGGTAGAAGTCCATGCCGCGCTGGGCAGCCGGGGTGTCCAGGGTGCCGGTCCAGACGCCGCCGTTCTCCGTGGCGAGGTCGCCGCCCTCGTCCCAGATGAATCCGGAGAGCGTGTACCAGTCCTGTCCGGCCAGGTAGATCCCCTGGTGGTCGCCGGTGTCGAGCTTCTCGGTGACGGTGAGCCATTCCTCGCGCGTCTTCGGCGGGCCGTCGATCCCGGCCTGCTCGAAGAGGTCCTTGCGGTAGATGACGACGCGGTTGGCCGCGTACCAGGGGATCCCGTACTGGGTGGAGCGCTGCCGGCCCGGTTCGGCGAGGCCGGGCAGCCAGTCGCGCATGCCCCAGTCCCGCAACGACTCCAGCGTCAGATCGAGCAGTCCCCCGCCGTCGACGTACTGCGGGACCTGGGTGTTGCCGACCTCGATGACGTCGGGCCCCTCCGGGGACTCGGCCTCCAGCGCCGCCTGCACCTTCTCGCCGATACCGGTCCACTCCTGGATACGGATGTCGAGGTCGAGGTCCTCGTGGGTGCGCTCGAACTCCTCGGTGAACCGCTCCAGGAACTGCGCCGAGGCGCTGCCCTTCATCAGCCAGACGGTCACCGTGCGCCGTTCGGCCCCGCTCGACGGCACGAGTCCGCAGCCGCCGAGGAGGGACGCGCAGACGCAGGCGAGGGCAAGGAGTCGAAGCTTCACGGCGGTCCTGTTCTGTCTGGAGGACAGGGCAAAAGGGCCCGGCGTGGGGGGACGAGTGGTGGACTCGTACGGGTGTCTGGGAGTTTGGTATGGACCAATGCGAAGGTCAAGCGATTCGGGAAAGGCGGCCGACGCCTCGCGCTCCGCTGCCGCTTGGGGCACGGTGGAGTGACGCGGGAGACATCTGACGCCTTCGTCGCCGCGCGGAGAGGAGCAACCGCATGTCGAATCACACCTACCGGGTCACGGACCTCGTCGGCACCTCACCCGAGGGCATGGAACAGGCCGTGCGCAACGGCATCGAGCGTGCCTCGCAGACCCTGCGCAACCTCGACTGGTTCGAGGTGACGGAAGTGCGGGGTCAGCTGGAGAACGGCGAGATCGCCCACTGGCAGGTGAGCATGAAGGTCGGCTTCCGCCTGGAGGAGACCGACTGAGGCACCGGCTGAGGCGCCGGCCGGGACCTGGACCGGTCAGGTCCGCCCCTCGCGCTCCTGCGCCACCTCGAGTTCCTCCGACGGAGTGGCCCAGCGGGCCCGTACGACGGTGAATCCGGCGCGTTCCGCGGCCTCGCACACGAGTTCGTCGTCGTCCACGAGCATCCGGACCTCCCGATTCCGGGCGAGCCTGCGCAGTGTCTCCAGTTTGGTGTGCCGGGCGGGCCTGCGGTCGGCGTCGCGCCGCATGTGGACCCGCCCCTCGGGCAGTTCCTGGGCGGCGAGCCAGTCGAGCGTGTCCTGCCGGCACCGCTCGGGCCGCCCGGTGAGATACACGACCTCGCACTCCTCGGCGCTCGCCCGCGCCATCGCGACGCCCTCGGCGAGCGGCGGGTCCGCGGGCGCGGCGCCGAAGAAGCCCGCCCAGTCCCGCGGCCTGCCCTCCAGGAAGTGCTGCCGATGGGCGGTGTCGGCGAGGGTGTTGTCGAGGTCGAACACGGCGATCGGCCGTTGGTCGCGAGCTGTCACACACCCACCCTAGACAGCGGGCGGGAATGCCGGTTCCCGTCAGGCGTTGAACGGTGTGTGACCTCGCTGACCGCCTCGACCCGTTTCTCCGTGCTGGACCGTTCGCGCACCCGCGAGGGGCACACGGCACCCGAGGCGCTGCGTGACACCGTCCGGCTGGCGCGGGAGGTGGAGGAACTCGGCTACCACCGCTTCTGGGTGTCGGAGCACCACGGTGTGCCCGGCGTCGCCGGCTCCGCGCCGACCGTACTGGCGGCCGCCGTGGCCGGCGCGACCCGGACGATCCGGGTGGGCACCGGCGGGGTGATGCTGCCCAACCACCGGCCCCTGGTCGTCGCCGAGCAGTTCGGCGTGCTGGAGTCGCTCTTCCCGGGCCGGATCGACATGGGGCTCGGGCGCTCGGTGGGGTTCACGGACGGCGTGCGCAAGGCGCTCGGCCGGGACAAGGGCGACGCCGAGGACTTCGCCGCCCAGTTGGAGGAACTGCTCGGCTGGTTCCGCGGCACCTCCCCGACACGGGTCCACGCCCGTCCCCCGGAGGGCCTGAGCGTGCCGCCCTTCGTACTCGCCATGGGCGAGGGAGCCACGATCGCGGCCCGCTCCGGCCTGCCGATGGTCATCGGCGACCTGCGCGACCGGGAGCGGATGCGACGCGGCATCGACCACTACCGCGGGCACTTCGTCCCGTCGCCGTGGGCGCGGGAGCCCTACGTCGTCGTGTCGGGCACGGTCGCGGTGGCGGCGACCCCCGAGGACGCCCGGCGGCTGCTGATCCCCGAGGCCTGGTCGATGGCGTACTCCCGCACGCGCGGCACCTTCCCGCCGCTGCCGCCCGCCGAGCGGGTCGAGGGGCTGCACATGTCGGAAAGAGAGCGCGGGTTCTACGACTCCGGTCTGACCGGCCAGATCGCGGGCACCGAGGAACAGGTCGCCCACGAACTGGAGTCGGTGCTGAAGGAGACGGGCGCCGACGAGGTGCTCGTCACCACCAGCACGTACGACCGCGAGGCGCTCGTCGACTCCTACCGGAGGCTGGCCGCGCTCTTCGGCTCATAGCTCGGCCGGCTGCTCGGCCCGTACCTCCACCGCCCCGTCGACGGCGTCCACCCGGGCGCGGTCGCCCGGCTTCAGCTCGCCGGACAGCAGCAGGTCGGCGAGGCGGTCGTCGACCTCGCGCTGGATGGTGCGGCGCAGCGGACGGGCACCGAACTCCGGTTGGTGACCGATCTCGGCCAGCAGGTCCTCGGCGGCCCCGGTGACCTCCAGGGAGACGTCCTGGGCGCGCAGGCGGCGCCGGGTGTGCTCCAGCAGCAGCTCCACGATCTCGCGCAGCTGGGTGCGTTCCAGACCGCGGAAGACGATGATCTCGTCGATGCGGTTGAGGAACTCGGGCCGGAAGTGCTGGTTGAGCACGTCCATCACCGATGCGCGCACCGTCGCGTAGTCCTCCACGCCGGCGGCGAGGATCCGGTCGGCGCCGATGTTCGACGTCATGATCACGACCGTGTTCTTGAAGTCGACCGTGCGGCCCTGGGCGTCGGTCAGCCGGCCGTCGTCCAGCAGCTGCAACAGCGTGTTGAACACGTCCGGGTGCGCCTTCTCCACCTCGTCCAGCAGCAGCACGGCGTACGGCTGCCTGCGCACCGCCTCGGTCAGCTGACCCGCCTCGTCGTGGCCGACGTATCCGGGCGGGGCGCCGACCAGCCGGGAGACGGTGTGCCGCTCCTGGAACTCGCTCATGTCGAGGCGGATCATGCGGTTCTCGTCGCCGAACAGCGCGGCGGCCAGGGCGCGGGCCAGTTCGGTCTTGCCGACGCCGGTCGGGCCGAGGAAGAGGAAGCTGCCGACGGGACGGTTCGGGTCGCTCATGCCGGCCCGGGCCCGCCGCACGGCGCGCGCCACCGCGGTGATCGCCTCGTCCTGGCCGACGACCCTCTCGTGGAGGTGCTCCTCCAGCTTCATCAGCCGCTCGCGCTCCTCCTCGGTGAGCTCGGCGACGGGGATGCCGGTGGTGCGGGAGACGACCTCGGCGATGTCGTCGGCGGTGACCTCGGGCGTCCGCGCCTCGGCCTTGCCGGCCTCGGCGAGCCGCTCCTCGGCCTCCTTGACCCGGTCGCGCAGTTCCTTGGCGCGCTCGTACTCCTCGTCGGCGACGGCCTGGTCCTTCTCCCGGTTCAGGGCGGCGATCCGGTCCTCGATCTCGCGGGCGTCCGCGAGCGGCGTCCGGGCCCGCAGCCGGACCCGGGCGGCCGCCTGGTCCATCAGGTCGATCGCCTTGTCGGGAAGGAAGCGGGAGGTGATGTACCGGTCGGACAGCTCCGCCGCCGCCACGAGCGCCTCGTCGGTGATCCGGACCTGGTGGTGGGCCTCGTAGCGGTCGCGCAGGCCGCGCAGGATCTCCACGGTGTCGTCCACCGACGGCTCGCCGACCAGGATGGGCGCGAAGCGGCGCTCCAGGGCGGCGTCCTTCTCGATGTGCTTGCGGTACTCGTCGACGGTGGTGGCGCCGATGAGGTGCAGCTCGCCGCGGGCCAGCGCGGGCTTGAGCATGTTGCCCGCGTCCAGGGCTCCCTCGCCGCCGCCACCGGCGCCGACCACGGTGTGCATCTCGTCGAGGAAGAGCACCAGTTCGTCGGCGTGCTCGCCGACCTCGTCGAGCAGCTTCTTCAGCCGCTCCTCGAACTCACCGCGGTACTTGGTGCCGGCCACCATCCCGGCCAGGTCCAGCGAGATCAGCCGCTTGCCCGCCAGCGTCTTCGGCACGTCGTCGGCGGCGATGCGCTGGGCGATGCCCTCGACGACGGCGGTCTTGCCGACGCCGGGGTCCCCGATGAGGACGGGGTTGTTCTTGCTGCGCCGGGAGAGCACCTCGATGGTCTGCTCGACCTCCTCGTCCCGGCCGATCACCGGGTCCAGCCTGCCCGCGCGGGCGTCCTCGGTGAGGTCACGGCCGTACTCGTCGACGGTCGGCGTGTTGCTGGGGGCCTTGGGCTCGCCCGTGCCCTCGCTGGGCAGCCTCGCGCCCTCCCAGCCGCCGGCGGCGAGCGCCTCGCCCGCCGTCGACTCCGGGTTGGCGGCGAGGGCGCGCAGCAGGTGCTCGGGGCCGATGTAGGAGGAGTCCTCGGCGCGGGATATCCGGTAGGCGTCGAGCAGGGCCCGCTTGGCGGCCGGGGTGAGCGTCCCCGGCTCGGTCCTCTCGGCCCCCTCGGTGACACCGCCGAGGCGTTCGCGGAGCCGGTCGGGGTCGGTGCCGGCCTCGGTGAGCAGCCGCCGGGTGGAGTCGTGCTCGGTGGCCGCGGCGAGCAGGTGCCGGGCGTCGAGTTCCTCGCCGCCCTCCACGGCGGCGAGGTGCCTGCCCTCGGCGACCAGCTCACGGGCCCGTTCCGACAGCAGGCTGCCGATGTCGACGCGCTGCGCCCGACGGGCGGCGGAGGCCGGCGCGGCGTCGCCGAAGAACCGGGACAGGAGCTCGTCGAACTCCTCGAAGGGGCTGCGTCCGAAACCGAAACCGGGACTCGACATGGTCACGGACCTTCCACGCGGGTGTCGACGGGCATCCTGTTCTCCAAGCTCGCACAGAGCCCTGAGCTCCGCACCCGCGCCGGTCAGCGGGTGCCACCGGGCCGCGTCGCATAGAATTGGGGGGTTTGTCCCTCGCCGGAACCGAAGGCCGGAGCGCGTCCCCATGTCCGACCCCCACGATCCCTACATCCGGGTGCGCGGCGCCCGGGAGCACAACCTCAAGGGCGTCGACGTCGACGTACCGCGCGACGTGGTCGCCGTGTTCACCGGCGTGTCAGGCTCCGGGAAGTCGTCGCTGGCGTTCGGCACCCTGTACGCGGAGGCCCAGCGCCGCTACTTCGAGTCGGTCGCGCCGTACGCGCGCCGGCTGATCCACCAGGTGGGCGCGCCGAAGGTCGGTGAGATCAC
This sequence comes from Streptomyces sp. NPDC107562, assembly GCF_055657325.1. Lineage (NCBI taxonomy): Bacteria > Bacillati > Actinomycetota > Actinomycetes > Kitasatosporales > Streptomycetaceae > Streptomyces > Streptomyces sp. NPDC107562. The sequence goes on along the minus strand of NZ_JBVKBE010000001.1, from coordinate 76,719 downwards.
CGGACTGCCCCCGGCGATCTCCCTGGAGCAGCGCCGCTCGGCCCCGACGTCCCGCTCCTCGGTCGGCACGGTCACGAACCTCTCCAACTCGCTGCGGATGCTCTTCTCCCGGGCCGGGGACTACCCGCCGGGCGCCGAGCGACTCGACTCGGACGCCTTCTCGCCCAACACCGCGGCCGGGGCGTGCCCGCGATGCCAGGGCCTCGGCGAAGTGCACCGCACGACGGAGCAGTTCCTGGTCCCCGACCCGGCGCTGTCGATCCGCGAGGGCGCGATCGCCGCCTGGCCGGGCGCCTGGCAGGGCAAGAACCTGCGCGACATCCTCGACGCGCTCGGGTACGACGTGGACCGGCCGTGGCGCGAACTGCCCGCCGGTGAGCGGGAGTGGATCCTGTTCACGGACGAGCAGCCGGTGGTCACCGTCCACCCGGTCCGCGACGCGGACCGCATCCAGCGCCCGTACCAGGGCACGTACATGAGCGCCCGGCGCCATGTGATGAAGACCTTCTCCGACTCCAGGAGCCCGGCGCTGCGCGCCCGGGCGGAGCGGTTCCTGACCGGCGCGCCGTGCCCGGCCTGCGGGGGCAGCCGGCTGCGGCCCGAGGCGCTGGCGGTGACGTTCGGGGGCCGTACGATCGCGGAGCTGGCCGCGCTGCCGCTGTCCCGGCTGGCCGAAGCCCTCGTCCCCACCGGCGAGACGGCCCGGGTCCTCACCGACGACCTCAGGTCCCGGATCGCCCCGGTCGCCGAGCTCGGCCTCGGCTACCTCAGTCTCGACCGTGCCACCCCCACCCTTTCCGCGGGCGAACTGCAGCGGCTGCGCCTCGCGACCCAGCTGCGCTCGGGTCTGTTCGGGGTGGTGTACGTCCTGGACGAGCCGTCGGCCGGGTTGCACCCGGCGGACACGGAGGCGCTGCTCACGGTGCTGGGGCGGCTGAAGTCGGCCGGCAACTCGGTGTTCGTGGTGGAGCACCACCTCGACGTGGTGCGGGACGCCGACTGGATCGTGGACGTCGGTCCGCTCGCCGGGGAGCACGGCGGCGAGGTGCTGTACAGCGGGCCGGTCGCCGGTCTCGCGGCGGTCGCGGACTCGGCGACGGCCCGTTTCCTCTTCGACGACTCACCGGCACCGGAACGTGAAGTGCGTTCGCCCCGGGGCTGGTTGACGGTCGGGCCGGTCACGCGGCACAACCTGCGCGGGGTGACGGCCGCATTCCCGCTGGGGGTGTTCACGGCGGTCACAGGGGTGTCGGGGTCGGGGAAGTCCACGCTGATCGGTGAGATCACGCAGGAGCCTGCGGGCGTGGGGCGCCTGGTCTCCGTGGACCAGCGGCCGATCGGCCGCACCCCGCGCTCCAACCTGGCGACCTACACCGGCCTGTTCGACGCCGTCCGCAAGGTCTTCGCCGCGACGGAGGCGGCACGCGAACGCGGGTACGGCGTGGGGCGGTTCTCCTTCAACGTGGTGGGGGGACGCTGCGAGACCTGCCAGGGCGAGGGGTTCGTCAGTGTGGAGCTGCTGTTCCTGCCCAGCACGTACACGCCGTGCCCCGACTGCGCCGGGGCCCGCTACAACCCCGAGACGCTCCAGGTGACGTACCGGGGCCGCTCCATCGCGCAGGTGCTGGACCTGACCGTCGAGGCCGCCGCGGAGTTCTTCGCGGACCACCCGGGGGTGTCGCGCAGCCTCGGCACCCTGCTCGACGTGGGCCTCGGTTATCTGCGTCTCGGTCAGCCGGCGACGGAGCTGTCCGGCGGGGAGGCCCAGCGCATCAAGCTGGCCGGCGAGTTGCAGCGCGGCCGCCGTGGCCACACCCTCTATCTCCTCGACGAGCCCACGACGGGTCTGCACCCCGCCGACGTCGAGGTCCTGATGCGTCAGTTGCACGGTCTCGTGGACGCCGGGCACACCGTGATCGTCGTCGAGCACGACATGACCGTGGCCGCCGGCGCGGACTGGGTCGTCGACCTCGGGCCCGGCGGCGGCGAGGCGGGCGGCCGCGTCGTGGCGACCGGACCGCCCAGCGAGGTGGCGGCGGTGCGCCGAAGCGCGACCGCACCCTATCTGGCACGCGTGCTGGCGAGGGGACGCTAGGCCTGTCGCGAAAGTGGCGTCGTCGTCCGCAGAACGGCCGCGCGGCGTCCGGTGCGTTCTGCGGGCGTGCCGTCCGGAAGCCCTCGTACCGGGCGTACTCGGGCTTTCGGGCGGTGCGGCGGGAGAGCGTGCCGGGCATCGCGCGGCGGACGCCGCGTCCACCACCGGGCCTGGTGCCCCGTGTGGACTCCAGTGGCCTCCCCACGGCGGGCCGGAAGACCCTCGGCCGGGCGGGCTCTAGGACGCCAGCACCGTGTGGGTCCAGCCCGGTTCCGGGGTCGTCGCGGGCTGGGCGGCGCGGGCCATGGCCCGGCGGTCGGGAAGACTGCCCGGGAGGATCGGATCCCGGACGTCCACCTCGGCGATCAGGCCGCGTGCCGTCATGACCCGCCACAGGGAGGTGAGCAGGGAGTCCTCGCCGACGAAGGCCGGGGCCGTGCTGGCGTGGCCGTCGGCGAGGCGGTAGTGGATCCGGACCGGCTGCACGGGGACCCCGGCGTCCAGGGCCGCCTGGAAGACGGCCCGGCGGAAGGTGCCCTGGGCCCGGCCGCACCAGGTGCTGCCCTCGGGGAAGACGCCGACCGCGGCCCCGGACCGCAGCAACTCGGCGATGTGGGCGACCGTGGCCGGAAGGGTGCGCAGGCGGTCGCGCTCGATGAACACGACGCCGGCGCTCGCGGCCAGCGAGCCGGCGACCGGCCACTGCCGGATCTCGGTCTTGGCGATCATCCGGGCCGGGCGGACCGACGCGAGCAGCGGGATGTCGAGCCAGGAGATGTGGTTGGCGACCAGCAGCAGACCACCGGTGGGCGCGGCGGAGCCGGTGATGCGCACCCGCACCCCCGCCGCCCACGCGATGGTCCGGGCCCACCGGCGCACCCAGTGGGCGGGAACGCGCCTGCCGAGCGGCAGCAGCGTGATCCCGCCGAGCAGCAGCACCAGCACCGCGGTGAACCGCAGCACCCCCCACAGCGCGACCCTGCCCCGCCCCGCGGGCTCCACGCACGCCCTGGGGGTGCAGGGCGCGCTGGGCAGCCAGACGCTCATCAGGCCGGGACGAGCGAGAGGAAGTGCTTCAGATAGCGCGGGTTGACCCGGCGCATCGACAGCAGCACGTACATGTCGGCGACGCCGAAGTCGGCGTCGTGCGCGGGCTCGCCGCACACCCAGGCGCCCAGGCGCACATAGCCGCGCAGCAGCGGCGGGAGCTCGGTGCGCCCGGCGGGCCGGGCGACGCCGTCCGCGGACCACGGCAGCAGCGGCCGTACCCGGTACTCCTCGGGGGCGAGGTTCTTGGCCTGGACCCGGTCCCAGGTGGCGGCGGCGACGGCGCCGCCGTCGTCGGCCAGCGGGATGGAGCAGCAGCCTGCCAGCCACTCGTGGCCCCGGTCGACCATGTAGCGCGCTATCCCCGCCCAGATCAGGCCGATGACCGTGCCGTCGCGGTGGTCCGGGTGCACACAGGAGCGGCCGACCTCGACGAGGCCCGGGCGGATCGGGTCGAGACGGCTCAGGTCGAACTCGCCCTCGGAGTAGAGCCGGCCGGCCACCGCGGCGCGCTCGGGCGGCAGCAGCCGGTAGGTGCCGACGACCTGGTCGGTGAGCGTGTCGCGGACCAGCAGGTGGTCGCAGTACGCGTCGAAGGAGTCGATGTCGAGGCCCGGCTGCGGGGAGGACAGCATCGCGCCCATCTCGCCGGCGAAGACGTCGTGCCGCAGCTTCTGCGCCGCACGCACGTCGTCCTCGTCGCGGGCGAGGGTGACGGTGTAGCGGGTGGGTGCCGCTGGCTGCAGGGGACGGTCGAGGGTGGAAACGCCGGTCATGGCACACTCCTGGTCACGGGCCGGTTCGACGACGGCAGCGGGCGGGCCGGGTCGTTCGGCCTGCCGCCACAGTTCTTCCGATGCCGGTTGGCGTGCGCGTTACCTGCGCCCGGAGCGGGGATGTGCGGATGTTGAATGCCCGGGGTGGGCCACAAAGCGAGACGGGACCGGGGATGAGCACCACTCCCGGTCCCGCCCGTCCGCACCTGGTCGGCGAACGTCTCTCCTACCTGCGCGGCACTACTTCCTGGCCGCCTTGCGGGTGGCGCGCAGCCACTCCTTGTTCATGCCGGTGATGGACATCAGCGGGATGCCCTTCGGGCAGGCCGTGGCGCACTCGCCGGTGAGGGTGCAGCCGCCGAAGCCCTCCTCGTCCATCTGCGCGACCATGTCCAGCACCCGCGTCTCGCGCTCCGGCGCGCCCTGCGGCAGCACGTTGAGGTGATTGATCTTGGCGGAGGTGAACAGCATCGCCGCGCCGTTCGGGCACGCCGCCACGCAGGCGCCGCAGCCGATGCACTCCGCGTGCTCGAAGGCGAAGTCCGCGTCCGGCTTCGGCACGGGCGTGGCGTGCGCCTCGGGCGCGGAACCGGTCGGCGCGGTGACGTAGCCGCCGGCCTGGATGATCCGGTCGAACGCGGTCCGGTCCACGACCAGATCCTTGATCACCGGGAAGGCGGCGGCCCGCCACGGCTCGATGTCGATCGTGTCGCCGTCCCGGAAGGACCTCATGTGCAACTGGCACGTGGTGGTGCGCTCGGGGCCGTGCGCGTCGCCGTTGATGACGAGCGAGCAGGCGCCGCAGATGCCCTCACGGCAGTCGTGGTCGAAGGCGACCGGGTCCTCGCCCTTGAGGATGAGGTCCTCGTTGAGCGTGTCGAGCATCTCCAGGAAGGACATGTCGGGCGAGACGCCGTCCACCTCGTACGTGGACATGGCGCCGTCGGCGTCGGCGTTGCGCTGGCGCCAGACGCGCAGGGTGAGCTTCATGCGTAGCTCCGCTGGGTGGGGTGGACGTACTCGAAGACCAGGTCTTCCTTGTGCAGGACGGGCGACTCACCGGTCTCGGTGAACTCCCAGGCGGCCGCGTAGGTGTACTCCTCGTCCCGGCGGGCCGCCTCTCCGTCGGGGGTCTGGGACTCCTCGCGGAAGTGGCCGCCGCAGGACTCGGAGCGGTGCAGCGCGTCGAGGCACATCAGCTCGGCGAGCTCCAGGTAGTCGACGACCCGGTTGGCCTTCTCCAGCGACTGGTTGAACTCCTCGCCGGTTCCCGGCACCTTGATCCGGCGCCAGAACTCCTCCCGGATCTGCGGGATCCGCTCCAGGGCCTTGCGCAGTCCGGTCTCGGTGCGGGCCATGCCGCAGAACTCCCACATCAGCTCGCCCACCTCGCGGTGGAAGGAGTCCGGCGTGCGGTCGCCGTCGACGGCGAGCAGCAGGTTGACGCGGTCCTGGGTCTCGGCCAGCACCTCCTGCACCACGGGGTGTTCGTCGGTGACCGGGTCCTGGTGCGGGTTGCGCGCCAGGTAGTCGTTGATGGTCGCCGGCAGCACGAAGTAGCCGTCGGCCAGACCCTGCATCAGCGCGGAGGCGCCGAGCCGGTTCGCGCCGTGGTCGGAGAAGTTCGCCTCACCGATCGCGAAGAGCCCCGGTACGGTCGTCTGGAGGTCGTAGTCGACCCACAGGCCGCCCATCGTGTAGTGCACCGCGGGGTAGATCCGCATCGGGACCTCGTACGGATCCTCGTCGGTGATCCGCTGGTACATGTCGAAGAGGTTGCCGTACTTGGCCTCGACCGCCTTGCGGCCCATCCGCTTGATCGCGTCCGCGAAGTCCAGGTAGACGCCCTGGCCGCCGGGCCCGACACCGCGCCCCTCGTCGCAGACGTTCTTCGCGGCGCGCGAGGCGATGTCGCGGGGGACGAGGTTGCCGAAGGAGGGGTAGATCCGCTCCAGGTAGTAGTCGCGCTCGTCCTCGGGGATCCGGTGCGCGGGCCGCTCGTCGCCCTTCGCCTTCGGCACCCAGATGCGGCCGTCGTTGCGCAGCGACTCGCTCATGAGGGTCAGCTTCGACTGGTGGTCACCGGTACGCGGGATGCAGGTGGGGTGGATCTGGGTGAAACAGGGGTTGGCGAAGTACGCGCCCCGCCGGTGCGCCCGCCAGACGGCGGTGGCGTTGGAGTTCATCGCGTTGGTCGACAGGTAGAAGACGTTTCCGTAGCCGCCGCTGGCGAGGACCACCGCGTCCGCGAAGTACGTGTCGATCTTCCCGGTGATCAGGTCCCGGGCGACGATCCCGCGCGCCCGCCCGTCGACGACGATCAGGTCGAGCATCTCGGTACGGGGGTGCATCTCGACGTTCCCGGCCGCGATCTGCCGGCTGAGCGCCTGGTAGGCGCCGAGCAGCAGCTGCTGGCCCGTCTGGCCACGGGCGTAGAAGGTCCGCGAGACCTGCACTCCGCCGAAGGAGCGGGTGTCGAGCAGACCGCCGTACTCCCGCGCGAACGGCACGCCCTGCGCCACGCACTGGTCGATGATCTCGACGGAGATCTGCGCGAGCCGGTGCACGTTGGACTCGCGGGCCCGGAAGTCGCCGCCCTTGACGGTGTCGTAGAACAGCCGGTGCACGGAGTCGCCGTCGTTGCGGTAGTTCTTCGCCGCGTTGATGCCGCCCTGCGCGGCGATGGAGTGGGCCCGGCGCGGGGAGTCCTGGTAGCAGAACTGGACGACGTGGTAACCCTGTTCGGCGAGCGTGGCGCCGGCGGAGCCGCCGGCGAGGCCGGTGCCGACGACGATCACGGTGTGCTTGCGCCGGTTGGCGGGGTTGACCAGCTTGGCCTCGAAGCGGCGCGTGTCCCAGCGCTCGTGGATCGGCCCGGTGGGGGCCTTGGTGTCGGCGACCGGCTCACCGGTCACGTACTCGGTGTACCTCATGTCAGCTCACCAATCCGGTCATGACGCCCACGGGCACGGCCAGGAATCCGGCCGTGAGGAGCAGGGCGAGGACGTCGGCGGTCACCTTCAGCGCGCGGTCGCGCGTGCGGCTGCCGACGCCCAGGGTCTGTGCGGCGCTCCAGAAGCCGTGCCGGACGTGCAGGCCGACGGCGAGCACGGCCACGATGTAGATCACGTTGCCGTACCAGGTGGAGAAGGTGTCCACGATGTTCTGGTACGGGCGCAGGTGCTCGTACCCGCCGGGGTGCACGGTGCCGGTGGTCAGGTCGAGGATGTGCCAGACGATGAACAGGGCGAGGATGATCCCGCCCCAGCGCATCGTGCGCGTCGCGTAGGAGGAGCGCGCCTTCTTGTGCACGTACTTGCTGGGACGCGCCTTGATGTCGCGACGGCTCAGCTGGTACGCGGAGACGGCGTGGGCGACGACCGCGGCGACGAGGACGATCCGGACCAGCCACAGCGTCCACTCGTAGTGCATGAACGGCTCGCCGACCGTGCGCAGCCAGTGGGCGTAGTGGTTGATCTCCTCGGGGCCGAAGAAGATCTTCAGGTTGCCGATCATGTGGACGACCAGGTACAGCAGCATGATCAAGCCGCTGACCGCCATGACGGTCTTCTTGCCGACGGAGCTGTCCCACATCGTGCGCGCCATGGACGGCCGTCGGTCCGTCCGCGTTGCCAGAGCCATGTCACGCACCGTAGGCGCGACAGGGGTGATCAGTCCAAGACATGGTCCGGCTTGAATCGATAGCCCGGGCCTATGCTTGCGGTATGCAGTTCCAGCAGCTCCAGTACTTCGTGGCGGTGGCCGAGACCCGGCACTTCACCCGGGCCGCGGATCTCGTCCATGTCGCCCAGCCGTCGCTGTCGCAGCAGATCAAGGCCCTGGAGCGGGAGCTGGGTGCCGACCTGTTCCTGCGGGCGCGGGGCAACATCACGCTCACCGACGCGGGCGAGGCGCTGCTGCCGCTGGCCCGGCGGATCCTGGCCGACGCGGACACGGCGCGGTACGAGGTGCAGGAGCTGGTGCAGCTGCGGCGGGGGCGGGTGCGGCTGGGGGCCACGCCGAGCGTGTGCACGGGCCTGCTGCCGGACGTGCTGCGGGCCTTCCACGACCGCTATCCGGGGATCCAGCTGCTGATCGAGGAGAGCGGCTCGCACGATCTCGTACGGCATCTCGCCCGCGGTGCGCTGGATCTCGCCCTCGTCGTCCTGCCGCTGCCGACGCCGTCACCGGCGCTGACGACGGTGGAGCTGTTGCGGGAGGACCTGGTGGTGGTGTCCTCGCCGGAGGCGTCCGCGCCGGGCGGGGGGCGGCGGACGGTGCAGATCGCCGACCTGGAGGGCGAGCGGCTCGTGATGTTCCGGCACGGGTACGACCTGCGGGAGCTGACCGTCGCGGCGTGCCGCTCCGCCGGGTTCGAGCCGGACTTCGCGGTGGAGGGCGGGGAGATGGACGCCGTGCTGGGGTTCGTGCGGGCGGGGCTGGGGGTGGCCGTCGTGCCCCGCATGGTCGCCGCGCGGTCGGGGCGTGGTCTGCGGGTGACGCCGCTCGGGCGGCCGGGGCTGTACCGGACGATCGCGCTGGCGCACCGCAGTGATGTGGCTCCGCCTCGGGCGGCGCGGGAGTTGCAGCGGATGTTGCTGGAGCGGTGAGCGCCGCGGCGCGCAGGGCTGGGCGGGGCGTGGGGGCTGGTCGCGCAGTTCCCCGCGCCCCTGAGGGCGTCTTGGCACCGGGTGTCGTCGAGGGGATGGTCAGGTGGTGGCGTCGGCCAGTGCCAGGTCGTGGAGGCGTTCCGGGGGGCCGGGGCGGGCGTAGTACCAGCCCTGGGCCGTGTCGCAGCCGAGTATGCGCAGCTGCTCGGCCTGGGCGCCGGTCTCCACGCCCTCGACCGTGACCGCGAGGTCCAGGCTGTGGGCGAGGGAGACGATCCCTTCGACGATCTTGAGGTCGACGGGGTCGGCGGGGAACTGCTGCATGCTCTGGGTGAAGGAGCGGTCCAGCTTGAGGATGCTCACCGGGAGACGCCGCAGGTTGGCGAGGTTGGAGTAGCCCGTGCCGAAGTCGTCCAGGGCGATGTCGACGCCCATCTCGGCCAGTCGGCGCAGCGGCTTGAGCAGATCGTCGTCGGCGCCGATCAGGGCGGACTCGGTGACCTCCAGGCACAGGGCGTCGGGCGCGACACCCGCCGCCTCCAGGATCTCCACGGTGTCCTGGACGAGGCCGGGGTGGGTCAGCTGGCACGGCGAGAGGTTGACGTTGATGCGCAGCGGCGCGGACGGGGTGCCCGCGTAGCGCTCCCGCCAGTCGCGGGCCTGGCGCACGGACTGCTCCAGGACCCAGCGGCCGAGGGGGACGATCAGCCCGGTGTGCTCGGCGAGCGGGATGAACCGGTCGGGGCCGAGCACCCCGTGCTGCGGATGCAGCCAGCGGACCAGGGCCTCGGCGCCGCGCACGCTGCCGTCGCCGAGGTGGACGAGGGGCTGGTACTCGATGAAGAACTCGCCGCGCTCCAGCGCCGTCGGCAGCGCGGTGGTCAGACCGTTGCGGGTGATCGCGCGGGCGTCGGCCTCGGCGTCGGCGACCTCGAAGCGGTTGCCGCCGGCCGACTTGGCCCGGTACATGGTGATGTCGGCGCTGCGCAGCACCTCGGCCGCGCTGCGCTCCCCCGCCGCGCCCTCGACGACGCCGATGCTGCCGCGCACGGTCAGCTGACGGCCGTCGACGGTGATCGGGGCGACCAGGGCGTTCATGATCCGGGCGGCGAGTTCGTCGACCTCGCGCTGGGTGTCGGGCCCGGTGGTGAGCGCCACGAACTCGTCCCCGCCGAGCCTCGCGACCATCTCGCCGGGTGCGGTGGCGCAGGCCTGCAGCCGGTCGGCGACCTCGACCAGCAGCCGGTCGCCGGCCGCGTGGCCGAGGCTGTCGTTGATGGTCTTGAAGCCGTCGAGGTCGAGGTAGCACAGGCCGAAGCGCTGCCCCTCGCCCGCGCCGAGGACCTTCTCCAGGCGTTCGAAGAACAGGGTGCGGTTGGGCAGTCCGGTCAGCGCGTCGTGGGTGGCCTCGTAGCGCAGCCGGAGGTTCAGCAGCCGCCGCTCGGTGGTGTCCTCCATCAGCGCGAGCTGGTACTGCGGGTTGCCGTCGGGGTCGCGCAGCAGGGAGACGGTGAGGTTGGTCCACAGGACCGTGCCGTCGGGCCGGTAGAAGGCCTTCTCCACGTGGTAGTGCTCGCGTTCGCCGCGCACCAGTTCCTCGTAGAGCCGCCAGACCTGGGGGGCGTCGTCGGCGTGGGTCCACTCGCGGACGTTGCGCCCGCGAAGGGTGTGTTCGGAGCCACCGAACATGCGCAGCATCGCGCCGTTGACCTCCAGGACGTTGCCGTCGAGGTCGGCGATGCTGATGCCTATGGCCGCGCCCTCGAAGACCGCCCGGAAGCGGGCCTCGCTGGCGTGCAGCGCCTGCGCGACGACGCCCTGGGCGCGCAGCGCGGCCTGCGCGATGGACTCCTGCTCCGCGAGGGTGCGTTCGCGCAGCGACTGGGCGAACCCGGCGGCCATGGCGTGCTGCAGACGGGAGGAGCGGGCCCGCAGGTCCTCCTGGGAGCCGTCCTCGCCGCAGTAGAGCACCAGGTAGGCGTCGACGCAGTCCAGGGCGTGGCTGAGCGCCTCGGGGTCGGTGCAGTGCGTGCCGACCAGGGCGGCGCCGACCGCGCGGCCCTCGGCGGCGTCGAAGGCCCGGGCGCGCAGGGCCGCGCTCAGTCTCCGGGCCAGCGGCAGCAGTTGTTCCTCGAACTCGGACCGGGTCAGCGACGTCGAGGTGGCCGGGTAGACCGCCCGGCTCCAGATCGTCGCGAACCTGCGGAGTCTGTCCTCCGGCCCGTCCGGCTCCGCGCTCACGCCGTACGCCCCACGCCCGCGAAACCGGAGAAGGCATAGGGATCCTCGTCCTCCGGCGCGGTCTCGGGCCGCCAGACGGGCATCGGCACCAGTCCCGGTTCCACCATGTCGTACCCCTCGAAGAACCGCGCGATCTCCTCGCGCGAGCGCATGATCAGCGGGTTGCGAAGGTCCTTGTATACGTCCACCGCGCCACCCGCCCGCTCGGGTGCCAGCGGGATTCCCTCGTACGAGGCATGCGTGAGCACGAGCATGCTGCCGGGCGCGAGTGCGTCGCCCAGTTGAGCGACCACCCCGTACGGGTCGTCCGCGTCCTCCACGAAGTGCAGTATGGCAACGAGCAGCAGCGCCACCGGCCGCTTCAGGTCGATCAGTTGCTCCACCTGCGGGCTGGACAGGATGTCGTGGGGCTTGCGCAGGTCCGCCGCCACCACGCCGGCGTCGTCGTTGCCTTCGAGAACGGCCTGGCTGTGCGCGACGGCGACGGGGTCGTGGTCGACGTAGACCACGCGCGCGCCGGGGCTGGCCTCCTGGGCCACCTCGTGGACGTTTCCGTAGGTCGGGATGCCGGAGCCGATGTCCAGGAACTGGGTGATGCCCTCGGCGGCCGCGTGCCGCACCGCGCGGCGCATGAACGCCCGGTTCGCCTGCATGATCTTCGGCAGTCCCGGCAGGAACTCCATGGCCCGGCGGGCCGCTTCCCGGTCGACCTCGAAGTTGTGCGAACCGCCCAGGTAGTAGTCGTAGATCCGCGCGACACTGGGCACCGAGATGTCGATGCTCCGGGGGGCCCAGGCGGGACGCTCCATCTATCTCTCCAAGGCGTAGGCGATCCGGTGTTCGAGCAGAGGCTACTGATCGCCCGCCAAAGGAGCGACCCGAAACGGAAATTGACCGTCCGTTCCCGGTCACTGCCTGCGGCACGTGCCGAATCGACCCCTCCCGGCGAAGGCTCACGAATCCTGAAGACTCCCGAAGACTCGCGGTGAATCACGGCAAAACGGTCCGCGTCCCGCGGGGAGTGCGGGATGCGGACCGCTCGGTCGAACGCCGGGCCGGACCCGGGGGGGGTGGGGGGCCTCTGCTACTGGGCGGGGGCGCCGACCGGCTTGCCGTCGGGCTTCACGGCGAACCACGTGCCGCCCACGCCCTGGCCGTTGGTGTCACCGGGCTTCTTGTCCCCGGCGAAGGTGTAGATCGGCACGCAGTCGATGGTCTGCTGCTTGATGCCGTCGGGCCGGTCGAAGACGACGTAGCCCCGGTTGGCGGTGGAGCCCTGGAGGTCGATGCCCTTGGTGTCCTTCGCGTCGACCGGCGCGACGACCGGCCACTTCGTCAGGCACTCCCCGGTGCACGCGGTCTTCATCGGCCACTGGGAGTCCTTCATGAAGCGGTAGACCGTGTGGCCGTTCTTGTCGACGACGATCTCGCCGAGCTTCGGGTCCTTGCGGGTGGACAGTCCGGGCAGGTCGGCCGACGTGGCCTTCTTGCCGTCGGGGGCCAGCGCGTACCAGGTGCCGCCCACGCCCTGGCCCTTGATGTCGCCCGGGTTGACGTCCTTCGCATAGCGGTACGCCGGCCAGCCGCCCACGGTCAGCTGCTTGGTGCCGTCGGGGCGGGTGACCTCGCCGAGCAGTGCCTCGTCCACACCCTCGCCGGCGGTGGCGTCACCTGCGGGGACGGGCGGCCAGGCGGTAGCGCAGTCGCCCTCGCAGTTGGTCTTCGGCGGTTCCGCGGTGTCCTGGTCGAAGCGGTAGAGGGTACGTCCGGCGCTGTCGGAGAGCACCTGACCGAACTCCGCGTTGGCGGCGACCGACAACTTGCCCGCGGGGGCGGCCTGGGCGCCCGCGTTCTGCTCGCCCGCGGCGGCACCGACGCCCGTACCGGCGCCGGTGTCGAGTCCCGTGCCACCGTATCCGCCGGCAGGGGCCGTGACTCCCACGTTCTGGCTGGCCGACTGGGGGCCACTTTCCTGACCGCACGCCGTCGTCAGCGCCAGTACGGCCACGGCGCTCACCACGAGCGAGGCGCTCCGCCAGGAGGTCTTCATCGTCAACTCCCCATAATCACCTGGATATTGCAGCGCCCTGCTGTGCCGCCGCACGGCAATGGGTACGCACGGGGGTGCCGGTTGTGTTCAACCGGATCGCAGATTTCTTCGCGGAGCCGGCCGCCGCTCGTATGCGCGTCCGGCCCTCCGGGCACACGGCCGTGCGCCGATCAAACCCCGAGGCGCCCACTTCCCCCGTTCGGGGCAATCCCCCGGCCGCCCGGCGTGTGCGGCCGCGAGAAGCCTCATGATCTCGGTCGTGCATGGTTCCGAACCGACCCAATCGCCCGTCCGCGCGCGGATGTTGGTGCTGGTCACTCTGACCGTGGCGCTCGTCGGCGCCCCCGTCGGCGTGACCGCGGCCGACGCGTGCGCGTACGCGTCGACCGGACCGGGGGGCACGGAGGCGGTGGCGGTGGCGGGGAGCCGGACATGGCCCGTCCCCCCGACCTGTCCCAGCCCCACACCCACCCCCAGTCCGACGCCGACGCCGACGCCCACACCGACACCGCCACCCGAGCCGACCCCGCCACCACCGCCACCGCCCAAGCCCACTCCACCGCCGAAGCCGAAGCCCACCCCGCGTCCCGAGCCGCCGCCGCGGCCGGCACCGCCGCCGCCACCGGCTCCCGCGCCCCCGCCGGCTCCGGCCCCCAGGCCGACGCCGCCACCACCACCGCCGCCGCCCGCCCCCGAGCCGTCGCCGACCCCGTCGGCCAAGCCCACGCCGCGTCCGACCGTGACGCCGGTGAGCTATCCGCGCTACCGCACCCCGCCGCGCAACCGGCAGACCCGGGGCGGCCAGTCCCCGGTCACCTACGTCCTGCTCATCACCGTGCCGGCGCTGCTCGCCGTCGCCGCCCTGCGTCCGCGCTGATCCCTGGAGGCTTTCGTTGCCGGAATGGCTTGTTCTCACCCTCGCGATCCTGGCCGCCTGTGCCCTGGTGGTCCTCATCGTCCTGCTGCGCAACCGTGCGGCGTCCGAGGACGAGGATCCCTCCGAGACGCCGGACGTCATCGAGTACATGACGATGTGGATCGGCGTGGTCTACGCCATCGTGCTCGGTCTGGCCATCGCGGGCGTGTGGGAGGCACGCAGCGTCGCCCAGGACCACGTCCGCGCGGAGGCGCAGGCGCTGCACGAGATCACGGAACGCGTGCGGGTGTACCCGGCGGACGCCCGTGACCGTATTCGGGCGGATGTCAACGCCTATGTCGGACACGTCGTCACCACCGAGTGGAAGGCGATGACCGATGAGGGCAAGGTCACCGCGCGCGGCACCGAACTGCTCGACCAGGTGCGCGCCACCGTCACGGACTACGAGCCGGAGAACGACTTCGAGGCGCAGGCCTACCAGCCCCTGGTCGACCAGGTGGCGGAGGCGGACCGGGCCCGCCACGCACGTGCCGACTCGACCGAGCCGACCATGCCGGGCGTCGTGTGGTTCGGGCTCGTCGGGGGGGCCGTGATCACCATCGGGATGATCTTCGCCCTGCAGATCCGGCGCACTCCGCGCGAGTTGGTACTCGCCGTGCTGTTCTCCGCGCTGATCGCCTTCCTGCTCTTCCTGATCTGGGACTTCGACTCGCCCTACAGCCGGGGTGTCGCGGCCTCGTACCAGCCCTTCCTGGATCTGTTCCCGGACGCCAGGGGCGGCTGACGGGGACGGGACCGCGCCCGGACACCGCGGGCCGCCGGGGGGCGTCCGGCACGCCGCCGCCGTCCCCCGGCCGCCGCATCCGCGTCCCTCGGGTGGCCCACGTCCGTGCCCCGTTCGCACCACTGCGATCGCGGACACGCGCGCCTCTTCCTAGCGTTTCAGTCATCGAGGCGCATTCCTCATGCGAGCGGATCGGTCCGCGGCTGCTCCTCGGGACCGGAGGACGCTCATGGCGGCGATACAGGGGGCGGCGCGCGCCGGCGGCCGCGACCGGGCGCACCGGCCGCCGGCGACCACGGCACTTCGTACGGACATGACGTCGGCCCCGGGACCGACCGTGGTCCGGGGCCGACGTCGTACGTGCGATCAGGTGTCCCGACGCGGGGCGGCGCGTCAGGCGTGGGTCTCGGAGCGGCGGCGCATCCAGAAGACACCGCCGCCGATGACGGCCGAGGCGACCAGCCCGCCGCCGATGGCCACGTCGGTCGGCGTCGCCCCGGTGGTGCTGCTGCCGCCGAGACCGCCACGGACACCGCCGATGACCGTGAAGGCGTTCGGACGGTTCAGCCGGCGTCCCGAGCACTGGACGGCGATGTCGTAGGTGCCGGGCCGGGCGTCGCGGTAGATCGTCGCGGAGCCCCTCGACGCGCGGCCGGAGCCGCCCACCGGCGACAGGGTGGTCGTTCCGAAGGCATCGGAGTACATGGCGCCGCCGCGCGGGCAGCTGTCCACGGTGACCGTCATCTGGCCCCCGCGGGCGATGACGCTGGGCAGGGACACGATGTTGGCCGGGAAATCCCCCGCGACCGCCACCGGGGCCGGGACCCCGAGCAGTGCGGCGGCCACGGCGGAGACCGCCAGGGCACGAGAGTTACGCATGTCATCCTCCGCGGAAGACGCCCCGGGACCCGTTCCCGGTAAATCGGCGAGACAGCGTCTCCCAGCAAAACCCTCAGATGCCTTGCGCAGATTCGCATTTCGGGAATGGGCCGTCCTGGTGAAACAACACGCCGCGAGATAAGCGCACAATCAGATATTGCCGCAGGTCACGGACCATGGGAAAAATCCTGTGCGCGGCAACTCGGATGGCGCACCGGGCGTGACCGGTACACCCGTTCGCCCTTCTCCCGTCGCCGGTTTCCCGTCGGGGTCCTAGCGTGCTCCCATGCGCTGAATTGACGTGGTGACGGCCATGTCGAGAGGGGATGACACCATGTTCCTTTCCGAGCTGGCGGAAGAGGAGGAGCGGCAGAGGAAGCGTGCGCCTTGGGGCGTGATAGCGCTTGTTCTGCTGACCGGCCTCGCGCTCATCCGGAACGGCTCGGGAGAGTTCGACGTGGGTCCGCCGCAGCCCGCGTCGGCGGCCGCGGCGGACACCCGCGCCACCCCGGCACCCGTGGCGAACTCCGCGCAGGCGCTGTCGTACTCCCTGCCCGACTGGATCCGGATTCCGGCGATCCAGGTCGACGCGCCCGTGATGCCGGTCGGCCTGGACTCGCAGGGCTGGGTGGACGCGCCGCCTCCCGAGGACCCCAATCTGGCGGGCTGGTTCACCGGCGCCGTCTCGCCCGGCGAGAAGGGCACCGCGGTCGTGGTCGGCCATGTCGACAACCAGTCGGGGCCAGCCGTGTTCTACGGCCTCGGCGCGCTGAAGCGCGGCAACCGGGTCGAGGTCGTGCGGCAGGACAAGAAGAGGGCCGTGTTCGAGGTGTACGGCGTCGAGGTGTTCGCGAAGAACAACTTCCCCGGCGACCGCGTCTACGGCTCCAAGGGCGTCCCGGAACTGCGGGTCATCACCTGCGGTGGCGGTTTCTCGAAGCAGAACGGCTACGACGGGAACGTCGTCGCCTTCGCCCGCCTGGTCGAGGTGCGCTGAGCGCGCTCCGACCGGGCGGGCGGGGGCCGCTCACACCTGGTACCGGCGCGGCACGGTGAGGTGGTACCCGGCGTCCAGCAGGTGCGGCAGATAGTCGCGCAGTGCCCGCACGCTCTGCGAGCGGTCGCCCCCGGCGTCGTGCGCGAGGACCACGACGCCGGGACCCGCGCCGCCCTCCACCCGGTCGACGATGGTGCGGGTGCCGGGCTCGGTCCAGTCGAGGGTGTCCACGGTCCAGGCGAGGGGCTCCATGCCGAGTTCGGCGCCGAGTTGGAAGGCGGCGCGGTTCCAGGCGCCGTAGGGGGCGCGGAACCACCGTGGCCGCTCGCCGTACGCCTTCTCGACGATCTCGCTGGTGCGTTCCATCTCGGAGCGGATGCGGGCCCGGCTGAGCGTGGTGAGCAGGGGGTGGGACCAGGTGTGGTTGCCGACCACGTGGCCGTCGTCGGCCATCCGGGCGAGCAGGTCGCGGTTCTCGGCCGCCATCTCGCCGCACACGAAGAACGTCGCGCGCACGTCGTACTCGCGCAGGGTGCGCAGGATGTCCGGGGTGTAGTGCGGGTCGGGGCCGTCGTCGAAGGTCAGCACCATGGTGCGGCCGATCCCGCTCATGCGCAGCAGGGGTTCACGGCGGACCCGGAGGCGGTCGGCGGCGGCCGGCGGGCCCTGACCGGCCAGGGGCTGGAGGCGGTAGGTGGACGGCTTGAGCGGGCGCCGTGCCGGGGGTCCCGGGGCGGGAGCGGCTGACGGGCCGGTCTCGCCACCCGATCCCGCCCGCAGCAGACCGGCGGCCCCTGCGGCGCCCAGGGCCCCGAGGCCGGCGGCCAACGCCCGTCGACGGGTGAGCAACTGATCCTTCTTCATGACTCATCAGTCGCCCGGCGCGCCCCGACCCACCTCAGCGACACCGGCGCGGCGGCAGGAAAGCACCCGGGCGGACGAGTCGGGGGCCCTGTCGCGTCCGGCGCCGCCGACGACGGACCCGCGGGTACGGCAGCGCTCGCGGATGCGCGGGCTCCCGGCCTGCGGAGGCGGGGCTTCCGATAGCCTCGGGCCGTGACGGAACAGCATGCGCACCAGTTCGAGCGCGGCACGGACGGGCCCAAGGTCATCGTGGTCGGGGTGGACGGCTCCGACTCCTCGTTGCGGGCCGCCGCCTACGCCGGTGGACTGGCCAGGCGGCAGAAGGCGCTGCTGGCGCTCGTGTACGTGCAGCCGGTGCTGGCGGCGGGCGCGGCGCTCGGGGCCCCGGTCGCCGTGACCACCGACGAGATCGCCGAGGACCTGGTGGCGCAGATCCGGGACGCCACGGACCGGGTCAAGGGGATATTCGATCTGCGCTGGGAGTTCCACACCTTCCGCGGTGACCCCTACAACGGACTGGTGAAGGCTGCCGACGAGCTGAAGGCGGACGCCGTGGTGGTGGGCGCCTCGGAGCAGGCCGGGCACCGGATCATCGGCTCGGTGGCGATCCGGCTGGTGAAGGCCGGACGCTGGCCGGTGACAGTCGTGCCGTAGCGGTGCGTGGCGCCTTCCCTCGGGTACGCGACTGAGCCATCATGATCCGCCGTCAGCCGTTTGGCGATCGCGAAGAGGTGAGGCGCATGGCCCGGCTCCGAATGGGCGAGGGGATTCTCCGCCGCAAACCCATCGAGCACATCGAAGAGACGGAAGTCGCCGAAGGCACGAGGCTCGACCGGTCGCTCGGGTTGTGGCAGCTGACCGCGATCGGCGTCGGCGGCATCATCGGCGCCGGCATCTTCACGCTGGCCGGCGCGGTGGCCAACGGCACGGCCGGTCCCGCGGTGCTGGTGTCCTTCCTCATCGCGGGTGTGGCGAGCGCGGCCGCCGCGCTGTCCTACGCCGAGTTCGCGGGCCTGATCCCGAAGGCGGGTTCCGCCTACACGTACGGCTACGCAGTCCTCGGTGAGCTGGTGGGCTGGTTCATCGGCTGGGATCTGCTGCTGGAGTACACGGCGATCGTGGCGGTGGTCGCGATCGGCATCTCGGGCTACTTCAGCTTTCTGATCAACCAGTTGGGCGCCGATCTGCCGAGCTGGATGCTGGGCGCGCCCGGCACCGGTGAGGGGCACCGGGTCGACCTCTTCGCGGCGGTGCTCTGCCTGTTCATCGCCTATCTGCTGACGCTCGGCATCCGCAACGCGGCCCGGTTCGAGATGGTCGTCGTGGTGCTGAAGGTGCTGGTGGTGCTGCTGGTGATCGGCGTCGGTGTCTTCCACATCGACACCGCGAACTACAACCCGTTCTTCCCGTACGGCGTCAGCGGCGCGTTCACCGGCGCGGCCACCGTGTTCTTCGCGGTCTTCGGCTACGACGCGATGTCCACGGCGGCCGAGGAGTCGAAGGACGCGCAGCGGCACATGCCGAAGGCGATCATCTACTCGCTGGCGATCTCCATGGTGCTGTACGTGGCCGCGTGTCTGGTGCTCACGGGCATGCAGAACTACACGGAGATCGACCCGGAGAGCGGCTTCTCCTCGGCCTTCGAGTCGGTGGGTCTGGATTCGCTGGCGAACGTGATCGCGGTGGGCGCGATCATCGGCATCCTCACCGTGATGTTCACCTTCATGCTCGGCGTCACCCGGGTCTGGTTCTCGATGTCCCGGGACGGACTGCTGCCCCGCTGGTTCGCGAAGACCAGCGCGACCCGCCATGTGCCGACGCGGGTGACCTGGATCGCGGGGATCGCGTCGGCCGCCATCGCCGGGTTCCTGCCGATCGGCGAGGCGGCCGAACTGACCAACATCGGGATCCTGCTGGCCTTCGTCGTGGTGTGCATCGCGGTGATCGTGCTGCGCTACCGGCAGCCGGACCTGCCGCGCACCTTCCGTACGCCGTGGATGCCGTTCGTGCCGGCCGTGGGCGTGCTGTTCTCGCTCTGGCTGATCACGTTCCTGCGCTGGCAGACCTGGGTGCGGTTCGCTGTGTGGTTCGCGCTGGGCCTGGTGATCTACTTCGCCTACTCCTATCGGAACTCGAAGCTCGCCGGCCGTTAGAGACCGCGGAGGAAGTCCAGCAGGGCCGCGTTGAAGACCTCCGGCTTCTCCAGGTTGGGGTAGTGGCCGGTGCCGTCGACCGTCAATGAGCGGCCGTCCGCGACCGCGCCGGCCAGCCGCTCGGCGGCGGCGAGCAGTTCGGCGGGTTCGAACGCGCCGTTGACGGCGAGTACCGGGACGCCGCTCTTCACCACCCGGTCCCAGGTGCCGGTGACCGGTACGTGCCAGTCCTTCTCGTCGGGCGTGTGCTTGGAGAGCGTGGCGAGGGCCATCTCGCGCAGCCCGCCGAGGATCTCCGGATCGATGTCGGCGAGGGTGCGGTGCGGTCCGGCGACGACCCTGAGGAAGGCGCCCAGCCACGCGTCGATGTCCCCGGCGCCCAGGGCGCGGGCGTGCTCGGCCTGTACCTCCACGTGCCAGGGATCCGTGTAGCGCACGTCGCCCGTGACGGCGCCGCTGGTGACCACCGCGCGCACCAGCTCCGGGTGCTCCGCCAGGGTGTCGGTGGCGATCACCCCGCCCATCGACAGACCGACGAGGACCGCCGGCCCGGTGTCGAGATGGCGCAGCAGCGCGGCGAGGTCGTCGGCCCAGCGGAACGGGCGGGTGGCGTTGGCGGAGGAGCCGTGGCCGCGGACGTCGGGGGCGATCACGCGGTAGCCGGGAGTGAGGGCGGGGATCTGGCCGGCCCAGACGCGGTGGTCGACGAACCCGGAGTGGAGCAGGACCACCGGGTCGCCGGATCCGGTGTCGAGATAGGCGAGTTCGCCGTCCGCGGACGGGAAGGAACGAAGACCCGAAGCAGCATTCATGACAACCAAGGTGTCATCCCCTCGCCGCTTTTGGCAACCCAGGTGTCATGATGGGCGAGTGAACGACACCGCCGCACCGCTCCCTCCCGACGAACTCGCCCACCGCCTCGTCGAGGTCTTCGATCTGGTGGGCCCGCTCTACCGGCGCGTCCAGCGTTCGGTCGAGCAGGGCGAGGCCGTCGAGGGACTCTCCGTCGGCGTGCGCGCCGTGCTGGACCTGCTGCGCAAGCACGGGGCGATGACCGTCCCCCGGATGGGCCGCGCACAGGCCATCAGCCGTCAGTTCGTGCAACGGATGGTCAACGACGCCGCCGCGCGCGGCCTCGTGGAGAGCACCCCGAACCCCGCACACCGCCGCTCGCCCCTGATCCGGCTCACGGACCGGGGCCGGGAGGCGATCACCGCCGTCGTCGCCCGCGAGCACACCGTGCTGCGTGAGGTCGGGGGCGACCTGACGGACGCCGACGTGCGGGCGTGTGTACGGGTGCTCAGCGAGATGGTGAAGCTCTTCGACCCCGTCGACGTGGACTGAGCGCCGTCTACTCCCCCATCACCAGCCCCTGCTGGGCCGCGCCCCGGCTGAGGACGACCGCCCGGATGCGGTCGCGCACCCCGACCAGATCCGCACCCTGGGCGAGGGCCGCGTTGAGGTTGACCACCCGGCCGGCGTCCATGTCGTACAGCTGCGGGATGAACTCGGCCTTGCGCACCTCCCAGCGGGTGCCGGGCCGGGCCGGCGGGACGAACGTGAAGCGGCCGATCGTGGACTGGTTGCCGCGCGGGTCCAGGGCGCCCTGGTGGTTGGTCATCTTGCCGGCGATCTGGTCGCCCATGCCGTAGACCACCCAGGTGCCGTTGACCTTCTCGTACGCCTGCGGGACATGGGCGTGGGTGCCGAGGACCAGGTCGATGTCGGGGCGGCCGGCGGAGTTTGCCGCGGTGAGGGTGCGGGCCAGGGAGAGCTGCCGCCGGTCCGGTTCCTCCTGCCACTCGGTGCCCCAGTGGACGGAGACGACGACCACGTCGGCGCCCGCCTTCCGGGCGGCCCGGGCGTCGGCGACGACGCGGTTCTCGTCGAGCAGGTTCACGGACCACGGCCGGCCCGGCGGGAGCGCGTGGCCGTTGGTGCCGAACGTGTAGGCGAGGTGGGCCACCCGCGCCGTCCCCGCGGGCAGGACGGTTGCGGTGCGCGCCTCCCGCTCGGTGCGTGCCGTCCCCGCGTGCCGGACCCCGGCCTGGTCGAGGGCGTCCAGGGTGCGCCGGATGCCCTCGGCGCCGTCGTCGAGGCTGTGGTTGGAGGCGGTGGAGCAGCCGTCGTAGCCGGTGGCGGCGAGACCCAGGGCGATCTCCGGCGGGGACTTGAAGTCGGGGTAGCCGGAGTAGTTCCCGTTCTCGCCGTAGACCGTCTCCATGTGACACAGCGCCAGGTCGGCACGGGAGACCACGGGGGCCACGCCGGAGAACATCGGCCCGAACTCGTGTCCCACCCCGCCCGCGTCGAAGCGGGCCTGCTCGATCACGGACGTGTGCGGCAGGACGTCGCCGGTCGCCACGAGGGTGAAGGGGCGGTGACTGGGGGCGGCGGCCGGAGGAGGACCCGTGCGGGCGCGGGGCTCCTCGCCGCGGGCCTGGCAGGCGGCGGCCGCGGCGAGCACAGCCGTCAGGGCCAGGGCGACCTGCCGCCTGCGTGCGATGCGTACGATCATCAGCTCACCTCAGAGCGGTCGTATTTACGCACAAATAGGTACGAAGTTGGAGAGCATCGCAAACAACCCCAGGGGCCCCTTTAACCCATCCGCGTCGCGCGAGTGGGCAAGGCGGACCGTTCGTCGTACCGTTCGTCGACCTGTTCGACCGTCCGTCGCACCGCCGTGCGCGCTCCCTGTCCTGAAAGCGCACCCTGCGGTGCCATACGGCCATGACGGCCGGAACCACGATCACCAGCGGGACGACCGCCGAGCACGAGCTCGCCGCGCTCCAGCGCGAGCACGGCCGACCGCTCTTCGCACTGCTGCTGAGGCTCTGCGACGGCGACCGGCAGCGCGCCGAGGACCTGGTGCAGGAGACCCTCGTCCGCGCCTGGCAGCATCCCGAGGCGCTGCGCGCCGACGCCTTCGAGTCCGTACGGCCCTGGCTGCTGACCGTGGGCCGGCGGCTCGCGATCGACGCGCGGCGGGCCCGGCAGGCGCGCCCGCCCGAGGTCGGCGACGCGATCCTGGAGAACGCCCGGGTCTGCGCCGACCACGCCGAGCGGTCGGCGGCCACGGTCGACGTCCGCGAGGCTGTGAAGACACTCACGCCGGAGCACCGTGACGTCCTGGTACTCGTGTACTTCCAGGGGGCGAGTGTGGCGGAAGCCGCCGAGGCCCTGGGCATTCCGCCCGGTACCGTGAAGTCCCGCGCGTACTACGCGCTGCGTGCCCTGCGCCGGGTGCTTCCGGGATACGCGACCGACCTGCGGTGAAACCAATGAGCGAGTCAAACCTCCGTAAAGCGCCTTGCTGAGGACCCCGGTTGAGTAATCGGCTGTCCTCATCCGTGTTCCGGACTGGAGACCCGGGTCGGGCGACGCGCACCACCGGAGGAAGGCAGGAAGGGATGCAGCACAGAGGTCAACAGAGCATGGGCGGCACCGGCGGCGGTGAACTCACCGTCCCCATGGCCTGGTTGTACGCCGAGTACATCGCCGACGAACTGCTGCGGACCGGCGACCTGATGCCGCCGACGTCCTTCGAGTTCCGCGCGGGGCGGGACGCCCTGGCACTGACGATCTTCCTTTCCGACACCGACGGCGAGCTCTCCGGCATCCGGGTGGTCTCCCAGCTGGAGACCTGGCTGTCCCTGACCGCCTACGACCAGCCCTGGCAGGACTGGGTGCGCGACCGGATGGCGGAGGTGGCCACCGAGGCGGCCGCGTCCGGCGCACCCGCCCCGGACCTGGAACTGGCGGAGGCCGCCTGGCGCTGGCTGGAGGAGACCGAGCTGCTCGCGCCCGACCTGAACGCGGTGCCGGGCGGCGGTCCCGTGGTGGGCGAGGAGGAGGGGCCGAAGGTGTGGACGCCGGCGTGGCAGCTGGGGCTGCCCCTGGGGCATCTGGCCATCCACCTCTTCTAGAGGGGCGCCGGCCGGGCGTGCTGCCGGGGCTTTCGGGTGCTTCCGAGATGGGGCGGGAAACCGACCAATCCGCGGGGCGGGGCGCTCCGAACCCCTTGGTTGCGATTCTGTATACGCCTTGAGTGATTCCGGTGCCTGGTCCGTACCGATGGGAGCAAGGAGTAACCCCACCCGCACCCAAAGGCACGAGGATTCGGCATGAGGTCCCTGGAGAGGCATCGCGACGTCGGCGCGTACGCGCTCGGCGTGCTGGACGAAACGGACGCCTTCCGTTTCGAGGATCACCTCATGGAGTGCCCCCAGTGCACCGTTCAGGTCACCGAATTCGGGGTCACCGCACGGCAGTTGATGCTCTACCGGCGGGCCACGCCGCGCTCGGTGCACCCCATGGCGGGGCCCGGGCCGAGGCTGCTGGACCGGCTGCTCGGCGAGGTCGAGGCACGGCACCGCGCCGGACGCCGGCTGCGGCTGTTCGCGGTGGCGGCCGCGGTGGTGTGCGCCCTCGCCGGACCCGCGGTCGCGATCATGGCCGAGGGCGGGAAGCAGGCGGCGCGGGTTTCGGCCACCGACGAGCGCTCCGGGGTGTGGGCGCAGATCACGACCGAGGACGTGCCCTGGGGCAGCAAGGTGATGCTGGAGGTCAAGGACGCCGCCGGGCCCCGGGCCTGCCGGCTGGTCGTGATCGGCGGGGACGGCTCGGAGGAGACGGCGACCAACTGGACCGTGCCCCGGCACGACGCCCGCCCCAACACCATGCGGGGCGCCACCGCCCTGCACCCCGACCAGATCGACCGCTACGAGGTACGGACGACGGACGGCGAGCGCCTGGTGACACTGGAGGCCCGGCCCTAGGGACTGTCCGGTTCGGTGGGCTGGAGGGTTTCCTCTCGGATGCGGGCGCAGGTCTGGATCAGGAGCCGGGAGACGTGCATCTGGGAGATGCCGAGCCGCTCGGCGATCTGGCTCTGGGTCCGGTCCTCGAAGAAGCGCAGATAGAGCAGGGCGCGCTCGCGCTGCGGCAGCCTGCGGACCGCGCCCTTGACGCTCTCCCGGTCGACGACGAGCTCGAATCCGTGCTCGGGTTCGCCCAGCAGGTCCGTCAGGCTCGGCCCGCCGTCGTCGGTGTCGGCGTCGCCGTTCGCCGCGTCCAGGGACAGGGCGCTGTAGCTCTCCAGGGCCGCCATGCCCTCGCGGACCTGCTCCTCACCCAGGCCGGTACGGTCGGCGAGCTGCGTGACGGTGGGTTGCCCGCTGCCGGGGACGTGGGCCAGCTCGGCACAGGCGGCCCGGACCGTGTTGCGCAGTTCCTGGACCCGGCGCGGCACCCGCACGTCCCACATCCGGTCCCGGAAGTGCCTGCGCAGCTCGCCCCTGATCGTCGGTATCGCGAACGGTTCGAAGGGGCCGCGGTCCGGGTCGAACCGGCGGATCGCCTTGAGCAGCCCCAGCGCGGCCACCTGCCGCAGGTCCTCGATGCCCTCCCCCTTGTCGCGGAAGCGCCAGGCGATGCGGTGGGCCATCGGCAGCCACGCCCGCAGCAACTCCTCCTGCACCCGCTCCCTCTCCGGCCCGGCGGGCAGCGCGGCGAGACGACGGAAGTCGGCCCCGGTGTCGGGGGCGTCGCGGGCCGGGCGGGCGGCGGTCGCGTTCGGGGCCGTGGTGGCGGTTTCGGTCGGGTCGGTGGTGACGACGGTCGGCATCGTGGTTCCTCGAGGCCTTTCGGGCGGGGTGGGAGGTTGTTCCTACCGACGGACCTTGCCCATGACCCCCTTGCCCCTATTCGGGACTTTGGTCCTTAATCAGGGGAAATCTCGCCGAGCGACGTCCTCACGGCGGTGTGAGACTGCTGATCGACACGGCCGACCGCCGCGCGCTGACGACGACGCGGTGACGACGAGGGGAGAGCAGGTGACGACGGCGGACACCGGGGACGGCCGACTGGAGGAGTTCCTCGCCGCTCCCGACAGCTCCGCCGTGGACCTGTCCACCACGGTGGCCCGCTGCTCCAAGGCCCTCGGCCTGCAGCACTCCGTCGTCTATCTCGCCGACCTCCAGCAGCGCCAACTCGTCCCGCTCACCGACGTCACCTCGGCGCTGCCGATCGACGACTCCCTCGCGGGCTGGACCTACCGCACCCAGTCCCTGCGGGTGGAGGAGTCGGAGACCGGCGGCATGACGGCGTGGCTGCCGCTGCTCGACGGAGCCGAGCGGCTCGGTGTGCTCGCGGTGCACTGCCCCGCGCTCAGCCCTCTCTCCCTGCGCCGAGGTCGGGCCCTCGCCACGCTGCTGGCCATGATGATCACGTCCAAGCGTGCGTACAAGGAGTCCTTCGTACGGCGGACCCGCACCGAACCGATGCGGCTGCCCGCCGAGATGCTGCGCGCCTTTCTGCCGCCGCGCACGATCGGCACCGCGCACGTCGTCTCCACGGCCGTGCTGGAACCCGCCTACGAGCTCGGCGGCGACGCCTTCGACCACGCCCTCACCGAGACCACGCTGCACGCCTCGGTCCTCGACGCCATGGGGCACGACCTGGCCTCGGGCCTGACCACGGCCGTGTCGCTGGCCGCCTGCCGCAACGCGCGACGCACCGGCGCCGATCTGCCGGAGCTGGTGCAGAGCGTGGACGACGCCCTGGCCGCGTGGCTGCCCGACCAGTTCTGCACCGGCGTCCTCACCCAGCTCGATCTGGCGAGCGGCGTCCTGCGCTGGAGCAACTGCGGGCATCCGGCGCCTCTGCTCATCCGGGACCAGCGGCTGCTCGTGGACGCGATGGAGCGCGAGGCCGATCCGCCGATGGGGCTGCCGTCACTGCTGGCCGCGCGGTCGCGCCAGGTGCACGAGATCGCGCTCCAACCCGGTGACCGGGTGTTGCTGTACACCGACGGGGTGACCGAGGCGCGGACCCGGGACGGCGACCTGTTCGGTCTGGAGCGGTTCGCCGACTACGTCATCCGGGCCACCGCCGCGGGCGAACTGGCGCCGGAGACCCTGCGCAAGCTGATCCACTCGATCCTCGACGCCCAGCCGGACCGGCTCCGCGACGACGCGACGATCCTGCTGGTCGAGTGGTGGCCGCCGTCCCGCTAGGGCCTGCTTCAGCGGGCTCACTTCAGCAGGCGTGACAGTCTGCGGTCGGCCAGCGGCTTGCCGCCGGTCTGGCAGGTCGGGCAGTACTGGAGGGAGGAGTCGCTGAAGGAGACCTCGCGGATGGTGTCGCCGCACACCGGGCAGGGCTCGCCGGCCCTGCCGTGCACCCGCAGGCCGCTCTTCTTCTCGGCCTTGAGCCGGCCGGCCGCGACGCCCCGCGAACGCTCGACGGCCTCCGTCAGCGTGGTGCGCAGGGCCTCGTAGAGTCTGCTGGTCTCCTCGGGGGTGAGGGAGGCGGCGAGTTTGAAGGGGGACATCTTCGCGGCGTGCAGGATCTCGTCGCTGTAGGCGTTGCCCACGCCGGCAATCAGGCTCTGGTCGCGCAGGGCGCCCTTGAGTTGGCGGCGCTCGTCCTCGAGGAGGGCGCCGAAGCGGGCCTCGTCGAAGTCGTCGGCGAGCGGGTCGGGACCGAGGCGGGCCACGCCGGGCACCTCCTGCGGATCCCCCACGACGTACACCGCGAGCCGCTTCTGGGTGCCGGCCTCGGTGAGGTCGAAGCCCGCGCCGGTCTCCAGGGCGACGCGCAGCGCGAGCGGGCCCTTGCCGGGGCGTGGCGGGCCGTCGGGCAGCCGGTCCTTCCAGTGGAGCCAGCCCGCGCGGGCCAGGTGGGTGACCAGATGCGGGCCGCCGTCCGTCGCGACGTCCAGGAACTTGCCGTACCGGCGCACGGCACGGACCTCGTGGCCCTCGACGGCCGACAGGGGCGGGTCGTACGTCTTCAGCACGCTGATCGCGACCGGCAGCACGCGCACGATCTCGTGTCCGACCAGGTTGTCGGTCAGGAAGTCCTTGAGCGCTTCGACCTCGGGCAGTTCCGGCATACGTCCAGGGTGCCATCCGGAACGGACGGCGCCAGGTGTCCGGCGGCGACCGGGAAGGCGGGCCGTCCCCGGCGCTCAGTCCCGCTCCGGCACCACGAACTCGCACCACACGCACTTGCCGCCGCCCCGCGCCTCCACGCCCCAGACGTCGGCGAGCAGGTCGACGAGGAGCAGGCCGCGGCCGGAGACGCCGGACTCGCCGGCCTCCCGGCGGCGGGGCAGGGCACTGGAGCAGTCCTCGACCTCGACGCGCAGCCGCCGGTCGGTGTCGGAGACGACCCGCAGGGTGACGACGGCCGCGCCCTCGGTGTGCACCAGGGCATTGGTGATCAGTTCGTCGGCGACCAGTTCGACCTCGTCGGAGCGGTCGGCCGCGCCCCAGGCGCGCACGGCGGCGCGGATCATGTGCCGGGCCTGGGCCAGGGCCTCCGGGTCGCCGGGCGCGACGTGCTGCTGGAGACGCCCGCCGCTCTGCGGGGCGTCCGCGCCGCGCCGGCGCAGCAGGAGCAACGCCACGTCGTCGTCGCCGCCGCGCTCCTCGGCCACGTCGATGAGCAGGTCGGCGAGTTTCCGGACGTCCCGCGGGCCCGAGGCGACGAGCGCGGTGAGGACCTGCATGCCGTCGTCGAGATCGGCGCCGGGTTGTTCGACCAGCCCGTCGGTGCACAGGATCAGCGTGTGGCCGGGGTCCAGCTCGACGGTGCCGACGGGGTAGGCGAGCCGCCCGAACTCGGCGGACAGGCCGAGCGGCAGACCGCCCTGGACCGGGGCCCGGCGGCAACTGCCGTCCGGGGCGCGGATCAGGGGGTCGATGTGGCCGGCCCGGACCACCTGCACGACACCGGTCGCGAGGTCGGCCTCGGCGTACAGGCAGGTCGCGAAGCGGTCGGTGTCGAGCTCGTGCAGGAAGACGGAGGCCCGGGCCATCACCGTGGCCGGGGTGTGGCCCTCGGCGGCGTAGGCGCGCAGGACGATGCGCAGCTGGCCCATCACGGCGGCGGCGTGCGTGTCGTGCCCCTGGACGTCGCCGATGACCGCGCCGACCCGGCCGCCCGGCAGCGGGATCAGGTCGTACCAGTCGCCGCCGATGTCCCGGCCGAGCGAGGCCGACCGGTAGCGGACGGCGACGTCGGCTCCCCGCACACTCGGGATGGTGCGCGGCAGCATGGCCTGCTGGAGGCCGCTCGCGAGGTCCTTCTCCTGCTCGTAGAACATCGCGCGTTGCAGGCTCTGGGCGATGCTGCTGCCGAGGGCGACCAGGAGGTTGCGCTCCTCGGACGTGAAGCCGCGCCGGTCGCCGTAGAGCAGGCCGATCGCGCCGATGGGCCGGGCCTGGACGATGAGCGGAAGGTAGGCGGCCGAGGTGATGTCGAGGTCCGTGATGTGCGGCCACAGGATCGGGTAGCTCTCCGAGAACTCCTCGGGGGACTCGATGAACCGGGGGCCGAGCGTGCGCACGACCTCGCTCATCGGGTACTGCTCGTCGATGCGGGTGACGAGGGTGCCCGGTACGAAACTGCCCTCGGGGCCCTCCGCGACCAGCCGGATGCGCCCGGCCTCCACCAGGCCCATGACGAGGCTGGTGGCGCCCAGATGGGTGACGCCGTGGGTGTCCTTGAGGACGTCGATGACGTCCTGGACGGTGCGGGCGTTGGCGAGCGCGGCCGTGATGAGCTGCACGACGTTGGTCTGCTCGCGGCGGGCGGCGAGGTTCCAGGCGGTCTGGTCGCGCCGCGCCGCGTATTCGTTCAGCTCACGGGTGGCGTCCCGGACGATGCCGATGATCCGGCGCGGGCGGCCGGTCTCGTCGCGGCGGATGTAGCCCTGGGTGTGGGTCCAGCGCAGGGTGCCGTCGCGGCGGCGCAGACGGAAGTACGCGCCGTAGTTCTCGCTGCCGTCCTTGATCGCCTGCGAGACCAGGCTGTCGAGCCGGCGCCCCTCGGCCGGCGGTACCCGCAGGTTCAGGCTCTCGGGGCGGCCGTCGTACTCCTCGGGGCGCACGTCGAAGACCTCGTGGGCCTGGGCGTCCATGTGGAACAGACCGCTGTCCAGGTCCCAGTCGAAGCTGCCCATCTGGTTGAGCGCCAGGATCGGGTCCGGGTGGGCGGGCCAGTCGTCCGGGAGAGACAGGGCGCTCGCTCCCCGTGCAACCATGCGCCCACCTTGCCAGGATTCGCCCGATTCTTCGACCGGATCTGACCGGTGCTCCGGCTGGACCATGTCGGTGGGCTTCAGCCCGTGAAGACGTCCGTCATGCTGCCGAAGATGCTGTCACCGGCCTCCGGCGTGTCCGCCTCCTTCGACCCGCCCCTGTCGCCGGAGGTGCCGGCGTCGCCGGTCGTTCCGGTGTCGCCGGGCTCGCCCGCGTCGGCCCCCTCGCCCGCCTCGCCCGCCTCGCCCGGGTCGCCCTCGTCGCCGAGTCCGGCCACGTCGCCTGCCGGGCCGAGGTCGTCGCTGACGTCCGGGTCGTCCGGGATCAGGCCGCCGCCGTCGGGCACGTCGGGGATCTCCGGCACGGTCAGGGGACCGATGTCCTGCGAGAGGTCCTCGGGCTCGTCGGGCACCCGCGGGAGCAGCGGGGCCTCACCCTCCGCCGCCGGCGGGGCGGTGCCCGTGGCGGGTTCCCGGCGCAGCGGGTCCGGCAGTTCGCCCCCGTCGGCCAGGACGGCCCCGTCGTCGGGCAGGACCGTCTCGCCGCCCTGCGGCTCCGGCTCCGGCTCCGGCCTGGGCACGACCTTGTCATGGCGGACGTCCTGCCCGATCTGCCGCTCGATCCAGGTGTTCTCGACTTCGTCGACGAGCGTGATGTTGGTGATCGTCTCGGGCGCGGGCAGCACCATGATCACCTCGGTGGGCTCGTACCCCTCCCACGCCCGGCCGGTGGCGCCCGGCGTTCCCTCCATGGCGATCGGCGCGCCGAGGGGGTTGCCGCAGGCGCAGCGCACCCGGGGCACGCCCCGGTTGTCCACGAGGACCGCGGTGCCCGCCTGGAGGACGGCCTGATGGGCCGTGGCCCCGCCGGCGCGGTAGCCGTGGTTGGTGACCCTGGTGTCGGCGCGCAGTTCGGCCGAGGTGAGTGAGTGCAGGTAGTCCTCGATCGCGCCGTGAGGGACACCCGCGACGTCCGCGAAGGTGTCGGCACGTCCGGTGTCGGCGGTGAGCAGGCGGATCTGACGGTCGACGTCACAGCTGCCCGCCTGGGCGCGGCCGGCGTAGAGACCGGGGGTCCAGCCGGCGTAGGTCCGCACCTCCGCGAGGCTTCCCGGGGCAGGGGCGCCGGGCCCCGAGCGGCCGACCGGGACCGACTGCGGCGTTCGGGTGACGAGGTCGGGGGTAGCCGGGATGGTGGCCGTCGAGGCCGTGAAGGGGTCGGGGCCCCGGTCCGCGACGGGCTGGAGCAGCAGTTCGCCGCCCGCTTCGGCGCTCTCGTCGCCTGCGTTCGTCTTCTCGTCGCCACCCGCGCCACAGCCGGCGGCGAGCAGGGCCGCCGAGAGCGCGCAGGCCGTGACGAAGGTTCCGGTGGGTATTCGCACCACGTTCTCCCGCCTCGTCCTGGGGGTTTTCGCCACTATTGTCTGCTTCACTCACATGGGTCACGCAAACGGAGAGCGTGACTACCGACAGTGACAGGCCGCCCTGGGTGGGGAGACGCGGCCACTGACCGAGGAGAGGAGCGCCCTACCGTGGAGTGGTTCACCGCACCCGACTACTGGCTGACCCGGCTGGTCTTCCAGCGGGCTCTGGCGGCCGTGTACCTGGTGGCGTTCCTGACGGCGGCCCTCCAGTTCCGGGCGCTGATCGGAGCGCGCGGCATGCTCCCGGTCCCGCGCTTCACCGAGGCCGTTCCGTTCCGGCGGGCGCCGAGCCTCTTCCAGCTGCACTACTCCGACCGGTTCTTCGCGGGGTGCGCCTGGGCGGGCTGCGCGGTCTCGGCGGCGCTGCTGGCGGGCGTGGACTCGCTGGTTCCGCTGTGGGCCGGGATGCTGCTGTGGGTGGTGCCCTGGCTGCTGTACCTGTCGGTCGTCAACGTCGGCCAGACCTGGTACTCGTTCGGCTGGGAGTCCCTGCTGCTTGAGGTCGGCTTCCTCGCGGTGTTCCTCGGCAACGACGAGGTCGCGCCACCGGTCGTGGTGCTGTTCCTGCTGCGCTGGATCCTGTTCCGGGTGGAGTTCGGCGCGGGGCTGATCAAGCTGCGCGGCGACGCCTGCTGGCGCAAGCTGACCTGCCTGGACTACCACCACGAGACCCAGCCGATGCCGGGCCCGCTGAGCTGGTTCTTCCACCGGCTCCCGCGGCCGCTGCACCGTGCGGAGGTGGCCGCCAACCACTTCACCCAACTCGTCGTGCCCGTCCTGCTGTTCGCCCCGCAGCCGATCGCCACGGCCGCCGCCACGCTGATGATCGTCACCCAGCTGTGGCTGGTCCTGTCCGGCAACTTCTCGTGGCTGAACTGGATCACCATCGTGCTCGCCCTCGCGGCGATCCGCTTCCCGGCCGACGCGCCGTCCCTCCCCGGGACTCCGCCGTGGTTCGCGGTCGTGGTCCTTGCCGTGGCCGCCCTGGTCGTGGTGCTGAGCTACCGCCCGGTGACCAACATGATCTCCCGGCGGCAGGTCATGAACCGCTCCTTCGACCCGCTCCACCTGGTCAACACCTACGGCGCGTTCGGCACCGTGGGCCGCGTCCGGTACGAGGTCGTCGTCGAGGGCACCGCCGACGACGTGCCGCGCGAGGACTCCGACTGGCGGGAGTACGCGTTCAAGGGGAAGCCCGGTGATCCACGGCGCTGGCCACGCCAGTTCGCGCCGTACCATCTGCGGCTGGACTGGCTGATGTGGTTCGCGGCCCTCTCCCCGTCCTACGCGAGCCCCTGGTTCGGGGCCTTCGTGGAACGGCTGCTGGAGAACGACCGCGACACCCTGCGGCTGCTGCGCCACTCCCCCTTCCCGGCCGACGCGCCGCCACGCTTCGTGCGCGCCCGCCTCTTCCGCTACCGGTACACGACCTGGCGGGAGCTGCGGGAGACGGGCGCGTGCTGGGACCGGACATTCGTGCGCGAGTACCTGCCGCCGACACGGCTGTCGGGGAGCGCTCAGAGGTCGTAGACGCGGGTGGCGGTGCCCTCGAGGAACGCGTCGCGCTCGTCGGGGCTCAGGTCGATCGCCAGGGCGCCCGCGAGGTACGACACCTGCGCGTACGTCGCCGCCACCGTGCACACCGGCCAGTCGGAGCCGAACATCAGGCGGCCCGGTCCGAAGGCGTCCAGCGCGGTGTCCCACCAGGGGCGCAGCGGTGCGAGCGGCCAGGTGGTCCCGCCCCAGAGGGACCGGTCCGTCTCCGTCACCAGGCCCGACACCTTACAGACGGTGTTGGGCAGCTCGCCCAGGGCCCGGATGTCCGACGCCCAAGGCTCCGGCGGTCCGGCGGCCGGTCGCGGCTTGCCCAGGTGGTCGAGGACGAAGGTGAGGCCGGGCAGCGCGGCGGCGGCCCGCACACACGCGGGCAGCTGGTGGGGCAGCACGAGAAGGTCGTAGACCAGGCCCGCGTCGGCGACGGCGGCGAGTCCACGGCGGACGTCCGGCCGCAGCAGCCACTCCGGGTCGGGCTCCCCCTGCACCTGGTGGCGGATGCCCTTGAGGTACCGCCCGCCGGGAAGTTCGCGCAGCCGGGCGAGTTCGTCCGCGACGTCCGGACGGGTCAGATCGGTCCAGCCGACGACGCCCGCGACCAGGTCGTGCCCGGCGGCGAGGGCGAGGAACTCCGGGGTCTCCTCGGGGACGGTCACCGTCTGGACGAGGACGGTGCGGTCGACGGAGGCCGCCGCGGCCAGGGGCGCGAGGTCGGCGAGGGTGAAGTCGCGCCGCAGCGGCTGAAGTTCGGGTCCGGTGATCCAGTCCTGGTCCCGGACCGACAGGTCCCACACGTGGTGGTGCGCGTCCACGGTCACGGCAACTCCCAGACGGTGGGCAGGGCGGCGCCGGCGCCGCCCTCGGAGTAGTCGTGCACCACGTCCAGGAGGGGGGCCATGCGGGCCTGCCACGCGACGTTCACCGGCAGCTGGTCCA
The DNA here is from genome assembly GCF_055657325.1 of Streptomyces sp. NPDC107562. Lineage (NCBI taxonomy): Bacteria > Bacillati > Actinomycetota > Actinomycetes > Kitasatosporales > Streptomycetaceae > Streptomyces > Streptomyces sp. NPDC107562. The sequence goes on along the minus strand of NZ_JBVKBE010000001.1, from coordinate 43,384 downwards.
GCTCGGCGAGGAGGCGGGCGTAGTCCTCGCACTCCAGGACGTGGAAGAGGTCCGTCCCGCTGCGCCAGATCGTCCAGGAGGTGGCGCCCGCCGCGCGGATGGCGGCCGTGAGCTCCTCGGGAACCTCGCGGTGGGCGGCCTCGTACGCGTCGACGCGGTCGGGACGGACCTTGGTGTGCAGGGCGACCCTCATCACGACTCCTCGGTGACGAGGAGGCCGGTGTCCCGCAACTCCTGCCAGAAGGCGGCGGGGACCGGTGTGGCGAACTGGTCGGCGCAGTCGTGGACCTCGACGGCCGAGCGGGCGCCCACCAGCACGCTCCCCACGGCCGGATGGGCCGCGCAGAACGCCAGCGCCGCGGCGCGCAGCGAGATGCCGTGCCGCCGCGCGATCCGCTGCATGCGCAGGGACGTGTCCAGCAACGCGGCGGGTGCCTCGGCGTAGTCGAACGTCGCCCCCGGCCTGGGGTCGGCGAGCAGCCCCGAGTTGAAGGCACCGCCGATCACGACGGAGACGCCCCGCTCGACGGCCGTCGGCAGCAGGGCCGTTCGCGCGCTCTGGTCCAGCAGTGTGTAGCGGCCCGCGCACAGCACCACGTCGACGTCCGTGTCGCGGACGAAGCGGCTGAGCATCTCCGCCTGGTTCATGCCCACCCCGATCGCCCCGACCACCCCCTCCGAGCGGAGCTTCTCCAGGGCCGGATAGCCCTCCCGGAAGGCCGCCTCGGCGTGGTCGTCGGGGTCGTGGAGGTAGACGACGTCGACGCGGTCGAGGCCGAGCCGTTCCAGGCTGCCCTCCAGGGTGCGCCGGATCCCGTCCGCGCTGAAGTCCCAGACCCGGCGGTGCGTCGCGGGGACGGCGAAGCCGTTCGCCAGGTCGTCACCGCCGCCGTCCCGCGGTTCCAGCCGACGCCCCACCTTGGTCGAGACCGTGTACTCCTCGCGGGGGTGCTCGCGCAGCGCGGCGCCGAGGCGGCGCTCCGACAGCCCGAGGCCGTAGTGGGGCGCGGTGTCGTAGTAGCGGATGCCGCGCCGCCAGGCGGCGGACACCGCGTCATGGGCCTGCTGGTCGGTGACCTCGGTGTACAGGTTGGCGATGCCGGCGGCTCCGAAGCCGAGTCCGCGGGGGATGCTCACCGGGCCTCCGGACGCAGCCGCAGGCCCTGCATGCCGCCGTCGACCGCGAGGGCCGTGCCGGTGGTGGCGCCTGAGAGCGGGCCGGCCAGGTAGGCGATGGCACCCGCGACCTCGGCGGCGGTGACGAGCCGTCCGGTGGGCTGACGGGCCTCGAGCGCGGCACGTTCGGCGCCCGGGTCGCCTGCCGCGTCCAGCAGCCGGCCGACCCACGGGGTGTCCACGGTGCCCGGGTTGACGCAGTTGACGCGGATGCCCTCGCGGACGTGGTCGGCGGCCATGGCGAGGGTGAGGGAGTACACGGCGCCCTTGCTCGCGCTGTACAGGGCGCGTCGCGGCAGGCCCGCGGTGGCGGCGATCGAGCAGGTGTTGACGATCGCGGCGTGCGCGGACCGGCGCAGATGCGGCAGGCAGGCGCGGGCCGTGCGGACCATGCCGAGGACGTTGACGTCCATGACCCGGTGCCACTCGGCGTCGTCGTTGTCCTCGACGGTTCCCTGCGCGCCGATGCCGGCGTTGTTGACCAGGACGTCGAGTCCGCCTCCGAGGCCGGCGACGGCGTCCGCCACCGCCTGCCGTACCGACGCGTCGTCGGTGACGTCGGCCTCGTAGGAGAGGAAGGGCGCGTCGGCCTTCGAGAGGTCCAGGACGGCGACCAGGGCGCCCCGCTCCGCCAGGAGTTCCGCGGTGGCGCGCCCGATGCCGGAGGCGCCGCCGGTCACCAGGGCTTTGAGGCCCTCGAAGTCGGTCATGCCGCTTGCCCCTTCCGGTGCGTCTTCTCGTCGGGTGCGGCGGCCCAGACGGTGCCGCCGGGGAAGGTGTGGCGCGCGAGGGACTCGGGATGCATGGTGGCCGAGAAACCGGGCGCGGTGGGGGCGAGGTAGTGCCCGTCGCGGATGCGGACCGGGTCGAGGAAGTGCTCGTGGAGATGGTCGACGTACTCGATGACCCGGTCCTCGGTGGTGCCGGAGATCGCGAGGTAGTCGAACATGGCGAGGTGCTGGACGAGTTCGCACAGGCCGACCCCGCCGGCGTGCGGGCAGACCGGGACGCCGAACTTGGCGGCGAGCAGCAGGATGGCGAGGTTCTCGTTGACGCCGCCGACGCGGGCCGCGTCGAGCTGGAGGACGTCGACGGCGCCGGCCTGGAGGAGCTGTTTGAAGACGATCCGGTTGTGGGCGTGCTCACCGGTGGCGACCTTGACCGGGGAGACGGCCCGGCGGATCGCGGCGTGGCCGAGGATGTCGTCAGGGCTGGTGGGCTCCTCGATCCAGTAGGGGCGGAACTCGGCGAGGGCCTCCGTCCAGCGGATCGCCTCGGCGATGTCCCAGCGCTGGTTGGCGTCGATCGCCATGCGCACGTGCGGGCCGACGGCCGCGCGGGCGGCCCGGCAGCGGCGGATGTCGTCGTCGAGGTCGGCGCCGACCTTCAGCTTGATCTGCCGGAAGCCGTCGGCGACCGCCTGGGTGGCGAGCCGGGTGAGCTTGGCGTCGTCGTAGCCGAGCCAGCCCGGCGACGTCGTGTAGGCGGGGTAGCCGCGCTCCAGCAGCCGGGCCCGGCGCTCGGGCGCCCCCTCCCGTCCGCGCCGCAGGATGTCCAGCGCCTCCTCGGGGGTGAGGGCGTCGGTGAGGTAGCGGAAGTCGATCTGCCGTACCAGCCACTGCGGTTCGGCGTCGGCGAGCAGCCGCCACAGCGGTGCGCCGGCGCGCTTGGCCGCCAGGTCCCAGACGGCGTTGACGACCGCGCCGATGGCCATGTGCATCACGCCCTTCTCCGGCCCGAGCCAGCGGAGCTGGCTGTCGCCGATCAGGGCGCGGTTGAGGGTGCCGGGGTTGGCGCACAGCTCGTCGACCCCCCGTCCGACCACATGGCCGCGCAACGCCTCGATCGCGGCGACCTGGACCTCGTTGCCCCGCCCGATGGTGAACGTGAAGCCGTGCCCCTCGTGCCCGTCGGCGGCGTCGGTGCGCAGTACGACGTAGGCCGCCGAGTAGTCGGGGTCCGGGTTCATCGCGTCGGAGCCGTCGAGCTCGCGGGAGGTGGGGAAGCGGATGTCGTAGGTGTCGACGGCCGTGATGCGGGCGGGAGTCGGGGACACGGAGAGCCTTTCGGTGGGGTGCAGGGAACCGCGACGGTCAGTCCTGGGCGCGGCCGGTGGTCACCCGGGCGATCATGAGGGCGACCAGGATGATCCCGCCGTAGATGGCCTGGATCCAGAAGGACGGCACCTGGGCGAGGGTGAGCAGGTTCTGCACGACACCCAGCAGGAGTACGCCGGTGAGGGCGCCGAGCATGCTGCCCTTGCCGCCGTCGAGGCTGATACCGCCGATCACCGCGGCCGCGAACACCGTGAAGATCATGTTGTTGCCCTGGTTGGCGCTGATCGCGCCGACGTACCCGGTCTGCATGATGCCGCCGACCGCGGCGAGGATCCCGGCGACCACGAACACGCCGAGCATGACGCGCTCGACCCGGATGCCGGCCGCGCGGGCCGCGTCGGCGTTGCCGCCGATGGCGTACAGGGCACGCCCGACCCGGTGGTACTTGAGCACCAGTCCCGCCGCCGCGAAGGCGCCGGCGGCCAGCCACACCGACAGCGGCACGCCGATGAAGGTGGTGGTCGCCAGCGCGTAGAAGGACTCGGGCATGCCGAACAGGGTCTTGCCCTTGGTGGCGCCGACGAGCAGCCCGCGCAGCACGATGAGCATGGCGAGCGTCACGATGAACGCGTTGAGCCGGAACCTCACCACCAGGACGCCGTTGAAGGCGCCGACGACGGCGCCCGCGACGAGGATCGCCGGCAGGGCGAGCGCGGCGGGGAGTTCGGTGCCCCAGCCGGACTGGGCGGCGGGCAGCACCAGGAGCGCCCCGACGGCGGGCGCGATGCCGACGACCGACTCCAGGGACAGGTCGAACTTGCCGGTGATGAGGACCAGCGACTCGGCGAGCACGACCATCGCGAGGGCGGCGGAGGCGCCGAGGATGGAGATCAGGTTGCGCTCGGTGAGGAAGGAGTCGTTGAGCACGGCGCCGAGCACCAGCAGCAGCAACAGGGCGGGCAGCAGCGCGAGTTCGCGGGCGCGGCGCAGCAGTACGGTTCTGGCGGACGCGGCGGCGGGGACGCGCGCGGGCGCGAGCGGCGGGGCCGCCTTGGTGTCAGCCATGGTCCACTCCTTCGATGGAGGCGATCAGCTCGTGGTCGTGCCAGCCCGCGGGGTGTTCCGCGACGACACGGCCGTGGAAGAGGACGAGGACGCGATCGCAGCGGCGCAGGTCGTCGAGTTCGTCGGAGACGACGAGCACGGCGGTGCCGTCCTCGCGGGCGCTGTCCACGCGGGCTAGCAGGGACTCCTTGGACTTCACGTCGACGCCCGCCGTGGGGTTGATCAGGATCAGCAGCCGTGGGTCGGAGGCCAGGGCGCGGGCCATCACGACCTTATGCGCGTTGCCGCCGGACAGGTCGGAGACGGGCTGGTCGGGGCCCTCGGCGTGGATGTCGAGCCGGTCGATCAGCTCCGCGGCGAGGCCGCGCCTGCGGTCGGTGCCGACGAAGCCGAACCGGCCGAGGCGGTCCAGCACGCTCATGGTGGCGTTGTCGCCGATCGTCATGCCGAACACGAGCCCCTGACCGTGCCGGTCGCGCGGCACGCAGCCCACTCCGGCCGCGAGCGAGGCCCGCACGTCCCCGAACGGCAAGGGCTCGCCGTCCAGCCGGGCCGATCCGCCGCTCGGCGTGCGCAATCCGGCGAGGGTCTCGGCCAGTTCGGTCTTGCCGCTGCCGCTGATGCCGGCGAGCCCGACGACCTCCCCGCGGCGCACGGTGAGGTCGACGTCCTCGTACGAGGGTGAGGACAGGGCCCGCACGTCGAGCGCCACGGGGGCGTCCGCCGGCACCTCGTCGCGGGCGGCGCGGTCCTCGCGCTCGGCGACGGTCTCCCCCGCCATGGCCTCCACCAGCGCCCGGCGCGACAGCTCGGCGACGGGTGCGGTGGTGATCCAGCGCGCGTCCCGCAGCACGGTGACGGTCTGGCAGACCTCGTACACCTCCTGGAGGTGGTGGGAGATGAACAGGAAGGTGACGCCGGAGTCCTGGAGCGCCCGCATCCGGGTGAAGAGCCGTTCGATCTCCCGGTTGTCCAGCTGCGCGGTCGGCTCGTCCAGCACGATGAACCGGGCGCCGAAGCTCAACGCCCGTGCGATCTCCACCATTTGACGGTCCTCGACCCGCAGGTCGGCGGTGCGCGCCTCCGGGTCGACATGCACGTCCCAGGTGGCGAGGAGTTCGGCGGCCTCGGACTTGAGCCGGCGCCAGCTGATCAGACCGCGGTGCAGCGGCTGCCGGTTGATGAAGAGGTTCTCGGCGACCGTCAGCTCGGGAACCACCGTCGGCTTCTGGTAGACGCAGGCCACCTTGCGGCGCCAGGCGTCCCGGTCGGCGAGCGAAGGGGCCGGCTCGCCGTCGAAGCGGACGGTGCCCTCGTCGGGTGCCTGGAGGCCGGTGAGGACGGAGACCAGGGTCGACTTGCCGGCGCCGTTGCGGCCGACGAGGGCGTGGGACTCGCCCGGCAGGACGGTGAGCCGCCCGTCGGCCAGGGCGGTGGTGGGGCCGTACCGCTTGACGATGCCCCGCGCCTCAACGAGTGGTGTGCTCATTCGACCGTGTTGCCCCACAGCTCGGGGTCGTCGACGTTGTCCTTGGTGACCAGGGGCGCGGGCAGCTGGTCCTCGAGGATGCCGCTCGGCAGCTTCACGATGGTCGAGCCGTGGTCGGTGGGCCCGGGCTCGAAGGTCTTCCCCTCCATCGCCGCCTTGATGTAGTACATCCCGTACTTGGCGTAGAGGTCGGCGGGCTGCGAGACCGTCGCGTCGATCTCGCCCTTGCGGATGGCGTCGTACTCCTGCGGGATGCCGTCGTTGGAGACGATCGCGATGTGGCCCGCCTGGCCGGCCTTCTTCAGCATCCCCTTCGACTTCAGGGTCTGCAGGGTGGGGGCGAGGTAGACACCGCCCGCCTGCATGTAGATGCCCTTGATGTCCGGGTTGGCGTTGAGGAGGGTGTCCAGCTTGGAGGCCGCCGTGTCGGACTCCCACTTGGCGGGGATCTCCAGGACCTTCAGCTTCGGGAACTTCTCCTGCACGCAGGAGCGGAAGGCCTCGGAGCGCTCCCGGCCGTTGACCGAGGCGAGGTCGCCCATGATCTGCACGACCTTGCCGGAGGGGATGTGCTCCCCCAGGTACTGGCACGCCTTCTCGCCGTACGCCACATTGTTGGCGCGCACCACCATGGCGACCTTGCCCTTGTCCGGCGCGACGTCGACGGCGACGACCGGCACGCCCTTGCGCTCGGCCTGGTCGAGTCCCGCCTCGATGGCGGCGCTGTCCAGCGGGGCGACGACCAGGCCCTTGACGCCCTGGTTGAGCTGGTTGTTGATGTCGGTGATCTGCTGCGAGGGGTCGCTGTTGGAGTTGACCGTCTTGCGCGCCTGGACGCCCTCGGACTCGGCCATCTTCGGCACGTAGTCGTTGTACGACTGCCAGAACGGCGAGGTCAGCAGCGGCAGGATCACCCCGACCTCGCCGGTGCCACTGCCTGAGGCGCCGGAGGCGCCGGTGTCCTTGGTGCTGCCGCAGGCGGTGAGCACGAGGGCGGCGCAGACCGCCGCAGCCGCCGCACGCGGGACTGTTCGCCCGTACCGCCGTCCGTACCGCCGTGCGTTCCGCTGTGTCCCGTCGGCCATCTGCCGGCTCCTCATCGAGCGTGATCGAGCAGTTGACCGCATATTTATCAGACCACTTGGCGCCGTCAACACCCTCGGGAGCCGAATTTCTTGACCTTACGGCCATAGTGGTCCGACCACCTGGCTGGTTAGACTGCGGCGCACGGCGACGGGAGAAGTGGTGTGAACGAGACGGAGTCGGGGACGGCCCCGCAGAAGGGCACGGTGACGCAGCGCGCCATCGAGCGGATCAAGGCGATGATCGGCGAAGGGCTCCTCGAACCCGGCGCGCGGCTGCCCACCGAACGCGAACTGGCGGCCCAGCTGGGCATCTCCCGCAGTTCCATGCGGGAGGCGATCCGCGCGCTGACGGTCATGGGGGTGCTGGAGGCCCGGCACGGCTCGGGCATCTACGTCACCCAGCTCCAGGCCGGCGATCTGCTGGAGACCTTCGGGGTCGTCGCCGATCTGTCCCGGGGCCCGCGTCTGGTGGAACTGCTGGAGATCCGCCGCGTCCTCGAGTCGACGGCGACCGCGCTGGCCGCGGCCCGCATCACACCGGACCGACTGGCCGAGGTCGAGAAGCATCTGGCGGCCATGAACGCCACCGAGGACCCGGAGGAGATCCTCGCCCACGACCTCGCCTTCCACCGCGAGATCGCGCTGGCCGCGGGCAACGAGACCATGGCGGCGATCCTGGAGGGCCTGTCCTCCCGCACCTTCCGCGCCCGGGTCTGGCGCGGCTACCAGGAGGAGGGCGCCTTCACCCGCACCCGCCGCGAGCACGCCGCGATCCACCGCGCCCTGGCCGCCCGCGACCCGGAGGCGGCACGGGCGGCGGCGGCCGCGCACGTGGGCGAGGTGGAGGAGTGGCTGCGCGCCCAACTCGGCGAGCAGGGCGCGCCCGTGCCTCGCACGGACGGTCCCGCGACGGGCGCGTGAGGGCCTGACAGACACAGACCCTCACGACACCCGGCAGTCTCTAGGCCCGCCGCAGCCTCAGCGTCACCAGTTCGAAGGGACGCAGACGTACGGTGATCCGTTCGCCGTCCACCGCGGGCGCCGTGGCCTGCGCCAGCGGGCGCTCCAGCAGGTCGGTGACCGCGACACCGGCGACGTCGAAGCCCGCCGTCAGGGTGGCGTGGGCGCGGCCGCCGTGTGCCTCGTGGAAGCGGACCACCACGTCACCGCTGCCGTCGTCGGCCAGCTTCACGGCGGTGACCACGACCGCCTCCTGATCGACCCTCACCAGCGGCGCGATGTCACCGGCACCCGTCACCCGCCGCTCCGGCACGTTGATCCGCCAGCCCTCGCGCACCGCGTCCCCGATGCCGGCGCCCGGCACCAGCGCGTGCCGGAAGCGGTGCACGCCCTGGTCGGTCTCGGGGTCCGGGAAGCGCGGGGCGCGCAGCAGCGAGACGCGGACCGTGGTGGTCGTGCCGCCGTCGCCGTCGGTGCGCACTGTGCGCGTCACGTCGTGTCCGTACGTCGAGTCGTTGACGACGGCGACGCCCCAGCCGGGTTCCTCCAGGTGGACGAAGCGGTGGTTGCACGCCTCGAACTTGGCGGCCTCCCACGAGGTGTTGGTGTGCGTGGGCCGGTGGAAGTGCCCGAACTGGGTCTCCGAGGCGTACCGTTCGGCGTGCACGTCCAGCGGGAAGGCGAGCTTGAGGAACTTCTCCGTCTCGTGCCAGTCCACCTCGGTGTCCAGCACGAGCCGCCGCTCCCCCGGAGGCAGCGACAGCACCTGGGTCACGCGCGACGCGCCGAAGGACCGCACGATCCGCACCGACTCCCCGTCCTCACCGACGGCCAGCTCGTCCAGGCCGGTCAGGTCGGTGACGGTGTTGCGGTAGAACTCGTCGACGTCCCAGGCGTCCCACATGTTCGGGAAGTCGGGGTGCAGCTGGAGCAGGTTGGCCGCCCGGCCCGGGGCGACGGTCTCACGGGCCGCGCCGATGTCGTACGCGGAGACGACCAGGCCCCGCTCGTCGATCCCGATCCGCAGCAGGCCGTTGTCGAGGACGTACCCGCCGTCCGGGCGGGGGCCGACCGACACGGTCCCCTCGACGGCCGGGGCTCCGGCGCCGCCCGCGGGGACGCCCCGCCGGTCGTGCGGGGCGGCGTTGAAGACCAGCTCCCCCCGCCCCTCGCCGGCCAGCGCGCGCTGGGCCGCGTCCACGACGGCGTTCAGCTCGCCCGCGAGCCGCTCGTAGGTCGCCCGGGCCTCGCGGTGCACCCAGGCGATGGACGAACCGGGCAGGATGTCGTGGAACTGGTGCAGCAGCACCGTCTTCCAGATGCGGTCCAGCTCCTCGTACGGATAGGGGAACCCGGTCCGCACGGCGGCCGTCGCCGCCCATAGCTCCGCCTCCCGCAGCAGGTGTTCGCTGCGCCGGTTGCCCTGCTTGGTCTTCGCCTGGCTGGTGAGGGTCGCGCGGTGGAGTTCGAGGTAGAGCTCGCCGACCCAGACGGGCGGGTTCGGGTACTCGGCCTCGGCCTTGGCGAAGAAGGCCGCCGGGGTCTCCCAGGCCACCGTCGCCGAGCCTTCGAGGTCGCGCAGCCGGGCCGCCTTGGCGACCATCTCGCGGGTGGTGCCGCCGCCTCCGTCGCCCCAGCCGGTCGGTGCCAGCGAGCGGCTGGCGACGCCCTTGTCCTTGAAGTTGCGGGCCGCGTGCGCGATCTCGCTGCCCTTCATGGAGCAGTTGTAGGTGTCGACCGGCGGGAAGTGGGTGAAGATCCGGGTGCCGTCGATGCCTTCCCAGGTGAAGGTGTGGTGCGGGAACTTGTTCGTGGCGGACCAGGAGATCTTCTGCGTCAGGAGGTACTTGGCGCCGGCGGCCTTGATGATCTGCGGCAGTCCGGCCGCGAAGCCGAAGGTGTCGGGCAGCCAGGCCTCGTCGTTCTCGATGCCGAACTCGTCGAGGAAGAACCGCTTGCCGTGCACGAACTGCCGGGCCATCGCCTCGGAGCCCGGCATGTTGGTGTCCGACTCCACCCACATGCCGCCGGCCGGCACGAACCGCCCGTCCGCGACCGCCTTCTTCACCCGCGCCCACACCTCGGGCCGGTGGTCCTTCACCCAGGCCCACTGCTGCGCCTGCGACATGGCGAACACGAAGTCGGGCTCGTCGTCCAGCAGGGCCGTCATGTTGGCGGTGGTACGGGCGACTTTGCGGACCGTCTCCCGCAGCGGCCACAGCCACGCCGAGTCGATGTGCGCGTGCCCGACGGCGCTGATGCGGTGCGCCGAGGGGCCGGCGGGGGTGGCCAGGACGCCGGCGAGGCGGGACCGCGCCTCGGTCGCCGTGCCGCCCACGTCCTGGAGGTCCACGGCGTCCAGGGCCCGTTCCACCGCCCGCAGAATCTCCCAGCGCCGCGCCGACTCCACCGGCAGCTCGGCCATCAGCTCCCCGAGCACCTCCAGGTCGAGCACCAGCTCCCACACCGTCTCGTCGAAGACGGCCAGGTCCATACGCGTGAGGGTGTACTGCGGGGCGTGGCCCGCGGTCTCCTTGTCGCCCAGCTCGGTCGGCCGGAAGGGGTGGTAGTCGAGGATGACCGGGTTGGACGCGGCCTCGATGTGCAGGCGCACCTCCTCGCCGCCCTCGACGGGCGCGCCGACGCGCACCCACTGGTTGCGCGGGTTCAGGCCCTTCACGGGAGTGCCGTCGGGGCGGTAGACGAGGCCCTCGCACTGGAAGCCGGGCATGTTCTCGTCGAACCCGAGGTCGAGGATCGCCTCCACGGTCCGCCCGGCCCAGTGACGCGGAACGGCTCCGGTCACCCGGAACCAGCTGGTGCCCCACGGAGCACCCCACCGGGCACCCACCTCGATCGGCGCGGGCTCGGCCGCGAGGCCTTCGGCGACCGGCACGGGCTCGTCGGGCGCGTGCCAGACGGCGACGTCGAGCGGCACGGACTCGGGGTACACGGCGGGTCGGATGCGTTCGTCGAGGACACGCTTCAGACGGGCTTCGACGAGGCTGCGGTCGTCATGCATGGCGGGGTGCTCCGTAGCTGTGCGAGGGGTTACCAGGTGTGGTTCACGGTGACGGGGTCCGACGAGGTGTACAGCTCCCCTACTGCGCGCAGTTCGAACCGTGCCACTTGCTCGCCCTGCTCGGGGCGCAGTCCGCCGGCGAACCAGGCGCGCTGGCAGGTGCCGCCGAGGAAACGCCGGGTGCCGTCGGGCAGGACGCGGTGGAGGGTGTGGTGGCGGACCTCGCCGGGCGCCGGCTGCCAGGCCAGACGCAGGTCGCCGCCGGAAGCGGCGGTGACGCGGAACGCGGTGGGCGCGGCGGGAGCCGGGTCAGGCTGGTCCGCGCGCACGGCGAGACGGCCCAGGCGCCAGCGCACGGGAGTGCCGGGGGTGGTGGGCGTGAGGCGTACGCCGAGGGCGCGGACGGTGCCGGACAGCCCGGTGAGCCGTACGGCCGTGGTCTGCCAGGCGCCGGACGAGTTCACCGGGAAGTAGGTGTACGGGGGTGCCGCCCCCGCAGTGCCGGGTTCGGCGGTGGCGACGGCCAGTTCGACCCGCACGGAGCCGGTGTCGGCCCGGTGCGTGAGCTCGACGACGGTCTCGCCGCTGACCGGGAGCCGGGTCGCGTACAGGTCGAGGACCACGGGTGCGTCGGGCGCGCCGTCCACGAGCACGCTGCTGCCGCCGGACCAGGCCTGCGCGAAGTCGAAGTTCACGGTGGGCCGGGCGCCCGCGGTGCGCACCGTCCAGCGCCGTGACGGCAGGCGGTCCTGCAACCCGAGGTGGTTCCACGGCGTGTCCGAGGTGACCTCGCCGTTCTCGAACCACCGCAGGCCGTGGCCGGTGTTGAAGACGGTCGCGAACGGCATCGAGGTGACCGTGGACCGGTCCGCCACCGTCACCGCGGGTGCCCGCCACCGGTCCGTGCCGTCGGGCCGCGAGGGGTCCAGCGAACGCCCGGTCCAGAAGCGGTCGTCGGCCGCGTGGAAGGCCGCGGGGGTCCGCCCGTCCGCCGGGAGCTGGTGGCGGGTCCACTCGGGCCGGTAGAAGCCGACCGAGGTGACGTGCGGGGCGGCCGTCGGCACGAGGGCGTCCCAGGCGACGCTCGTGTTCCAGCCGTTCGACTCGACGTCGACGCCCGCCCACAACTCGTACCGGCTGCGCCCCAGTTGCTGCGCGCGCTGCCCGGAGGAGGCCAGTGTCGCCGCCGACCAGCGGAAGTCGAGGAACATGCTGTCGGCGGCCTGGAAGAAGGGCTGGTTCTGCGCGTTGAGCGCCCCCTGCCAGCTGACGCCGCCGTTCACGGTCATCGAGTCGTACCAGGTCACCCGCTGCCCGCGGGCGGCCGAGAGCGACTTCAGCTCCCGAAGGAACCCCTGCATGTCCGCGCCGAGTGCCGCGTCACCGCCGCCGGTCTCGGCGTTGACGAACCAGCCGTCGAAGCCGTACGCGGCCGCCACCGCCACCAGTTGGGCGGCGAGCGGATACCGCCCGGCGGCGTCCTTCTGCACGAGGTCCCGCGTCCACCGCAACTGCCCGCCGTAGGCGACCGGCGGCAGGAAGACGTTGCCGAGGACCCGTACGCCGTGCCGGTGGGCGGCGTCCACGATCGGCGCGTTCGGGGCGAGGATCAGCCCCTCGCCCGACGATCCGCCCCAGAAGACCAGTTCGTCGATGTACGCCCAGTGGGTGAGCGCGTAGTAGTCGGCGGTGGCGGAGCCCTGGGAGGGGTTGCCCGCCGTCGGCCCGAAGGACACCAGCGACTGGATACGGGCCTGCCCCGGGCGGGCGGTGGCGTTCGCCGGGGTCGGGGTGAAGCGCGGGGCGAGGGGCACCGAGGCGGCGTTGAGGGCGAGGTCGGCGTCGTCGGCGGCGCGCCAGGCCTTGAGGCTGCGCCAGGTGATGCCGGCGCCCGGGCCGCCGGAGGGCAGCGAGTCCGGGTACCAGTACGAGGCGTACGGCTGGAGCGCCGCCGCCGCGGGCCGCGGGGCGGCCGTCGCGGGCAGCGACGGGAGCAGGGCGGCGGTGGCGCCGGCGAGCAGGACGGTGCGTCTGGTGGGGTTCACGAGCGGGTGCCTCCTTGGGTTCCGAGGGCTCCGGGGGCTCCGAGGGTTTCCCGGGTTCCTCGCGGGACGGGGAGTACCTGGTCGGGCGTGACGACCTCGGTGATGCCGCGCGCGGCGAGATGGTCCTCGTCGTGCGCACGGCTGTCGAGGACGGTGGTGGGGCGGGCTCCGTCGGCGACCAGCCGGAAGAACGCGTCGAAGACGGGGCCGCCGGGTGCGCACCAGGAGCGGACAGCCGGATCGGCGGGTACGGCGAGTGCCGTGGTGCGCGGCGCCGGGGCGGCCCTGGTCTGCTCACGGGCCGCGCGGGCCAGCACCAGCGCGCTCTCCTTGGGGCGGCGGTCGTTGGTCAGCAGACCGAGTCCGTATTCGAGTTCGGGGAAGTCGGCGAGTTCGCGGGAGACGTCGTGGGAGCACCACCAGGTGATGCCCCACAGGCCGGGGCAGTCCAGGGCGTGCTCCACCGTCGCCCCGGTGAAGGCGGCCGCGTGCTCGGCCGGGACGAGCGGCGCGGGCGCGCCGACCTCCTGGAGCCAGACGGGCCGGTGCGGGTCGTCGGCCCAGGCCTTGCTGAGCTCGATCAGATAGGCGGCGTGGTGCTCGCTCGGCACGGAGGCGCGCCCGTGCCGCTGGGCGGTGCCGTTGAACACCCAGGAGTGCACGGCCGTCATCGCGCCGCGCCGCGCGGCCTGGGCCGGTGTGAACGGCTGGTCGTCCTGGTACCAGGTGGCGTCGTACTCGGCGTGCAGATGCGCCTTGCCGGGGGCACCCTGCGCACACGCGGCCAGCATCCGCGTCAGCCATGCGTCGATCTGCGCCTCGGTCGCCCGGTCGGGGTCGGGATGCGGTCCCGCGGAGAACTGGTTGACCTCGTTGCCGAGCGTGAGGCCGAGGAAGTTGGGCCGGTCGTCGAGGGCCGCGGCCAGGGTACGCAGATAGGCCGCCTGGCCGTCGATCACGTCCGGGTCGGTGAACAGGTTCCTGCGGTGCCAGGTCCGGGTCCAGGCCGGCAGGTAGTCGAAGCTGCTCAAGTGGCCCTGCAAGCCGTCCACGTTGACGTCGAGCCCGCGTTCGGCCGCGGCGTCCACGAGGGCGACGAGCTGCTCGACGGCCCGCGGCCGGATGAGGGTGCGGTTGGGCTGGAAGTACGGCCACAGCGGGAAGACCCGTACGTGATCGAGTCCGAGGGCGGCGATCGAGTCGAGGTCGGCGCGCACGGAGTCCAGGTCGAAGTCGAGCCAGTGGTGGAACCACCCTTCGCTGGGGGTGTAGTTGACGCCGAAGCGCACGGCAGAAGACATGGAGGTCCCGGTGGTCGTGGTGCGTACGGAGGAGGTCAGCCCTTGACGGCGCCCTCGCCGACCCCGCGGAAGAAGTACCGCTGGAGGCAGGCGAAGAGGGCGATCAGCGGCGCCACGGCGATGATCGTGCCCGCGGCGACGAGCCGTTCGTCGTTGGCGAAGGTGCCGTGCAGATAGTTGAGGCCGATGGTCAGCGTGAACCTGGACGGGTCGCTGAGCACGATCAGCGGCCACAGGAAGTCGTCCCAGGCGCCCATGAAGGCGAAGATCGCGACGACCGCGAGGGTGCCCTTGACCGACGGCAGCGCGATCCGCCAGAACCGTTGCCAGACGTTGGCACCGTCGACGAACGCGGCGTCCTCGATCTCGTACGGGAGGTTGAGGAAGGCGTTGCGCATCAGCAGCACGTTCAGCGCGCTGACGCAGCCCGGCAGGACCACGCCCACCAGGGTGTTGTTCAGGCCCAGTTCCCGCATGGTGGTGAACTGGGCGATGATGATGCCCTCCACCGGTACGAGCATGGCGAGCACGAAGGCGAGCGTCGCCGCCCGGCGGCCCCGGTAGCGCAGCCGGGCCAGGGCGTAGCCGGCGAGGGCCGAACCGACGCAGTTGGTCACGACGTTGGCGGTGGCGACCTTTAGCGAGTTCAGGGCGTAGTCCCACACGGGGATGGTCTCGGCGACCCGTTCGTAGTTGTGCAGTGTCGGATCGCCCGGCAGGAACTTCGGCGGGGAGCTGAAGATGTCCTCGGTCGGCCCCTTGAGCGAGGTCGACAGCTGCCACAGGAACGGCCCCACGGTCAGGGCCAGTACCCCCAGCAGGAGCAGATAGCGCAGGATCAGCTCCCCGGCGCGGATCCGCCGTCCGTGCTCGTCGCTGACGCTCATGTGTCCTCCCTGCGGTCGGCCCGCAGCACCAGCAGCATCAGCGCCACCGTCACCACGAAGACGACGACGGAGATGGCCGACGCGTACCCGACCCGGCCGGACAGGCCGGTGCCGGTGCGCTGCACGAGCATCACGAGCGTGGTGTCCTCGCCCGCGGGGCCGCCGCTCGGGCCGGCCAGCAGATAGACCTCGGAGAACACCTTGAAGGCGGCGACCGAGGAGAGTGCCGCGACCAGCACCATCGTGGACCGGACGGCGGGCACGGTGACCGCGAGGAACCGGCGCACCGGTCCCGCGCCGTCGACGGCGGCCGCCTCGTGCAGTTCACGCGGCACGTTGGCGAGCGCGGCCAGATAAATGATCATGTAGTAGCCGAGCCCTTTCCAGACCGTGACGGTCATGGCGCTCAGCAGGAGCAGCCACTGGTCGCTGAGGAATCCGACCCCGCCGGCGCCGACGGTCTCCAGCAGCGCGTTCACCAGGCCGCGTTCGTCGAGCAGCCACACCCAGATCAGACCGACCACGACGATCGAGGCGACGACCGGGGTGTAGAAGGCGGAGCGGAAGAACGTGATGCCGGGGATGTTCTTCTGCACCAGCAGCGCGAGCAGCAACGGCAGGATCACCAGGGCGGGCACGACGCCGAGAACGTACAGCGTGCTGTTGCGCAGCCCGATCCAGAACATGTCGTCCTGGAGGAGCTCGCGGAAGTTGGCGAGGCCGACGAACTCGCCGGGGACCAGGGTCCGCCGGTCGGTGAAGGCGTTCACCACGGTGGAGACGAAGGGGTAGAGCACGAAGGCGCAGACGACCAGCAGCCCGGGTGCGGCGAACAGCCAGGGGCCGGCCGGTGGGTGGCGCCGGATGCGAGGGGAGCCGTTCACGGTGTCTCAGCCCTGCTGCTGGAGCAGCCGATCACAGGCCTTGACAGCGTTGTCGAGGGCCTCCCGCGGAGTCTCCTTGCCCTGCAGCGCCCGGGCGACGGCGTTGCGCAGCTCGGTCTTCATCTGCTCGCTGAACAGCACCGGCGTGTAGTTGACGGCGGTCTTCAGCGACTGGGCGGCGGCCACCCGCACCCGGGTCTCGTCGGTGCCGTCCTCCTTGGTGAAGTAGGGGTCGTCGAGCGAGCCGGCGGTGCTGGGGAAGATCGCGACCTGCTTCGCGAACGACATCTGGTGCGCGGCGTCGGTGACGAAGTGGGCGAAGGCGACGGCGGCGGGCTTGCGCGGGGTCTGCGCGTTGACCATCACGCCCATCACGTACATGTTGACGTGGCCGGTGCTGGTGATCTGGTCGGTGATGCCGATGTTCTTGTACAGGTTCGGCGCCTGCTTCTTGAAGTTGCCGAGGTCGAGGGCGCTGCCGGGGTTCATGGCGACGGCGCCGGTGAGGAACTTCTTGCCGGAGGACTCGGGCGTGGCGGTGAGCGCCTGCGGATCGAGCGCCTTGGCGTCGTAGAGCTCCTTGTACCGGGTGAGCAGTTCGACGCCCTTGGCGTCGTTGAAGGTGAACCCGGTGCCCTCCTCGTTCATGAGGGGGACGCCGTAGCGGCCGAAGTCCTCGACGGTGGGCACATTGGCGAGGGTGGCGACCTCGCCGTCGGTCTTCTCGGCGATCCGCAGTCCCTCCGTGAAGAGTTCGTCGTACGTCTTCGGCGGCTGCTCGGGGTCGAGTCCCGCCTTCTCGAAGAGGGACTTGTTGTAGAACAGCGGCCCGGTGTTGAGGTACCAGGGGAAGGCGTACGTGCCGTTCATGCCCGGCACCTGGTGACCGGCCCAGGCGCCCGGCAGGTACTCCTTCTCGTACTGTCCGGCGGCCTTGTCGAGATCCAGTGCCAGCCCGGCCTTGGCGAGCGGTGCGACGAGGTCGGGCGAGACGTTGACGACGTCGGGCAGGGTGCCGCCGGCCGCGTCGGCACTGATCTTGTCGGCGTAGCCCTCGGCGGGCTGGTCGACCCACTTCACGTCCGTGCCGGGGTGCTGCTTCTCGAACTCGGCGATCAGGTCCTCGAAGTACGGCTTGAAGTTGGCCCGGAGGTTCCAGGTCTGGAAGGTGATGTCGCCCTCGACCTTGCCGGAGGCGTCGGCCGATCCGCCGTCGCCCCCGCCGCCGCAGGCACTGAGCGGCAGGGCGACGACGACGGCGGCAGCGGCGGCGAGGGTTCTGCGGGAGATGCGCACGGTGACCGGGCTCCTTTACGACGAAGTGAGCGGGAAATGGCGCCGGGGCAGACCCTGCACGTCAACTCGGAGGGAAGTCAATGGATTCGGCTCAGCTAAAGTCATTAGTCGAGCATGGCCGCAGGTCAGGGAGTTGGGAGCAGACTCTTGCGGCTCCTTGCTAATGCGCTTTAGAGTGCGGCGATCGGACCGGTGCTGAAGCGCATTAGTCCTTGAGCGATCGCATGGGGAGGCGGGATTGACGGGCAAGCGGTCTCCCGCGCGCCGGCCGACGATGAAGGACATCGCGCGGCGCGCCGGGGTCTCCGAGAGTGCGGTGTCGTTCGCGCTCAACGACCGGCCCGGGGTCTCGGAGGCCACCCGGGCACGGGTCCGGCGGGTGGCGGAGCAGTTGGGGTGGCGGCCCAGCACGGCGGCCCGCGCGCTGTCCGGCGAGGGCGCGGCCACGGTCGGCCTCGTGCTCGCGCGGCCCGCGCACACGCTGGGCGTGGACTCGTTCTTCCTCCAACTGGTCTCGGGCATCCAGGAGGTGCTGGCGGAGCGTCACCTCGGACTGCTGTTCCAGGTCGCCGAGGACGTGGCCGACGAGTGCGCGGTGTACCGGCGCTGGTGGGCCGAGCACCGGGTGGACGGCGTCCTCGTCGTCGACCCGCGCACGGACGATCCCCGGCCCGGACTCCTCGACGAACTCGGCCTGCCCGCCGTGGTGATCGGCGGCGCGCCGGAGGAGCGCCACCCCGGCATGTCCACGGTGTGGGCGGACGACGGGGGCGCCATGGCCGCCGTCGTCGGCGAACTGCACGCCCTCGGTCACCGGCGGGTCGTCCACATCGCCGGTCTCGCGGGGCTCGCGCACACCGAACGCCGGATCCGTACGCTGCGCGCGGAGGCCGGGCGGCGCGGGCTGACCGAGGTGCGGTCGGTGACGACCGACTACTCCGACGCGGAGGGCGCCGCCGTGACCCGGCGGGTGCTGTCCGGCGACGCTCCCCCGACCGCCCTGATCTACGACAACGACGTGATGGCCGTCGCCGGGGTGGCGGCCGCGGCGGAACTGGGCTTCCGGGTGCCGGCCGACGTCTCGGTCGTGGCGTGGGAGGACTCCGCGCTGTGCCGCATGGTCACACCCTGGCTGTCGGCGCTCTCCCGCGACACGGTGGAGTTCGGCCGGACCGCCGCGCAGGAACTGACGTCACTGCTGGACGGCGGCCCGGCCAGGACCGTACAGGTGCCGGTACCACGCCTGATCGAACGAGACAGCACGGCGCCGAGCCGGGTGTGACGGACGAGGCTCAGCGGACCCTGTGTGAGTGCCGCGCTTCCACGTCGGTGGTCGCCGGCCGGGTGAAGGCCCGTCGCTCCGGCGCGCCCTCGGTTTCGTCGGACACCGGCGGACGATCGGCGCCCAGCCGCGTATGAAGGCGAATGAGGCCACGTGCAGGTGTTGCGGCGGTCGATCGAAATCCGCTTGCGGCGCGCGGTTGCCGTCGTCCGAGAATGGCCGCCATGACCGATGCCTGGACCGTCTGTCCTGAACCCTCCGACTCCCCCGTCGCACTCGCCCTGTGGCGCGCGTACTACACGGAGGTGAGCGACCGCTGGTTCCAGGTGCACGAGGGGCGGGACACCCCTGCCGACGAGCTGGAGCGCGAAGTCGTCGCGTCCAACGACCACGCCGTGCTCACGCCGCCCTCCGGGGTGCTCCTGCTCGGCCGGCACCGGGGTGAGCCCGCGGGCACGGCCGGGGTGCGTCTCCTCGACAGCGACAGTGCGGCACAGGGAGAGCCAGGGGGACCGGCCGCCGAGCTCAAGCGGGTCTTCGTGCGCAAGGAAGCACGCGGCACCGGCGGCGGCACGGTCCTCCTCGCGGCCGCCGAGGACGCGGCGCGCTCGCTCGGTGCCGGCGCCATGCTGCTCGACACCCGCAGCGACCTGGCGGAGGCGTGCTCGCTCTACGAGCGCAGCGGCTACGAACGGGCCACACCGCACAACCACGCCACGTACGCGGAGCGCTGGTATCGCAAGCGCCTCTGACCCGCCCTCCGGGCCCGGACTCTCTGTGCCAGGGCAGGTCACGGGATGCCCGGATCGGGGAGCAGTCGGACAGATCCCGTTCAACAGCGCCCTGCGTGGACGCGGCGGCCCTGCGAGGATGTCGGGCGTACCCCTGGCCCAGGACGAAGGAGTGCCCGTGACCGACGGGTTCGGAGGGACCGCAGCCGAGATCGCCGCCGCCGTGCGGGGCAGGAAGGTCACGCCGCGGGAGGTGGTGGCCGCGCATCTGGCGCGGATCCAGCGGCTGGACGGCCGGATCGGAGCCTTCCGCGCCGTCCGGGCCGCGCAGGCGCTCGCCGAGGCCGACGAGGTCGCGGCGCGCGCCGATCTGGCGGAACTGCCGCTCGCGGGCGTGCCCGTGGCCGTCAAGGACAATCTGGCGGTGCGCGGCGAGAGCACGCGGGTCGGTTCGGCGGCGACGCCGGACACGCCGGCCGGGCAGGACCATGAGACCGTCGCCCGGCTGCGGGCCGCCGGTGCGGTGGTGGTGGGGCTGACCAATGTGCCGGAGCTGTGCGTGTTCGGTACGACCGACGGGGTGCACGGCACCGCCCGCAACCCCTGGGACCTGACCCGTTCGGCGGGCGGCTCCTCCGGTGGCGGCGCGGCCGCCGTGGCGGCGGGCATGGTGCCGCTCGCCCTCGGCAACGACGGCATGGGCTCCCTGCGCATCCCCGCGGCCAACTGCGGGCTCGTCACCCTCAAGCCCGGCCTCGGGGTGGTCCCGGCGGGCATCGGCGAGGGCGACTGGTTCGGCATGTCGGAGAACGGCCCCCTCGCGACGACCGTCGAGGACGTCCGGCTGATGCTCTCCGTCCTCGCCGGCGGCGACGCCGCGGGCCGGCCCGCGCCCGGCACCCGCACGGTCGCCGTCTCCCTACGCAGCCCGATCGTGGGAGTCACCGTCGCGAGGCCCTACCAGGACGCCGCCCGGGAGGCCGCCGGGCTGCTCATGAGGGCCGGCCACCAGGTGCGGCGCGCCGATCCGCCCTATCCCGTGTCGCTGAGCCTCACCTCCCTCACCCACTGGACCGCGGGGACCTCGGTCGACGCCCGGGGGCTGGACCCGCGGCTGCTGACGCGGCGCACCCGCGTGCACGCGGCGGTCGGGCGGCGGTTCGAGCGCCGGGTCCGTACCGGCACGAGCCGGGAGGCACTGCGCCGGCGCCTGGAGCCGTTCTTCGCCGAGCACGACGTACTGCTCACGCCCGCGCTGGCGCACCGCTCGCCCAAGGCGGGGCCCTGGCACGAGCGGGGCTGGCTGCGCAACATGGCCGCCAACACGCACTACTCGCCGATGACTCCCCCGTGGAACCTGACCGGATGGCCGGCGATGGCGGTGCCGTTCGGCACCCTGCCGTCGGGCGCCCCCTGTGCCGTACAGCTCGTGGGGCGGCCGGGGGCGGAGGGGGAACTGCTGGAGTTGGCGGGCCAGTTGGAGGCGGCGCGACCCTGGCGGCGGACGGCGCCCGTCGACTCGGAGAGCCGCAGGGCCCGGAGCTAGAGGGTCCGGTGCATGATGTGCAGGCCGACCCTGCCGTGCCGGGGGTGGTCGAACGCGTCCGGCACCGTGCCGAGGACGGTGAAGCCGAGCGAGGTCCACAGCTGGACGGCCGGGTTGGTCTCGACGACCGCGTTGAACACCATGGCCCGGTAGCCGTGGGCCTTGGCCTGGGTCAGGATGTGCTCGGCGAGGGCCCGGCCGATGCCGCGCCCGGCCTGGTCGGGATCGACCATGAAGCCGGCGTTGGCGATCCGGGCGGCGGGGCCGCTGTAGTTGGCGGTGAGGTAGGCGGAGCCGATGACGCTTCCGTCGTCGTCCTGGGCGACGTAGACGCGTTTGGCCGGGTTCATCCACAGGGCTCGGGCCGCGTCCTCGGTGGTGTCCGGGTCCCAGGCGTATGTCTCGGCGGCGGCGACGATGCGGTGCCAGAACGGCCAGATGTGCGGCCAGTCCGCGGCGGTGGCTTCCCTGATCAGCATGGGCGTGAGTCTGGCACGCCCATGCGGTCGGCGATCGCGAAGGACTCCTGCCCGTCAGTCCACGCTGGGCAGGATGTGCGGCTCGGCGAGGTCGTCCTCGTAGCCCGCCAGGCGGATCGGGGCGGACCGGGCCCACACGTCGAGGCTGCCGATCTCGCCCGGCCGGCGGCCCGCGCGCTCCGCGCGTTCCTTGGGGCGCTGTTCGCGATTCGTCTTCTCCGGTGTCACCGCGCACTCCTTATGTGTCGGGTCACCCGCGGGGGCGCGCCGGCGGCCTGCGTGCGGTCCGCTGCCCGACGCCCGTTCGGGTCTGCCATGTTGCAGTTGGACGCGGTGGCGTCGGTAACTCGCGTGAGAGCACGCCGTTGTGCACCGGCTTGTCCCGGGACGGACGATGGGTGTGGGTAGGGACCCGTTGCTGCTGTCCGTCCGGAACAGATTAACCAAATGAGCGGGGGCATGCTCGATGGGGCTGAAAACTACGGGTAACGTTCCTGCGTCATCCCGTGCTCGAACTGGCGAATTTTGGGCCCCTTTATAAAGAAATGTGCCCATACGGACTCACCCGAGCGGCCTACCCGGGCGAACAGGCCCGCGAGGGGCGGACGTCGGGGAGCCACGCAGTTCAGGTGCCGTTGGCCGATTCGCAAGCCGACCATGCTCTGCTGACGCCCGGACACGGCCTGACCGGCGGGAGGAGTGACGCACATGGAACTGCGCGGTGTCGAAGAACTGATGGATCTGCTGCGCGCCTGTCGCGGCGCCTGGGACACCCCGGACCGCACCGGCGACCCGGTCGACCTGCACGACCACGCGCTGCAGACGGCCGCGCTGCTGCGCAGGAGCCACCCCGCCGACAAGGAGCTCCAGGTCGCGGGCCTGGTGCACGACATCGGCCACCTGCTGCGGCCCGGCGACGACGCCGGGCACGCGGACCACGCCGCGGACGTCGTGCGGCCCCTGCTCGGGGAACGGGTCGCCCGTCTCGTGCAGCTGCACGTCCCGGCCAAGCGCTATCTGGCCGCCGTCGCCCCGGAGCGCGGTCTGTCCCCGCAGAGCGCGCTGACCCTGTCACTGCAGGGCGGCACGATGAGCCCGGCCGAGGCCGCCGCGTTCGCCCAGGATCCCCTCGCCGAGGACGCCGTCACCCTGCGCCAGGCGGACGACGCGGGCAAGGTCGTCGGCCTCGACGCCGGGGTCATGGAGGACTGGCGCACGGTCCTGGAACTGGTCGCCTCCCGGCACTCACGCCTCGGCGCGGTGGACTGAGACCGCCGGCTGGGTGCGGGCCCGGCGGGCCGGTGGGATCATGAGCGTGGGGCCTGTCGGCCGGCGCGCCCCGGCAGCCGGGTCGGGACTCTCGGCAGGCCACCGTGAGGAAGGTGGCACCCATGAGCGACGTCACTCCGCCCGCGCGCCCCCGGCGCACCCCGGATCTCGGGGGCCTGTCCCGCACCGTCCTGTACTTCGCCCTCGCGGTGAGCGCCCTGCTGGTCGGCGTCGCCGCACTGCTGATGGGCATCGCCTGGATGGACCTCGTGGACAACGCCCGCAGCGAGTGGTGAGCGGTCTCACCACTTGCCGGGCTCGTAGTCCTTCAGGAAGACGCCGAACAGGTCCTCGCCCGCCTCGCCCCGCACCACCGGGTCGTAGACGCGGGCCGCGCCGTCGATCAGGTCGAGCGGGGCGTGGAACCCGGCCTCGGCCATGCGCAGCTTGTCGTAGTGCGGTCGCTCGTCGGTGATCCAGCCGGTGTCGACCGAAGTCATCAGGATGCCGTCGGTGTCGAACATCTCCTGCGCGCTGGTCCGCGTGACCATGTTCATGGCGGCCTTGGCGGCGTTGGTGTTGGGGTGGCCGGCGCCCTTGTAGCCGCGGCCGAAGACGCCTTCCATCGCGGAGACGTTCACGACGTAGGCCCGCCCGCTCGCCGCCCGCCTCGCGGCCTCGGCCATGACCGGCCGGAGCTTGCTGATCAGGATGAACGGCGCCGTGTAGTTGCACAGCTGGGTCTCCAGCAGCTCCACCGGGGAGATCTGCTCGATGGTCTGCACCCAGGTGTTGCTGTCGACGACGTCGGGGACGAGTCCGCCCGCGTCGATGGCGGTGCCGTCGAGGTGCCGGGCGACGCTGGCGTTGCCGGCCACGAGGGCGAGGTCGGCGACCTGCTGCGCGTCGAGGCCGCTGATGCCGACCGGCAGCGCGGCCAGTCCGTCGACCGCGCCGGAGTTGAAGGCGCCGATGACCTGGTGGGCGGGCAGCTCACCGGCGGGCAGCGGAGCGCTCTCGCCCTCGACCAGCGCGGCGTAGGCGGACGGCAGGCGGCGCACGGTCTGCGTCGCGTTGTTGATCAGGATGTCGAGGGGGCCCGCCTCGGCGACCTGGTCGGCGAGTGCCACGGCCTGCGCCGGGTCGCGCAGGTCGATGCCGACGACTTCCAGGCGGTGCATCCACTCCCCCGAGTCGTCCATCGCCTTGAAGCGGCGGATGGCGTCCTTGGGGAAGCGCGTGGTGATCGTCGTGTGCGCGCCGTCGCGCAGCAGCCGCAGCGCGATGTACATGCCGATCTTGGCGCGGCCGCCGGTGAGCAGCGCGCGCTTGCCGGTGAGGTCGGCCCGGACGTCGCGCTTGGTGCGGTTCACCGCGGCGCAGTCCTGACAGAGCTGGTGGTAGAAGTAGTCGACCTCGACGTAGCGCTGCTTGCAGGTGTAGCAGGAGCGCGGGCGCTGGAGTATCCCCGCGATCTGGCCCTCGGCGGTCCGGGACGAGGGCAGCAGGCCCTCGGTCTCGTCGTCGATGCGCTCGGCGGAGCCGGTCGCCGTGGCCTCCGTGACCGCCTTGTCGTGGGCGGTCTTGGCGGCCCGGCGCTCCTGCCGACGGCGCTGCTTGACGGTGCGGTAGATGTGCGAGGTGGCCCGGCGCACCAGGATCGCGTCGGGGTGGTCGACGTCCAGCTCGTCGAGCTCCTCCAGCACGCTCAGGCACACGGCGAGTCGCTCCGGGTCGATGCCGGGCCCGTACACGATCTCGTCCGTGATCGCCGAGCCGTCCTCTGTCACCGTCATCGCCGCTGCCGTTCCTGGATCTGCCGTCGCGGCGCTCCGGTCGCGCCCGCATTCGAACGGCAGATTTTACGGAGCGCCGGGCCGCACCGCCAAACCCGTCATGATCACGGCGCACAGGCCTTGATCAGCGACGCCAGTTCGTCGGTCACCGCCTGGGCGAGCCGGTCCAGGTCCGGTACGGCCGCCGCGTCGGCGACGAGGCCGTAGTGGACCCGGCCCCGGTACGTCGAGACGGCGACGGCGAGGGACTGCCCGGCGGCCAGCGGGGCGAAGGGGAACACCTCCGTGAGCGCGTTCCCGCCCAGCTTCAGGCCGAGGCCGGGCAGCGGGACGCTCGTGACCAGGATGTCGAACCAGAGCCGCGCGGCCTGGCTGACCAGCGGCCCGCCCAGCCGGTGGCCGAGCGCCGGGACGTGGTCGGCGAGCAGCGCGACGGCGCCCGCGCCCCGGTTGGGGCCGGCGTCCTTGTTGCGGTCCATGGCCGTGCGGACCGCGTCGAGGCGGCCGCGCGGGTCGGGATCGTCGACCGGAAGCCGTATCAAGTACCCCGAGAGCCGGTTGCCCTGTGGGTGCGCGGTGCGCGGGCGACGCTTGGAGACGGGGATCAGGGCGCGCGGCGCCACGCCGTCGCTGCCGTCGCCGCGCTCGTCGAGCCAGCGGCGCAGGGCACCCGCGACGACGGCGATCAGGACGTCGTTGACGGTGCCGCCGGCGGCCTTGCGGACGCGGTGCACGTCGTCGATGTCGAGGACCACTCCGGCGGTACGGCGGGTGCCGGAGGGATCGCAGGCCAGCGCCGGCGAGGAGCGCACCCCGAGGGTGGACAGGGCGACGGAGGCGCCGATGTCCAGGGCGCGGCCCACGTCGGAGAGGGCGCCGCGCACCACGTCGGGCAGTCTGCGCACGTCGGGGACGAGGCGGCGGGGTGGCTCCGCCGGGCGGGGGCGGGAGGTGTGCAGGTCCGTGGGGTCCAGGATCGCCGCCGCCAGGGTCAGCGCGCGCAGACCGTCCGCGAGGGCGTGGTGGAACTTGAAGAGCACGGCGAAGGACACGCCGTCCGCCCCCGGCAGCACGTGCGCCTCCCACGGCGGCCGGCCGCGCTCCAGCGGACGCTCCATCAGCCGTCCGGCCACCGCCTGGAAGTCGCTCGTCGGGGCGTGCAGCCGGACGTGGTCGAGTGGGTCGAAGTCCGGCGCGGGCTCCCGCGCGGCGCCGCCGAAGGCCAGCGGATGCCGCAGGGCCGGCGGCCGCCACACGTTGCGGATCCGCATCCGCAGCCCGGGCACGGCGGCGGCGCGTGCGGCCAGCAGGTCGGCGGCGTGGGCGCCGGCGGCGGGCGAATGGGACGCGAAGACACCGAGCGCCCCCAGGTGCATGGGGTGCCGGTCCGACTCGATGTTCCAGAACGCCAGGTCGAGGGGGGCGAGCAGGTCGTCAGTGGTCAATGGGGTGCCTCGCGTCGACGACGGGTGGGCCAGCAGTCAATCGCCCACGCGCGATTACGGTCAAGTACGATCAGGCTACGCACAGTTAACAACAGATTAATCCCGCGACCCGGGAAAGGGCTGTGGGACTCACGGGACACATGTGACGGAAGAGGTCACGAAGGTGGAGCAGGGCACCACGGGGTTGTAGCGAGCGTCACATGAAGAAGGGGGGCGCGCCACACGAGGGCGCGCCACGGGGCCGAACGGACGACCGCCCCGACGCGTGCCCTCAGGGCACCCGCTGTCCCTTCCCCAGGGCGATCACCCCGCCCTTGGACACCGTGTACAGCTCCGCGTCCCGCTCCGGGTTCACCCCGATCGTCGCGCCCGGAGGCACCTCGACGTTCTTGTCCAGCACCGCGCCCCGCACCACCGCGCCGCGCCCTATGTGCACGTTGTCGTGGAGCACCGAGCCCTGCACGACCGCACCCGGGTCGACCACGACCCCCGGCGACAGCACGGACCGGGTGACCTGCCCCCGGATCAGGCAGCCGGCGCTGATGATGGACTCGCCGGCGATGCCCCCGGCGTTGAAGCGGGCCGGGGAGAGCTGGTTGGAGTGGGTGTAGACGGGCCAGCTGCGGTTGTAGAGGTTGAAGGCCGGCCGCTCGGCGATGAGGTCCATGTGGGCGTCGTAATAGGCGTCGAGGGTGCCGACGTCCCGCCAGTAGCCCTGGTCGCGCGTGGTCTCGCCGGGCACGTGGTTGTCCCCGAAGTCGTACAGGTGGGCCTCACCGCGGGCGGTGAGCTGGGGCAGGATCGAACCACCCATGTCGTGCACCGAGTTCTGGTCCTCGGCGTCCCGCTGGAGGGCCTCGACCAGGACCTTGGTGGTGAAGATGTAGTTGCCCATGGAGGCGAGGACGCAGTCGGGGGCGTCCGGCAGGCCCGGCGGGTCCGCGGGCTTCTCCAGGAACCGCTCGACGGTGCTGCCGTCCGAGCCCGGCGTGATCACCCCGAAGGAGGGCGACTCCGAGCGCGGCACCCGGATGCCGGCCACCGTCACCCCGGCGCCGGAGTCGATGTGGTGGGCGAGCATCTGGCGCGGGTCCATGCGGTAGACGTGGTCGGCGCCGAACACCGCCACGTACTCGGGCTGTTCGTCGTGGATCAGGTTCAGGGACTGCAGGATCGCGTCCGCGCTTCCCAGGAACCAGCGCGGGCCGAGCCGCTGCTGGGCCGGGACCGGGGTGACGTAGTTGCCGAGCAGGCTGGACATCCGCCAGGTGGTGGTGATGTGCCGGTCCAGGGAGTGCGACTTGTACTGCGTCAGGACGCAGATGCGCAGGATGTCGCCGTTGACGAGGTTGGACAGGACGAAGTCGACGAGGCGGTACGTGCCGCCGAAGGTCACCGCGGGTTTCGCCCGGTCCGCGGTCAGGGGCATGAGGCGCTTGCCTTCTCCGCCCGCCAGTACGATTCCCAGCACCGAAGGTCCACCGCGCCGCATTCCGCCCCGCCCTTCTGCCCGTTGGTGCGCCGTGCTCTGCTTGTCGAGTACCCCGGATCTACCCCGCACCGCGGACATCCGCGTAAAGACCGGCCGTGCGCCGGGCGACGGTGTCCCAGCCGAACTCCCCCACCGCCCGTTCCCGCCCCGCCTCACCCATCCGCCGGGCGCCCTCCGGATCGCCGAGCACGGCGTCCAGGGCGCGGGCGAGAGCGGGCTCGAACTCCTCGTCCACGGGGACCAGGAGGCCCGTCTTGCCGTCGGCGACGACCTCCGGGATGCCACCGACCTGGGAGGCCACGACGGCGGTGCCGCAGGCCATCGCCTCCAGGTTGACGATACCCAGGGGCTCGTACACCGAGGGACAGACGAAGACGGCGGCGTGGGTCAGAAGCTGGATCACCTCGGGGCGGGGCAGCATGCGGCGGATCCAGTGCACGCCGTCGCGGACCCGGCTCAGCTCGCGGTACAGCTCGCGGAACTCCCGGTCGATCTCGGGGGTGTCGGGCGCGCCCGCGCACAGCACGACCTGCGCCGAGGGGTCGATGTCGCGCACCGCGCGCAGCAGATGGGGGACGCCCTTCTGCCGGGTGATGCGGCCGACGAACAGCACGTAGGGGCGGGCCGGGTCGACGCCGAGGCGGCGCAGGACGTCGGTGTCCGCATCCGGCCGGTACATCTCGGTGTCGATGCCGTTGTGCACGACGTGGACGCGGGCCGGGTCCAGCGCCGGGTAGCAGGCGAGGATGTCCTCGCGCATCGCTCCCGAGACGGCGATCACCGCGTCGGCGGACTCGACCGCGGTGCGTTCGGCCCAGCTCGACAGGGCGTATCCGCCGCCGAGTTGCTCGGCCTTCCAGGGCCGCAGCGGCTCCAGGGAGTGGGCGGTCATCACATGCGGGACGCCGTGCAGGAGTTTGGCGAAGTGGCCGGCGAGGTTGGCGTACCAGGTGTGCGAGTGGACGAGTTCGCGGCCCTGGAGGGCGGCGGCCATCGACAGGTCCACGGAGAAGGTGCGCAGGGCGTCGTTGGCGCCGTCGAGGGCCGGCCAGGAACGGTGGCGGACCACGCCCTCGCTGCGGCCCTCGCCCCAGCAGTGCACGTCGAGGTCGACCAGGTGGCGCAACTCCCGGGCGAGGAACTCGACATGGACGCCCGCGCCGCCGTACACGTCCGGCGGGTACTCCCGGGTCAGCAGTCCCACTCGCACCCGGAACCCCCTGTCTCAGCGGCTGGTGCCTTCATGGTCACCCAGATGCGTCGCGGGCGGAAGACCACGGGATGGCCACCTGGTTAAGCCGTGGGCGGCCGGGTGAAACAGCAGTCGCCGCAGACGCCGCCGCCCGGCACCCGGTAGTACAGGCAGCAGCTGCGGCGCCGGAAGGCGCCGCCGGTGTGCGTGCCGGTGCCGCGCAGGAGGGGATGCGCGAAGAGCCCGGCGGTCAGCGCGCGGGCCCGGGCGCCGGCGTCCGTGCGGCCCTGGGCGCGCGACCGGCGGTCCAGTTCCCGGGCGGCGCCCGCCAGCGCCGACGCGGCGTTGCCCCACAGCAGGCCCGGTGCGAGCCGGTGCCGGGCGCGCAGCGCGGCCGCCAGGGGTTCGAGGTGCCCGTGCAGCACGACGTCGACGAGGGTGGCGGTGTCCCCGGGGAGCGGGCGCACCTCGGTGAGCCACAGGTCGTCGGGGGCGCCGGCGTCGGCGTCCCAGCGCAGCAGCCGTGGGTCGAGGTCGGGGATCCGGCCGTACAGGACGGCGCATCCGAGGGCGGCCGACCAGAGCCGGGCCGCGAGCCCCAGGTGGGCCACCGAGGCGGCGACCCGGGCCTCGGGGGCGCGCAGTGCGGCCGCCACTTTGCGGACGCGGAGGCTCAGGGGATCGTGGGACCCGTCCGGTGCCGTACGGTCGTACGCCTGCGCGAGGGTCGGCAACGGCTCGGGAAGGACGCGTGGGGCGTCCGCGACCGTGCGCAGGGCGAAGTAGCCGCCGAGCGGCCTCAGGGCGGTGAGAGCGGGGTCGAGGTCCACGAGGGTCAGTAGTACCAAGGCCCTTAGGGGCCGGACCCCAGGGGTGTACCTCCCCGGTAGCCCACCCTGGGGATGACGGGCGGCCGGTCGTACTCCATCGGCAGTAGGTCTTATTGCGTGCTCAGGTACGACGACGGGAACAGCGCGAGGGGGCATCGTGTTTCCCATGGAGACCGACCGTTCGCCGCGCCGGGCCGAGAGCCCCCGCCACCCGCTGAGGAGCAGGCCATGAGCGCCCTGGCGCTGTCCGTGTTGCTGTCGCTCGTCTCCGCCGTGGCGTACGCCGGCGGGGCGATCGTGCAGGAGCAGGTCGCGGAGGCGGACGGGCAGTACGCGCCGCTGCGCCGGCCCGGCTGGTGGGCCGCGGTCGCGCTGAACGGTCTGGGGGGCCTGCTGCACGTGGCGGCCCTCGCCTACGGCGCGCTGAGCGTGGTGCAGCCGCTCGGAGCGCTGACCATAGTCTTCGCGCTGCCGATGGCGGCGCTGTTCGTGGGGCGCAGGGCCGGGTCGACGGCCTGGCGGGGCGCCGTCATGGCGACCGTCGGCCTCGGAGGCCTGCTGTCGCTGGTCGGCTCCTCCGGTTCGCGCTCCCTGGACGGGGCCCAGCAGGCAGGCGTGTTCGTGGTGACCGCCGGCGCGGTGGCGGCGCTGATGGTCGTGGGCCGTGCGGCGCACCGGCATCCGACGGTGCGCGCGATGGTGCTCGCCACGGCGTCCGGCATCGCGTTCGGCATGTCCTCGGTGTTCACGAAGTCCGTCGCCGTCGAGTGGACCGGCGGGCTGACGGTGGCGCTGCTGCCGGCCCTCGCCGCGATCGGCGTGTTCGCCGTCGCCGGTCTGCTGCTGTCCCAGGCCTCCTACCGCGGCGCCGGACTGGCGGCCCCGCTGGCCACGCTGACCGTCGTGAACCCCGTCGTCGCCGCCGCGGTGGGCATCACCATGTTCGGTGAGACCTTCCGCTACGGCACCACCGGCACCCTGCTCGCGCTGGGCTGTGGTGTGGTGGCGGCGGGCGGGCTGATCCTGCTGACGGCGGAGCGGGTCGAGCGCGCCGGGACCAAGACCGTGCCGGCCATGGCGGACGTCGTCCCCGCCGAAAAGCCGGCCGCCCTGGACCTGCCCGAAGACGTCTTCCTGCCCCGGCCGCTGGTGGACGGCGCGTACGCCGGGGAGGACCGCGCGACGGACGCGGACACCGCCCCCGCACGCGAGGACGCCCCGCCCGCCCTCGTTCCGGACGCGACGCCGTCCTACCACGCGCTGTACGGCGCGCCGTACGTCCCCTTCCCGGCTCTGGAACGCAGCCGCGTCCGGGTCAGATCCTGACCCCGCCGGCCCGCAGGTACGCCAGCGGGTCGACGTCGGAGCCGAAACCGGGCCCGGTCCGCACCTCGAAGTGCAGATGCGGGCCCGTGCTGTTGCCGGTGGAGCCAACCCGGCCGATGCGCTGCCCGGCGCCCACGGACTGCCCGGCCTTCACGGAGATGGCCGACAGGTGCGCGTACTGGCTGTACCGGCCGTCCGAGTGCCGGATCACGACCTGGTAGCCGAAGGAGCCGCCCCATCCGGCGTCGACGACCTGTCCGGCCCCGATCGCCTTGACCGTGGCCCCGGTGGGGGCGGGGAAGTCGACGCCGGTGTGGTAGCCCTTGGACCAGCTGGAGCCCGTGGCCCGGTAGGAGGTGCCCAGGGGGCCGCTGACCGGCGCGACACGGGAGTCGCCGCGCCGCTCGACGCCGGCGTCGGAGGTGGAGGTCTTCGGCGGGGACTTCGGCGCCGCCTTGGGCGGGGCCTCGGCGGTCCTGGGGGCCTTCGGCGTCCGCCGTGGCGTGCTCGGGGCGGACGGCGCGGTCGTGGCGGCCTGGGCCTTGGCGCGCAGATTCAGCCGCTGGCCGGGCAGGATGAGGTCCGGGTCCGCCCCGATCGTCGTGCGGTTGCCGGCGTACAGGCGCTGCCAGCCGCCCCGGACGTCGCGCTCGTCGGCGATGGTCGAGAGCGTGTCGCCGCGGACGACCGTGTACATCTCGGCGGTGCCGGCGCGTGACTGGGGCGGGGTCTGCGGCTGGACGTCCGCGGCCGCTGATCTCGTGGTGCGCGCCCCGGTGCCGCCGGGCCGGATGTCGGGGCTCTCCCCGCCGCGGGTCAGCCCGGCCCGCTGCGCGCACACGGGCCAGGCGCCGGGCCCCTGCCCGTCGAGCACCTTCTCCGCGACGGCGATCTGCTGGTCCTTGGTGGCCAGGTCCGCGCGGGCCGCGTACACCGAGCCGCCGTAGGCCTCCCAGGTGGACTGGCTGAACTGCAGTCCGCCGTAGTAGCCGTTGCCCGTGTTGATGTTCCAGTCGTTGGTCGACTCGCAGGCGGCGACCTTGTCCCAGGTGGCCACGTCCGCCGCGTGCGCCGCACCGGTGCCGACGAACGGGAGCGCCATGCCGGCGCCGCCCGCCGTGACGGTGAGTGAGGCGCGGTTGATCCTGTTCGGCTGATACCGGCGGTGCCGGCCGCGTACGGCCATGGAGAGCCCCTTCGACAAGCGTCAGGAGGGCCAAAAGTATGCGCCGCGAACAGGCCATGACAAGACGGCAATCGGCCGCCTGGGGGCGCCAAATGGCCGGGATCGGGCTGTCGTTGTGCGACCCGTGCGACGGACGTGCACCGCGCACGGCCGACTGTGCGGCGCCCTGGGGCGCCCGTCGGCTGAGTGCGTCGGGGGCCGTCGTGCGTATGTGCCTGAGCGGCGTCGTCCGACCCGCCCGTGCGGACGGAGGATCAGCACGTCAGGATGGTTGGTGGCCATACTGGCGGGCACGACCGACAGCACCGTAACCAGGTCACTAGGAGTCACCGATGAGCACATCAGCCCAGATCGGCGTCACGGGTCTCGCGGTCATGGGCCGCAATCTCGCCCGCAACTTCGCGCGCAACGGCTACACGGTCGCGTTGCACAACCGGACCGCGTCGCGGACGCACGCGCTGGTGGAGGAGTTCGGGAGCGAGGGCGAGTTCGTCGCGGCCGAGACCGCGAAGGACTTCGTCGCGGCACTGGAACGCCCGCGTCGCCTGGTCATCATGGTCAAGGCCGGTGAGCCCACGGACGCGGTGATCCAGGAGTTCGCCCCGCTCCTGGAGCCCGGCGACATGATCATCGACGGCGGCAACGCGCACTTCGCGGACACCCGGCGCCGTGAGCGCGAGCTGCGGGAGCAGGGCATCCATTTCGTCGGCACCGGCATCTCCGGCGGCGAGGAGGGCGCCCTGCACGGACCGAGCATCATGCCGGGCGGCTCGAAGGAGTCCTACGGGTCGCTGGGCCCGATGCTGGAGAAGATCTCGGCGAAGGCGTCGTCCGACGGGGCGCCGTGCGTGACGCACGTGGGCCCGGACGGCGCCGGTCACTTCGTGAAGATGGTGCACAACGGCATCGAGTACGCCGACATGCAGCTGATCGGCGAGGCGTACCAGTTGCTCCGCGACGTCGCCGGCTACTCCCCGGCGGAGATCGCGGAGATCTTCCGCACCTGGAACACGGGCCGGCTGGACTCGTACCTGATCGAGATCACCGCCGAGGTGCTGTCCCACGTCGACGAGGCGACGGGCAAGCCGTTCGTGGACGTGGTGGTGGACCAGGCCGAGCAGAAGGGCACCGGCCGCTGGACCGTCCAGATCGCGCTGGACCTCGGCGTTCCGGTCTCCGGGATCGCCGAGGCGGTCTTCGCGCGCTCGCTCTCCGGGCACGCGGCGCTGCGGGAGGCCTCGCGCGGGCTGGCGGGTCCGAAGGCCGCGCCGCTGAGCAAGGAGGAGGCCGGGGCGTTCGCGGACCGGGTCGAGCAGGCGCTGTACGCGTCGAAGATCGTGTCGTACACCCAGGGCTTCCACGAGATCGCCGCGGGCAGCGAGGAGTACGGCTGGGACATCGACCTCGGGCAGGTCGCCTCGATCTGGCGCGGCGGCTGCATCATCCGCGCGGCCTTCCTGGACCGGATCCGCGCCGCGTACGACGCGCGGGCCGACCTGCCGAGCCTGTTGTCCGACGAGACGTTCGCGCGGGAGATCGCCGGCGCCCAGGACGACTGGCGTGAGGTGCTGGTCGCCGCGACACGGCAGGGCGTGCCGACGCCCGGGTTCGCGGCGGCGCTGGCGTACTACGACGCGCTGCGCGCCGAGCGGCTGCCCGCGGCGCTCACGCAGGGACAGCGGGACTTCTTCGGGGCGCACACGTACCGGCGGACCGACCGGGACGGCGCGTTCCACACGCTGTGGGGCGGCGACCGGTCGGAGGTGTCCGCCTAGAGCCTGCCCGGCGACGCATCGGGGGGTGCGGGGAACGTGCGGTTCTCCGCGCCCCCGTTCGACGCCGCGGTGGGCGGTGGGTGATCGCCCACCGCCGGGGCTCATGTGAGGGGTGGGCCCGGTTCCGGGTCGGGGATCGGTTCCGGGCCCGGGGGGATCGGTGACGGGCTCGGGTCCGGCGGCGGGCGGGGGGCCGGAGGCGGCTCCGGGGCCGGAGGCGGTGGAGGTGCCGGGGCCGGGGGTGGTGCCGGGGCCGGAGGCGGTGGAGGTGCCGGGGCCGGGGGTGGTGCCGGGGCCGGGGGTGGTTCGGGGGGCGGTACCGGGTGGGGCTGCGGGCCCGGCGGCGGCGGTACCGGTTCGGGCTGTGGCGGGCTGGTCATGAGGTCCTCCGACCCTGGGGCGAACGTCGGCTCTCTGCTACGTCTCCCGCGTACCCGGCGCCCCGCTGCGCCAGTCACCCCCCGGAGTCACTGCGTGGCCCCGGTGAGCTACGCCCCGACCGCACGCGCCCCCGCGGCCAGCCCCGGCCGAGGGCTGGACAGCACGGGCACGGTGGTCGACGTCAAGTGCTGGGCGGGCGCCATGGAGGCCTGGGCCAGGACGATCGCGTCGGCGTCGGTGACCGAGTCGGCCGCGACGGCGACCCGGCGGGCGTACTCCCGCAGGTCGCCCGCCTCGAAGTGGGCCCAGGCGTCCTCGGCGAGCACGGTGCGCACCGCGACGGACCGGCCGGCGCGCCGGGCCTCCTCCTCCACGAGCGACACCGTGGGTCCGAGGGTGCCGGCCACCGTCGCGAGGACGACGATCCGCGCTCCGGCGGCCACGGCGGCGGTCGCCATCGGACGGTCCACGCGCAGCACCGGCACACCGGCACCGGCGGCGGCCGCCTCCGCGACGCCGCCGATGCTCGAACAGGTGCACAGCACGGCTCGTGCGCCGGCCTTCACCGCGCGGTCGAGTACGGCCCCCACGTCCTCGGCGACGGACTCCGGCCCGTCCTGCCGGGCCCGGGTCAGCAGGTCCTCGTGGACGAGGTGGCCCAGCTCCAGGCCCGGGTGGTCCTCGTCGCGCAGAGCGTCGAAGACGGGGACGTGCAGGGGCGAGGTGTGCAGCAGGGCCAGCATGCTCAGAAACGTCCTGGATGCGCCGCCAGCCAGGCTTCTGCGGCGTCGAGCAGCTCGGGGTCGGCGGCGGGGGCCTCGTCCGGGTGGCGTTCGGCCCACTTGACGACGTAGGGGCAGAGCGGGGCGACCAGGATGCCCTCGCGTGCGGCGAGGGCGTACAGCTCGCGGGCCAGGGAGCCCGCGATGCCCTTGCCCTCGTGGGCCGGCTCGACGATGGTGTGCACCGGCACGAGCGCGCGCCTCGGGGCGTCGAGCACGAAGTACTCGATCCGTCCGGTGACTTCGCCGTCCCCGACGGCTTCCAGGCGGCCCGCCGCCCGGTCGTCGCGGATCTCGTTGGCACTCATGGGCACTCTCCTCTTCGACGGTTCACACCCTGACGGCCTGCGGGCTGCGCTCCTGGCCGGAGCTCGTCACTTGAGCGTAACCGATGGTGATCACACATTCCCCGGGTGGAACAGGTGGGCTGCGGCGCCCGTCGATCGGCGGGACCTGGCAGCCGGCCCGGCACGGTGCACCGGCTAGGGAGGTTAGGGGTGACAGGGACCCAACGTAGGGGGTGTTCGCGCTGGCGGGTCAGGGGCGTCGCGGCGTCCAATGGGCGGTACGGCCGACCCGCCGCTCGCGGTGTCCCAACGACGCGGCAGGCGAACGAGCGGGGTCCGCGGGGCCTCGCGCAGGCGTCCCGGAGCGCCGACGGTGGGAGCCGGACCCGCGCCGGGACGCCGTAGCGGTCGTACCACCCCCGCCCGGCCGTGCGAACGGCCCCGCGACCGTCTGGAACCGAAAGGACACACCCCAGCATGGTGACGAACTCCGAGAAGTGGATCAGGCGTTACCACCCCGCGCCGGGTGCCTCGACGCGCCTGGTCTGCTTCCCGCACGCCGGGGGCTCCGCGACCTTCTTCCACCCCGTCTCACGCGCTCTGTCGCCCGAGATCGACGTGGTGGCGGTGCAGTATCCGGGGCGTCAGGAACGTCGTAGTGAGCCCTTGGTGGACAGCGTCGAGGAGCTGGCCGACCTCATCGTCCCGGAACTCGAACCGTGGCTCGACCGGCCGTTGACCTTCTTCGGACACAGCATGGGCGCGTCACTGGCCTACGAGGTGGCCCTGCGGCTGGAGGCCAAGGGCACCACACTGCTCGGCCTCTTCGCCTCCGGGCGCCGGGCGCCGTCGCGGTGGCGGGACGAGCGTGTGCACCAGTCCGGCGACGAGGGGCTGCTCAGGGAGCTGCGCAACCTCAGCGGCACGGATCCCGCGGTCCTCGGGGACGAGGAGGTCCTGCGGATGATCCTTCCCGCGGTGCGCAGCGACTACCGGGCCGCCGAGACCTACCGCCCGGAGACCGGAGGGCGGGTGGGCTGCCCGGTGGTCGTCCTGGTCGGGAACGACGACCCGAAGGTCACCGAGGACGAGGCCCGTTCGTGGGCCGAGCACACGACGGAGGACACCACCTTCCGCTTCTTCGACGGCGGTCACTTCTACCTCAACACGCACGCGCCCGAAGTACTGCGGGAGATACGGCAGTTCGTCTCGGAACGCGCAGCCGTGGCCGTGAACCGGCCTGGGTGAGCGGGCGGTCGGCGACCCGCCGACGGCGGGGTCGGCCCTCACCGTGCCGGTCGTAACGGCTGACGGCTGACGGCTGACGGCTGACGGTCAGGCGATGATCTGCAACAGCCCCGCGTCGCGCAGCTCTTCGATCCAGAGGCTGAAATCGGACTGCAGGTACTCGGGGTTGAGATCCCAGTGCTTCGCCAGCAGCGCGGCCGCGGCGTCGGGCCGGCCGTCCTGCTGCAGCAGGGCGATCCACATCGCGGTGCTGATGGCACTGCACAGGAAGCGAGAACCGGACGCAGGGCAGGTGAGTTCAAGCCGCCCGTCCTCCAGGACGGCGACGTCCACCCCTGGCCGAGCCCACACGCGCACGGAAGGCCTCCGTCTTGTCGAGTTACTCCGCCGACGCTTCCACTGAGGATCGTCGCCCGTCACCCCATGCCCTGGAGACATTACCCAATGGCATGTCGAGAACAAGCTTTCCGACCATTGCCCTTGCCGTTTCTTGGCAATCTTCATGCAATCTCTTGTGCTCACGGCATTAGCGCTTGAACGGCGATCGCGTTCGGAATTTCGATACAGTCGGCCCACTGCCCTGCGACGGCTCCGGGCAACCGGTGCGGCCAGACGGCATATTACGGTGAAAATGACAAGAAAAACGGCACGGAATTTGCGCGGCCGGCCCGGAGAACACGGGTGTGGTGGTATCGGCTCCCCGGACCGGCAGGGCGGCGCCGAACCATTTCGGGGGGAAACGGTCCTACGCCATCCGGATTCCCCACGGTGGAGTGGTGGTGACGGGGAATCGGAAGAACAACGATAGGACAGACGTCCCGTCGACCAGTACCCCTACTCGGCCCCTAGGCCTCGTTCACAAGCGGATGGTCCGACCCCATGTCGGCGTCCGCCGCTTCCGTGACATCGGGAACATCGGGCGCCACGTCACCCAGTCCTCGTGACACGGCACGCAGGGCATCCACCATGTCCTGGCCCGTCGGGGCGCGTTCGTCATCAAGAAGCCACTGCAGACTCAGCCCCGCGAGCATCGCGAGATGCAAAGAGCCGACGGCACGGGCGACACGTTTGTCCTCACGGGCGTCGCCGGGCGCGATGAACTCGGCCATGGCACCACGGGCGCGCTCGTAGTCGTCGGCCAACTGCTTCCGCAATTCGGGAGCGTGCTCGGCCTGGGCGAATGCCTCGATGCTGGCCACGAGCAACGGGCGATGCGACTGGAAGGATTTCGTCACCCGTGTCCACATGGCGACGAGCTGCTCCTGGCCACTTTCACCGGAGCCGCCCTGCCCGGGCATCGCCCGCTCCAGTTCCTCGCCCCACTCCTCGAACGCCTCCATGACTGCGGCATTCAGCAGTGCTTCCTTCGACCCGAAGTGATAGCCGATCGAGGCCAGGTTCGTGCCCGACGCGGCGACGATGTCGCGGGCCGTGGTGCGCGCATAACCACGCTCATAGAGGCAGCGTTTGGCGCCTGCCAACAACTGCTCGCGGTGTCCCATGCAGCAATCCTACGAGACATTGGCGCGTTCGTGGCCCCCTTAAAACCAAAGTAGACGAGCCAGCTATACATCCGTCCTACACATCCGTATAGTACGGCGCATGGCTACCAATCCGTCACTGAAGGCCACCGGACGGGAGTGGGCCAGCCTCGCCGTGCTGACCCTTCCGGTGCTCCTGATCTCCATGGACATGACCGTCCTCTACTTCGCTCTGCCGTTCCTCAGCGCCGACCTGGAACCGAGCAGCACCCAGTTGCTGTGGATCATGGACATCTACTCGTTCCTGCTCGCGGGCCTGCTCATCACGATGGGCACACTCGGTGACCGCATCGGCCGCAGGAAACTGCTCATGCTGGGTGCCGCCGCGTTCGGCGCGGCCTCGGCGGC
Source organism: Streptomyces sp. NPDC107562 (assembly GCF_055657325.1). Classification (NCBI taxonomy): domain Bacteria; kingdom Bacillati; phylum Actinomycetota; class Actinomycetes; order Kitasatosporales; family Streptomycetaceae; genus Streptomyces; species Streptomyces sp. NPDC107562. The sequence continues at coordinate 5,181 of NZ_JBVKBE010000001.1, read as the reverse complement.
GGCCGCCATGTCCGAGAGCGCCGAAATGCTCATCGTGACGCGGGCGTTGCTGGGCATCGGCGGTGCGACCCTGATGCCCTCGACCCTCTCCCTGATCCGCAACATGTTCCGCGACGACCATCAGCGGCGCACCGCCGTCTCCGTGTGGACCGCCGCCCTGGCCGGCGGCGCGGCCCTCGGCCCCCTGCTCGGTGGCGCACTGCTGGAGAACTTCTGGTGGGGCTCCGCGTTCCTGGTCAACGTGCCCGTCATGGCGCTGCTGCTCGTCCTCGGGCCGCTGCTGCTGCCGGAGTTCCGCGACCCCAACCCCGGCAAGTTCGACCTGCTGAGCACCGCGCTCAGCCTCGCCGCCGTCCTGCCGGTCATCTACGGCATGAAGAAGATCGCCGAGGACGGCGTGGCGACCGTACCGCTGGCGACGATCGGCGTCGGCCTGCTGGTGGGCGTCGTGTTCGTACTGCGCCAGCGCAAACTCACCCATCCCCTCCTCGACGTGTCGCTGTTCCGCAACCGCGCCTTCAGCACCTCCGTGGGCACCAACGTCCTGGCGATGTTCGCCATGGTCGGCTTCGGCCTGTTCACCTCCCAGTACCTGCAGTTGGTGTACGGCCTGCGGCCGTGGAGCGCGGGTCTGTGGACCCTGCCGGCGGCCGGCGCGACGATGGTCAGCGCGACCCTCGCGGCCGTTCTCGTGCAGAGCATCCGGCCTGCGTACGTCATCTCGGCGGGCCTGCTGCTCGCCGCGGCCGGATTCGGGGTCATCGCGCAGGTCCAGGCGGATTCCGAACTCGCCCTCGTCATCACGGGCGCCACGATGATGGCGGCGGGAGTCGGTGTCGTGCTGACGCTCGCCGCCGACCTGATCATCGCCGCCGCGCCACCGGAACGCGCGGGCTCGGCCTCCGGACTGTCGGAGACGTGCGCCGAGTTCGGCGGCGCGCTCGGTATCGCGGTCCTCGGCAGCATCGGTGCCGCCGTCTATCGCCAGTCCATGGACACCGACATGCCGTCAGGAATCCCCGAGGCCGCGAGCGAGGTCGCTCACGAGACCCTGGGCGGTGCCGTACAGGTCGCAGGACAGCTGCCGGAGGACCTCGCCGGGCTCCTGCTGACCTCGAGCCGGGAGGCGTTCACCGAGGGCATGCAGATCGCCTCCTACACGGCGGCCGGGGTCATGTTCGTCGCCGCGGTCCTGGCCGGCCTGTTGCTGCGTCACCTGCGGCTCGACGCCCCGTCGACCGGGGACCCGCACGAGTCCGCTCCGGGCCCCAAGGACCACGACGCCCAGCTCTACACCCGCTGAGCGGAGCCCCGACGGCGCTTCGACCACCTGGTGGCCGCTCGCTACTCCAGCTCCCCCGCGTCGGCCGATCACGGTCGGCCGACGCGGAGGGGCGAGGCGAGCGAGCGGCACCTCACGCCGCTTGCATCAGCCTGTCGGGGCAGTTGGGACGATCTCCATCACGATGAGCGGGCAGGTGCGCCCGCTGAGGGAGGAACGTCTGCGAGTGTTAGTCGAACCGGAAACCGTGGCGCTGGTGCGCGAGGACGGGACCATGCAACTGGAGTCCCCACGCACGGGCAGTACCTACCTCTGCGGTCCGATGGGGACCGCCATATGGATCGCCCTGCAACAGCATGCGGGGCACGTCGAGCCGGCGGTCGAGGTGCTGGCCGTGCGATGGAACCGCAACCCCCGATGGCTCAAAGCCGATTTCGACACCTTCATCGCCGAATTGAGAGACGCCGAACTCATCAGTGTCGTGGAGTGAGAGCCGACCGTATGACCAGCCATAGCCGCCACACGAGTGTACGAGAGCGGGACGCATCACCAGCTTGAACAGGCACACACCCATGAGGTCCGGGAAACTGCCGTACGGGGGTACGAGATCCGGACACATGAGCAGTCTAGAGAACCGCGGCACCAAAGCGCCAGGGCCTGGCGGATCCGTCGGCGACAGGTTGTCGGCACGGTGGCGCAAAGTCGTGGTGGACCCGCTGATGGTGGGCCCACCACGTCTCTGACGGGCCCACCACCGCGCCGGCCGACGGTCGATCCGGGTCCACGGTCGATCCGGGTCCACGGTCGAAAACGGGTCAGTCCGCCGTCAGTTCCTCGTCGAGGATGTCGAACAGCTCGTCGGCGGTGACGGCGTCGAGGTCGGCTCCGCCCTCCTGATCCGGCCGTCCCGCACCCGCCTCCACCAGCTTCGCCGCCAGCGCCCTCAACCGGTCCGCCGCGGGCGCCAGTCCGGCGTTCCCGGACGAGACCGCCGCGGCAGCCACCGCGGCCTCCAGCCGGCCGATCTCGCGCATGAGGTCCGCCGTGGCGTCCTCGTCCGTGATCGAGAGGTGCTCCTTGAAGTAGCCCGCCACCGCCGCCGGGGTCGGATAGTCGAACACCAACGTCGTGGGCGGCCGCAGGCCAGTGGCGGCGCCCAGCCGATTGCGTATCTGCACCGCGCCCAGGGAGTCCACGCCCAGCTCCTGGAAGCCGCGATCCGGTTCGATCGCCTCGGGGCCGGAGTATCCCAGCACCCCGGCGACCTGCCCGCGCACCAGGTCCAGGAGGAAGCGGTCCCGGTCCGCGGGGCCGAGTTCCGCCAGGCGCCGGGTGAGCGCCGTCCCCTCGTTCTCGTCTCCGCCCGCGGCGGCGATCCGCCGTGCGGTGCCTCCGGCGAGCTTGCGGACCATGGCCGGCACCTGGTCCTGGGGCTTCGACCGCAGCGCGGCGAGGTCCAGGCGCACGGGCAGCACGACCGGCTCGTCCAGGGCGGCCGCCGCGTCGAAGAGCGCGAGCCCCTCGTCCGTAGCGAGCGGCCGGACACCGGAGCGCCCGATGCGGTCCAGGTCCGTGCCGTCCGACGCGTCGACCATTCCGGTGCGTTCGCTCCACAGGCCCCAGGCCAGCGAGAGCGCCGGCAGGCCCTGCCCTCGGCGGTACCGGGCCATGGCGTCCAGAAAGACGTTGGCCGCCGCGTAATTGGCCTGGCCCGCCCCGTCCAGCGTTCCCGCCGCGGAGGAGAAGAGGACGAACGCGTCCAGTTCGAGATCGGCCGTGAGCTCGTGCAGGTACCAGGCGGCATCGGTCTTGGGTCGCATGACCGCGTCCAGCCGGTCCGGACTCATCGTCTCGACCACGCCGTCGTCCAGCACACCGGCGGCGTGCACGACCGCGGTCAGCGGCGCGTCGTCCGCGACACCCGCGAGCAGGTCCCGCAGCGCCGACCGGTCGGACACGTCGCACGCGGCGACGTCGACCCTCGCGCCCATTTCGGCCAGTTCCGCCACCAGTTCGGCGGCACCCGGCGCTTCGAGACCCCGTCGGCTGGTCAGCAGCAGGCGCCGCGCGCCGTGCGCGGTGACCAGGTGCCGGGCGAAGACGGCACCGAGGCCGCCGGTGCCGCCGGTGACGAGGACCGTGCCGGTCACCGCCTTGCCGAACTCCTGGCCGCCGGTCTCGCCGGGCGCCTCGACCGTCGGGGCGTGCGCGGGAACGAGGCAGGGACTGAGCACCTCTCCCGCTCGGACGGCGAGTTGGGACTCACCGGCGGCGAGTGCGCCACGTACTCGGCCCATCAGGTCGGACGTGGTGCCGACGGCATCCGTGAGCTCCTCGCCCGGGTCGAGGTCGAGAAGCGCGAAGCGCTCAGGATGCTCCGACTGGGCTGCTCGCACCAGGCCCCACAGCGCCGAGGACGCCAGACCGGGCACCGGATCCCCGGCATCGACCCCGAGCGCGCCCCGGGTCACCCATACGAGGCGGGACGAGGCCCACCGGTCGTCGGACAGCCACTCCTGGACAAGCTTGAGCGCCTGAACGGTGATGCTGCGCACGGCGGTCGGCATGGCTGGGGCGGTCTTCGAGGGGGTGGTCGTCGCCCATGCGTCCACGTCGACGAGTACCCACTCCGGCACCCGATCGGCGCCGGACGTGCCGATGTCCGCGACGTCCGGCACCACCGGGGTGTCCGTACCGAACACTGCCGGCAGGTCGGAGCCGGACCCGAGTACCGCACAGCTCGGCAGCTCCGGCAGCGAGGGGAACGCCGTCGGGGTCCAGTCGACCCTGAACAGCGACTGCGTCCGCGTGCTGGTGCCTCCGGCGGCGTTGAGTTGTTCCGGGGTGATGGCGCGGGTGACGAGCGTGTCGACCCGGGCCACCGGCAGCCCCGCCATGTCAGCCAGCTCGACCCCGAAACCCTCCTCACCCACCGGCCACAACCGGACCCGCAACGAAGACGCACCCGACGCATACAACGACACACCCGACCACGCGAACGGCAACCGCACCCCACCCACCTCAGCACCGCTGCCGCTGTCGGTGCCGGTGTCGGTGTCGGTGCCGGTGTCGGTGTCGGGGATGAAGGAGCCGAAGCCCGCCGCCTGCAACGCCGCGTCCAGCAACGCCGGATGCAGACCAAAACCATCCACCCCCACACCCTCCGGAAGCGCGACCTCCGCGAACACCTCCCCGCCGGCCCGCCACACCGACCTCAACCCCCGGAAAACAGGCCCGTACTCATACCCCTCCACCGCCAGGCCCTCATACACACCAGCAAGATCAACCCGCTCAGCACCCGAAGGAGGCCACGCACCGGACAACACCGATCCCGGCCCGTGCACCGGTTCGCTGTCCTGGGCCAGGAAACCAGTGGCATGACACACCCACCGACCCTCCACCCCCTCACCCGAACCCGAATACACCCCCACCGAACGGCGCCCACCGTCCTCCACCGCACCCACCACAACCTGCACCTGCACCGAACCACCCGCCGACACCACCAACGGCGCCGCCAGCATCAACTCCTCAACCCGCCCACACCCCACCTCATCACCGGCCCGCACCACCAACTCCACAAACACCGCACCCGGCAGCAACACCACACCCGACACCGCATGATCCGCCAGCCACGGATGCGACCCCAGCCCCACCCGACCGGTGAACAACACCCCACCCGCACCCGCCACACCCACACCCGCACCCAGCAGCGCATGCCCCACCGCCACCTGACCCAGCCCCGCCACATCCCCCGACACCCCACCGGCATCCAGCCACAACCGCTCCCGCTGAAACGCATACGTCGGCAGATCCACCCGAGGCTGCGGCCCACCCAGCAGAACCTGCCAGTCCGGCTCACACGCCCCCCGCACAAACAAAGCCCCCAACGACCGCAGGAA